>NZ_JBXAHY010000014.1:0-512 GCF_058795655.1 Chryseobacterium sp. GW823-FHT05E08 | reverse complement strand
ACCGTGATACCGCCTTTATAAAATAATTTTGAATTAGTCATTTCCGAAAACGCAAGCTGCATCGCACCAGCGGTAACACTTTCTGCAATGGAAATGGTTTGATCACAACCCATAAATTCTTCATTGATTTGTTCCAAAAGGATCTTGTTAAATTCCATGATACTTTATAATATAGATTTTACGAACTTAAAATTGATCTGTATTTCATTAATGTATTAACGAACTTAGGGTAGTGTTTATTCTTTAAATGATGGCTACTTTATATTATTGAAAACAAGCCATACAGCTGATAGTGTATGGCTTGTTTAAATTTTATATGTTTAATCTTCCTGCTGGGCATCAAAATTAATGTTAGTCTCTGCAATCTCCGTAAGGTTATAGTCTGTATCTTCTTCCTCCTGCAGTGTTTTTTCTAACAGCTCAGCAGCCTTATCATGTCCCATAGTAATAGCAAGTTGCGTTAGGCCTCCATAGCTTGCGATCTCGTAATGTTCTACCTTCTGCGCCGCGAT
>NZ_JBXAHY010000013.1:0-527 GCF_058795655.1 Chryseobacterium sp. GW823-FHT05E08 | reverse complement strand
TTGAGCGAAAGACGAGGGTCGAACTCGCGACATTCAGCTTGGAAGGCTGACGCTCTACCAACTGAGCTACTTTCGCAATTTTGTTTCCAAAACTATTGGTTAACGCTTCACAAATTTAGGAAAATCCTTTTTAATTTGCAATTTTTTTTTCAATATAAACTGTGGGAAGAGCAGGATTCGAACCTGCGAAGCCGAAGCAACTGAGTTACAGTCAGTCCCATTTAGCCACTCTGGAATCTTCCCGAATGTTTATATTAAAACAGAGCCTCCAGAGGGACTCGAACCCACGACCTGCTGATTACAAATCAGCTGCTCTAGCCAACTGAGCTATGGAGGCAATTTTAATATTGTGACTGAAAGCTTTTGAGAAAATTCTACTCTAAGCTTTTCAGTAGTTAAAAAAATCATTCTTTTCAGTCTGACTTCTTGAGCGAAAGACGAGGGTCGAACTCGCGACATTCAGCTTGGAAGGCTGACGCTCTACCAACTGAGCTACTTTCGCAATTTTGTTTCCAAAACTATTGGTT
>NZ_JBXAHY010000012.1:0-1101 GCF_058795655.1 Chryseobacterium sp. GW823-FHT05E08 | reverse complement strand
TTCGTAGTGTTTATACTCTATTACCTCCTTCTGCGCTACCAATCCACTCTCGTTTTTCAGTGGGGCAAAAGTACTCCATTATACCCTACCAATCCAAATCTATTTAACTTAAAATTTACTTTTAGTTCATATTTGAAGGTAAAACATTGATACCGTGGGAGATTAATTTTAAACTAATGTTTGTTTTTTTGAGGAATTAGGATCTAGGAATAAGGGGTTAGGTATTGCTGATAGGGTTGGAGGGTTTGAGAGTAGGAGGATATGAAGGGGGTGTCGAGGAAAGAAGTTTTATATTAAAACGAAGGTTCTTGTTTTTTGGTGAGGAGTTCGGGATAAAAATGTGTTTTTGAAAGTTAGAAAAATAAATAATATAACAATTTTGAGCAGATAACTTTATAATTGATGCGTATCATTTTTTATTTACCACAGATCACACGGATTTTCACAGATGTTGGTAGTATTTTTTTTTAATTGAAAAATTATTTACTGCGACAAGCAAGGAGGATCTATAAAAGAGATTGCTTCGTCACTACGTTCCTCGCAACAATACAATAGTACATTTAGTATTTAGTAAAATAATAAGCTCGAAAAAGAATAAATTGTCTTTGATATACAAAATTAAGTTCAGGAAAAATGGTTTCTCCCAGATAGCGGATCTTAAATAAAAAAGTGATTATTGATTTAATTCTAAAATATTAGTATAAAAACTTATTTAGATCCTTCCAGGATGACAAACTTTGTGAATATTTTGGAATGTTAAAAGATGGATGTAAGGAGTTTAATATAATTGTGAATATTTTTTGAGACTGCTTCACATTAATCATAATTAAAATGCTGTGATCATTTTATTAATTACTAATATTCTATTTTTATTTAAGATAAAAATGATCTTACAATTTATTTCCCACAGATCACACGGATTTTCACAGATGTTTATGATTATTTTTATCGGGAATATTATCAAATAGTAAATCCAATGATATTTTGAGATTGCTTCGTCACTACGTTTTTCGCAATGACAGAGCTTCTAACTTCTAGCAAAAGTAAAACTTTGTGTTTGGATCAAAAAAAAGTCTCATACAAATGAATGTATGAGACTTT
>NZ_JBXAHY010000011.1:0-1196 GCF_058795655.1 Chryseobacterium sp. GW823-FHT05E08 | reverse complement strand
CGCTCCTTTAGATTTGCAGAAAGAAAAATAATATCTTTAGAAAAAGAGAAAGCATTTAATTAAACTAAGACTCGCTCTGAATAAGATTCATATGCTGATAAAGAATTAAATGCTCTTTCTTTCATTAAAACTCAAATAGAAATACGGGATTTAAAGCCCATTAGTAAGGAGTTGAGTTAAAATGAAAGTTCTCTTTTCCTGTTAATTTGCAAATCAAAAGTATGGAAAAAATCGTAATCGGCATCGACATTAGCGCAAAGACGTTAGATATTTGTGTTAAAACTATTGACAAGAAAGAGTTTTTTAAGATTGAAAATTCAGTTTCTAAAATCAAGATCTTTTTTAAAAAGTTTTCAAAATATCCACAAGTTATTGTTTCCATGGAGAATACTGGAAAATATAATTGGTTCTTGTATGAGGTTTTGGAAGGCTTTGTTTTTCAGGTTTTTGTGATCAATCCTCTTCATTTAAAGAAAAGTTTAGGGTTGATTCGAGGAAAAAATGATGTGATCGATGCAGAAAGAATTGCAGATTTTACAGATAAAAATCAGGAATTGCTTCATCATTGGAAACCTGATTCCTGTGAAATGAAAAAATTGAAAGTTTTATTATCTGAAAGGAATTCTAAAGTAAAACTTAAAGCCCATCTTTTGAAATTGCAGCATAATTATAAATTAACAACGTCGGGATGTGAAAAAATGCTGCTAAAAATAAATAAACAAGAGGTTGAATTAATAGAAAAGCATATTTCGGCACTGGAAAAAGAAATTGAAGCAGTAATTAAATCTTCTGAAAGTCTTTCTCAGAAAGCAGACCTATTAAAATCTGTTCCAGGTGTAGGAAAAGTACTCTGCTGGGTGCTTTTGGTAAAAACGGGAGGTTTCGAAAAAATAACAGAACCCAGACAATTGGCTTGCTATGCGGGAGTTGTTCCGTTTGATTATCAATCCGGAACGTCTATAAAATATAAGCCCAGAGTCTCATTTCATGCTGATAAATCATTAAAAAGCATTCTTCACCTGGCTGCAATGAGCGCGATAAGACTGGAAAACGATCTTAAAATATATTATCAACGAAAAGTGGCGGAAGGTAAAAATAAAATTATTCACAGAGCTTTCGCGGTTATTAAACAACAAAAGCCCTATGAAGAAAATTATACAAATAACTTGGTTTTGTCATAGAAATCAGCATGACAT
>NZ_JBXAHY010000010.1:0-5011 GCF_058795655.1 Chryseobacterium sp. GW823-FHT05E08 | reverse complement strand
TTGATATTGAAAACTCCGGTGGATAGAGATGGGCACGCGCAAGATTAGATAGTTGGTGAGGTAACGGCTCACCAAGTCAATGATCTTTAGGGGGCCTGAGAGGGTGATCCCCCACACTGGTACTGAGACACGGACCAGACTCCTACGGGAGGCAGCAGTGAGGAATATTGGACAATGGGTGAGAGCCTGATCCAGCCATCCCGCGTGAAGGACGACGGCCCTATGGGTTGTAAACTTCTTTTGTATAGGGATAAACCTTTCCACGTGTGGAAAGCTGAAGGTACTATACGAATAAGCACCGGCTAACTCCGTGCCAGCAGCCGCGGTAATACGGAGGGTGCAAGCGTTATCCGGATTTATTGGGTTTAAAGGGTCCGTAGGCGGGCTCGTAAGTCAGTGGTGAAATCTCATAGCTTAACTATGAAACTGCCATTGATACTGCGAGCCTTGAGTAAGGTAGAGGTAGCTGGAATAAGTAGTGTAGCGGTGAAATGCATAGATATTACTTAGAACACCAATTGCGAAGGCAGGTTACCATGTCTTAACTGACGCTGATGGACGAAAGCGTGGGGAGCGAACAGGATTAGATACCCTGGTAGTCCACGCCGTAAACGATGCTAACTCGTTTTTGGGTCTTCGGATTCAGAGACTAAGCGAAAGTGATAAGTTAGCCACCTGGGGAGTACGTTCGCAAGAATGAAACTCAAAGGAATTGACGGGGGCCCGCACAAGCGGTGGATTATGTGGTTTAATTCGATGATACGCGAGGAACCTTACCAAGGCTTAAATGGGAATTGACAGGTTTAGAAATAGACTTTTCTTCGGACAATTTTCAAGGTGCTGCATGGTTGTCGTCAGCTCGTGCCGTGAGGTGTTAGGTTAAGTCCTGCAACGAGCGCAACCCCTGTCACTAGTTGCTAGCATTAAGTTGAGGACTCTAGTGAGACTGCCTACGCAAGTAGAGAGGAAGGTGGGGATGACGTCAAATCATCACGGCCCTTACGCCTTGGGCCACACACGTAATACAATGGCCGGTACAGAGGGCAGCTACACAGCGATGTGATGCAAATCTCGAAAGCCGGTCTCAGTTCGGATTGGAGTCTGCAACTCGACTCTATGAAGCTGGAATCGCTAGTAATCGCGCATCAGCCATGGCGCGGTGAATACGTTCCCGGGCCTTGTACACACCGCCCGTCAAGCCATGGAAGTCTGGGGTACCTGAAGTCGGTGACCGTAACAGGAGCTGCCTAGGGTAAAACAGGTAACTAGGGCTAAGTCGTAACAAGGTAGCCGTACCGGAAGGTGCGGCTGGAACATCTCATTTTAGAGCGTCTTTAGACGTTAAACAAAATACAAAGTACTTAAATGTACAAATTGTACTTACTTAAAGAACGTTTTAGTTTTTTACTCGGTTGATTTATATTAAAAAATACAAAACCCACTAGAAATTAGTAACAGGGAAGAGAGATTGAGTATAAAGGGAGAGGAAAAAGGGATATGCAAATATTACTTATTACTGATCACCCATTACTCATAACAAAGTCTCGTAGCTCAGCTGGTTAGAGCGCTACACTGATAATGTAGAGGTCGGCAGTTCGAGCCTGCCCGAGACTACTAATTAAAGCGGTAAGCATTAAGCTTAAAGCAGTAGGCATTTTGCCTAAAGCTTATAGCCTACAGCCTACAGCACCTAGAGGGGGAATTAGCTCAGCTGGCTAGAGCGCCTGCCTTGCACGCAGGAGGTCAAGGGTTCGACTCCCTTATTCTCCACAGTTTTGTGAGTCTGATTTAAAAGTACGATGAATAGAGCCAAAACAAATATTCATTTATCAGACGAGCAGAAAGACATTAAAGATCATTGACATTAACGGTAAAAATATCACAAAGAGAAAACCGAGCACTTGCGAGTGCTTGAGTAATTAATAAAATAGGAAAGAAATCGTTAAGGGCGTATGGCGGATGCCTAGGCTTTCAGAGGCGAAGAAGGACGCGGTAAGCTGCGAAAAGCTGCGGGGATCGGCACACACGAATTGATCCGCAGATGTCCGAATGGGGCAACCCGGCATGTTGAAGACATGTCACTCCGCAAGGAGAGCAAACCCGGAGAACTGAAACATCTAAGTACCCGGAGGAAAAGAAATCGAAGAGATTCCGTAAGTAGTGGCGAGCGAACGCGGATTAGCCCAAAAGTCTTTATATATTTAAAAGAATGTTCTGGAAAGAACAGCCATAGAGGGTGATAGCCCCGTATTTGAAAGGTATATTTGGATGATAAATGAGTAGGGCGGGACACGTGAAATCCTGTCTGAATATGGGGGGACCATCCTCCAAGGCTAAATACTCCTGAAAGACCGATAGTGAACAAGTACTGTGAAGGAAAGGTGAAAAGCACTTCGAATAGAAGGGTGAAATAGAACCTGAAACCGTACGCCTACAAGCGGTCGGAGCCCACATGTTGGGTGACGGCGTGCCTTTTGCATAATGAGCCTACGAGTTAATGTTACTAGCGAGGTTAAGGACTTCAGGTCCGGAGCCGGAGCGAAAGCGAGTCTGAATAGGGCGCTTAGTTAGTAGTATTAGACGCGAAACCTTGTGATCTACCCATGGGCAGGTTGAAGCTTTGGTAACACAAAGTGGAGGACCGAACCGGTTGACGTTGAAAAGTCTTCGGATGACCTGTGGGTAGGGGTGAAAGGCCAATCAAACTGGGAGATAGCTCGTACTCCCCGAAATGCATTTAGGTGCAGCGTCGTGTATAAGTTTATTAGAGGTAGAGCTACTGATTGGATGCGGGGGAGTCAAATCCTACCAATTCCTGACAAACTCCGAATGCTAATAAATGTTCCACGGCAGTGAGGGCGCGGGTGCTAAGGTCCGTGTCCGAGAGGGAAAGAACCCAGACCAACAGCTAAGGTCCCCAAATCTCTATTAAGTTGAAGCAACGCGGTTGGACTGCATTGACAGCTAGGATGTTGGCTTGGAAGCAGCCATTCATTTAAAGAGTGCGTAACAGCTCACTAGTCGAGCGGTCCGGCATGGATAATAATCGGGCATAAATAGAGTACCGAAGCTATGGATTTATAACCTTGGGTTATATCTGGTAGGGGAGCATTCTGTTTGCACAGAAGCAGTGGCGTGAGCCATTGTGGAGCGGACAGAAAAGAAAATGTAGGCATAAGTAACGATAAAGCGGGCGAGAAACCCGCTCACCGAAAGACTAAGGTTTCCTCAGCCATGCTAATCAGCTGAGGGTTAGTCGGGACCTAACGCGAACCCGAAAGGGGTAGTGGATGGACAATGGGTTAATATTCCCATACTTGCTCACACTAAAAAGGGGACGGAGTGCCGTACTTACTGGAGACTGACGGAATAGTCAAGACCTAGCCTTCGGGCGAAGTTGTTGTAAGGAAAGTGCTTCCAAGAAAAGCCGAAGTGAAGCAACCCGTACCAAAACCGACACAGGTAGTCGAGGAGAGAATCCTAAGGTGCTAGAGTGAATCATGGTTAAGGAACTAGGCAAAATAGTCTCGTAACTTCGGGAGAAGAGACGCCATCAGCAATGGTGGCCGCAGTAAAAAGGCCCAGGCGACTGTTTATCAAAAACACAGGACTCTGCTAAATCGAAAGATGCTGTATAGGGTCTGACACCTGCCCGGTGCTGGAAGGTTAAGGAAGGGCGTTAGCAGTAATGCGAAGCGTTTGACTGAAGCCCCAGTAAACGGCGGCCGTAACTATAACGGTCCTAAGGTAGCGAAATTCCTTGTCGGGTAAGTTCCGACCTGCACGAATGGTGTAACGATCTGGGCACTGTCTCAACCATGAGCTCTGTGAAATTGTAGTCTCGGTGAAGATGCCGAGTACCCGCAATGGGACGAAAAGACCCTGTGAACCTTTACTATAACTTCGTATTGACTTTGAGTAAGTAATGTGTAGGATAGGTGGGAGACTTTGAAGCAGGCACGCTAGTGTTTGTGGAGTCAACGTTGAAATACCACCCTTTACTTACTTGGAGCCTAACTTCTTTTAGAAGGACACTGCGTGGTGGGTAGTTTGACTGGGGTGGTCGCCTCCAAAAGAGTAACGGAGGCTTTCAAAGGTACCCTCAGCACGCTTGGTAACCGTGCGTAGAGTGTAATGGCATAAGGGTGCTTGACTGTGAGACCTACAAGTCGATCAGGTGCGAAAGCAGGACATAGTGATCCGGTGGTTCCGTATGGAAGGGCCATCGCTCATAGGATAAAAGGTACTCCGGGGATAACAGGCTAGTCTCCCCCAAGAGCTCATATCGACGGGGAGGTTCGGCACCTCGATGTCGGCTCGTCACATCCTGGGGCTGGAGAAGGTCCCAAGGGTTGGGCTGTTCGCCCATTAAAGTGGCACGCGAGCTGGGTTCAGAACGTCGTGAGACAGTTCGGTCTCTATCTATTGCGGGCGTTAGATGTTTGAGAGGGCTTGATTCTAGTACGAGAGGACCGAATTGAACAAACCTCTGGTGTATCAGTTGTTCCGCCAGGAGCACCGCTGAGTAGCTACGTTTGGAAGAGATAAGCACTGAAAGCATATAAGTGCGAAACTCGCCTCAAGATGAGACATCTTTTAAGGGTCGTTGGAGATGACGACGTTGATAGGCTACAGGTGTAAAGTTGGTAACAGCATAGCCGAGTAGTACTAATTACCCGTAGATTTATTGCCTATTTACAGGAATAAATATAATCATCAAATGAGTAATCATTAATATTACATTATAAACCTATCTCAAGCTCCTTGCAAGTGCAAGAAAGGTTTTGTCTTTGTGACTGTTTTTATCGATTAAAATTAGGTATCAGGAACCAGGTATCAGGATTTAGCACCAAGCTAAGCCCTAACTCCTAAACCCTCGAACCTTATATAACGCCTTTAGGGTGGTTTTAGCGGTGGGGCTCACCTGTTCCCATTCCGAACACAGAAGTTAAGCCCACCAGCGCCGATGGTACTGCGAAAGCGGGAGAGTAGGTCGCCGCCAGTTTTTATT
>NZ_JBXAHY010000009.1:0-87307 GCF_058795655.1 Chryseobacterium sp. GW823-FHT05E08 | reverse complement strand
GCCGAAACCCGAAGCCCTGAAAAATGAGCTCAAACAAAGCTGCAATCGGGGCTAGGGTTGCAGTCTCCCATTTAAAAATTTGGAGAAAAATTACTAATTCTTTTGCGATAAAGACTATAAAATTTAAAACAGTTATTTATAGCATCATTTCTTGATTTATTTTAAAGCATTACATTTTAATATTTGTTATTTTTAGGAAAAATTAAAACAATATGAATCTATATACACAACCGATGTTGCGTGAAGATGCACTGAAAGATAAAGTAGCCATCGTTACAGGCGGTGGAAGCGGTCTTGGAAAAGCAATGACCAAATATTTTCTTCAATTAGGCGCAAAAGTGGTCATCACTTCCAGAAATTTGGAAAAATTACAGGGAACTGCGAAAGAATTGGAGGAAGAAACGGGCGGAAAAGTTCTTTGCGTTGCGTGTGACGTAAGAAATTGGGATGAGGTAGAAGCGATGAAAGAAGCTGCTTTGAAAGAATTCGGAAGAATTGATATTCTACTAAACAACGCGGCCGGAAATTTCATCTCTCCAACAGAAAGATTGACGCATTCTGCTTTTGATTCTATTTTAGATATTGTATTGAAAGGAACAAAAAACTGTACACTTTCCATCGGAAAACATTGGATCGATTCAAAAACTCCGGGAACAGTTTTAAATATTGTAACAACTTACGCTTGGACAGGTTCTGCTTACGTTGTTCCATCTGCTTGCGCAAAAGCAGGAGTATTGGCAATGACAAGATCTCTTGCTGTAGAGTGGGGGAAATATAATATTCGATTCAATGCCATTGCGCCGGGACCATTCCCAACTAAAGGAGCTTGGGATAGATTGCTTCCTGGAGATATGAAAGATCAATTTGATTTAGCGAAGAAAAATCCGCTTAAAAGAGTAGGAGAGCACCAGGAATTAGCGAATCTTGCCGCTTATCTGGTTTCTGATTTTTCATCTTTTGTGAATGGAGAAGTCGTAACCATCGACGGTGGTGAATGGCTACAAGGTGCAGGAGAATTTAATATGCTCGAAGATATTCCGCAGGAAATGTGGGATGCGTTGGAAGCAATGATAAAAGCAAAAAAGTCAAACTAAAAATTACAAATTATAACTGATGAGTTAATTTTGCTTATTGCTTATTGCTTATTGCTTATTGCAAGAATTAACATACTAATTATACATCTAAAACTTCTCTCTCACGGAGAAGTTTTATTTTTGTTTCTTATTAATTTAAAATTGATGAATATGAATTTGAGATTTTCAATGGTATTCCTGATGTTTTTTGCATTGGGATTTTCGCAGGATCTAAAAGTGATGAGTTTTAACATCAGACTTCAGGTAGAATCGGATAAAGAAAATGCTTGGACAGAGAGAAAACAAGATGCAGTAGATTTATTAAATTATTATCATCCGGATTATTTCGGCGTTCAGGAAGCGCTTCCCGAGCAGATGAAAGATATCAAAAATGGATTGAAAAATTATGATTATGTAGGTGTGGGAAGAGAGGATGGCAAAGAAAAAGGAGAGTTTTCGGCTATATTTTATGATACGAACAGACTTCAGGTTGTAAATTCAGGAACATTTTGGCTTTCTGAAACGCCTGAAAAACCGTCAAGAGGTTGGGATGCTGCTTTGAACAGAATTTGTACTTATGCTGTTTTTAAAGATAAAAAATCAAAGAAAGAATTTCTAGCAATGAATCTTCACTTCGATCATATCGGAAATATTGCAAGAGTAAAATCTGCGGATTTAATTTTAAAGAAAATCAAGGAAATCAACCCTAAAAATTTACCGGTAACATTGACCGGCGATTTTAATTTAACAGATGATTCTGAACCCATTAAAATTCTTTCTCAAAATATGAAAGATAGTTTTTATAATTCAGAATCAAAACATTATGGCCCTGTTGGAACTTTTACAGCTTTCAACGTTAATGAAGTTCCGAAAAACAGAATCGACTATATTTTTGTAAAAGGATTGAAGATAAAATCTCACAGACATATCAATGACAGAAGGGAAAACTTATTGTATCCTTCCGATCATTTTCCGGTCTTGGTAGATTTACAGTTTTAATGAAATACTTAAATTAAAATAAAAATGAGCTTTATTCTACGGGATGAAGCTTATTTTTTTCTGATTTCTAAATCTCGCATTATCGACAGATCACCTTGATATTCTAGTAGTTGCTGATCGATCAACATATGAATTCTATACAAAAGATAATAGTCTCCGATTGTAGATTTTTGCTTCCCCATTGTTTCGCCAATTACTCTCGCTGCTTTTTGGTAGTCTGAACTGCAGTTATCTAAAATACTTTGGTCATAATAATCCTCATTTACAGAAATTACACGGTCATCTTGCAAGATTCTGTTTGTTTTTTGATCTTTTTTTAGTCTTTCCCATTCATT
Source organism: Chryseobacterium sp. GW823-FHT05E08 (assembly GCF_058795655.1). NCBI lineage: Bacteria > Pseudomonadati > Bacteroidota > Flavobacteriia > Flavobacteriales > Weeksellaceae > Chryseobacterium > Chryseobacterium sp. GW823-FHT05E08. The sequence continues at coordinate 84,900 of NZ_JBXAHY010000009.1, read as the reverse complement.
TGCGTAAAACGATTTCGTGTTTTCATCAATCTCGTTTAAAATATTGAAAACTCCGTCCAGATCTTCCGGATTTTGTATGGCTAAACAATTGGTTCTATAATCGTTCTTTAACGTTGTTGGCCAATCATCCAGATTGATTTCATACAAATCTCTGTTTTTTAAAAGACTACAATAACGGTATAACATGAGTTTTTCGCCAGCATCACTTCCATGCCAGATAATTAACGGGGTTTCTTTTGGGAAATCAATACTAAATTCAGTTGATAAATCATTGAAATTGATGTCATTCTCATCATTATTCTCAATTGTATCGGGCGAACAGACAGTATCAATGGTTTTCCAATATGAAATAAATTTTTCGTAATCCGAAGCTGAGGTGAGGTCACTCAAAGGTCCCGTCGTTAAGTCATTATAAATACAGTGAATTTGTATTTTATCTTCAGGAAAATGGATTTTGAAATAAGATTCTAAATTTCCTCTTCCGGGGTTGCTATACACCAAATGAATTGCCTTTTTAAAATCGATCATACTATTTATATTAAATCAATTAGAAGTCTATTATGCAAGTTATAAAATACGCTCTTACTGTTTGATAGAATAAAGATAAGAGTTTTTATAATGGAATATATTAATATTATTGCAATTAGATATTTGTATTCTAAATGACGGTTTTAGGATTTTAATTTTCTTATTATTTTGTATTTTAATGTAAGATTTTAATTGAAAAAACAATTAAATCAAAAAAAGAGGAAAAAGTTTTTAATGCAAAGCGCAACTAGATATTGCCATTTTTGTTACTTTTATGTTAAATTGAATACTTATTGTAAAATAATTGAAATGAGAGGGATAATTTTAGCGTTTGCTTTTGCAATTTCTTGTCAGATTTCTGCGCAGGAATTATATATGCCGAGAAATATTAAGAAAGCTTATGAAAATGGAACAAGAGATATTTCTGGCGCTCCGGGAAAAAACTATTGGCAGAATAAAGGGATTTATAACGTTGATGTAAAGGTTGATGCCAACACGAAAGTCGTGTCTGGGAAAGAAACAATTGTTTATACTAACAACAGCCCGAATGATCTGAATGAATTAGCCATAAGATTCGTTAATAACTTACATAAACCACAGTCACCAAGGTCAGGATCTGTTTCCAAAGACTTTTTGTCTTCAGGTCTACATATCAAATCTTTCATCGTAAATGGTGAAAAATACGAAGTGAACAGTGACGATTGGGGAACAGTTGAAAAAGTAAAATTAAATTCAGTTTTAAAATCTAAAGCCAAAGCTGAGGTTAAAATTGAGTGGGAATATCCGTTATCTGTGCAAAGTGGAAGAGAAGGGCAAATTGATTCCGAAACGTTCTATGTAGCCTATTCTTTCCCAAGAATTTCTGTGTACGACGATTACAACGGTTGGGATATGCTTCCGCACTCCGACAGACAGGAGTTTTATAACGATTTTAATGATTATAGTTTCGCGATCACGGCTCCGAAAAACTATGTGGTTTGGTCAACGGGAGATTTCTTAAATCCTGATGCAGTTCTTCAACCGGAATATTTAAAAAGATATAAATCTTCATTAAAAAGTGACAAAGTAATACACGTTGCCACCGAACAGGAAATGAAATCGGGGAAAGTTACAAAACCTAATAAGTGGAATGTTTGGAAATTTAAGGCCAATAATATCACCGATTTCTGTTTTGCCTTGAGCAATCATTACGTTTGGGATGCAGCAAGTGTTCAGTTAAAAACAAAAAGAGCCAGTGTTCAGGCGGGATATAAAGCAGGAGCAAAAGACTTTGAACATTATGTAGACTGGATGCGTTATAACTTGGATTGGTTCTCAAAAAACTGGCCGGGTGTAGAATATCCGTACAATGTGATGACGGCAATTCAAGGATATGCAGATATGGAATATCCAATGATGATCAATGATTCAACCGTTCCGGATAATTTTCAGGATGCGAGATTAACGGCAGATCACGAAATTGCACACACGTATTTCCCTTTCTACATGGGAATCAACGAAACGCGTTACGCTTTTATGGATGAAGGTTGGGCAACGACTTTGGAATATTTAATTGGAATTGATGAAAACGGAGAAGCTGCAGCCAAAGAATTCTATCAAAATTTTAGGGTTAAAAAATGGATCAATGATCCTTCAGCAGAACAAGATCAGCCGATTATTTCGATGAGTACGCAGGTAAGTGGAGCAGGTTATGGAAATAACTCTTATGTTAAAGCATCTCTCTCTTATTTGGCTTTGAAAGATTATCTGGGTGATGAGGTTTTCAAAAAAGCATTACATCATTACATGGATAACTGGAATGGAAAACACCCAATTCCGTGGGATTATTTCTATTCTATGAACGCTGGTTCGGGGAAAAACTTAAATTGGTTTTTCAATAACTGGTTTTACACCAATAATTATATTGATTTAAAAATCGCAAACGTTTCTCAATTGAACGATCTTTTAACCGTTAATATCGATAATGTAGGAGGTTTTGCTATTCCTTTTGAAGCGATATTGACCTACGAAGACGGAACTGTGGAAAAGCTTCATTTCTCGCCATCACTTTGGGAGAAAGATCAAAAACAGGCTGTTTTAACGATTCCGATTAAAAAGAAAGTAAAATCTGTGAATTTAGACGGCGGTCTTTTTATGGATTATACACCGGCGGATAATTCTAAGAATTTATAGAAATAATTAAATAAAAAACAAAATCCTTTTCAGACCGAAAAGGATTTTTTTATGTTTAAATGTGTATTTAAATTATGATTCAGCAAAACCATTTTTAATAGCAAAAACAGCCAAACCAACACGCGTTTTTAGGTCTAATTTATCACAAAGCTGATCTCTGTAACTTTCAACTGTTCTTGGACTACAGCACATTTTATCGGCAATTTCTTTATAGCTGAGTTCGGTTACGGTGTATCGTAAAAATTCTTTTTCACGGTCAGAAATTCTTACTCCGTTTTCAGTGCCTTTATCATTATTCATATTAGAGAAAATGATCTTTGAAGCCCATTCCGGATAGAAAAAACCGTCTGAATTTAATTTAATAAGAGCATTCTCAAGTTCTTTTGGGTGGGTGTTTTTCAGTAAATAACCTTTTGCCCCGTTTTTGATCATTTTAATGACACTTTTATCGTCACCCTGCATGCTCAGCGCCATTACTTTGATGTTTGGCTGATTTTCTTTGAGCCATAATACAGTTTCAAAACCATCCATAATCGGCATGCTGATGTCTAAAAGAATGATGTCGGGAATTTTGCTGTTATTCTCAAATTTTTGGATGAGGTCTTTCCCATTTTCAGCAACATAAATTACTTCAAAATCTTTAAAATTATCAATAATTCCTTCTAAAGCTTTTGCGATAAGTACATGATCATCAACAATAACTATAGTTTTTTTCATGGCTGTTTTTTTAAAATAATATTGAGTGTAGTTCCGAGGTTTTTCTGGCTTTCAAGGCTGAAATCTGCCCCGATGATCTCGGCTCTGTTTTTCATGTTGGTTAAACCGATTCCGTTTGAGGTGATCTTCGAACGATCAAATCCCAAGCCGTCATCCTTGATATTCAATTCCCAAAAAGATTCATCAGAAGTGTTCAGATTAATGAAAATATTTTTACATTTTGCGTGTTTTATACTATTCTGAATGAATTCCTGGGTAATTCTTAAAAGCATATTTTTCTGAACAAAGTCTAAATCAAGGTTTTCGAAATTATGCTGAAAATTTACTTTACACTTTTTAAAGCTGTTGGTATTGTCAACTTCTTCCTGTATTAAAGTTACGATTTCCTTTTGACTTATATTGTCATCTGTCAATGTTTTTGAAAGGCTCCTCAAATCCTGTAAAGATTGGTTGATGATCTGTGAAACCTGTTCTATTCTTTCACTCACCTCAGGAACTTTATTTTCATATAAAAGTTGCTGAGTGTAAAGGCTTACAAGGGTTAATTTCTGTCCGATATTATCATGAAGTTCACGCCCGATCTGCTGCATGGTCGCCTGCTGAATTTCCAGCTGTGTTGCCAGAAGTTCTTTCTGATGGATCTCGTTTTTTATTTCAATCTCAGTTAAATATTCCTTTTTACGCTGCTTATATTTTCTGATATAAACCATGATCGCGGCGACAAACAACACAAAAAATATGTTGAATAGGATTAACGTTATTAAGAGCTCTGTTTTCCCCATATGAATGAAATTGAGAATAATAAGTACATCACGATCCCGGAAATAAGGAAGTAAGCAAAATAGATATTGTAGATTTCTCTATATGTTCTGATAAGAGGGAAAAATGTCCAGAAAGGTAAAGTCCCGATATAAAATAATGTTACTCCTAAATTGATATAAAACATTGGATTCTTACTGAAATTAAGAATATTTGATGAATTAATTTGTTTATAATATTCCATTACAACGAGTATCATCAAAATTAGGCATCCAAATGTATAATTGATCGAAAACATGACTTTATCGGTATCCAAAATAAATTCACTTGGTATAAATGAAAGTAAATAAATGCCGGATAATACTAAAAATGTTTTCTTTTTTTCAAACGATTTAGCGGCATAAAGCCAAAAGAAAAAGATAAATTGAACTGGAATTACAAAATAGTTGTAAAATGCCTGTTTATTATAATCAACAACAAGTGAACCCCATTTTCCAATTGCTTCACACAGAAAAATAAATATTAAATAAAATACAAAGTACTTCCAAGACTGATTTTTTATACGATTATAATATAAAATTGAGATAAGTGCAGCGATACCCTCACTCCAGAATAAAGATTCATATATCACTTTTTGGAAGTCCGTCATTGTGTTAGTTTAATATTGGATTAAATATAAAAAAATTAGAATGATTCTGTTACAGTATTATCTGGCGGAATAAGATTTCCGTGATTTTGACATAAAATAGCTGATAAAGCCTTATTCATTGCCATTACTTCTCCCTGTTCGCCATCATTATCACTGTTCTGATTATAAGTGGAAGCGTCCAAAGGATTGAAGTCATAACTTAAAGTTTCTCCTTCTGTATTCTCCATTTTCAATGTAGGAATCATTACTAAAGTATGTTTTCCTGCATAGTTCGTTCCGATTGGAGTGCCTTCCATTGTGTTCCAGTTTTCAACCTGCGGATATGCTGCATAGTAAAATCTAACGCCCAGATCATTTTCAGTAATTGTTGGATTTACTTTTTTCGCTTCGTTCTCAATATCTGAAATAAATTTTTTCAAGGTTGATAAATCGAAACGGATAGAATGAGCATCTTCAATCCCAAATTTGGTATTGATTGCAGCTAATTGATTATTACGGTAGTTGTCAACTAATTTTTGAATAAATGATGAAGACATGGTGTTTGGAGCTTCTGTTAGCTCGATGGTGTCTCCGTTAAAGATAGGTTTTGTTTTCATAATGTTAGCTTTTATAGTAGAATGTTAGTTAGTATTGCAAATTTCGTAAATTTTTTATGTTAAATGATACGTTTTTTTCCTATTAATTCTCCGTGATTTTACGGATTGTTATGTATGGTTAAAATTATTAAGGATTTGGACGTGTTTGTATAAAAAAAATAAGTGCTGTAGATTGGGTCTACAGCACTTATTACAAAAATAATATATATGAAAAAAAACTACTTATTTTTCTGCAGGTCTGAAAACCAAACCTGTTTCCTCGAAATAATCTAACGTGATTCTATCACCTTCATTCACCGTTCCTGCCAAAATCTCTTTTGATAATTTATTTAAAACTTCCTGTTGAATGACTCTTTTCAAAGGTCTTGCCCCGAACGCCGGATCATATCCTTTATTCATCAAATAATCCAAAGCGTCCTGAGTGGCAGTCATGATGATATTACGTTTTCCTAATAAATCATTGAAACCTCTCAACTGATACTGAACGATTTTTCCAATTTCTTTTTTTCTTAAAGGCTGGAACAATACCGTCTCATCAATTCTGTTCAAAAATTCCGGACGTAAAGTCTGTTTCAACAAATCAAAAACCTCAATTTTAGTTTTGTCAACAATTTCGTCTTGATTTTCTTCGGTAATATCTTCAAAATTCTCCTGAATGATGTGCGAACCTAAATTCGAAGTCATAATGATGATCGAGTTTTTGAAATTCACGACTCTGCCTTTATTATCCGTCAAACGACCGTCATCCAAAACTTGTAACAATGTATTGAAAACATCTGGATGCGCTTTTTCAATTTCGTCTAAAAGCACGACTGAGTAAGGTCTTCTTCTCACCGCTTCCGTCAATTGACCTCCTTCATCATATCCGACATATCCCGGAGGCGCACCCACCAATCTTGAAACCGAATGACGCTCCTGATATTCACTCATATCAATTCTCGTCATATTGTTTTCATCGTCGAATAAAAACTCAGCCAACGCTTTTGCAAGCTCAGTCTTACCAACACCCGTCGTTCCTAAGAAAAGGAATGATCCGATCGGTTTTTTCTCGTCGCTCAGTCCTGCTCTGTTTCTTCTGATCGCATCTGCAACAGCCCCAATTGCTTCTTCCTGACCTACAACTCTGTGATGAAGTTCAGTTTCAAGATGTAATAATTTTTCTCTTTCAGATTGAAGCAATTTTGTAACAGGAATTCCTGTCCATTTTCCGATCACTTCGGAAATATTTTCTGCGGTTACTTCTTCTTTAATCAATTCATTCTGATGATTTTGCATCTCCAGTTCGAGTTTCTGCAAAGCATCTTCTTTTTCTTTAATTTTTCCGTACTGAATTTCAGCAACTTTCGCATAATCTCCTGCTCTTGAAGCTCTTTCGGCTTCTAGTTTCAAAGATTCTATATCTTTTTTAATCTGGGTTAAATCCTCAGATTTTTGTTTTTCTTTCAGCCATTTAGCATTAATTTCGTTTCTTTCCTCAGAAATCTTTGAAATATCTTCTTTTAAATGGTCAATTTTTGTCTGATTCCCTTCTCTTGAAATGGCGGCCAATTCTATTTCCATCTGCATTAATTTTCTGTCTAAAACATCCAATTCCTCAGGTTTTGAATTGATTTCCATTCTTAATTTAGCCGAAGCTTCGTCAATCAAGTCAATTGCTTTGTCGGGTAAAAATCGATCCGAAATATATCGTTGAGACATTTCCACCGCCGCAATAATCGCCTCGTCTTTGATTCTGACTTTATGGTGGGCTTCATATTTATCTTTAATTCCACGAAGAATAGAGATTGCAGATTCAGTGTCAGGTTCTTCCACCATCACTTTCTGGAAACGTCTTTCAAGTGCTTTATCTTTTTCGAAATATTTTTGATATTCATTTAAAGTTGTCGCACCGATCGCTCTTAATTCTCCTCTTGCCAAAGCCGGTTTCAAAATATTTGCTGCGTCCATTGCTCCTTCACCACCTCCAGCTCCCACCAAAGTGTGAATTTCGTCAATGAAAAGGATGATTTGCCCATCTGATTTGATCACCTCATTAACGACTGATTTTAATCTTTCTTCAAATTCTCCTTTATATTTTGCGCCGGCGATCAAAGCTCCCATATCCAATGAATACAACGTTTTATCCATCAGGTTTTCAGGAATATCTCCGCTGATGATTCTGTGGGCAATTCCTTCTGCGATTGCGGTTTTACCAACACCCGGCTCACCAATTAAGATCGGATTGTTTTTAGTTCTTCTTGAAAGAATCTGTAAAACTCTCCTGATTTCTTCATCACGACCGATTACTGGATCAAGTTTCCCTTCTGCAGCTAATTCATTAAAATTTTTAGCATATTTATTTAACGATTGATAAGTCTCTTCCGAACTTGCAGAAGTTGCCTTACTACCTTTTCTTAATTCTTTAATTCCGCCTTCCAAAAGACTTTTTGTAACGCCCATATCTTTCAATGTTTTCGAAACTTCAGAATTGGTTTCTAAAAGTGAAAGCCATAAATGTTCGATCGTCACAAATTCATCACCCATTTTTTTAGCGATGTTAGGAGCGTCAAGCAAAACTTTATTTGCTGATTGAGAAAGATAGATATTTCCTCCCTGTACTTTCGGAAGTTTTTCTAAATTTTCACGGTTGCGCTCTCTTACCAAATTGGCATCTGCTTCAGATTTTTTTAATAAGAAAGGCGATATATTTTCATCTATCTGGAAAATTCCTTCCAATAAATGTTGAGGTTCTATGCTTTGATTACCAAATTCCATAGCAACTTGCTGTGCCGCCTGGATGGCTTCTTGTGATTTTACAGTATATTGATTTAAGTTCATATTGTGTATATTTTTTGTAATGATTAAGTTTAGTTTAATTCTTTTTAAAAACATCAAGAAACTAAATTTTCAGGCTTAGCTTCTTAATGCTATCAATTATTTATCATTTAATTCAATTACCTTATCGCAAAAACTGTTCAATTATTAAATTTATAAAAAATGTAGACAAAATTTCCGAATATTGTATTTTTAACGTAAAATTAACTTGACAAAATTTCCGATAATTAAAAATTTTATTTAAAATGATGTAAAAGTCGTCACATCGCAGAAAAATCAAGCGGAGTTAAAATTCCCCTCCTCTGGAGGGGTGGCGAAAATTCAAAGAATTTGACGGGGTGGTTTAAAAAGGAATTATAAGTTTCGGTTAAAATTCTAATGATTGTTGTAAATTAAATGCCTTCTGTCATTCTGAATGAAACGAAGTGGGGTGAAGAATCTCTAATAATAAAGGGTTAAGATTCTTCCTTCGTCAGAATGACAAACTTTGAGTAATACAGAAAATAGATTAATTTTAAAATAAACTTTGCGACCATCGCGTTAAAAATTATTCCCCTCAAAATCAAATATTAAAATCAAAATAGTTACTTTTGCCTGCATTGATGGAACTTAAAGAAAAACAAAGAAAAATATTAGACGTTGCCGTAGAACTTTTCAAAGAGAAAGGGTATATGGGCAGCTCTGTGAGGGATTTGGCTACAAAACTCAATATTAAAGCAGCTTCCTTATATGCACACATCCGTTCAAAGGAGGAAATTCTGGAATGGATCTGCTTCGGAATTGCCAATGATTTCTTTACTGAGCTTCAAACTGTAAAAAATACAGACATCAATCCAAAAGATAAGTTGAATTTATTCATTGATAAACATTTATCAATAGTTCTCAGAAATCGTGATGTTACGCATATTTATTCTAATGAATGGAGACATTTGGAGGAAAGACTTCCTGAATTTGTAGAATTAAGAAAAAAATATCAACAGGAAGTTGAAGAACTGATTTCTGAAATTTATCAAGCTGAAAACTGGGAATTAAGCTCACCAACTTTTACAACAAGATTTATTCTTCACACTTTAAACAATTCTTATTTTTGGTTCAAAAGAAACATTGAATCCACTACTGAAATTACTGATGAAATAAGGGATAAGATTCTTTTTGGTCTTTTAGGAAATCACAAACAATAAACGTCTCTTTTGTCATCCTGACTAAGGAAGAATATCAACACTTTATTATTAGAGATTTTTCACTCCGCTTTGCTCCTTTCAGAATGACAGTCAAAAACGGAAAAGCCTTCTCAACCTCAAAACTATTTAGAATCATTCAAAATGTGACGAAAATCATAAAAATTTTGTCACCTCCCAAATTCTTTTTAAATTTACACCTAACAAATGTTAGTTAGTCATGGATGTGGATTTTTCAGTTGAATACTTACAGCTCGACCAATTGAGAAAACTCCAGTCGGAAAGATTGGTGGATTTGGTGGGTTATCTTGAGGAGAAGTCGGATTTTTATAAAGGAAAATTTGATGAATTAGGAATATCAACTGAGGAAATAAGGACAATTGAAGATATTTCAAAATTGCCTATCACATACAAGCAAGATTTAAGAGACAATTATCCGTTCGGATTATTTACTGTTCCAAAGAATGAATTGCAAAGAATTCACTGTTCAAGCGGAACAACAGGAAAACCAACGGTGGTAGGATATACAAAAGAAGATGTTGATTTATTCAGCGAAGTGGTAGCAAGATCTTTGAATGCAGCGGGAGCAAAACAGGGAATGCAGTTACACAACGCCTATGGATATGGAATTTTCACGGGCGGACTTGGACTTCATTACGGAGCAGAAAAATTAGGGATGAGTGTCCTTCCAATTTCAGGAGGAATGACAACGAGACAGATTGATTTAATTATAGATTTTAAACCTGAAGTGATCTGTTGCTCACCGTCTTATGCTTTAACAATCGCTGATGAATTTGCTAAAAGAGGAATTTCGGCAGACGAAATCAGTTTAAAATATGCCGTTTTAGGTTCAGAGCCTTGGACGGAGATTATCAGACATCATATTGAAGAAAAATTGGGAGTTCACGCTACCAATATTTATGGGTTGAGTGAAATTATCGGACCCGGAGTTTCGATGGAAGATTTTGAGGAAAAAGGAGGTTCTTACATTTGGGAAGATCATTTTTATCCTGAAATTTTAGATCCGATTACAAAACAACCGGTTCCTTTTGGCGAAGAAGGAGTTTTGGTGATTACGACTTTAACGAAAAAAGCAATGCCGCTTTTACGTTATTGGACGAATGATATCACAAGTCTTTATTATGAAGAAAACTCAAAAAGAACAATGGTTAAAATGAAACCAATTCTTGGAAGAGCCGACGATATGCTGATTGTAAGAGGGGTAAATGTATATCCAAGTCAGATTGAAGAAGCGTTTTCTCATGTGGAAGGAGTGGTTCCGAATTATTATTTAACACCGATTGAAAAAGAACAAATGTGTGTTGCATTGGATATTGATCTGGAAATCGATGATGAATTTGTGAAAGCCAAACAAATTGAAATTAATACCGATGATTATGCTATTTTTGTCGGAGACTTTGGAAAAAGTATAGAAAACGAAATAAAAAAACGAGTAGGAATCACCACGAAAGTGAAAATTCATGCTCAGGACAGTTTGCCTAAGTGCGAAGGTGGAAAAATTAATAGAATACTTAAAACAAAATGAATTCATTTTATAAATTAAAAACTGTAAGGGTTCAGAAAGATACCAACGATGCTGTAAATGTAGCCGTTGAAATTCCTGAAGAACTGAAAGATAAATTCAGATTCAAGCAGGGGCAGTATCTTAACTTCCGAATGATGATCGACGGAAACGAAGAGAGACGTTCTTATTCTATCTGCAATGCTCCAAGTGAAAAAAGCAACACGCTGGAAGTATTGGTTAAGCTTTTAGAAAATGGAAAAGTTTCAGGTTATTTCAATGAGCATCTTCACATGGATGAAGTTCTTGAAGTGATGCCTCCGATGGGCGGTTTTCATACGTCTTATCACCCGACAAACGTAAAAACGTATGTTGGTTTGGCAGCAGGAAGTGGAATTTCCCCCGTTTTATCAAATATTAAAGAAAGTCTTTACCAGGAACCGAATTCAAATGCCTATTTATTCTACAGCAACAGAAGCATGAATCATGTGATGAAAAAGGCTGAGATCGATAAATTGGTTGAAACTTTTAACGGAAGACTGAAAGTTGTTTATTTAGTAAGCCGTGAGCAGCATGAAGACCCGATTTTTGAAGGAAGAATTTCTCCTGAAAAAATAGATCATTTATTTGAAAGATATGCAGATATCGATGTTAAAGAATCTACATTTTTCATTTGCGGACCTTCGGAAATGATTAAAGGGATCGCAGATTATTTAAAGAAAGATAAAAAAGTACCTGCAATCCAGGTTTTATTTGAATATTTCACTGCTCCAGACGAAGAAAATTCTGAAGAAATGAGTGATGAATTCAAGGCAATTGCCAATTTAGAAAGTATGGTAACGGTCATTATCGATGATGATGAATATTCGTTCCACCTTAATTCTAAAAAAGAGAGTATCTTAGATAAAGCATTGAAAGACAATCTTCCTGTACCTTTTGCTTGCAAAGGAGGAGTTTGTTGTACGTGTAAAGCGCAGGTTTTGGAAGGGGAAGTTTTCATGGAGAAAAATTTCGCGCTTACCGAAGACGAGGTAGCAAGAGGATTTGTTCTTACTTGCCAATGTCACCCGACAACGAATGTGGTGATGCTTAATTATGATGTTTAATTTTTAATGAATTTTTTTCATTATTAAAACTAAAAAAGATGGACTTAGAAAAATTTGTTCAATACGTACACGACGAAAATAAAGTAGAACCAAAAGATGTAATGCCCGATGATTACAGAAAATTATTGGTTCGTCAGATTTCACAGCACGCGCATTCTGAGATTGTCGGAATGTTGCCGGAAGCTAACTGGATTTCCAGAGCACCTTCATTGAGAAGAAAAATGGCTCTTTTAGCTAAAGTTCAGGATGAAGCAGGTCACGGTTTATACCTTTATTCTGCGACTGAAACTTTAGGAAACGGAACTATCAGAGCGGATAGAGATGCGACTTATGATGATATGTTGGAAGGAAAAGCGAAATACTCAAGTATTTTTAACTATCCGACATTGAGTTGGGCAGATATCGGCGCAATCGGTTGGTTAGTTGATGGTGCAGCAATTATGAACCAAGTAATGTTGATGGGGAATTCTTATGGACCTTACTCAAGAGCGATGGTGAAGATATGTAAAGAAGAATCTTTCCACCAAAGACAAGGATATGAAATTCTAATGGCGCTTTGTCGCGGCACAAAACAGCAGAAAGAAATGGCACAGGCTTCGTTAAACCGTTTCTGGTGGCCGGCTTTAATGATGTTTGGTCCAAATGACGACAGTTCGCCAAACTCTAAAATCTCTATGAATTACAGAGTTAAAAGGGAAAGTAACGATAGTCTTCGTCAGAGATTTATCGACGTTACGGTTTCTCAGGCTGAATTCTTAGGATTAACAATGCCTGATAAAGATCTTAAATGGAATGAGGAAAGACAACATTATGATTTCGGAGAACTTCCTTGGGGTGAATTCATGGAAATCTTAAAAGGTAACGGACCTTGTAATAAGAAAAGATTACAGACAAAAGTAAAAGCGCAGCAGGAAAACCTTTGGGTAAAAGAAGCGGCGATTGCTTTTGCAGAAAAACAACAAAAAGAAGTAATATAATATTTAATTTAAACCATTAAGATTTTGTTTTGAGGTTTAGTTTAATTAAGATAAATCATTCTGATTTTAAAGCTAAACTTAATATTCTTAACAGCTTAATTGTCCTTAATGGTTCGAAAATTAAAGTTTAAAATAATTCAAAACTTAGAATTTAAAATTTGACTATGGCAAATTTAGATATGTGGGAAGTGTTTATTCAGACTAAACCGGGATTATCTCACAAACACGTTGGAATTGTACAGGCGCCAACAGCAGAAATGGCTTTGCAGAACGCAAGAGATGTTTATACAAGAAGAAAAGAAGGAACTTCTGTTTGGGTTGTTCCAAGTAAATATATTGTGACTTCAGAAGGAATTGATAAAGAAGCTTTCTTTGATCCGGCTGATGATAAATTGTACCGTCACCCGACGTTCTACGATATTCCTAACGATGTAAAAAACATGTAATGAGCGCACTATTCAATTATTTATTAAAGTTTGCTGATGACAGTTTCATCATGGGACAAAGACTGTCTGCATGGTGTGGTGAAGGGCCTTATTTAGAGGAAGACATTGCATTAACAAACATCGCATTGGACGAACTTGGACAAGCAAACAACTTTTATGTTTACGCTTCAAGAGTTATCGATAACGGTAAAAGCGAAGATGATTTAGCATTTTTAAGATACGAGCATGAATACGTGAACGCACATTGGGTTGAACTTCCGAATGAAGATTATGCGCAGACGATTCTTAAAGTATATGTTTTCTCGGTATATCAGAAATTGATGTATGAGGCATTATCAAATTCTGCAGATGAAGAACTTTCTGCTCTTGCTCAAAAATCGTTGAAAGAAGTTAGATATCACTATACACATGCTGCATCTTGGATGAAAATTTTCGCTCAGGGAACAGAAGAAAGTAAAGCTCGTTTGGTAAAATCTCTTGAAAATATTTGGGAATACACGAAAGGTTTATTCGCAAAAGTGGAAGGAGAAGATGATTTAATAGCTTTAAATATCGCTCCAAATGTTGATGCTATGTATGAAGATTTCCTTTCTATTACACAAAAAGATTTTGCAGATTTTGGTTTAGAATATCCTGCAAATCCTTTTATGCAGCCAAAATCAAGAACGGGATATCACACAGAATACTTCGGATTTATTCTTTGTGAATTGCAGTATATGCAGAGAGCATATCCGGGTTGTACTTGGTAATTTTTTGAACTTTGCTAAGTGAAGCGCCTTTGCGAGCTTAAAAACAGTTAGTAGTCAAAAAAAACTTTGCGCACTTTGCGTTTAAAAAAAATCAGATTAAAAAAGATTGAAAAATCCTTTAGAAATATTAGAATTAGTCCCAGATCCGGAAATTCCGGTAATCAATATCGTGGAATTAGGTATTGTAAGAGAAGCGAAAATTACGAGCGAAAATTCTTGTGAAGTAACGATTACGCCGACTTATTCTGCCTGCCCGGCTATGTTTACCATTGAGGAAGACATCATGAAAATCATGAAAGAAAACGGTTGGGATGCGAAAGTGGTCACCAAAATGTTTCCAATTTGGACAACAGATTGGTTGACGGATGAAGCGAGAGAAAAACTTCGTGTGTACGGAATTTCACCTCCCGAAAAAGGAGCAGACGAACATCACATCGGGAAACCGAAAAAATGTCCGCGTTGTGGTTCTATGCATTCAAAACAGATTAGCAGATTCGGGTCTACATTATGCAAGGCTTCGTATCAGTGTTTAGACTGTTTAGAGCCTTTTGATTATTTTAAATGTCATTAAAATATATTATAAATAAAAATGATACGTCAAGTTTTGTCGCTAGCAGCGCTTAGTTTTGCTTCAGTATCATTTTTTAATGATCTATTTAATTAAAATAATCAAAACAAAAAATTAATTATGACAAATTGTAACAGTCAGAAATTTCCATCAACGTGTATTCCTTCAGATTATGGATTCAAGAAATTTTTTCCTCATACAGGAGAAGAAGTTTATTATCAGAATATCACTGGAACTAATTTACCAGAAGATGGCATCGTTATTATTCTTGAAAACGGAGAATATTATAAAGCTATTTTAAATGAAAATACCATCAATATTGAATGGTACAGGTGTGACAAGGAAAATAGATATCATAATGACGAGGAAATTATTTTGGCAGCTGTTAAAATGGCAGCTTATTTAGGTGCTACATTGAGGTTTGATGCAAGAGAGTATATTGTAAATAATCAACTTTCTTTTCAGAACCTTTCCTGTTTTAAGCTTTTAGGAGATAAACAGCATACGTGGATTAAATCAAATACTAATGTAAGATTTGAAAGCTTTTATTTCAACTTTACAGATTGTAGTAATATTATTATAGAAGGATTCAACTTTGATCTGAACAAAAATAACTTACCAACCTATAATTCTTCTGATAATGCACTTTCAAAAGAATTTAATGGAGGAATATTATTTAAAGGGACATATGAAGTTAATGGTTCATATAATATAGAAATTACAAATTGTCATTTTTATGATCTATATAATCGTGCTTTACGTTTCTATAATTGTGGAGAAGGGCATATTACAGTGAAAAATAATCTATTTGAAAGTGGTGTCCAGCAACAAATCTATGTAATGGAGCATTTGGTTATTACGCAGTCACATAACGCAAATGTCATAGTAGAAAAAAATATTTTCAAAAATGCTGAAAACTATGATTCATCTAAAGCACCATGCGGTATTTTCGCATTTGATTTAGGGCTTTATGGATCAGTATTGATCAATGATAATTATTTTGAATATTGTGGAAGAGATAATACAGGACATCATAGGTTATATGCGATAGATTTCTACGATAGTGTTAATAATTTTGTCATTTCCAACAATACATTTAGAAATACGACTTGGGGAGCTATCAGATTTGATGGAATTAGAAAAAACGGAATTATTACTAACAATATAATTCATCAGTTAATTTCAGATGATGGGGGAATGATCAACGCTTCTTCAAGAGGTGCTGCAGAATTTAATCAGACAGAATTCAGAAATATAATAATTAGTAATAATATTTTGGAATCGTCTGGGACAGAAAGTTATGGGATAACTCTTCAGGGACTATCACCATTTTGTAATTCAGAAAACATTGAGATTTCAAATAATAAATTCTATAATTTAAAAAGCTGTATAACTCTGCATGGAGATATGGATGTGATTTCAATAAATAACAATCAGGCATTTAATCTTACATCTATAGGAGTGTATATTCAAGGACGTAAGATTGTTAATACAGTACAAGTTGAGCCTCGTAAAATTGCTAAGATTTACATTAATAATAATAATTTTAGTGGAAATTTAAACCCTGATTTTAAAGGAATAATTGGAGTTCAGATAGATGGACTTAACGGAACTCATACTTTTATGGGCAGAGTTTGGATTAATGATAATTTTATTACCAACAATAATTATGGATATGGAATTATTGCTAATACCGGAGATTCTTCAGATAATGTTATTACAATTACAAATAATTTAATTGAAAACGTTGGATGTGGACTTTATATAAGAACCAAAAAAGTTTTGGTTAAGGATAATTTGATTTATAATGCATCTGTAAATATTAATGATACAGATGTGCCTGGTCAAACTATTTATCACGAAAATTTTAATAATAACGTAATAATTTAAATAATTATATCAGCGATGAATATCCTTATTTAACAGTATAAAATTATAAAAGGAACAATTATGTATATGTTGAAATATTCATGTTTTTCATTACAGAATTGTTCCTTATATACTGTTAAATGATTATATTTAACTGATTTAAAATTAAAAACTATGTATACACAACTTGATATTGAAACGCATTTTGACGGAAAACTTAAAATCGCTTACCTCAATCAACCCGATACAATGAACGCGCTTACAAAGCCTTCTTTATCAGATTTAAAAGATTTTATTAAAGAATGTAGCGATGACGAAACAGTAAGATGTGTGGCAATTTCAGGAAGAGGAAAAGCTTTTTGCTCCGGCCAAAACCTGGATGATGCTTTCGTACAAGGTAACGAACACCACGACCACGATATCATCAGAAAAATTGTGGTAGATTATTATAACCCTTTGGTGACAGAGATTACAAAATGTAAAAAACCAGTTGTTGCATTGGTAAATGGTCCTGCAGTAGGAGCTGGCGCAATGTTGGCATTAATCTGTGACTTCGTTTTAGCAGTTGATAAATCTTATTTTGCGCAGGCATTTTCAAATATTGGATTGATTCCTGATACGGGAGGAACGTATTTCTTACCGAAATTATTGGGAAGACAATTGGCAAATTATTTAGCATTCACAGGGAAAAGATTATCTGCTGATGAAGCAAAATCTTACGGTTTGGTTGCTGAAATTTTCAATGAAGAAGAGTTCGCTCCAAAATCAATGGAAATCCTTGAAAAAATGTCAAATATGCCGACTGCAGCTATCAAATTAACTAAAAAGGCTTTCGCTCAGTCATATACAAATACATTGAGAGAGCAACTTGAATTAGAAGGAGATTTACAACAGGAAGCTGCTGAAACAGAAGATTTCAAAGAAGGGGTAAGTGCCTTTTTACAAAAAAGAAAGCCTAATTATAAAGGAAAATAATATTATAGAAATTAGAAATTAGAGGTTAGAAATTAGCAGGTAAAAAATCTAACTTCTAACTTCTAGATTCTAACATCTATAAATTAATGAAAAATATCGGAATTATTGGTGCAGGAACTATGGGCGTAGGAATCGCTCAGGTAGCTGCAACAGCGGGTTGCAAAGTTGTTTTATTCGACGCAAATACTCCGCAAATTAATAAAGCACTTTCTGGCTTAGAGAAAACATTAAATAAATTAGTTGAAAAAGCTAAAATTTCTCAGGAAAAAGCCACAGAAATCAGAAATAATATCGTTAAAGGTGAAACTTTACAGGATCTAAAAGATTCTGATTTAGTGATTGAAGCCATTATCGAAAACAAAGAAATCAAAACCAAAGTTTTTACAGAACTAGAGACTTACGTTTCAGAAAACTGTATTATTGGTTCTAATACATCATCTATTTCCATCACCTCCCTTGGTGCGGAATTACAAAAACCGGAGCGTTTCATCGGAATTCACTTTTTCAATCCGGCTCCTTTAATGCCTTTGGTTGAGGTTATCCCGTCTTTACTTACAGAAAAATCATTAGCGGAAAAAATCTATAATCTGATGAAACATTGGGGAAAAACTCCTGTTATTGCCAAAGATATTCCAGGTTTTATCGTCAACAGAATCGCTCGTCCTTACTACGGTGAAGGATTGAGAATTGTTGAAGAAAACATCGCAACTATAGAACAGGTTGATGAAGCGATGAAAACAATTGGAAACTTCAAAATGGGACCTTTTGAATTAATGGATTTAATTGGTGTTGATGTGAATTTCTCTGTAACGACAACAGTTTACAAGGAATATTTCTACGATCCGAAATACAAACCATCTCTTCTTCAACAAAGAATGTCTGAAGCCAAGCTTCACGGCAGAAAAACAGGAAAAGGTTTCTACGATTATAATGAAGGCGCAGAAAAACTTGTTGCAGAAAAAAACGATGCTCTTTATCAACAAATATTTTTGAGAATTATTTCAATGTTGATCAATGAAGCGGTTGAAGCAAAAAGATTAGGTATTGCCAACGATGAAGATCTTGAATTGGCAATGCAGAAAGGCGTAAATTATCCAAAAGGATTATTGGCTTGGGGAAAAGAAATCGGATATTCAAAAATCTCCGAAACCCTGCAAAATCTTTACGAAGAATATCAGGAAGAAAGATATAGACAAAGCCCGTTGTTGAGAAAATTATAAATAATAATAGCTAGTTTATTAATGAGTAGGTCAAGAAAGAAAACTCCGATAATAGGAATTACAACTGCAGTGACAGAAAAGAAAAATAAATTAGAAGCAAATAGAAAATTAAGAAGATTGAACAGAATCAAAATTCATAAAGGTGATTATGATTTATTTCAATTAAGAGAAATATCAAATGTTTGGGGTTTTGATAAAGATGGTAAAAGATATTTAAAAGATCCTGATAGAAAAGATTTGATGAAATAATTAATATTTTTTCATGAATATAGATGAATTCAGAGCCGAATTAGAAACAAGGCTTTTCATTGAAAAAGAATATATCGTTCAGGAACTTTCTTCGATCGATGATGATCAGGAAAGACTTGAGTTATTAGGGAAATTTAATGAAAAATATAAAGAGCTGATCAAACGGTTAGCTAATGAAAATGGTATTGACTTAAATGCTCCTTATCAAAATGAATCTAATCCGTCAAATTCAGAAAATCTTTCATACGAGCAGATAATTCTTGGTAAAACGATGGGGATTTATGAGAAGTTGGTTGAAGAATTATATGAAGAAATAACAAACGTAAATTAGAAATGAATCCAAGACAAGTTGCTGAATATATGTTCGATCAGGATTATTTTTCCCAATGGATGAATATCAAAATGATCGAAGTCAAAGAAAATTATTGTTTACTGGAAATGCCCATCAAAAAAGATATGATTAATGGGTTGAAAACCGTTCACGGAGGCGTTACGTTTGCTTTTGCAGATTCTGCATTGGCATTTTCGTCCAACAATTCCGGAGACGCTGCCGTTGCATTGAATTGCATCATCAATTTTACAAAAGCCGGAAAAGAAGGTGATATTTTCAGAGCAGAAAGTATCTTGGTAAACGATACCAGAAAAACTGCTGTTTTTGACATTAAAATTACCAATCAAAACGATGAATTGATTGCAAAATTCGTCGGAACAGTGTATAAAATCGGAAAAAAAGTAGTAGAGCTTTAAAGATAAATTGGATAAGAATAAAATTTTAAAAAAGTTTTCAAGTACTTTTTCCATTGATGGAGAAAAGATGAAAAGTTATTTCGAAGATAATAATCTTGAAAATTTTGATGAAATTTTAAAAGAGTTTGAAGATATGCGAACTGATACATTCAATATCATTTGGAATAAATCTGAGCATTCACAATTTACATCCAAAGAAATTGAAAACCTATCCGAAAAATATTTAAAAGAAAATCATTTTTGGATTGATGAAGAGGGAATTAAGACAGTTAATAATTATTTATTGTGGATGTCTTGGCATGAAGGAATTTTGAAAAATTAATAAGCGGTATAAAAAATAAACAGTCAATTTAGCATTGCTAAATTATTATATTAAAAACATTATGAACAACGTATATATCATAGATTACATCAGAACTCCTATTTCAAAATTACAGGGAGGTTTATCAGAAGTTAGAGCCGATGATTTGGCAGCAGTTGTGCTTAAAGAAATTGTTGCAAGAAATCCTGAAGTTCCAGTTGAAGAAATCGAAGACGTTATTTTCGGATGTGCTAACCAAGCAGGTGAAGATAACAGAAATGTAGCAAGAATGGGACTTTTATTGGCTGGACTTCCATACAAAATCGGAGGTGAGACAGTAAACAGATTGTGCGCTTCTGGAATGTCGGCAGTTGCCAATGCTTTCCGTTCAATTGCTTCAGGAGAAGGTGAAATCTACATTGCAGGTGGAGTCGAGCACATGACGCGTTCACCTTATGTAATGTCAAAACCAAGCGCAGCTTTTGGGAGAGATAGCCAGATGTTTGATACGACTTTCGGATGGAGGTTTGTGAATCCAAAAATGAAAGAATTATACGGAGTTGACGGAATGGGAGATACTGCGGAAAACTTAGCAGATATGCATAACATCAGCCGTGAAGATCAGGATAAATTTGCTCTTTGGTCTCAGCAAAAAGCAACCAAAGCTCAGCAAAGTGGAAGATTGGCAGAGGAAATTGTAAAAGTTGAAATTCCACAAAGAAAAGGCGAACCGAAAATTTTCGATACAGACGAATTCATTAAACCAACTTCTTCAATGGAAGGACTAGGGAAACTTCGTCCGGCTTTTAGAAAAGAAGGAACGGTAACCGCAGGAAATGCTTCAGGAATGAATGACGGTGCTGCAGCTCTTATTTTAGCAAGTGAAGAAGCCGTGAAGAAATATGGGTTGAAACCAAAAGCTAAAATTTTAGGTTCATCGGTTGCAGGTGTTGAGCCAAGAATTATGGGAATCGGACCTGTTGAAGCGACTCAAAAATTATTGAAAAGATTAAATCTTTCTTTAGATGATATAGATGTTATTGAATTGAATGAAGCGTTTGCCGCTCAATCTTTAGCAGTAACTAGAAGTTTAGGTTTACAGGATGATGATGCAAGAGTAAATCCAAACGGAGGTGCTATTGCGATTGGTCACCCGCTTGGAGTTTCCGGGGCAAGAATTATCGGTTCTGCAGCAATTGAACTTCAAAAACAAAATAAAAAATATGCATTGTGTACCCTTTGTATCGGTGTCGGACAGGGTTATGCAATGGTGATTGAAAAAGTATAATTTTTTCAATAATGTAACAATATAGAAATGTATCAATGTAACAATTCCATTGTCATGCTGAGCTTGTCGAAGCATCTATTGGTAAACTGTTAGATTGATACATTGTTAAATTAAATTTTTAACAAAAATTTTATGAATATTTACTCATATCACGGCATTCGTCCCATCATAAAGCCTTCAGCATACGTTCATCCACAAGCAGTGGTTATTGGAAATGTAGAAATTGGAGAAGAAGTTTATATCGGTCCCAATGCGGTGATCCGCGGCGACTGGGGTAAAATTATCATCAAAGACGGAGCCAATGTTCAGGAAAACTGTACGCTTCATGTTTTTCCGGGGATTGAAACCATTTTAGAAGAAGGTGCGCACATCGGTCATGGTGCAATTATTCATTCAGGACACATCGGTAAAAACTGTTTGGTGGGAATGAATGCAGTGGTGATGGACAAAGCCGTTATCGGTGATGAATGTATTATTGGAGCTTTGGCTTTCGTTCCCGCGAACTTCAAATGTGATGCAAGAAAATTAATTGTGGGAAGTCCTGCAAAAATCATTCGTGATGTTTCTGATGAAATGATTAAATGGAAAACAGAAGGAACGAAGCTTTATCAGGAGTTGGCAAGAGAAGGAAAAGATGCAATTCTTCCTTGCGAACCGTTTACAGAATATGTTGAGCAGATCCCTACGAAAGTTGTTGATTACAGCATTTGGGATGATGTAAAATAACCTCACCTTACAAAATTTAATATGTTAAAAAAACTTCTAATTTTCTGCAGTATTATATTTACATTCCAATCTATGGTTTTAGCCCAAAAAGGAAATGTGAAACCATTGAATATTGGAGAAATCAGAACAATAAAGTCTAAAATTTTAAATGAAGACAGAATTTTAAACATCTATCTTCCGCTAGGATTTGACAAAACAAAATCTCATCCAATTATCTATCTTCTGGATGGAAGTATGAATGAAGACTTTATTCATGTTACAGGTCTGGTACAATTCTTTAATCAAATGTATTCCATGCCAGAAACGATCGTTGTCGGAATTGCCAATATCGATAGAAAAAGAGATTTCACTTTTCACACTGATTTAAAAGATTTACAAAAAGATTATCCTACAACGGGACATTCAGATAAATTCATCAGTTTTCTTGAAAAAGAATTAAAACCTTATATCGAAAGTCAGTTTAAAACGACCGATACCTACATCTTCGGTCAATCACTTGGCGGACTTTTAGCAACAGAAATATTGTTGAAAAAGCCTGAAATGTTTAATAACTATTTCATCATCAGTCCAAGTTTGTGGTGGGATGATGAAAGTCTTTTGAAACAGGCTCCTCAATTGTTAGCTAAAATCCCGGATACT
Source organism: Chryseobacterium sp. GW823-FHT05E08 (assembly GCF_058795655.1). NCBI lineage: Bacteria > Pseudomonadati > Bacteroidota > Flavobacteriia > Flavobacteriales > Weeksellaceae > Chryseobacterium > Chryseobacterium sp. GW823-FHT05E08. Next base: position 62,105 of record NZ_JBXAHY010000009.1, on the reverse strand, counting down.
AAAAAATTCGTTTATGTTTCTGTCGGAAAAGGCGAGCATCCGGTAATGGTAAAAGATGCTGAAGCTTTCTACGATGTTCTTAAAAAATCAAATAAGAAAAACTGGACAGTAGAATATAAAATGATGGAAGGAGATAATCATGCAACAATTCTTCATAGGAGTTTATATGAAGGTTTGGTAAAAATGTTTCCTTATAAAGAACCGAAATAAATTTAAAATATAACAATCTAAAAATGTATTTGATACATTATTAAATTAAAAACTATATGGAAAAGTTAAAAAACTATATCCACGGAGAATGGATCGAAGGTTCCGGAAACGGAATTCCTTTATACAATGCCGTGACGGGAGAGCAGGTTGCTGTTTCAGATACTGAAGGACTGAATTTTGAACAGGCTCTTGATTATGGTAGAACGGTAGGGTACAAAAATCTTTCTTCAATGACGTTCTACGATCGTGGAGAAATGTTGAAAAAAGTAGCGCTTTACCTGTTGGAAAGAAAGAAAAAATATTACGAATTATCATATAAAACAGGAGCAACTCACGCAGATTCTTGGGTAGATATTGAAGGAGGTTTTGGTACTTTCTTTACATACTCAGGATTGGCAAAGAGAATGCTTCCGAACACTCCGTTTTGGGTGGATGGAGAAACTCAGAAAATTTCTGCTAATGGAACTTTCTTAGGAACTCACATTCTAACACCAAGTGAAGGGGTTTCTGTACAAATCAATGCATATAACTTTCCTGTCTGGGGAATGCTGGAGAAATTATCCACTTCATTGTTGGCGGGTGTTCCATCTATTGTGAAGCCATCTCCTTTTGGTTCTTATTTGACCAACGCAGTTTTTCAGGATATGATTGAAAGTGGAGTTCTTCCTGAGGGAGCACTTCAACTGGTTTGCGGGGAGCCGGGAAATATTTTGGATTATGTTCAGGATGGAGATTCTGTTTTATTCACAGGTTCTGCAACAACGGGTAGAAAATTAAAAGCTTTGCCGTCTGTTTCAGGAAATTCTGTTCGTTTCAATATGGAAGCAGATTCTTTGAACTGTTCAATTCTTGGATTGGATGCAAAACCGGGAACTCCTGAGTTTGATTTGTTCATCAAAGAAGTTCGTACAGAAATGACCACAAAAGCAGGTCAGAAATGTACAGCGATCAGAAGAATTATTGTTCCTGAAAACTTAATTGGGGATGTTCAAAATGCATTGTCTAAAGCTTTAGATCAAACTAAAATAGGAAATCCTTTAAGTAGAGATACAAGAATGGGTTCTTTGGTTGGAAAACAACAGTACGATGAGGTTCTTAGAAAAATAAATATTTTAAAAACTGAAAACGAACTTATATACGACGGAAAACACGAACTTGTAGATGCAGACTATGAAAATGGTGCATTTATGAGTCCGAAATTGTTCTTAAACGATTCTCCATTTACAAAGAACATCTCTCATGATGTTGAAGCTTTCGGTCCGGTTTCTACGTTGATGCCTTACAAAGATGCAGAAGAAGCTGCAGCGTTGGCAAAAAGAGGAAAAGGAAGTTTGGTAGGTTCTATTGTTTCTCATGATGAGAAATTCGTAGCAGAAACTTCTTGGAAAATGGCTTCTCAACACGGTAGAATTTTCGTGTTAAACAGAGATAATGCAAAAGAAAGTACAGGTCACGGTTCTCCACTTCCAACTTTAATGCATGGAGGTCCTGGTAGAGCAGGAGGTGGTGAAGAAATGGGTGGATTGAATGGTCTTCATTTCTTCCTTCAAAAAACAGCAATTCAAGGTTCTCCGAATATTTTGACGGCGATCACAAAAGTATATCAGCAAGGAGCAGAGAAAAAATATGCAGACAAACATCCTTTCCAGAAATATTTTGAAGATGTTGAGGTGGGTGATTCGTTGGAAACCGCAGGAAGAACGGTTACTGATGCAGATATCGTTAATTTCTCTAATGTTTCTTGGGATCACTTCTACGCACACACAGATGCAACGAGCTTGACAGGAACTATCTTCGATAAAACAGTAGCTCATGGATATTTTATCCTTTCTGCAGCGGCTGGATTGTTCGTTTCAGGGAAAAAAGGACCAGTCATTGCGAATTATGGATTAGAAAACTGTTCGTTCTTCAAGCCTGTTTATGCGGGAGATACGATTACGGTTTATTTAACCGCGAAAGAAAAGATCAACAGAGGCGTAAAAGGAAGAAATATTCCTTCCGGTGTGGTGAAATGGCTGGTTGAAGTTGTGAATCAGAGAGAAGAAGTAGTTTGTGTAGCAACGATTTTAACATTAGTAGCGAAGCATTCTCCTTTCATCGAACTTAAAAATGTTCAGAAAATAGTCAATGGATTAACTGAAAATACACAATCAAATTGGGGTAAAATGTCTCCTCAACAAATGATCGAGCATTTGGAACACGGTGTTTTGGTAAGCCTTGGCGAGCCGGAAGCTGATAAATGTTTCACTCCTGAAGAACACTTGGAAAAATGGCAGGATTCTCTTTACAATCACAGAAAAATGCCGAAAGATTTCCCTGCGCCATTCTTGGCTGAAGATGAAAAGTTATTGGAATTAAGACATAAAAATCTGGACGTTGCAAAACAGTCTTTCTTAGAAAGTTTGAAGAAATTCTCAATATATTACAAAGAAAATCCGCAGGCTGAACACATGAATTTTGTTTTCGGAAAATTAAACAAAGAAATGTGGGAACTGATGCACAAAAAGCATTTTACGCATCATTTTGAGCAGTTTGGATTGATTTAATTCAAAATAAATAAAATTTTATAATCCCTTTTGGTTTCTACTGAAAGGGATTTTTTTAATACTTTTAATCCTTGTCAAGGTTCCAAACCTTGACAAGGATTAAAACAACACACACAAATGACAGACATTAGAACTGCCCCCATTGAAGCAGATCGTTTTTACCATATTTATAATCGTGGAATTAACGGAGAAAATATTTTTAAATCAGATCGAAATTATTTGTTCTTTCTCAATAAAATGGCTGAATTTATTATTCCTGTTTGTGATGTATATGCATATTGTCTTATGCCTAATCATTTTCATCTTTTGGTTAAGATAAAATCTGATGTAGAGTTGGAAAGCCTTGTCAAGGTCAGAAACCCTGATAAGGCTTTTGTAGGACTTCACTCACCACAAAATATTTTCTCAAAGCAATTTGCTCGAATTTTTAATTCTTATTCCCAAGCTTTTAACAAGGAAAATAACAGACATGGCTCTTTAATAGAATCTCCATTTAAAAGAAAACAGATTACGTCGGATGAATATTTAATTAATACAATTATTTATATTCATCAAAATCCGCAGAATCATTCTATTGCGAGCGATTTTTCAAAATATAATTTTTCCTCCTATCAATCCATTTTAAGCCATTCTAAAACTTTATTGAAAAGAAGTGAGGTTATTGAATTATTTGATAATAGAGAAAATTTTATAATATCGCATAAAAAAGTTATTGATCTTGATCTTTGATTTTTAGTTAAATCATCCTTGTCAAGGTTCAAAACCTTGACAAGGATTGTTAGTGCTCAGTACAAAATCTTAGCGGAAAAAATGTTTTTAATTAAAAATGATAATTACTTTTACAGTAAAATCAGAATCTCATTTATTTAAAATAAAATATGGAACTACAATTTTTCAAAGGCTTTGACTTTACAAATTTCTGGAGTGAAAGCAGTTATTCAGTAAGAGATTACATCGAAGAATTTCCCGATGATGAAATGATTGCTTCAATTGAAAACGAATTAGGCTACAAACTTCCTGCTTCATACATTGAATTAATGAGAGTCCAAAACGGCGGATTGGTAGAAAAAAGCTGTTTCTCCACAACGGAAGACAATTCTTGGGCAGAAGATCATGTCGCGATTACCGGAATTATGGGAATCGGAAGAGAGAAAACCTATTCTGTTTGTGGAGAACTCGGAAGTCAATTTATGATTGACGAATGGGGATATCCTGCGATCGGAGTTTATATTGGCGATTGTCCTTCTGCAGGTCATGATATGATCTTGCTTGATTATTCCAAGTGTGGAAAAGACGGCGAACCGGAAGTCGTTCATGTAGATCAGGAAGCTGATTATAAGAAAATTTTTCTGGCAAAGGATTTTGAAACATTTATTAAAGGATTAAAAGACGAAGAAGAGTTTGATGTAGACTAAATAAGCTGTAATTTTAGTGCTTACAATTAAATCATAAATTATAATGAACGAAAACTGGATGCAAAAATGGGAAGAAGTAAAAGATATCATGGTTTGTCCTACAGACCTTGAAACCTATTTTACTTCGAATGAAATTCTGGGACAGAAAATGGAAACGATGGCCATCGGAAATGTTTCTCTTCCTTCCGGAAAAGTGGTGGTGAGAGATCCGCTTGTTTATCTGAGTTCTAATGAAAAACCTTATTTCATTCAGGCTCCGAAAGGAAATTTCCCTGTGACAATTGCTGTGGTAAAATCTGAAGATTGGGGCGACAGATACGCTGTTGTAAAAGTTGAATTTACCAAAGAAAAACCTGTTGTTTATCGTGAAGCCTTAATCGGAATTGAAGAATTGGAAGGAGTAACTGAAGACGATTTTTTCGGTTTTGGAGTTGATGCCGGTTTAGGTTGTATTACTGATGCTGAAGTTCTTCCGTCTGTAGATAAATTTGTAGCTGAGACCGATGTCGACAATGTATACGATGATTATTTTGCCGGAATTTTCGAACAAAGTTATAAAGATCATCCAAACAATCAGAGAGAAGCGGGAGATTGGATCAATTGGACGGTTCCCAACACAAATTATCAGATTCCGATGTTTGCAAGTGGTTTTGGTGACGGAAACTACCCTGTTTACTTTGCTTATGATGGCAATGGAGATATTTGCGGTTTATATATTCAGTTTATTGATATAGAATTGGCTTTAAGTGAAGAAGGAGACGAAGATGATGTAGACGGCGATGAGGATAATGAACCTGAAAACTTTATTTTTCTTAAAGAGTAAATTTTATTAATTTTTCTAAATGTAAGTAAAGTATTTAAAGTTGAATTAAAAATTCAGAATGTTATTTTTAAACTGATTTAATTCAAAACAAGCATAAAATTTATATAATCCCTTTTGGTTTTAAACTGAAAGGGATTTTTATTCACTAATTGTAGAAATATTTGTTGGGAATTTTATATTTTTATTAAACTAAAAATTTTAACCATGAAAAAAACAATTTTACTTATTGCAAGTGCATTATCAATTATTTCATGTAGCAATGAAAGTTTAGCAATCTCTCAGGAAGCTAATAAAACAGATGCTATGAAAAGTTTTGCAAAGGCAATGAAAGTTATGACTAGTCCAGAAAACCGAGCAACAGACGAGGAAAAACGGATGAAAAATTATCCGGAGCTAAGTGAAAGGAGAAAAGATTTATTGATACCGTCTGCAAAAGAACTCATAAAATCTAGAGATGTAAGTGATACTGAAATAGATGAAAAAACGCATGGAAACAAAGGAGATATTATAAATTGGGCTTTAGATATCTATTTCGATAATAAAAAAATTGCCAATTCTAAAAACTAATCCTTTAAATCTAAATTAACATGAAAAAAATATCATTACTACTTTTGCTTTGCTCAAGTTTATTTTACTATTCACAAATAAATGATTTTAAAATCGATAACCTTTCATCTCAGGATATTACGTTTGTCTCGGTAAGTATGAATTTAGCGGACCCACTGTTGAATTGTACTCCTTTGATATATAATGAATATCCTACATCGCTTCCCGCAGGGCAATCGACCTCTCATCAACAAATTAATAATTCACTTTCTGATAATCCTCCTGTGCAGTTTTGGCATTTGGTAGGTCAAAATTTTGATAAAGTGTATGATTTAACAATAGGTCCATTGGATAATGCAGATACAGACCTTGTTACTTGGTATCAGGTAATTATAAATTTACCGAACGGACAGAGTTTTACTCTTGGAAATGGCTGTATGGGAGGAGGTGTCTTTTCCTTTACATCGGGCAATATTTATGGAGAACTAATGTTTTTATCAGGTGCTGCTTACGTTCGTATAGAAGATATTTAAGCATAAAATATATTTCGAATAGCTTCAAAAACTTTTGAAGCTATTTTTTATGCATTTTTGTTATATTAGTTTTTCTTTATCTAAACAACAAATTATGTTTAAAACCTTCGCTGAACAAGTCGTTCAGTTCAATAAGAATCTGGAATATTCAGGAGATCTTCCAGATGGTTTTCAGGTCTTGAATCCATATTTGGATAATCCTGAAACAATGGAGGTCATGCAAAAGTTTTATCAAAAATATTATAACGATTCCAATAAAAGGAAATTCATTATTGGAATTAATCCTAGTCGTCATGGAGCAGGAGTGACAGGCGTTCCATTCACCGATACAAAACGTTTGGAAAGCGTTTGCGGAATTACAATGAAATCTGCCCACACGCACGAAATTTCTTCTGTTTTTATGTATGGTATGATTTCGGCTTATGGAGGTGCAGAAGAATTCTACAAAGATTTTTATATCAATTCTCCTTTTCCTTTAGCGATTGTCAGAAAAGCAAAAACAGGTTGGCTTAATGCTAACTATTATGACGATAAAAAGCTTTTCGAAGATGTAAAAGCTTTTATGATTGATTCTTTACAGAAACATATCAGCTTAAATCTCGATACTTCGGAAGTTTTTATTTTAGGAAAGAAAAATGCAGACTTTATTTCTAAACTTAATAAAGAAACAAAACTTTTTGATAAAATGACTGTTCTGGAGCATCCGAGATATATTCAGCAATATAAATTGAAGGAAAAAGAAATGTATATTGACAAATATATTTTAGCCTTAAAAAATAAAAATCCCCTGAAATAATTCAGGGGATTTCTTCACTTATGTATTAGAATCTTCGTGGTTAAAACTTATAGTAAAAAATTCATGGTTATTAGTTCTTTACCCTCTATAAGTTACTTTTTAATAATTTTATAAGACTCAGAAGCTGTTTTCATGATGTAAACTCCGGTTGGAAGTTCAGAAATATTTGCTTCATTGATGCCTTTTTTAATGTCTAGGCTTTTTACCAGTTTTCCTTCCTGATTGTAAACCTCAGCTTTGGTATTTTCCTCAGTTTTTATTGTAAGAGGACCAGTTGTCGGGTTAGGATAAATGCTTGCCTGTTTTTTGGCGATGTTTGCATCTTCATTGGTTGCTAAGACAATACCTGTATCTTTTACCCAAGTGAAAGCGTCAAGACCTACATAGGTATAAAGACCGCCTGCTGTAATTTGAAGCTGATCAACAATAATATTTGAATAGTTCTGACCATTAAGGTTGGTTAAATCTATCAAAGTATATCCATTCGTAGAGCCTAAACTGGTTACGAAACCTGTAGTTTTGGTTTGTGTATACTTTGTAACTCCGTTTAGTTTACCTGTTATGGTAAGCGTACCAGCTACCGCTTGATTTAAACTTGTATCAGATAAGAATACCCAAAATCTGTTTACTTTATACAAATTTGATGTTGTTTTGATACTGAATGATGCTCCAACTGCAATATTTCCCGCTCCTGAATTGTCAATATATCTATTGTCGTTTGCTGTTCCATTCCAACCTGTATTTGGGTAGTTGGCCTGAATGTCAAACCCACCTACATGAGTTAGAATGTTGAAGATTACTCCGTTATCTGTGAAGCTTGCACTTCCGTGAGATTCCGTTTCAAATTGTTCAGTACTAGTCTGCGCAAAGGTGAAAGTAGAAATGAGCAGACTACAGATTAAGAAAAAAGTAGTGCTTTTCATGATTTTAATTTTTAGATGTTTATAAAAGTAATTTTATGGTCTTGAAGGGAAAATTCCTTCTACACAAATCATATAGTTCATACCTAAGTATGGTGGCATATTTTCAATCGGTAGGTTTGCACCTGCAAAAGTAACTGAGGTTGCATTGATCACAGTGTCTGGCGCTGTATCTACAAAACTTGGAACCGCAGTGAAGTCTCTTCCAACAGTTGTTCCTGAAACAGCAATTGATGAAGCTGATGATGGAGAAGCTGTTGTTGCATTAGATTTAGAGATTTTCAATTGGCTCATAAAACTTGGTAGGTTTGAATTAAGCAAAGTTGTAGTTGGAGCTCCACCTACTTCACCAAGATTTACGGATTTTCCTGTATTAGCAATTCCTGAACCGATTGGTGCACGACCGTTTAGATTAGGCAAAGCAAAGTTTGTTGTACCGTTTCCTCCATAGGTCGTTCCTAAAAGTGAGAAAAGAGCTTGGTTTTGTGAAATACTTAATAAAGCTCCGTTGCATGCTAAATATCCTCTTGGGATAAAGTTTCCTGCAAACATTTTGATGGTTCCTAAATATTCTTCCATGATATTTTCTTTTTAATTGTTGGTTATTATTAATACTTATTTTTAAATTAAGGTCTTGAAGGATAAATTCCCTGAACACAAATAATGTAGTTCATTCCCATATATGGCATCATATTATTGATGGGTTGATTCTGCCCGATAAACATTACAGATTGTGGATTAAGAAATGTAATAGATGCTGGAGGTGCATTGTCGATGAAACTTGGTACAGCAGTAAAATCTCTTCCTACAGTTGTTCCCGGGATTGCAATTGATGAAGTAGCAGATGGCGAAGCTGAAGTAGCATTAGCTTTAGCAACTTTTAATTGACTTGTAATCGCAGGTAAGTTCATAGACATGATCGTCGTTTGTGGAGTTCCAGACTGTTCTCCCAATATGTAAGTTTGGCTTCCGTTGCTTCCAACTCCCAGAGGATAACGTCCGTTAAGGTTTGGTAAAGCAAAAGTTGAAATACCGTCCCCTCCATAGGTAGTTCCTAAAAGAGAGAAAAGAGCGGAATTTTGTGCAATACTTAATAATCTTCCATCGCAGAACATAAAGTTTACAGGGGCAAAGTTTCCGGAGAATGATTTGATGACTCCCATTAATTCTTCCATGATATTATTTTTTTCAGTTTTAAATGTTCCTACTCTTTTTTAAGGCTTTTCGGATCTCGCCAGTGTTGTGATGATTGTTTTAACACATTTCAAAGGAACGATTTATACAAAAGCAGAAATAGAGTAGAAAATACCAAATTGAGGACTCCGTATTTCTACGTAACGAATATTTTTTAGATATTAAATTCTTTAAAATGTATAGATATAGAAAGCCCTTCAGAAGATTCCGAAGGGCTAAATCTATTGTTAGATGGGACAATTTTTTTAGAACCTAAATTCATGAAAAAATTGAATGGAACTTTTTTATTTTTGCTGAGTTGTAGGCTCTACATGATCTTCAGGAGCTACATCTTCACTTAAGTTTACAATTCTTGTAACAGCGAATGTATTTGAACCTGTCTGAATAACAGCAAACTGACTGTAAGAAGTTCCCGATGATTCATAAGGAGTTGCTACAATATCTCCGTTTGGAGTTTTAACGGTAGCTGATATTCTTGTTAATAAGCATACTCCTCTGCTGCCCGCTTTCCAAGTTGTAAGCGGTGTTACAGTATAGCTGTCGTCTGAACAGAAAATACTTGCGTAATCTACTTTTCCTGTTACAATGTAATTTGTTGAATTCTTAATTTCTACTACTGGATAACCCATGATAATTAGTTTTTATGATTAGCTTTTTTCCTACTCTTTTTCAATGGTTTTTCGGATTTCACCATATTCAATTTTTTTTGAAGCTTCGTTAAATGAACAATACAAATGTAGTTTCGTATACAGGCAAAAAATAGAGTAGTAGTTACCAAATTGAAGATTGAGTATTTATACCTAATGTAAAAACTGAATTGATTTAAGGTTAATTTATATGGTTTTAATTTTCATTAAAAGCTTCGTATTTAGTATTTTTGTAAGAATCTAATTATAATTAAAAAATGAACGAATTCGTAGTTTCAGAACTGAAAAACAATATCGCCGAGATCACATTCGGAACTCCAAAAAGTAATTCTCTTCCAGGAGCAATTTTAGAAAAACTGGCTCAGACCATTTTGGATGAAGGTGCTAAAGATGAGGTTAAAGCTATTCTTGTAAAAAGTGAAGGTGAAAAAGCATTCTGTGCAGGAGCAAGTTTTGATGAACTTTTATCTATTGAAGAGCTGGAAGCATCAACAAAATTTTTCGGAGGTTTTGCTAAAGTTTTGAATGCGATGAGAAATTGCGGTAAAATTGTTGTCGTAAGAGTTCAGGGAAAAACAACTGGTGGTGGAGTTGGTCTTGCTTGTGGAGCAGATTATTGTTTTGCAACGAAAGATTCTGCTTTGGCTTTAACGGAAATCAATTTAGGAATCGGACCATTCGTAATCGGACCATATGTTGAAAGAAAAATCGGAAAATCTCAGTTTTCAGCGATGGCTATTGACGCAGATTTCAGATCAGCAGAATGGGCAGAGCAACATAATGTGTATCATTCAGTTTCAGAAAATATTGCAGAAATGGATGTTAAGCTAGAGAAATTTATGCAGACACTAGCTACAAGAAGCAGTGATGCTTTGGCTTTAATTAAAAAAGTATCTTGGGAAGGAACAGATCATTTCAATGAATTAATGCCTGCAAGAATCCACATGAGCGCAAGTCTGATTCTTGAAGATTCTGCAAAGAAAAATATTGAATCTATTAAAGAGAGATTGAGAGCAAAATAGGTTTTGATCTTTTAAGTAAATATAGCCGTTGATACATTCAACGGTTTTTTTATGAAATATAGGTAAAAGTCAATGGTCAATTATGCTTCGCAAGTCAATCGTAAATTTTTAGCACACAATTAAAAATTGACAAGTGAAACGAATTGACAATTCACAATTCATTCAATATTTTTTTTTCAAAAAAACATTTTGCAGATTGAAAATAAATTATAACTTTGTATTTCAAAGTTCTTTATATGGATTCAAAAAACTACCACGAAGATCTGTCGCATATTCGTTCCATGATGGAGCGTTCTTCCAGATTTATTTCACTGAGCGGGTTATCCGGAGTTGTTGCTGGTTTGGCGGCGCTTATTGGTGCCGGTTATGTGTATGTTGTTTTTCAGAGAGAGGGAATCAGTTATTTAGGTGGTGAGAGAAATATTCTTGGTCCATCTTTAGTCAAAGAGCTTGTTTTCATTGGTGTCGTAATCTTGTTGGTGGCAATTCTTAGCGGCTATATTTTTACGGCAAATAAAAGCAAAAAGAAAGGATTGAAGATTTGGGACAGTACAACAAAGCGCCTTTTGGCTACCTTTGCAGTACCTTTGGTAGCGGGCGGGTTCTTTTGTTTGGCTCTTCTTTATCATCATCTTTTTGTTTTCATTGCTCCAGCAACACTGATTTTTTACGGTTTGGCCTTGGTAAGCGCAGAACGATATACATTGACAGATGTAAAATATTTAGGATACTTTGAAATAGTTTTAGGATTACTTTCCCTATTTTTTTTGGGGTGGGGATTGTTATTTTGGGCGTTTGGATTTGGAGTTTTACATATTGTTTACGGACTGATAATGCATAAAAAATATAAATAAGACATAAATTTACGCTTCGGAAACTAATTCCTAAGCCCTGCAATCTATCACCTGAAATTATGATCAATATAAATCAACTCAATAAAGAATTCGAAAGCCGTGTAAGATTGGGCATTATGTCCGTTCTCATGGTCAACGACTGGGTTGATTTCTCGGAAATGAAAAGTCTGTTAGAAATTACAGACGGTAACTTAGCCAGCCACAGCAATGCTCTGGAAAAAGCCGCTTATATAGAAGTGAAGAAAGAATTTGTAGGTAAAAAACCTAAAACATCTTACAGAGTCACCCAAAGTGGGAGGGAAGCCTTTACAGAACATTTAAATATGCTGGAAAAATTAATAGGGAGATAAGCTCTATATTTTTTTGTTTTTACACTTTGCAATTCAAAGTTCTTTGTTTAAATGAAATTAAAAAAAATAATCAATATGGAAAACCGTGAAATTTTAAATGTTGGAAAATCTATGTTTTGGGGCTCTTTTATATTAGGAAACATCTGCCTTTTTGGATACTTGTTTACAAAAAATGAGGAGTTTGCCATCGGAGGATATTTGCTTCTAATTATAGGTTCTATTATAAACCTTATTGTAGTCTGCTGTCTGGTAATTGGTGGACTTATCAACAAAAATAAACTTGGTATTTACTTAAAATCAATTGGTATCATTCTCATTAATATTCCTTTAGCAATAATTTATACCATAATAGGACTTAGTATAATAGGATTTTAATTTAAAAATATAAACTATGAAAAAATTACGCGTTCAATTTTTGCTTTTCATGTACGAAAACTCTCAAAAGCAATATCGAAAATACTTTAAAAAGAAAAAAAGACAATGGCAGTTCAATGAAAAGCAATTGTTAAGCTTTAAAGAAGATTCACTAGGAAAAACGATGGGAGAATTTTATCAAAAACACGGCTTCAGAATGATTCCCAAGATGGAAAACCACGATGTCTACCACCTAATTACCGATTACAGCACCAATATTCAGGATGAGATTGCGATGCAGTATCTGCTTTTCGGGAACGGTAAGAGAAGTGCTTACCTTTTAGGAGTTTTGTTATTGGGAACTTTTGTCTTTCCTGAATACTTTAAAACTTATAGGAATGCCTTCCAAAAAGGCCGAAACATGAGATCATTCCACGACTGGGATTTTGAAAATCTCCTTTGGCAAAATTTTGATCATCTGAAAGATTTTATCCAACAAAAACAAACTCCAGTATATTACTAAAAACCATCAACCGACAACTATCAACTAACAACGAAACACCTACCCTCATTATGAAAACACATCATTATATATTACTCACCACCTTAGCATTCATCATCGTATTTTATGATGAAAATGTAGGATTGAACCTGGGAATTCTAGGAATCATTTATGCAGCACTTACATTGTATAAAACGCCTGAGAAAAACAGAACCAGAACATTTCTCATTCTTTTTGTAACGAGCATTCTTTCGAGTATTGCTTTTGCTTGGTATGGGGATTTCCCATCGTTTTTGGCGATTGCAAGTTCACTTTTGCTGTTGTCTTACAGATCAAAAAACAGGAGATTGAAAACTCTTTTTCTCATTCCTGTTTTTGTGGTCAACGGCATCACATTTATCTGTAGATTTTTCAATTTTGACAAATGGTTGCCGAAAAGAAATATCTCCGGATTATGGCAAAAAACATTGGCTTTTGTATTAATTCCGCTTGTGTTGATAGCTATTTTCTTTGGAATTTATTCCGCGGGAAGTGATCATTTTGCCAATCTTTTCAAAAATATCGAATTGAATATTAATTTCTGGCAGCTTTTAGTAATCACGGTTTTAGGTTTCTTTTTCGCATTCAATTATTGGAATTATACAGTTGAAAAACTGATCTACAAAAAGAATCATATTTTAGATGATAATTTCACAGATGAAAATAAAATTCAGAAACCAACATATTCTTTTCTTGATTTGGATGCAGAAAGAATGAGTGGAGTTATTTCTTTTTTTTCATTAAATATTTTATTGATATTCTTTATCGCCACCTACAATTACGAACAGTTTTTTGAATCTGTAAAAACACCCAATCAACTTTCCGAAGAAACTCATGAAAGGGTAAATGCGGTAATCGTTTCGATCGTAATGGCAATTTTGGTGATTATGTTTTATTTTAAATCGAGTTTTAATTTCGATCCTAAAGCAGGTTTAATGAAAATTTTAGCCAAAATCTGGATTGTATTAAATGTAATTTTAGTTTTCTCTGCAATGATGAAAAACTATGAATACATCGTGAGTTATGGTTTTACGTACAAAAGATTAGGCGTTTGCGGATTTTTAATTTTATCATTAATTGGTTTAATTATGACATTCATTAAAATTCAAAAGAAAAAAAGAAACGCATTTCTATTCAATACGATGGTTGGATATGTATACGGAACTATTTTGGTTTGCAGTTATTTTAATTGGGGAGGTTTTATAACTTCTCAAAACTTAAAACGCAATCATTTTGACGAATATTATCATACAACTTTTGTTAATTTTAATGAAGAGTATTTATTAAAATATGCTAAAGAAAAGCATTCCGATGTTATAAAAAATAGTGTTCTGGAAAGAGTACGAATCCAACAAAAGGAAAATTTCTTATCCAAGGTTCTTTACTATCAAACCATTAAATAATCTATTCAAAATGATGGAAAAGTTTAAAAAAAGTCAAAGGTTTGAGATTACGATCTTGTTGATTTTGATGACATTATTTTGTTTCAGTCTTTCAATTTTCAGATATTATTTGAGTGATACAAAAGTGTTTTTCTTTCTGAACTGGAATTTATTTCTGGCGTGGATTCCTTTTATCATAAGCAGTTTTTTATTGATTTTTGATATCAAAAGTAAAATTGCATTGGCTTTTGCGATTGTAGTTTGGATTTTATTTTTCCCGAATTCACCCTATATTCTGACTGATCTTTTTCATCTAAAGACCAGAAATTCAGTACCAATTTGGTATGATCTTATCGTTATTCTTTCATACGCTTGGGCGGGATTAATTTGTGGTTTTATAAGTTTATTGGATATTGAGAAAATGCTTTCATCCTATTTTAAAAGATCTACGATTAGCATTATTGCTGTTTTGTTTCTATTTCTGAGCAGTTTTGGAGTGTATCTTGGTCGATTTTTAAGATGGAACAGTTGGGATGTTCTGAACAATCCATTTGGATTATTTAATGATATTGCAGTGAGATTTATTTATCCGTTGGATTATACAAAAACGTGGGGAGTTACTGTATTAATGGGAATTATGCTCAATTTTATGTACTTTATGTTGAGAGCAGTAAGAAAGGGGGCTTTGATTCCTGAAAAATAACAGACTAAGCATTTTTTAAGGTTTTAATATACTTTATGGAACAATTTTAGCTTCTAAATAGATTCATTAGTTAAACTTGTTTAAAGCTTAGTTATTTTAACCACAAAAGAAACAAAAGAAACAAAAGATTAAACAGATTATTTAAATTTATAATGAACGGCAAAAAAGAACACATAAGTTTTTAAAAATCTTTGATTTTTATTCTTTTGAGAGCTTTTGTTTTCAAAATAGTTAAAATTAAATAGTTCAATCATGGCTTTTGTATCTTTTGTGGTTAAAATTTTTAATAAGCTTAAACTAAAACTCCAATGTCTCATTTAAAAATAACTATTATGAAAAAATCCTTATTGTTGATCCCATTGATTATTATTTCTTGTAAAAAAGAAGCCAATATTACGGAGGCTCCGAGTAAAGATTCAATGGCGGTCACAGAAATGCCCGACTCTCCATCCAAAGTAGATTCGGCGGCAATAAGAATGAAAGATTCAATCATCAATAATGCTCCTGTTACCAAAGAGGTCTTGAAAACCGGAGTAATGAGAAATATGAAAGAAGGACAGATCATCAGAACAGCCGATGCTTCTCAACTTCCGTTTACGCTTGGAGAAGAGTTTACAAAGGATAATCAGGAATTGGTTTTAAAAATTACAAACTACGAAAAACCCGATATCAAGGCTACGATTTCCACTAAAGAAAAAGATTTTAATATCAGATTCAATCAAATAAAAACACCGGACGGAAAGTACGACGGACCTTTCGGAAGAGAGATCACTCACGAGGTTGTCGGTAAAGGCGAAGTTTGGCTAATTATAGGAAAGAGCAATATGGCTTCCGGAAATACAAAAGGGAATTTTAAAGTAAGCGTAGAATAATTTTGGTACAATTTCTGTAAGTCATTCTATAAAAGAAGTACTATTATGAAAAATATGATATTAACAGCGATGGTAGCCTCTGCAGCTTTAGTGAGTTGTGGAACGGTACAGTCGCTAGTCCAGAATACATTTCCTTATACAACCAATGTTTTAATTTCTACGGGAGTTCCTGCTGACAAAGAAGTTTCTTCTACGGCAACGGCAACAAATGTTCAGACTTGGTTTGGAGGAAACAACAATGCACAGATTAAAGATGTAAGAATTTCAGATGCTAAAATTTCAGTAGTTTCTCCATCAGGAGGAAATCTGAGCGCTTTAAAATCTATCAAAGTATTTATTTCTTCAAGCGGAACTAAAGAAAGATTGGTAGCATCTCGTTCAAGTATTTCTACTGATGGAGCAAGTTTAAATCTTGATCTTAATGACACAGGGTTTTTGGATGAAGTAGTAAAGAGTTCAGGAGTTACCGTAAGAACGGTGTACGAATTGAAAAATCAGACAAGTTCAGATATGAACTTAAAAATCGCACTTAATTTCAGCAGTGTACCTGCGAAATAGTTTTTATAAAAGGTTATTTAAAAAAAAACGTCTCTCAAAATTTTGAGAGACGTTTTTAATTTTATCGTTATAACTGAAAAGATCTTAGTGAACTTTGCATTAAAAATTATTGCTTAATAAATTTCTCAACAACTCTTCTTTGCCCATCTGTAGCATTAATAATATAAGTTCCTTTTGGAAAATTAGAAATATTCAATTTTTCATCAGATGAAGTTGAACCTTTTAAAATAGATTGTCCTGCCATGTTAATGATCTCAAAGTCTATATTTTTTTCCGGGCTTCTCACTGAAATAGAATTGGTTGCCGGATTAGGATAAACTTCAATTTTTAATGGAGTTACATTTGTACTTCTTGCAGAAAGTACAAGACTGCTTTCCAATTGCTCGATAGCTGCTTTGATATTTGGTAGAGGGCCAATTTTTGTGGTTAAAGTTCCTCCCTGAGGAATTCCTGTTGTCACCAAAAGGTTTTTCATCGCTGCCGGAGTTAAAAACTGTCCAGTAGCCTGACGATAATAAGATTGAATTAAAATAGCTGCAGAAGATACAATTGGTGTTGCAGAACTTGTCCCACTGAAAAGTGTGTACGTTCTGTTGGTATCTCCGTCATAAGTCGCCCAACCGCCATAACCTGCGGCTAAAACATTTTGTCCCCAGCCTTGTACATCCACTCTGTTACCATACGTACTGAAACTTAATTTTGAGTGAGCAGTCGTATTGGTTCCTGCTCCAACAATAATAGCACCGCTGTTTCCTCTTGCGTTATAAGCCGCATAAAAAGAACCGTCAAGATTTTCGTTACCATTTCCTGCTGCTGCAATAATGATGATTCCGGATTCTGTTGCTGCTTTTGTTAAATCCCAGATAAGATTGTCATATTCTGCCGGAACATAATTGGAGTTTTGACCTCCGGTTTGCATTTCGTACAACACAATATCTCCTGCCTGAGAAGCATTAATAGCTCTTGTTACGGCTGCAACTCTGTTGTATGAAGCGGTTGTCCATTCTAAGAAACCTTTCATTTCAGTGGCATTGTAAGCACTTCCTGAAAGTCCGATATTATCTTTTGCTGAACCTAAAATACTCATCACGGCAGTTCCATGATCAAGCCAGCTATAATAAGTACTTGTTGGAGTTGTTAATGATGTATTTGGAGTAACTCCGGATTCTAATTGAACAGTATTTCTGTCAACCAACATTTCATGAGTCTTGTGAAAACCATATTCTACATCACGAACTCTCACATTTTGCCCTGTGATTCCTCTTGACCATGCATAATTTACATTGATTCCTGGATTTTCAAATAAATAAGTTTGAGAAGCTTCTAAATTAGGCGTAATAACAAAAGTAGCCGTTGCAGGTGGTTCAATGGGTTCATTACTTAATATTGAAGCATATTCTATTTCTGAAAATTTTTCTAAACTTTCTGCTAATTTTAAAATATCTTCATTGTTTTTTACTGAAGTTTCAACTTTGAAAATTCTTCTTAATTTTTCAACTGATTCTCCTGAGTTTTTATTTTTCTTGCTGCTTTCAATCATTTCGTTCAGCTTTCTATCACTGAAACCGAGATCGTTCACAAATGAAATTCCGTTTGCTCTTACAAATTCTTTGAATGCAGGATTTTTGCTTTGTGTGTAATTAATAATATCAACAGCATTGGCATTTTTAGAAAAAGCAACGTAAAGGCTGTGTGAGTTTGAGTTTTTCTGTAATTGAAATTCTCCCTTTCTATTCTGTCCAAAAGATAGGAAGAAGCAGAAAATCGATATAATAAAGATTCTGGTTTTCATAGGCGTTTTTCAGGTTTTAGGTTTTGTTTAATTCTGTAATTAGGGAATAAAGATAGTGATTTTAAGTTTATTACAAAAAAACGTCTCCCAAATTTTGAGAGACGTTTTTTATTGTAAATCAATTTCTTATTTAAAATCTACAAGCTCAACATCAAAGATTAACGTTGCTCCTGGAGGAATTACTCCGCCGGCTCCGCTGTCTCCATATGCTAAATCAGAAGGAATATAAAATCTGTATTTAGCACCTTTGCTCATTAATTGAATACCTTCTGTCCATCCTTTTATAACAGATGAAATGTTTAATTCAATCGGTTTTCCACCTTGTTTTTCTGTAGAATCGAAAATGGTTCCATCCATCAATTTTCCGCTATAAGATACAGTAGCTGTGCTTGAAGCAGTAGGTTTTGCTTTTCCGTCACCAGGCGCAAGAACTTCATATTGTAAACCGCTTGCTGTAGTTGTTATTTTCTTGTTTAGCTTATTTTTTGTAAGAAATTCTGCTCCTTTCTTTTTGTTTTCTTCAGCTTTTAATTTGTCCTGAGCCTGTCTTTTCTCATTTTGTTTCTGCATGAAACCTTGTAAGAAAGTGCCCATTTCTTCTTTTGGTAATAATCTTGGTTTATCCGAAAGTTCATCTTTTATTGCCTGAGCCAAAAGATCTGGATCAATAGTAAGTCCTTGCTTTTTAAGATTTTGAGCAATGTCAAGACCTATGTAATAAGACGCTTTTTGGTCGTCAGTATAAGCTTTTTGAGCATAAGAAAAATTAATTCCTGCAAGAAGAACTAAAGTAACTAAGGTTTTTTTCATTTTTTTGTATAAATTATTATCTGTTGTAAATTTAAGCTTTTGTAATGGAATCCATGACAATTGTTACGGGTCCGTCATTAATTAGGGATACTTTCATATCAGCTCCAAAAATTCCGCTCTCCGTTTTTAGCTCTGATTTTGAAATTTCTTCTTTAAAATAATCAAAAAGAGGTATGGCTTTATCCGGTTTTGCTGCTTTGATGAAAGACGGACGATTTCCTTTTTTGTAATCAGCAATTAATGTAAACTGACTGATGCAAAGAATTTCTCCGGAAATATCTTTTACAGAAAGATTGAGTTTATCATCCTCATCACCGAAAATTCTAAGACTTAAAATTTTCTGAACAAGCCAATCTGCATCATTTTTTTCGTCATTTTCATCAATGCCTACCAAAAGCATTAATCCTTTTCCGATTTCTCCTACAATTTTACCATCGACTTTTACGCTCGCTTCTGAAACTCTCTGTATTACGACTTTCATCTTAATAATAGATATTTAAAACATTACTATTTGCATCATAATTAGACAGATAAGTCTTTGGTGGAATATTGGCAACTGCTGTTGGCTGTCCGGTTAATAAGATCCATTTTGCATTGTCTTTCGGGCATACCACGCTGATGTCATCTTTAACCTCAAGAGTAGTGTTGGTATCCGGGCAAATATGAGGTGCATTTCTATCATAAATTTTAAATGTCGTGCTTGAAGCTCTTACAACGATCAGCCCTCTGGTACCCGAACTTTGTTCATCAATGTATTTCCAGCCTCCAACCTGGTTCAGAGAATAGTAAGCAGGAAGATTAAGGTTTAATATTACACCAATGGGAGCGTTCGGAAAACAACTGACAGTATCTTCCCTGCTACCGCATGAATTTATAGTTAAATTACTGAATATCAGCAACATGAAAATAGATAAGATTGAGAAACTTTTTTTCATTTCAATTTAAATTTTTATATATTTGTAAAACTTAAACGATTATTACAACAAAACATTGTCCGGCAAATGTCGGATTATTTTTTTATACTAAAACTAAATTTTGAAAATTATGGCAAGCTATGTAACAAAGGAGGGTTTAGAGAAAATGAAAGCTGAGCTGGAACAGTTAGAAACTGTAGAGAGACCAAAAATTACTCAGCAGATTGCAGAAGCCAGAGACAAAGGAGATTTGTCGGAAAATGCAGAATATGATGCTGCTAAAGAAGCACAAGGTATGTTGGAAATGAGAATTTCTAAACTGAAAGACGTTGTTTCTTCTTCAAAAATTATAGATGAAAGCCTATTAGATACTTCAAAAGTTTCAATCTTAACAACAGTGAGACTTAAAAATAATGCAACAAACCAAGAACAGACTTTTAAATTGGTACCAGATAACGAAAGTGACTTAAAAACCGGAAAGATCTCAGTAAATACACCAATTGCTAAAGGTTTGCTAGGCAAAGTTATTGGTGACACTGCAGAAATTACCTTACCAAACGGAAACAAACTCTCTTTCGAAGTTTTGGAAATTACTTTATAAACTAAATATCTAACATCTAACATCTAATTTCTAATAAAGGATGAGTACAATATTCACAAAGATCATTAATGGCGACATTCCATCATATAAAATTGCAGAAAATGAAGATTTTGTTGCTTTCTTAGATGCAATGCCGTTAGTGAAAGGACATACTTTGGTAGTTCCTAAAAAAGAAGTTGACCTTATTTTTGATCTTGACAGCGAAGAGTATAAAAACCTTTGGGGGTTTGCTCAGGAAGTTGCCAAGAAAGTAAAGAATGCGATTCATTGCGTAAGAGTAGGGGTGGCAGTTGTAGGGTTAGAAGTTCCTCATGCACATATTCATTTGATACCATTAAATAACGTGGAGGAAATGAATTTTAAAAATGAGAGATTAAAATTAACAAACGAAGAGTATACCGAGATTCAAAACTCAATTATTAATTCTTAAAAAATAAGGAGATCGTAAAGAAGAAATTTTTTACGATTTTCTTTAACATATATATAATAGTATAAGATGAATTCAAACCAATGTTCTTTCTGTGGCAGAAAAAGAAGTGAAGTTCAAATGCTTATTTCTGGTCAGAACGGTTTTATTTGCGAAAATTGTATAGAACAGGCTCATTTAATTGTAAAGGATGGCGGTTCTAAAACAGAACAGTCTCCTGCAGAAAATATTGAAGAGCTGAAAAAGCCTAAAGAGATCAAAGAATTTCTTAATCAATATGTAATAGGACAGGATCAGGCAAAAAAACAATTGTCGATTGCTGTTTACAATCATTATAAAAGACTGCTTCACGCTCAGAACGAAAACAGAGAAGTGGAGTTGGAGAAATCAAACATTATCATGATTGGTGAGACGGGTACAGGAAAAACTTTATTGGCTAAAACAATTGCCAGAGAGTTGAATGTTCCGTTTTGTATCGTGGATGCAACGATTTTAACGGAAGCTGGATATGTAGGAGAAGATGTTGAAAGTATTTTGTCGAGACTTTTGATGGTTGCCGATTATGACGTAGAAAAAGCAGAAAAAGGAATCGTGTTTATTGATGAAATTGATAAAATTGCAAGAAAATCTGATAACCCGAGTCTTACAAGAGACGTTTCTGGTGAAGGTGTTCAGCAAGGTTTATTGAAATTATTGGAAGGAAGTATTGTGAATGTTCCGCCTCAAGGGGGAAGAAAGCATCCAGACCAAAAATATATTCAGGTAAATACTCAAAATATTTTATTTATTGCCGGTGGAGCTTTTGACGGGATTAAAGAGATCATCGAAAGAAGAATGAATAAGCAGGCAATAGGTTTCAGCTCAGAAAAGATCAATAAAGTAGATGAAGATGATTATGTATTAACAAATATTAATGCAATCGATCTTCGTACTTTCGGATTAATTCCCGAACTTTTGGGCAGATTTCCAATCATTACTTATCTCGATAAACTCACGAAAGAAGTAATGGTTCGTATCATGAAAGAGCCAAAAAATTCAATTGTGAATCAATTTGTGGAGCTTTTTAAAATGGATGGCACGAATTTAGTATTCACAGACGGTGCAATTGATAAGATTGTAGAAGAAACAATGGAGAAAGGTTTGGGAGCCAGAGGGCTT
The DNA here is from genome assembly GCF_058795655.1 of Chryseobacterium sp. GW823-FHT05E08. Taxonomy (NCBI): domain Bacteria; kingdom Pseudomonadati; phylum Bacteroidota; class Flavobacteriia; order Flavobacteriales; family Weeksellaceae; genus Chryseobacterium; species Chryseobacterium sp. GW823-FHT05E08. The sequence continues at coordinate 40,137 of NZ_JBXAHY010000009.1, read as the reverse complement.
AGAGGAACCACTGAGAAAGTACTTGAAGACTACATGTTTTCAATAGGAGAGGAGAAAGAAATAGTATTAACCGAAGATAATATTTTTGTTAATAAATAAAATATATTTTTTTCCTTGAAAAAAAAATCTTACCTTTGCGGGTGAAGATTGTATTAACACACAAATAATTATATACAATGAGAAAAAGTTTATTTGCTATTGGTTTATTAGCAGCCGCTTATTCTGTTCAGGCGCAGAATGTTCTATTACACGTAGACGATACGGCTACTACGTTCGTGAGTAAAGGCACCCTAGTATTTTCTGGAGGTGGCGTACAAATGAGAGGAAATGGAATCGTTGAAAATCACGGTAACTTTATGGTTAGCGGGACTGCAACAGATTCTTTTAAGACAATTAGTACTGGTGGTGTAGACAAACCAGAAGGTTCCACAACTGCTAATTTCGTTAACAAATTAAATGATCCGGCTGCTTATGATCAGCCAGCTTCTTTAGATCCTGCAAACCCTAATTATACTTATGGACAGTTATATATTACTGGTGTTCCACAAAGTAATATTACAGGTATTGTTGATGAAGAAATGAGACAGATAAGACATGGAGATTACCAACAAATGGGTATGCCATTCTTTCAAAAGTCTGTTGCTTCTTTAGGGACTGAAGTTGGAAAAACATTCAGTAATGTAAGAGGATCTAAAAATGATGTTCTATTTTGGAGAAATAATCAAGTAGATGCCAATCATTTTAGTAACCTTAGCCTTCATAAATTTGGTGATGCTGCATTAGGTTATGCTTATTATATGATTGGAGGTCAGGGCCTTGATTTAACTACTACAAGAACAATAAAAGGACGTCCTCTTGCAGATGATGGATCCGTTATTGTTGCTTCTCCTACTTTAAGTGGAGCTGGTGCTAGCGTTAACTTTGGTAATTTCGGTCAAGGACATAATGCTTTCAATGAAGCATATAATACGTATGTTGCAGATGAGTTCAACGGAGCTTCTGGTAAATGGCAAGGTAACTATGGGAAAAATATGTACCAATTTGCTAACCCATATCTTACTAATTTAGATTTAACTAACATCGGGGTAGCTGAAGCTGGTGGTGATGGTGTAGTTCTAAATAATATCTATGGTGTAAGAACTGAAGCAACTGGAGTTCAGTATACAGGTACAGGTAGTACAGCTGCTGCTTATAAAGTAGTAACGTTCCTTTCTGGAGTTCCTACCGGAGATGTTGCATCTACAATTGTTAGACCTTTTGGTGCATTTACTATTAAACTTACTGATAATGTTAATACGGGTAATACTGTTCTTAACTTTGGTAATTTGAGAAGATTTAATTATCTTGGTAGATCATCAGGTACTCCTTATAGTGTTACTGCTGCTAAAAATGGAGCAACAGGAACTGTTAAGCAATTAGGAGTTATCGCTCTTGATATTAACGGTAAAGAATTGGATAGAACATATTATGTTGTTTATCCAAACGGTACTACAGGAAATACTTCAGCTCAGAAGACTCAATATACAGCTAGTACAGCAAATCTTCTAGGTACTTTTGAAGAGGCTCCAACAGGAGGTATTGATCCTAACTATAGCTCTAACTATTGGTTATATATCAACGAAGCTAACGAGAATGACTTTAAAGGTAAAAACGTTAGTTTAATGAATTATAGTTCTCAAATCAAGTCTTATAAATTTGAGATTAGAGAGAATGCACAATTAGTTGCTAACGGAGCACATCAGCTTTCAACAGGTGTTGGTTTCTATTACAAAGCTCCAAATGGAACTGTAATGCAAGCTAAACAAGGTGAAACAATTCCTGTTACCACTAATGCTTCACCATATGATTTATATTATGGAGAGCCTAATCGTGATGTCTTAGCAACTCAGAATCCTGTTAAGTCTTCAAGAACAATGGTTGTTTATAACCCGGAAATTACTAACTATATTGTTAGATTTGATCCAAACTGGAAAAAAGCAGATATTGAAGTTTATGATATGAGTGGTAAACTGGTAATCTCTAAAAAAGCAGTAAATACTTCTACAGATTTTGTAATTGAATTAGATAACTCTATTAAAAATTCTTACGTTGTAAAAATTGTTTCAGATAAGGGAGAAACTGTTAATACCAAAATCTTAAAATAAAATATATGAAAACTATAAATAAACTAGTAGGTACTTTTTTTCTTTTAATTGCATTTATGGGGCATGCACAGAAAACAATTGTTGTAGATGATCCAACTGTACAAGGAGTTGGTCCGGGGGTTTCCTCACCAATTGATATGTATGTTTATGCTTTAGGCGCTATTGCAATCATGTTTATTGCATTTTATACTAAAAGATATAAAGGTCAAAAAATATAAAATTTTATTAAAATATTTTAAACTCTCTGATTAATCAGAGAGTTTTTTTATTTTTACATTATGAAAAAGATTTACGTACTATCAGCAGTATTATCTGCATTTAGCTTACAGGCTCAGTTTACTGTTACAGTACAGACGCCTGCAGATTTTAAAGAGCAAGACGCTATTCTATATACTTTGAACGGGTCGAAAGATATCATTGCATCCAAAGAGCAGGTTAAAAACAATACTTGGACTTTTAAGTATCCTAAAAATTATTCGGGTATGATGAAGATCTACTTTCCGAATACTAATAATTCGATTAGTTTTATTTCAGAAGATAAAAATGTAAGTATAAAATTAGATACTCAAAATAATAAGGTTAAAGATATTATTTATCAGGATGAATCTAATGATTTAATGAGCAAGTTACAGGAAGGTTCTCAGAAAAAAGAATTGATTTTACCCGCTTTAACTCAGATTAAAGAATATTATAAAGACAATACTGATTTCGGAAAAGCTTTAAAAACTGAAATGGGCAGACTTTCTGGGGGGCTTAGTTCTGTTGATCAGGCTCAACATCCTTTTATTTATTATTATAATACTAATTACAGTAAGTTTTTATCGGCTGATAGCGCTAAAAAGGTTACCCAGGACGATATCGTTAACTTCCTTGATAAATCTAACGATCTTCTTGAAACCTCATCATTATTAAGACCTATACTTGTTGCTTACCTGAATACAGGAGGGAACACGAATGTGGGTGCTTCTGTAGACAAGCTTTTAGATACTTTAAAGGTAGAAACACCACGTGGACAAACTGTTTTATCTGAATTGATCGATATCTTTGATGTATACGATATGAATGAATTCAAGGATAAATATCTAGGTCTTGCTAAAAATCTTAAATGCACGATCAATGACAGGTTAGCTTCAACGATTAAATCGAATACAAATGTAGAGATGGGGGCGACTTTTCCTAATAATAAATTTCAGTCTCCTTTAAATACAACAGCAAAGTCATTGTATGATGTGAAAGCTGATAAGAAAGTGATTGTTTTCTGGTCGTCTACTTGTTCACACTGTGAAAGTGAACTTCCAAAATTATTGGAAAAATACAACGATTTAAAAGCTAAAAATATTCAGGTTGTTGGGCTTTCTTTAGATACAGATAAAGATTCATACAGCAAAAAAATAAGTGTATTTCCATGGATCAATGATTCGGAATTAAAGGGATGGAACAGTAGTTATGTAGATACTTACAATGTTCACGCAACTCCGACTTATTTTATTTTAGATGCTAACAATAAGATAATCAGCAAACCAGAACATGTAGGCGATGTTTTGGAATATTTTAAGATAAAATAATTTTGGTGGTAAGTAAATATTTTCTATATTTGCACCACCAAAACGGCGAGGTAGCTCAGTTGGTTAGAGCGCAGGATTCATAACCCTGAGGTCACGGGTTCAATTCCCGTCTTCGCTACAATAGCAAGAAAAACCGCAACATTAAGTTGCGGTTTTTTGCTTTTCTATATGTAAAGAATATCAACTTTGATATCCCAATAATTTTCTGATTTGATAGAAGAACCTCTCGATAAGTCTTAAATCCTGAGTTACAATTTCGGCACTACCTCTAAGCTCCTTATCAAAAACTAAGGTTTTATTATAACTTGTCTTTAATCCTTTAGGAAGAATAACGTCTACATAATAATTTCCTTTATCATCTGAAGAAAGAGAAATATTTTGAACCCTTCCTTCTACTATTCCATATTCCTGGAAGCGATAATTATCAAGTTTAATTAAAACTTTTTCTCCTGGAGTTATCTTCCCTGAGTTTACCGCCGGTACAGACATTCTGCCTACTAATTTATCCTTGTTTTTAGGAAGAATGGATAAAATAGCATCTCCGGTTTTTACAAACTGATTTTCGCCAAAAAACTGCTGAAAACTAGCCACACCATCTGTTGATGAAATAACCAGATAGTTCTGTTCCCATTGCTTCAAAGATTTTCTTAATTGCTCAAATAACTGCAATGTTTGTGAAGAGTAAGTGATTTTATCTTTTTCGGTATTAATAACAGTCCCACTTTTTGTTCTATTAAGATTAGAAATACTTTCTTCCATTTGTGATAATGAAATATTGATGTTTTCTAAATTCTGCTGAGCCTGTAAGTATTTGATTTTTTCATTTTCAAGTTCCATTGCAGCAATGACTCCTTGATTGAACAATTCTTGTGAACGTTGATAGCTCTTCTTCGTAATCTCATACTTTGCCTTTTCCAGACTTTTCTGCTGTTTCATCGTTAGAATTCTCATTCTATATTCAGATAGACTCTGATTTGCAGCTAAACTTTCCGGAGCATAAGGTTGTAGTCTTGTAAAAAGTTCTTCATCCTGAAAAGCTTTAGCAAAATTATTGTAATCACCCTGTAATTCGCCCAATTTGAAATGAGAACTCTGATGAACTGGAAATGAACCTAGCTGATTAGGAGAAATAGAGTCTACCAGCTTTTTAAGCTCTAAAATATCGTTATAATTTGCAGCAGACTGCATCACCATTAAGACCTGATTTTTTTTAACTTCCTGATGATCTTTAATGAATATTTTTTCAATTTTAGAACTGATTCTTGCCTCTAATTTTTCCGGAGGATTTTGTGACGTAACGACAATAGGAGCGGGGATAAATTCCGGATATTTTATTACATAACTCATTCCTAAAATAAGCAGAAGTATAATAAAAATAATGGTATTTCCCCAACGGATCATCCAGTGGGGCGGTTGTGTAAGAATGTCCTGAACACTTTCAGAACGTAATTCTATATTGTCTAAAATATCTTTGTTAGTTTCCAAGTTCTAATTGATTTTTTACAAGTCTGTAATATTCGCCTCTTAATGCCACTAATTCTGCATGACTTCCTTCTTCAACTACATTTCCTTTGTCTAAAACGATAATTTTGTCTGCATGTTTTACAGTAGAAAGCCTATGAGCAATCACAATGGCAGTTTTCCCCTTAAAGAATTGTTCCAGATTTTCCATAATGACTTTTTCATTGTTGGCATCTAAAGCGGATGTTGCTTCATCAAAGAAAATATATTCCGGAGATTTATAAACAGCTCTTGCAATGAAAAGTCTTTGTTTCTGACCTCCACTTACTCCTAAACCTTCATTTCCGATTTTAGTGTTGTAGCTTAATGGTAAACCTTCGATAAAGTCTTTAATATTGGCAATTTCTACGGCTTTTCTTAATTTTTGCTTATCAATATAATCTTCGCCAACTCCAATATTATTGGCGATAGTATCATTGAAAACATAGCCTTCCTGCATTACCACACCGCATTGATCTCTCCAAAATCTTGGAGAAACATTCTTTAGCTTTGTGTTTCCGATTTTAATGTCGCCTTCAGTTGGTTCATAAAACTTCATTAATAATTTTAAAAGCGTAGTTTTTCCACTTCCGCTGGCTCCAACAATAGCTGTTGTTTTTTGATACGGAATAGTTAAGTTTAAACCTTCAAAAACAAAAGCATCAGAACCAATATATCTGAATGACATATCCTTGATGTCTATATCTTTTTGAGGAATTTCGGCAACGTATTGTTCTTCTTTATTTTCTTCATCATCTTTATCGTGGATTTCACCTAGCCTTTCAAGAGAGATTTTAGCATCCTGAAATTGTTTAATAAAATCAATAAGCTGTAAAAGCGGACTGTTAAGCTGTCCGATAATATATTGAACGGAAAGCATCATTCCCAGTGTTAGATTTCCTTCCAAAACCAATTTAGCAGAAAGAAAACTTACCAGAATATCTTTCATTTGATTAATGAAATTTCCTCCCACCGATTGCCACTGTTCTAATGATAAAGATTTAATTCTAATCTTAAATAATTTAACCTGTAAAAACTCCCAGTCCCAGCGTTTTTGCTTTTCGGCGTTATGCATTTTAATTTCCTGCATTCCGTTGATAAGTTCAATCACTTTACTTTGTTCCTGAGAAACTTGTGAGAATCTTTTATAATCTAATTCTTTTCTTTTATTAAGGAAGAAAGTAATCCATCCGATATATAAAACAGCGCCTATCAAATAAACGACAAACAGCCTGTAATCATAAAACAAAAGAACAATACTGAAAATAACAAGATTCACCAATGAGAATAGGGTATTTAGAGATGAACTTGTTAAAAGCTGTTCTATTCTGTGGTGATCGTTGATACGCTGCATGATATCTCCGGTCATTCTGGTGTCAAAGAAACTTATGGGAAGTTTCATTAATTTAATAAAGAAATCCGAAATAATAGAAATATTAATTCTCGCAGAAAGGTGGAGTAGGATCCAGCTTCTTATCATTTCAATACCCATCCTGCCAAGGAAAAGCATGACTTGGGCTAATAAGACAACGTAGATGAAATTTAAATCCTGATTCTGAATTCCGACATCGACGATACTTTGGGTAAGAAAAGGGAAAATCAATGATAATAAACTTCCCGCTAAAAGTCCGACCGCTAATTGGGCGACTAAAGATTTATACTTTAATAAATATTTTGAAAGGAAAGTAAAACTTGCCTTGCTTTCCTGATCATCAAATTCAGTTTGAAAAAACGCTGGAGTAGTCTCTAAAATAAGAACGATACCTTCTTCTGTTTTTTCATTGGCATTTTCACCGATCCATAGTTTGATGAATTCATCTCGGGAATAGGTAATCAGCCCATAACTCGGATCTGAAATATATACTTTGTTATTTTTATCAATTTTATAAACGACTACAAAATGGTTTTTGTTCCAGTGAACAATGCATGGGAAGGGAACTTCTTCTGCAAGGGTTTCAAAATCAATTTGAACTCCCAATGAGCGAAAACCTAAGTCTTCCGCTGCATCGCTTAAACCTAATAAGCTACTGCCTTCTCTTGTAGTCTCAGAGAGGTTACGAATTTGCTGTAAGGAAATGCTTTTTCCATAATGTTTGCTTACGATACGAAGACATGTGGGACCGCAATCCTTGGAATCGGGTTGACGGTAGAAAGGAAAAGTTTTCAACTTCAATTATCTATCTATTTGTTTAAAATAAGTTGCCGCCATTTTTTGACGGCAACCTTTCTCTTATGTTTAAAAGTATATTAACTTTTAATGATTCTTAGTAGCAATATCTATTGCAATAACGTATGCAAAAGCTAAAACCAAAATCTGGATCTGGCGGGGAAGCTGTTTCGCAAGCTGCTAATGTCGTAAAGCATGCAGTAGATGCTGCCTGTCCTCTTGCACATTCTTCTGTGATTCCTCCTTTTACTGTTTTAAGGTTTTCTCGGGATAGTTTTCTTAGGTTTTTCATAGCTTAAAAAATTTGTGATTAATGGTATCGAAAATATGATATTAATTTTTAAGTATCAAAAAATAATATCATATTTTGTTATTTTGTTTGTGATCAGTGGTTTAACTTAGTCTATTGGATAGTAAGTACACAAATAGGTAGACGGGCTTGCTCCTGCAATTGTACGACATGCACCGTTTGCACAGCACCAGCCTGATCCGCAATCTCCATCTACTGGACACATTTTAAGACCTCCTTTAATTGATTTTAAATTTTCTCTTGAGATTTTTGTAAGATTTTTCATAATATTTGATTTATTGGTTGATTAAAATGGACATTGACTCTCTATTTGTTGTGGTGATCTGCACAACCCATCAAATTGACCGCCGTTTCTACAACAAATAGAAGTTCCCGGGCAATAATCATCATTAAATCTACATGCTAAACCGCCAGTTACTACTTTTAGTTGCTCTCTGTTTAGTTTTTTTAGATTTTTCATAATATAAATTGTTTTAAAATGATTTGGTGATTTTGAAATAAGTTTAATCAATTAAGATTCCACATGATGTTCCAACAGGAGTACATTTTCTAGTTATGGCGCACCAGTAATATCCAGCAAGGCACATCGGAATTGATCCCTGGATAGATTTCATGTCTTTTTTCGAAAGTTTTCTTAAATTTTTCATAGTAATAGTTTTTAGTGTTCCTACTCTTTTTAAGCTTTTCGGATACCGCTTATAATTTTTCCTAAGTTAGTGAATTTTTATAATTGGTGAATATTTTTATTTAAAACTCCTCGTCTTCTATTAAATCGGTAATGAAATACCAAATATCTTCACGATCATATTTTTCTGGGAACTGATGTCCGTTGATAATAAATACGGGTGTAAAGTTTAATCCGGCATTACTATTATCATGTGACATTTGAATCAGAGGATCCAGATTTTCCTGATTTGAACTTGTTCCCGCAATTTCTCTGATTTTGTTTTCGTTTTTGTTTTCAAACCAAGTATCTACGGTTTTTAGGAATTCTTTTTCCGGTTTGTTGTTGTAAATATGAGTGAAATCTGAGATCAGGTTGGTGAATTTTTCATCCGCTCTTTCCGGGGTATAATTAAATCTTATCTGAGCCGAAATATCATTAGGATATTTTTCTAACAATTGCTCTGTTATTTTGTGAGCATCTTTACAAAATCCACAGTACGGATTTGATACAATTGAAATATGAAGTTTGGCATCTTTATTTCCTAAAGAAAAAGTTTCGTTATCAGAAAATTGAATTTTTTCATTATCAGTAAGTTCTCTTTTGAAGAGATCATAATTTCTTTTGAACCTTAAATTCTTCGCATTAGATTTTTGTAATGTTTCTTTATGCTCAAGAACATTGTTTAAAAATAAAATAAGCGAAAAAGATGATAACCAAAGAATTATACTTAACAAAAGTATTTTGGAATCAAAAATAAGATTTTCAAAAAGGAAAAAACTGATGGCTATCTGAGCAACAAGAATAGAAATGATAATAAGACAAACTCGGCAGAAAGTTTTCTCAATAAAAGCCTGTACATAAACCGAATAGCCAATTGCAACCAACGATGCCAACGTAAATCCTTTAATTACAAATGCTGAACTTGGCAAAAATAGACCTAAAATAGAAATTCCTATAAAATAGATAAGAGAGAAATCTGAAAATTTAAGTCCAAGAATACTCGTTTTATCTTGATTGATAATTTTGTTACAAGAATTTACATTTTGAGTAGCTGAAGCACCAGCACCGCAAATACTTCCAATTACCGCAGAAATATTTCCAAATTTTTGATTGAAAATTTCAAGAGAAATATAAACCCCAATAATGGATAAAAGGTTGAATATAACGTTATACCAAGCATGATTTAGTAAAGAATAAGCCAATATAATCCCTAAAATTGCATAAACAAAAGGTTTAAAATTGGTAACAGACTTACTTTCGGCTTTCTCATCTTTTTCAAAAAGAAGCACAAAGTCTGTTGAGCTTTTATGAAGTTCTTCTTTATTTAAAGTTTTCGCTTTATCTGAATAAACGGAGTATTGCTCTCCTGCTTTTTTCACCAGGGAAAAGGAATTTTCAACAATGGCAATAAACTCTTCAGGCAGTTCGTCCCAATATTCTTTGTCTAATTCATAAGCATCATTTCGTACTCCCATAAAATTTAGCGTATCACTAAAAGCCAATGCTGACGGGTAATTCGGATGAGAATTGAACTGGAAAACGAATTCCTGCTTGTCAAGTTTAAGATAGTTGATGAGTTTATCAAAGGTCATGTTAATATTTTTAACTAAAATACGCAGATGTTTTAAAAAAACAAATTTTTTTCTTGAAATGGTGATTTATATTTAATTTTCAAGGTTATTAGTTTTTTATATTCTGTTTATTAGTATAGAATCTATCTTTCAATAGAACATATAAGTTCCATAATTAACAAAAAAATAATGTTAATATTAAATGGATCATTATTGCTTATTATTTTTATTTAAAGATTAATTGAGTTTTATACTTTGTTTTTCCCACATAGACTTATAAACAGAATCTTTAGATATAAGTTCATTATGATGACCTTGCTCAATAATTTGTCCATCCTTCATTACTAAAATAGTATCTGCATTAGAAATAGTACTCAAACGATGGGCTATAATAATCATAGTTTTACCTTGATTTCTAAATTCTTGTAATGTGTTTTGAATGACTAGCTCTGATTCAGTATCTAATGAAGAAGTTGCTTCATCCAATATTAAGATTTCGGGATTTTTATATAAAGCTCTTGCAATAGCAATTCTTTGCCTTTGCCCACCTGATAGTAGGGCTCCATTTTCTCCTAAATAGGTTTGGAAACCGCTGGGAAGTTTTTCTACAAAACTTAATATTCCAAGTTTTTTAGTAATATCTAAAATTCGTTGTATATCTGGAAAATCTTCTCCTAAAGCGATATTTTCGATCACATTTCCTGAAAATAAATCTATCTGTTGCGGAACTACGGACACTAAATTCCTTAAAGAATAATTGGAAATATAATTAATATCATAATCTCCAATCATAATTTTACCTGTTTTAAGCGGATATAAATTTTGGACTAAAGAAGCTAATGTCGTTTTACCACTACCACTTTCTCCAACAATAGCTATTGTTTCTCCTTTTTTTATAAGACAATTAAAATTTTTAAAAACTTCTGTTCGACTACCATAGCTAAAACTTACCTCTTTAAATTGTATATCACCGATATTTTCTTTTGTAAGGTCTAGCTTTTCGGTATTTTCCTCACGTTCCAAATCCATGATTTCAAAGAGTCGGTCGGCAGCTATTAAAGCATTCTGAATAGTTTTGTTCATTCCAATTAATTGCGAAACTGGATTGGTGAAATATCCGATTAAAGCATAGAAAGATAATAACTCTCCAGGAGTAATAACTCTATCAATAACATAACCTGAACCTGCCCAAAGCAATATAATAGTAAATATTCTCGATAAAAATTCTGATGAGTTTCCTGAAAATAATGCATTCATTACCGAAGAATAAATAGTCTTCAATAATTTTGAAAAAGCATTATCTGTTTTATTATTGGCAAAAGTTTCTACACCAAATTGCTTGATGGTTTTTACAGAAGTGATGGACTCTACTAAATGGGATTCCAGTTCCGCACTTTCTTCCATTAGTTTTCTTTCTACTTTTTTATTGAGTTTATTAGTTATCCAATAAACTAAAAAATAAAAAGGAATCACAAACGCAGTAATTAATGCCAGCTTCCAATAATAAGTGAACATTAAAGCAAATGAAAAAATAATGATAAATAGATTTACAAAAATCTGTATCGAAACATCATTGATAAACGTTCTTATTTTAACAGCATCATTTACCCTTGAGATTATTTCCCCCACTTTCATCGTGTCGAAAAAACGTTGTGGAAGTTTTAACAAATGTTTATAATAACCGAGGATAAGATGCTTGTCCATTTTTTGCCCAGTTTGCAATACCAAGACACTTTTCATGGCTCCAATAAAAATTTGAAACATCAATATTACAATCATTCCTACAGAAAGTAAATTTAGTAACCGTTTGTTCCCATCAATAAGAACATAATCTGTTATTTTTTCAATATAAATAGAGGTTGATAGTCCCAAAATAGTATATATCAACGCTCCAATTAAAGCCTGAATTAAAATACTTTTATGTGGTTGAACTAAGTTCCAGAATCTTTTGTATAGGTTTGTTTTTTCATTTCTTTGTTCAAAATACTCATTAGGTTCCAATAGAATAAGAACACCTGTCCATATTTTTGAAAACTCTTCTATTTTGTAATCTTCCAATTTTCCTCTTGCAGGATCCATCACCGTGATTTTATCTTTTGTAACTTTGTAAATGACTACATAATGATGCATTTGTCCGTTAACAATAACATGAGCAATAGCTGGTAATGGAAGTTCCGGTAACACATCAATAACACCTTTTACCCCTTTCGCATTGAAGCCCATTTGTTCCAACCCTTGTATTAAACCTAACACATTTGTACCTCTTGTATCAGTATGACAGATCTGTCTGATCTTGGCAATCGGCATTTTTAAGCCGTAATGAAGGGCAACGGAAGCAAGGCAGGCAGCACCACAATCTTTAATATCGTGCTGTTTGATCAGTATATTTTTTTTCATCATTTTAATTTTGGATTAAACCAATCGTCTATCCGATCGAATAATAGCTGCCATAATGTACGGTCGACAAGATGGAAACGAGCTGTAAAAGTCATTCCCTTATCAATTTGTCCTTTGTATCCGTTTTTCAATTGTAAATAATTTTTATCCATTTGGCAGAGGACTCTGAAAAATGCTTCTCCGGTTTGCTCATTAATTTTAATATTTTGATCTATTTCAGAAACCTTGCCTTCTAATAATCCCCACTGGTTATAATTATAAGTATCGATTTGGTATTTTACGTTCTGATTGGTATGAATAAAGCCTATATCTTTTGGTGAAATTAAACACTCTGCAACTAGGGAAACTTCCGGCGAAATTTCTGCTATAATTTGTCCTTGTGTTAGGAAATTATTTTTTTGTATTCCAGAGAAATTAACAAGTCTTCCAGAAATTGGAGCCGTAATGATATAATTTTTTTGCTCTTGAATAATACGTTGCACTTCCGAATCTAAAGAACGGACTTGCCTTTCAACCTCTCTTTTTTGTGTTTGCCATAGAGCAATCTGCTGTTCTCTTATTCCTGAGATTTGTCTTTTAAAGCCTTGATAATCGTAATAATATTTATCATATTCTGCTTTTGGAATTACACCTTGATTATAAAGAGCTGAAGCTCTGTCGAAGTCTTTCTGCGCCAATGATAATTGTGTCTGTACTTGGGCGATTTTTTCTTGCATTGCAGATAGTTCCCTTTGATATTGTCCTGTTTGCAATCCTGAAACTTGTCCTTTTGTAAGCTTATTCAAATCCTGCAATTGCACTGAATAATCTGAACTCTGGCCATTTTGCAGATTTTTCTGAGTATCTAGTTGTTCTGCTGTAACAATAAGCAAAGTATCGCCTTGCTTTATTTCCTGATTATTTTTTTGTAATTGAGTATAAATTACTTTCCCTGATATAACAGCGGAAATTTTAGTGTTCTCCTGAACAGATCGTATTATACCTCTTGAAGAAGAGGATATGGGTACGGAAATGATAGGTAAAGTGCATAGGAAGATAATTATAAGAATTAAAATTCCTATATAAATTGATTTTTTGAACATTGAAAATTAAAATTAGTTTACAAATAGAAACCCATATAAATTATAGAGTGAATGTAGAAGAACTGTTAATATGAATGCTGTAAGTTCATTTTTAAGTTTAAATACTTTGACGTATAAAAAGTTAAGAGCAAGACCACTGAAAAAAACCATGACTACATAACTCCAATGATACCAATGAAGTTGTGAAAAAATGAAACTCATAATAAAAATATTTAAATTATCATTTTTAATTTTAATCCCTCTTAAAAATTTATATAATAAGAGTTGGCAGAAAAGAGTTTCCATAACTGGAGCAAATATAACAGATATAAAAAACATTTCGTTTTTGGAAAAATCATCATATTTTTTATTCTCAAAATGAATAAAATTGTCACTTATAAAATTGAAAAAATATCCATTTAATATTGCATAAAGTAAAGAAAAAATGAATATTTTAAATAATTTTTTATTTTCTTGTGATAAAGCATATTTCATCATATCTAATTATAGTAAAAAGGCTGTCAAAATGACAGCCTCATTTATATTAACTAATATCCAACACCAACGTGGCTAGCTGAACTTGCTAAAGCTACCTGAGTCTGATACCATTTGACTGCACCACCTACAGTATACATAACCCAATACCATCCAGATTCACCGCCAGAAATATTTCTCATTTGAGTTTCATTTAATGACTCAATTTTTATATTATTTAAATTCATTTTTTTTAATTTAAAAGATTGATTAAAGATTTAATAATTATAGGAGAATACTTCATTACAGAAATTGTTAATATGAAAATAAGTAAAAATATCATAACCTTTTTTTTAGTAATATTATTGTTGTTTCCTTTTAACATCTCCTTTATTTTAGTTGTTTATAAATAATTTAATATTAATGTCTTGGCTTTACACCATTATAGCCATCACTGAAGCCTTCTCTGATATCTCCAACGTTTTCCCAAGCTGACCATGCAAGACCAACTAAAACTGGAATGATCCAACCTCCTTCAGTTTCTTTTAATTCTTGAGTATTAAGTTCTACTAGATTTAAATTTTTTAAATTCATTTTTTTAGGTTTTTTAAAATTAATAATATTTATTTTGTCATACAATCCCTGACATAGGAGTTTTGCTGATCAGCTTTTATATCATTTTTTATACTGTACACATATAAAAAATAAAATGGTTGTGTTTTTACCCTGAGCAAACTTACAGAAGAAGGTGGTATGAAAAAAATAAATGAATTCTATATTTATAAATCTAGAGCTATGTATTTATAAAAATATAGTCATTAAGGATTTGATTAATATATAGTTGTATTGTTATTTGAAACTGTTTGCTTTTCTATCTCTTTAATGTAGATAGAAAGAGTAGTGCCTGTTTTTTTCTTGAAAGCTAATGAGAAAGCCTGTTCATTATTGTATCCTAATTCATCTGCAATGACGGATAATTTATAAGATCGGAATTTTTTATCTTTTACGAGTTTATTTAATGCAAAGTCAATACGAAGATCATTCAGATAAGTAGCAAAGTTTTTCCCTTTCTGAGTATTAATGACATCGGACAGATAAGTTGTATTTGTTTTTATGCTTTTTGCTAAACTTGCTGATGTAATGCCTTTCTTCAGAAAGAGCTCTTTCATTTCGAAAATTCCTAATTCTTTTAAAATGTACTGAGTTACATCTTCTGGAGTAGTCTTTGATGTTTTGTCTTCTATCTTAGCTTTTTCTATTTCTTGAGGTAAAATTATCTCTGATTGTTCTTTTGGAGTTTCAAAATATCTTTGTTCAATAGAATTGATTAAATCCTGAGCAATTTTTCGATGCTTTTTTTCTGTTTTTTTAGATCTATAATAAAAGAAGGAAAGTAATAACAGAGATATTGATAGAAAGCCAATGGAAACGTATAGAGTTGTTTTCCTATTTTGAAGATCATTAATGATATCTTCTTTTTCCTGTAAGAGATTTGGAGTATCATATTTTTTTGGTAATTCTGTAGATAAATATTTGAATTGTTCATCTAGTTTTTTATCGACTTTTAAAAATCTTTCAATATAATATAATTGTTTTTCTTTGTCATTTTTTTCTTTATAATAATCTATGAGATAGATGTATACTTCTCTAAGTTGGGGGAAAGTCTTATTTGTTTTTTGTACATTAAAATCTAGTAGGCTAAAATATTGAACAGCTTTTTCTTTGTCTTTTAATCCATCATAGGATTTACCCAAGCTATATAGTGCATAATTTGCATTGTCATCATTAATACTATAAAAAAAATTATAGGCTTTTAACAATTCAGCTATGGCAGATCTATATTTTTTCTGTTTAAGATAGGCATATCCAGAAAAATAAGAATATTGATTAGCACTATATTTACTTTTACTTGTAAATGAGGATGTTAGTCCCTCTTTGATTAAAATATTAGCAGAATCCAATTTATTAAGTTCAATATAACAATAGATAAGACTTACACGTATTTGATTATGTTGGGATGCATTGGTAATATTATTGGATCCATGTAAGTAATACCTGAATGTTTTAGCGGCTTCTGTATATTTACCTAAATAATTATTTAAATAAGCAATATTTATATTAGCATATGCAATCTGTTTCTGATCTTTTCGCGCTTTTGCGTACTGTAAAGCTATAAGATAATTGTCTAATGCCTTCTTCAGGTAATCATTTTTAAAATATAAATTTCCTTTCATCAAATATGTTCTGGTAGGGTATAAGCTACCTTTTATATTTTTTGTGATTATATCTAAACTATCTATGTACTTTAAAGCTATTGGAAAATCTTCATTAAAATGTACTAGTATATAACCTTCTGCGATTTGGAGATTGTTTTTCTCCTTTTTTGCTTTTTGTAAATAGTATTTGGCGGTGAGTTTAGTTTTTAAAATATTATCATTTTCATAATATTCATAAAATTTATTTTTCAGTTTATCATAATCTAATGTTTTTAAGTTGTCAGTAGTCTTATTTTGCGCGAAAAATAAATTACTAATAAGTAGTAAAAAAAATTGTGTGTGCTTCATCATTTTGTAAATACGTTACAAAAGTATTTATTTTTTATATAAAATTATGCTTATACCAAATTAAAATGAATGTATGGTAAGTTGCTTTTAACTAGTTGTTTATGATTTTTTTATACCTATAAATTTACAAATCTATAGGTACTTTTTATGTACAGTTAGAGAAATATTACTTTCTTTGCATAAGTTTAATTAAAAACATATTATAATGAAAAAACAAAATCAAAACAAAAAGAAATTATCACTAAAAAAAATGCAAATAATGAAAATTAGTGGTATGAAAATAGTTATAGGGGGGAGCATTAATCCTATAGTAGATTTTAATGAAAATGGTGATCCTACTGACCCTACTGTTCATCAAACTATGGGGCAACAATAATCCTGATGTTCATGAAAGTAAGAATATTTATTATTATCTGTTTGTTGCCTATTTCTTTTAATGCTCAAAAAACAAATTTAGCAATATCAAAGCCGGTTGCGGAAGACTATTTTGGCATTAAAATAATTGATGATTATAGGAATTTGGAGAACCTAGATGACTCTCAGAATATTAATTGGATGAAATCTCAGACGGCTTATACTAATTCTGTTTTAGATTTAATTCCTAGAAAAAAATATTATTTAGAAAAAAGACTAGAGCTTGATAAAAGACAAGGATATTCAATATCTGATTTGAAAATAGTGGATAGTGATAAATATTTTTATTTAAAGAAAAAAGGTGATGAAAAAGTAGCTAAGGTTTACTTTAGAGAAGGATTTCAAGGAAAAGAAGAACTTCTTTATGATCCTATCAATTATAAAGATTCAGAGAGAAATCATGAGTTTGTTATCAATTATATAAGTCCGAGTTGGGATGGTAATCAAATTGCTATTTCTATGTCTGAAAAAGGTAATGAATTGGCAGATGTAATTATTATGGATGTCAAAACAAAATATCTTCATCCCGAGACGATTACTAATGCAGCTCCTGCTACTTTTGATGGAATTAAATGGATAGATGATAACAGTAGTTTTTTCTATGTAGCTTTTTCAACACTAGATCCTAAATCTAAGGATTTTTATAAAAATACACGAACCGTTTTATATAAGTTAGGAACAGATCCAAAAAAATCAGTTGATGTTTTTTCTGCTAAAAATAATCCTGATTTAGATATTACAGAAAGTCAGTATCCAATGATTTTAAGCTTTGATCAAAATGATCAGTATTATATAGGAATGATAGTTGATTTTCAATCTTTCAGAAAAACATTCATTATTAACAAAAAAGATTTATTAGCGGGTAAAAAAAATTGGAAACCATTTTCTGAACCAAGTGATAAAACTAAGAATTTAGACTTTTGGAATGATAATGTTGTCTTTCAATCCGCTTATAATTCGTCTCTTAATAAATTATGTAAAACCAGTATTGATAATCCAAATTTTAAAAAAGCAGAAACTTTAGTTCCAGAGAAAAAAGATGAAATTATTAAGAGTTATAGAATAACTAAGGACGGTATCTATTATACTACAACTAAAAATGGAGTAGAAGCTAAGCTATATTTATATAAAGATGGAAAAGATATTGCGATTACACTTCCTTATCCATCTGGAAGTATTGATTTACAATCTAAAGACGGAAACTCTCCTGATATTTGGATAACATGTTCAGGATGGGCGAATGAGGAGCAACGTTTTAAGTATGATGTGAAAACTAATACATTTAAACCGGAAAATTTAGGTCCTATTACAGAATATCCCGAATTTAATAATATAGTAGTTAATGAGATTACTATTAAAGCTAGGGATGGAGAAGAAATTCCAGTATCCCTAATATATAATAAAAACCTCAAAAAAGATGGTAAGAATATGATACTTATTGATAGTTATGGCTCTTATGGAATATCATACGCCCCATTTTTTGCTAAAATGTATTTATTATGGGTTAATCAGGGTGGGATGGTAGCTGTAGCCCACGTAAGAGGAGGGAATGAAAAAGGAGAAAAATGGCGCTTAGGGGGATATAAGGAAACCAAACCTAATACTTGGAGAGATCTAATAGACTGTACAGAATACCTGATAAAAGAAAAATATACATCAAAAAATAAAGTAGCTATTTGGGGAGCAAGTGCAGGAGGAATTACAGTAGGAAGAGCAATGACAGAAAGACCTGACCTTTTTAAAGCTGTTATTGCTGAAGTGGGTGCGCTAAATACTCTTCGAGAGGAAGCAACTCCTAATGGACAGCCAAAAGAATTTGGAAGTGTAAAAGATCCAAAGGAGTTTAAGGCATTATTGGAAATGGATGCCTATCATCATATTAAAAAAGGAGTGAAATATCCTGCTACATTTATAACAGGAGGAATAAATGACCAAAGAGTAATAGTTTGGGAACCTACAAAATTTGCAGCCAAACTAATGGCAGATAATGTTTCGGATAATCCCATATTACTAAAAATAGATTTTGAAGGAGGACACGTTGGTAATGTACCTGTAGCACAACGATACGCCAATTTAGGAGATATGTTTACCTTTGCCTTCTGGCAACTAGGTCACCCAGACTATCAACCAAAAGAAACCACAAAAAAATAAAATGTCCCGCTTTCCCTATAATTTCTTCGATGAGTATATATTTCGTACTCCTTTATTTTCGCGAAAAAACTTTAATGATCAGTTCAATAAAGAGGAATTATCGGAAGAAGAATTAAAAGAAATCTGTAGAGATTCTGTTTTTCAGGAAGCCATTTATTTGGCATCGCCTTATTTATATGAAGAGGTCAATCTTTGGTTGAATTCAGAAAAAGAACTTTCACCAAAACAATATCAAAAACTAATAAATACCATACTGAAATACTATGGCCGAATGAGTACACGCTGTACACCATTCGGCTTGTTTTCAGGAGTTGGTTTGGGGAAATTTGAAGATTCTTTGGAATCAAAAGATTTGGACTTGGACAAAATTCGGGATACAAAACTGGACATGCATTTTTTGGTAGGCTTATCAAAAAGTTTTACACTAATTCCCGAGATAAAAAATCAATTATTATTTTTTCCGAACAATAGTATTTATAAAATCGGAGACAAAATCCGTTATGTTGAATATGAATATAACAATGGAAAGAGACAATATATAATTTCTTCCGCTCCATTTTTAGATTATCTGGAAATGGTTTTACATTTTTCAAAAGAAGGTAAAACGATTTTACAGATTGCAGAAATTCTTGTAAATAATGAAATCTCATTAGAAGATGCCTCTGAATTTATTGATGAACTTATAGATAATCAGGTTTTGGTAAGCGAACTGGAACCAACTGTATCTGGAGATGATTTTTTAGAAGTAATAATTTCTGTCTTAAGAAGAATAGGCGCCGAAAAAGAAACATCAACTTTAATTTCAATAAAAGAAAAACTTTTAGAATTGGATTTACAAATTGGAAATCCAATTACATGTTATGCTGAGATCGAGAAACTCATTCAGTCTTTTCAAACAGAATATGAGCAGAAATATCTTTTTCAAACCGATTTATATTTTCAAAATAAATTTCAGCTTCCTAATCATTGGAAGAAAGAACTGAAAAAAGGCTTTAGTTTTCTTAATAAAATTACTTTGCTTCAAAAAGATACATCTCTTGAGAAATTCAGAAAAGCTTTTAATGAAAGGTTTGAAGGAGAAGAAATGCCTTTGTCTTACGTTTTAGATACCGAAGTTGGGATTGGATACCTGCAGGATATTCAGTCAAAAGGGGTTCATCCTTATTTAGATGATCTTCAGTTGCCATTTTCTAAAAATATTCAGGATCTTACGATTAAAATCAATCCGGTTCAAAAAGTCCTAAATGAAAAATTACAGGAAGCTTTGCTCGACAATCAATTTGTAATAGAATTATCCGATGAAGACTTTAAAGACTTTGAAGAAACTTGGGATGATTTACCCAATACAATTTCTTTTATGTCACAGATCATTTTAGAATCCGGACATGAGAAACTTGTGTTAGATGGAGGAGGAGGGAGCAGTGCTGCAAACTTATTAGGACGTTTTTGTTCTGAAAGATCTGAAGTGCAAAATCAGACAAAAAGAATCGTAAAAAAAGAAGAAGAACTAAATCCGGACTATATTTTAGCAGAAATCATTCATTTGCCTGAAGCCAGAATTGGAAATGTGATCAGACGGCCTTCTTTGAGGAATTACGAAATTCCTTATTTGGCGCAATCAATTTTACCAGCAGAAAGTCAAATTTCTGTTGATGATCTGTATATTTCTTTGAAGTATGATAAGCTTATTTTGCGCTCCAAAAAATTCAATAAACAGGTTAAACCCTATCTTACAAATGCTCATAATTATTATACAAATACTCTTCCGGTTTATCACTTTCTTGCTGACTTTTCTTCACAAAATGAAAGGACAAACTTGTATTTCAGTTGGGGAGGATTGGCTCAGCTCTATAAATTTTTACCAAGAGTAGAATATAAAAACATTATTTTATCTAAAGCTCAATGGACGATCAATGAAAAAGATATTCATACTTTACTTATATCAATTGATAATAAAAAAGAATTTTTAGATGAAATGAAAAATTGGAGATTGAAAAGAAAAATCCCGGAGTGGATTCAATGGGTAAAGCATGACAATACTTTAACGCTGAATCTGGATAATTATGACCTTGCCCAACTATTTGTGGAAACTGTAAAAACCGAAAAATCAATTATAATAGAAGAGTTTCTCTATAATGAAAATGATGAATTTATGCGTCAGTTTGTATTTTCAATGTATAAAGATAAGTAATGGAATGGTGAGAAAATTGAGTCCGGGAAGTAAGTGGTTGTACCTTAAAATTTATACAGGTGTAAAGACTTCCGATGTTCTTTTGGAAGAGGTAATTCAACCTTTGACCGAATTTTTTATTGAAAATAAATACATTTCGAAATGGTTTTTTATTCGATACAATGATCCAAAATCGCATTTGAGAGTTAGATTTGAGTTGTCTGATAATAATTATTACAGTGAAATTCTCGACAAGATCCAATTTACTTTTGAAAAATATATCAATTCAGGAGAAATTTCAAATTTTGTTATTGATACTTATAACAGAGAAATTGAAAGATATGGAATATCAACAATGGATGATGCGGAGTATCTTTTCTATAAAAACAGTGATTTTTTTGTAAAAGAATGTCTTCATTTAGATGATGAAGATAAAATAATTCTCTCACTTTTTTATATTGATAAGATATTAGATCTTCTAAAACTGTCTATTAATGAAAAGTTGTTGTGGATAAAAAATTCAAATGATGCTTTTAAAAGAGAATTTAATGCGGATAAAAAACTGAACAGTCAGCTTGATAAAAAATACAGACTTTTCAAACCTAAATATATTGATTTTATCGAATCTGAAGAATATCTGGATTTTAGAAAAAATACTGAAGCTCATATTTTAGAACTCGCTCCAACTTTAGAAAATATCATTTTGAAGAATTCTTCTTTACAGGATTTTTTTCAGAGCATTTTTCACATTAATATAAACAGGATGTTTGTTTCGAATCAACGATTATTTGAAATGATCATTTATGATTATTTATTTCGATATTATAAGACAATTTCTTTTCACGAGTTTAAATAATTTGGGTTCGATATTTTAAATAATTCAATTTACATTTTTATTTTCGAAACGTTATTTTTGATTATGTCTCAATTTGAGAAATGATAATTTTCCAAACAAATGTTAGGTTTATTATTATTTTTAAGTTAAAGTTTATTTTTAACTAGTATTTTATTATTTATTTAAAGTTTTAATCATAATTCATTAAATTGGGACGTGAACTCAAGTGAACTTAAAAAGTCATAAAGTTTTCATAAATTTTAAAAAAAGAAGGGAAATGTTTTTGTAATTCTAAAATATATTGTACTTTTACAACGCCTTGAATGAGGGAACAAGTCAAGGTAATAAATTTTTTTTCATCATTTGTGTTTTTAGAATCGTATCGCCTGATACGATTCTTTTGTTTTATGGCTACTTTTCATAATTTAATAATAAATCTATAAAGTAAGAATAAGTTACAGATCCTTCCTGCTGATTACTTTTTAAGAACAGATTATTGGTAAATCCGAAGAAATCATCCAGCCAGCCTTGATGTCTCATTATAAAACTCTTCTCATATGATCTGTCTCTTTTCATTCCGGCAGAATAATTCTTCAGAATAGACTTCACAAATTTGGGATCGTTTTCAACAATATATCTTAAAAGGCTTTTTAACGTAAAATATTCCGTGCTGTATCTCAGTTCTAAATTTTCAGATTTAATTCCAATTAAATATCCCACAAAATTAGCTTCCTGCTCTCTTGCGAAACCTAATTGATGCGAACTTTCATGAGCGGAGGTAAAAGGGATGAATGTAGACGGTAATTCGGAGTTGTATTGTGCTTCTGCAGTGAAAGGATTATAGTAGCCCAGAATGCCCGTAAAACTCATCACATTCTTAAATAAGCTTGGTTTAAATGAGTTAATCTGAGGCGCTTTCTTATCCGAAATATATTTTGGAAGTTTTTCCTGCTGAAAAAGTATTTCTTTTTGAATCGCTTTTAAATCTTTCACAACGAAAATTCCATTTTTGTCTTCCTCTACAAGCTGTCTTGTTGCTTTGCATTTTTCAAGATATTGTAAGGCTAAGATTTTTGCTTTTCCTAAAGTTGGTTCTTTCTGACTTGATAACTTCTTAATAATCGGAGTTTGAAAATATAACATTCCCCAAAATATCTGATAAGTAAAATAAAAGATATTAATAACGATTAAAAGTCTTAAAATAGAACTGCTTCTGCTTTTTTTCTTAAATATCTTGATAATCGAATACAAAAGAAATGCTCCTAATATTATATAGAATAAATCTCCAAATGAAAAAGGAATCCAGAAAAATACTATTTGATGAAGACTTTTCTGAAACTCAAAAAAATGGTCGAAAAACGAGATCATCATTTTAGATCTCGAAAAAACATAGAACAAAAGAATTTGGACAACTAAAATAGCTGTCCAAAATGTCTTTTTCTTATATATTTTTGTAGTGCTGTTAGTGACCACTACCTTTTGATATTTTATCTAAATCAATTCCCTGAGCCTTTAAAATTCCACTCACACGGATCGCGTAGAATGCTAAATAAGCAAAACAGATAACGCCAACAATATAACTTGTATGAATGTCTGTTAAATCAGCTACATATCCTTGAGTAAGACTTACAATTCCACCTCCCATAATCATCATGATTAATAATCCTGAACCTTGGTTAGTGTGTTTTCCTAGTCCATTGATCGCAAGAGCGAAG
Source organism: Chryseobacterium sp. GW823-FHT05E08 (assembly GCF_058795655.1). Classification (NCBI taxonomy): domain Bacteria; kingdom Pseudomonadati; phylum Bacteroidota; class Flavobacteriia; order Flavobacteriales; family Weeksellaceae; genus Chryseobacterium; species Chryseobacterium sp. GW823-FHT05E08. Next base: position 16,432 of record NZ_JBXAHY010000009.1, on the reverse strand, counting down.
ATACAAGGCCAAAGCGTAGAACAGAATAATCCAACACTTGTAAATGCGTATACAGAAACCATTCCTGTAGTAAACATACCGATTAGTAGAGCTGCAATACCTGCAGAAGAGAAAATAAGCAGCATTCTTGCCGGATTTCCTTTACTCAAGATATCACAAATGATCATTGCGATAATGATAAGTCCGTAAACATAGAAAGGAGCTAAATCGTGATGCGCAATAGCATTAACCAATAAGAACAATGCAAAAGCCAAATACGGAGCCAAAAATCGTAAGATCTTTTTGAATCCCGCGCTAAAATCAAATGCATCTACAGCACCGGTCCAACGTCCGATCATCATCGAAGCCCAATATAAAGAAATGTAAGGAGCAACGTCTTTGGTTGCAAAACCTAAATCTTTTTCCATATACGCAGGTAAATTACTTGCAGTAGAAACTTCTACACCTACATAAACAAATATAGCGATCATTCCTAAAATCAACTGAGGATATTGTAATGCCGACTTTCTGTGTTCTCCTGGAACAGAATCGTCAGTGTTTTCAATATTAGTAGGAGTAATTGCAGGAAGTGATGAGAATTTCAGTAAAAAAGCAACAAGTGCGAACGCTGCTCCTAAAATAAGATAAGGTACTTTAACACTTTCTATGCTCGCCTCCGTATTAGCTGCACTTGCAGAACCGAAAATAGCAAAAGAAACGATAAGCGGACCTATTGTAGTTCCTAGGTTGTTAACACCCCCGGCCATTGTTAATCTTTGAGATCCCGTTTCAGACGGACCAACCTCAATAGCTAACGGATTCGCTACAATTTGCTGTAAAGAGAACCCTAATCCAACAATAAACAATCCGGAGATCATTAATGGGAACGATCCCATGTTGGCTGCCGGATAAAACAATAATGTTCCTGCTGCAGAAATAAGGAGTCCTACTATTAGACCGTTTTTATAACCGATTTTATTAATTAAATCTTGTTTCAATCCTTTTGAAACTGCCATATAAATTAAAGAACCTACCGTATATGCGACGTAGAAACAGATCTGGACGAGCATACTTTCGGTTTGTGATAAATTGAAGGCTTTTTTAAATACCGGGATCAGGATGTCGTTACTTGCAGCGACGAAGCCCCAGAAAAAAAACACAATAACTAATGGCAGGAATTGCCCCCAATTAGTTTGTTTAGAATAATTTGACATGTTTGTTAAAGATTTCTTAATAACAAATATAATTATTTCTTTTAAATAGAACGTTCTAGCAAGGTTTTTTTTATTTCGTCAAACGCTTCTGTTTTCAGGTCTTTTGAGGAGGTTGAAGAGTCTAAAATTCCGTTAAAATAAACTTTTACTTTACCGGGATGACCTTTTGCATTATCAAACGGAAAAATTTCCTTTAATCCGATGAAAGTATAGATTGCGATAGGTGACTCATGTTTTGAAGATAATGTAAATGCGCCGTCTTTAAATTCATCCAAAATTACAGAAGTGTCATCCGGAACACCTCCTTCCGGGAAAATAACGATGCTGTTTCCTTCTTCCATTTTCTCAGCACATCTGCGATAAACATCAGCTCGGCTTCTTGGGCTGCTTCTGTCTACCATCACACATATCCTTTTATATATGGTTCCAAAAATTGGAATTTTCACTAATTCTTTTTTTCCCACAAAGCAAACCGGATGTTTGGAACATAAAATACACATCAGCATAATATCCATAATAGAAGTATGGTTGGATATGAAAACGTGGGGTTTATTCTTATCAGGTTTTTGGTCAGAGAGATTGATGACTTCGTATCTTAGACCCATTCCGTAGAACATAGCGTAGCTCCAAAGTCGTATGAATTTGTAGGCATATTTATAATGTCTCTTATTAAAAGATAAAATATAAACAGGTATTCCGAAAATAACTGTTAAAACAAAGGCTAAAATAAGCAGCCAGAATCTCCAGAGATAATTTAAAATCTTTACCACAAATTAACCGTTAAAAATTACTTTCTTTTTTATAGAATAATTAAGAACTGAAACCAATAATATTGCCGCAATCTTACTGGTTATTTCGGGACTCAAGGTATAAAAAATTAAATCAATATTATCTTTAAATATAAAACTATAGAATATTTGGAAGAAGCTAAGACTTAATAATGTTGAAATAAAAGAAACCACCATAAAATAAGCAAATTCTTTTCTTTTGGAGTGCTTTCCTCTTTCAAATACAAACCAGATGCTCAGGAAGTAATTGGTGATAATCCCACAGCTGGTAGAGAAAATATTACTTAAAGGATAATGGATTCCGTGAAAGTTGGTTTCACTGGAAAAAAACTGAGGCAGATAGGTGCTGAAGGCTTTAAAGCTTCCGATTTCTATAATGGCGCTAAGTCCTCCCGCAATAATAAAGAACAAAATTTGTTTTTGACGTAGTAGTATATCTTTCATCTCAATTTTATGATATGCAAATTTATAACTATATGTTAAACAGTAAAAAAAGATGTTAAATATTTTTTTTACATGAAAAATATTTCTAATTTTAATTTTCAGAACGATATAAAACAGACCTGATAATAAATTCATTTTCAACTACTTGTGTTGATGGTTTTTCCTATCTTGTAATGCGTGATTGAAGCGTACTTCCAACTATATATTTACCACTTAATAATAATATTTGTATGAAATCTCAAAACAAATACAGAAAATTTCAGCTTCAACAACATAATATTGAGGCTCTTGAGAAAGAAAATTCCCGTTTCAAACGGGTGTATTCAGAGTACGAAAATATGTCAAACGAGCTCTGGAATCTTGAAAATTCTAAAGATGAACCTGTTCCTGATGATTTTATTAATGCAATGATCCTTCAGACTTCATATTTAGAAGATGAAATCGAAGATTGGTTAATACAATTCAATGAAAAGAAAGCTGATATAAAACATTAATCAGTACGCTAGTTTCTGAGCTGTTTTTAAGCTCTTCTCAAGATAAATTCATAATTTAGCATCCTTAAACTAAAATGTGAAAAATATGGTTGCTATTGTTGATAGTGGTTCTACTAAATCAGATTGGGTAATATTGGATGAATTCAAACAAGTATTTCTAAAGACGGAAACCATTGGTTTTAATCCCAATTTTATCAACATAGAACTCATTGTTCCCGAAATTGAAAAGAATACTAGTTTAACATCCGTTAAGAATTCCATCAAGAAAATTTATTTCTATGGTTCAGGATGCGGGATTCAAAAAAACTGTGATACCATCGTAGAAGAATTAGGTAAAGTGTTTGGTGATGCAGAAATTACTGTAAGGGAAGATCTTTTGGCAGCTGCTTATGCTGCTTATCAGGGAAGACCTGCAATCGTCTGCATTATGGGGACGGGCTCTAATTCTTGCTATTTCGACGGCGAAAATTTAAAAATAAAACTTCCTTCTCTTGGATTCCTGATGGGAGATGAGGGAAGTGGAAGTGCAATTGGTAAACAATTGGTACGCAGATTTTTTATGCAAAAACTTCCTGAGGATCTTAGTCAGGAATTTCAGGAAATTTATAATTTAACGATTGATGATGCATTAAAAAATATGTATCATGTCACAAGACCGAATGCTTATTTAGCGAATTTCAATAAATTTGTTATAGACCGAAAAGATCATCCTTACCTCCGAAATATGGTTTTGGAGGAGATGAAGAATTTTTTCGACTACCAGGTTCTTCCTTATGAAGAAAGCAAAGATGCTGAGATCAACTTTATAGGCTCAATTGCTTATTATTACGAAGATATTCTACGTTCTGCAGCTGCAGAGCTTAATTTAAATGTGGGGCATGTTGTACAAAAACCTATCGAAAGTTTAGTCGACTACCATGTTAAATACATACTTTAAAAAATATTATTTATGTCAAATAAAACTCACCGCGACGAAAAGAACTTCAATCAGGCCGCGTTAGATTATCATAAAGCTGAACCCAAAGGAAAAATCGAAGTAATTCCTTCAAAACCGCACTCTTCACAAAGAGATTTGTCATTGGCATATTCTCCGGGAGTGGCAGTTCCTTGTATGGAAATCTACGAAAAGCCCGAAACAGTGTATGATTACACAGGAAAAGGAAACTTGGTTGCTGTAATTTCTAACGGTACAGCAGTTCTTGGATTGGGTGATATTGGGGCAGAAGCTTCAAAACCGGTAATGGAAGGTAAAGGTCTTTTATTTAAGATTTTTGCAGATATCAATGTTTTTGATATCGAGATTAATGAGAAGGATCCGGATAAATTTATTCAGATTGTAAAAGGTATTGCTCCAACTTTTGGAGGAATTAACCTTGAAGATATTAAAGCTCCTGAAGCTTTTTATATTGAACAAAAATTAAAAGAGGAATTAGATATTCCTTTGATGCACGATGACCAACACGGAACAGCGATCATTTCTGCAGCAGCTTTGATTAACTCATTGCAAATTGCAGACAAAAAGATCGATGAGGTAAAAATGGTGGTAAACGGAGCAGGAGCTGCGGCAATTGCTTGTACCAACTTATATATATCTTTAGGTTTAAAAAGAGAAAACGTTTTAATGTGCGATAGCAAAGGAGTTATCAATCATAAAAGAGAAAATCTTACGCCTGAAAAAATAGATTTCATCGCCAATACAGATCTTGAAACACTAGAAGATGCCGTAAAAGGTTCAGATGTTTTTATCGGATTGTCTAAAGGAAACGTTATGACTCCCGAAATGCTATTAAGCATGAATGAAAACCCAATCGTTTTTGCTTTGGCAAATCCAGATCCTGAGATTGCTTATGATTTAGCTTTTGAAACTCGTAAAGACGTAATCATGGCAACGGGAAGAAGTGATTATCCTAACCAGGTTAATAACGTTCTAGGTTTCCCTTACATTTTCCGTGGAGCATTGGATGTTCAGGCAAAAGGTATTAATGAAGAAATGAAATTGGCTGCCGTTCACGCGATCGCTGATTTGGCTAAAGAACCGGTTCCAGAGGCTGTAATTTTGGCTTATAATGTTCAGAATTTACAGTTTGGTAGAGAATATTTTATTCCAAAACCATTTGATAACAGATTAATTACCAAAGTTTCAAGTGCTGTTGCAAAAGCGGCTATTGAAAGTGGTATTGCAAGAAAAACGATTGCTGATTTCGACGAATACGAAAACAGTCTTCTTGACAGAATGGGAAGAGACGAGAAGTTAGTAAGAATGATGCAGACCCGTGCTAAAGCTGATCCGAAGAGAATTACGCTTGGAAATGCTGAGGAATACAACGTGTTAAAAGCTGCTCAGATTCTGTACGAAGAGGGAATTGCTTTCCCAAGTCTTTTAGGAAACAAAAAATACATCAAAGAGCAAATGGAGCGTTTTGGAATTGAATTAGATATTCCGATTATCGATCCAAGTGATGACGACCAAAAAGAAAATAGACAGAAATACAGAGAAACGCTGTGGAAACTTCGCCAGAGAAAAGGGATGAACGAGTACAAAGCAAAAAGATATGTACGTCAGAGAGATTATTTCGGGCCATTGATGTTAAGACATGGTGATACTGACGGACTTATCGTTGGATTCTCTAAAAATTATACTTCAGTTTTACGTCCTGTTTTAGAAGTTATCGAAAAAGAGAAAGGCGTAGATAAAGTAGCGGCAATGATGATGATTTTGTCTGAAAAGAAACCAATTTTCTTCGCAGATACATCAATTAATCAAAATCCGACGGCTGAAGATTTGGTTAATATTGCTAAAATGGCAGAAATTACCGTTAAAACTTTTGCTGTTGAGCCAAGAATTGCAATGCTAGGTTTCGAAAACTTCGCAGGAATCTCTGATACTTCGAAAAAAGTAGCAAAAGCAGTAAGCATTCTTCACGAAAAATTCCCTAAAATGGTTGTTGATGGAGAAATTCAACCGGATTTTGCCATGAATGCAGATCATTTAAGTGATTATCCTTTCTCAAAATTAGGAACAACTCCTGCCAACACATTCATCTTCCCAAATCTTGAAAGTGCCAACTTATCTTACAAGATCATCAGAGGGATGAAAGTTGCTCAGGTTATCGGGCCAATCTTGATGGGATTAAAACAGCCTGTTCACGTTTTACAGATGCGTTCAAGTGTAGACGAGATCGTAAACTTGGCAACAGTTGCTGTTCTTGATGCTCAGAGAAGAGAGAAAAAGGACAAAAAATAATTAGTACATCACTAAACCTCATAGGTTTCTAAAACCTATGAGGTTTAAACAATAAAAAAACAAACACAAACACACAAATTTTGAAAATGAAGTTAAATGAAAAGGCGATAATTTTTGATATGGATGGAACCATTGTAGACAACATCCCTTATCATGAAGAATCGTGGATCTTATTTTTAAAAGAATATGGAATTATTATCGAGCCTGAGAATTTCAGTGCCCAAAATCATGGAACATTGGATGAAATGATCATCCGTTTTTTCGGAGCAGAAACTTCTAAAGAAAGAGTTCATGAGTTGGGATTAGCGAAGGAAAAAGCATATCAGACTTTATATCAAAACCATATCAAAGAAGTGAACGGATTAACGCCTTTCCTTCAAAAATTGAATCAGAATAACATCAAAACAGGACTTGCTACGATGGGAATTCCGTCAAGTATTGATTTTATTTTAGGGGGATTGAATGTTAAAAACTATTTTCAGGAAATTACCGGTGGAATAGAAGTTTCCAAGGGAAAACCAAATCCTGAAATATTTTTAAAAACACTCGAAAAACTAAAAGTTGATGCTAAATACACCGTTGCAGTAGAAGACTCAATGGGAGGAATAAAAGCTGCCAAGGATGCAGGAATGAAGGTGATTGGGATTACAACTACCCATTCACTGGAAGAATTGATGGATAACGGCTGTGCTGAGGTGATTAATGATTATACTAATATTGAGATTGTTTAGAAGATATTTTTAATTAAATAACTTTTAAATCATAATAATTTTACAAAGACTCCAAATTTTGGAGTCTTTTGTTTTTGTGAAAAATCCTTGAATTCTATCTTAAAAATTAAGTTAAATTTCATTCGCGCATGAAATGAAAACATTAATTAGTTTAAATTGCTATATTTGGGAGTTTTAAAAATTAATAATGATATTTTCTTTACAAGGCACTGTTCAAGAACTTACGCCTACCTACGCAGTAATCAACGTACAAGGAGTTGGTTATTATGTGGGTATCAGTTTAATGACCTCACAAACCCTGACTTTGAATCAGGCAACCGTACTTTTTATCCAGCAGATCATCCGTGAAGATGCTCATTTACTTTTTGGATTTAACACTCGTTCAGAAAAAGAAATGTTCAATCTGTTAATAAGCGTTAATGGAGTAGGTGCTGTTTCTGCACTTATTTTACTGTCAACTTTAAGTCTTGATGAGATCGCTTCGGCCATACTTTCCAAGAACAGCGCGTTGATCCAAAAAGCAAAAGGTCTTGGGGTAAAAACTGCTGAAAGAATTATTGTAGATTTAAAGGATAAAGTCCAGAAATTCACCAATGCAGAAGAAAATATTTCTACATTTGTGGATAATAAAATCAAGGAAGAATCGTTATCTGCATTAGAAGTTTTAGGAATTCCTAAAAGAATGAGCGAGAAGATTGCAGATAGAATAATAAAACAAAATTCGGCTATTACGGTAGAAGAATTGGTAAAACAAATCTTAAAAAACATTTAACATTTGGTGGCGAATAATAAGTTTCTCAATATATTTTTGTTCCTGTCCTTTCTGTGTGTATCAGTAAGTACTTTTGCGCAACAGCGACCAGTACGTGATACCGCAATTGTAAAGAAAGACTATGAACTGGCTGATCCTACGCAGTATGAAGCCTTTTACGATGTAAAAACGGGTATGTACTACGTTTATCCTAAAATTGGTAATACAATAACCGGGCCGCCAACAGCGATGTCTCCTGAAGATTACAAGGAGTTTATGCTGGCAGCACAGACGAAGGCTTACTACAAGGAGAAATCAGACAAATACAGTTTGATGTTCCGAAAAGATAAAGAGGGTGCCCGAAGAAAAGGTTTGATCCCTTCTTTAACCATTCGAAACAAGCTTTTTGAAACCATTTTTGGAAGTAACAAAATTGAAATCATCCCATCCGGATATGCTTCTTTTGACTTCGCAGGACTATATCAAAAAATAGATAACCCACTAATTTTACCTCAAAACAGAAAAAGTTTTACGTTTGATATTGATCAAAGGATTCAGCTTGGTTTATTGGGTAAAGTAGGGGAGAATCTTCAGTTAAAAGCCAATTACGATACTCAGAGCGGTTTTGCTTTTGAGAACAGAATGAACTTGGTTTGGCAGGCAAAAGGAAGCTGGAAAGATCTCCAGCAAAAAGGTCTTGGAAATGTCGATCAGCCCAATGCAGGAGGAGAAGATAAAATTATAAAAAGAGTTGAATTCGGTAACGTAAATATGCCGCTTTCAACGAGTTTAATACGAGGTTCTCAGTCATTATTCGGGGTTAAAACCGAGTTTCAGCTTGGAAAAACTTTCGGAACTGTGGTTCTTTCCCAACAACAGGGTGAGGCCAGAAACATTGTTGTTCAAGGGGGAGGTGTAATGAATACCTTCAAAATGAATGCAATTGACTATGAAGATAATCAGCACTACTTTTTAGGACATTATTTCTTAGATAATTATGATAATGCATTGCTTAATTATCCTCAGATCAACTCAAAAATCAGTATTACAAGAGCAGAAGTTTGGGTTTTAGATCAAGGGAACAGTAACTTAGCTTATCAGAAAAGTATTGTCGGAATTAGAGACTTAGGTGAAGGAGCTTCAGGATTGCCCGATAACACACAAAATGGACTTTATCAGGCGGTGTCCAATACAATGGGAACGCCAAGAGACGCCGGAGCTAATTATGGCGATCTTCTGCAAGGACAGGTTTTTCCGGGAAGTGCAGAGCCTTATCAAAATAGTGAACATTTTATATTCAATAAAAAAGCAAGAAGATTAAATTCAAACGAATATACATTACAACCGCAATTAGGATACATATCATTAAACCAGAAGCTGAATGACAATCAGCTTTTAGCTGTTTCATACTCGTACACGGTAAACGGAAGCAATCAGGTTTATAAAGTAGGGGAATTCTCCGAAGAAAGCCCGGTGTTGGTAACTAAAGTTTTAAGAGTAAACAACAAGCTGAATGTTGCCTCGCCAATGTGGGATTTGATGATGAAGAACATCTATGCTTTGGACGCAGGACAGGTAAATCAGGATGGGTTTATTTTAAATGTTTTCTATAGAGATTCTCAAACAGGAGGTAAAGTAAATTACCTTCCAAATACGATCGTTAAAGACACCAATTTATTGAAATTACTAAACTGGGATCGACTTAACACGAATGGAGATATTCAGAATAACGGAAGTACAACCGGTGACGGTATTTTTGACTTTGTAAACGGAATAACGATCCGGCCGGAAACCGGAAGGGTTATCTTTACGAAAGCTCAGCCGTTCGGTAAATATATGTCGCAGGTTTTGGGAAGTAATGATCCGCAATATGTTTTCAATGAATTATATACTCAGCAGAAACAGGTTGCATCATCTAACAACCTAGCTCAGCGATATACATTGGAAGGTCGTTACAAAGGAACGCAGGGACAAGGAATTTCCTTAGGAGCTGTAAATGTTCCACAAGGATCTGTAAAAGTATCTGCAAACGGTGTTCAGTTAACAGAAGGTGTTGACTATACGGTTGACTATATGCTGGGAACAGTTACCATTATCAATGAAAATGTAAAACAGTCCGGACAGGCAATTAATATCGCATTAGAAAATCAATTAACATTTAATACACAACGAAAAAGATTCTTAGGATTAAACTTAGAAAGAAGAGTTAATGAGAACTTTATTTTTGGTGGAACGGTTGTTAATTACTCCGAATCTCCGCTTACTCAAAAAGTAAACTACGGTCAGGAAGCTGTAAATAATACAATGGCTGGTGTTAACTTAATGTACAACAACCAACTTCCTTTCCTTACGAGATTAACGGATAAAATTCCATTAATAAATACAGAAGCGCCATCTAATTTGAATTTCAAAATGGAAGCGGCTTATCTACTTCCTGGACTTAATAAAGGAACAAATGACCAGTCATACATTGACGATTTTGAACAAACCACTTCTAAAATTTCATTAAAAGAGCCTACCGCTTGGAGTTTAGCTTCAAAACCTGAAAAGAATCAGGGTGATGCTATTTTCCAAGGAGCTGGTGCAAATAATGATATTACAAATGGTTATGGTAGAGGTTTATTATCTTGGTATAACATTGACCCGAGATTCTATGGTGTAGGTGGTAGAGCTCCTGCAGGAATTACTCCGCAGTCGGTTTCTAATCACGCTTCGAGAAGAGTTCAGCTTTCTGAGATCTTTAATAACAGAGATTTTGTTGCAGGTGAACAAACCTTCACTAATACTTTCGATATATCTTATTATCCTAGAGAAAAAGGACCATATAACGTAAACCCGGCTAACGAAACAACTCAGCAAAGATGGGCGGGTATTATGAGACCGATAAGCATTTCCAACTTTGTGAATTCTAATATTGAATATGTTGAATTCTGGATGATGGATCCTTACGCTGATGGAAATAACTTAGGGACAAATCCAAGGCTTTTACTACAATTAGGAAACGTTTCCGAAGATGTTTTAAAAGACGGACAAATGCAGTATGAGAATGGATTACCAACGGGATCAGCTCCTTCTACAACAACAAATACAAATTGGGGAACTCAGCCAAAACAGCCACCGATTTTATATGCATTCTCAAGTGAAGGGGATGATAGAAAAGCACAGGATTTAGGGTATGACGGTTTGAGCTCTGAACAGGAAGCAATAAAATTCGGAAATACATTTATTAACCCTGTTACAAATATTGCCGATCCAGCTGTGGATGATTTCGTATTCTATTTGTCGGATAAATTTACGGGCAGTCAGGCAGCGTCAATTATTCAGAGATATAAATATTTCAGAAATCCGGAAGGAAACTCTCAGGCTAATTCTCTGGAAGTATCTACTCAAACTCCGGATGCAGAAGACATCAATAAAGATTATAACTTAGATCAGAATGAAAGCTATAATCAATATGAAGTAAAATTAGATCAAGGTAACTTGGTTTTAGGTCAGAATAATATTGTTGATGTTAAAACTGTTCAGGCAACTTTCCAAAACGGGCAGACTGATCAGGTGAAATGGTACTTATTCAGAGTTCCAATTGCTCAGTATGATGCTACTGCAGGAGATCATGCTGCAGATGTTCTTAACAATGTAAGATTTGCAAGATTACTATTAACAGGTTTTGATCAAACTTCAACGTTGAGGTTTGGGACATTAGATCTTGTAAGATCAGATTGGAGAAGATATCCTAAAAACTTCGCAGTATACGGAACAGATACAACTGCTGATCCTGCAACAAATGAAGGAACATCTGATGTTGTAGATCCAAATAATTTTGAAATTGGAAGTGTAAATATTGAAGAAAATGCATTAAACCAACCTCCATATGTATTGCCTCCGGGAATTGACAGACAGGTATTGAGCGGAAATGCAGGTGCGCAAAGACAGAATGAAGCTTCTCTATATATGAGAGCGAATGAACTTCGTACTACAGAGGCTAGAGGGGTGTTCAAGAACTCTTCATTAGATATGAGAAGATACAAGAAGCTAAAACTTTTTGTACACGCTGAAGATCCTGAAAACAGAGATCCTAATATTGGATTAATGGATAAAAAGACGAAATTCTTTATCCGTTTCGGAAACGATGCAACGGATAACTATTACGAATATGAAGCTTCTTTAAAGCTTACTTCAAAAACAGCTACGGCGCCAATGGATATTTGGCCATTGGATAATGAAGTAGACTTGGATATTCAGGATTTTGTAGATGCTAAAATCAGAAGAGATAAAAACTTCCCGAATGATATTGCTAAGAGAATCATGGATCAAGAGTTTGGAAGTGATATTAACTTCAAAAAAATCTATGTTAAAGGGCGTCCAAGTTTAGGAAATGTGACATCCATTGTATTAGGTATAAGAAATGCGGGAGATAGAACAGGAGTATCAATAGACAGGGTGCTTTGGGTAAACGAAATCCGTCTTTCAGAAATTGAAAACGATGGTGGTTATGCAGGAAATGCAAGCTTAAACTTCAACCTTGGAGATTTTGCGACCGTTAATACAAGTGCATCTTATACATCTGTTGGTTTCGGTAATATTGATTCTAAACCTGCGGAAAGAAATCAGTCTACACAATCTGCATTCAGTATTAATACTGCGATCAATGTAGATAAGTTCCTTCCTGAGAAGAGTGGGGTGAAAATTCCGTTAAACTATTCTTATTCTCAAACAATCGAAGATCCAAAGTACAATCCTTTGGATACTGATGTTGAGTTCAGTAAAGCAGCAAACAAAGAACAGCTTAAAAAAGTAGCGAGAACGTATACTCAACAAAGAAGTTTGGGTGTTGTGAATATGCACAAGGAAAGAATGAATCCTAATAAAAAGGCTAAATTCTATGACATAGAAAACGTTTCTGTTACTGCGGTTTATAATGACGATTATTACAGAGATATTTACACAAAGAAAAATTACAGACAATATCTGAGAGGATATATTGATTACAATTATACATTCAAACCGTGGGTAATTAAGCCATTCAATAAAATGATCAGCGATACCGCGAAGTCTACAAAATATCTGAGATGGGTTAAAGAATTTAATTTCAATCCGGTTCCTACAAGATTATCTTTCAGAACAGAAATCGACAGAAATTATAATGAGCTTGAATTCAGAAATATTGAATCAATCTTAAGTGGAAATATGACTGATGACTTCGCAGCTATCAGAAACAGAAATTTCTATTTTGGATGGCAGTATGGATTAGGTTTCAACTTCACGAAATCATTGAAATTAGAAATCAACTCTGTAACAAGAACGCTGAATGATAATGTTGATGTAAACACAATGGACAACACTGCCATCTTTGGAAACATCTTCAGAGCAGGTAGACCGGTGTTGTATAATCATAGAATTCAGTTGAATTACAAATTGCCATTCCAATATCTTCCATATTTGGATTTCATTGATGCAGAAGTGGGATATGGAACGACTTATAACTGGAATGCAAGATCTACAGCATTGCTTTCATCTCCGGGCGGAAGTTTAGGATCTATTGGTCAGAACACAAGCGTAATTCAGGCAACGGCAACAGCTGATTTCCCTAAGTTCTTTGGACAGTTTAAATATTTCAAAAATATATCAACTAAACTTCAGAAACGTAAGCAGGAAATTGACTCTCTTAATAATGCGTACACACAGCAGTGGGAGAAGAGAAGATATAAGTATAAAGATTATAAATTTAAGAATAGATTAACGCCGTTGCAAAGTGCAGCGTTCTTATTGACATCATTTAAGCAGTTAGATTTTAATTATTCTGAAAATAACGGAACTGTACTTCCAGGATTATTATCTGCTCCAAACTTCTATGGTTATGGACAAACACTAGGAGGTCCAACACTTGGATTCTTATTTGGATCACAGGCAGACATCAGAAGATTGGTCATGGAAAATGGCTGGGTAAGTGATTCCGAATTTATGACCGATCCTTACGTCAAAATGTCAACAAAAGAACTGAGGGCGAATTTACAGATCGTTCCGATGAATGATCTTAGAATTGATCTTAACGGAATACATACTTATAACAGAAACTTTACGCAAACCGGATTTAATTATCGCGACAGTAACGGAAATCCAAATCCTAACTACACTTTTGCTAATGATTTTGTGACGTATTCAAACTCGGTAATCCTTCTGAAAACGTCTTTCAAAGATGGACAGGCAATTTTCCAGGCTATTAAAGATAACGCAAGAGCAATATCTCAGCAGATGGGAGGTGGTATTGGTGCTGACGGATTTACAGAAGGTCACAGTATTTCGAATGCCTACGTTTTAATACCTGCATTTAGAGCAGCAGTTGAAGGTAAGGCTCCGGAACTTATCGGGAATGCTAAAAAAGCAGGACTTCCGTTACCAAACTGGAAACTTACCTATTCAGGATTGAGAAATGTACCTTTCATTAATGGTCAGTTCTCTAAGTTTGATATTCTACACGGTTATACGGCAACGTATACTGCAACGGGTATTCAGTCAAGTGTTGATTACTTCAATACATTGACCTCTAATACAAGTTCGGGTAGAGATGTTAATAATGATTATATAAATCCATTTACTTTTGCTCAGGTTGGATATGTTGAAAACTTCTCACCACTTATCGGAATCGATGTTACGATGAGAAACAACTTCCAGTTTGGTTTACAGTATAACAAAACAAGAATGTTATTGTTAGGATTAATCAACCATACGCTTACCGAAGATGCCAATACAGAATATGTAGTAAGATTGGGTTATATCGTTCGTAATTTCAGATTAGGAATGGCAAACACAAGAGGTAGCAGAGGTAAAGGAAGCGATCTTAATATTAGAGGTGATATCTCATTAAGAGACAGCAGAACAAGTATCATGAATATCTTATTGGATGATTCTCAGGTGACAGGTGGACAGAAATTAATGAACATCAGACTTTCTGCAGACTATAACGTTTCGGAAAATCTTAACCTAAGAGTATTCTACGAACAAATGACTTCCAAGTATAAAATTTCAACAGCATTCCCTCTGTCAACGATCAGAGCCGGGCTTTCTGCGACATTTACATTTGGAGATTCAGGTGGTGGTTTTTAAACTAAATAAACATAAAATTAAATGTCCTTCAATTTTGAGGGACATTTTTTATATTCAATATTTGAACCTACTATTATTTTGAATACATTTGTAAAAATAAAAATTTAAAAATGAACACACCATCAGAATTAAAGTACACTAAGGACCACGAATGGATCAAGATTGAAGGAAACGTGGCTACAATTGGTATTACTGATTTTGCACAAGGAGAACTTGGAGATATCGTTTATGTTGATATTGATACAGTAGATGACGATTTAGAAGGAGGTGCAGTTTTCGGAAGTGTTGAAGCAGTAAAAACAGTTTCAGACTTATTCTTACCTATCGCAGGAAAAGTGATTGAATTTAATTCAGAACTAGAAGCTCAGCCAGAATTGTTAAATACAGATCCTTATGGAAACGGTTGGATCATCAAATTAGAATTGGCTGACGGTGCAGATCAATCAGAATTACTTACAGCAGAAGAATACCAAGCTATCATTGGATAAAATTTCAAAAATATTTAGTAAGATATTGCCCATTTATTGGGCATTTCTTACTTATATGCTCTTAAAGCCGGGCGAAGAAAACCATGAATATTGGTTTATGTTCAGCGGAATCGACAAAGTTCTACACTTGAGCATATTTGCGATGCTGGGTTTCCTGTTCATTGCAACTTTCCCAAAGATCAAATTTTCCTATTTCTTTCAAATCATCCTTATATATGCTTTCCTCACAGAAATCCTCCAGGACGAAATGGGCTTAGGCAGATCCATGGAATCCCTAGATATCGTCGCAGACACCATCGGCTGCTTAATCGGGTACTTTATATATAAAGCGTTAGTCAACCGATTTTTCTAATCTTTCACTCAACGCAAGGATTAAACCCTCCAACTCTCAAACCCATTAACCCTCCAACTCGAAACTTTTCAGGAGCTTCATCCGGCTTTCCACTCTATCTTTTTGGTGACGGCCTTCGCTTCGCTCCGGCCGCCCCCAAAAAGGATACCGCTCCAATCCGGGCTAGGGTATTGGGCGTTCTTATTACTTTTTCTCGTAATAAAATTTTTCTCAAGTATTAATGACTTATTAATCCTTATTCTTTCTTCCAAATATTTCCTTTCCCAACTCTCCAAACCAATTCTCAAATCAATCTATGAAATTATAGGCTGGTACTCTTACTCTCCAACTCTCCCCACACTAAACCCTAGTTTTAAGATCTGTGCAAATCTGTGAAAATCTGTGGGAAATAAAAAAGGCATCCTCAAGCATAACCTCTCACGACTCCCAACCTCATAGGTTTTCAAAACCTATGAGGTTTAATTAGAACATACCTTATATATAGTATACCTATTATATAAAAGTAAATCCTTTCAATTCATATTAAAAGCTCCAAAACCCTCCCGAACGCCTATTCCCAGATCTTTCAACAAACCAATCGAATCCTGTGGATAACTATGGCTCATGCCATAAAGTAATTTATATCAACAAATTAGATTTGAAACTTTTCCACAATACGAATTCCACATGAACATTATGTTAAATAGATTTGGAATGGTGGGTAAAAAGGTGCTACTTTTGCCCCACTGAAAAACGAGAGTGGATTGGTAGCGCAGAAGGAGGTAATAGAGTATAAAGACTACGAAACAGATTACAACAAACATTAAAATTTTTATTAAATAAAAGTTGTTAAAGTTAAAATAA
>NZ_JBXAHY010000008.1:16885-206630 GCF_058795655.1 Chryseobacterium sp. GW823-FHT05E08 | reverse complement strand
TCCGAACACAGAAGTTAAGCCCACCAGCGCCGATGGTACTGCGAAAGCGGGAGAGTAGGTCGCCGCCAGTTTTTATTCAAAACTCCTTCATCAACCGATGAAGGAGTTTTTTTATGTCCATATCCCAAATACAAAGAAAGCATTGATCATCGATAAATTATCATCGATCTGTAATAGGGAACAAATAATTTAGCAGAAAACGCTATCTAGAATTTTAAGTTTTGGCTGAAGCCTATTGTTAATCAACCTAATGATGAAAGCGGGTTAAAACCCGCCCCTATTGATTCAATTAGTAATAGTTTTTTATTTAAACCTCAATAAATTTCCCTCTCTGATGTGGGGTAGGTAAATAACATTTCTGGTTAGCCAATTTCATTCTATTTCTGGAAACCATATCGTAAATACTATCACTTAGAAATGTAGGGAATATTTTTCCAATTCCTGAGAGTTTATAAATTCCACCCAATAATGATGCAATTTGTAAAATGGCTTTAGATTTAATTAAATAATATTGACTTGGCTTCCAAAGATACATGGTATTGAATACCTTAGTTTCAAGACCTCTTTCGGACAAAAAGTTTTGCCCAAAATCTGATTGCAGTGAAGCAAACATAAATTGATCTTTTTTATCTCTTTCTAAAATCCATTGTACCCAGAAATTGCAGACTCCACATTCTCCGTCAAAAAATACAATATGTTTATTTTGCCAATTTTCGTCCATGATTTATTTTTAAAATACCATTGCTCGTTCGGTTTCCTCTTTTACTTTTTTAAAGTATTTAATTAATTCCTGTCTTTGTTCTGTAGTTAATTTAGCATCCTGATGACCAAGATAGTACGAATCTAAAGGCATTTCTTCTTTTTCAATCATTTCAATGCATTCTTCCAGCTTATGAGCTTGTCTTTTAGGTTCGTATGTAGCAAAGGTAGAGAAATTTAGATGCTTTCTTCCTTCATTAATATGATTTTTCAACAACCATGAAGATGGAGCAATATCAGAATACCAAGGATATTTTGATTCATTGGAATGACAGTCATAACAAGAAGTACTAATTATATTTGCAATCTGAGGTGGTGTTTTTTTTATTCTTAAAAAATCCATTCCTGGAGTTGGTGGCGGGTTTGTCTTATCAATCGGAAAAAACTGAATGATAATAAATGCTACAAGAAGAATTACAATTACTTTTTTCATACGCTGATCATGTTTCTTAATAGATAAAGTTATTAAAATTTTAATTATAAAGAATATGAATAATATTTAATTGTCAATTATACATTGAATTATTCTAAATATGAGCTTTAATTATTGATTTTTATTTAAGTTTAAGCTAATTTTATTAACTTAAATGCATTATTATATCTTTTATACATCTATTGAGTGATAATCCATAATTAATAAATTGTTATAGTTTTTAACTATTGTAAAAATTTTATTGATAGATTGTATTTATTGATTAAGCTTTGTAAGTTTGTATAAATATTAATAGACGAGATATTAAAACTGTATAAATCAACATAAAAAATTAAACTACAATGGAAAAAGATTTAAATGACATCAGCAAATGTCCATTCCATAATGGAACAATGAAAAAAGAAAATGTTGCCGGAGGTGGAACCAATAACAAAGATTGGTGGCCTGATCATCTTAGAGTTGATATTCTGAGACAACATTCATCTTTATCAAATCCTATGGAAGAAAATTTCGATTATGCTGAAGCTTTTAAAAGTCTCGATCTTGAGAGTGTTAAAAAAGATCTTCATGCATTAATGACAGATTCACAGGATTGGTGGCCTGCCGATTTTGGTCATTACGGGCCCTTATTTATCCGTATGGCTTGGCACAGTGCAGGAACGTATCGTGTAGGTGATGGAAGAGGAGGAGCTGGAGCTGGACAACAGCGTTTTGCCCCTTTGAACAGTTGGCCGGATAACGTAAGTTTGGATAAAGCGAGAAGATTGCTTTGGCCAATCAAACAAAAATATGGTAAAAAGATTTCTTGGGCAGACCTTTTAATTCTTACAGGAAATATTGCCTTAGAATCAATGGGATTCAAAACATTTGGATTTGCGGGAGGTCGTGAAGATGTTTGGGAACCAGATCAGGATGTGTATTGGGGAACAGAAAAAACTTGGCTGGGCGGAGATCTTCGTTATGCTCACGGTTCTCCGGGGGTTGAAGGTCATGGTGTTCTTCCCGCGGAAGATGATTCGGAGGTTATTCACTCCAGAAATCTTGAAAAACCTTTAGCTGCAGTACAAATGGGACTTATTTATGTAAATCCAGAAGGGCCGGACGGAAATCCTGATCCAATTTTAGCAGCAAAAGATATTCGTGATACTTTCGGAAGAATGGCGATGAATGATGAAGAAACCGTTGCATTAATTGCAGGTGGACATACTTTCGGGAAAACTCACGGTGCAGGGTCGGCTGATCATGTTGGAAAAGAACCTGAAGCTGCAGGAATTGAATCACAAGGTTTTGGTTGGAACAGTTCTTACAAATCAGGAAAAGGTACAGATGCGATTTCCAGTGGACTAGAAGTTACGTGGACGGAAAAACCAACAGAATGGAGCAACCTTTTCTTTAAAAATCTATTTGAAAACGAATGGGAATTAACGAAAAGCCCGGCAGGAGCTCATCAATGGGTAGCAAAAGACGGAGAGAAAATTATTCCTGATGCATTTGATTCTACTAAAAAACACAGAGCAACAATGCTTACAACAGATCTTTCATTAAGATTTGATCCTGTTTATGAAAAAATATCAAGAAACTTTTTTGAAAATCCTGATGCTTTTGCAGATGCTTTTTCTCGTGCTTGGTTTAAATTGACGCACAGAGATATGGGACCAAAAGTTCGTTATTTAGGGTCTGATGTTCCAGCTGAAGAATTGATCTGGCAAGATCCAATTCCTGAAGTGAATCATGAATTAGTTAATGATTCTGATGTTGAATCTCTAAAAAGTAAAATTTTAAATTCAGGATTAAATGTTTCTGAATTGGTTTCTACAGCTTGGGCTTCTGCATCAACTTTCAGAGGAAGTGATAAACGTGGTGGTGCAAACGGAGCAAGAATTCGTTTGGCTCCACAAAAAGATTGGGCAGTAAATAATCCGACTCAGTTACAAAGAGTTTTGAGTGTGTTAGAAAATATTCAGAAAGAATTTAATGATGCTCAAGGCGGAAACAAGAAGATTTCTTTAGCAGATTTAATTGTTTTGGCGGGAAGTACAGCGGTTGAAAAAGCAGCAAGAGATGCCGGACAGAATATTACTGTTCTTTTTGCTCCAGGTCGTATGGACGCTTCACAAGAGCAGACGGATGTTGAATCAATGGGATATTTAGAACCCGCAGCAGATGGTTTCAGAAATTATTTAAAGAAAAAATATACGGTTTCTACAGAATCTTTATTAATTGATAAAGCTCAGTTATTAACACTTACGGCTCCTGAATTAACCGTTTTAATCGGGGGAATGCGTGCTTTGGATACCAATTTCGACGGTTCCAAGAATGGAGTATTCACTCAACGTCCAGGAGTTTTAACCAATGATTTCTTTGTTAATCTTTTAGATATGAGAACACAATGGAAAGCCATTTCGGAAGATAATGAATTGTATATGGGAACTGATCGATCTACTGGTCAACCAAAATGGACAGCTAGTCGTGCAGATTTGGTCTTCGGTTCAAATTCTGAATTGAGAGCTTTGGCAGAAGTATATGCAAGTGCAGATGCTCAGGAAAAATTTGTCAGAGATTTCGTTGCAACATGGACTAAAATAATGAATTTGGATAGATTTGATCTGAACTAAATTTCATACTTAACATAATATTTATTGAGACAGTCGTTTTGGCTGTCTTTTTTTGTTGATTATAGCGTAATTTGTGATTCAACGTAGTTGATTATTAAAATAAAACCTATATTTGTTGCAGAAAAAACAAACTTAAATGACTAAAAAATTATTTCCTGCCTTACTTTTGGTAGGCGCATTTGCTTTTACTAATGCACAAGTTGGGGTTAATACCGATGCTCCACACGCTACTTTCGATGTAGTTGGAGATGCTTCAAACAATGCAAAATTAGATGGAATTATCGCTCCAAGAATTTCCGGAGATTTATTAAAAACTAAAAGTTATACTTCTTTACAAACAGGTGCTTTGGTGTATGTTACAACTGCAGATTCTTCTCCAAGCGGACAGACTTTAGATGTTACTTCTACCGGGTATTATTATTTTAATGGAGATTTAGACAAATGGATTAAAATTAAATCAGGGACTTCGTCAGAGCCCTATGATACTCCAAATTCAGGAAGTTTAACACTTAATGATACTCATTTTACTGTAAGAATTTATGGTGGAAACACAGGAATTGTTCTTCCCGATGCAAGTACTTGTAAGGGAAGAGTTTATATTTTAATCGGAAGTAATGGTATTGCATCAAAACCAATTTCGGTTGTTGCAGGAACCGGTATTTATGATGATGTTACTAATGCTGGGATTACTTCAATTTCTGGCGGACAGAGATATCAGATACAAAGTGATGGCTCAGGCTGGATTGTTATAGGAAGATAAATTTAAACCTCTCATTTTGAGAGGTTTTTCATTACTAAATAATAAAGCGCTATCTTTGCAAAAAATTGAGCTCCAAAAGTTGGAGTAACTCATTAATAACTTGTCCTTTATTATGAAGGATTATTAAACATTTTTTATGTCAAATATTGTTGCTATCGTTGGGCGCCCCAATGTAGGAAAATCCACATTATTCAACCGTTTACTGGAAAGAAGAGAAGCTATTGTAGATTCTACCGCTGGTGTTACAAGAGACCGTCACTACGGAAAATCAGACTGGAACGGAGTAGATTTCACCGTTATCGATACAGGTGGATATGATGTGAACAATGACGATGTTTTCCAGGAGGAAATCTCAAAACAGGTTCAGTTGGCGATTGATGAAGCTACGTCTATCATTTTTATGATGAATGTAGAAGAAGGTCTTACTGATACAGATTACGAAATTCACGAACTTTTAAGAAGAGCAAATAAGCCGGTTTATATTGTTATTAACAAAGTAGATTCAGCTAAAGAAGAGATCGATGCTACAGAATTCTATCAATTAGGAATTGACAAATACTATACTTTATCGTCTGCAACAGGTTCCGGAACAGGAGAAGTTTTAGATGATATTGTTAGAGATTTCCCGACTACAGATTATAAAGATCCATTCGAAGGGTTGCCTAAAATTACCATTGCAGGTCGTCCGAATGTTGGAAAATCTACTTTAACAAACGCTTTATTAGATGCCGATAGAAATATCGTAACTGATGTTGCAGGAACTACAAGAGACAGTATTCAAACGCTTTACAATAAATTCGGACACGAGTTTGTGTTGGTAGATACTGCCGGAATGAGAAGGAAATCTAAGGTAAACGAAGATTTGGAATTCTATTCTGTAATGAGATCTATCCGTTCTATTGAATATTCAGACGTTGTGATCATCATGGTTGATGCTACTTTAGGGTGGGAATCTCAGGATATGAACATCTTCGGTTTAGCACAGAAAAACAGAAAAGGAATCGTGATCGTTGTTAACAAATGGGATCTTGTTGAAGACAAGCATACCAATACAGTACGTGATTTTGAGCAGTCTATTAAAGATAAAATCGGTCAGTTCAGCGATATTCCAATTCTTTTTGTTTCAGCGTTAACGAAACAGAGAATTCTGAAAGCTGTAGAAATGGCAATGTTGGTTTATGAAGACCGTAAGAAAAAGATCAAGACTTCAAAATTAAATGAAATCATGCTTCCCATCTTCGAACGTACTCCACCGCCTGCAAACAAAGGGAAATTTATTAAGATTAAATATTGCGTTCAGCTTCCTACGCCGTCACCGCAATTTGTATTCTTCTGTAACTTACCACAGTACGTAAAAGAGCCATATAAGAGATTTGCTGAAAATCAATTGAGAAAAGAATTCGGATTTACCGGAGTTCCAATCGAAGTGTATTTCAGACAGAAATAAAAAAAAATATCCCTTTTAGATTATTCTAAGAGGGATTTTATTCATATTAAATTTAATAATTTTTAAATAAAAGCTTTTTCAGAATAATGAGTACAATTGTGTTGTCAGAACAATTTTCGTTAATTAATTCTTGGATTAATGAACTTCGTAATGTTGATATTCAGCAAGACCGAATGAGGTTCCGTAGAAATATGGAGCGCATCGGGGAAATTGCTGCTTTTGAGATCAGTAAAGGGTTGGAAACAAAAGAAATTGAAATTCAGACGCCTTTAGATACAATTAAGGTTAAAGAAATTGCTGTTCAGCCCGTTATTACAACGATTCTGAGAGCCGGAGTTCCTTTGTTTGAAGGAATTTTAAACTATTTCGACAGAGCAGACTGCGGATTCGTAGCTGCCTACAGAAAACATGATGCGAACGATTATTTTTCAATAAAACAGGATTATTTAACGTGTCCGAGCATTGAAGGTAGACCTCTAATCGTTGGAGATCCAATGTTGGCAACAGGAGCATCTTTAATAGAAGCAATCAAAGACTTATTAACACACGGAAAACCGACTCAACTTCATATTGTTGCAGCCATCGCATCAAGACAAGGTGTTGAAACTATCGAAAAAGCATATCCGGAAGCAAAAATTTGGGTAGGAGCAATTGATGAAAACTTAACATCAAAAGGCTACATAAGCCCGGGATTGGGAGATGCAGGAGATTTAAGCTACGGAGAAAAACTTCAGAGATAATCTAAGAAAGTTTCCAGAAATCTTTCATTAGATCAAATAATAATATTGGTCGTACTTTGTCCAGAGGATGTTTTGTATCTGGAAGTACGGCCAATTTTGCGTTTGGTATCTTTTTGTAAACTTCAATGCTTTCTTCAAAACTTACCATATTATCTTTATCACCAATCATAATCTGAACCGGAGTTTCAATTTTAGTTAAAACTTTATCTTTCAGCGGCGGATTTTTACCTAAAGAAACCATCATTTTGGCAATATCCGGAAGTAATTGTTTCCATTGAGCGCCATGCTGAATTTCCAATTGTTCCGCATATTTCGGGATTTTCTCAAGAATAACATCTGGATTTAATAATTTACTTTCCTTTAAAGCCTGTTCTTCTGTCCAGTCAAATTTAGTTCCCAAAGTAATGATTGAATTTACTTTTTTTGGATTTTCAAAAGCATAACAAAGCGCAACATAACCTCCCATGCTGTGCCCGAAAATATAAATATCATCTAAATTTTCTGTCTCACAATATTCTGTTATTTCCTGCACATATTTTTCAATTGTAATTCCATCTTCAGGAAAAGTAGTATTTCCATGGCCGGAAAATAAAGGTGTATGAATATTAAAATACTTTGAAAGTTCTTCTAAATAAGGATTAAACATGCTGCTGTGCCCCAAAGCTCCATGTAATAAAAGTAAATTTTTCATAATTAATAGTTTACCTGAAATTATAAAAAACATTTGAGATAACAGAAATATTTATTCAATAATTAAAATAAGATAAGCACAGTAACAATTGTTAGCTGTGCTTTGAAAGATATTTATAAAGATACTTGTGTTTAAAAGCTATTGTATAAAGCAACTGCCTGAAAACTTGTTCCGGGCATACTTCCTCCCTGTGTGCATGAGGCATTGTCAAAGCAATAACCTTCAATCGATATAGAATGGGTTCCCGCTGCCAGTTCAATAGAATAAGAGCCTGTATTGTAAAAATATCCTGAAAGGTTTGTTCCTGTAGATGTAGCATTAGAATAGATATTACTTGCCCTTACAGCAGTGCTGCCATCTACAAGTAAATGTGTTCTTAGTATTCGTGCTCTGCCGTCTGAAGGAGCTGTTGTAAGATCAATAGGCACAGAGAAATTGATCATTACCAATGCTGTTTTTGCTAGTGTGATTGATTGTGTAGAAATTGTAGACGCTGTTGTGTTGCTATTGTTTAAAACAGAAGGCAGAGTTTTAAGATTAAATAATTGCACATATTGTTGGTTTAGACTGCTTTTAGGAACATAATCTACATTTCCGTTTGCATCTGTCGTTAAAACCTGAGTGTAATTTGTATCTGCTGATTTATCGGAAATAACTCGCATTCTGGTAGTTCCGTTTACATCTAAAGTTCGTGTTGGATTATCTATTTTTATCCCTACTTGGGCATTAATAATTATCCCTAAAAAAATTGAAAGTGTGTAAAGTTTTTTCATTATCTGATTTTTAATTTAAATTATTACTTATCTATTGCCATTACCAGGACACTAACTTTGTTATTTCCTGCTTTCAGAATTTCCCATGCTACTGTGGCAATTGTATTTCCGGTCGTAAAAACATCATCAACCAAAAGAATATGTTTTTCTGAGATATTTTTATTGAGCGAAAATATATTTTCTGTACTCAGACGGTTTGTTTTATCTTTTAAAGCCTGTGCTTTTGAATAAGAATTTCTCAAAATCACTTCATGATCAAAAGCAATATTATAGAATTCAGATAATGTCTCAGCAAACAAATGCAACTGATTGTATCCGCGTTCTTTAAGTTTCTTTTTATGAAGTGGAATGCTGACGATCAGATCTGGTTTTTCGTTTTTGAAGTCTACACGTTCCGTTATCCAATCGGCTAATATTTTACCTGTTATCTCTCTGTTTTTATACTTTAATTCATGTATAATTTTCCGGCTTAAACTTTCTTTCTCAAACTGCATCAAAGCATAAGCATTTTCTACAGGAAAAAGTGTTTTACATATTTCTTTAAGTGTATTTTCCTCAAAATAATCAAAATGCGTAAACTGAATTTTTTCAAAACAGATATTACAAACGATCAAATTATTCTCAATAATTTTATTACAATCTAAACAACGGTTTGGAAATAACAGATCAAGAAATATATCTTTCAATCAATATTTTTTTTACAAATTAATGAAAATCAATTCATTTGAAAGTGAATTTTAATGAAAAATTTAATTTAATTTACTAATTTGTGATATATTACGCTTAATTTTTACCGATTCAATAAAAAAGAAACTAAAACGCTTTTTATTAAGTAAAATATCAATATTTTTTAATAATTAATTGTAGATTAATCGATTATGCAAATTTAATTATGTTGCATATAATTTTTAACTAAAATTTGAAAGCTAAAGATCAAGAATTATAGTTGAAAATAAACCGACAGAATTCTTATTAATTTATTGCAAGAACTCTTTTCTTATTTTTTCAATAGAATTTTTCATCTCAAGATTGAAATATTCTTTCTCTAATCTAACAGGTTGAGCTTGTCTTACTTCACAACCTGCGATACTGCAAGATTCACAAGTTACCCCAACATTGATGGTTTTTAAACTTGGAGATTTGATGAAATTAATCTTCTTGATTGTCTGAGAATTCAATAAAATTCCAAGGCAATAACTTCTGTTACTCCCGTCAGAAAACGGGTTTTTTTGTGATGTAGAAATCACGAGATAGCTCACACCCTGATCTTTATAATGTGAAATTTGGGCATCAGTCAATGTCTCATTTTCCTTTAAATGTGCTAAGTTTTTCACAGCAATCCATCTTCTGCAATAATGTTCATTCGTAGCGTTTGCGTGTGGAGCCTGTTGATGATTCAGGTGTAATTCCTTTAAAATCTGTATTTTATCTGAATTTTTCTTTTTAACTAAACACAAATAAAACAAATCTTTAATTCCCAATTCCGAAGAAAGAACATTCGTTAATCGGTAATAAAAAGTTTCGGGCGAATTGGTGAAATTTTCAATAAGATTTTCAAAATTGGTTGGTTCCCAATTGTTTTGCAGGAAAAAATTAGAAGTATTTTCAATGATTTGTTCTTTTGAAATCAATAAAGCTCCTGCAAAATAAGAGGCGTAGAAATTATTTAAAATTTCTTCAAAACTTCCAAAATCCAGCCATGAATAAGTATTTGGTCGATTTTTTAATTCTAAAACATTGAAACCAATTTCTTTCGCTAAAATAAAAGTCTTCTGATCTTTTTCAAGTTTGACATTCAATAACAGTAATTTTTTCTCAGGAATAAAGAGCGAACGAAGATTATCTAAAGCTCCAAAGGTTTCAAAATTATCAGATTGAATGGTGTAATTAAATTTTTCAATCAAAATATTTTCCAACACTTCAGCTCTTATATTTTTACTGATTTCCAATTGGTTTTCTTCGGCAAAACACACGACTTTTTCCTCTATTTCAGGGAAATAATTATCATATAACTCTTGAAAAGATCTTAAAACTGCAAAGTAAAAACGTTCTTTTCCTAAATTATAATTCTGAGAGATTTCAATCAATGCATTAATAAAAGCGGTCACTTTTTTTGGTGCATCACTGATAATACTGATTAAATTATTCTTATTAATTCCAAAAAGCTCTAGCGGAACTTCTTTAAAAAAATCTGACTGTAGAATTTCATTAAAAGGCGCTAAACTTTTATCCAGTTTTGTTGAAACCAGATCATCAAAAGTACATCCTAATGATTCTGAAAGTTGAATGATCTTATCATGTTTCGGGTATTTTTTACCGTTTTCAATTTCGTTTAGGTAAGATTTTGATAAACCTGTTTTTACGGCAAGATCCTGCAAAGACCAATTTTTCTTTTGTCTTTGCTGTTTCAGTTTTAGTCCGAAAACCGTTTTGATAAAGTCGCTGTCAGAATTCATTATTCAAATATAAATAATAGAAGCGATTATTCGCATAATAATTTTTTAAAATATTTAGCGAACGTTCGCTAAATACTAAATATTTTTATTTATGTTTGTAATGTCGAATCACAAAATCAATACGTTATGGAAACTAAGACTCAATTAAAAATAAAATCACAAAATCAGTTTGACGAACTTTTTACTTCGGAATTAGTAGATTTCTTGGTAGAACTTCATCAAAATTTTAATCCTAAACGATTACAGCTTTTAGAAGAAAGGAAAAAAACGCAGCAGGAATTTGATAAAGGAAATCTTCCGACATTTTTAAAGGAAACCGAAGAAATCCGGAATGGAAATTGGGTTTGTGCTCAACTTCCAAATGATTTATTAGATCGCAGAGTTGAAATTACAGGACCTGCTGACCGAAAAATGATCATCAATGCTTTGAATTCGGATGCGTCAACTTTTATGGCTGATTTTGAAGACAGTAATTCTCCGACTTGGAGTAATTGTATGCAAGGGCAAATCAATCTTTCTGATGCAATTAATAGAGAAATCGATTTTACCAATGAGCAGGGAAAATCGTATCAGCTTAATGAAAAAACTGCGGTTCTTTTAGTTCGTCCAAGAGGTCTGCATTTAAATGAAAAGCATATTGAAATTAATGGAGAAGAAACTTCGGCGTCGTTAATTGATTTTGGAATCTACTTTTTCAGAAATATAAAACAATTGTTGGAAAATGGAAGTGGAACTTACTTTTACCTTCCAAAATTAGAACATTACAAAGAAGCCCGCTGGTGGAATGAAGTTTTTGTTTTTGCTCAAAATTATCTGGAAATTCCAAAAGGAACCATCAAAGCAACGGTTTTAATTGAAACAATTACCGCTTCTTTTCAAATTGACGAAATTTTATTTGAATTAAAAGAACACAGCTCAGGTTTGAATTGCGGACGTTGGGACTACATTTTTTCTTTCATTAAAAAGTTTAGAAATCTACCCGAATTTATTGTTCCCGACAGAGATCAGGTGACCATGACTTCACCTTTTATGAGCGCTTATTCGAAGAGGGTGATTGAAATTTGTCACAAAAGAAATGTTCACGCTATCGGTGGAATGGCAGCTCAAATTCCGATTAAAGATAATTATGAAGCCAACAGTTTAGCTTTCGAAAAAGTACGAAATGATAAAAAGCGTGAAGTAAAAAACGGTCACGATGGAACTTGGGTAGCGCATCCGGCTTTGGTTTCTGTTGCAAAAAAGATTTTTGATCAATATATGCCTTCAGAAAATCAAATTGAGAAAAAGTTTGATTATCAGATCAAAGAAAGTGATTTATTGGAAATTCCAAAAGGTGAAATAACTGAAAAAGGAATCCGAAAAAATATAAACGTTGGAATTCTCTATATCGAAAGTTGGTTAATGGGAATCGGTGCTGCTGCGATTTATAATTTAATGGAAGATGCAGCAACAGCAGAGATTTCCAGAACACAAATCTGGCAATGGCTTAAAAATGAAGCAGTTTTAATTGATGACAGAACATTAACCCGAACCATGATTCTTCAATGGGAACTGGAAGAAATGGAAATTATCGAAAAATATGTCGGTGAAGAACGCTTTAAAAACGGAAAATTCAATCTCGCAAAAGAGCTTTTTAATGAATTGATCTTTTCTGAAAACTTCGAAGAATTTTTAACCCTGAAAGCTTATCCTTTTATTTGAGTGGGAGAGTTATAGAGTAGGAGGGTGAGAGGGTTTTAGTGTTTGAGAGTTTAAAACTATCAACCAACAACAAGCAACAAGAAACAAGCAACAAAAAAATATTATTATGAAAACAAGACAAGAACAAATTCAGGAAATAGAAAAAGACTGGCTTACAAATCCGCGTTGGAACGGAGTAAAAAGACCTTACACCGCTGAAAAAGTGCTGAAATTAAGAGGTTCTTACAAGCTAGATTATACAATTGCAACAGAAATGTCAAAGAAATTCTGGGATAAATTAAACAATCAGGATTTCGTTGCCGGACTTGGAGCTTTAACGGGAAATCAAGCCGTTCAGGAAGTTGATGCTGGTCTTGAAGCGATTTATCTTTCTGGCTGGCAGGTTGCTGCAGATGCCAATTTATCTGGAGAAATGTATCCTGATCAATCTTTGTATCCTGCGAATTCAGTGCCTTCTGTGGTGAAGAAAATTAATAATGCTTTACTGAGAGCAGATCAAATCCAATCCGTAAATGGAGGTGGAGATAAAGAATATTTAGTTCCGATTATTGCCGACGCAGAAGCGGGTTTTGGCGGAAATCTGAATGCATATGAATTAATGAAACAAATGATCGAAGCTGGAGCTGCTGCTGTACATTTTGAAGATCAGCTATCTTCTGCGAAAAAATGTGGTCATTTGGGAGGGAAAGTTTTGGTACCGACTCAGGAAGCGATTAATAAATTAATTGCAGCTCGTTTAGCAGCCGATGTTTTGGGTGTTCCAAGTTTAATTATTGCCCGAACAGACGCTGATGCAGCGGATTTATTAACTTCAGATATTGACGACAGAGATAAGAAATTCGTGACAGGAGAAAGAACTTCCGAGGGGTTTTATGTTGTGAAAAATGGAGTAGAACAGGGAATTGATCGTGGTTTGTCTTATGCTCCTTACGCAGATTTGATCTGGATGGAAACTTCAAACCCTGATTTGGAGCAGGCAAGACAATTCGCAGAAGGAATTCATGCTAAATTCCCTGGGAAAATGTTGGCTTATAATTGTTCGCCTTCTTTCAATTGGGCTGCAAGGCTTTCTGTGGATGAAATGTTGAATTTTAGGGAAGAATTGGCGAAAATGGGTTACAAATTCCAATTTATTACGTTGGCAGGTTTCCATGCTTTGAATACTGCAATGTTTGAATTGGCCTTAGCATACAAAGAAAAAGGAATGGCTGGATATTCTGAGCTTCAGGAACGTGAATTTGCTTTGCAGAAAAAAGGTTTCAGAGCGGTAAAACATCAGTCTTTTGTAGGAACAGGGTATTTTGATGAAGTACAGAATGTGGTAACAAGCGGTTCTTCGGCAACGGTTGCGATGAAAGATTCTACAGAAACGGCACAGTTTCATT
This sequence comes from Chryseobacterium sp. GW823-FHT05E08, assembly GCF_058795655.1. Classification (NCBI taxonomy): domain Bacteria; kingdom Pseudomonadati; phylum Bacteroidota; class Flavobacteriia; order Flavobacteriales; family Weeksellaceae; genus Chryseobacterium; species Chryseobacterium sp. GW823-FHT05E08. Next base: position 192,870 of record NZ_JBXAHY010000008.1, on the reverse strand, counting down.
AATAATTTTCAACATATTTAACTATAATAAACCCTCCTGTTAATTGAAACGGGAGGATTTTTACTTATTAATTTTAAAGTCTTAAAAATTATCAGATAAAGTTTTTAAAGGAGCCCAGTTGTCAACAAATCTGGCGTATGCCTGATGATTAAGCTCCCAAACTTCTATACCGCTGATGTGTGGAGAAAGCAAGCCCATTTTTTGCTCCGCAAAAGGTCTATCCTGAGGAAATAAAAATCCGGGATCATCTTTTTGATTAATTTCTCCTAAATTATTTCTCATGTGAGATCCAAAATTCACCCAACAATTTTGACCTCTGGTTTCTGTTGTTAATGCGGCTGCAGCCAACGGCGTAAACATTTGCATGTGAGTAAACCATGCCTGATCTTCACCAATTGCTCCAAAGCCGTATCCGTTCATTGCGTGACCGAAAATATCGTGAATAATTCTGAAAACATCATTTACCATCAACTCGTAATCACCACATAAAAAACCTGTTTTCTCAAGCATTTTATTTTGTAGGGATGAATTTTCTTCACCAAATCCAGCTTCTGTTTTGAAAAAAAACAAATGAGAATTATGAAAATCCTTCAACATTTCAAAGCTGTTTTTATAAGGTTCTCCTTTTCCTTCGAATGGTTCATAAATAATTTTTTCTTTTTGATTTAAAAATTTAAATTGAGCAATCACTTCTTCACCCAACTTGTCATAACAGGTTTTTACTAAAAAATCGTCAGGAGAATGTTCTAAATTTGTATATGCATCAGCAATTTCAATTCCTCTTTGGTGGTTCATCGTTCCTCTATATTGATGTGGATGCTTGGACACGATCCCGAAATTGCTTTTATAGTCATTTTTCACTTTTTCCAAAATGGGACACTTGCCTCCGTGAATAACTTTAAACCGGCAGGCTTCAACTAATTCTTTAAGCTTTTTCATATTAATCTGAGGGTATTTTTTCGTTAAAAATTTTGATCCATTCCTGCACTGTTTCTTCCGCGATGAACGATGGGAAAGGGTGTAGTCCGTTTTTCAAATTAGAATACAGAAGTAAGTCTATACCCATATTATGAGCATAAAATACAGGATCTAAATAGCGCAAAAGTGTTGGTACGGAAGTAGAAAAGTTAATCGGTTTTTTTTCACAGAGCACTTCATCATCTTTAAAATGATAACCGAATTCATCATCTCCACCCATATTTGCTAAATACTTGTTTTTGAATTTTTTAGTATTATAATTGTCTGATATAATATTTTCTCTTCCTGTCGCGGTAGCAATACAGAACATGTTTTCTGCGGCATTTTCGACCTCAATTTTATTATTAGCCTGAATGGTTTTAAAACCTGCATTATTGGCCTTTTTTAATAATGAATCATCGCGGTCGATTATGGTTACTTGGGCATTGTCTGCCTTTAAATAATGTGCCATTCCTCTTCCTACTTTTCCGTAACCGAAAATCATAAATGGCTTGTTATGAATATTTTGCTTCGTTATTTCTTTGAATGCACGGACAAAAGCTTCACCTGTACCCAGCGTTCCTTCGAGATTTTTTATATCACATAGATCAATTGATATAACCGGATAATTCGTTTCTGTGTCTCGGTATTTATTGCTTCCGGTTCCTGTAATTTCTACGGTTCCGATTTTTGGAGCTACTTTAAACAACAATTCAGCAGCGCAATCCAAATGAATATCAAAAACTTCATTTTCTAATTTTTCCAGTTCGATAAAATTTCCTCCAGATTGTATGAAATCTTCAATCAAAATTGGATCAGGTTCCATAAAACTTGGACAGGTAACGGTAACTTCCGCACCGCCTTCAATAATAGATTCTAGTTTAATTAGTGCTTCACGTGTAAACGGGATATTTTGAAGAATACTTATTCCTTTATAAGGTTTCGATACCTTGGTTCTTTGCAGTTGTTTGTTAGTGAAATACAGTTCGTTTTCATTATATTCAGCCTTTAAAGATTGGATGAATTTTATAATATTTGATTTTTCTGACATAACTTTTTTAATTAATGTGATTCTGTCTTCTTAATAACTAAGACGGAATAATGCATTAATCCTTACAAAAAAGTATTGTCAAAATAAAACTGAAAAAAATTAAAGTCCTTATATTTGAGTAGTAATGAAGCCGTAAAAAAACAATGAGTTTAATATATCAAAAAGAAATAAAAGTCACAGAAGAGCATATTGATCAGAATAACCATGTGAATAATGTTCAGTATGTACATTGGGTTGAAGAAATTGCCGGTGAACATTGGGATTTTGTAAAACACAAAACAGAATATCCCGAAGATATCTGGATGCTTTTGGATCATCATATTCAATACAAAAAGCAGGTTTATTTAGGCGATACAATTATAATAAAAACATATCCTAAAGCTCCTGAGGGAGCAAAGCAACCCAGAAAAGTTGAATTTTATTGTAATGATCAACTTGTGGTAGATTCACTGACCTTATGGATTTTGATTGATGTAAAAACGCAGAAAATAAAGCGTTTGGGGAATGATTGGCTGGAGAAGATTTAATTATTCATTTAAAATCGTCACAATTGTATCAAATTTATTTTGATCGATAATTCCTGTTATTTCTTTTATATTACCATTCTTATCAACAATAAAAGTCATTGGATTTCGTAGAATGGGGAAGTAAGATTTTAGCTGTTCTAATGAATTTGTTATATGTTGATAATTAAATTCATTCTTTGTTAAAAATCTATTAACTTTTTCCTTATTATCAAAAGTGATGGCTATGAAATTGGCTTTTGAGCCTAAATTTTCTTTTAATTTATTCAGATAGGGAAGTTCTTTAAGACATGGTTCACAAGTTGTAGACCAAAAATTGATGAGTGTTATTTTTCCTTTTAAATATTCTGAATTATAATTTTGATTATCTTGATTTTTATAATTTTCAATAGGAAAGTGTGTGCCTATTTTACTCTCGAGATCTGGAAAAGTGAAGAGTTCTCTTTGTTGAGCGGTTAGTGATAAATTAAATAGTATTGTTAATAGTAATATTATTTTTTTCATGTTTGAGTATTTTGAGACTAATATATTTATTTTTTTTATATCATTGTTTTTAATTTCCAAAACATGAGAGCATAAATCAAAATTCAAATTCCTTATCTTTGTACCATGATACGTATTACAAAGATTTTCACATTCGAAACAGCCCACGTGCTGTATAACTACGATGGAAAATGTAAAAATATGCATGGACATTCCTATAAGCTGTTTGTAACAGTGAAAGGAAAACCTGTAAATGATTTGGAGAACCCGAAAAATGGGATGGTAGTTGATTTTGGTGATATTAAAAGTATTGTAAAACCTGAAATTGTTGATGTTTGGGATCATGCAGTGTTGATCAACGGATTATCTCCTCACAGACAATTGGGAGAGAGTCTTGAAAGTCAGGGACATAAAGTGATTTATTGCAATTTTCAGCCAACATGCGAAAATATGTTGTACGCAATTGCTGCAAAAATTAAGTCAAAACTTCCGGAAGGAATTTCTCTCGCTTACCTTAAACTTCACGAAACCGAAAACTCTTACGGAGAGTGGTTTGCAGAAGATAATCAATAATATATTCAATAAAAAACTCAATCGGTGTTAAAAACGATTATCAATTTAGAACCTGGTAAAAAAGTATATTTTGCTTCAGATCAACATTTTGGAGCTCCTAATCCTAAGGAGAGCAAAATTCGTGAAGAAAAATTTATCCGTTGGATGGATGAGATCAAAGAAGATGCTCAGGTTTTGTTTTTAATGGGTGACCTTTTTGATTTTTGGCATGAATGGAAACATGTAATTCCCAAAGGATATGTGCGTGTTTTAGGTAAAATTGCAGAATTAAAAGATCGCGGAATTCACATTTATTTTTTTGTGGGTAATCATGATCTTTGGATGAAAGATTATCTGGAAGAAGAAATTGGCTGTACTGTTTTCTATAAAAAGCAATATTTTGAAATGGGCGGTAAGCAGTTTTTACTCGCTCACGGAGACGGTTTGGGACCTGGCGATAAAGGATACAAAAGAATGAAAAAGGTCTTTACAAATCCTGTTGCACAATGGTTTTTCAAATGGCTTCATCCAGATATTGCAATGAAAATTGCTTTGTATATGTCACAAAAGAATAAAATGATCTCCGGCGACGAAGACAAAGAATTTTTGGGCGAAGAGAAAGAGTTTTTGATTGTTTATTCAAAGGAAAAACTGAAAACTCAGAAAATAGATTATTTCATTTACGGTCACCGTCATCTTCCGATGGTGTTGGATTTGGAGCAAAAAGCAAAATATATCAATCTTGGAGACTGGATTTCGTATTTTACATACGGTGTTTTTGAAATAGATTTCGAATTAAAATCTTTTGCGGATGGAACAAAAAAAAATTACCCCTAAAAGAGGTAATTAACGGACGAAAATAAATCTTCATCCTGTTTTTAATCCATATTCCGGGTAGATGCTTGCAATAATCTGACCAAAAATTAAATTTAAGATTAAAAAAATATTAAAAGAAATATGCTTTGCTTGCTATTTTTTCAAATGGAAACAATAGAAAGAAAGTGAAAAATTTTATAAAAGATTGGAAAACATATTCAGCATACAGTCAGAGCAGGATTTTTTGAATGCAGCATTGAAAACGTTTCGTTATCAATATGAAAATATTGAGATCTACAGAAAGTTTGTTGATTATTTGAAGATAAATCCTGATGAAGTAAAAGAACTGACAAAAATTCCGTTTCTGCCAATTGAGATGTTCAAAAATCATCAGATTTTAGACAAAAATATGACAACTGGCCTATTTTTTCAAAGTTCAGGAACAACTCAGATGAATTTGTCTAAACATTTCATTGCAGACGAAAATATATATCAGGAAAGTATTTACAAAAGTTTTGAACAGTTTATCGGAAAGCCGGAAGATTTTATCTTTTTGGGTTTGCTTCCAAGCTATTTGGAGAAGCAAAATTCTTCCTTAATATATATGGTAGATTATTTAATGAAGAAATCTGCCAAGCCTGAAAACGGATATTTTCTTTACAATCATTCAGATTTATTTGAGCTTTTAAACACTCTGAAAGATAAAAAAGTCATTCTTTTCGGAGTTTCTTTTGCGCTTTTAGATTTTCTGGATTTTTGTAACTCAAACACTTCAACATTCCAACATTCCAACACTCTTACAATTATAGAAACCGGCGGAATGAAAGGGCGTAAAGAAGAAATGACAAAGGATGAATTGTTGAAAATTTTGCAAGAAGGTTTTAAAACTGATAAAATTTATTCAGAATATTCAATGACGGAGCTTCTTTCTCAGGCGTATTCTTTAGGTGAAAATGTGTATCAGTGTCCAAACTGGATGAAGATTTTGGTAAGAAATGCTGAAGATCCTTTTAATTATGAAAAAGAAGGAAGAACCGGAGCAATCAATATTATAGATCTGGCAAATATTCACTCTTGTGCTTTTATTGCAACACAGGATTTAGGAAAAACACTTCCGGATTCTAAATTTCAGGTACTTGGAAGAATTGATCATTCTGATATCCGAGGATGCAGTCTGCTGGTGAGTTAGTGGGTTTTAGAGTGGGAGAGCGATAGTGTTTGTAGGGTATTAGTGTTGTAGAAGTTAAATCGATCATTTATCAATTATTATTTATCATTTATTTAAAAATTCATGCTGAAGATAGAAGAACTTGTTCATGCTTACATCCATTCTCATTGTGATTTTGAGAAAGAAATTGTGCTGACTAATCATTTTCATTCTGATTGGGAAGCAGATATGTTGATCATTGATGCGGATGGTTTTAGTCATGAAATTGAGATCAAGTTTTCAAAAAGTGATTTTAAAAATGACTTCAAAAAATCATATTTAAATACAAAAACGGGCGAGAAGTTTCTAAAACACGATAAAATTTCCTGTGGAGATTATGTTTGTAATGCGTTCAGTTTTTTGCTTCCTATGGGAATGATTGAACATGCTGTAATTCCTGAACATTGCGGAATTATTGAATTTTATCACAACGTTGACACTTGGGAAACAGAATTTTACCTGATCCGAAAACCTAAAAAGGTTCATGAAGATTCTTATTGGAATTTAAATGATAAAAACCTTTTTATCCGAAAAATGGCACTCAATTTACTTCAACGAAAAATGGAAATCAAAGGAAAACATGAAGAGCTCATCTTTAAAAATCCTTTTGAAATAAAGAAATTAAAATAAAAAATCCTGATCTGCTGACAGGATTTTTTTATGCTTTGTTTTTGTACATTCGCCGTTTATAAATGCAGTCTTTGAATATTGGAAAAAAAATACAGGTAATCAAATAAATTAGATTAAATTTTTATTGAATAGGTTTATAAATGGAAAAGAATATGAAAGAAATTATCTGTCCTTATTCGTGGGATTGTGGGAAAATTTTTGATCCGCAAGACCTTAGTAAATTTGATTATAATTTTATACAATCTGCGATAGAAAAGAAAATGACTTTTATGATCATTCATTGTCCGAACTGTTCAAGAGAATTTAAGTTTGATGCAGTACAATGGAAATCAGATGAATTTGGGTATTCTAATCCAAATAATATCGTCAAAAAGAATGAAAAGACAACAAAACAGTTAATCACTATTCTCAACAAAGCTAAAGTTGAAATCCCACTTTCGTATTTTGAATATTTGATCAACGATAAATTTGAACCTCAAATTTCAATTTTTCCAAATGAAGAAGATTTTATTCTTTTTAATCTAAATCAGCTCTGTGAAAAAATAAATATAGAAGGTAAATCTTATCTTACCATTAATCAATTAAAAGGATTTACAGATATATTGATGGGATTTGTTAATGAAAATTTTCAACAAAATCAAGACCTAAGCTATGAAGAATTGGGGAATTGTCTCACAATTGGTTCCGAAAACACAAGGATTTTATTTGTTGACAATAGAGATCAGAATTCATTATGGATTTTTCATCCTGACGGCGGTGATATAGAAAAGATAGCTCTTACATTGCAAAATATTGTAAGAAAGGTAAAATAATAATCTGCAAAAAAACTTAATACTTTCCGTATATAATTTCTTATGAAAACAAAACTACTTCTCTTTTTTACTATTTTTAGTATCACGGGTATATTTCATGCTCAACAGCAGATTCACTTTAAAAATGATAGTGTAAAGCAATACATAGATAAAACGCTTGTATTAATTCGTACCCATGCATTGAATAAAGATAGAATAGATTGGAATTCTTTACAGACAGATGTGTATAACAAGACAAAAGGAGCTGATGATATTCCGGCTGCACTTTCTGTATATCCTTATTTATTTGAGAAAATAGAAGATCATCACGGGTGGCTAAGTTATAAAAACAAAAATTACCGATGGATCAAAAATGTAAAAAGAGTAGATAATGAAGTTGTAAAAAATGCTGTAAAAAAGTATGGAAAAGTAGAGGCCATATTAATTAATAAAAATATTGGTTATCTAAGAATTCCCGGGAACAATGATTTTAGCACAAAAAAAATGGATAGTATAGCTGCGAATATCGTTGATGAAATCGATAAAATAAATTCAGACAAAATAAAAGGCTGGATCATCGATCTAAGGCTAAATACCGGAGGTAATATGTATCCCATGATTGCAGGAATTAGTGATCTGATTGGTGATAATGAAAAAATAGGTGGATTTGTAACATCAGATAAAAAATCAGAGGGAGAATGGATCTTGAAAAATGGGAATGTATATGTTGATAACAATCAAGTTTTAAACAGAAGAAAATTAAAAATACCTGTTGCAAAACAATTACCTGTAGCTATTTTGATCAGCGGATATACTGCCAGTTCGGGAGAAATGACTGCCGTAAGTTTAGTTGGTAGAAAGAAGACTAAAATGTTCGGTGAAGATTCTGCAGGATATACGACAACTAATGAAGGTTTCAAAGTTGATGTAAACTCAGGATTAAATTTAGCCGTAGGATATGTTGTTGACAGAACAGGAAAGATTTATATCGAAAATGTGAAACCTGATGTAGAAATCATGGGCGGTGATAATTTTGAAGATCTAAATAAAGATAAAAAAATTACAGCATCAGTTCAATGGATGAAAAAAATGTTATATAAGAACTAATAGACAGTCATAAAAAATATAAATCCAAATCCAATGAACCAGTTATTTTTCATCTTAATAATTCTATGTTGCAACGTTTCGTACGCACAGCAAAAGAATCAAAACGATTTATGGACAGGAAGTTATGAAGTACATCTGATAAACGGTGACAAGGTAACGAAAGTGGATACTTTAGTAATCGTAAAAACCGCAGATGCTGATCCAGACGAGATTCCGGCTAAGGATGAATTTGATTTGGCTCGTTGGATACTTACCTCCCAAATTAAAGAAACGAAAATCGTCAAACGATTTTTATTTGATCCGGAAAATGATGAAGATGCATATGAAGAATTCGGTTGGACTGATTTACATAAAAGCGGGAAAATGAACTGCATAGACGGTGGTCATTTTTTCATTTGCCAGACAGAACCAAACACAGTGGTGAAATTTAATAAAGATGAAACTTATCTCAGTAAAACTGGTGTTTTTGGGATCTGGTTGCATTACGGCGTGGTAGAATTACAGAAAATTAAATAATAAATTATTACAAATTAATCATATACAATGAAGAATCTATTTTTAGGTCTTTTTATCCTATTATCTTGTTTTTACAATGCACAAAATTCAGGGAAAACAGAAATTTATATTTTGGGAACGGTTCATGAACCATCATCTCCAATTTTAAATCCTCAGAGTCTTTTTGAGATTTTGGAAAAGATACAACCTGATGTTATCCTGCAGGAACTTGATACCGAGCAGATGAAAGATTTCAAAAAAGAAAGCATGTCTAAGGGCTCCAATGAAGTAAGTGCAGCGATTTTATATTTAAATAAATACCCGAAAATAGTTAATCTGCCATTCGAATTTGAAGGAAGAAATCAATACCGAAAAGATCATGGAATGGTTCCTACTGATAATCTGACCATAAAATTAATGGATAGTCTGTATCAAAAAAAAGCATTAAATCCTACGAATACAATCATTTTTGAGAAATATATGGAAGCGAATAATGCTTTGAAAGATTTTTCTAAAACAGATATTAAAACTTTAAATTCATTAAGTTTTGAAACCGTAAACAGATACCGTCAGTTTGTTCAGCATCACGAAATTCCTAAAATTTCTAATTCTGAAGACATTTTTGCCCATAAGTTTGTAACGAAACCTAACGGCGAAAAGATTTCATATCGTGATGGATACCAGCTTTGGTGTAATTTCTGGGATATGAGAAACAATACGATGGCGCTGAATATTATTAAGCAAGCTAATCAGTATAAAGGAAAGAAAATCGTGATTTTAACAGGAGTACAGCATAAATACTATTTAAAAGAATTGTTGGATAAATATCAGGACGGAAATTATAAAGTCATTGAATATTTTAAATAAAAATCAATCTCTTTTCAGAAAAGACAATAAAAAAATCCTGCCATTACGACAGGATTTTTTTTACGTGTATTTTTTTAATCTCCCAACGGAACTTTGTCCGCAGGTTGCAGTAAAAACTTATAAATTAATCCACCGACTACACCTCCTAAAATCGGTGCTGCCCAGAATAACCATAGCTGAGACATTGCATTGCCTCCTACGAAAACAGCCTGCGAAAGGGATCTTGCAGGATTTACGGAAGTGTTCGTGATCGGAATTGAGATCAGGTGAATTAATGTTAGACCTAAGCCAATTGCAATTCCTGCAAATTTTCCGTCAGCAGCTTTGTCGGTTGCTCCCATAATGATGATCAGGAAAAATGCTGTCAGTAAGAATTCTGCTAAAAATGCAGCTCCCATTGAGTATCCTTTCCCGAAGTAGACGGCATCACCATAGAAATTGGTGGCAAAAGCTCCCGGCCCGGAAAAATCGGGGGTTCCGGAACCGCTTAAAATGACGTAAAGACATCCTGCGGCCAATAAAGCACCCAGACATTGAGCGGCAATGTAAGGAAGTAGATCTTTAGCCGGAAATCTGCCTCCTGCCACTAAACCAAACGAAACAGCAGGATTAAAATGTCCTCCTGAAATGTGTCCGACAGCATATGCCATCGTAAGAACAGTAAGTCCGAAAGCCAAGGCAACTCCTACTAAAAGAATTCCCATTTGACCATTAGAAGCCGGAGCGATTTGTGAGGCGAAGATTGCACTTCCGCAACCTCCAAAAACAAGCCAAAAGGTGCCGAAAAATTCAGCAAATAGTTTTTTTATCATGTTGTTTATTTTAATGTAAATCAAATTTAAAATTAAAATTGTAAACTGAAAAGCAAAATCTTTAAAATATATCAAATAAATATGAAACATGATTACGATATTAATAATCTTGTTTTGAATTTAATTATGAAATTAATTTTACATTCTTGGTATAATCATTGAATTGTATAACATAAATGTTTATTTTTCGTTTATAAATTTAAAAGCCTTTTTAATGAAAAAGTTTTTGTGTGTGGTTTTTGTGTGTTCTATTTCTAGCTTTTATCATTCTCAGGCCACAAAAAAGACAATTCCATGCTATGATTTGACCGAAGTTTTAAAAGTGGAAGCAACTCCTCTTTACAAACCTCATTTAGATGCATCAAAAAGTTTTGGAGTGAAATTGCTTCGAGATTCCAAAACGGTTCAAAAATATATAAGCAACGGAAAATTTCATAAAATAAAAAAGACAGGAAAAGGATATCGTGTTCAAAAACTAGATTACAGCAGAGCTTATATGGTTTCTAAAGCCAAGGCGACGCTTGAGAAAATGGGAGCAAGATTCAGTAAAGAAACAAAAGGGCATACTTTTACGGTTTCATCCATGACCAGAACTCTGGAGGATCAATGTAGGTTAAGAAGAGTTAATGCTAACGCTTCTGTAGGGATTAGTTCTCATAATTACGGAAATTCTTTCGATATCTCTTACATCCGTTTCAATGATGTTTTAAAGTACAATCCCAAAATGGAAATCGCTTTGGAAAAGGTGCTGAAATATTATGTAAATGCAGGCCGAATTTATTATATCAAAGAAAAGCAACAAAGCTGCTATCACATTACTGTAAGAAATTATTAAAGCAAAATATTAAAATTTATTTTTTATGCTTGGGAATTGTTAATAAATCTTCAATTATTAGTGAGATATTTGTACAGGTAGTTTAATTTATATAATTTTATGCGACTAATTATACCATGCAAATTATGACAACTTTTAACAACGAACAGTACGAAATGGCATTAGCAGACTGGGCAAACTGCTGTGCAAATTATCAAGTTATTCAACAATTAATCCCAACTAATTTTGTTTTTGAACTTACTCCAGATCAGATTGATTGGCTTAAAAATACAAACAAAAACAAAAATTTCTGTACAGAAATAGGAGTGTACAGCGATCAATTGGTATTGATTCTTTGTCCTCTTGACAAAGATGGACTTAAAATCCCTGTAACAGATCATCCATACAGTGTTCTGGCTGAATTGAAGAGCGACTTAACGCTTATGGAAAAACAGGAATTTATTGTAGTAAAAAATGCGGTGTTGTCTCAGGAACTTTGCAATATAGACCATAATTCTAATATGTATCTTCCGGTATCAAATGTGCCGATCATGGATCAGGATAAAGCATTAGCTGCAATCGAATCTTGGAGAACTGAAGGAATGACTTGGTTCTACATGGAGTGCAGCGAATTCAAAGGAATGAGAGTTTTCAAGAAATTTTTAGTTCCCGCAGAAGATCTTACGCCGATGAAAGATAATTTGACAGGAATTGTATGTTCATTTGGATTGAAGTTTTCTGATATTTACCAGAGAACACTTGTAACATTAATCTTTATTTCTCAATATCAGGAGAATTTAGAAAATAATGGAAGTAGTGTTCAAACAATTTCGAATACCTATGACTGGTCACAACCGTGTCCGCCAATTTGTAATATTTAAAAAAAATCAAGTAAAAAATAAATTAAATGGAGGATGCTTTTAAAGTAATACTTTATTTTAATAACAGTTTTCTTTTTATTAGTGCGCTTATAGGACTTATAAAATTTAAGCGTTTAAAAAACACGGAAAAATGGTATGTTTATTATATCATTTTTCTTTTTTTAATAGAAGCTGCGATTAAAATTTCGATCTATGTTTTTAAATTAAAAAATATAGATTTCCTGTATCCTCTTTACGTATCCGGCGAGTTGTTTCTGCTGGGAAGTTTGTTTATAAGGAAGTCTAACCTATCCAAGTATTGGTATATTCCGATTGTTATTTTGATTGGCTGCTTTTTCTTTGTAAACATTCCGGAAATAAATGAGCTTAAGAAAGTTGTTTCAAATATTGTAGTGATCTGTTTTGCGGGATATTCACTCTTAACGGAGATCAGAAAAAGTGAAACCAATAACGACAGATTTATATTGGTGGATGCTTTTATCTTCCTTTATTATGCTGTTTCGGTGTTTATATTTTTCATGCTTCGTCAGTTGAAATCATTTTCTAATGACGAAGTTTATATGATCTGGGGAATGAATAATATTCTGTGCTGTTTCCTTTATATATCAATCATTTATACCTTTTTAAAATTAAAGAAATAACCTTAAATATCAGCTTTTTTATCACTTTGATTGTCGTTTTGCTGATCATTGTGGTTTTCGTTTTACTGGCGTATAAATTTTTCATCGATAGAATTATTAAAGAAAAAAATGCGCAGCATGAGGCGGAAGTTCTTCATCAGAAAAGACTGGTTTTAGAAAACATAAAAGCGCAGGAAGAAGAGAGAAAAAGAATTGCGGTAATGATTCATGATGACATCGGAAATCGTCTGAATATTCTTTCTTTATGGCTGAATAATCTTGACACAAAAGGTGATGAGTTAATTAAAAAAAATATTTCCGGTCAGATGTCTTCCTTGATAGATTCTGCCAGAAGCATTTCTCATTCATTATATCCTGTAAATCTGGAATCGGTGGGACTTGTTTTATATATTGAAGAATTAATAAACAATTTGGCCAATCGAGTTAATATCTCGTTAAATGTAAGCTCCAAATTTGAAAAGAAAAACATTTTCATTGAAGTGCAGGTGTACAGAATCATTCAGGAGTTTACAACCAATGTTCTGAAGCATTCTGAAGCTACGAGAATCTGGATTTATATTAAAGATAATAAGAAAAATCTGAGTGTAGTAATTTCTGATAACGGACAAAGTTTTGAGTACGATGCCGTAAAAAAAGGAATGGGAATTAAAAATATTGAGTCCAGAATAAAATCCATGAATGCTCTCCATAAATGGAAGAATGTTTTAAATAAAGGAAGCCGTTTAATTATTAAAATTCCATGTAACGATGAATCCGCAAATCAAAATAGCGCTAATTGATGACGAACAATTGATCCTCGAAGGGGTGAAAATGCTGTTGTCAACAGAAAAAAATATTTCAGTATCCTTAACGTGTAACAACGGGCCTCTTTTTATCGAAAGTTTAGAAACTTTATCGAAAGAAGAATTCCCCGATATTGCATTGGTAGACGTGCAAATGCAGCCGATGAACGGATTCGAATTGGTAGAAATTTTAAAGGAAAAACATCCCGATCTCAAAATAATTATCCTTTCTTCTCATTACAAAAGCTCGATTTTGGGATATATGGTCAAGCTGGGAGTTTCCGCTTTCCTTCCTAAAAATTCCGACAGAAAAACCTTTATTGATGCCATAACGATGGTCTATAAAAATGGTGTTTTCTTCACTTCCGAAGATCATCAGATGTTGTTTTCTTATATGAATAGTTCCAGCAAGAAAAAATCATTGTTCGAAATGGATGATGAACTTTCTGAGCGCGAAAAAGATGTCGTAAAATTGATTTGTCAGGAACATACCAACAATGAAATCGCCGAAAAACTATTCATCAGTCCAAGAACGGTTGAAAGCCACAGACAGCGGGTTTTAGAAAAAATTGGAGCCAAAAATACGGTCGGCATCGTTATTTATGCCATCATCAACAATATTTATTCACTAGAAAGAATTTGATTCCGTAGAAATACGGAATTTTTTTTTTGGTGTTTTCTACTGTAGCATTTTATTTCATTTCGATGTTATTTTGAAAGTGTTATTCAGAGAGGTTTTTAAGGTGTTTGAAAAGTTTTTTTCAGCCTTAAATTTTTCCTGAATAATTCAATTAAAAAAACAATAAAGATGGAAAATGATATAATTTCTATTGGAATTTTTTTCGATGGAACAGGAAACAACGGGCTTAATGCAACTTCCCCTCAGAAGCCACAAAGTAAGAACGAAAGCTATCATAATAATATAACCAATGTTTATAAATTATATCAACTTTTCAATGGAAATAAGAAAATTTACGTTGAAGGAGTTGGAACAGTAACTGGCGCGGAGGATAGCGATTTTGCGATGGTAACCTGCAGAAATCCTTATCGATTCACGGGATATTCTTCAGATGATAAATTGGCGAAAGCAAATGCTTTTGTGGATGAGGTAACGTTGGATAAAACGAAAGAATATCATTTTTATGTTTATGGATTCAGTAGAGGTTCTATGTTGGCAAGAAACTTTTGCTATGAATTATTAAAGCAAAATCCCAAAACATCAGGAAATTTTAAAGTTAAATTTTTAGGAGTTTTTGATACGGTAGAATCTACTCCTTTTAATGATTATAATGTAAGTCTCCTTCCCGGTGTTGAAAGAGCTTTACAGTTATGCGCGGTCAACGAATGCCGATATTTTTTTCCATTAACGGGCTTTTTTGAAGATTCAAAAAGTATGGAAGATTCAAAATCCGAAACAGGAAATTCAGTTTGGAAAGAGGTTTTTGTTCCCGGCGCCCATGCAGACGTAGGTGGAGGATATTTGGAAGGCCCACAATCGGTCTATGTTTCACATGATTTTGTGATTAAAGATGAGGTTGATGCTTATGTTTCGAATGTAAAAAATACAGCAACAGATAGTGAAGGCAATAAAATTTGGGAAGCACTTTTAGATAATTATCAGATAGATTCCGGAGACTTTTTTTCTCAGGCGTATGTGAAAAGAGATTTGGTTTACAATGATCTTCCGAAAGTTTACGGAAAATTAATGTTGACAGAAACCAATGCTTTTCAACCTGTTTTTAATACAGATTTTGATGAGTCAAATTTTGAAATTGATCCTAAAATTCACCAATTTTTACTGTCATTTTCTGATGAGTTGGAGAAATATGTTAAAGATCTTTCTCCTAACCTGAAACCCGTTTATAATTATGAGCGATTTGTGAATTATACTCATTTTTCTTCTAATTTCGGTTTGTATGAAAAGGCTTTATTATTGAGAACAGAAGACGAAATTTTTGTTGAAATGCTTAATGATAGTCTTAACGTTCCCGGCAGTGCCACGATAAAACATGCCAATGCGGGAGAGTCTAAACTTCAGAAAGAAATTCATTTTTTAGAACACGATGTTCTTACGGATTACGCCTACGAAGGCAATATTCCGAATAATGATAACTGGAGCCGATCCATTTTAATTAAATAAGATTTTATAATAAATGTTAGTACTTTTTCAGTTTTAAATTTAGGTGTGAGCTGTCTGTGGTGGGCAGCTCTTTTTTTCAAAAAAGAATCATTTTTAATGATAAAAAATAAAGTTCATATAAGTTTTTAGATTAATGCAAGGCTGTTCAAATTGAATGGCTTTTTTTATTTCTGGGCTATTCATTTCTTTTTCCGTATTTTTGCACCCGAAAAATATTCAGTATTAATTCTTAATTACATCATTACATGCTTTCGGTTCAAGGTCTAGGATTACATCATTCGGGAAACTATCTGTTTCAAAACGTTAATTTCACCATTAAAAAGGATGATAAAATTGGTTTGGTTGGTAAAAATGGAGCGGGAAAATCCACTTTATTGAAAATGCTTTCCGGAGAAATTACTTT
Organism: Chryseobacterium sp. GW823-FHT05E08; assembly: GCF_058795655.1. NCBI lineage: Bacteria > Pseudomonadati > Bacteroidota > Flavobacteriia > Flavobacteriales > Weeksellaceae > Chryseobacterium > Chryseobacterium sp. GW823-FHT05E08. The sequence goes on along the minus strand of NZ_JBXAHY010000008.1, from coordinate 176,917 downwards.
CTACGAAGGTAGCGTAGTGCCGGATGGTAACATTACGATTGGTTTCCTGAAACAGGATCTTGATTTTGTGAAAGGCAGAACCGTTTGGGATGAAACATTGCAGGCTTTTGAGCAAATCAACGCTTGGAAAAATGAACTTGAAGAAGTTAATCATCAAATGACCATCAGAACTGATTACGAAAGTGATGGTTACACGGATCTGATTAACAAAATGACGGAGCTTAATGATATCTTAATGCATCACGATGCCTATAACCTGGAAGGTGATGTAGAAAAGGTATTGTTTGGATTAGGTTTTAAGGCTGATGATTTTCAAAAAATAACGGATGAATTTTCCGGAGGTTGGAGAATGAGAATTGAATTGGCAAAACTGCTTCTTCAAAAGAATGATGTGATGCTTCTGGATGAGCCTACCAACCACTTGGATATGGAATCCATTATCTGGCTTGAAAACTTCTTAAAAGATTATCCCGGAGCGATTGTTCTGGTAAGTCACGATAAGCAGTTTATGACGGCGGTTTGTAACAGAACTTTTGATGTTAATAACAAAAAAGTTGACGATTATAAAGCTGATTACACCAAATATCTTGAGCTTAGAAAAGACAGAAAAGAAAAACTGATTCAGGCTAAAAAGAATCAGGATGCAGAAATTAAACATACAGAAGAATTGATCAATAAATTCCGTGCAAGTGCTTCTAAAGCATCTTTTGCGCAGTCTTTGATCAAGAAACTGGAAAAAGTAGAACGTATTGAAGTAGAAAACGATGACGTTTCAAAATTCAATATTCGTTTCGTACAGTCTGTTGTTCCCGGAAAAGTAAACTTTGAAGCTGAAAAATTAGGAAAAGCTTACGGAAAGAAGCAAATTTTTGATGATGTAGACTTTATCGTACAGCGTGGAGACAGAATTGCCCTTTTAGGTCAGAACGGACAGGGAAAAACAACGTTGGCGAAAATTCTTTCTGGTGAAATTACAGATTACACAGGAACATGGAATTTAGGTCACAATGTAAATATCGGATATTTTGCCCAAAATCAGGAAGAAGTTTTAACGCCAAATAAAACAGTTTTAGAAGAAGCAGAAGATGCTGCAACGGAAGAAACAAGACCAAGAGTAAGAGATTTATTAGGATCTTTCTTGTTCCAGGGTGAAGCGGTAACGAAAAAAACAAAAGTACTTTCCGGGGGAGAAAGAAACCGTCTGGCGCTTTGTAAATTGTTGTTACGTCCTTTCAACACGTTGATTATGGATGAGCCTACCAATCACTTGGATATTCAGTCTAAGGAGATTATTAAACTGGCTTTACAGAAATTTGAAGGAACATTGATCGTAATTTCTCACGACAGAGAATTTTTACAGGGACTTTGTGACAAGATTTACGAATTCCGTGATGGTAAAATGAAGGAGTTCCTAGGCGACATCAACGAATATCTGGAATTCAGACAAAAAGAAAGTATCAGGGAAATCTCTGCCGAAAAAGCAAAGCTTCACGCCGATGATGTGAAAGTTGAGGTAAAAGAAGTTCCAAAACCGAAAGTGGAGGAAAAATCTCAGATCGTAAGCAAAGAACAAAAAAATATTCAGAATAAATTAAAGAAAGTAGAAGAAAAAATTTCTGAACTTGAAACCAAAGTAGAAGAAATGGAAGCTACCTTCACCAAGGAAAACCCTTCTGAGGAAACTTTAGAAAAATATAATAAAACTAAGGAAGAATTGGATGCAGCTCTACAGGAATGGGAGTATTTGGGTTCTCAGTTGGATTAATTTTTATTTGAATTAATAAATATTAAGATCCTTCGACTCCGTTCAGGATGACATTTCTAATACTAACTGTTTTTATTAGAGATCAATTTGTTGCGATGTCATCTTGAGCGGAGTCGAAGGATCTAAAAACAATAATTTTATCATTGCCTTTTGTAACAAAACCGCAATCATAACGACATATTCTAGACAGCTTCACAAAGCATATTAATAAAACTTTAATCTAAGTTTTAAATTATTATTCATATTTTTGAAAGATGATTTTTAAAGAAAGCAGAAATCTGAAGAGTTTTATCTCCAAGCTATTGTTTGGGATCTACTTCATTGCGCTGTTTTCTCAAAATTTTCACAACCACAGTTCCGAAGAAGTTTTTAAAAATTTTAGTTTTAAAAAAACGGAACATAAGATCTCAAACAATGCAGTGAAAGAAAAAGCCGGCGACTGTTTGGCTTGTCATTTCTTAGCTACCGGACATACTTTGGTTCCTGATGAGTTTAACGTTACTTTCGAGCATTATACGCACGAAGTAGAATTGATTCTTGCTGTTCAGGAAAAAATCTGGTCTCAGACTAAATTCACTTTTCAACTTCGGGGTCCGCCCACAATTTCATAGTTATAGATTTACTTATCGGATTTGACTTAAATTTTTAAGGCTTATGTCATTTCTTAATGGAAAAATTGAACCATTAAGTCATCATTAAGTTTATTAAGAATAATAAGATTGAATGTATTTCTACACTTGTAGTTACATTAATACACTGTACATTTTACAGGGTACAAATTCGCTAAGCAATTATTTTTCACGATTTTAAAAATGTACTTTTTTAAGAGTACGAAATCTATCTATTTACAATGAAATTGATATATAGTTTAATGTTGATCCTTTGTGGATTTGCATTTTCAAACGCACAAAAAACCTATACTGTAGAGGGTGTTGTTCAGGATTTTCACGATAAAACCTTGCTGGAAAATGCGGTGGTGAAAATTGGTGATTTTACAGCCAAAACAGATAAAAAAGGAAAATTTTCTTTTGAAAAGATTCCTGCAGGGAAATATATGCTCATTGCTAAACATCCTGATTGTAATGATTATACTGAAAATATAGCAGTTGCTCAGGATATGCATGTAGCAATAACCCTGGAACATCATGTTCAGGATATTGAAACCGTGACCATACACGGAAATCACAAAAAAAATGGTTCCCTAATTATAAAAACCCTTGATAAAACTGATATAGAAAGAAATTCTACAGAAAATCTCGGGAATTTATTATCTAAAATCTCGGGAGTTACCGCATTGAAAACCGGAAATAATATCTCAAAACCTATTATTCACGGGCTTTACGGAAGTAGAATCGCTATTTTAAATAATGGCGTAAAACTGGCCGAGCAGGAATGGGGAGTAGAGCACGCACCGAATGTTGATATTAATAATTTTCAACATATTGATGTCATCAAAGGTGCTTCTGCATTGAAATACGGAAGTGATGCCATTGGCGGGGTAGTAGTAATGGAACCTGAAATTTTTCCTAAAAAAGATACCATCAAAGGTTCTGTCGGTCTTACCGGAATTTCAAACGGACGAGGTTTAGGATTAGATGTTGATGTTGCCAAGGTTTGGAAAAACGGATGGGCTGTAAAGTCTGGTGGAAGCATCAAAAAACTGGGTGACCAAAGCGCTCCCGACTATAATCTGAAAAATACGGGAATGGATTTCTCTTCCTTTAATTTTACGGTTCAGAATAACTCTTATGAAAAAGGAATTTCATTTGATTATTATTTAACCAATCAAAATATTGGGATTCTGAGAGATTCACACGTTGCTACTTCGGGTGATTATGACAGAGCAATGAATGCCAATCCGCCTATTTATTCGGGGAAATTCAGTTATGATATTGATAATCCGAGACAGGTTATTGAGCATCATATTGCAAAAGTTTCGGCTTTCAAAAGATTTGAAAATATCGGAAAACTTTCAGCGACTTATAGTTATCAGTATAATCACAGACAGGAATATGACATCAGAAGAGGAGAATTAAACGACACGCCTTCTCTGGATCTGGAATTGATGACGCATCAGTTTAACCTTAATGATTTATTGGAAAGGGAAAAATGGTCTTTGGAAACAGGTATTGATGCTAGTTTTCAAAATAATTATTCGGATCCTGCGACCAAAGCAAGACGTTTAATCCCTAATTATGATAAATATGCTGCAGGATTTTATTCTGTTTTTAAATATAAAATTTCTTCTGATTTTAATTTTGAAGCAGGAGCTAGATACGATTTCACGCGATATGATGTTACCAAATGGTACGACAAAAGTGATTGGGAGAATTTATATGCAGACAGTTTTCCTCAATTTTATGTGAAAACAGATCAGAACAGAGTTTTGACGCGTCCTCAGCTTAATTATAACAATGTTTCTTTCAATGCAGGTTTGGAATATCGTCCAAGCTCTAATTTTGATCTGAAATTTAATTATGCAAAAGTAGGCAGATCTCCAAACGTTGCAGAATTATTCTCCGACGGATTGCATCATTCTGCGGGAATCATTGAAACCGGAGATATGGCCTTGAAAAACGAACAGGGACATCAGTTTAACTTAACATTAGATTCAAAATTCAATGTTTTGAGAGGATTGAATATTTCTGTAAACCCTTATTTTTTCATTACTAAAAATTTCATTAATGAAGTTCCGGTTGGTATCAAAGGGACAATCAGAGGGGTATTTCCAGAATGGCAATATCAACAAATCGACGCCAAAATGTATGGTGTAGATTTAGATATTAACTGGAGGCTTACAGACGATCTTACCTATGTTGGAAAAGGAAGTTATGTTCACGGACAGGACGAAACCAACAACGAACCGTTGATCTTAATGATGCCGCCGAATTTTTCGAATGCTATACAATTCAAGAAAGAAAAATGGAATAACTTCTATTTTACAGTTGAAAATCAAACCTCTTTAAAACAAACGAGATTCCCGATCAGAAATGCTCCATTGGAAATTTATGTGGACGGACAATTGGTAGATAAAGAGATCGATTTCAGTACGCCACCAAACGGGTATTCACTTTGGAACATACAAACGGGGATCAATATCAGCAAAAATCTTTCTGCGGGACTTACCGTGAATAATCTTTTCGACACTTCGTACAGAGATTATCTGAATCGTCTGAGATTCTTCGCGGATGAGGCAGGAAGAAACTTTATTTTAAACTTTAGATATAAATTCTAGAGATTTCAAAACTGATTATCAATTTTTAATGATGACTGTAAAAGTTTCTAATCTTTTTAAACTTTGCTGAGTAGAACGCCTTTGCGATCTTAAAAATCAGCGAAATTATTGGTGAAAAACTTTGCGGACTTTGCGTTAAAGAAAACATCATTATTAAAAATAGATAGTCAAATCAATAATTATCAATCAAAATTTTACAATTTTAAAATTCTTAAAAATGAACAAACTATTCAATACTAAAAATATCATCAAATTATTAGCAATTTTATTCATTACGATCACTGTCGTTTCTTGTCAGAGAGACGGTTCGGCAGAAGAGGATGATCTTCCTCAGGAAGAACTTACCAATATCGTTTTGTTGGTTACCGAAGATGGAACTACAAATACATTGACGTACGATTACAGCATCGGAGCGGGAGGAATTCCTACAATTCCATTGAAAGATGGGAAATCTTATACGGTTGTAGCAAAATTCAGAAACGGAAATGAAGATGCAACTCAGGAAATTATTGATGCTAAAGATGAACATTTCCTGATCTTTGATTTTCCTAAATCTAATATCGCAGTTACCAGATTAGACGGGAACGATCTTAGAAATGACGGAAAAAGAGTAGGCCTGAGAACAAAATGGGATGTAGTGAAAACCGTAGACTCTCCATCACCATTGTTAAAATTAACCCTTATTCATGCTCCTGAAAGTGTAAATGATGCCAAATCGGGAACTGCCTGGGGAAGTGTTGTAGGTGGAGAAACAGATGCTGAGGCTACCTATAACCTTACCAACTAAATAATAATTTTCAAAATAAAACCACTGAAATTTTCAGTGGTTTTTTATTTATAAATATTTGATGGATAAGAATTTATCTTTAGTAGGGTATTTTGATAAAAAATTCATATTTTTGCAACCTAAAATTTTAATCAATAATGAAGGTTACCGCACAAAACCATGATGACGTAAGTGCATTACTTACTGTAACATTGGAAAAATCTGACTACAAAGAAAAAGTAGAGAAGCAGTTGATTAATTATGCTAAAAATGCGCAAGTTCCTGGATTCAGAAAAGGAAAAGTGCCTTTAAGTATGGTTAGAAAACAATATGAAGCAGGTATTGCATTCGAAGAGATCAATAAGCAAGTTTCTGATGCTTTAAACGGCTATGTTAATGATAACAAGTTAAGATTAGTTGGCCAGCCTGTTCCTCAGCCTGTAAATGATTTCAATCATAACGCAGAAAAATTGGAAGTTGCTTTTGAAGTAGGGTACGAGCCTGAATTCACAATAGATCTAGCTAAATATGAGGCTCCTCACTACAAAGTAGAAGCTTCTGAAAAAGAAATCAACAAGAGCATTGAAAACATGCAGAAGCGTTTCGCTGAGCAGGTTCCTCAAGATAAAATCACTAAAGATTCTTACATCGCTTTAGAAATTTCTCAGGTTGTTGAAGAAGGTGCTGAAGGTGAGCACCACCACCAACCAAAGAATGTTACAATTACAGCTGAAAACAAAGAAGCTTTCAAATTGGTAAAAGCTTTGAAAATGGACGGATCTGTAAAGGTTTCTAAAGAAACTCTTGCTGGTGACGAAGAATTAGCTAAAGAATTAGGATTCAGTAAAGAAGAAGTTGAGCACTTACACCACAACGAAATTGAGGTTAAAGTAAAAGATTTCTATTCTTTAAACTTGGCTGAGCTTAACCAAGAACTTTTCGATAAAGTTTACGGAGCAGAAACAGTTTCTTCTGAAGAAGAGCTTAAAGCTAAAGTGAAGTCTGAATTAGACGAATATTTCCAACAAAATGCTGATGTACACTTTGTAAACAAAGTATTGGAGCAAATTACAGAGAAAGAAGAAGTAAAACTTCCTGAAGCTTTCTTAGTAAAATGGTTGGTATTCTCTAACCAGAATATTCAGTCTGAAGAGCAGGCTAAACAAATCCTTGAAACTGAGAAAAAGCAATTAAGCTACCAGATCATCGAAGGTAAATTGATGTCTGATAACGAAATTCAGTTGGATTATGCTGATGTTTTAGCGCAAGCTGAGCAATTAGTAAGAAACCAATTGGCGATCTACGGAATTCACCACCTAGGAGATGAGGAAATCCAAAAATATGCTGTTGAAATGTTGAAAGACCAAGAGCAGGTAAGACAAATCTCTTCTGAAGTTGCAATGACTAAATTGAAAGATGTAATTCTTGAAAAAGCATCTAAAAAAGAAACTGCAATCTCTCACGACGAGTTTTTGGAAGAACTTAAGAAATAATTTATTTTCTATAAATATTTTAAAACCACCAAATTATTTTGGTGGTTTTGTTTTTTGGTTCGAATTACTTTATATCATTCAATATTCATATATTTACGCCTTATAAACTAACTTATATATGAAAAAGATCATCATCCCGTTTTTCTGTGCCGTGCTTTTTTCCACCTCAGTAGCTGCGCAAAAAACAACTGTTGCTCCCGCTAAAACGGAAGCCGTAAAATCAAAATTAACATCTAAAGAAGTTATTGATAATTATCTGAAAGCTTTGGGTGGAAAAGATAAATTAGAGGCTGTAAAAACTACAATTACAGACAATACTCTTTCTGTACAGGGAATGGAAATTTCTATGACCACAAAGAAGATGGGAAATAAGTTTAAATCTGTACAATCTGTAATGGGGCAGACAATGACTCAGCTTTTTGACGGTGAGAAAGGATATTTCGACCAAATGGGGCAAAAAAATGACATTCCTGCAGATAAAGTTGCTGAACTTAAAAAAAGCAAAACAATTGACGCGTTAGGATATGAAGCTTCTAAATTCCCAACGGTTACAATTGAGAAAATTGACGGTAAAGATTATAATGTTTTAGCTTCAGATAAAGGCAAGTATTATTTCGATGCTTCTACTTCTTTATTGCATAAATCAACTTCTGATGAAGGTTCAGCTACAATTAAGAGCTATATGACGGTAGATGGTGTTCAATTCCCGTCTGAGATCGAAGCAGAAGGAAAAGGTCAGAAAATCACGATCAAAACAACTAAGGTTGTAATCAATTCTGGAGTTACAGATGCAGATTTTAAATAGAAATATTTAATTTTTAACGATAAAAAAACCGCAAATCAATGATTCGCGGTTTTTATTTTTTTAGTTTCCGTATTCTTTTTTCCATTCGTCTGCGGCTTCGCTCAGAACTTCGTAGAATTCTTCTCCATACTTTCTTATTAATGGAGTTTTCAGGAATTTATAAACAGGAACCTGAAGCTCTTTTCCTAGTGTACATGCATCGCTGCAAACGTTCCACTCATGATAATTCAATGCGGTAAACGCAGAATATTCTGTAACACGAATAGGGTAGAGGTGACATGAAATTGGTTTCTGCCAATCTACAGCGCCATCTTCGTAGGCCTTTTCAATTCCACATTTCGTAATTCCTCTTATATCATACGTTACATAAGCGCACTCACGGTCTTCAACCATTGGCGTTACGTACATTCCATCAGCAGGATCGGTCGTCCATGTTCCCTGCTCTTCAAGAGCTTTAATTCCTTCCGGAGTAAGGTAGGGCTTTATTTTATCAAAAATTGAATCTAAAATTTCCAGCTCATCTTTATCTAACGGAGCTCCTACATCTCCTTCCACACAACATGCACCCTTACATTTGCTAAGGTTGCAAACAAATTCTTCGGAAAATATATCCTCGGAAATCAATTTTTCGTCTATCTGAATCATAATTTTTTTTAAAATAAATCAAAATAAGTTCCCGCTTTAAAGGTAACTAAACTAATAAGGAGAAGCCATAAGCTTACTTCCTGCATCCAATATTTAGGTAAAAACTTCAGCATCCTGCTCAAAATAATACTTGCAGGAAATGCCAGGAGTAATAAATATTCATAACTTTTATTCATATAAAGAATAATAGTAACCAGCTGAGCCAATGAAAACACAAGCAGAAAAGTGTATTTATACCTGCTTATCGGGCTCTTTTTATTATAATTTTGAAAATGGTCGTATACTGCATAGATCAGCATTAAAGCGATCGGGATTAAAGGAAAAAGTTCCGTATAATCTGTTATTATCTTCATCTTTCCAAACGGGAAATAATCGATATTCCAAGAAGTAAATCCAACAAAAAACATAATGGAAAAATAACTGAACGCGATTAATATAACTCCTAAAATAAACCTGAAGATATTTAAAACAATTCTCTGCGAAGTAGCGATCACGTGAATGATCACAAAAACCGCCATAGGCCACGTTGTCGGCAGAAAAATAAAGTTTAATGCAACGATGGAACCTACCAACACATAAGATTTTTTTCGCGTGTCTTCATCGGTACTTGTTAAAAGCAAAAGAAGGAACGAATTGGTAAGAAGCGCAACGGCAATTCCGATATCTAAATTACCGGGATAAAGTCCAAAAATAAAAAATGTATATAAGAATAAAGGCAAATGTGTCTGATAATTAAGCGCAATGCTATGAAAACAGAAATATGCCAAAGCAATTCCCAAAAAAGTTATTCCGGCGATAATAGCTTCATTTGTATTGAAATTCAGGATGTTAAATACGATTACGATTAAAAGAAGAAAACCAATATAAACAGGAATTGAAAAAATATTGCTTTCTTTTGAAAGTAATTTAAACATTTTTTATAAATTTGTACAAAGTTAATTTAAAAAAGGAAAATAATGACGTCTTTCTTTCTATTCTTAAGCAAAGTTTTCAAATGGTCTTTCGGCTTTTTTGACACTTTCGGAAATGTTTTAAACTGGATCTTATTTACTGTTTGCTGCGTACTGTTCACGTATTGGTGTTATGTATTAGTGGCAACACTAGGTGGTGATAAAGATAAAGACTACTATTCTCCAACTGAGGGTAAAAACCCTTATTATGATCCTACGATCTACAAAAAAGAAGGTTAATTAATTGGTTATATAGTAAAAAACCGATCAAAACATATGTGTTTGGTCGGTTTTTTTATGGGTAACGATTAAAATTAATGGGTTTCGTGGATCGGAAGCACCAAAACAGGAATATGAGAATCTTTCGTCAATCCTTTGGTTAAACTTCCTACAAAGACATCATAAATTCCGCTTCTTCCGTGAGAGCCCATTACGATGTAGTTTGCATTTTTTTCTTTAGAATACTCTAAAATAATATCTTTCGCGATCCCTTGTTTCAAAAGATGCTCGCAGTCGATATTTTGAGCAATAATTCTTTGCTCGATCTTATTCAGCTGAACCAACTCTTCTCTTATTTCATTAGCTTCAACTTCAGGAAAATACTGGAATCCCATATCTCCGATGGCAAAACCAATGTCTGAAGGTGCAACATGAATTAGAAAAATTTTACCGTTGAGTTCTTTTGCGAATTTTACAGCTCCATCTACAAGCTGATCTGTTTTATCCCCAAAATCTACGGGCAGTACAATATTTATCATAACCTTTAATTTTGTTATTTAAAGATAGGAAAATTATGCCAAACGTTATGTTAAATTACTTATAATATTCGGATGTCTAGGATTTTTTCATCTTCAAGATAAGCTTCCAGAATATCATTTTCATCAACTTTTCCAACCCCTTTTGGAGTACCTGTGAAAATAAGGTCACCAACTCGTAAAGTGAAATATTGAGAAGCAAATGCAATAATATCATCAAATGAAAAGATCATATCTTTTGTATTTCCGTCCTGAACCTTTTCTTTATTTTTTAATAATGAAAATTGTACACCTTCAAGATTATAATTCTCTTTTTTAAAGAAATTTCCAACCACTGTAGAACCGTCAAAACCTTTGGCAAGCTCCCACGGAAGACCTTTAGACTTTAATTCGCTTTGAAGATCTCTTGCTGTAAAATCAATTCCCAACCCGATTTCCTCATAATGTTTGTGAGCCGTTTCTTTCTGGATGTATTTTCCACCTTTTGAAATTTTCAAAACAACTTCCAATTCATAATGAACATCATTTGAAAATTCAGGAATATAGAAATCATTTCCTTTCAAAACAGCCGTATCAGGCTTCATAAAAATAACCGGTTTTTCAGGAATTTCGTTTCCTAATTCTTTTGCGTGTTCACCGTAATTTCTTCCTATGCAGATAATTTTCATACTATTTTATTCTTTTCAAAACCCTTTTGTCATTGCGAGGAACGAAGCAATCTCTTAATACTCTTAACCTCTTAATGAAATCTTAATGGTTTAAAATTTAATATATTTTTATTTCTAATGCGCAAACTCATTCTCGCAATAATAGCAAATGAATTTATGGCTCGTTAAAAGCGAAACTCCAAAAAAGCTCGTTGCACTGTCATCCCTGTAAATATGATTGGAACCACATTTCGGGCACACAAAATCAAACTTAGGATCTGCAATCGTATGTTCTACTTCCAGCGAAACCTTTTCATTTTCTTTATAGTCGTTCAGAATTTGATTGGCTTTTTCCAAGTCCTCTTCAAAAACCTGCAACTGAATTCCTCCAACAGCCTGCGAAAGCAACCAATCGGATTGAATAAGCTGTTCATTCGCAATGAAACTGTTGATGTCATTCTCGGCCAAGATTTGCTTATCTCTATTGGCTTCAAGAGCAGTTTCGTAAAATTTAAACTTAACTAATTCTGACATATTTTAGAATTTACCTGACAATTGTATTTTAGTGAAAACCTTCTTTGTGTAAAGAGGGAAATCAGCATTTTGAAGCCATCCGAAATAGCCAAGATCCTTTTGGAAAACAGCTTTTACGCCCTGACCTTTATATTTTCCGAAATTGAAAACCGGTTCCATTTTATCATTTAAACCAATGAAACCTGCAAGATCTGCATTCTTATTATGGAATGTAAATTCACTTAAAGGAGCAATTTCATTCGGAATATCATCATATTTTCCAATCTGAGCGTCCAAAACTTCGAAAGTTGCCATCACGTCAGCTTCAGCCGAGTGTGCATTTTCAAGAGTTTTTCCACAGTAAAATTGATAAGCTGCGCCTAAATTTCTAGGCTCTTTTTTATGGAAAATTGTTTGTGCATCAACAAGTTTGAATTTGCTTAAATCAAAATCAAGTTCTGCTCTCAAAAGTTCTTCTGCCAACAAAGGAACATCAAATCTGTTAGAATTAAATCCACCCAAGTCCGATCCTGAGATCATTTCCATTACTTTTGAAGCAATCTCTTTGAAGGTTGGAGCATCTTTTACATCTTCATCATAAATTCCATGAATCTGGCTTGATTCTACGGGAATCGGCATTTCAGGATTTACTTTCCACGTTTTGCTTTCTCTTGAAGCGTCAGGGTTTACTTTTAAGATACAGATTTCAACAATTCTGTCTTTAGCAATGTTGGTTCCTGTTGTTTCAAGGTCAAAAATACAAAGAGGTTTATGCAGTTTTAAATTCATTTTTTTTATTTGATAAAAGGTTAATTTGAAATTTATCTCAAAAATGTAGCTTTCTAATTTAGCTAAGTTCTTTTTGAAATACTAATGATACTAAGATATAATAAATTACAAGCATCGGAATTCCGACGATCTGAAATATCGCTAAAATGGCAATTCCGCCAACAATTAATACGATTTTAGCATAATTGTCCTGAATTTTTTTTGATTTGAATTTCATCGCCATCATTTTTATTGGACTGATCAACAGCCATGAAGCAAGAATTGTTAAGAGAATCAAAAACAGTTCATTTTCAAAAAGAAAACTGAAATAATTGGTTTCTTTAAATGCATAATACAGGCCAAAAAGCAAAACGGTATTGGTTGGTGTATTTAGCCCTTTAAAATAATAGCGCTGTTCTTCATCCAGATTGAAAATCGCCAGTCTTAAACAAGAGAAAACCGTCACAAGCAATCCGAAATATTTAATCTCAAAAGGAAGATGAAGTCCTAATAATTCGGTTCCGAAAGGCTCTAATGCTTTATACATCGTCAACCCGGGAATCACTCCAAAGCTCACCATATCGGCAAGAGAATCCAGCTGAAGACCCAAATTGGAATTTGATTTTAAAGCTCTGGAAACAAATCCGTCAAAAAAATCGAATATCGAAGAAAGAATTAAACAGATCGCAGTCGTCTGATAATCACCTAAAATAAGATGAATGGCACCCACGCAACCTGCAAATAGATTAGCCAGCGTTAATGCATTGGCAAGATTATTTTTAATGAAATTCATAATCGCAAAATTACTGTTTTTGAAAATTCTAACTCAAAATTTTATGCACTAAAAAATACATTAATACGATTTTGATGTAAATTTGCCGAATGAAATTTTTTAAAGAATTTAGAAAACAGGAAGTTCTGGTACTTTTATACCGGATTTTTTTAGCATACTTTTTTTATCAGATTGCAAGATTTTTATTTTGGTACTTTAATAAAGAACTGATAAAAGTTGATTCTGTGTCGGACTATTTCGGTCTGGCATTTCATGGGATTGCGTTTGATACAACGGCGATTTTATATGTGAATGCGCTGTTTATTCTGTTGAGTTTGGTTCCGATTATCATTAATACCAAGAAGGTTTATCAAAAAGTGCTTTTCTGGCTGTATTTTATTACAAACGGAATTGCTTATGCTATGAATTTTGGTGATTTTGTTTACTTTAAATTCGCGCAGACAAGATTAACTTCGGCGGCTTTTCAGGTAGCACAGCACGAATCTAATATTTTTAAAGTTTTTACGGCTTCGATCGTTCAAAATCCTTTTATTTTAATTTGGTTTGTCGTTTTGATGTGGCTTTGGATTTTCCTTTACAAAAAAGTGAAAATTGATGAACGTAAGCCTATAAAATTGGTTCCTTATTTTATTTTATCCGTTGTTACACTTTGTTTAACGGCTGTTTTGTGCGTTGGAGGAATCCGTGGAGATTTCAAACACAGTACAAGACCTATCAATTTGGTGGATGCAAACCGTTTTGTGAAGATTCCGTCACAGGGAAATCTTGTTTTGAACAGTACTTTTTCGTTTTTTAGAACATTAAATACGAATAGTTTTAAGGAAGTTCATTTTGTAGATGAAAAATTTATTAATGAAAATATTCAGCCGTATAAAATTTACGATAGAAAAGTTGCCAACAAACCTAACATCGTCATTTTTATTGTTGAATCATTAAGTAGAGAATATATAGGCGCTTTTAATCAAAATACGAAGATAAAAGATTACGTTTCTTACACACCGTTTATTGATAGTTTGGCAGGTCAAAGTTTGATTTTTCCTAATACTTTTGCGAACGGAAGGCAGTCTATTCACGGAATGAGCAGTGTTTTGGCGGGAATTCCGAGTTTGACGGATGCTTTTACGAGTTCACCATATTCAAATCAAAAAATACAGTCGATTGTTTCAATTTGTAATGATCTGGGTTACGATACTTCTTTCTATCACGGGGCTCCGAATGGTTCAATGGGCTTTTTAGGCTTTGGAAATATTTTGGGTTTTAAACATTATTTTGGAAAAACAGAATACAATCATGATGAAGATTTCGACGGAATGTGGGCAATTTGGGATGAACCATTTTTACAGTATTTTGCTAAAAATGTAGGAAAAAAGCAACCTTTTATGGCGACAGTTTTCACGGCTTCTTCTCACCATCCATTCAAAATTCCTGAAAAATATAAAGGTAAATTTAAAAAAGGAACGAATCAGATGCATGAGCCAATGCAATACACTGATTACTCAATTAAAAAATATTTTGAAACCGCTAAAAAACAACCTTGGTTCAACAATACTATTTTTGTTTTCACGGGAGATCATACCAACGAAATTTATTATCCGGAATATCAAAAAGCGATGAACCGTTTCGCTGTTCCTATTATTTTGTATTCTCCAAATCCGGAATATAATTTAAAAGGTGTAAATCTTGAAGAAGCGCAACAGATTGATATTTATCCAACTTTAGCTGATCTTATCGGTTATAATAAAAGAATCAGAAGCTGGGGAAGAAGTTTGGTAAGCGATAAAAAATATCCTGCCATCATTGCAAATTCAGACGGTGGGGTAGAACAGTTCATTATCGGGAATTATATTTATCGTTTTGATGGTAAAAATGTATTAGGAATCTTTGATAAATCAGATTTAGGCTTAGAAAAAAATCTTATGGATCAGCTGAAAAGCAATCCGGAAGCTCAAAAAGGGCAGGAGATTGCAAAAGCGTGGTATCAGGATTATATGGATAAGGTGATTAACAGAAAGTTGTATTAGCGTTTAATTCATGTTTAATTCTGAAAATTGGTATATCTATTGTTATATATGCCTAGGATAATAAAAGTTTTTGTTTGTTTAAAATTAATTTATATTTTTAGCAATGAATAGACAACAGAAATATTTTATTTGAATTAAAACTATAAGAAATATGAAAAAATTATTATTAACAGTGGCATTTTCTCTATTTGGCGTATTATCTTTTGCTCAAATTGAAGGTAAATGGAAAACAATAGATGACGAAACAAAACAGGCGAAATCTATTGTAGAGATCTATAAAAAAGGAGATCAATATTACGGAAAAGTCTCTCAATTGTTGATAAAGCCTGCAAATCCTAATTGTGTAGACTGTAAAGATGATAGAAAAAACAAGCCAATTTTAGGTTTGGAAATCATCAGAGGTTTGAAAAAAGACGGTGATGAGTTCACAGGAGGAACAATTACAGATCCTAAAACAGGGAAAACTTACAAATGTACAATCACAAGAAAAGGTGATCAATTAAACGTAAGAGGATATGTAGGAATCTCTTTAATGGGTAGAACACAGACTTGGCAGAAAGTTAACTAATCAAGTTTAAATAAAATTATAAAACGACATTTCATTATTGGAATGTCGTTTTTATTTTTGAAAATTCACCATTAATGTTAATAATTTTTTATTCATGATTTATAAATCCACTTATTGAATAATACTCTTTGATCTTCAGAAAATTTACAAAGAATTAAGCAAAGTAGAAGAAAACTAGGTTAAAATAAAATTAATAAAGCGATATTTCATTCAATGAGATGTCGTTTTTGTTATGTTAATAATAAAAAAACACTATTTTTGTAGTCTAAATTTTTCAAATAAATATGGCAGAATATACTTTTCGTGAGGTAATTGCGCAAGCAATGAGCGAGGAAATGCGTAAAGACGAATCCATCTTTTTAATGGGGGAGGAAGTTGCAGAATACAATGGTGCGTATAAGGCTTCAAAAGGAATGTTGGATGAATTTGGTCCTAAGAGAGTAATCGATACACCAATCGCTGAGCTTGGTTTTACAGGGATTGCTGTAGGTGCTGCAATGAACGGGAACAGACCAATTGTTGAGTATATGACGTTCAATTTCTCATTGGTAGGTATTGATCAGATTATCAATAACGCGGCGAAAATCCGTCAGATGAGTGGTGGTCAGTGGAATTGTCCGATCGTTTTCAGAGGTCCTACTGCTTCGGCAGGTCAATTGGGTGCAACGCACTCTCAGGCTTTCGAAAACTGGTTCGCAAACGTTCCTGGTCTTAAAGTAGTAGTTCCTTCAAACCCTTACGATGCGAAAGGATTGTTGAAAACAGCTATTCAGGATAATGACCCTATCATTTTCATGGAATCTGAGCAGATGTATGGTGATAAAATGGAAATTCCTGAAGAAGAGTACTATTTACCAATCGGAAAAGCAGATATCAAGAGAGAAGGTACAGATGTAACTTTAGTTTCTTTCGGAAAGATCATGAAGTTGGCGATCCAAGCAGCTGAAGATATGGCGAAAGAAGGAATCTCTGTTGAGGTTATTGACCTAAGAACAGTTCGTCCTTTAGACTTTGATACAATCTTAACGTCTGTAAAGAAAACAAATAGATTAGTTATTTTAGAAGAAGCTTGGCCGTTTGCGTCTATTTCTTCTGAAATTACATATATAGTACAGCAAAAAGCATTTGATTATTTGGATGCTCCAATCAAGAGAATTACTACTCCTGATGCACCTGCACCATACTCAGCTGCATTATTTGCAGAATGGTTCCCTAAACTTGAGAAAGTAAAAGAGGAAATCAAAAATGCGATGTACGTTAAATAGATATAATAGAAAAAAGCTTCCGAAAGGGAGCTTTTTCATTTATTCTATGCATGAAGAAATGTACCTAAGGTCATAAATTTAGTATAAATTTGCCCACTTAAAATATATAAGCTGATATGGCAGAAGTTACAGAAGGTGGTCATCATTTTGACATTAAAAAACTTTCTTTTTTTGGAGTTCTGGTTTCTTTAGGAATCGTTTTTGGAGATATTGGAACATCACCGCTTTACGTAATGAAAGCGATTGTAAATGCAAGAGGTGCAAGTAGCAGTATGCCTTTCAATGAATACATAGAGGGAGCTCTTTCTTGTATCATCTGGACTCTTACGCTCCAAACTACCGTAAAATATGTTATCATCGCCTTGAGGGCAGATAATAAAGGTGAAGGAGGGATTTTAGCATTATTTTCATTAGTTAAAAACCTTAAAAAAGGTTGGCTTTATCTCGTAGCAATTGTCGGAGCTGCCGCATTGGTTGCCGATGGAGTTATAACGCCGTCGCTTACCGTAATGTCGGCGATTGAAGGTCTTGAAATTTACAATCCTCATACACCCGTTGTTACGATTACCATTGGAATTCTTATTTTAATCTTCGTAGTACAGCAATTTGGAACAAGCTTTATCGGGAAGTTTTTTGGCCCTGTAATGGTTGTCTGGTTCTTTGTATTAGGAGGTTTAGGAGTAATGCATTTAAGCGAAAATTTTGAGATCTTAAGATCATTCAATCCATATTATGCTTACAAGCTTATTGCGAATTCTCCGAGTGCAATTGTTATTCTTGGAGCTGTTTTCCTTTGTACAACAGGAGCAGAAGCACTTTATTCAGATTTAGGACATTGTGGTGCTAAAAACATCAGAGTAAGTTGGGCTTTTGTTAAAATCATGCTTGTTTTAAACTATCTTGGACAAGGAGCTTGGCTTTTAACGAATTATGGAAAACCTGGTTTTTCTGTAATTAACCCATTTTTCGGAATTATGGAAGAATGGATGATCGTTCCGGGAGTAATTTTAGCAACGGCAGCAGCAATTATTGCGAGTCAGGCTTTGATTACTGGTTCTTTTACGATCTTTTCTGAAGCAATGTCTCTTAATTTATGGCCGAATCAAAAAATCGATTATCCGTCTGGAGTTAAAGGACAAATGTATATCCCAAGAATCAATTGGGGACTTCTTATTTTGTGTATCATTGTGGTTCTTCACTTTAGAGAATCGGGTAAAATGGAAGCCGCTTATGGTCTTTCCATTACGGTGACGATGTTGATGACAACCATTTTATTAATGTTCTGGCTATTAAAACATAGAATAAATAAAGGTTTGATCCTTGTTTTTGCTTTGGTTTATATGTCAATCGAATTAGGATTCTTTAGTGCGAATATCATTAAATTCTTCGAAGGAGGTTGGATTACAGTTATTCTAGCAGGATTCATCGGAATTTGTATGTACGCTTGGTATAACGGAAGATTAATTAAAACTAAATTCATCAATTTCGTAAAAATCGACAGTTATGTTTCTATCATTAAAGATATGAAGCTTGATGAAACGATTCCTAAGTATGCTACCAATCTTGCTTATCTGAGCAGAGCCAAAAGAAATGATGAGGTAGAATCAAAAATTATCTATTCTATCATCAAAAAGCAGCCTAAAAGAGCAGATCATTATTTTATTTTAAGTATTGTAAATCAGGAAGATCCGTTTACATTTAAATATACAGTTGATGAAATTTTACCCGGAACGGTTTATAAGATCAATTTCCTTTTAGGATTTAAGGTTGACAGAAGAATCAATGACTATTTCCACATGGTTTTAAAAGATTTAATGGCAGATGGAACGATTCCTTCAAAAAGCAGTCATCCATCTCTTAGGGCTCATAATATTCCGCCGGATCTGAAATATGTGGTAATAGACAACACCTATATCAACGATATACTTTTAACGGTTAAGCAAAAAATTACACTTAATATTTACAACTTCGTGAAATATATTGGAAGTGATGATTTCAAATCTTGGGGGGTTACCTCTCACAACGTGGTTGTAGAGTCTGCTCCGATTACGGAATTAACGGTTTATGACAATAAAATTGAGCAGGCTGAATTTTTAAGACATAACAGTTAAGATCCTTTAACAGAATAGTCTGATATTTATTTAAATAAAAATCGATAAATTTGTAGATAATTTTTTTAATGGATACTTTACAGAAAGAAAAAAATATTGCTTTAATAAAAGATGTTTTAAGAAACTACTTATTAGAAAAGGGTTTCAGAAATACACCTGAACGATATACAATATTAGAAGAGATTTATAATATGGATCATCACTTCAATGTGGATGATCTGTATCTTCTCATGATGCAAAAGAAATATCATGTTTCTAAAGCTACAATTTACAATACAATTGAGATTTTCCTTGATGCAGGATTAATTCGTAAACACCAGTTTGGAGAAAAAACGTTGACGTCTTCATCTTATGAAAAGTCTTATTTTGACAAGCAGCATGATCATTTGGTGATCTACAAGAAAGACTCGGATAAGGAAATTGAAGAGATCATAGAATTTTGTGATCCAAGGATTCAAGGTATTAAAGAAGCAATTGAAGGAGCATTTGGCGTAAAAATTGATTCTCATTCGCTATATTTTTATGGCACCAAGAATGATTAATCAATGAGACTGATTTTTTTCCTATTAGTTTTTATTTCAACGATTACTTTTGCGCAAGACAAACAAAAACCTGCGCAAAGAGATCCGTATTTACAAAATCCGATTAAAAATCCACAGCAGGTTCAGCAGGCAAAACCTGAAGATAAGGTGAAGATCATCAATGCTGATGAAATTATCAAAGATCCCAAAATGTATGACGGTAACCGTTATATGAAAGGAAATGTAAAATTAGAGCATCAAGGTTCTATTCTTACTGCTGATGAAGTGATTTTATATGAAGAAGAAAATTTTGTAAAAGCTATAGGTAACGCAAGGCTTCAAAATCCGGACGGTTCGGTAATTACTGCAGGCGAAATGGAATACGATGGGAACACTCAAAAAGGGGTTGCCAGAAAAAATGTAGTTCTTACGGATCCAAAACAGACCATTAAAACAGAGATTCTCTATTATGATAAGCTTGCCAATCAGGCTTATTTTAATACAGGAGGTACAATTTCTGATGCTCAGAATACAATGTACACAAAGTCGGCAACGTATTTTCTGGATACAAAACTGATTGACTTTGTCGGGAATGTAAAAATTGACACTCCTGATTATATCATTGATGGAGACAATATCAAACAAAATCAGATTACTAAAATTGCTGAATTCTTTGGCCCGACAACCATTACCAACCGTAAGAATCCTAAAAACCGTGTTTACACAGAAAGAGGGACTTACAGAATGAACACCAAAGAAGCTTTTCTAAATAAAAATTCTAAGATTTTTTATAATGATAAAATCCTGACGGGTGACGATATGTATTTCAATCAGCTCACAGGTTTTGGAAAAGCAACCGGAAATGTAACCTTAGATGATCCTAAAGAAAGAAGATGGATAAAAGGTGGTTACGGAGAAATTTTTGAAAAGAAAGATTCTGCCATGATGACCAAAAATCCCTATGCAGTAAAAGCTTTTGAAAAAGATTCAATGTATTTTGCAGCAGAAAAGATCATTTCTTTCCAAAGACCGGATTCTGCAGATATTACAAAGAAAAAAAGCTTTTTGCGAGCTTTCAGAAAAGGGAGATTTTATAAATCTAACGCTCAGGGAAGAGCAGATTCTATCGCTTTTAATGAAACTGACGGAATTATGCACATGTACACCAAACCTATTTTGTGGAGTGGTATAAAGCAGGTAACCGGAGATAAAATTGAAGCCTATTTCAATACTGAAAACGAAAATATAGATTCCTTAAAAGTTATCGGAAATGCATTTGCAATCAGCAAGGTTGATTCATTAAATTTAAAAGATGAATTTAACCAGGTTAAAGGCAGATTTATGACGGTTCATTATCAAAATAATGACATCAAAGAGGCTACGGTAATAGGAAATGCACAGGCCATAAGTTATGCAGACGATGTCGACCAGGCTACCAAGCAACCAGAGAGAATTGGGATTTCTCTTACTTCTTGCGGAATTATTGATGCGATATTTGAAGAAAAAGTAATGCAGATTGTTTCATGTAATATTGGGGCAACTTCAGATACTTACCCGATGAGTAAAATTGAGCCTTCAAAACGGAAATTTCCTGACTTTAACTGGAATACCAAAGACCGTATCAACAAATGGCAAGACATATTAGTAGATACACCAAATAACGAGGAAATAAAGTACGAGGCCGAAAGTTCTCTTTACGACAAAGCTCAGGAAGCGATAGATAAAGAAAAGGCAAAAGAGGAAGCTAAAAAGCCAAAACGTACCAGAAAATAAATAATAAAGTACAGACAGAGTCTTATAATTGATATAAATTCTTTCTTAAAATTAAATAAATCACCATTTTCATATCGGAAATGGTGATTTATTTTTGTCTAAAACTGTTAAAATTACCGCTATAACTTCTTATTTTGAATTTTTATTTTCTTATTTTTTCAAAACATTATTCCATGAATAGTGAATGTTAAATATTTATTGTTATTGAGTTTTCATTGATAATTTTATATCTCACGTCAAAATGAAATAAATTATTTTCATTATTATATGCTATACGTTGAATTATTTTTATTGTAAATGGAATTATTTTATATATTTATTACGTCAAGAACGTATTTTATAAAAAAAACCAATGAAAACTAAAATTATCCTTTTTATTTTTTTGATCTATGGTCTTAAAAATACCGCACAAGTTGGGATTTCAAAAGAAGCTTCTTTTAATCCCGATTCGAGAACACAACTGCATGTAAAGCAGGATAATAATGCCACTCGTTTACCCAGAACTAATTTAACATCATTGCTTCCAGTTTCAGCGACGGGGACAACCGGCAACGGAACACAGGCTTCGATAATTTTCAATAGAGAAACGGGAAGTGTTGTTCAAAATGATGGTACAACCTGGAAGATTTCAGACCAGATTGTTTCAACAATGAAGAATAACAAGATGGCTCGATTTGTCAGAACGGGAACAGTAACTTCAACCTGTGGAACTTGTGGATTTGCATGTGGTGTTACTGTTAGGACGTGTACCTCGCAAAATGTTAATTTCACGAATGTCAGTCCAAGCTTTAATGATATTTCTTCTAATGTTTCCTTGGCGGCAGCAACCAGTAACGTTATTAATATCAATACAAAAGGATTGTATAAAATTTCCTTTAAAAGTGGGGCTATCGATATCAGTACACCTCTTTGTTTAGGAGTTGTTATTAATCTGCAGTCCAGCTTGAATTTAGAACTTAGTACAACTGCTGATGCTACATGGAGACCAATTAATAATACGGCAAGCAGCTCAACAGCAGGAGCTTTATCAGTAAGTACTTTAGCTCCGGGCTCAATTGATGTGGGACAGTCTTTGGCGTTCACTTATGTTGGTGTTTTCAATGCCGGAGACAAGTTAAGATTAACGCTTGGTGGAACTCAAAATATTGGAACAGGCGTTTGTACCGGGCTTTTTGGCGGAGACAATATGTCTTTTGCCATGAGTAAAACGGGAAATGCAGTATCAGAGATTATTGTTGAAAAAATAAATATGTAATAAGATGAAAAGAATTTTATTAATAATGATACTATTTTTTAAATATTTAGCTTATAGTCAAATCGTTATAGGAAGTGATATAAGCAGTGTGAAAAATATAGTGAAAGTTCAGGACGGGACTCGCGGAGTGATACTTCCTTTTGCCAATATTTATACTTCTTTTCCGAAATATAATGCGACAGCAACAGATGTATTTGATGATTATCCTAATCTTGTCGGAGGACTTATTTATAACAAAAATGATGATCAATATTATAAGTATGATGGATTTTCATGGAATCCTTCCCGACAGATACAAGGTGTTTTTCAGCCTAAAATTTCGAGATTAGGAATATCGACAGGAGTTTCAATTCCGTGTATTTCTTTCGGAATCGGATTTTGTTTTGCGGGAGGTACGCCGGGATATCTTGCAGTAGATAATAAGAGTCAGGTTCTTGTAGATAATTTAACTTTAAAAAATGCAAGTACGGTAACCATAAAAGTAGCAGGAATTTATGACATCGGCGTCGCGCTTGGTTTTACAGGAGGAAGTTTAGGTTTTCAGGCAGGAATTACAGAATTTAAATTGACGCTACAAGTAAAATATACCTCTGCTTCAGATTGGGAAACGGTTGTGTCTAAAACAAATTACTCCATCGTTTTTGTAATAGATACACAGGGAAATAAAACTTCAAGTTTTGCACAGACAATTTCCTTGCCTGTTGGTGCTGAGTTGAGAGTCGTTCCCGAGATAAGCTCTAATGCTGTTTCAGGTGGTGCTTTAGCTGCCTACGGAACAGACACGAATTCTGTCAATTCATACATTGCTGCCCGTTTAATCAAACCTTATTAGTCATGAAAAAATATATATTCTGCCTGTTTTTATTTGTATTAAATAGCTACAGTGCACAGGTTAATTTTACGAATATTCCCAACCCTGACTCAAACGCAAACGGGAACGATCAGGTGATGATGTACATGACAAATACGAGTGAAGCCAGCGGTATAAAAGGTTTTGGTCTTCCTGCGGTAAATGCGGATGTTGATCTTCCTTATACTGGTGTCAATGCCCCTTCAGTAAGAATTGAAGCACTTCGCGGAATGCTTTTATTTGTAAAGAGTACAGGACAGGCGATGGTTTTTGATGGCTTGGTTTGGAGCAAGGCCTTTGAAGTAGAATCAGATAATATTTCAAGATTTCAGATCAATGCGGTTTCTACAACTTCGGGATCTGTTTTGTTGCCCATTAATTCTTTAATAGATAAACCCAATTTCTTGGCAGATCCGCTAAGGCTTAAAACAAATGTTTCAACAGTTGCTCCCAATCTTAATCGGTTATACGTGAGACAGACAGGTTTGTACAGAATTAATTTGAACTTAAATTTTACAGGTCCGGCAGGATCATTCAGTAATAGGCTCGGAGCAGGATTATATATAAATGATGCTCAAAGATTCCAATTGCTGGAAAATACGGTAAACTATGACGGAACGAACAGGAAGATCAATTTAGATTTCTCCGTATATGCGGTTCAGGGACAGTATATTACTTTAGAAGCGATCTCTGAAATTGGAGGAACTACCTCTTATAACGTTACCAACAACAGCTTTGTTACGGTAGAAAAAGTTTTATAAAACACAGTGAAAATTATATATTAATATTTTGTGATTTGGTGAATCGCCCTTAATTTTTATTAAGGGTGATTTTTTTATTCTATCAGGATAATTTCGGTGTTTAACGAATGTTCTTTAGCTTTGCTGAAAATTTTTCAATAAAATGGAAATACAAAAAGATTTTTTTACATATCAGGCGCAGACTACAAAATTTGCAGCAGGTTTTGAAGTTGAGAAAGCAGAGGGCAGCTATATTTTCGGAAAAGACGGAAGAAAATACCTTGATTTTGTGGCAGGAGTTTCTGCGAATACTTTAGGACATTCTCATCCTAAAATCGTGAATGCAATCAAAGAGCAGGCGGATAAATATCTTCACGTAATGGTTTATGGCGAATATGCTCAGGAAAAACCTGTCGCATTATGTAAATTATTAGCCGAAGCTACTCCGGATCCTTTAGAAATTACTTATTTGGTTAACAGTGGAGCCGAAGCCATCGACGGAAGCTTAAAATTAGCCAAAAGATATACAGGAAGAGAAGAAATTATTTCCTTTAAAGATTCTTATCATGGAAATACACACGGAGCTTTAAGTGTTTCAGGAAATGAAACTCATAAAAGAGAATTTCGTCCGTTGTTACCAATGGTTTCTTTTATTGAATTTAATAATGAAAATGATTTCGATAAGATCACCGAAAAAACAGCTTGTGTAATTCTGGAAACAATTCAGGGAGCAGCTGGTTTTTTAGTTCCGAAAGGGGATTATTTAATTAAACTAAAAAAGAGATGTGAAGAAGTTGGAGCGCTTTTAATTTTAGATGAAATTCAACCCGGATTCGGAAGAACAGGAAAATTATTCTCTTTCGAACATTTCGGCATTGTTCCGGATATTCTGGTGATGGGAAAAGGAATGGGTGGCGGAGTGCCTGTTGGTGCATTCATGAGTTCAAGAGAAATTATGGAATCGCTGTCTCATTCTCCAAAATTGGGGCACATCACAACTTTCGGAGGAAATCCTTTAATTGCAGCGGCGAGTCATGCAACTTTAAAAGAAGTTTTGGACAGCGGTTTAATGAATGAAGTGGAGGAAAAAGAAAAATTATTCCGAGAACTTTTAGTTCACCCGAAAATTAAAAATATTAACGGAAAGGGATTAATGTTAGCTGTAAATCTAGGCTCACCAGAATATACTTTGAATGTTGCAAAAAGATGCATGGATAAAGGCTTAATTGTTTTCTGGCAATTATATAGAAATGAATATTTAAGGATTTCTCCACCATTAACGCTTTCGCTTGATGAGATAAGAGAAGGCTGTGGCATTATTCTGCAGGTTTTAAATGAGTTATAGTTTTTTGAATGTTAAAGTTTTGAATAATCCGAAAAAAAGATATACTTTCGCGCCACAAAAAAAAATAATAACTATGAAAAAAATTATTCTATTCGTTGGAATGGGAGTCGCGACTATCTTTGGGATTCAGGCATGTAGTACTTCGGTTGAGGACACAACTCACACAACTTCCGTAGCAGAAGACAAAGCAAATATCAAGAAAACAATCGATGGTTTTTATGATAAATTGAATGTAATTGATGACGGAGATTTCTCAAAATATGTGTTGTATACAATGTTCAATAATACAGCTCAGGAGTATGACGACAGCTACTTGAACAACGTTGTAGAGAAATGGGAAACTCAATTCGGAGATGCTTTAATTGATAATAAATTACAGTTTGCTAATAAGTTAGGAACTTATACTTATAACCCGGTAAGCAGTACATGGACTAAAGTTGCTAATGCAAACGCAGTAGTATTGAAGTTTCCATCAGTGCAAAATCAAATTGCTGTTGATAGTGAATTAACGCTTACTTCTTACACGGATATCCAGACAAGTTATAACTCTGAGACAATCTGGTTGCCAAAAACATTTGATATTACTTTGAAAAGAAGCGGGAATACTGTATTCAGCATGAAATTATCAAATGTAACGTTTGATAACAGCACAAACTTCAGTATGCCGATCAGTGCAAATGTTCAGATTTATTCTGCTCCATTAACACAGAATATCGTTTGGCAGAGAGTAACGAGCAAAGATTTCAAATTTACTTATAACGCTAGTACACCTCAAGGAGCTAACAGCGAAATTATTGCTCAGGTTACTTTAAAGCATTCTGATTATGCTAACATTTCTTCTAAAGATGATTTTAAAACAATTTCAGCTCAAATAACTGAAGGAAATCTTAAAATCGTAGCTAATATGAATGTAGAAGCTCTTGCTCCTCTTTCAGATCCTACGGATGCTCAGATTAATAATAATTCAAAAGCAGAATTATTCTATAACGGTCAAAAAATAGGTGACATCATTTATAAAACAGTAAACGGAAAAGGAGAATTCTTTGTGGTTTACTTTGATGGAACTATGGAAAACACAGACGTTTATGTAGGTGATTTCGAGCAGAAAATCAAAAATATTTTTGCCAACTATTTAGATTAAAATATTAACAAAAAACACACGCATCTCAAAGGTTTATCAATCTTTGAGATGTTTTTTATTATGAAACGTATTCTTACATTATTTTTTGTTCTTTTCATTGCTTCTTTTTCATTTGCACAGGCAGAAAAGGACAGTTTATTTGCTATTCCCAGCCATCAGGTCGGTATTGGTCTTAATAAATTTATTAAGTCTGTTTTCGCTTCCGATGACAACGCTATGATCATTAATTATAGATACACAGGGAAGAATAAATGGTCTTACAGAACAGGTTTTGATTTTAAAAAAGACGATAGTGAGGGTGGTTTTACACAATTTGCATTCAAATTAGGGGTAGACAGAAACCTAAAGAGATATAGAAATTGGAATTTTTATTACGGAGCAGATATTTTTACAAGATATTCTAATTATAAAAATATTAATAAACCTCAGTATGATAATGGTATTGGAGCTTTTTTTGGCGTTCAGTATTTTATTTCTCCGCACTTCTCTATTTCTACAGAACCTATGTTTTATTACAAATATATCTATATTGTAGACCGTTCTACTTTTCAGAAAGACAACAAAACGGGATGGAGTGAAACTGGATTAGGTAAAATTGGATTTATAGAACTTAATTTTCACTTCTAAAAATCATACAGATAAATTGTTTTTGGGTATAACCGGAAATCAATATAAAAAACTCTTCACACCTGAAGAGTTTTTATGTTTTAAAGGCTTAAAGTATCACTTTAAAAACTATGTTAAACATCTATTTAATTTCTGTGATAAATATCATGAAGATTATACAAAAAAGTAAATACATTTTTGTGTAATAAAAAAATTAATTTATATATTGCGGGACGATTAAAACAAAGATTATATGGCTAAACATAAAGTCCATTACGAATTTCCAATGCACTGTCTTTCAGAGATTTTATATGAATATCTGGCGACTGCAGAGGGGTTGTCTGAATGGTTTGCGGATGATGTAGTAGAGAAAGGTGACGATTTCTTTTTCAGTTGGGGTGGGGGTCCTGAAGAAAAGGCCACTTTAATCAGATACAAGCCTGAAGGCTTCGTTCGTTTCAGATGGGAAGAAGATGAAGGAACTAAGCATTTCTTTGAAATGACCATTACCATTGATGATATTACCGAAGATTTGGCCTTAAATATTACAGATTTCTGTGAGGAAGGAGATGAAGAGGAAAACGCAATGTATTGGGAAAATCTTATTGAAAACCTTAGAATTAAATTGGGTGCAGCTTAATTTAAGTTGCATTAAATGATAAAACTGATGAACGATTTATCGTTCATTATTTTTTTATAAATAAATCAGATCAGACATTGGAAAATCAATATTTTACATCAGACGAATTAAATGTAAAGAATAGAGCGTTTCTTATGGGCGACGCCGTAAAAGTTTCTTTTTTTGTGAGAGAGGGAAAACTCATCATGGATGAAGAATGTTATTTTTATTTGATGGCTTCCATGAGAAAGATGAGGATGAATATTCCGTTGACGTATACGTTGGAATTTTTTCAGTCACTTTTTCAGAAAGATATTATTGAAGGAAAAGGAATCCTTAACGGAATTATTAATTTCCAGGTTTTCAGAAATTCAGACGGAGTTACATTGTCCAAGTCATCAGTTTCTTATTTCTATGAAGTTGATGAAATGGATGATATTCTTTCGGTTTATCAAAGACCTTTGGAATTGGATATCATTAAAGAGATCAACGTTAATAATAATTTACTGAGCAATATCAGAGTTCACAGTCCGGAAAATATCTATGGCGGAATTTACGCTCAGGAAAACGATCTGGATGATGTGATTTTGCTTAATCCTAACAAAAGAATCGCGCGTTCAACATCTGGAAATTTATTATTCTTGGAAGGAAATATTATTAAAGTTCCAAAACAGTCTGAAGGAGCTTACATTTCTCCTTTACTGGAAAATTTTGTTACTTTTTTACATAAAAATAACCTTGCCGATACGCAGGAACACGAGATAATTGCATTTGAATCTCAGAAAGCCGAAGAAATTTTAATGATTTCTGACGAGAAAGGCATATTTTCTGTAGGTAAAATAAGAAATAAGACTTTTGAAAATTCTCGCTTTTTAGAATTAGTGGAAAGTTGGAAGAAAAGTTTTTAAATTGACAAACCCGGTAAACAACAAAAGTTCCAAAGTCCTTTACCGGGTTTTATTCTGAATAGATCAGAATTTGTATTGTTTAATAATTCGACGGAATGTACCCATGAATTATTAGCAATTTTTTTTTGCTTATTTAAATCTTCGTCTTGTTTTAATAGGAATCAGAGCTACATTTACTCTTGGAAAGAAAAATAAAATAAGGTTTGTAAGTACTTTCATTTTCTTGTTTTTGGTTTATCAAATAACGGGAATATTTTCCTAAAAATTGGTTAAGAGAATCTTAAAGTTTGTTAATGTTTTATATCCCTTTTATTAGAATAATATTATGGTTTAATTCAATGAAATATCTTCAGGTGAATTCGCCCAAAGAAGATACTCGCCACCGAGGTTTTGCATGATAGATTTCCAAAGCGTTTGATCGTTAGGTAGTGTATAATCCAAATTATAGACATCAACTACTGTCCACATTTTCTTTAAAACCTCACCGTCAAGCTGACCGGCAGACCATCCGGAATATCCTGAGAAAATTTTTACATCATCAATATTCAGTTCGCCGCTAAGGACAGAGCTGATAATATTCTCAATATCTTCAGTCAGATAAAAATCATCAGAAATATCAGAATACATTTCAGTAACCTTCTTGCCTTTTACAATAAAGAAAACTTTGTCATTTTCCACGGGACCACCATCGTAGACCTCAATTTTGAAGTCAAAAAAGTTTTTGAACTTACTACTCATCTGGCCATTTTTCTTGTTTAATATCAAACCAAATGCACCGCTTTCGTTATGTTCAATAACAAGCACTACAGATCTGGAAAAAATATCGCCGGAAATGTCTGGTGTGGAAATTAATATTTTACCTTTGTATGAGTAATTCATACTCAAATTTAATAAAAAATATTTATGGAAAACCTGCACGACCAAAGAAAAGTGTACGAGAAATCCCAACTTATTGAAAGTGAGATAAAACAAAATCCAATAGAGCAATTCAGAGATTGGTTTTTGGAAGCTAGCGAGAATCCTAATATCTCGGAAGCCAATGCAATGGCAGTTTCAACAGTAGAAGAAGACGGCTGTCCGCGCACAAGAATGGTTTTGTTGAAAGCTTACACATTCGAGGGTTTTATTTTTTATACCAACTACGACAGCCGAAAAGGAAAAGCGATAGAAAAGAATCATAAGGCCTGTCTTCATTTTTTCTGGCCAAATCTTGAAAGACAGATTATTATAAAAGCTGATTTAGAAAAAATTGCTGAGAATTTAAGTGACGGATATTTTCATTCCAGACCAAAAGGAAGCCAGCTTGGAGCAGCAGTTTCTCCACAAAGTCAGATTATTCCAAATAGAGAGTTTTTAGAACAAAAATTAAAGGATTTGGAAAAGGAATTCGAAAACACAGAAGTTCCAAGACCCGAGAACTGGGGCGGTTACATTGCAAAACCTTACGAAATTGAATTCTGGCAGGGAAGACCGAATAGGCTTCATGACAGAATTATCTATACTTTAGATGATCTGGACTGGAAAATTTCCCGTTTAGCACCGTAATTAATAGAAAATTTAAAATATAGGCACAAAAAAAAACCTCATCCATCGGTGAGGTTTGAATTTTTGTATAATCTGAATGATTATTTTTTCTTTTTAGCAGCAGCCGGAGCAGGTGCGTTAGCAGTAGCTACAGCAGTAGATAGATCAGCACCAGCTTTGAATTTAGCAACTGTTTTAGCTTCGATGTTGATCGGCTTTTTAGTTGCAGGGTTAATACCTTGTCTAGCCGCTCTCTCAGCTACTGAGAAAGTACCAAATCCTACTAAAGAAACTTTTCCGTCTTTTTTCTTTAAAGTAGTAGTTACATTACTGATGAATGATTCTAAAGCAGCTTTTGCTGCAACTTTAGTAATTCCTGCGTCTTTTGCGATTGCGTCGATTAATTCAGACTTGTTCATAATTTTTAATATTAAAGTTAGTTCGTAATTATAGCAAATATAATACTATTTTCTAATTGTGCAATTTTTTTATGAAAAGTTGTACAATTTTTTTGATTTTGAGTGAAAACAGTTAAAATATGATAATTTGACTTTTCACAGAAAATCTACGTTAGCCGTTACTAAAATCATGCCAAATGCTTATGTGTATTGACTTTAGCAAAAATTTAATATTATTTTTCGTATTTATTAAATCCTGAATTTCATATAAAGTATTAATGGTTTTAGCGATATGGTTATAGATTCTGTAAGTAAATTTCAAAAAAAATGTTTTTAATAAAATTAAATAGCTGTGTATCTGCGTGTTTGAAAATCATTAAAAAGGCCATTTTATTAATTTTTATTAATAAATTTGCAGCATGTTAATAGAAGTTTTCAAGTCTAAGATTCACAGGGTACGAGTTACGGCTTCAGACCTTAATTATATAGGAAGTATTACGATCGATGAAGATCTTATCGAAGCTGCCGGTTTGGTAGTAGGAGAGAGGGTTTATATCGTAAACGTGAATAACGGTGAGCGTTTCGACACTTACGTTATCAAAGGTAAAAGAAAGTCAGGAGAAGTTTGCCTGAACGGTCCTGCTGCCAGGAAAGTTCAGAGAGATGATATCATTATCATTATAGCGTATGCTCAGATGACTCCCGAAGAAGCGAAGGATTTTCAGCCGAAGATCGTTTTCCCGGATGAAAAAACTAACCTTCTTACCTAACTTATGGAGAAAAAAACGTCAAATCCATTAAAATCGGTAATTACGATAGTTGTTTCACTAGCGTTTGCAGGTTTCTTTTTATGGCTCGCTCTTAGAGGACTTGATTTTAAGGTAATCAAGAAATCTCTTGTAAAGGCCAATTATTTTTGGGTTGCATTTGCTGCCGTTTTTGGTATTATGGCATATTGGTTCAGGGCAATTCGTTGGAATCTTATGCTTGAACCGATGGGACACAGTATTTCAAATTCCAATTCACTCTGGTCTATATCTTTTGGGTATTTAATGAATCTTACAATTCCGAGAAGTGGCGAGGTTGCAAGAGCAACTGCTTTGTATGGGGTAGAAAAAGTTCCGGTTGATAAATCTTTTGGAACCATTATTCTAGAAAGAGTAGTAGACCTTGTCTGTATGATCGGATTTTTAGGATTAACTCTAGCTTTTAAATATGAAGCGATTGTATCTTTTTATGAAAATTCGGGAGTTACTATGAATCCCAATAAAATTCTGATCGGTCTTTTAGTCTTAATAATAGGGACAGTTTTGTTTTTTGTGTTTAAAAAGAGATTGGCAACCGTTCCGTTTTTAGGAAAGATCATTAATTTTATTGACGGGATTTTTCAAGGCTTAACATCAATATTTAAATTAAAACAAAAAGGAAAATTCATCCTTTATACATTAGGAATCTGGATTTCTTATTATTTTGCAGCTTACTTAGTGTGTTTTGCACTTCCTGAAACATCCAATTTCACTGTTGCTGACGGATTTTTCATCATTGTTGTAGGAACTTTAGGAATGATGATTCCGGCAAGTGGAGGAATCGGAGCATTTAATTTAGCAATGAAATTCGGTTTTATGGCTTTATTTATTTCAATGGGAAAAAGTGCTGATCTTGGTGCAGAAATGGGACTTACCTATTCATTTATTTCATTACCGTTGCAAATCACAATCATGCTTGTAATGGGGGTGATCTCAATTCCAATGTTGGCGAAAGCAAGAAATAATGTTGCAGAAAAAGATATTCAAAACTAAAAAATATTTAAATTAATATCTTAAAAATATAGAAGTCCGGTCAAGTTGATCGGACTTTTTTTATGGTTGATTAATTCAAACAATTTAATTTCTAATATTCTGCAATTTACATAAAACTTTCTCACAAAATATGTTGGAAAATTCCTAAAACAGCCATAACTTCGAGTAAAACAACAGAGATATTATTATGGCAATTAACTTACAGAAAGGACAAAGAATAGATCTAGGATTTACAAAAATGACCATTGGTCTTGGCTGGGATCCGAATGAAGGAAAAGGATATGATTTTGACCTTGATGCATCTGCAATTATGATTGATGCAGACAGAAAATTAGTAAATGAAGAATATTTTGTTTTTTACAATAATTTACACTCTCCCGATGGAGCTTTGACGCATACAGGCGATGATCCGAGCGGAAAAAACAGTGATGGCGATGATGACGAATCTATTATCATTGATCTTGAAAAAGTAAATCCAAACGTTGAGGAAATTCTTTTCGTAGTCACCATTGAAGATTTTGAAAGAAGAAAACAAAACTTCGGACAGGTGAGGAATTCATATATCAGAATTATCGACAGCATCAGCAATCAGGAAATCGCAAAATATGAGCTTGATGAAGATTTCTCCATAGAAACAGGTGTAGAATTCGGAAGATTATACAAACGTGGCGGAAGCTGGAAATTTGAAGCTTCAGGAACCGGCTACAGAGCTGATCTTTCTTTCTTTTTAGAAAAATATTATAAAGGACAAATTATAAAATAATATGGCGATCAATTTACAGAAAGGTCAAACTATTAATTTAAGGAAAAATGACCGTGGAGAAGATGTTTATGATCTGTCCCAAGTAACAATAGGCTTGGGTTGGGATGTTCGTAAACAGGGTGGTTTTTTAGGAAGATTATTCGGAAGTGAACCTGAATATGATCTGGATGCAGTAGCTTTTTTATTGGATTCCAACGGAAAAGTTGCCAATATGGGACAAACAATACAGCGACACGACGGAAAGCAGATCGTTCTTTATCAGGGAGATGTTATTTATTTTAATTCCATGAGACATCCAAGCGGACAGATTTGGCTGACGGGTGATAACAGAACCGGCGCTGGTGACGGTGATGATGAGCAGATCATTGTAAAATTGGATCAGTTGGATCAACGGTATGAGAAAATTGTATTTGTGGTTTCAATTTATCAGGGAAATGTGAACAGACAGCATTTCGGGATGATTGATAATGCTTTCATCAGGGCAGTTGATGCGAGAGGAAAAGAGATTACAAAATTCAGTCTTTCGGGCGATGCAAGTATGAACGGAATGTGTTCAATGGTTTTTGCAGAAGCGTACCGACACAACGGTGATTGGAAATTCCGTGCGATAGGAGAACCATATCAGTCGGATAATTTTATTGATGTTCTTGTTCCTTACACCTATAAATAAGAAAAGTATGCTGAAAGGCATACTTTTTTTAGTCTCTGTTTGAAACTTTTCTGTATTGTAAATTCATATTCTCTATTTTAAACTAATCTTCAAGCCCATTTCCTTTTTCATGTGTAATAAAACTTCGGCATTTCCTTTGGCATCGTCAACAGGATGATGGGTGTGTTCGGTTTTGCGAAGATGCTTCCATTGGGCAAAAGTATCTTTTTCGAGCCCGCAATATAAGTCAGACAATCTTCTTGAAGAGTATCCAAAAGGATTTCTTTGAATAAAATGATGAAAATACCAGCAAATAAACATCCAGTCGAAACCATTATTATCACTGATGAAAATAGGTCTTCCTTTAGAATTTGTTTTGATCCATTCTTCGAATTTCAACATCACTTCTTTCGGATCATCAAAATCCATCGTTTCTTCTCTGCTGAAACCGGAAATAGCTAATGCATCAGGATTGAATTGATCAGAAATTGGTTTTAATTTTCCATAAAAAGTGGTCTCCAGATCTTCATCCACAAGAACTGCTCCGAAACAGATCATCGAAAAATCTCCGGGAATTGGGCCATCAGATTCTATATCTACCATAATGTAGCTCATGTTCTTAAGTGTTTGGGTATGATATTATTTTTTAAGAAAACTAATTAAATAAGCTAATACTTTTGTTGTATGAATATTTACTAGCCATGAAGTTTGATAATAGAACCCT
The DNA here is from genome assembly GCF_058795655.1 of Chryseobacterium sp. GW823-FHT05E08. Taxonomy (NCBI): domain Bacteria; kingdom Pseudomonadati; phylum Bacteroidota; class Flavobacteriia; order Flavobacteriales; family Weeksellaceae; genus Chryseobacterium; species Chryseobacterium sp. GW823-FHT05E08. Next base: position 142,202 of record NZ_JBXAHY010000008.1, on the reverse strand, counting down.
TGTAATATTTCGTAAGATCATATAAATCAGTGAAATAATTATAAATATTCAGGACAAGATCTTCATTTTCAAATATCTTTCCATTAGAACTGAATTGATTTTCTGCAAAAGAATAAAGATTTTTATAATCCTGCTTCAAAATATCTACTGAAATATTTTTATCCTGATTTTTGATTCCGGTATAAAAAATCCCATAAATCAGAAATTGATTGAAATGTTGAGCATCAACCAAATGATTTAATTTTTGTTTGGAATAATTTTCATAATCCGATAGAATCTGCTGAAAATTTACAACATCAACCGTTGAAGGAATTTCATAAAAAAGATCAATTCCATTAATGAAAAGCTGGGTTTTTACTTCTTCACGATCTGATTTATATTCATTGCTGAACCAAGAAAAAATTTGTAATAACTCTTCTTTGGTAAGGTTTTCTACAGAATCCTTTATTTTAGTTTTAATCAGCTCAAAGCTTGTTTTTTTATCTTCGTTCAAGAAATTCAGCACATTTTTTTCTTCACGGCAAAGCTTATTGTACAAATTAATTTTGGCAATAGTTGGATTGGTTTTTATGAAATAAAGTTCTTCTGCCATGAATTTCTGCCAAATTATTTTTATTAAAACTGTTATAACGGCTACTAAAGATACAAAATATGTCTCTATTTAAATTAAAAATTTGATATGCTATGCGTTGGAATCTTGATTTAGCGTTGATTTCTTTTAAAGTTCCCAACAATATTCCGTCTGCGAAAAAAAAATCCTTTAATTTCTTAAAGGATTTGCAATATTTTGATTGAGAATTTTATTTTTGATTATTTCGCATGGCCTTAATCAATTTATCATTTCGTTCTTCTGCTCTTTCGTTATTTAATGATAAAACAGCCCAAGCTGCAGCCGGAATCCAACCAATTAAAGTAATTTGTAAAACTAAACAGATGATTCCTGTTAAAACTTTTCCACGAACAATGAAAGATAAAAAGGGTAATAAAATAGCTAGTAACATGGTTTAAGAATTTTAAGTTATTGTTTATTGATTTAATATTTTCCTACTGAGAATTGGGATCGAAATAGGCTTTAAAAGTCAACGGATCTTCAATTTTATCTTCAGCAGTTTCCAGATATTCATGATATTCTTCCTGATGCATTTCCATATAAACCATTACGATTGCAAGGTTTATATACAAGTTTTTATCTACTGAACCTAAGTTCATTGCAGTTTTCAAATATTCTATTGCCTTCTCATTTTCTCCCATATCAGAATAAACCGCGCCGATATTGATTAAAGCTGCCGTATTTTCAGGTTCGATGAGTAAAATTTCATCCAGTTCTTTAACTAAAAGATCATTAATGTCGTCCCAGTGATCTTCATTTTCCCATCTTTTTGCCTGGAGTTTTTTTACGTTTTCTAATCTTTGGGTTATGTTATTCATGGCGTAAAATTACGGAATTGCAACTATTTATTTTTCTTTTATTTACGTTTTTCAAATAACCATTTCGGAATTTCATCCGTCACCAAAAACGGAATCACAATATTGTTATGATTAAGGTTGGTGAATGTTGTAAAGATTAAATTTTTGTTGGAAGGAAGTTTTTTATATAATTCAACACTTCCAACATATGGATTTTCATCATCATTTTTACCGTGAATTAACCAGATATTTTTTTCTTTGATTTTATTAAGATTCGACAAATCCGGAACAGAAGCGACAGAAACAACCGCTGCAAATGTATTGGGACTCAAATTCATAAGATTTTGAGCAGTTGAACCTCCCATCGAATATCCTATCAGATAGATTCTGTTTTTATCAATATTGGGATATTGTTTTTCGAGATCTTTAATCAATTTAAATAAAGCAGAAACCTCGTTGGATGGCTTTGAAACTTGAATTCCTTCTCCATTGATCTCATAATTTGTAGAGCGTGTATTGAATTGTGGCGCTACAACATAACACGGAAATTTCTCATAAATTTCATCTCGCAACCATATTTTAGCGAATGGTTCAAGTTGATTTTCATTGTCATTTCCGATTCTTGTCGAATTATGAAATGTAATAACCAACGGAAATTTTTCTTTTGTACGATTGTTTTTAGGCGTTAAAAATCTGTATGGAATTTTAATGTCATTTTCTACAAATATTTTCTTTTGAAATTTATCGGTATTTAAGCTGTTTAATATTTTTCTATTGTTTAAAAAGGTAAGCGTATCAACTTTTGTATCCCGAAATTCTTTCTTTTGTGCAAAAGCTTGATTTATGGTGAAAATTAATAAAAGGAGTATTTTGAATTTCATAATTTTTTATTTTTTATTTGGAGCTTTTTCCAGCTTTCCGTTACAATCTTTTTTTTCAAAAAAGGATTTTCACTGCAATGGTAAGTTTGCATTATTAAAACTAGTTGAATAAATTAGTTAAAAAAATTAACCTAAAGAAAAAAGCAGCAGGATAAAGACCGACGCTTCATTGATAGTTAGATATCGCCCCAGATTTTATTCCCCTGCTGCTGTTTTCTTCCAAATCCGGATAGAACGTTGTTTGGTCATAACTTTTACCATGGTGGATCAGAAGAAAACTTCTTTAAAAAAAGAATTTTGTATGTCAAAAATATCAAAAAAAGTAATTGGAGTTGATGTTGGATCGAAGTTTTTAACAGTAAGCTTCAATGATTTTGAAAATAGAGATCAGGTTTTTAACATAGAAAACACCCATCGCTCTATTTTGTCTTTTCTAAAGAAATTCCGGATAGAAGATTATTGTTTAGTCATTGAGGCCACAGGAAATTACAGCAGTCGTATTTTACATTTATCCTTAGCTCAAGGCTTTGACTCAAGTCTGATCAATTGTATGTCTGTTAAGCATTTTGCGAGAATGAAAAACATCATAAGCAAGACTGATGCTGAAGATGCCAAGCTTATTCGGCTTTACGGAGAAATGTTTGGTCCTGATATTTATGTTGCTAAAAGTGTTGAGATTGAACATCTTGATCAGGAACTAAAGCTTCTCAGCGATTTGGAAGAAGAAAAAAGGAGGTATGGAGTAAAGCTAAAATCTCTTCGCTATCATCCTAAGATTAATCCAAACACAGAAAAACATTACGAGAGAAGATTAAAACAACTTGAAAAAGAGATCAAGGAGGTCGTAAGTCGTCTCCCTGAGCTGCAGAATGCAGAGTTTAAGGAAACTAAAAGCCTGCTACAATCTGTCTCAGGCATTGGTGAAAAGACCTCTCTTCAATTGATGACGGCTACTTCAGGATTTAAAAACTTTACTTCAGCAAAATCATTATCTAAGTATTTTGGTTTGGCTCCTCGGATTTATCAATCTGGTAAGAAATCGTATTCACCAGGGAAATGCAGAACTTCAAAGACACACATCAGAGGTTTGCTATATGTTTGCTCTTGGACGGCAATTAAACATAACAAACAATGTAGAGAATTTTACGAAAGACTTGTTTCTCAAGGAAAGCCTAAGAAATTAGCTTTGATCGCAGTATGCAATAAGCTTCTGAGAATATGTTTTGGAGTGGTGAAAAATAAAATAAATTATCAACCGGATTATCAAAAAAACTTTAAATTTTAACCTGAATAATTTGCATTTTAACATAGAACATCTGGGCTAGGATTTTTGTCATCTTCTCAAATCATTACAATAAATTCAACGTTTTGTTTGTCATCTTGAATGGATCCAGGCGCGAATCTTTCCAAACTATTTTCTAATACTATGTTTAGATCCTTCCAGAATAACAAGTTTTGTGAAAAATCATAATGTAAAGATTATTTTTTATCTAAAATTTCAGAGCAAGTATTTCTATCTTCATTACAAGAATAATCCATAATTATATAGTTTTTTCCTGTTTCAACAATTTCATATACTGTCTTTTTTCCGATATAAATAAAATCATCAGTAATTTGATATTTTGTTTTAATACTTTTTATTTCAGTCTCAAACTTACATTTGCTCAACATCTTTAAGCTACTTTCTACGGTAACTATTTTTTTGCCAATAATTTCAATCATTCTATTTTTACGAAATTTTATTTTCAATGAATTTTTCTCATCTCGAGTAAATGTTCCGTTATTAATTAAACTGCAATCAGGAATTTTATCTGAATATGGGAAATCATTCCTTCTTTGAGAATAGATGATAATTGAAAATAAGATTGCGCAAAATGTAAATACTTTAAATTTCATGAAATCAGAGATATGGTCAATAGTTAGTTTTATCAAAAATAATAAAGTTTACAATTTATAAAGTATTTAAAAGAAAAAACTCCAGAAAAATTTTCATCTTTCTGGAGTTTTAAATTTATTTTTAAATCTTACCCAAACGCCCTCTTCAACAAACTCTCCACTTTCGGCTCACTTCCTCTGAAATTCTTATACAATTCCATTGGATCTTTTGTTCCACCGGAAGAAAGAAGGATTTTATATTTTGAGGCGATTTCAGGATTGAAAATTCCGTTTTCTTTAAAATATTGGAAAGCATCGGCATCCAAAACTTCTGCCCATTTGTAAGAATAATATCCTGCAGAATATCCACCCTGGAAAATATGCGAAAAACTTGGGCTCATCGCAGTTTCCGGGTTTGCAGGATAAAGCTGGGTGGCTTTTGTGTAACCATCCTCAAACTCCTTTACACTCTTACCCTCCAACTCTGCAAGTTTAGTATGATAATTCATATCCAAAATCCCGAAACCTAATTGTCTCATCGTTTGATAACCTTCCATGAAGTTTTTAGAAAGTGCAATTTTTTCGATTTTTTCGTCTGGAAGAATTTCACCTGTTTTATAATGTTTGGCGAAAGTTTTTAAGAACTCAGGTTCGTAACAGAAATTCTCTAGGAATTGAGACGGTAATTCCACAAAATCCCATTTTACAGAAGTTCCGGAAAGGGTAGGATATTGCGTATTAGCCAACATTCCGTGAAGAGCGTGACCAAACTCATGGAATAAAGTCGTCACTTCTTGAAACGTTAATAAACTCGGTGTATCTTTCGTTGGTTTGCTGAAATTACAAACAATAGAAATATGCGGGCGGGAATTTTCACCATCTTTTTTGTACTGATTTTTATAACTCGTCATCCACGCTCCGGCTCTTTTACCTTTTCTCGGAAAATAATCAACATATAGGAGAGATTTGAAAGTTTTTTCAGGATTGTTACTTCCATCTTCCAACTTCCCGCTTCCTGCTTCAAAAACTTCATACACTTTCACATCTTCATGATATTTCGGAATGTCATTTCTTTCTTCAAAAGTTAGTCCGAATAAGTTATTAGCCAATCCAAAAACAGCATCCTGAACCTGATCTAATGGGAAGTAAGGTTTTAATTCCTCGTCATTTAAATCATATTTTGCTTTACGAAGCTTTTCAGCATAAAAAGCGTGGTCGTAGCCTTGTATTTCATCAATTCCATCGGCTTTTGCTAATGATTTTAATTCCTCAATTTCTTTTTCGGCGTAAGGTTTGGCTTTCGTTAATAATTCATTTAAAAAGTCTAATACTTTTGTTGGAGATTTTGCCATTCTTTCCTCCAAAACATAGTCTGCATAATTGGTGTAACCTAATAATTCTGATTTTTGCTGTTTTAATTGAAGAAGTTCTTTGATGAGATTTTGATTGTCAAATTCTCCACCGTCAAAAGATTTTTTACCGTTTGCCAATGCTATTTCTTTTCTTAATTCGCGGTTTTCAGCATAGGTCATCAACGGAAGATAACTTGGGTATTGTAAAGTAATTACCCAGCCTTCAAGCTCTCTTTCTTTAGCTTCTTCGGCGTATTGCTCGATAATAGCTTCAGGAATTCCTGCCAAATCATCTTTATTGGTAATATGTTTGAAATAATTATTGGTCGAAGCCAGCACATTTTGTCCGAATTGCAAAGATTTTAAAGACAAATCCATGCTGATATTCTTTAATTTTTCTTTATCTTCTTCATTCAATAAAGCACCGCTTCTCACAAAACCTTTGTAAGTTTCATTTAAAAGCATTTGCTGTTCTTCATTAAGGTTATATTTCTCTTTTTCATCGTAAACCTTTTTGATTTTGTTGAAAAGAGCTTCGTTTTGAGAAATTTTTGATGAATATTCCGTTAGGATCGGAGAAACTTCTTGAGCAATCTGTTGAAGTTCATCACTCGTTTCTGCTGAATTTAAATTGAAAAATATATTAGAAACCGCATCCAATTGCTCTCCCGAATACGCCAATGCTTCAATTACATTTTCAAAAGTGGGTTCTTCTGAATTATTGACAATTGCATTGATTTCTTCTTCTGATGTTTGAATTAATTCCTTAAAAGCAGGAAGATAATCTTCGTTTTTAATAGAATTGAATGGCGCTGAATGATATGGTGTGTTAAATTTTTCTGTTAAAATATTCATTTTTCGATTTTTTAATAAGTGTAAATGTAATAATTCGTATTGATTTGATGGTGGAATTCTCAAAAATAATGCCTCAATGAAAAGGTATGACAAAAATGCTTTATCTTTAATAATCTTGTCATATGAAAAGTTGAGATATAGGCGGAATGATTAATTTTGACAACAGACTTACAACTTAATGATGTTAAAAATTTAACCCTAAATATTTTAAACTATGAAAACAATCTTAAAAATTATTGGCGTAATTGTTCTTTTAATTATTGGATATGCCGTAATCGCAATGCTGGCTTTTGGTAAAAATTATCATTATGAAAAATCCATGGTAATTAATGCTCCGAAAGAAAAAGTATGGCAGCAAATAAGTTCAATGAAGGCTTTTAATCAATGGAATCCTTGGATGAAATTAGATAAAACAATGAAAATCACCTATACCGGAAATTCAGGAGAAGTGGGAGATAAATATTGTTGGGACAGCAAAAATGATGATGCAGGAGCGGGTTGTCAGGAAATTAAAGAATTAGTTTTAAACGAAAAGCAAAAAACAGAAATGATTTTTGTAAAACCTTTTGAAGGGCAAGCAACCTCTGAGATCGTTTTATCTCCTGAAGGAAATGCTACAAAAGTAGTCTGGACGATGGATACCGAGCAAGATCCTATGATGAAAATAATGAGACCAATGATGGATTACCAAATGGGAAAATCCTACGAAGAAGGGTTGAATAATTTGAAAGCGTTGGTAGAAAAATAAAATGAGAGCCTTGTAGATTTTACAAGGCTTTTTCAATAGGGTCTCTTTATTAAAAGTTATGTGTAATTATTTTGCTTATTTGAAGTTTTTAGAAATTCAAAAATAAAATATTATTCAAAAAAATATTATCTTTATATAAAGAAAAGATTTATGGAGAAGACCGTATTTGAGAAAAATGCCATAAGAAACTTTGTGAAGACCATTATTGCCGAAAAAATCGAAAAGCTGAAAAACTTTATCGAGTTTACGTTGGATGCAACCCGTGATATCAAAAAAACTCCGAAATATGATAGTATGAGGGAGGAAATGCAGGAGGAGATTTATCAGATGCAGAGACAATTGGCGGCTTTAAATGACCTTCAGCGAAATATGTCAAAAGTTTTAAATAATGCCACAGAAAGAGTGCAGTTGGGTTCGATTGTCATTACCAATAAAGCTCGTTTTTATATATCAGTGTCCTTGGGAGAGTTTTTTTTTGAGGGAGATCGCTTTTATGCTATTTCCTCGGAAAGCCCGATGGCTAAAAAAATGATGGGCATGAAACCCGGAGACGATTTTACCCTCAATAAAATTCATCAGGAAATCGTAGAAGTTTTGTAGAATTGTGAATTATGAATTATGAATTATGAATTATGAATTATGAATTATGAATTGATTTTTCGTACTGTCATTCTGGCGAAGGAAGAATCTAAATTTTTAAACCCATAATAAAACCAACAACTAACAACCGCCAACGATCAACTTTTTCGTAATTTTGCATCTATGAATAAAGCAGAAGTTTTAAAAGAAATCATAGAGCAAAGAAAAAGCATCTTTCCAAAAGATTACACTGAAACCGAAATATCTCAGGAAATTATTAATGAAATCCTGAATTCAGCGACATTTGCTCCCAATCACAAACGTACAAAACCTTGGCGTTTTAAGATCTTCAAAGGAGAAGAAAAAGTGAAATTAGCTTTCGAAATGCAGGCTATTTACAAAGCTTCTCAACCCGAACAACTATTTTTAGAGAAAAAATATAATGACATTGGCTTTAAAATCAATAAAGCTGATGCTGTTGCTTCAATCATAGTCAATTTCAGCGGAATGGTTCCTGAATGGGAAGAAATCGCTGCCGTTTCTATGGCGGTTCAGAACATGTATCTGACTTGTACAGCAAATAATATCGGATGTTATTGGAGTTCTCCTAAAATCGTAGATCAATTGAAAGATTCTTTGACGATCGAAGAAAACCAGAAGTGTCTTGGGCTTTTCTACATGGGAAAAGTTGATCACTTTAACAATGGATCTGTTTAAACCTTTTTTTAGAGGCTTTTGAATTCGACGAATTGTTTTAAGGAGCTATTTCCCGCTTTCCACTGTATCTTTTTAGTTACGGCCTCCGCTTCGCTCCGGCCGCAACTAAAAAGGATGTCGTTCCAATCGGGGCTAGGGTGGCAGTCGTTTGATAAAACATTTAGAAAATAGTCACAAACCTTGCGGGAATAATTATTAGAAGTAAAGACTAACTAAAGTTAAAACTTTACAAATCTATCAATGAAAGCTCATTAAAGCATTGTTACATTGTCAGATTGATAAATTGTTGCATTTATTGATCGTAGAATTGAAAATTTTATTTATCTTTGCACTCTTAAATATTTAACTGGGACGAGTTCCCATAAAATTCAAACATTATGTCAGTAAAAATCAGATTACAAAGACACGGATCAAAAGGGAGACCTTTTTTCCACATCGTGGTTGCAGATGCTAGAGCTAGAAGAGATGGTAGATTCATCGAGAAACTAGGTACTTACAACCCAATTACTAACCCTGCGACTATCGATTTGAACGTTGATTCTGCTGTAAAGTGGTTAAACAACGGTGCTCAACCAACTGATACTGCAAGAGCTATTCTTTCTTACAAAGGAGTACTTTACAAAAAACACTTACAAGGCGGTGTTGCTAAAGGATCTTTTGACGAGGCTGAAGCTGAAAAAAGATTTGCTGCTTGGTTAGAAACTAAAGAACAAAAAGTACAAGGTAAAGTAGACGGTTTATCTAAAGCTCAAGTTGACGCTAAGAAAGCTGCTTTAGAGGCTGAAGTTAAAGTAAACGAAGCTAGAGTTGCTGCTGCTGCACAAGTTATTGCTGATGCTAAAGCTGCTGAAGAAGCTGCTAACGCACCTGCTGAAGAAGTTGTTGCTGAAGCTACTACAGAAGGAGAAGCTCCTGCTGCTACTGAAACTGAAGAAAACACTGAAGCTTAAAAATCCCTGTTATGCGTAAAGAAGATTGCTATTTACTAGGAAAAATCACACGCAGACACGGCCTTGCGGGTAATGTGATCCTTAAATTGGACACAGACCAGCCCGAGCTTTACAATAAACTGGAATCAATATTCGTTGAAATCAACGGATTATTGGTTCCTTTTTTTATTGAAAAATCATCTTGGAGCAAATTAGATGCTCTTAATCTTGCCTTTAAAAACTCTTCTGAGGCTTTGGTAGACCAATCTTTGGGGAAAAGCGTTTACTTACCGCTTACTACATTGCCGAAACTTTCAGGGAAACAGTTTTATTATCACGAAATCATCGGATATAATATTCTTGATGAAAATGATAACGACTGTGGGGTCATCAGATCTGTAAATGATCAGACCGCTCAGGTTTATTTCGTTACAAACCTAGACGGAAAAGAAGTTGTCATTCCTATGATCAAAGACTGGATTCTGGAAGTCGACAGAGAGGAAAGAATCATCAAAATGATACTTCCTGAAGGTCTTATTGATGTCTTTTTAGTTTCTTCTAAAAAAGACGAATAAAATTCACAAAAAAAGATGAGAAGTTAATCAACTTTCATCTTCCCATATTATTTTAATTACTTTTTACCAATTATTTATTGCTCATAAACTGCGGGTAATAAATATTCCTGTACTATTTTCTCAGATTGTGGATGAGCATATGCTTTATTATAGGCCTTTGCTGTAATTACGATCACTAAAGGAATTTCAGTGAACATAATGATTTTGTTACCACCATTTCCACTGCATTGATACGCCTCAAAACTTTGGTCTCCAACCTTATATACTTTTCTCCAAAATAAATATCCGTAGCCTTCAAAGTCTTTATTTTCAGTGAAATAATTAGTGAATGATTTTTTGATCCATGTTTTGTCTATTACTTTTTTGCCTTTCCATTCTCCATTATTTTTGTATAATTGACCTAATTTAGCAAAATCTAATGCATTCATTTTCAGTCCTCCTGCTAATGAGATTTTATGCTGTGGAGTGTATTGCCATTTATAATTTTTGATTTCTAATGGATTAAAAAGTTTTTCTTTGGCGTAATTTTCCAGTCCATTTGGAACCTTTTGGTCTAAAATATCTCCTACAACAACAACTCCCGCTGTGAAATAACTCCATTTTTTACTAATTTTATTATCCGTCATAGGAATATCAAGTGTAAACTTTACCCAATTGTCGGTAGGGTACATGTTTTCTTCATTTCCGGGAGAATCTTCATCTTCATCGTTCCCTTCAAACGCTGAACTCATCGTCAACAAACTTTTCAGGGTTATGCTGTCTTTTTTCGGAGCATAATGTTGGAATTCTTTTAAATGATAAAACTCTCCAAGTGTTTGATTTTCATTCTTTAAATAACCTTCTTTAATGGCAATTCCAGCTAATGCAGACGCAAAAGATTTCCCTACAGAACGGGTATCTTGTAAACTGTCTCTTCCAGAATTATTAAAATATTCTTCAATAAGAAGTTTGTTATTTTTAACAACAACAACAATGCTGGTAATATCTCTGAATCTGTTCTCTGCAATTTTTTGATTTAAATTTCTAATTTTTTCTGTGTTAAATTTTTCTGTAGAAACTTCCCATCCGCTGTTAGGTTTGATAGGTTGAAGTGCGATCTGTTTTTCGCTAATATCTTTTTTAGGAACATTTAGATTAATTTCACCTTTTGCAATAACACGACCTGTTTTTACTGATGCTAACTTTAAATAAGGTCGGATTTCTATTTTTAGAATATGCTTTCCTGCAGTCAAAGCATCGATTCCGCCATGAAGCAAATAAAAACGAGACCATAAATATTTCCCCCAAGAATCTTCATTATTAGAACTCATTAAAGGAATTCTAAAATTTGTTTTTATCTTTTTATTTTCTGCGGTTCCGGCACCTGTATTTAAATTTTCTACATAAATTAATTTCCCATCAACATAAAAAGAGAATTGATAATTTCCTTTTTTGAGTAATTCATCAGCGGTTAGGCTAGGATCGAGTTCATGTAAATAATTAACCAAAGAATTATCCATAAAAACTCTGATATCAAGGTCTTTATCTTCCTGAAAGATCATGTTTTTCAGAAGATCATTTTCTTTAAGGTTTTCCAGAGTGATTACTTTGTCTAAAAAGAGAACTGTATTCAAATGATTTTTCTGAACAGAGTTTTCAATTTTTTCTGGAGTAATAAGGTTTTGAGCTTGTCCATAAGATAAGCTAAATATCAGTGACAGAATAAATATGGAGATTGGTTTCATTTCAATTTTAAATCTAAACAAAAATATACAGCTTAGTTTAGAAAAAATAGAATAAAATTAACATTTGTGATTTCGTTGATTATATAGATTGATCCTTGTCAAGGTTTTAAACCTTGACAAGGATTATGCTGGAAAAAAATATAAACATCTGTGAAAATCTGTGGGATCTGTGGGAAAAAACTACTTCAAAATCTTCCTATATTTCAAAGGCGTTACTCCCATATTTTCTTTAAAACAGCGAATAAAATGGCTTTGATCTGCAAAACCACATTCTAAAGCAATTTCAGTTAAAGATTTTTCGTTCGTAATAAGAATTGACAACGATTTGTTGATCTTTAATTTTCGAACATAATCTCCAAGATTATAGTGAAAATACTTGTGGAAATCTCTGCTTAGATGAGTTGGATGAATGTTTAAAGTTTGGGCAATTTCTGTCAAATTCAGTTTGTCAGTACAAGTTTCATGAAGTAATTCACTGATTTGTTTCACCCAAATCGGTTTCTTTTCTAAAAGTACTTTTTGATTTGATAATTCACTGAAAATATTTAATAAAAGCTGTTGTGTTGAGGTTTCTGAAGCATTGTCATTGATCTTACTTTCTTTAAATATCTTGTACATCAACAACTTTAATTCAGGATTTTTAATATTAAAACTTCCTTCAATATTATCTTTTGAAATGTTAAGATTTTCAAACCATTCTTTTGGAATTTCAATGTGAAAACCTCTTGTAAAACCATCTGGTTTTATGTTGTAATGCGGGTCTTCCCAATGGTGATAGAGCATAGTTCCGGGCAAACATTCGTAGATTTCTTTTTTGTTTCCCTCAATCACATTTCCCTGAAGAAGAAAAGTAAAATAAGCGTTCTCATGATAATGCCAGTCGACATAAGGATGAGTGTATTCCGTATCAGTAATAATCAACCCGTCAAAGTTGAGGGTTTCATTGGTTTGACCGAAAAATTGTCCGTTACGGAGGGTATTCATTATAGTTTAAGCTTTAAATTTTCAATCTGTTCGTACATTTTATTGAAAAATATTTTTCTGTCTCTGTTTCCAGAAGTACTCATCGATTTTGAATTTTTAATCTGATGTTCAAAATAATTCAATGTTTCACCACAGGTTTTAGCATCATTAATCAAAATATATCCAAACATATTGGTCGGCAATGCAAAAAGTGACTGTTTTGGATGATGAAAAAAAATGTCATTGGAAAGATGCATCAATTCATTTTCATATAAGTGAAATTTAGGATTATTTTCTGTTTTTTGTTCAATATACTGTATTAATTCTTTCAGTTCATTCAAAATAATTTGAGCTTCATTTTTTTGTAAAAGTCCGGTGTCGTAATAGAAAGAAATCTGTTGTAAAATACTGGAAATCGTCATGTTATTCCATAGTTCTACTACATTTTGTTCTTCATATTTCTTTTTTAATTCCTTGGTATTTGTTTCAAAATAAGGTGGCGAAAATTGTAGAAAAGGAATAAAAACCTGTTTTGCATTCAATAAATTCATCCAGACATAAATCTTGAAACGGGAAAGAAGTGTATCTGAAAGCGTATAAAAAAACGGAATATCTTTCGCCGAATAATAAATAGTTATCCCATCAGAAAGTGGTAGACTTTCAAAAACATTGAGATTATTTTGAAAAAAAGATTGTAAATCTTCCGTTTCGGTCACTCCCGAAGTTTTTTGTACTACAATTTGGTGATCCGAAGTGATGAATTGATTCAACGAAATCTGATAATGTTTTGCCAATTCCAAAGCCTCTTCAAAACTGAATTTTGCCTTCAGCGAAGTTCTTCTGTGTGCTGCATCATAGCTTATATTAAGAATATTGGCGATTTCGTCATTCAAAGATTTATCTCCAATTCTTTTACGAATTTCCTTAAGCAAACGTTCCTGATGCATTGTTTTGTGATTTTCACAAATGTACTCTTTTATTTTAATTTTTTTTCGCATTCAGATTTGTGTTTTTCGCAGATAATTTTGAGGTATAATTTTAAAATAACGATTATGAAAACTAAATTATTAATAGGATTATTCCTCGTAAGCTCATTTGCTTTTGGGCAAGATAGTTTAAAAGTTAAGTCTTCTTTTTTTACAGTAAACCCGAACCAGAATGTAATTAAAAATACAAACGGAATTAATGTAGGAATCTTGGATGATTATAAGAAACAGAGAATTAATGGGATCAATATACAAGCTAACCCAATTACATTGCTTTACTTATTAATTCCAAAAGGAATTGAAGTTCCTAAAAAAGGACAAGAAACTGCAGTTATTAACGGTCTCCATATTTCCACCGGAGGTATGATGAACGGTAAAAGGCTTAATGGAATTGGTATTTCAATGTATCATATTGCTCAGGAAACCAATGGGGTATCATTTAATGGTTTTAATAATAATTCAGGAAAACTAAATGGACTGCATGTTTCCTGGTTAAATAATTCAGCAGATTCAGGAAATGGGGCAATGATTGCGTTTTCAAACAATGCTGAAAAGTTTAACGGACTTCAAACCGGAGTCTATAATTACAATGGAAAAGGTAAAGGATTACAGGTTGGAGCCAGTAATAAGAGCGAAAGTTTCAATGGGGTTCAGATAGGAGTTATTAATAAAAATAAAAATGGAAAAGCAGTTCAGATAGGATTGTGGAATATAAATGAAAAACGTAAGCTGCCTATCATTAATTGGAATTTTAAAGCTAAGAAATCATGAAAACAATACCTTATATATTAATCGCTATCAGATTCATTCTAGCACCGATTATTATTTCTTTGGCCTATTTTAAAGGAGAAGAATCAAAGTTTTTAATTCTAATATTAATGTACTTTGGATTATTAACAGATATTTTCGACGGAATTATCGCAAGAAAAGTTGGTGTTTCATCAGAAAAATTAAGAAGATTAGATAGTCAGACCGATTTGGTTTTCTGGTTGTCGTTAGGTTTTGCTGCGTACTTTCTCAATCCTGAATTGATCAAAACAGAATGGTTAAGTATTCTTTTAATTTTTATCATGGAAGCACTTTGCTACATCATAAGCATTTGGAAATTCGGAAAAGAAACCTGTACTCATGCATTTTTATCGAAAATATGGGGACTGAGTTTGTTGATTGCTTTTACTTATTTAATAGGATTTCAGGAAGCGGGCTGGGCATTTTACCTCACAATTGTGCTAGGCCTTGTTTCTCATATTGATGTTATTTTAATTATTTTAATCCTTCCAAAATGGCAATTTGATATCCCAAGTTCTTATCACGCATGGAAAATCAGGAATGGGAAACAGAGGAAAAAAACGATATTCTTTAATTAAATAATATTCAAAGCATAGTTTTTAGTTAAATAATTGATAAATGATTTTTTTTAAAAGACAGCGTAATATTCAAGTTGCGCTGTTTTTTTGTAACTTTGCCGACGTTAATTTTTATATAAAAATTTATAGTCAACAAATGAAAAAGCAAACAATTAAAGAAATCCTACAGGATTACAAAAAGGTATTACATCATGACATTACAGTTTACGGTTGGGTAAGAACTTTCCGTGCGAATCGCTTTATTGCGCTTAATGATGGTTCTACAATTAATAATTTGCAGATAGTTGTTGATTTTGAAAATTTTGACGAAGAAATTATCAGTAAAATCAGTACAGCATCTTCTTTAAAAATTGTTGGTGAAGTTGTAGAAAGCCAGGGAGCAGGGCAAGCGGTGGAAATTGTAGCTAAAAAGATTATCATTTTAGGAGATAACTTTACAGAAGAAAGAGACAAAACTATTCTTCAGCCAAAAAAACACTCATTGGAAACATTAAGAGATCAGGCGCATTTAAGATTCAGAACCAATTTGTTTGGGGCTGTTTTCAGAGTACGTCACGCGGTAAGTTTTGCAGTACATTCTTTCTTTAACAAAAACCAATTCTTTTACATCAACACGCCTGTAATTACGGGAGCTGATGCAGAAGGAGCTGGAGAAATGTTTGGAGTAACTAACTTTGATCTAAATAATATTCCAAGAGACGAGCAGGGAGATATTGATTTCGCTCAGGATTTCTTCGGTAAAAAAACGAACTTAACGGTTTCTGGTCAGCTTGAAGGAGAAACTGCAGCTATGGGATTGGGAAGAATCTATACTTTTGGACCGACTTTCCGTGCTGAAAACTCAAACACAACACGTCACCTTGCAGAATTCTGGATGGTGGAGCCGGAAGTTGCTTTCAACAACCTTGAAGATAACATCGACTTGGCAGAAGATTTCTTGAAATACGTTATTCAGTATGTTTTAGATAACTGTAAAGACGATCTTGACTTCCTAGACAAGCGTTTTGCAGAAGAACAAAAATCTAAACCGGAAAAGGACAGGGCAAAAGAAGGTCTTATTGAAAAATTAGAAAATGTTATTGCTAAACGTTTCAAGCGTGTAAGTTATACAGAAGCTATTGAGATCTTGATGAACTCAAAAGAAAATAAAAAAGGGAAGTTCCAGTATCCAGTTGAAAACTGGGGAACCGATCTTCAGTCTGAGCACGAAAGATTCTTAGTTGAAAAACATTTCGAATGTCCTGTAGTTTTATTTGATTATCCAAAAGAAATCAAAGCATTCTACATGAAATTGAATGATGACAACAAGACCGTTGCTGCTATGGACGTACTTTTCCCTGGAATCGGAGAAATTATCGGAGGTTCAGAAAGAGAAGCGAGATTAGATGTATTAAAACAAAAAATGGCAGAAATGCATGTAGATGAGCATGAACTTTGGTGGTATTTGGATACCAGAAAATTCGGTTCTGTTCCACATGCAGGGTTTGGATTAGGATTGGAAAGACTGGTTCTTTTCGTAACGGGAATGACTAACATTAGAGACGTGATTCCTTTCCCAAGAACACCGAAAAATGCTGAATTTTAGATAAATAAAAAAGCCTTAAAGTAAAATTTAAGGCTTTTTTTATTTTTTAATAGTTTATTGGGTACCACATATACAGCAAAAATCGTGCTAAATGCTTTTTTTGTCGAATAAATTTATCTAAATTCGTAGAATATGTTATGTTAAAACACAAAGATTAATATGCTTAGACAACACTTACAACTCAAATTAGGACAGAAGTTAGCGCCTCAGCAGATTCAGTTGATGAAGCTTATTCAGCTTCATACATTGGAGTTTGAAGAGGAATTGGAGAGAGAACTAGAGGAGAACCCTGCTTTGGAAATCGCGAAAGAAGAGTCTAAGGAAGATGATTATGCTTCTTTGGAGGATGCTTATGAAAATGAAGGTACGGAAAGTATTGAAACTGATTTTGATGTTAACGATTATCTTTACGATGACGAGCCAACCTATAAAACTGCTTCAAGCAACTATTCTGCAGATGATGAAGAATTCGATAATGAGAGCCTTTTAACGGAAGGTCAGTCTTTATATGATTATTTATTGGAGCAGATCCATCTTGCCAATATTAATGAAGAAGATGTAAAAATTGCAGAATATATCATCGGAAACTTAGATACAGACGGATATTTAAGAAGAGAGATTAAAGCGATTGTTGATGATCTTGCCTTTTCTCAAGGGATTTATACGACCAAAGAGAGAGTGGATGATGTTCTTGAAAATTATGTTCAGAAACTAGATCCGCCTGGTGTTGGAGCGAGAGGTTTGCAGGAATGTTTATTGTTGCAGATCGAGAAAAAAGTAAGCTCTGATAAAGCCGTTTCTTTGGCTGCCAATATTTTGAGACATCAGTTTGATGCTTTGACGAATAAGCATTACAACAAGATCATTCAGAAATATGATATTGATGAAGAAGATTTAAAAGATGCATTGGAAGAAATCTCAAAACTATCTCCAAAAGTAGGAGGGAATTTTGATACTCAGACGATTACGATCAACCAGGAAATTATTCCGGATTTTGTCATTCAGGTGAAGGATGGAATGGTGATCCCAATGTTGAACAGTAAAAATGCACCAACTCTAAGAGTTTCAGAAGAATATAAAGATATTTTAACGACGTATTCTCACGATAAAAACTCTTCTGAGCATAAACAGGCAGCTTTATTTATCAAGCAAAAACTTGATGCTGCAAAATGGTATATTGATGCGATCAATCAGCGTCAGAATACCTTATTACAGACCATTACGGCTATTGTTAAATTCCAGAAAGATTATTTCATTACTGGAGACGAAAAATCTCTGAGACCAATGATCTTAAAGGATATTGCCGATATTACAGGTTTTGATATTTCTACAATTTCAAGAGTTGTGAAAAGTAAATATGCCGATACTTCAAATGGGATTTTGTATCTAAAAGATCTATTCTCGGATAGTTTAACGAATGACGATGGAGAAGAAGTTTCAACAAAAGAAATTAAAAATCATCTTCAGGAAGTGATCAGCAAGGAGAATAAAAGAAAACCTTTGACTGATGATGCTTTGGTAGTTATCTTAAAAGAGCAAGGTTATAATATTGCAAGAAGAACTATTGCAAAATACAGAGAACAGTTAAATATTCCTGTTGCGAGACTAAGAAAAGAATTATAAAAATTCTATAAAATATGTAAAATGCTCAGATTGTTCTGAGCATTTTTTGTTTTTAGATATAAAATTAGATTTATCCGTATCTTAAAAAATTCTGGTAAGTACAATTCTATACTCTAAGCTCACGTTCCCATTGTTAGTAAGATTTATACTTCCTGCAGAAGGCATTGTTAAAGTATAGCTAAATGCCGTATTTGTTCCACCTGCACAATTTGGAATTCCAGACCAAACAACTGAAGTGGTATTTCTGTTTACTTCGGTAAAAGCTGGTGCTTTGTCGGTTGTATCGGTATTCAAGAGTCCGTTTATTCCTTTGATTGAGAAAGCGCTATTGAAATTATTATTAGTCACATAATAATCTGCAACTGCAACACGTCCACAAGAATTACTAACACTCACAACAGCTTTATATATTCCGCCGTCAGCAATTCCTGTAATAAGAGTATTTGTAGCTCCTGATGCTATATTGACTGTGTTATTAATTACTGTTCCGTATACATTACTCACAGCCTTGTTTAAAACTCCGTTAGGATCAGTATATACGGGAGTAATTAAGGTAGCTCCTGCTGCAACATCTAAAGTTCTTACTCTCGCGCTACCGGCTACATCTAAAGTATTTGTAGGAATGTTTGTGGCAACTCCTATATTACCTGTAGTTAAATCCATTGCAAAATCAGATCCGCCGGGAATACGCGAGATAATAAAAGCGCCATTATTTCCGTTGAAATTTGGATTTATTCCCATTACAGCTTGTTTGATTCCTGTAGTCCCGATTGTTCTTAAAATAGCTAATATGGAATTGTTAGTAACAGGATTTTCTATCAAAAGTCCGGTATTTGTTGCTTCACCACCTCCAATACTTGTAGCAGTTCCATTATTTACGATATGGAGATTTGATGTAGGAGTGATGTTTCCAATTCCGACTCTACCTGCTGAGGTTACTGTAAAGTCATTAGCTTGTTGTACGGTGTTAGGAATTCCTGTTGAAGGATTGTCTTTTCCTCCGTCAACATGTAGCATACCCTGAGGGTTTGGGGTATTAATCCCGACTTGGGAATACGCCCATGGCGCTACTGCCAAAAGACATAAAAGAATGAATTTTTTTCTCATTTTTAATCAATTTTGATGTTTGTATTATTTAATATCACTTTAATGTTTAGGACAATTAAAATCGTTTTTAAGTTTTAAAAAACAAATAACTCTAATTTTTCATATCGCGGTATCAAAGTTAAAACCCTTTATTAAAAGTTAAAATACTGCAATTATACTGCATCATGTTAATCAGTTGAAAACTAAATACTTTTAAATAATAAAATTGGAAAATGTGGTACGTAAAATTATTAAATTTAACATAATAAAAAATAAAATTTAAATTTTTTTACTGTGTTTTTTGATTTTACTTTAATGATATTTTATTTAAGTTTATGATATAAAAAAAGCATTTCAAATTGAAATGCTTTTCTTGTTTATAATTGTAAAAGATATTAGTCTTCCTCAGAATCAATATCTTTTAATTGTTTTAAATTTTTATCGAGCTTCCTCATAATGATTCCGTACACAATTTTGTAATAAAGCCAGATCAGAAGCACTGCCAATGCGGTACTTACAATGGTTCCAATTATGAAAACCATTAGATTAGAATTATTGACCTCAATATGCTGAGTATTTAAAATATAAAATACAAAAACAGTGAAAACAGACGTAAATGCTATTAATAGAAGGATATTAATTAAAATAAAAGCATTAACCGTTTTCTTAAACTGAATAATTCTAAGTATAAATTTCTTTAAGTTTTCTTCAATCTTTATTTTCTTATAATTTTGATAAAATTTGAATACAAAATAAGCAGTTATAGAAAGGCTTAAAATCTTTAATACTACATATATATTGTCGAGAAAACCTTCAAGCTCAGTAGTTTTTTTGGCACCAAGTCTTTCCAGAATACTGAGAAAACTGTTTGATTCTTTATCTTGGATAATATAAAATAATCCCAACACGGTAAAAAACAGAAATTCTACAACACTGATCCAGAAAATATACTTCACATAATTGCGTGATTTTCTGTTCAACATCTTGAGGATCTCGTTATTGTCGTATTTTTGCTGAACAGGCTGTTCCTGCCATGTTTTCTTAAAGCTGTCTAAATCAAATTCAGGCATATTTTTCCATCTGTTCTTTAAGGGTTTTCTTTAATCTGTTCATTTTCACACGCGCATTTACTTCGGTAATCCCGAGGTTTTCTGCAATATCCTTGTAAGGCAAATCATCCAGATACATGGTAACAATCGCTCTTTCCACATTGGGAAGCGTCTTTATTACTGTATACAAAAGTGAGACCTGTTGGTGTTTTTCGTCATCATCTTCGATAAAATCTCTGTGATTGATGTCTAATTCATTAGTAGGCAGACTTTTGCTTTTTTTTCTGAAAAGGGTAATAGCTGTATTCAGGGCTACACGATACATCCAGGTAGAAATTTTAGAATTTCCTTTAAAAGAATCATAACTTCTCCAGAGCTGTAAAACAATTTCCTGAAAAAGATCTTCCTCATCTTCCAGAGAGTTGGTATAAAGACGCGAAACCTTGATAATCAAGCCCTGATTATCTTTTATCAATTGCGCAAATTCTTTTTCTCTCGAGATCAAAATGGATGTGTAATAATTCACGAAGATAATAATAATTTGTTGATTGTGAACCGTCAATAGTTAATGGTGAATTGTCAATTTTTCAGTTTGGATTAATTTTTTACATTATTAAATTTGAAGAGAATAATTTTATGGGTTCTTTAAAATCTTCGACTTCACAATTGACTATTCACAATTCACAAATTATCTATACTAAAATTCCCTATCTTTGCAGCCACGAGAAAGTCGGCTTGTTGATTCTTGTTTCGGCAAGGGTAGGAAAGTCCGGACACCATAGAGCAGCAAAGCGGATAACATCCGTCACCCGCGAGGGTAGGACAAGTGCAACAGAAAGTATGTACAGTTCGGCTGTAGTGAAACCAGGTAAACTCTTTGCGGTGCAATGGTAAGTATATCGGTTCTTTTCAGTAATGAAAATAGGAGCGGCTCGCTCTGAAAGCCGAGGGGTAATCAGCTCAAGTTTTGCAGTAATGCACGACGTAGATAAATAACAGGCACTTCTTCGGAAGTACAAAATCCGGCTTATAGATTTTCTCGTGATTTTTTTTAGACGGAAGTTAGAGGCTTGAAGATGGAGGTTTAAAATTATTGCGTTAAAAACTTCTATCTTCAAGCTCCCATCTTCCATCAAAATTTATTCACTCTCCAATTGCTTTTTCGCTTCTTGCAACCCTGCTTTGTCTTCTTTTGAAAGTTCAGGATACTTCAAATCCATTTTTTCTAAAGTATCAATAATAATCTGGATAGCAGCTACTCTTGCAAACCATTTATTATCTGCCGGAAGCACATACCACGGAGCATCTTTTTTATTGGTTTCATTAATAGCAGTTTCGTAATTTTCCATGTATTGATCGAATAAAGCTCTTTCCGGAAGATCGGCAGTTGAGAATTTCCAGTTTTTTTCAGGCTCGTTGATTCTGTCTAAAAGTCTTTTCTTTTGCTCTTCTTTGGAAACATTCAAAAATATTTTAACGATGGTTGTTCCGTTCTGAGCCAGATGTTTTTCAAAATTTCTGATGCTTTCATATCTGTTTGCCCAGAATTTATCATCGAAATCTTTCACAGAACCCCATGTTTTTTCACTTAAATTATATTCCGGATGAACTTTACAAACCAAAACGCTTTCATAATGTGAACGGTTAAAAATCCCAATCATCCCTTTTTGAGGAAGTGCCAAATAATGTCTCCATAAAAAATCGTGGGAATATTCTTTTGAGCTTGGAGTTTTAAAGCTTGTCACATTACAGCCTTGTGGATTCACTCCTCCGAAAACATGTTCAATTAAGCTGTCTTTTCCGGCTGCATCCATTGCCTGAAGAACAACCAACAGAGATTTGCTTCCATCAGCATATAATTTTTCCTGCAGATCACGAAGTTTTTCCTTTTCCTGAATTAATAATTGTCCTCCCTCTTCTTTGGTAAGTTTTCCTTTATATTCTGTTGAAGTTTTTTTTATTGAAAATTTTCCTTGTACCAGGAAGTCGTCTGAGAAATTGGTGTCCATATTTTTTATAGTTATTAAAAGATTAATTTTGCCTAAAGCCTAAAGCCTAAAGCCTAAAGCCTAAAGCCTAAAGCCTAAAGCCTAAATATAACAAAAAAACCGTCTCCATGGAGACGGTTTCTTATTTTTTTTGAGTAGAGATTACTTCGCAGCAGCTACTTTTTTTGCAGCTTTAGCAGCTTTCTTTGCTTCTTTTTTAGCAGCTTTAGCATCAGCTGGAGTTTCCATTTTAGCTGGAGCTACTACAACATCAGGTGCATTAGCATCAACAGTTCCTTTGATGTAAATTACGCTTCTGCTGTTTGCAGGGTCGTTAGAGAAAACTTCAATCATTTTGTTGAATCCTCCATTGATTGCTGTGTTGTATCCAACTTTGATTTTAGCAGATTTTCCTGGCATAATAGGATCAGTGCTGAACTCAGGAGTTGTACATCCGCAAGAAGCTTTTACATTAGAAAGAACAAGAGGCTTATCACCAGTATTCGTTACAGTGAAGAATCTTACACCGTCAGAACTAGGCTTCACATTACCGTAGTCAAAAGTAGTTTTATCAAAAGTGATAGTCTGTGCAGATGCTAGAGCAAATGTTCCAAATAGTGCAATTCCTGCAATTAATTTTTTCATATTCTTGAATGTTAATATGTTTGTTAGATAAATTTTGAGAAACAAAGTTAAAAATTATTTTAATTCATACTGAATTTTTTTTTTCTTTAGACTATTTTTGCAAATTGTAAGCCAAAGAAATAGAATTTATGCAGATTTCAGAAAAGTATAATCCACAGGAAACAGAACAAAAATGGTACAACTACTGGTTGGAAAACAAGTACTTCCATTCAGAGCCTAATGAGAAACCACCATATACTATTGTAATTCCTCCGCCAAACGTTACGGGGATCTTACACATGGGTCATATGTTGAATAATACCATTCAGGATGTTCTGGTCCGTCGTGCAAGAATGCAGGGCTTTAATGCTTGCTGGGTTCCGGGAACAGATCACGCTTCAATTGCTACGGAAGCGAAGGTTGTTGCCAAACTGAAATCAGAAGGAATTAATAAATCAGATATTACCCGCGAAGAGTTTTTAAAACACGCTTGGGAATGGACAGATAAATACGGAGGAACGATCCTTGAGCAGTTGAAAAAATTGGGTTGTTCATGCGATTGGGACAGAACCCGTTTTACAATGGAAGAGTCACTTTCTCAGCAGGTGATCAAATCTTTTGTTGATCTATATAATAAAGGACTTATTTATAGAGGGTACAGAATGGTCAACTGGGATCCGGAAGCGAAAACCAATATTTCTGACGAAGAAGTTATTTTTAAAGAACAAAACGGAAAATTATATTTCCTAAAATATAAAATCGAAGGTACAGAAGAATTCCTTTCGGTTGCTACAACGCGTCCTGAAACGATTTTCGGTGATACTGCGGTTTGTATCAATCCTAATGATGAGAGATATGCTCATTTAAAAGGTAAAAATGTAATTGTACCGATCGTAAACAGAGTCGTTCCGATTATTGAAGACGAATATGTTGATATTGAATTCGGAACAGGTGCTTTGAAAATTACGCCTGCTCATGACATCAATGACTACGAGATCGGAAAGAAACACAATCTTCAAATGATTGATTCTTTGGATGATGACGGAAACTTAAACGATCACGGTTTACATTACTCAGGAAAAAACAGATTTGATGTAAGAAAGCAAATCGCGAAAGAATTAGAAGAAAAAGATCTTTTGTTGAAAGCAGAAGATTACGTAAATAAAGTTGGAACTTCAGAAAGAACAGGTGCAGTTATTGAGCCTAAAGTTTCTGTTCAATGGTTCTTAAAAATGGCTGATATTGCTAAACCAGCTTTGGATGTAGTAATGGATGATGAGGTTAAATTTTATCCTGAAAAGTTTAAAAACACCTACAAACACTGGATGGAAAACATCCGCGACTGGAATATTTCCCGTCAATTATGGTGGGGACAACAAATTCCTGCATTCTACTATGGAGAAGGAGAAAATGATTTCGTAGTTGCAGAAAACATCGAAGAAGCACTAGAACTTGCGAAGCAAAAAACCAACAACCAACAACTAACAACCAGCAACTTAAGACAAGACGAAGACGCTCTTGATACATGGTTCTCATCATGGTTGTGGCCAATGTCTGTTTTTGATGGTTTGAATGATCCTGAAAATAAGGATATTAATTATTATTATCCGACTTCTGACTTGGTAACTGGTCCGGATATTATTTTCTTCTGGGTAGCGAGAATGATCATGGCAGGATTGGAATACAGAAAAGAAGTTCCGTTCAAAAATGTTTATTTCACTGGGATTGTACGAGATAAGCAGAGAAGAAAGATGTCAAAATCTTTAGGAAATTCACCGGATCCGTTAGAATTGATGGATAAATATGGCGCAGATGGCGTTCGTGTTGGTATTTTATTGAGTTCGGCGGCAGGAAATGATCTTCTTTTTGATGAAGATTTAATGCTTCAGGGAAGAAATTTCATGACAAAAATCTGGAGCGCTTTCCGTTTGATCAACATGTGGAATCATGAGGACAAGCCAGCAAATATTGCAGATAACCAAGCTATTGAATGGTTTGAAAATAAATTAAATAAAACAATTTTAGAAATCGATCAGCAGTTTGAGAAATTCAGAATTTCTGATGCATTACATTTGATTTATAAATTGATTTGGGATGATTTTTGTGGTTGGTATTTGGAAGCAATCAAACCAAATTATGGAGAAGGTATTTCTAAAGAAGTTTATAATAAAACAGTTGCACTTTTTGAGGAATTAATGAAATTGGTTCATCCGTTCATGCCTTTCCAATCAGAAGAAATCTGGCAATTGATCTCGGACAGAAATATTGAAGAAGCATTAATTATTTCTCAGCAAAAAAAGGCGGAAACGTTTAATGAAGATATTATTAAAAACTTTGAAACTGCGGAAGAAATTATCTCTGGGGTAAGAAATTACCGTCAGACAAAAGGTATTTCACCAAAAGAAGCGGTTGAGATTTATACAAGTGCGAGCGAATTTGAAAATGAAGCCGTTATAAGAAAATTAGCCAACGTTTCTGATATTCATTTCGGTGAAAAAACAGATAAACCAAGCTTTACTTTCCTGATCGGATCAACGGAAGTTTCAATTCCTTTAAGTGATAATTTAGATTTAGGAGAAGAAAAAATCAAGACAGAAGAAGAGATAAAATATTTAAAAGGATTCTTAATTTCTGTTGATAAAAAACTTTCTAATGAAAAATTTGTTGCCAATGCAAAACAGGAAGTAGTAGACGGTGAGCGTAAGAAACAAAAAGATGCGCAGGATAAAATTGCAATTCTGGAAGAGAAACTGAAAAGTTTGTAATGAACTTTAAAGATAAAGTTGGTACTTTTAGGGTCATTAGCAGTTTTACAATAAGAAGAAAAAAAGAGTTTTATTTGATTGGAGAATTGTTGGAGGGAAGTTTAAATGAAAATAATTATATTAATATTATTTTAAATTCCAGTCTGGCCATATCTGCAAAAATTTCTTCACTTGAAAATGTTGAAGTTGCTAATGATTCTAAAACCTATCAATTGATAATAATAGAGAGTTTGGATGATGAAATGAATGATATTTTATTTCATTTAAATGTAGAAAGTGAAAATGTACACATCACAGTAAGTGGTGAAGAATAATTAAAACTAAATGACACACATAGAAAACATAAAAAAGCTATTCTCAAAAGACTTCGTAGAAAGTCCGTTATTAGAGAGCTTTGAGGTTGGGAAAATTTATCTTTCCAGCGGGAAATTGGTTGCCTGTGATCCTTTGATTACTAATGATATGCAGCCTTTTTCTATAGAATTTCCAAAAGGAGATTTTTCTGTTTTATTGCATAAAGAAAGAGAGAGTAATTGTGTAGCGTATGCCGAAATTATTTTCGCAAATTCTGAAGTCACCGACTGGAAATTGGCCACGACAGCCGATCAAAATGTAAAAGATCTGGCAGAAGGCGAGGTTTTTGGGTATCCTGCTGAAAGCGGCATGGGCTGTTTTATGGATGTAGATACTCAAGACAGTCTGGATAAGCTGGAAAAAAAGTTATATCACAGCAAAGGAGCAGATTTCATGGGAATTTATGAAGAATTCTTCCATGACTATTTCTTTGATGAAAATGGCGCGATCGATCAATATGCATTTTTAAAACCGTCAGAAGACCATCCCGGAACCATTTTTGGTTTTGAAACAGGGTATGGTGAAGGCTTTTATGCAAGCTATATTGGTTATGATAAGAATAATAATCCTGTAAAGATCATTACAGAATTTATAGAAATTAGTTAATTAAAGTTAATTGTTTTTGAAACAATATTTCCCTTTTTTACATTTGTTCAAACTAAAAACTAAATAAAAAAAACACAATGAATTTTTCCTCAGAACAACCCAAAATTATAGTGGTCGGCAGTTCTTCAATAGATCTGATTTTAGAAACCGAAAAAATTCCCATTCCAAACGAAACTGTTTTAGCCACTAATTCAGACAGTTATTTCGGAGGTAAGGGAGCAAATCAGGCAGTTGGTGCAGCGAGATTGGGGGCAAGTGTTTATTTTGTTGGCTGTGTGGGGATGGATCCTCTTGGTCAGCAAATCATGAGAAATCTTGTAGGTGAGGGTGTAAACGTAGGATTTGTTTATGAAACAGACAGAGAGTCTACGGGAACGGCTTATGTAACGACTTCCGGTGGAGACGCGGCTATAGTTGTGGTTCCGGCGGCTAATAAATGTTTAAGTATTGAACATATTGAGGCGGCAGATAAATATTTTCATACCGTTGATTTGATGCTTGTTCAACTTGAAGTTTCTCTTGAAGTGGTAGAATATTCGATCAGAAAAGCTAAGAAATACGGTAAAAAAGTCGGTTTATATGCTTCTCCTGCCATGAGGTTAAGTGATGAGCTTCTTGAAAATGTAGATTTTATCGTTTCTAAAAGTAGCGAATTGCATATTGTCTTTGGCGAAGATCAGCGAGAAGATATTCTTAAAAAGTATTCCAACAAAGTTTTTGTTAGAGATGATACCAATTCTACCGTTTATTTTGATGGAACAGAAATGAAGTATTACAGAAACGATAAAGACGAAACGGTTTATAAAATGGGAATGGGAGATGCTTTTACATCAGGATTTGCTGTAGCATTGTGCCACGGAAATTCTATTGAAGAATGCGTGAAATTCGGGAATGAAGTTTCTTCAAGAGTTTCAGGAACAAAGGGTTCACAGAGTGCATTGCCGAGAGTTTCAGACTTCTTTTCTTAAAACTATTTACTGCATATCGATAACAGATAAGTTAACATAAAAAATATCAATAAAATCTCCACTTTTATAGTGGATTTTTTGTTTTAAAATATGGAGAAGTTAATTCTTAACACTCACGACAATACAGCGCTCACAGCACATCTTTTTTTGCCTGAAAAGAGTAATAATAAATTCCTGCTCATCAATTCTGCGACGGGAGTTAAACAGCAGATTTATTTTTCATTTGCTCAGTTTTTTGCTGAAAAAGGATTTACAGTAATTACATATGATTATCGCGGAATCGGACTTTCAAAACCTGAAAATATGAAAGGTTTTAAAGCTTCCATGAGAATTTGGGGTTCAGAAGATTATAAAATATTGACGCAATATATCAAAACACAATTTCCAAACTACGAAAAATATTGTTTGGGACATTCTGTTGGGGCTTTGATTTTAGGAATGAATCAGGACTCTGAAATGTTTAAAGAATTTATTTTTGTTGGAACGCAAAATGCTTTTGTCGGACACTTAAAATTCAAAACAAAAATTGAAGCTTACGTAGGTTTCGGAATTATTCAGCCTGTAACTACCACTTTATTAGGTTATTTCCCAGCAAATTGGTTTGGTTTGGGAGAAAGTCTTCCAAAAAATTGCGCTTATGACTGGAGAATCTTAATTTTGAACAAGAAATCAACCAACGGTTTATTAGAGAAAATTGATGATTTTTCTAAAAATTTAACGCAAAAAGTATTCGTTATTCGGGCTGAAGATGATGCCTGGCTAACGGAAAAAGGAGTGAAAAGCCTTTTAAATGATACTTACCCTAACCTAAAACCAACTTACAGATTAGTTAAGGTTTCTGAATCAGAAAAGAGAGAAATTGGGCACGTTAATTTTTTTAGAAGCTTTAATAAAAAACTTTGGAACATTATTTTAAATGAATTAATTGAGAAATGAAAGAAATTATAGATAACACGGTAGAATTTGTAAAACAAAAACTGAAAGGTGCAGAAGCTGGTCACGACTGGTTTCATATCGAAAGAGTATGGAAGCTTTCAAAGAAAATAGCTCAGGATGAGGATTGTAATCAAGATGTTGTGGAACTTTCTGCGTTGTTGCACGATATTGCAGATCCCAAATTTCATAATGGTGATGAAACTTTAGCTTTAAAGGTTTCCCGTGAGTTTCTGGAAGGTCAAAATACACCTGAAAATATTATTGAGCAGGTTTTATTCGTTATCAAAAATATTTCATTCAAGAATAGAGGTGAAGCACCAAAAAATCTTCCTATTGAGCTTAAAATCGTTCAGGATGCAGATCGTATTGATGCGATTGGTGCCATCGGGGTTGGCAGAACGTTCAACTTTGGTGGATTTAAAAATAATCTGATGTATCATCCTGATATTAAGCCTCAACTGAATATGTCTAAAGACGAATACAAAAAATCGAATGGAACAACAATCAATCATTTTTACGAAAAACTATTGCTTCTGAAAGATCTAATGAATACTGAAAAAGGAAAAGAGATCGCGCAGGAAAGACACGATTTTATGTTAAAATTTCTGGATCAGTTTTATAAAGAATGGAATGTAGAGTAGTCTTCTTTTAAAGACCTTGCGAAATCAGTATCTTTGCAACATGGGCTTAATCATTTTTGTTATCTTTCTGGCTTCTATCGTTTCTCTGATTTTATCAAAAATCAAAAAAGGGAAAGGTGCCGAATGGGCGAAGATTTTCAGAATTGCTACTGTTGTTTTCTCGATCTCCATTTTTACGTATTGGTTTGTGAAGAAAAGTGCGGTGGGAATTGTGAAGGATTCTTTGGCTTTACAGGTAATCAATAAACTTCCTCAGACGCTTGATTTTTATGTGATTAACAATAATGATCCTGATAAAAATGGAATTTTAGAGGCCAAACATATCGGGAAAATTCGTCCAGAATACTACAGAATTGAACATCTTAAAATGGATAAATCCAATGAATACTGGATTGTAGGATATTTAGGGAAAAAGAATCTGGTCTATTTCTCACAACATTCCGTTCCTAATAAAAATATTGATCAGATTATTGAGGTTCAGAATTATATCAATCAGAGTGTAAAGCTTTCCGAAATCGCAAAGAAAGATGTTGAAGCTTATAATCATGAGAATATTAAACTTGGAATTTGGGTGTCTTTGGATTTTCTTTTATTGTTCCTGAATATGGTTTTGTTATTGAGAAAGAAAAAATAAAAAAAAGATAACGTAAGTTGGGATTTGTTTCGCTGAATTATGGTTTTTAATTGAGTTTTTTAACTTTTTTAGAAATTAAGGATAATCTAAAATCTGCATCACTCTTTCTTTGAATTCTTCAGGACAATTTTTAATCAGTTTATCCTTGTTTTGTTTACTGATTTGCTCTGCTTCCAGCCATTCGCTTACATCGGAACTCAGGCTGTTTTGTCATAAACTCTTTTTATCTTATTATCATCATAAAAAGTGTAGGTATCTCCAAGCCAAGTTGTGGCTATACTGATTGTACAAATTTCTTTTTCCATAACATTAATTTTTGAACATTAAATATTCAATATGTTTTCATCTCTAATTTAGTCAATTTTTATTATAAATAGAGGGTTTTATTAATGTTTTTATAAAACAGGATTATGGAGAAATCTATTATATTGAGATCAAATAGGTGTGAATTATTTTAGGGTATTACTTATGTCTAAAGTATAATAAAAAATGATTAAAATAAGGTTGGCGTGTTTTCTGTTGCCATTTTAGGGAGGAGAAGATCAGTTTTCCATTCTTCATTCATTTTATTAATGAAATAAGCGGATAATAGCGGAGATGCCTTTTCGATATTCTGATGCACAAAAAAGTATAGATTCTGAAGACCTTCTTTTTTCCATTTTGTTAAATGTTTCATCCAGTCATC
This sequence comes from Chryseobacterium sp. GW823-FHT05E08, assembly GCF_058795655.1. NCBI lineage: Bacteria > Pseudomonadati > Bacteroidota > Flavobacteriia > Flavobacteriales > Weeksellaceae > Chryseobacterium > Chryseobacterium sp. GW823-FHT05E08. The sequence continues at coordinate 111,700 of NZ_JBXAHY010000008.1, read as the reverse complement.
CAGCCTTTCGTAATCACTTTCGGCATTGGCGCCCACGTATCGGATGAACGCGTTTGGAGTTGTAAGACGCATGTGAAGCATATCTCTTCTTCCGGCAGTATCTACAATGATGTTCGTAATATTATTAGCCTCAAAAAGCTCGCAGGTAGTATTAAAAATGTCTTCATCGGTAAACCATTCGGTATTTCTTAACTCAATAGCGAGAGGAATCTCTTTTGGCCACTCTTTCACGAATTTTTCTAACCTATCGTAATCTTTTGGTTTAAAATTATCATGAAGCTGCAGAAAAACCATTCCTAATTTTTCGTTGAAATTCATCACAGAAGTCGCAAATTGAGTCACAGGATCTGTAACATCAATCAGCCTTCTAAAATGAGAAACAGTATTCGTTATTTTTGGAAAAAATTTGAAGTTTTCCGGAGTCTTTTCTTTCCATGTAAGAACTTGCTCCGGAGTTGGCATTCCGTAAAATGTAGCATTTAATTCAATGGAATTGAACTGTGTTGCGTAATATGTTAATTCGTCTTTTGTTCCTTTAGGATAAAATCCTTTAAGATCTGTTTTGTTCCATTTTGCACATCCGATAGAAATATTTTCTAAGCCTTTTTTGTTTTGACTTAAAATTTCCTTTGTTCTGGAATGATCTTTTGGTAACGTAAAATCTATTTTTGAAGGATCTTCTACTTGCCCGAATTTCATATCTATTTTTTTTTGGAATTAAACCGTCTAACAAATATAAAACAAAACCACAGAAATTTCCATGGATTTTGATGTTAAAATATCAGGATAAATATTTTATAGTTTTGATTAAGTTTTAATTCAAACAAAAAAAAGATCCCAAACGAGATCTTTATATTTAAATTATTAATAATCAATTTTATTGTCCTAAATACACAAAAATATACGTTGACAAATACTTAGGAGTTAAATTCAACGGAGTGCTTGATCCTCCTGTAGACAAACTGTAAGTGTGCGTGTGAGCCCCGGCACTGGCTGTGGTTGATATTTCAGAATCATTATCAACTACGGTTTTGGTACTTCCGCCTTCTACACTGTCTGTAATACCGCTTGCTCTGTCATTATAAGTGTGAGTATGTGCTCCTGCGCTCGTAGTTGTAGCGTTATAAGTTGTGTTTGGCAAGTTAACTCTTGCAAGGGTAACAGAAGTGCTTCCACTGGTCGTTCCTAATGTTTCAGATGCTGATTTTGCCTTTAAAAATTTATCTGAACTATCCGGTAAAACGGTTGAAAATCCCAGAGAAGTTGCATTCGTTTGTGCAACAGCTGGTAAAGTAGATATTGTTCTTCCGTTTAAAAGATACCATCCTTCGTGATCGGTTGCTGTGCTGCTGTGTTTTATGTCTCCTACAGTTGGTGTCTGTACTTCCAGTTTATTCCATGAAGTTCCGTCGTTGTAATAAAATCCGGGTGTTACGCTTGTCAGAGCTGTTGCTGTAGCAGTATTTGTGTTATAAACTGTAATTCCTGCAATATGACTCGGAAGCGGACTTGGGTTATTAGTTGCCGTTAAAGATACTTTTGGCATTAATAAACCTTTATTTCTATTTTGTGAATATAATTCTAAAGCAGCATCTGTATTAGGTGAAGGTGTTGCTGTAACACCTGCCGTGATCATAACCTGAGCCTGAGTAAAAGTGCAAGCTATAAGTAAGAGTATGTAACTTAATTTTTTCATTGATTTTTGTGTTTTTGTTTATTTTCCTAAATAAATAAAGTTCTGAACAACCATATGTTTAGGATATTGATTGATAGCTGTATTTGTTCCTCCACTTGGGACAGAGAATGTATGCTGGTGATCTCCTGCAGCTCCTGTTGTTCTTACTTCTGTGTTAACCGTTCTTGTTGTATTTTGTCCTCCGGCATTGTAATTCCAATAATTAACACCTCTGTTGGTGTAACTATGAGTGTGTGCTCCACTTTGAACGGTGTTTCCGGTGATGCTTAGATTGGGTAAATTAGCCTGAGTAATCGAGTAAGAATTATTTCCTCCCACGGCAGCTAGAGCTTCTGATGTATTTTTACCTTTTAAAATTCTGTCGCTTGAATTGGGCAGAGTAGTGGCAAAACCAAGTGAAGAAGCATTTGTTTGACTAATTGTTGGTAAAGCTGTGATATTTCTTCCGTTCAACAAATACCAACCGTCGTGATCTGTTGTTACCACACTAGATTTGATATCTCCAATTCTTGGAAGATTGTCATTGATGGACATTAATACCCATTTAGCTCCGTCATTGTAATATAATCCAGGAATTACGTTATTGGGTGAAGTTCCTGCTGTTGCTGTATTGTAAACCCACATTCCTTCAACATGGCTACTCATCGGAGAAGCAGAGTTTAAAGAAGCAAGAGAAACAGTATTCATAAGAAGGCCTTTATTAGAACTATTTAATTCTAAAACAGCAGAGTTGGAAGGATTTGAAGTTCCTATACCAACTTGGGATTTCAATACTGCAAAAAAAAGAATCCCTATCGATGTGTAAAATGATCTTGTTCTCATAATTAGTTGCCTAAATAGATAAATACGTTAGTGATAATATTGTCCGGTTTTAAGCTTACAGCCTGACTGCTTCCTAGTGTAAAACTAAGAGAGTGGGTATGCGCTCCTGAGCTGAAAGTTGTGTCATTTACACTTGCTGTATTAGAAATCGGATTGTTAGTTCCCGCTGCAACACCATTTGTTGTTGCGTTTGCCGGATTATCTGTATAAGTATGCGTATGACTTCCTGTCGTATTGGTTGTTCCTGTGAACGTTACATTCGGTAAATTAGCTTGTACTAAAGTAAATGTATCACTTCCTGAAGCAGTTCCCATATTGTCACTTCCACTTGTATTTTTTAAATACCTGTCTGTTGCATCAGGTAAGATTGCAGAAAAGCCTAAAGCAGCGGCTCTGGCTCTTGGATTTACCGCTAACGTAGAAACCGTTCTTCCGTTTAAAAGATACCATCCGTTGTGATCAGCACTTTGGAAACCGTTTTTAATATCTCCAACTTGAGGTTTTTTTGTAGATAATTTCACCCAAGCTGTACCATTATTGTAGTAAAGACCTGGAGTTACATTGTTAGGTGAAATTCCTGCTGTTGCTGTATTGTAAACAACCATTCCTGCAGAATGTGAAGCAAGGGGAGCTGCTAAATTCGTGGCTTGAAGTGTAATTCTCGTCAACAAGAAACCTTTGTCGCTGGAATTACTTTCAAGATGTAAAACACTTTCTGAGTTTATTACGGGTGATGAATTTGAGATTTTTACCTGAGCCTTGACTTCAAAGAGGGCTGTTAATAAAATCAACATAATGATTTTATTAGCGTTAATAATTTTTGTCATAATAAGGGTTTGAAATAATTTTTATTGTGTTGTGGGCACAAAAATATAAAAAAAATACAAAATATTGTTACTTGGAAATCAACGATATACCGTCTAAATATCACTGTTTGGAGAGTATGAGCGTAAAATTTCTAGTATTAATCGCAGATAAACGAAAAATAAATGTTTATTAATGCTAAATTAAATTTTCATTAAAAATTTTAAAAACACGAAAAAAGCACGCTAAAAAACGTGCTTTTATGAATAATATGTTGAGGTTTATTACTTGTATTCTATGCTTCGCAAGCTGAACATGAAACAAAATTTACCATCATTTCTTTAGAAACTGATGAACTTCTTTGGTAATACAACGTCTTAACTCCTTTTTTCCAAGCTTCTATGTAAAGGTAGTTTACATCTTTTACCGGCATTGTAGAAGGAATCTGTAAGTTTAATGATTGAGCTTGGTCAATATACTGTTGTCTTTGAGCAGCCTGAGAAATAATCTCCATCGGAGAAATTTCCTTAAATGTTTTGAATACTGCTTTTTCTTCGTCAGTTAATTCAGCTAAATGCTGAACAGAACCGTGGTTTAACATGATCGTTCTCCAAGTTTCCTCGTTGTCTAATCCTTTTTCTTCTAATAATTTAGCTAAATACTTGTTCTTACGCATAAAGTTTCCTTTAGCCAAACCAGCCTTGTAATAGTTAGATGCAAAAGGTTCAATTCCAGGAGAAGTTTGTCCTAAAATTGCAGAACTTGAAGTGGTAGGAGCAATAGCCATTGTTGTGGTATTTCTTAATCCGTAACCTTTTAATAATTCAGGTTCTCCGTAGATATTTGCAAGCTCTCTTGAAGCTGTTTCTGCCTGTTCTTTGATGTGTCTGAAAGCTCTTGCATTGAATTGAGTCGCTTCAAAACTTTCAAACGGAATCATGTTTTTCTGTAAATAAGAATGGTATCCTAAAACTCCTAAACCAAGCGCTCTGTGACGCAATGCGAAGTTTCTAGCTCCTTGTAGATAGTAGTTTCCTTCTGTTTTTTCGATAAATTCAGTTAGAACTGCATCCAGGAAGTAAACAGCCAATTTTACAGCGTCCGTATCTTTCCATTCGTCGTACAATTCTAAGTTCATAGAAGATAAACAGCAGATGAAAGATTCTTCTCTTGTTGAAGGAAGCATAATTTCAGAACAAAGGTTACTTGCATTTACAGGCATTCCTAAGTCTTTGTAAACCTGAGGTTTATTTCTGTTAACGTTATCTGTAAAGAAAATATAAGGTAGCCCTTTTTGCTGACGGCTTTCCAATACTCTTGCCCAGATTTTACGCTTATCCATATCACCATCGATCATATCCTGCATCCAGTAATCAGGAACGCAAATTCCTGTAAACAAGTTCTGGATGGGGCTTCCGATGTCTTTAATTGATAAAAATTCTTCAATATCTCCGTGATCAATATCCAAATAAGCAGCAAAAGCACCTCTTCTTACACCGCCTTGAGAAACTACATCCATTGCAGTATCAAACAATTTCATGAAAGAAACAGCTCCTGAAGATTTTCCGTTATCCGTTACTGCAGTTCCTCTGTTACGAAGTTCCCCGAAATAACCTGAAGTTCCACCTCCAATTTTCGTCTGCATGATAACCTCGCCCATTTTGTGGGTAATTCCTTCAATGCTGTCCGGAATGTGAACGTTGAAACAAGAGATTGGAAGACCTCTCTGCGTTCCCATGTTTGCCCAAACCGGAGAAGAGAAACTGATCCATCCTTTTACGATCATTTCCTTGAAAGCCGGCTGTAATTCAGGCTTGTATAATTTTTTTGCAGCTGCGGTGGTGATTCTGTCGATTGCTCCGTCTACAGTTTCCCCTTTTAACAGATATCCTCTGTTAAGCATTTGCTCAGACTCTTCATTGAGCCACCATATATTTGAATTTTGCTCTTCCATAGATGTTTGTATGTTTTCAAACTTCCGGGTTTGTTTTATTACCCGGAAATTTTGTGTTGTTTATATTGATTGTAAAATTTCTACTTTATGAGAACCGTTCAGTCCGCTTTCATCTCTTAACCTTTGAAATTCTTTAAAAGATGGTACATTCAAAACCTCATGCTGAACCGCTTCATTGATATAATTTGAATAATGAACAAAGGTAACGCCGTCTTCTTTTACATAAACTTTATATTCAAATGTTTCTTGATCTAAATTTTTAAAATCATTCAAAAACTTCTGAATATTAACTTTGTTTTCTGAAACAAAATCGGGATTTACAGTATAAGATACGATTACGTTGATCATTATTTTTTTTGTTTGATTTTAATACGCTTGTCATTGCGAGGAACGAAGCAATCTCTTAATAATCTTAACCTCCTAATGGTTTAAAATTTCAATTATTAATATTTAAGATGCTTCGACAGGCTCAGCATGACATTGCTAATACTAACTGCTTTGACGCTCGCTTCGCTCGCGCTCTTTATCCAAAATTCAGAATCTAAAATCTAGAAAAGATCATTCGCCGTAATACTCTTATCATGCTTCGTATAATCCACAGGTCTTTTTGCAAAGAAATCATCCATAGAATTTGCGAAAACTTCCTCTTCAAACCACTTCATTGGACGGTATTGCTCTGGAGTAATATTGTAACGCGTATCCATGTTGATTTTCTTTAAACTGTCATCAACACGGTATTTCATGAAGTTTAAAAGATCTTCTTTTGAGAAAACGCTTAATTCTCCTAATTCAAAAATCCAGTCAAGGATTTCACCTTCTAATTCTACAGATTGATCAACTAACGTATAAATATCTTCAATATCAGAATCAGTCAATAAATCAGGTTGCTCTTCACGGATTTTGTTGATTAAATAAATTCCTGCATTAGCGTGAATCTGCTCATCAATAGAAGTCCAAGCGATAATATTAGAAACATTTTTCATGTATCCTTTAAATCTTGTGAAAGAAAGAATAATCGCAAATTGTGAGAAAAGCGATACGTTTTCAATCAGGATACTGAATAATAAAAGAGAAGAAACATATTCTTTCGGTGTTGTAGAATTCGCGTGCTTAAGAACGTTTGATAAGAAATCAATTCTCTTTTTTACGGCAGGAATTTCTATCACGTTAGAGAATTCTTCGCTATATCCTAAAACTTCTACCAAACGGGAATAAGCTTCAGAATGACGGAATTCGCATTCTGCAAAAGTAGCTCCAAGACCGTTTAATTCAGGTTTTGGCATGTGGTTGTATAGGTTTCCCCAGAATGTCTTTACAGACACCTCGATCTGTGCAATGGCTAAAAGTGCATTTTTTACAGCATATTTTTCGTGCGGTTCAAGTTGCGAATGAAAATCCTGAACATCTGCGGTAAAATCCACTTCCGAATGTACCCAAAACGATTTGTTGATTGCCTCTACAAATTGAAGAACCTCAGGGTATTCAAATGGTTTATAGCTTACTCTTTTATCAAAAATTCCCATATTAAAATGTCTTTAAAATTAAAATAATTAGATCACTGTGGATAAGATTCAAGAAATATTTAACGTTCTGATTATTTGAAGCTTATAATTAAAAGTTATTCACTCAACCAACGCGCTTATTTCTTGTTACGTGCGAAGCACAAAGGTCGAAAAAAAGAACTGATTTTAAAAGAGGCAAATACTAATTGGTTGACTTTTAACCTTAAAAGTTTTCCACATTTACATGAAACTTGCTCTGATATTGGCTTATACACTATTATTCAGCAAAAATAAATAAAATTGCCGAGTTACAGTTAAACACTTTATCGTAAATACCTATAAACAGAATAGAAAATAGTTAAACACTAAATTATTTGAATAAATTTTTATTCTTGTAACAAATTGAAAATTACTTCTACTTATTAGGATATAAAAACATACATCACTTAATGTTAGTAATTCAGGATCTACATAAATCATACGATACAGGAAAAAGCAAGTTGCACGTTCTCCAGGGTATTAATCTTAATATTTCCGAAGGCGAGTTTGTTTCTATTATGGGAAGTTCCGGTTCCGGAAAATCTACACTCCTTAATATTATTGGTATTCTGGATGAAAAAGATTCAGGGACTTATGAATTAGATAGTGTGCCGATCGAGCATTTATCTGAAATAAAAGCTGCAGAATACAGAAGTAAATTTCTTGGTTTTATTTTCCAGTCTTTTAATCTTATTGGATATAAAACAGCTTTGGATAATGTTGCCCTTCCTTTATATTATCAAAATGTACCGAGAAAAGAGCGTAACCAAAAAGCAATGGAATATTTGGAAAAAGTAGGTCTTGCACAATGGGCGAATCACCTTCCTAACGAACTTTCCGGAGGACAGAAACAAAGAGTTGCCATCGCAAGAGCTTTGATCACCAATCCTAAAATTGTTTTGGCGGATGAGCCAACAGGAGCTTTGGATTCTAAGACAACGCATGATATTATGAAACTTCTTCAGGATATTAATAATGAAGGGAAAACGATCATCGTTGTAACTCACGAACCAGACGTTGCAGCACAGACAAAAAGAAACGTTATTTTAAAAGACGGTATCATTGAAAGTGATGAGTTTATAAAGCAGATTGTTTTGTAGCTGGGAGCTAGAAGAAGGAGGCAGGAAGTTTAAAAATTAAGTAAAAAATATGCGGTAAGTTGGAGAGCTTCAAGCTTCAATCTTCCCGCTTCAAACCAAAAATATATGTTCGACTTAGATCGTTGGCAGGAAATATTCAGTTCTATTCGCAGTAATGTATTGCGGACGGTACTTTCGGGATTTACGGTGGCTTTGGGATTATTTATCTTCATTGTTCTTTTCGGAATTGGTACAGGATTGCAAAATGCTTTTACAGAAGGCTTTGCGAGAGATGCTCAAAACCTGATCACTATTTTTACAGGGAAAACGACTATTGCTTATAAAGGTTTGCAGTCGGATAGAACGGTGACAATGAATAATGATGACTATGATTTTTTGGTTAATTCTGATAAAGAAAAAGTAGGTGAGGCGAGTCCAAGATATCAATCAAGTTTATTGGTGAAATACGGTAAAGAGAGTGGAACTTATCAGATAAATGGAACAGATGCCGAAGAAAAATATATCGAAAACCGTAAAATGCTTGAAGGGCGTTATCTTAATTCTGCAGATTTAGCCAGAAAACAAAATGTAGCGGTAATTGGTAGAATGGTTCAAAGGGATTTAATTAAAAATGGAAGCCCAGTAGGAAAAGATTTAGATATTAATGGAACCATGTTTAAAGTAATCGGTGTATTTTCTGATGACGGAGGAGACTGGGATGAAAGACATATTTCGGTTCCTATCACTACGTTGCAGCAAATGAAAAAGGGCTCAGATACCGTGAGTACAGTATTTATTGCCTATAATGATAAATTATCTCCTCAGGAAGCTATAAAATATGGTGATGAACTACAAGATAGATTAAAAGCTAGAAAAAATGTTTCCCCAGATGACGAAAATGGAGTTCGTGTACGGAATAATGCCAAGAATATGAGTGATACATTCACTTTCATGGCAGTAATTACCGCTATTGTAACATTTATTGGATTGGGAACTTTGCTGGCAGGAATTATTGGAATCAGTAACATCATGGTCTACATCGTAAAAGAAAGAACCAAAGAAATCGGAGTAAGAAAAGCGATTGGCGCAAAACCAAGAAGTATTGTTGCTTTGATTGTTCAGGAAAGTGTGGTAATCACCGTAGTTTCAGGATTTGTTGGAGTAGGCGTTGGTGTATTGGCTTTACATTTAATCGGGGATAGTCTTGAAGAATATTTCATAAAAAGCCCGAGTGTTGGTTGGGGAACGATCATCATGGCATTTATTGCGCTTGTTTTTTCAGGATTAATTGCAGGATTTGTTCCGGCATACAGAGCTTCTAGAATCAGACCTATTGAAGCATTAAGAACAGAATAATTTGAAAAAGTGATGATTTGTAATTGAATTAAAATCATTCATCATTTATAATTTATAACTCATAATTAATAAAAGTGAACATCTTATATAATTTATAACTCATAATTAATAAAAGTGAACATCTTATTTAAAAAGGATACTTGGCAGGAAATTTATTATTCATTGAAGAATAATAAGCTTCGAACATTCCTTACCATGATTGGTGTGGGATGGGGGATGTTTCTATACGTGAGTCTTCTGGGAGCAGCAAAAGGAATGGAGAATGGCTTTGATAAAGTATTCTCAGGATTTGCAACGAATTCTATTTTTCTTTGGGCACAAAACACGAATATCCCTTATGAAGGTTTCCCGAAAGGAAGACAGGTACATCTTAATCTTCCGGATATCCAGATGCTTAAAAATAAAATCTCGGAAATTGATTATATCTCTCCACAAAATGCAAGAGGAAGTTTTACAGGAACACCGGGAGAATCAATGTCCAGAAACGGGAAAAATGCGACTTATTCTCTTACCGGAGATTATCCGATAGGAAATAAGATCTCTGAAAAGAAACTGATTTTTGGAAGATATATCAACGATGCAGATGTATCAGGAAATAAAAATGTAGTAGTGATTGGAGAAGAGGTTTACAAGAACTTTTTCGATTCTAAAAAGAATGAAAATCCTATCGGAAAATCAATCAATGTTAAAGGGATATTCTTTAATGTGATTGGAGTTTTCAGAGTGAAAAAAGGAGGTGGATTTGAGAATGACCAAACCGTTTTTATTCCACTTTCTACCTATACGAAAATGTACAATGCAGGAGACAATATTGATATGTTTGCGATTGTTAGCAAGCCTAATGCCAACGTAAATGAGGTTGAAGAGCAAGTAAAACTGGCTTTAAAGGCTAAAAATAAAGTTTCACCGGAAGATACAAATGCTTTTGGAAGTTTCAACCTTGGAAAAGAGTTTAAAAAACTGACAGGTTTCTTAACCGGAATGCAGTTATTAACCATAATTGTAGGTGCTTTAACTATTCTTGCGGGGGTAATTGCGATTTCAAACATTCTATTAATTACAGTAAAAGAAAGAACAAAAGAAATAGGGATCAGAAGAGCTTTAGGGGCAAAACCTTCGGAAGTAAGAAACCAGATTTTGCTTGAAAGTGTTGTGATAACATTGTCTTCGGGAATACTCGGTTTTATATTCGGGATTTTTGTATTAATTATTTTGAATATGGCGACTCAGGGACAGGATGAATTTCCATTTTATAACCCAACGGTAAACTATGCAAACGTATTTGGAGCCATGGCAGTAATGGTAATTTTAGGATTAATTATCGGGATGATTCCTGCGCAGAGAGCGGTGAAAATTAGACCTATTGAAGCATTAAGATCAGAGTAAGGTTTTCTGAGTTATTAATTATAAGTTTTTACAGAGCGTAATCTTTTAATTTTTAAATCATTTAATAAATAAAAACTATTCAACATTAAAAAATAAACTAGATATATGAAAAAGAAATTCACTTGGAAAAAAGCCATTTATATATTCTTGGGGCTTTTATTTGCAGTGGCATTATTCTCAGGGATTGGCTACCTTGTAAAGTCGAATTCTAAAGAAAGTGAAGCTTTCCTTACCCGTAAACCAACCATTCAGAATATGGATGATAAAGTGATGGCAACAGGAAAAATTGTTCCAAAAGAAGAAATTGAGATCAAGCCGAATATTGCCGGAATCATCGACAAAATTTTAGTTGATGAAGGTGATAAAGTGACTGCTGGACAGTTAATCGCAACGGTAAGAATTATTCCAAGTGTGAGTGATGTGAATAATGCACAGCAGGAGGTTCAAAATTCTCAGCTTCAGATCAGTAACTCTAAAATGAATGTTGAGAACATGCAGAAGCAGTTTGCGATGCAGGAGAGGTTGTTTAAGCAAGGCGTTATTTCTAAGCAGGAATACCTTAATTCTCAACAACAATTATATACACAACAGCAGAATCTTAAAAACGCTAACCAACAATTAGTAACGGCTCAAAAAAGATTACAAATTGTAAAAACAGGTGCTACTCCGGAATTACAAGGTTTTGCAACGACTCAGATTCGTTCTAAAGCTGCGGGTACGGTTCTTGAAGTTCCTGTGAAAGTGGGAAGTCAGGTAATTGAAGCCAACTCATTCAATGCAGGAACAACGATTTGTTCTATTGCAGACCTTAGCGCTTTGATCTTCCAAGGGGAAATTGATGAAGCTCAGGCTGGGAAATTAAAGCAAGGAATGGATATGAAAATCGTGATCGGAGCTTTACAGAACAAAACGTTCCCTGGGACGCTGACGATGATTGCTCCAAAAGGAAAAGACACCAACGGAACGATAAAATTCCCTGTTGAAGGTGATGTTCAGAACCCTAATAATGACTACATCAGAGCTGGATTCTCTGCCAACGGTGAAATTGTTCTAAGTTCTCAGAAAAATGCTTTGCTATTGGATGAATCATTGGTTCAGTATGAAAAGAAAAATGGTAAAGACGTTCCTTTTGTTGAGGTAAAACAAGCTAACGGAACATTCAAAAAAGTATACGTGAAGTTAGGAGCTAGTGACGGAATCAACGTTCAGGTTCTTTCAGGAATTGATAAAAATTCTGAAGTAAAAGTTTGGAATCCGTCTGATAAAGACAAAGAAGAGCTTAAAGAAAAGAAAGGCAAGAAATAATAAACTAACTAGATACATTTTATCTGAAGTCCCGAAATTTTTTCGGGATTTTTTTTGTTTAAAACTTACATGAAATTTTCAATTGAAGGGCAACTTTTACAGTGTTATTGTCATTCAGAATGAAGCGTAGCGGAATGAAGAATCTCAACCAAGCAGGAAAAAGGATAAAGGAGTGACACTTAATTAAGAACAATTCGCACAATATCCCGAAATAAATCCATTAAAATTTACAGATTGATAGCCTGCCGGTAATTTCACCTCAATCTCATTAGGAATACATTCAATTTTTCCACAGCTTAAACATCTGAAATGGAAATGATTATGTTGATGTGCCTTTTCTGAACAGTTGACGCAGAAAGCAAAATAATATTTCCCATCATCACTTAAAATTTTATGCACAATTCCATCATCACAGAAGCTGTTTAAAACTCTGTAAATGGTAGCTCTGTCAACTTCATCTCCTAATTCTTTTAATAAAATATCCTGACTAACCGCTGATTTTGAATTCTTTAAAGAATCCAGGATCAGCTGTTTTGTTTTAGTATTTCTCTTAAGCATATACAAATATATAAAATATTATTGCGATAAGGTCGCATTAAAGAAAATTTGTTTTACATTTGCAACAAGAAACAAGCAATATGAAAAACTTCGACGTAATTATTATTGGAGGAAGCTACTCCGGACTTTCAGCAGGAATGGCTTTAGGCAGATCTTTAAGAAATGTTTTAATCATCGACAGCGGAAAACCTTGTAACAGACAAACTCCACATTCTCATAATTTTCTGACTCAGGACGGGAAAACTCCAAAAGAAATAAGCACGATTGCAAGAGAACAGGTAGAAAAATATGATACGGTAAAATTTCATGATGGAGTAGTGGTGAAAATCGCTAGGCTTGATATTGGTTTTGAAGTAGAAACTGAACAAGGAGAAAAATTTTCTGCTAAAAAACTCATTATTGCGACAGGTATAAAAGATATTCAACCCAATATTCCCGGATTTGCTGAATGTTGGGGAATTTCTGTTTTGCATTGTCCATATTGTCATGGATATGAAGTTAAGAATGAAACTACTGGAATTTTTGCCAACGGAGATATCGCTTTTGAATTTTCAAAAATAATCCTGAACTGGACAAAAGACTTAACATTATTCACGAATGGAAAATCAAGTTTAAATGAAGAACAGAGTCAAAAATTAAGAGAGAAAAACATCAATATTAATGAAAACGAAATTGAAAAAATAATCCATAAAAACGGACAAATTCAAAAATTAGTTTTCAAGAATGGACAAGAATTTTCATTGAAAGCATTGTATGCAAAAATCCCATTTCAACAAAATATCAATGTATCAGAAGATCTTGGCTGTGAAATGACCGAACATGGATTTATTAAAGTTGATCCTTTTCAAAAAACAAATATTTACGGAGTTTATGCCTGCGGAGATAACGTTACAATGATGCGCTCTGTTTCAAATGCCATTGCTCAAGGGAATTTTGCCGGAGCGATGGTGAATAAAGAATTAGTGGATGAACAGTTTTAATTATATTATATTTTTTGAATCCTTGTTGTTATTTCAGCAAGGATTTTTTGTTAAATGTAGAAAAAATCTTTCATGGTTTTATTTATTATCGTAATATTGCGATATAAAATTATTTATAAAAATGGGTGCAACTAAAACAGACTTTTTTACAGAACAGCAAAACCAGATCGCGACCATCGCAAAAGCTTTAGGACATCCTGCCAGAATAGCAATCATAGAACATTTATTGAAAGTGAATGAATGTATCTGTGGAGATATCGTCAATGAATTACCGCTTGCCCAGCCAACAGTTTCTCAACATTTAAAAGAACTTAAAAACGCTGGTTTAATCAAAGGTAATATTGAAGGAAACAAAATTTGTTATTGTATCGATGATAAAGCTTTCGAAGTTTTAAATACCTATTTCTCGAATATTATTTCCACAGTAAAAAAGCAAAACTGCTGTTAAAAAATTTTTGATCAAGTTTATTGTAATATTGCAATTTGACAATTTAAAATAAAGAAAAAATGACTTTAGAACAAATTAAAAATATTCTACTATCATTAGAAAACGTAGAATTTCAATTAGAAAATGGAAAGTTTGTCCCTGAACATTTCCATGTCACAGAAATCGGAATGGTGACCAAAAACTTTATAGATTGTGGGGGGACCATGAGAAAAGAAGAAAGAGTGAATTTCCAACTTTGGAATGCTGATGATTTTGAACATCGCCTGAAACCGGGAAATCTTTTGCATATCATTACGCTTTCAGAAGAAAAACTAGGCATCGGGAATTTTGAAATCGAAGTAGAATATCAAGACACAACGATTGGAAAGTATGATCTTGATTTTAATGGAAAGAATTTTATCCTTAAAAATAAAGTAACTGCTTGTTTAGCTCAGGACGCTTGCGGAATTCCTCAGGAAAAACAAAAAATAAACCTGAGCGAATTGAAAGGTGATAAGAGTAATTCTTGCTCTCCGAATTCAGGATGTTGCTGATTATGAAACAAAAATTGATTAAGTATAAAAAAGCAATCATTATAACGTTTTCAATTATTGTTTTACAGCTTATTTTTGGATTTGATCCTAAGTTTTGTGCAATTAATATAATATGGTTATTTGTTTAGATATGAAAAAGAAAATATTGGTACTTTGTACGGGAAACAGTTGCCGAAGCCAGATCGCAGAAGGATATTTAAGATATTTTGCAGAAAATAAAGCAGACATTTACAGCGCAGGAATTGAAACTCACGGTGTTAATCCAAAGGCGATCGAAATAATGGCAGAAGATGGGATTGATATTTCAAATCACACTTCAAATCATATTAATGAGTACCAAAATATAAACTTTGATTTTGTGATTACGGTTTGTGATAATGCCAAAGAAAACTGCCCGTATTTTCCTAATAAAGCTGAAAAGTTTCATTATAACTTTCCGGATCCCACAAAAGCGGTCGGTACCGAAGAAGAGGTGAAGCAACTATTTAGAGATGTTCGGTTACAGATAAAAAATTATTGCCGGAAGTTTATTAGTGATAATGTAAGCTGAACAGGGATTTATTGATTATGATTAAATTTTTAGTCCAAAAATCATAAATGAGGATACTGAAATCTAGCCTAAAAATCCGTATATTTGGGGTGAAAAATTTCAAAATCTAAAAGTAAATGGACATTATTTTCGACCTTATTGAAAAAGAAAGACAAAGACAATCCCATGGATTAGAGTTGATTGCATCAGAAAACTTTGTTTCTGAAAATGTAATGAAAGCAATGGGAAGCGTATTGACTAATAAATATGCAGAAGGATATCCGGGTAAAAGATATTACGGAGGATGTGAAGTAGTAGATGAGGTTGAAACATTGGCGATCGATAGAGCGAAGGAGCTTTTCGGAGTTGATTATGTAAATGTTCAGCCACACTCTGGTTCTCAGGCTAATGCCGCAATTTACTTGGCAGTTTTGAAACCTGGAGACAAAATCATGGGAATGGATCTTTCAATGGGAGGTCACCTTACTCACGGTTCTGCAGTTAATTTCTCAGGAATTCAATATAATGTAGTTTCTTACGGAGTTCAGCAGGAAACTGGTTTGATTGATTATGATCAAATGAGAGAAGTTGCTTTAAGAGAAAGACCAAAAATGTTGATCGCTGGTTTCTCTGCGTATTCAAGAGATTTGGATTATGCTAAATTCAGAGAGGTTGCAGACGAGATCGGAGCTACACTTTGGGCTGATATTGCTCACCCTGCTGGTTTGGTTGCAAAAGGATTATTAAATTCTCCATTCGCACATTGCCACGTGGTAACAACTACTACTCACAAGACATTAAGAGGTCCAAGAGGTGGAATGATCATGATGGGTAAAGATTTTGAAAATACATACGGTCACAAAACTCCAAAAGGAGAAACTAAAATGATGAGCCAAGTATTGGATGGAGCTGTTTTCCCAGGAATTCAAGGAGGTCCATTAGAGCACGTTATCGCTGGTAAAGCAATTGCTTTCGGTGAAGCGTTGGATGTTCAGTTTGAAACGTATGCTAAACAGGTTAAATCTAATGCTCAGGCGTTAGCAAAAGCAATGGTAAGCAGAGGTTTTGATATCGTAAGTGGAGGAACAGACAATCACTTAATGTTGGTAGATCTTAGAAATAAAGGCGTAAACGGTAAAGAAACTGAAAAAGCTCTTGTAAAAGCTGATATTACTTGTAATAAAAATATGGTTCCGTTTGATGATAAGTCACCATTCACAACTTCTGGAATCAGATTGG
The DNA here is from genome assembly GCF_058795655.1 of Chryseobacterium sp. GW823-FHT05E08. Taxonomy (NCBI): domain Bacteria; kingdom Pseudomonadati; phylum Bacteroidota; class Flavobacteriia; order Flavobacteriales; family Weeksellaceae; genus Chryseobacterium; species Chryseobacterium sp. GW823-FHT05E08. Next base: position 95,470 of record NZ_JBXAHY010000008.1, on the reverse strand, counting down.
GAACTGCGGCAATCACAACAAGAGGATTGAAAGAAAACGATATGGAAACGATTTCGGAATTAATCTCTGAAGTGGTTGATAATATTAAAAATGAAGAGGTTCTTACTTCTGTAAGAAAAAAAGTTAATGAATTAATGGAAGGTAAAGCGTTATTTAACTACTAATATTTACCGAATTTAAAATATGAAGAATGGGCTTATGCTCATTCTTTTTTTATAGCTATGGAAAAGAAATCTTTCACTTTTGATGAAATTAAGCTGAAATTGGTAAACTATTGTGTTTATCAGGATCGTTGTCATGCAGAAGTAGAGCAGAAAATGCGAGAATTTATGTTAATTGAAGAAGCTAAAGATGAAATAATCCTTTATCTTTTAAAAGAAAACTATTTAAATGAAGAAAGATTTACCCGAAGTTACATCCGTGGAAAGTTTTACATAAAACATTGGGGGAGAAATAAGATTAAAATTAATCTGAAGCAAAAACAGATTTCTGAAAAACTAATAAATAGCTGTTTTGATGAAATTTATGAACCAGATTATGAAAAAGCATTAAAAAAAATGTTTGAAGATTATTATTCTAAACAAACAGGCTTAAAGGAATATCAAAGAAAATCAAAGACTATTAAATATTTGATGGGCAAAGGTTTTGAATATGAAAAAATAAATGATATTTTTGATTAAACATAAACAAGATTGAAAGAGGAAAAAATCTGGCTTTCGCCTCCACACATGGGAGGAAGCGAGTTGAAATATATACAGAACGCATTTGATACCAATTGGGTTTCACAATACGGTTCCAACATTGATGAGTTTGAAAAAAGTCTTGAAAATTATCTTGGAAAAAACTCGTTCGTTACTGCTTTGTCTTCCGGGACTGCTGCTATTCATTTAGCATTGAGTATATTAAATGTACAAGAAGGTGATTTTGTGATCTGTCAATCGTTTACTTTTGTAGCATCTGCTAATCCTATTCTTTATTTAAAAGCTATTCCTGTTTTTGTTGATAGTGAAAATTCAACTTGGAATATGTGCCCAAATGCATTGGAAGATGCTGTTAAATATTGCATGAGTCAAGGCAAAAAACCTAAAGCAATTATTACAGTTTCTTTATATGGAATGCCTTTTATGGTGGATGAAATTCTTGAAATTTCCAGAAAATATGAAATTCCTATTATAGAAGATAGTGCAGAAGCTTTAGGAAGTAAATATAAAGGGCAACCTTGCGGAACTTTTGGAGATTTATCAATAATCAGTTTTAACGGAAATAAAATTATTACGACCTCAGGAGGTGGAATTTTGATTTCGAAAAATCAAACGGATAAAAATAAAGCCCTTTTTTTGGCCACACAGGCAAAAGATAATGAGGAATATTATAGCCATTCTGAAGTTGGATATAACTATAGAATGAGTAATATTTCTGCTGGAATAGGGAGAGGGCAGATGGAAGTACTGGAAAATAGAATACAGCAAAGGCGAGAAAACCATGATTTTTATCAAGAAATTCTTAAAGATATTGATGGAATAAATCTGTTTTCAGCGCCAAATGATGACTTTTATTCCAATTATTGGCTCAATACAATTGTAATAAAGAAAAATATTTTATCAAAAGAAAATATTAGAGAAATTTTTTCGCAAAATAATATAGAAACCAGATATTTATGGAATCCGATGCATTTACAACCGCTTTACAGGAAATGTAAGTTCTTTGGTAATAATTTTTCTGGTATAATTTTTGCCAATGGTTTGTGCTTGCCGTCAGGAACTGACCTTACTGATAATAGCAAAAACAGGATTGCTGAAGCTTTAAAAAAAATTAATCACTAAATTTATTTTTTAAATAGTAAGTATAGATGAAATTTTATTTTAATTTTGCAAGATTGATATAACTATTAATAATGAATATCAGGTTTTATACCTTATTAAATATGAACACAAATAACGACAATGTACAATTCTCTTAGAAATAAAATATTTGGAGGGGATAATGTTGTCAATCTCTCAGACGTAAGATACCTTCCCAGATGGATAATACTTGTAATAGACATTATTATTCTGGTAGTATCCTTATTTCTTTCAACTTACATTATTGAAAAAATCAGCATAAAAGAATTTATTTATCATGATAATGAAAGCATTGTTTTTGTTTCTATCATCTTGGTGAATGTAATATTCATGTATTTTTTTAAAACTTATGCAGGAATTATAAGGCATTCAACGTTTATTGATTTATTTAAATTATTGATTTCGTGCTTCTGTACCATGTTCATTGTAGGAATGATCAATATGATTTATTTCTGGACAACCGGAGAAAAATTCATACTAACACCTTATTTGATACTTTATTTCATCATTTCCTTCATGGGGTTATTTCTTTTTAGATTATACGTAAAAGAATTTTTTCATATCGTTAGAGAATACCGCAGAAGTGCCCTGAAAAAAAGGATTTTGGTTTTAGGTATTGATGAGCAGTCTATTGCCATTGCAAGGGCTATTTTAGATAACCCTAGTCTACCATATCAGGTTGTAGGATTTCTTACCCAAAGAACTGATTCTAAAAGAGCTTCGTTATTAGGAAAACCTATTTACGAAAAGAAAAGAATAGAAGAAAACTCAAAAGAAGATCTTATTATAGACGGTGTAATTATCGTTAAAGAAATGATGTCTAAAGACGAAATGAATTCATGGGTGAATTTATTTTTAGAAAAAGACTTAAATATTTTCAAAGCTCCATCGGTACAAAAACTCAGAGAAAATGATTTAGGAGTTTCCATCAGAAATCTTCAAATTGAGGATCTATTGAACAGAAAGCCTATAAAAATCGAAAATGAAGAGGTTAAGAGCAGGCATTATAATAAAAATGTTTTAGTAACAGGTGGTGCGGGTTCTATTGGTAGTGAAATTGTAAGACAGGTAGCGCAATTTAACCCATCTCTTATCGTTGTATTAGATCAAGCTGAGACACCTCTATATGATATAGAACTGGAGATGAAGGAGAAATTTCCTCATATCAGATTCAAATTTGTTCTGGCAGATGTTTCAAACAAACACAGAATTGAGCCGTTATTCCAAATGTATAACTTTTCAATGGTTTATCATGCTGCTGCTTATAAACATGTTCCTTTAGTTGAAGAAAATCCACATGAAGCTATTTTAGTTAATATTTTAGGTTCCAAAAATGTCTCTACTTTATCAAATAAATATAAAGTGAACAGATTTGTGATGGTTTCTACAGATAAAGCTGTTAATCCTACCAATGTGATGGGAGCTTCTAAAAGAGCTTCAGAGCTATTTGTTCAGTCTTTACAAAATGTTGAGGGTAATGCCACTAAGTTTATTACCACAAGATTTGGAAATGTTTTAGGATCTAACGGATCTGTTATTCCACATTTTAAAAGACAGATCGAAGCTGGAGGGCCTGTTACCATTACTCACCCGGATATTGTAAGATATTTCATGACAATTCCTGAAGCTTGTGAATTGGTTTTGCAGGCTGGAACAATGGGACAAGGTGGGGAGATTTTTGTATTCGATATGGGAGATCCTGTAAAAATATTGGATCTGGCTAAAAGAATGATAAAATTGTCTGGTTTTGAGCCGGAAATCGATATTAAAATAATATATACAGGTTTAAGACCTGGAGAAAAATTATATGAGGAGTTATTAAGTGATAATGCGAAAACTCTTCCTACTCATAACGAAAAAATTATGATCTCTAAAGATCCAACAATGGATTTCTCGGAGATAGAAGCGTTGGTAAATTCTATTACACGAGCCTCGATAAAAAGAGATAAAGTTGATATAGTAAAGATTTTAAAGATAATTGTTCCAGAATTTAGGAGTAATAATTCTGTCTATGAGGTATTAGACAAATAGAAAAAATATAAATGTATATTTGTACAATTTTAAAATATGAAGGGTAAAATATTGGCATTATTTGTTGTGTTTTCATTAATTGGATGTAAAACCAATCCTAATAGACACAATGATTTGAACTATATGCAAAATATAGAGCAAACAGCCACAGAAGCGTCTGCAAAAAATTCAAATTCTACAATACAGATAGGAGATCAATTGATTATCCTAATTACGGCGAAGGATATGGATGTTGTAAAACCGTTCAACCAAAATTATTCTTCTGCAGAAATGGTTCAAACCAATGCTTTGGCTGGCGGTAATACCCCCAATCAGGGGATAACTACACTTTCCGGACCAACTTATATAGTAGATACGCAAGGAAATATTGATTTTCCTATTTTAGGTAAGATTAACACAACAGATAAATCTCTTGTTGAGTTTAAAGATGAACTTCGTGATAAAATGACAAAGTATATCATTAGCCCAACGGTAAGTGTAAGACTTGCTAATTTCAAAATTACGGTATTGGGAGAAGTGAACAGACAGGGAGATTATACAATAGCAAACGGACAGGCAACTATTTGGAATGCTCTAGGTCTTGCGGGTGACTTAACGATGTACGGAAAAAGAAATGATGTACTTGTAATAAGAACTGAAAATGGAGCTATTACGCACGGAAAAGTTAATTTGCAGGATGCTAATCTTATCAATTCACCTTACTATAATTTAAAGCAAGGTGATGCTATCATAGTTTCTGCCAGCAATACCAGAGACTTAGCAGCTAAACAGAATCCGAATACCGGACTTTATTTAACGGCAGCATCTATAGCCATTACAGCAGTAGCAGTAGTAGTAAGTTTATTCAAGAAATAAAAAATTAATGGACAACCAATCTTCACAATTTTCAGAAGTAGAAAATAACTCAGACAGTATTAATATTAATGAAATAATAAGGCCTTATTTAAGAAAATGGCCATGGTTTATTCTAAACGCATTTATAGCTTTAATACTTGGTTACGTTTCATTAAAATTTATGATACCTGTATATCAGGTTCAATCTACAGTACTGATAAAAGATGCTAAAAATTCAACTTCACCTGTAGGCACCGATCTAGGTGTATTACCTGATTTATCTGGATTTGGAGGTTTAAAAACAAATAGTATAGCCAATGAGATTGAGATTCTGAAATCAAAAAAGATGATGAGAGATGTTATCATCAGCCAAAATCTTCAGACCAATATTGTTGCTAAAGGAAGAGTTACTACAGTAGAACTATATAAGGAGACTTCTCCAATAGAGGTGAGAGTCGTTACAGAGAAGCCTGATAACGGAGCAAATAATATTGTTAACTTAACTATTGATGGAGATAAGCTTACTGTAAAATCAGGAAAAAATGCTAAAGATATTGTTACAACATATGGCAAAACAATAGGCTTGCCATTTGCTAATATTATCATTACAAAAAATAATAAATTTAATCCTATTGCAGCAAAGGGAATAAATACTAAAAATTTAGAGTTGCAAATTTCTTCATTGGAAGCTAGAGTAAGTAAACTTCAAAGTGCTCTTACTGTAAGTTTAGTGTCAAAAGACGCAACTGTTGTGAAGCTTGATATGAAATATCCTCAGATATCGAAATCTGAAGATGTACTTAATTCTTTGGTTGTTGCTTATAACAATGATGCTATTTTAGATAAAAATTCAGAATCGAAAAAAACTTTAGACTTTATTGAAGATAGGATAAAAAAATTGTCTGGAGAATTAGGGGATGTTGAAAATCAAAAAGAGAATTTTAAATCAAAAAATAATCTTACAGATCTTGAAACTGAAGCGAAAATTAACTTAGAAAGTTCGGCTGCGGCGAGAGCAAAACAGTTGGATGTAGACGCTCAATTAGAATTAACAAATGCATTAATAGGTTTTGTTAATAATCAAGGTCAATATCAGGTATTACCTTCGAATGTGGGATTAAATAATCCTGATGCTGTTGCAGGCGTATCAACTTATAACCAACTTGTTTTACAAAGGAATAGGTTATTGGAGTCTGCTACTCCGGAAAACCCTGCTGTTGTTGATGTAACTAAGCAGATCAGTTCTATGCGTACCTCTATTATGCAAAGCTTACAAAGAAATAGGACGGGTCTTGAATTGGCTAGGAATGAATATGTAGGAGAGCAGAATAAAGTTTCAGGTAAAATATCTAAGCTTCCGTCTATAGAAAAAATGTTCAGAAGCATTGAAAGACAGCAGCAGATAAAAGAAAATTTATATCTTTTATTACTTCAGAAAAGAGAAGAAACAGCAATTTCATTATCTATCACAGCACCAAAAGCAAGAGTAATTGATGTTGCATATGCTTCAAATGCACCTATATCACCAAAGAGAAATGTTGTCCTACTTATAGCGTTAGCTTTAGGATTGTTGTTACCATTTATAGTAATTTATTTAAAAGAACTGCTGAATAATAAGCTAGTTACTAAACATGATTTAGAAAAATTAGTTAAAGCACCAGTTATTGCAGAATTACCAAGTCTTGAAAAAGGGGATTCTGAAATTGTTCAAATGAATGATATCACGCCAATGGCAGAAGCATTTAGAATTCTTATTACAAATATGAATTTTATGCTTCCTAAAGATAAAGCAGGTGGAAAAGTTGTTTTTGTAACTTCTACAGTGAAAGGAGAAGGTAAAACATTTGCATCAGTGAATTTAGCTCTAACATTAGCTAATCCTAAAAAGAGAGCAATTATTATCGGATCTGATATCAGAAACCCACAATTGCAAAGATATAATCCTGCAAGAAAAGGATTGATAGGGCTTACGGAATATCTTTATTCAGATCAGACAAAGTTAGAAGAAGTTATTCATGTTTCATCATTTAATCCTCACTTGGATGTAATTTATTCGGGTATGATACCTCCAAATCCTACAGAATTATTGTCTAGTGGAAGATACGAAATACTTTTATCAGAATTAAGAGCAAGATATGACTATATCATTTTAGATACAGCACCATTGCTTCTTGTCACAGATACTTTCTTAATTGCAGAATTAGCAGATGTTACCATCTATGTTTCAAGATCTAAATACACTGAGAAAGCTTTGATGGAATTCGCAAATAATAATATTAATCAAAATAAAATCAAAAACGTTGGGTTTGTCTTAAATGATGTCAGCAGAGAAAATTTAGGATACAGCAACAAATATGGTTACGGATACAATAATCATAAAGAACAAACATGGTTTGAAAAAATCAAAAATAAACTTAGCTAATGATGAAAACATATAAAATAGCTGTTATTGGGCAAGGCTACGTAGGCTTACCTTTGTCTTTAGAATTTGCTGGACATTATCCAGTGTTAGGATTTGATATTAATGCACAAAGAGTTGATCAACTTAATGAAGGTTTAGATATAACACTTGAAGCAGATATAGAGAAACTTAATAACGGCTTAAAAAAATACAAAGAATCTAATAACGGTATTGGATATAAAGCTACAAGCCAATTATCAGATATCGCTCAATCAAATATATTTATTGTTACTGTTCCCACACCTATCGATAAATATAATGCTCCGGATCTTAATCCATTAATTTCTGCTTCAAAAATGCTAGGAGAGATTATTAAAAAAGGAGACATTGTTATCTATGAATCTACAGTTTTCCCTGGCTGTACAGAAGAAGAATGTGTTCCTATTTTAGAGAAGCATTCTGGATTAAAGTTTAATGAAGACTTTTTCGTAGGATACTCCCCAGAAAGAATTAATCCGGGAGATAAAGTAAATACTTTGACGAGTGTTAAAAAAGTAACTTCAGGATCTACAGAAGATATTGCAGAAGAAGTGGATAATCTTTATAAAAAAATTATCACTGCAGGAACTCATAAAGCACCAAGTATCAAAGTAGCAGAAGCCTCTAAAGCAATAGAGAATGCTCAGCGTGATGTTAATATTTCTTTTGTAAATGAATTGGCGCTGATTTTTGATAGAGTTGGTATTGATACCAATGATGTTTTGGAAGCAGCAGGAACAAAATATAATTTCCTTAAATATAAGCCAGGTTTGGTAGGTGGTCACTGTATATCTGTTGATCCTTATTATTTGGCTCATAAAGCGGAGCAACTTGGTTATCATCCGGATGTTATCCTATCCGGACGTAGAGTAAATGACTCTATTGCAAAGTTTGTTGCTTCTAAGGTAGTAAAGCTTCTTATTGCAAAGGGAGGAATTATTAAAGATTCTCAGTCTTTAATTTTAGGAGTAACTTTTAAAGAAAACTGTCCGGATGTAAGAAATACAAAAGTGGTAGATATTTACAAAGAGCTTAAAGATTATGGAGTGAATGTAGATATTTATGACCCATGGGCAAGTAAAGAAGAAGTGAAGCACGAATACGGAATTGATATTCTTGATGCTCTTATTGCAGGTAAAAAATATGAATCTATTATCATTGCAGTTTCTCACAGCGAATTTCTTGAAATGGATTTAAACCTATTGAAGAAAGAAAATGCAGTAGTTTTTGATACTAAAGCTTGTTTAGACAGGAACTTAGTAGACGCAAGATTATAATAAAAGACAATGAATTATGACATCGTAATCATCGGCGCGGGCTTGGTAGGATTGGCAACTGCTTATCAGACAAAGCTTAAAAATCCGGATTCTAAGATTTTAATTTTAGAAAAAGAAAAAGATGTATCCTTACATCAATCCGGCCACAATAGCGGGGTGATTCATAGTGGAATATATTATAAACCGGGAAGCTTAAAGGCTAAGAACTGCATCGAAGGCTATAATTCTGTAATAAACTTTGCTAAAGAATACGGAATTAAATACGATTTGTGCGGTAAAATAATTGTTGCAACTTCTCAGGAAGAGCTGCCACTTTTAGATAATATTTATAAAAGGGGAATTGATAACGGTCTTAGTAATTTACAATACCTTTCAAGAGAAGAGTTTCGTGAAATAGAACCTCATTGCGAGGGAGTAAAAGCCATCAAAGTTCCGCAAACTGGAATTATAGATTATCCGGGAGTTGCAAAAAAGATAAAAGAATTATTTGAAGAGCTTGGAGGAGAGGTTAAATTTAATAATGAAGTAAAAGGCATTATTAATAAAGGTTCAGAAATTATTATTAAAACTAATAATTCTGAATTTAAAACAAAAAAATTGGTCTCTTGCGCTGGCCTATATTCAGATAAAATAACAAAAATGACCAATGAGAAGAATGATGTTATCATTATTCCGTTCAGAGGTGAATATTATAAAATAAAAGACGAAAAAAAACACCTTGTAAAGCATCTTATTTATCCTGTTCCGGATCCTAATTTTCCATTTTTGGGAGTCCATTTCACGAGAATGGTTGATGGGAATATTGAAGCAGGACCTAATGCTGTTTTAGCTTTTAAAAAAGAGGGTTACCAGTTTTTTGACTTTAATTTTAGTGAGACCATGCAGACGCTTACTTGGCCAGGTTTTAGAAAAATTGTTGCTAAGTACGGAAAAACAGGAATGGGAGAAGTACATCGTTCTCTTTCAAAAGCTGCATTTACCAAAGCTTTGCAAAAACTAATGCCGGAAATACAGGAAAATGATCTTGTACCTGGAGGTTCAGGAGTTAGAGCACAGGCTTGTGACAGAAATGGCGCCTTGATTGATGATTTTGATATCGTTAAAAACGGAAACATTATCCACGTAAGAAACGCACCTTCGCCTGCTGCAACTTCATGTCTTTCTATAGGAAATAAAATTAGCGAGCTTATAGAAAATTAATTTTTTCTCTAAAGCTTTCGTTATACCCAAACATAAATTATTATATGAAAATTCAAATGGTTGACCTAAAAGGTCAATATGAAAAAATTAAAAACGAAGTAGATGCTGGAATTCAGAATTGTATAGATAATACAGCATTTATTAATGGTCCTGCAGTAAAAGAATTTCAGCAGGATTTTGAAAATTACTTAAATGTAAAGCATGTTATTCCTTGTGCTAATGGTACAGACGCATTGCAGATCGCAATGATGGCATTAGAATTAAAACCTGGGGATGAAATCATTTGTCCTGCCTTTACATACGTTGCAACTGCTGAAGTTATGGGACTTTTAGGATTAAAACCTATAATGGTAGATGTAGATGAAAATACTTTTGAGATTGAACTTAACGGTTTAGAAAAATATATAACTCCAAATACTAAAGCCATCGTTCCTGTTCATTTATACGGACAAAGTGCTGATATGGAGAAAATTCTTGAATTTGCAAAAAAGCATAACTTATTTGTAATTGAGGATAATGCACAGGCAATTGGTTCTGATTATACATTCTCTGACGGAACTATTAAAAAATCCGGAACCATAGGTCATATTGGATGTACTTCTTTCTTCCCTTCAAAAAACTTAGGCTGTTATGGAGATGGGGGAGCTTTAATGACTAATGATGATGATTTAGCATTAAAAATAAGAATGATCGCAAACCACGGTCAGCAAAAAAAATATTATCACAAAGTTTTGGGTTGTAACTCAAGGTTAGATACAATTCAGGCTGCGGTTCTTAAAGTGAAACTGCAACATCTTGATGAATATTCAGCGGCAAGAAATAAAATGGCAGATTATTATGATAAAAATTTAGCCGAAATTTCTGATATTCAGATTCCTGCAAGAGCAAAAAATTCCACTCATGTTTTCCATCAATATACTTTAAAGGTAAAAAATGGAAAAAGAGATGAGCTACAAAAATATCTTGGTGAAAAAAATATCCCAAGTATGATTTATTATCCGCTTCCGTTATATAAGCAGGAGGCTTTTCAGCAATATGTGGAAGAAGATTTCAGTCTTCCTGTTACAGAAAAACTTTGTTCAGAAGTTATTTCACTTCCGATTCACACAGAATTTGATCAGGAGGTATTAGATTTTATTATTTCTGAAATTAAGAACTTTTTTAATTAATAATCAATAAAGATATGTCAGATTTTTTTGCACACGAAACAGCTATTATAGATGAAGGCTGCGAAATAGGAGCCGGAACTAAAATTTGGCACTTTTCACATATTATGCCTAATTGTATTTTGGGAGAAAAATGTAATATTGGGCAAAATGTAGTAGTTTCGCCTAAAGTTATTTTAGGAAAGAATGTGAAGGTTCAGAACAATGTTTCCATATATGAAGGTGTTACTTGTGATGATGACGTTTTTTTAGGACCTTCAATGGTCTTTACAAATGTTATTAATCCTAGGAGTGCTGTAAATAGAAAAAATGAATATTTAAAAACACATGTTGGAGTAGGTGCGTCAATTGGAGCTAATGCAACAGTAGTTTGTGGTCATAACATAGGTAAATATGCCTTTATTGGTGCAGGTGCCGTTGTAACAAAAGAAGTTCCGGATTATGCTTTGGTAGTCGGAAATCCTGCAAGGCAGATGGGTTGGATGAGCGAGTTTGGTCAGCGTCTTCATTTTAATGATGAAGGTATTGCAGTATGTGAAGAAAGCGGAGAAGAATATAGACTTGAAAATAATAAAGTTTCAAAAAATTAAAAAATACAAATGTCTGATAAAATAAAATTTGCAGTTATCGGTTGTGGGCATATTGGGAAAAGACATGCCGAAATGGTGTCTAGGAATTCCGAATGTGAATTGGTAGCTTTAGTTGACGTAAAAGATAAATCTGTTTTAGGAATTGAAGATTATGACGTTCCTTTTTTCGCTTCATTAGATGATTTTTTGAAATCCGGGATTGAAGTAGATGTTATCAACATTGCTTCGCCAAACGGATTTCACTTCGAACAGGCATATAAAGCTATCGACGCGGGAAAACATGTCGTAGTTGAAAAGCCAATGGCTCTAAATAAGCAAGATGCTGAAAAACTTATTTTTCAGGCACTTCACAAACATAAGCAGGTTTTTGCAGTAATGCAAAACCGTTATTCTCCACCTTCTGCATGGATAAAAGAAATGGTAGAAAGTGGAAGATTAGGAGATATATACATGGTTCAGCTTAATTGTTATTGGAACCGTGACGACAGATATTATAAGCCGGAATCTTGGCACGGAAAAAAAGATCTTGACGGAGGAACACTATTTACACAGTTTTCTCACTTTATAGATATTATGTACTGGTTATTTGGAGATCTTACCAATATTCAGGCAAAATTTGCAGACTTTAATCACAAAGATCTTACAGATTTTGAAGATTCAGGTTTTGTGAGTTTTGATTTTGTAAACGGAGGAATGGGTTCTTTAAATTATTCAACATCTGTTTGGAACCAAAACCTTGAAAGTTCGATGACTATTATTGCCGAAAATGGAGCAGTGAAAATCGGAGGACAGTATATGGATAAAGTAGAAGCATGTAATGTAAAAGATTATGTGATGCCTGAATTGGCACCTACAAATCCGGGCAATGATTATGGGGCTTATAAAGGTTCTGCGGCAAATCATCACTACATTATTGAAAACGTAGTCGATGTATTGAAAGGAAGAAACACTATTACTACAAATGCGTTGGAAGGCTTGAAAGTAGTAGATATTATTGAGAGAATTTATACTTTGAAAAGCATTGCAAAAAATTAAAACTTGAAAGATAAACTTAAAGAGCTTTCTCGCAACAAATTTTTAAGAAATGTTTCTACATTGGCTTTTGGTACTATAATAAGCCAAGCTATTGTAGTTGCTTCCTCACCATTACTTTCAAGATTATTTTCGATAGAAGCTTTTGGTATTTTATCTGTATTTACAAGCTTTACCGTTTTTTTTGCAGTTTTATCCACTGGAAGATATGAACTTGCCATAGGATTACCTGAAAATGATGAAAAAGCTTTAAAAATTTTTAAGCTAATAATTTATATAGGGCTTTCTATTTCAATAATTTATTTTTTAATAATTTTTTTATTAAAAATTGTTTTTAAAATTTATGATAAAACAGGTTTTTTAATCCAAAATGAATCACTCATTGCCCCTTTTTATATATTTTTTATTGCAGTATATTCGGCCTTAGGTTATTGGAAGCAAAGAAAAAAAGAATACAAAAGAATTACTATTGCTAATGCAGTTCAAGTCATTTCAGCTACTGTTTTTAGTATAATATTGGGATTGTTAGGCTTTTCTGAAGGAATGATATGGGCGCTTATTTTAGGGATTATAATATCGAGTGCATATTTGTTTATATCTGAAAGAGGTTTATTTACTAATGTATTTAAACAGAGAAATATTAAAAGCATTGCTAAAGAATATTCTTCATTCCCTAGGTACATGATTTTTTCAGATTTATCATTAACTGCAAGTCAACAATTTATTCCAATTTTATTCTCTACACTTTATAGTACAACCATTGTAGGCTTTTTTTCAATGGCAAATAGAATGTTAAGATTACCAAATATTGTTATTACTAGTTCCATAGCAAATGTTTTTAGGAATGATGCTATAGACGAAATAAGAGAAAAAGGAAACTGCGAAGAACTTTATAAGTCAACATTTAAAAAATTGATTTTAATGTCTCTACCATGTTATCTTGTTTTATTTATTATTTCTCCTTATTTGTTTGGAATAATATTTGGAGAACAATGGCACGAAGCAGGAGTATTCGCACGTATTATTTCGGTATTTCTTTTAGTAGAGTTTGTGGCAACACCATTAAATACTCTTTTTTATGTAAGAAAGAAACAAAAAGTATTAATGAGATTGCAGTTTATGAATGCATTATTTGGAGGGATTATGATATATTTAGGGTTCAAGTTTTTTGCTAGTCCTTCAACATCTCTTATATTATTTAGTTTAAATTCTTTAGCATTTAACATATTATTTTTATTCCTTTCATTTAAAATTTCAAAATATGTTTAAGAGAGTTTATAATAAAAAAATAACGAAAATTATTATATCTATATTATATATTCTCTTGTTTATGTACGGATACAGAGAATTCTTATATGGAGCATATTTGTATGCAGGTTTTGATATTGTTAAGGGAAGAATTGAAGAAACAGAATTTAAGTATTACACGTTTATTATTTCATTTTTACCAGTAATATTTCATAATGGAATAAAACAAATTTCAAGCTTTATTTCAATTTTCATTTATTATATTTTATATGTACCAATTGTTGTAACGTTTTACTATAATATGGAAGAGCATATATCTTATATAATGCTTCTTCAGTTTTTTTTTATGATAAGTATGTCAACACTATTTTTGGCAGACAGAGTGAAAATATCAAGAAGTTTTATTATACCATCTAATATAAATCCTTTTAAAGTTATTCTTGTATTAACTTGGTTATCTACATTATATATAGCATTTGTATATAGAAATAATCTTAATTTTTCTTCTTATGAAGATGTTTATATTCAAAGATCATCAACACAAGAACTTGGTCAAGATATTTTTACTGCATATTTCGGAGCTTGGCTAGCTAACGTTTTTATTCCTATATCCGCTACTTATGGTCTTTTTTCAAAAAAGAGAATCTATTTTATTTCAGCAGTTATAGGAAGTATTATCATCTATATGTCAACTGCTGATAAGCAAATACTTTTATTTCCATTTATTATTTTCGGTATTTATAAACTACTAATCAAATCATCTTTAAAAAACTCATTTTCTACTATAGGTGTTGGTTTAATTATTTTAATGATTGTAACATTACTTTCAGGTCTTTCTATATTTTCGGCTTTATTTTGGATGAGAACTATAGGCAATGGAGGAATGTTAACAACATATTATAATAAATTTTTCTCTGAGCATCCACATACACATTATTCACATATAAATTTAGTTAATGCAATTACTAATGAATATCCTTATGGAAATAACTCTCTTGGACAAGTAGTAGGTAAAGAATATTGGTCAGACGATTTAAATGCAAATGCTAATTTTTGGGCTACCGATGGGTTTGCTGCAATAGGAGATATTGGCATATTAATTTCAGGATTTATTTTATTTTGTATTTTTATTATTTTTAATAAAATAAGCCTTTATTATAATAAGATATTTCTTGTTTGTATTTTAATACCTTTTTTAGGTACATTAATGAATACTTCATTATTTACATCATTAGTAACTGGAGGAGGTTTTCTTATTTTTCTTTTTCTATCTTTAAAAAACACTATAAAAAATCCGTATATAAATGAAAATTATAACAATAATAGGAGCTAGACCTCAATTTATAAAAGCAGCAGTTTTAAGTAGAATTATTAAAAATGATTCTGAAATTCATGAAGTTTTAGTCCATACTGGACAGCATTATGATGAGAATATGTCTGAAGTCTTTTTCGAAGAAATGAATATTCCAAAACCTCAATACAACCTACATATTCAAAGTAAACATCATGGAGAAATGACAGGTAAAATGATAATGGAAATTGAAAAAGTTGTTTTGCAGGAAAATCCTGATTGGATCTTGGTATATGGGGATACAAATTCTACATTAGCAGGTGCACTGGTAGCTTCTAAATTAAACATAAAATTAGCTCATGTTGAGGCAGGCTTACGTTCATTCAACAATAAAATGCCTGAGGAAATCAATAGAATTATAACGGATAGATTAAGTAATATTCTTTTCTGTCCTACAGATTATGCTATAGAAAATCTTAAATCAGAAGGTTTTGAAAATTTTGCTGAAAAGGAAATTGTAAAAACTGGTGATATTATGTTAGATGCATCTATTTTTTATTCCAAAAATAAAATAAATTTTAATAAAAATATTCCTGAAAATTTTGTATTATGTACTGTACATAGAGCAGAAAACACAGATAATGATGAAAAATTATTCACAATTTTTGAATCATTAAATGAAATTGGAGTTACTAATAAAGTAGTTTTACCCTTACATCCAAGAACAAAGTCTAAGCTGGATCTATTAAAACCAGAGTATAAATCAATGTATCCTAATATTATTTTTCTTGAACCTTTGGGATATTTAGAAATTATTTGGTGCCTTACCCATTGTAAATTTGTAATTACTGATAGTGGCGGACTTCAAAAAGAAGCTTACTTTTTTAAGAAAATGTGTCTTACTCTTAGAGATGAAACTGAATGGAAAGAGTTAGTAGATAACGGATACAATATCCTCACAGGTATAAATAAGAATGAAATTTTAGAAAAATCTGATAAGATATTGAATATTAAACAGAACTTTGATAAAGAATTATATGGAAATGGTAAAGCAGGAGAATTAATTCTTGAAAAGCTTAAAAATTATTAAGAAATGAAATTTGTACATGTAGAAGATTTTGTACACCCTAATGCTGGGTACCAAATAAATTTGTTAACAAGACTACAAGCTGCACAAGGACATGAAGTTGTTGTTGTTGCAGGTGAATTAGATGAAATTCCAGTGTTTCTTACATCCTTTTTTGGGAAAGATAATATTGAAGAAAAAGATAAAAAATTTGAAGACGCTACGGGTGTTAAAATTATAAGACATCCTTTATACAAATATTATAGTGGTCGTGCTATTTTTAAGCCAGGTTTACATAAGCTTATTAAATCACTTAATCCGGATGTCCTATTTATTCATAATGAAGATACGGTAATGGGAATTAAGCTCCTGTGGGATTATAAAAAGATGAATGTACCTTATGTTTTAGATTGTCATATGCTTGAAATGGCCTCTGAAAATAGGTTTAGGGGATATTTCAGAGCATTCTATAGAAAATTTGTAACACCTGTAATTCTTAAAAATAACATCCCATTAATTAGAGTAGTTGATACAGATTTTGTTCAAAAGCATTATAATATACCATTGGAAAAAACTAAACTTTTATCCTTTGGAACAGATACAGATTTTTATAAACCAAATTCTGAAGTAAAAAAACAATTTAGAAAGGAATTAGGAATTGGAGATAATGATTTTGTTGTAATTTATGCCGGAAAAATGGATCCGGCTAAAGGTGGAAAGTTCTTAGCTGAAACATTAAAAACAAAAATTGCTCTTAATAATAAAGAAATTAAATTTATTGTTATAGGGAATGCACCGAAAGATGAATACGGTAATGAAGTTAATAAGATATTATCAGAGTCAGAAAATACGATTATAAAATTTCCGACACAGACCTATTTTGATTTGGCTAAATTTTACCAAACAGCAGATATTGCTATTTTTCCAAAACAATGTAGTATGAGCTATTTCGAAGTACAAGCTTGTGAGCTGCCCGTGATACTTGAGGAAAATGAAATTAATAATTCTAGAATTGAAGATAAAAAAGGACGAATATTTTCTGAAGGATCTAAAGAAGAATTTGTTGCCGCAATAGAATATTTTGGAAATATGAATGAAGATGAATTTGAGGTTTACAAAAAAAAATCAAGAAAAAATATTGTTGATAATTATAATTTTGTTCCCATTGCACAACAATTTACAGATGTAATGATTGAAGAGTATGAAAGATTTCATGCTAAAAATAAATAATAATTAAGATAGAGTATTGAGTGTCTATATTAAAAATATTTCAATTAATTAAATTATGAAGCAGACAATAGCAATAATAGGAGGAAACGGATTTGTAGGAAAAAATTTCACATCATACTTTTTAGATAAAGGGTATAGAGTTATTGTTGTTGATCATAGTATAAAAAAACTGACGGCAGAAAATTCTGATATTGAATTTGTTGCTGTAGACATTCATCACACCAAAGAACTTTTAAATGTAACCGAAAAAGCAGATTATGTTATCTGGCTTGTACATGCTTCTGTACCTTCAACACAGGATGAAAGTCTGGTTGATGATTTTTCTTTGAATGTTTCTCCAATAATAAAATTTTTAGAAAAAGCGGATAGCTTAAAAAATCTTAAAAAGTTTATATATCTTTCTTCGGGTGGTACAGTCTATGGTGACACAGCGGAGCATCTACCCATTAAAGAAGATCATACTCAAAAACCGATTTCTAACTATGGACTTTCAAAATCTGTTGCTGAAAAATATATAGAATATATTACAAAAAATAAATCTTTTGAAACCGTTGTTTTAAGACCTTCGAATGTATATGGACCTTATCAGAACCTTGTAAAGCCTCAAGGTATTATAGGATTTGCATTTAAAGCTATAAAAAATAAGCTTGTTTTGGATCTTTATGATGAAGGAAAGGTCATTCGTGATTTTATTTATATTAAAGATCTTGCTAATGCAGTTGAAAACTTTTTAGATAATAATACAGTATCAGGAAACATTTCTTTCTACAATGTTGGAAGTAAAGAAGGAATTTCAATTAAAGAGATTTTAAATAAAATAGAAAATATAACAGGAGAAAAACTACAGTTGAACCATAAAACCTCCCGCAATTTCGATTGTGAATATAGTGTATTAGACACCTCAAAAATAAATCAGGAAAATGGTTGGTATAGAGAGACTAAAATAGAAGACGGTCTTCTGAGTGTATGGGAATGGATAAAATCTGAGAATCAATTATGAAAATTTTATTTATAGCACCTGTTCCGCCACCTATTAATGGTCAAAGTAAGGCTTCAAAGATTCTACTAGATGCATTGGTAGAGAAACATGATGTGAAGATTGTAAATTTAAGTAAATCAAGCTTAAAAAATGGTGTTAATTCTTTCGGAAGATTTTTCGAAATATTTAATATACTTAAAGATGTAAAGAAGAAAAGAAATGATAATGATATTATTTACCTTTCTTTAGCTGAGTCTTTTGCAGGAAATATGAGAGATCTGGCTATTTATAATTTATGTAAAAGAGATCTTAGTAAAACTTATATTCATATGCTTGGTGGTGCTGGAATGAAAGAAATTCTTTCGGGTACAGGCTGGCAAAAAAATATGAATGCCGGATTTATGAAAAAGCTAGCCGGAGTAATTGTAGAAGGACCTATTAATTACGAAAGTTTTAAAAGAGTTATTCCCGAAAATAAAATTCATATAGTTCCTAACTTTGCAGAGGATTTTCTTTTTGTTTCTGATGAAGAGATAGAACATAAATTTGCGAATACAGAACCTATTCAATTGTTATATTTAAGCAACCTGATTCCCGGAAAAGGATATAATGAGTTAGCAGATGCTTATTTGCAGCTTACAGAAGAAGAGCAAAAACAAATAAAAATAAGTTTTGTAGGTGGTTTTGAAAATGAAGAAAGTGAGAAAGCATTTTTAGAAAAAATTAATAAAAATTCCGGATTTAAATATTTAGGAAAATTTATTGATGGTGATGAAAAAAGAAAGCTTTATTGCAAAAGCCATGTATTTTGTTTACCAACATATTATCCTTTTGAAGGTCAGCCTATAAGTATTTTGGAAGGATACGCAACAGGG
Source organism: Chryseobacterium sp. GW823-FHT05E08 (assembly GCF_058795655.1). NCBI lineage: Bacteria > Pseudomonadati > Bacteroidota > Flavobacteriia > Flavobacteriales > Weeksellaceae > Chryseobacterium > Chryseobacterium sp. GW823-FHT05E08. The sequence goes on along the minus strand of NZ_JBXAHY010000008.1, from coordinate 76,370 downwards.
TGTGTCGTAATTACAAGTAATCACAGTGGAATACCTTTTATTTCTAAAGATAATGAGAATGGATTTATGGTTGAGAAAAAATCTGTTCCATCTTTAGTAGGTGCACTTAAGAAACTGATTTCTGAAAAGCAAAATCTTAAAAGTATTGCTTTTCATAACAGAAATGAAGCTTTGGAAAAATACAGAACCTCTATTTATCAGCAAAAGATTATGAAAATATTTAATGAAAAATCATGAAAAAATTATTATTAATATTTACTATTATTTCTAATCTTTTTTTTGCACAATCTAAAGATACTATCTATGTTACCATAGATAAAAATAAAAAAATTGATGATAACAAAGCATTTCAGGGCGCTTTAAATGAAAAAAAAGGGTCGATTTTAAAAATTGTAGTAAAGAAGGGTGAATATTTTATTGATCGTTCTCTTTCAAGTTCAAGATCCAATACGGTAATAGTTTTTGAAAAAGGAGGAATCATTAATTTTATAAATAATAAATCTTCAGGATTTATTGTAACTCATGATAATTTTACATTAAAGGGAGCCTATATAAAAGGAAATGGTAAAAGTGCATTAGACTTTTATACTGGATATGGCATTCTACTTAATGGGGTGAATAATTGTAATATTTTAAACAATACTTTTGATAATATAAGTGGTAATAATATTCTCTTTTATCCTACATCATTAAATAAAGGATGTAGTTATAACACTATTAGAAATAACAAGTTTATTAATCCGGTGTTTAATATTTCAGTAAATGGTGATGAGTCTGTGATTATGATGGGATATTCAGGGAATTCTTATTCACATGATAATAATATTATTGATAATAATAGCATTGATGGTAATAATATTTTAAAAAATGGTATAAGTTTCATTGGACACGGAAATAACAATAAAATACAAAATAATAATGTATCTAACTGTCTTGCTTATGGTATTGTAGTTTATGAATCACAAACCGTCGGGACATCTGTAAATAACACTCAAATTATTGGTAATGAAATAAAAAATATTGGTGAAATAGGAAATAATAAAACAGTTAAAGGAATGGGAATTTATCTTATGACAGCAAATAATTCTGTCGTTTCGGGTAATAAAATTTATAATGTTTTGAGAAATTCTGATAGATCAGAAACTCTCGGTGCTGGTGCTATATCAGTAAGTCTCTCACCAGGAGCTGTTGTTTCAAATAATTTTATAGATAATTCAAATATGTATGGAATTGTAAGTGATTATAGTTTTGGCTCAAAATTTATAAACAATACAGTTCAAAATATTAAAAAGTCCGGAGCATACTTTATTAATATGAATGATGTAACAGTTTCCGGAAATACATTTAAAAATATTGGAGAGGTTGTTATTAAAGGTTATTTCGAAAATACTTCTTTACCCTATATAAAAGAACAGTTAAGAAGTGATATTTATAAAAATATAGATACTGGAAATAACTTTATGATTACCAAGAATAAAATATATTCAGATAAGGATATAATCTATTTTACAAGTTATAATGAGGATAAAGCTAAAAATTTTCGAGGAAATACAATGAATAATAACATAGTAGAAAATAATGAAATTTTTGGCAATAATAAACCTCAAAATAATTTAATATTATTTAAACAAGAAAATAAAGGAAAAAATCAAATTTTAAAAAACAAATTTTTAAGTTCTATAAAATAGTTTTTAAAATAGGTGTAGTATAACTTTTGTATATTAGCAAATTAAAATTCAAAGATGGATAATTCGAAAAAACCTGTTCAAATCTGTGTAAACTGTATCATGGATACCACAGATGAGACTATTATATTCGACGATAAAGGAATATGCGATTATTGTAGTAATTATTATGACAATATTTTGCCAAACTGGCATCCTAACGAGCAGGGAGAAAAAGAAATTCAAAAAGTAATTGATAAAATAAAAGCTGAAGGACAGGGAAAGGATTATGATTGTATCATAGGGATTTCCGGAGGTCTGGACAGCTCATATCTTGTATACTTGGCGGTAGAAAAGTGGGGATTGAGACCAATGCTTTATCACGTAGATGCAGGTTGGAATTCAGATGTTTCTACCAATAATATCAAAAATCTTGTAGATGGTTTAGGATTAGATCTTTACACTGATGTTATTAACTGGGAAGAAATGAAAGATCTTCAAAGAGCATTCATTAAATCTCAGGTTCCTGACATTGATACTCCTCAAGATTTAGTATTTTTCTCATCACTTTATAACTATTGTGCCAAAAATGGCATTAAATATATTTTAACGGGAGGTAATTTCTCTACAGAATGTGTTCGTGAACCTCTTCATTGGGGAGCTTATTATCAGACTGATATGAAATACGTAAATGATATTCATAAAAAGTTTGGTGAAAGAAAACTAACGACATTTCCGAGATGTGATATCTTTAAATATAAAATTCAATATAGATTAATCAATGGTGTAAGGGTTGTTAAACCTTTGGATCATACAAGATTTATCAAAAAAGAAGCTGAAGATCTGTTAGAAGAAAAATTTGGATGGCAAAGATATCAGCATAAACATCATGAGTCTAGGTTTACAAGATTCTATGAAGCATTCTGGTTGCCAAGAAAATTCGGATTTGATAAAAGAAAAAATCACCTTTCAAGTTTAGTTCTTACAGGGCAGCTAACAAGAGAAGCGGCTTTAGACAGAGTTTCAAGATCAGAGCTTCCTGAGGATGAATTGATGAAGGAATTTGAATATGTAGCTAAAAAATTAGACTTTACTGTAGATGAACTTTGGGGATATTTTAATGGACCAAATAAGTCATTTAACGATTATAAGAATAATTATAAACTAATACAGTTGGGAACTAAAGTTATGCAGCTGTTAGGTCTGGAAAAAAGAGCATTTAAATAAATATGGTTACGATTATAGATTATGGCGTAGGAAATATTAATGCTTTTTTAAATATATTTAAACAGCTTAATATTCCTGCAAAAACTGCCAGTACCGTTGAGCAATTGGAAGGTGCTACAAAGCTTATTCTTCCTGGTGTAGGGCATTTTGATTATGCTATGCAGAGATTTAACGGTTCTGGAATGAAAGATAAGGTCAACGATTTGGTGATCAATCAAAAGGTTCCTGTTGTTGGTGTATGTGTTGGAATGCAGATGATGGCAAAAGGCAGTGATGAAGGCAATCTTCCTGGATTAGGGTGGATTGATGCCTATGTACACAAATTTGATGCTTCACAGGTTTCTGCAAGACTTCCGTTACCACATATGGGCTGGAATGATATTAAAATAGTAAAAGATACCCCGTTGTTAAGAGATCTTGAAGAAAACCCAAGATATTATTTTCTACATAGCTATTATTTTAAATGTAATGATGCTGCAGATTCTATTGCAGAAACTGATTACGGAATAAATTTTACAAGTGCTGTTAACCATAACAATATTTTCGGAGCGCAATTTCATCCCGAAAAAAGCCATCATTTTGGAATTCAATTATTAAAGAACTTTGCCGAAAAATGTTAAGACCCAGAATTATACCATGCCTTTTGGTTCATGATAAAGGTTTAGTGAAAACTGAACATTTTAAAAATCCCAGATACTTGGGAGATCCGATGAATGCAGTAAGAATTTTTAATGAAAAGGAAGTTGATGAGCTCATTATTCTGGATATCGATGCTACTGTTGAAGGAAGAGGTCCTGATTTTAAATTAATTGAAAATTGGGCCGAAGAATGCAGGATGCCTCTATGTTATGGAGGTGGGGTAACTACAGTAGAACAAGCCCAAAGAATTTTTTCATTAGGAGTGGAAAAAATTGCGTTCAGTGCGGGAGCTATCAACAATCCGGATCTTATCAAAGAAATATCCGAGAAAGTAGGAAGTCAAAGTATTGTTGTAGTTTTAGATGTTAAGAAGAAACTGTTCGGAGGATACGAAGTTTACACTCATAATGGTAAAAAAGCAACCGGAAAATCACCATTCGATTTGATAAAAAAATTCGAAGATTTGGGAGCCGGAGAAATTGTCATCAATTCTATCGACAAAGATGGAGAGATGAAAGGCTACGATATGAAGCTAGTGGAAGCAGCCAGAAAAGAAACAACTTTACCACTTACCGCAATCGGTGGAGCTGGTAAAATGGAAGATATAGGAGAACTTATAAACAAATTTGGAATTATTGGTGCTGCAGCAGGAAGTTTATTCGTTTATAAAGGAAAACTGAAAGCTGTTTTAATTAGTTACCCTAATTTTACAGATAAAGAAAGTCTGATCAAAAAATATTTTTAATGTGTGGCATCGCTGGTATAATCTATAAAAATAAAACCTCGGTAGATGAAGGAACTCTGAGAAAGATGACAGATAAAATGTCTCACAGAGGTCCGGATGCGGAAGGATTCTTCGTAAATCAAAATTTAGGACTCGGACATAGAAGATTATCAATCATTGATATCAGTGAATCTGCAAACCAACCATTTTTTTTAGAAGATAGACATGTACTGGTTTTTAATGGAGCTATATATAATTATCTCGAAATAAAAGAAGAGCTGAAACAAAACGGCTACTCTTTTAAAACTACTTCAGATACAGAAGTTTTACTTGCCTCTTATGATTTTTGGGGTGAAGAATGTGTTAAAAGATTCAACGGAATGTGGTCTTTTGCAATTTTTGATTCTAAGAAAAATATACTCTTTTGCTCCAGAGATCGCTTTGGAGTAAAACCTTTTTACTATTATACAGACAAGGATAAATTTATTTTTGCTTCTGAAATAAAACCTATTCTAGAAATCGAAAAGGTCGAAAAAGTAAACCTTCAAGTGTTGTTGGAATACTTAATCGTTAATATTTCAGATCAAACAAATGATACTTTCTTTGAAAATATCGTAAAGTTGCCTGGTGCACATAATCTTATTTATGATTTAGGTACTAATGAGTATAATATATATAGGTATTACGATATTCATTTTAAAAGTGACATCAATAAATTAAGTCTGGAAGAATCAATTGAGCTTTTTGAAAAAGAATTTGAATCATCAATAAAATTAAGACTTCGTTCGGATGTAAAAATAGGATCAGCTCTAAGCGGTGGATTAGATAGTTCTTATATATTATCTGTAGCTTCAAAAATTCTTTCTAATTCAGATGAAAAGAAGAAGTTCACTGCAATCACTGTTGGTTCTATAGATAAAAGAATTGATGAAAGTGAATTGGCTACTGTCACTACAAATACTTTAGGTATTAATCATGATATTATCACTCCAAAACCGGATGAGTTTAAAGATACATTTGAAGAAGTTATTTTTAAGCATGAAGAACCTTTTGGTGGTATTTCTATTTATATGCAAAAGTTTTTAATGAAGGAAACGAATAAATTAGGAATTAAGGTATTATTGGATGGTCAAGGTGCAGATGAGATATTACTGGGATATAATAGATATGCAGCTGCATACCTAAGGAATCATGGTATCCTTAGCAAGATAAAATTTTTAAGTAATATCAAAAACCATTATAATATTTCTATATTTCAAGGTATTAAAATATATTATTATTTCTCAAACTTTTTTATTAGAAAATTTAGACTTAAAAGTAGAGGGACAATTTTAAAAAATAAATATCTAAATTCAATTGATTTTTCAAATACAAAAAAATTAACAAAATCATATAAAAAAATATTTGAACTACAAAAAAATGAAATTTTCTGGTGCCAATTACCGGAACTTCTAAAATGGGAAGATAAAAACTCAATGAGTTATTCTGTTGAATCTCGACTTCCTTATTTGGATTATAATTTTGTTGAAACATGTCTTTCGATAAACAACCATTATAAAATAAGAAAAGGCTGGTCTAAATATTTATTAAGAAAAAATTTAGAGAAATTTTTACCAGAGGAGATCACTTATAATAAACAAAAAATAGGGTTTGATGCTCCTATAGATTCCTGGTGGCCAAGATCTGAAAAGATATATGAAATTATCAATAACTCTAAAATTATACAGGAAATTTCAAAAAAGAAATTTAATTTTATAGCAGATAGAGATTTAGAATGGAGGCTTTATAATATAGCGATCTGGGAAAAACTTTATAATATGAAATTAGAAAACTAAAAAACGCATATGCAGATTAAAGATAAAACACTACTTATAACAGGAGGAACCGGTTCGTTCGGAACAGCTGTTTTAAGAAAATTTATAGATACAGACCATTTTAAAGAAATCCGTATTTTTTCTCGTGACGAGAAGAAGCAGGATGATATGAGAAATCAGTTTAAAAGCGATAAATTGAAATTTTATATTGGAGATGTAAGAGATTATAATAGTGTAGAACCGGCAATGAGAGGCGTAGATTATGTCTTTCATGCTGCTGCCTTAAAGCAGGTTCCGTCTTGCGAGTTTTTCCCTATGCAAGCTGTGAAAACTAATGTTGAAGGTACACAGAATGTTATCGATGCAGCCGGAAGAAATAAAGTGAAAAAAGTAATATGTCTAAGCACAGATAAAGCCGCATATCCAATCAATGCAATGGGGATTTCTAAAGCAATGATGGAAAAAGTAGCTGTTGCCGCTTCAAGAAATTTGGAGGAAACAGTTGTTTGTCTTACAAGATATGGTAATGTAATGGCTTCCAGAGGTTCTGTAATCCCATTGTTTATTAAACAAATTAAAGCTGGCAGTGAAATTACGATTACAGATCCCAATATGACACGTTTTTTAATGTCATTAGAAGAAGCTGTAGATTTAGTATTATTTGCTTTTGAACACGGAAATCCGGGTGATCTATTTGTTAATAAAGCTCCGGCAGGGACCATTGGAGATTTAGCTCAGGCATTGAAAGAAATGTTTAAAGCTGATAATCCGATAAAAGTTATTGGGACAAGGCATGGTGAAAAACTATATGAGACATTATGTACTCGTGAAGAGATGTTAAAGGCAGAAGATATGGGAGATTTTTATAGAATTCCTGCTGATAACAGAGATTTGAACTATGCTCAATATTTTTCTGAAGGTGTACAAGATATTTCAAAAATTGAAGATTATCACTCTCATAATACACAACAGCAAGATGTTGAAGGGATGAAAAATTTACTATTAAAACTTCCATTAATAAGAAAAGAAGTTTTAGGTGAAGATGTAATGCAATATCCCGACTAAAATTTATTTTTATGGAAATGCCCAAAATTATTGAAGGAGGGAAATATTCTGATGAAAGAGGAAGTCTCTTTTTTAATAATGATTTCAATCTATCAGAAATTAAAAGAATGTACTGTATTGAAAATGCAGATGTAGATTTTGTTAGAGGTTGGACCGGGCATCAAATAGAACAACGTTGGTTTTCGGCATTGCAAGGAAGTTTTACAATTAAACTTATAAAAATAGACAATTGGCAAACCCCATCAAATAATTCTGAAATCTTAAATTTTGAACTTTCTTTTGAAAATTTAAATGTTCTGCATGTTCCTAAAGGATATGTAACTGCAATTCAGTCTAAAGAAAAAGGTGCAAGATTATTGGTGATGGCAGATTATTGTTTAGGAGAGATAAATGATGATTTTCGCTTTCCTATAGATTATTTTGAAAATTTAAAGTGATGAAAAAGATTGGAATTACCGGACAAAATGGTTTTGTCGGGTCACATTTATACAATACTTTAGGTTTGAAACCCGAGGAGTTTAAAAAAGTAGATTTTGAAAGATCTTTTTTTGATGATCCAGTAAAATTGGATGAATTTGTAAAGCAATGTGATGTAATTGTACATCTTGCAGCAATGAACCGTCATCCGGATCCCGAAGTTATTTTCAATAATAATATTGAATTAGTTAAAAAATTGGTTGCTTCTTTAGACAACACAAATTCTAAAGCTCATATTATTTTCTCATCTTCTTCACAGGAAGAAAAAGATAATTTATACGGAAAATCTAAAAAAGAAGGCCGTGAAATTATTGCAGATTGGGTAAAAAGATCTGGCGGAAAGTTCACCGGAATGATTATTCCAAATGTTTTCGGACCCTTCGGAAAGCCTAATTATAATTCCTTTGTTGCTACATTTTGTCATAAACTTACACATGGTGAAAATCCTGTGATTGATAATGATGGCGAGGTGAAGCTTATTTATGTAGGAGAGCTGGTTCAGGAAATTATTGATCAAATAGAAACTGCTGAAACAAAAGATTTATATGAAGTTCCCCATACTTCAGTTAATAAAGTTTCTGAAGTTCTTAATAAATTAGAAAACTATAAAAAATTGTATTTCGATAATGGGGAAATTCCTGAATTGAATACAAAATTTGATCTTAATCTTTTCAATACTTTTCGTTGTTATTTTGAGATTAAAAACCACTATCCTGTAAAATTTACACAACATACAGATCCAAGAGGAGCTTTTGTTGAAGTAATAAGATTGGGAATTGGAGGGCAATGTTCTTTTTCAACAACTGTTCCAGGAATTACCAGAGGAAATCATTTTCATACAAGAAAAATAGAAAGATTTGCTGTAATTAAAGGAAAGGCTTTAATACAATTAAGAAAGATAGATACCGATGAAATATTAGATTTCTACTTGGATGGTAATGAGCCAGCTTATGTAGATATGCCGATTTGGTACACCCATAACATTAAAAATATCGGAGAAGAGGAATTATACACAATTTTTTGGATCAATGAACCTTTTAATCCGGAAGACTCAGACACCTATTTTGTAGAAGTATAGTTTTGATGGAAAGAATAAATCGTTTAAAATCCTCACTTATTAATAATCAGGAAACTTATTTTCTTTTTATTATTTTGTTTGGTTATATTCTTTCAGACATTAATCCTTTCGAATTAAAGAAACTATCACTAGCTGCAAACCTTTTATTAAGAGGGTTTGTGTTTATGTTATCAGTATTTTTTATTATAAAAAATTTTGAGATAATAAAGGAAAGAAAAATTGTAATTCTTTCTTTTCTATTATTTTTTTCTTTTTATATAATAAAAGTATATTATACATTACAAAATTTTCCTTTCAATGTTAACGTTCTCCCGGCTTTACGCAATGTTCTTAACTATTATGTATTGGTAATAATTCCTTTGCCTGTAATTGCTATTTTGAGTTTAGATTATTCAAAAATTAATTTTAAAAAGTTTTATAAAATAGTTTTTTCATTTTTATTCGTCATTTTAACAGTTAATTTTCTTTTTATAGGAAAAGAAAATGGTAATAGAAATGGTATTTTCAATGCATATTATATTATAACAGGCTATTACGGATTAAGTTTGGTTGTAATGAGCTCATTCAGTTATTTATTTCTAAAGGAAAAAAGTAAAATTTATTTAATAGGAATATTGCTAGGCTTTATACCAATGTTTGTTTCTGCAGCTAGAAGTCCCATATTGGCATTTTTTCTGATTATTTTTCTATTCGTTATTTTGAAAAATAATAAAAAATATTGGGTCCATTCAGGCATTGCATTAGTTTTATTTATCATATCACTTTTTATTATTTATAAAAGTGGAGTAGGAGATAATATCGTTTTTTTTAAAAGAATAAATGCTGCAATTTTTGAAAATAATGCTTCAGGAAGATCTTATTATCTAGATAAAGGAATTGATGTATTTACCAACAATCCATGGTTTGGTGGTCGTGTTCTTTTTGAAGATGGAATGTATCCTCACAATTTATTTGTTGATATTTTAATGTCAACAGGTATTTTGGGTATGATTCTATTTATAATTTATTTTAAATTTGTAGTACAGAGTTTTATAAAAGTTTTAAAAAATATTTATAAATATAAAGAGAGTGGTATTTTAGCTTTCTTTTTCTTGCAGTATTTTGTTTTAACTCAGACATCAGGGAGTCTATATTCATCTTTTGAGTTCTGGTATTTTTCTGCTGCAATAATTGGTTTAGGATATATAAATTTAACAAATGAAGAAATTAAAAGTAGTGACGGTCGTGGGTACGCGACCGGAGATTATTAGATTATCAAGAGTATTAACAGCTTTAGATGCTTCTGAAGCTGTAGAACATATTATCGTCCATACAGGACAAAATTATGATTATGAACTTAATCAGATCTTTTTTGAAGATTTAGGTTTGCGTAAACCTGATTACTTTTTGGAAGCCGCAGGAAAAACAGCTACAGAAACAGTAGGAAATATTTTAATTAAAATAGATCCGCTTCTTGAAGAGCTACAGCCTGATGCATTTCTTGTTTTAGGTGATACCAATTCTTGTCTTTGTGCCATTCCGGCTAAGAAAAGACAAATTCCTATTTTCCATATGGAAGCAGGAAACAGATGTTTCGATCAAAGAGTTCCTGAGGAAACTAACCGTAAAATTGTAGATCATACCTCAGATGTCAATTTAACGTATTCTGATATTGCAAGAGAATATCTATTGAGAGAAGGTCTTCCTGCTGACAGGATTATTAAAACAGGTTCTCCTATGTTTGAGGTTTTAAATCATTATTTACCTCAGATTGAAAGTTCAGATGTTTTAAGCAGATTGAATTTAGAAGAAGGAAAATATTTTGTTGTTTCATCTCACAGAGAGGAAAATATTAATTCAGAAAAGAATTTTAATGGTTTAATGGAAAGCCTTAATGCTATTGCTGAAAAATTTGGATATCCGATAATTGTTTCTACTCATCCTAGAACAAGAAATATGATTGATAAGAAGCAGATAGAGATGAGACCGGAAATTCAGTTTTTAAAACCACTTGGTTTCCATGATTATAATGCTCTTCAGATGAGAAGTTATGCTGTTCTATCAGATTCCGGAACAATTTCTGAAGAATCTTCTATTTTAAATTTCAGAGCTCTTAACATCAGAGATGCTCACGAAAGACCAGAAGCGATGGAAGAGGCATCTGTAATGATGGTAGGGATGTCTCCGGAAAGAATTTTACAGGGACTAACGCAACTTCAGCAGCAAAAAGTAGGTAAAGAAAGAAACTACAGACCTGTAGCAGATTATTCTATGCCTAATGTTTCTGAAAAAGTAGTAAGAATCATTTTAAGTTATACAGATTATATTAACAGAGTAGTTTGGAGTAAAAAATAATGAAAAATCTCTGGATTGCGACCGAACTTTTTTATCCTGAAGAAACATCAACTTCTTTTATTCTTACCAAGATCGCCAATAAGCTTTCTGGTAAGTATTCAGTAAAAGTTGTATGTGGAGATCCTGTGTATGATAAGAACAGTAAAAGTGAATCATTTACTCTAAATTCTAATGTTTTTGTTCATAGAATTAAAGGATTTACAGGAAATAAAGACAGTTTAATAAGCAGAAGTTTAAGATTTATTTTTTTAAGTCTTTCTATCTTTTTTTATCTCTTTAAAAATGTAAAGAAAGGGGAGAAAGTTTTTATAGTTACCAATCCTGCACCGTTGATTTTATTGATTTCAATTCTTAAAAGATTAAAAAAGATTGAATTAATCATATTAGTACATGATGTTTTTCCTGAAAATACAATACCTGCTGGAATAATAAAATCTGAAAGTTCTTTTTTATATAAAATTTTAAGAAGCATTTTTGATAAAGCATATTCTAAAGCAGATAAATTAATTGTTTTGGGAAGAGATATGCAAGAAATAATCAAAAATAAAACTCAAAGATTCAAAAATCATCCAAAGATTGAGATCATTGAAAACTGGGGAGATACAGAAAATATTCGCCCACTTTCTAAAGACGATGTTTTTGAAAATGACTCTTCTTTAAAAGATAAAGTAGTTTTTCAATATGCCGGAAATATCGGTAGAGTGCAGGGACTTTTAGAATTATTAGAAATTATTAAAAATGTTACTAATACTAAATTAGCTTTTTATTTTGTAGGCGAAGGTGCTGTTAAGCAGAAAATGAAAGAATATGTTGAGGTAAACAAAATGCAGAATGTTTATTTTGGTGATGCTTATTCAAGAGAAGAACAACTTTCTGTTCTGAATAAAGGGGATATAGCTTTTGTGAGTCTGGCTGAAGGAATGTTTGGACTGGGAGTTCCTTCAAAAACATATAATATTCTCTCTGCAGGAAAGCCTATTTTGTATTTAGGAGAAAAAAATAGTGAAATAGATATGCTTGTAAAAGAAAAAAATATAGGATATTCTTTTCAACAAGATCAAAAAGAAGAACTTATCAGTTTTTTTAATTCATTTAATGATAATTCTGTGTTGGATTTAAATATTAAAAAACAAAATGCCAGAAAAGTGGCAGAACAAGATTTTTCTGAGGAAATAATTTTAAATAAATTTTATCAAACTATTTAAATGAAAGTATTATTTACAGGAGCTAATGGTTTTTTAGGAAAAAATGTTATTCCTCTACTCAGAAAAAAGCTTTTTGAAGTAAAGACATTTGGAACTCATAATACGAATTATATTTATAATATTGCGGAAGAGATTCCTTTGTTTCAAGAAAAATTTGATATCATTTTTCATGCTGCAGGTAAGGCGCATTCTGTTCCTCAAAACCAAGAAGAAGAGAAAAGGTTCTTTGATGTTAATTTTGAAGGAACAAAAAATCTATGCAGATCTTTAGAAAAAAATATCCCTGAAATTTTCATTTTCATTAGTACAGTTGCTGTCTATGGAAAGGATTTTGGAGAAAATATTAATGAAGAGTTTCCTTTGGATGGAAATACACCTTATGCAAAAAGTAAAATATTAGCTGAAAAATTTCTCTTGGAATGGTGCAAGAAAAATAATGTTAAATTATTTATTCTAAGACCTTCTCTAATTGCAGGACCAAAACCTCCAGGGAATTTAGGAGATATGATAAATGCCATTAAATCTGGAAAATATTTTAATATTGCGGGTGGCAAAGCCCAAAAAAGTGTATTTTGGGTAGAAGATTTTGCAGAGATAACTTCTAAAGTTATTGGCAAAAGTGGAGGTATTTATAATGTTTGTGATAGTAAGAATCCTAGTTTTAAAGAAATCTCAGATAAAATTTCAGAAATTTTAAATAAAAAATCACCTGCAAGTATACCTTTTTTTATTGCAAAGGCAATGGCAATTGTTGGGGATATGTTAGGAAAAAAGGCTCCTATTAATTCATTAAGATTAAAGAAAATTACAGATTCTCTTACTTTTTCTAATGAAAAAATAAAGAAAGAATTAGGATTGAGTCTTTCAAACGTAATGGAAAAATTTCAAATATAAATTATGGAGTTTGTAATTGTAACAGTTTTACTTTTTATATCAATGTTGGTTTATTTCAGAATTGCCGACAAATATAATATTATTGATAAACCCAATCATAGAAGTGCCCATTCTCAGATAACTCTTAGAGGTGGAGGAGTTATTTTTCCTATTGCATTTATTATTTTTTGTGCATTTAATTTGAATACAGTTATTGATAATTATTGGTCTTTTGGTGCAGGATTATTAGCAATTTGTACTGTCAGTTTTATAGATGATATAAAAACTTTGACAAGTAGAGTAAGACTTTCTATTCACTTGATTTCTGTAATGTTGCTGCTTTATTTCACTGGAGCTTTTACTTTGATGCCCTATTGGGTTTGGCCCATATTATTTATTCTAATAATAGGAACATTGAATGCCTATAATTTTATGGACGGGATCAATGGAATGACCGGAATTTATAGTTTGGTTACTTTATCATCTTTACTCTATATTAATAAAGAAATAATATCATTTACAGATAATGACTTTATAATTTATCCTATTTTAGCTTCTTTGGTATTTTTATTTTTTAATTTCAGAAAAAAAGCAAAATGTTTTGCAGGAGATGTTGGAAGCATGGGAATTGGTTTCTGGGTAATTGGTCTTATCACTTTATTGATCATGAAAACTCAAGAGTATAAGTACATTTTATTATTATCAATCTATGGAATAGAAGTCGTACTGACTATAATCGAAAGATTATTACTCAAAGAAAACATTTTCGAAGCTCATAGAAGACACCTTTATCAATTGTTTGCTAATGAAAAAAAAGTTTCACATTTGGCTATAAGCTTCGTTTATACTTTTGTGCAACTAATTATTAATTTGTTTTTAATAAATTCGCAACTTCCAATTTGGGTTATTATCCCGATAATATTTATTCCGGTTGGTGGAATTTATTTGGGATTAAAATGGAGCTTAAAAAAACAATATAACCTTTAAAATCGCTTTAGAATTAAATCTATGAAAATAAAAGAAACACCACTTAAGGATTGTTATATAATAGAGCCTACTATTTTTGAAGATGATAGAGGCTACTTCTTTGAGAAATTTAATGAAAAGAAGTTTGAAGAACTAACCTCAATGAACGGGCATTTCGTTCAGGATAATATTTCTAAATCTTCTTATGGAGTTTTAAGAGGGTTACACTTACAGAAAGGAGAGCATGCTCAGGCTAAACTGGTTTCATGTTTGGAAGGTAAAGTTTGGGATATAGCTGTTGATTTGAGAGAAGATTCTCCAACATTTGGAGAATGGTTCGGAATAGAACTTACCGAAGAAAATAAACTACAGTTATATATTCCAAGAGGATTCGGGCATGGATTTTCAGTGATAAGTGAGACAGCTGTGTTTGCGTATAAATGTGATAATTTTTATAATAAAGAATCCGAAGGAAGCGTAAAATTTAATGATCCTGAGCTTAATATTGATTGGAAAGTTAATCCAAATGATATGATTCTTTCGGAGAAAGATCAAAATTCACCAAGCTTTAAAGATAAAAACTTTTAAATAGCATATTGAGAATCACTTTATTAAAGTGGTTCTCTTTTTTTTAATTCATACTCTTCAATATTTCGTATCTTTGCAAACTCAAAATCAAAAAGATGCGTACAAAATCCATAGGTAAGAAGAAAATTAATATCGTCACACTCGGCTGTTCAAAGAATGTATATGACTCTGAAGTGTTGATGAGCCAGCTGAAAGCCAATGGAAAAGAAGTGGTGCATGAAGACAAAGGTGATATCGTTGTTATCAATACTTGCGGATTTATAGATAATGCCAAGGAAGAATCTATCAATACGATTCTAGAATATGTAGAAGCTAAAAATAGAGGTGAAGTTGAAAAAGTTTTTGTTACAGGTTGTCTTTCTGAAAGATACAAACCAGACTTGATCAAAGAAATTCCTGATGTAGACCAATATTTTGGAACGAGAGATCTTCCTATTTTATTGAAACATTTAGGTGCAGATTATAAGCACGAGCTTGTTGGTGAGAGATTAACAACTACTCCAAGACATTACGCTTATTTAAAAATATCCGAAGGTTGCGACAGACCATGTTCTTTTTGTGCAATTCCTTTAATGCGTGGTGGTCATACTTCTACGCCGATTGAGAAATTAGTTTCTGAAGCTCAGAAATTAGCAAAAAAAGGAACTAAAGAATTAATTTTAATAGCTCAGGATCTTACCTATTACGGTTTAGATATCTATAAAAAACGTGCTCTTGGAGATTTATTAAAAGAACTTGTAAAAGTAGAAGGTGTAGAATGGATTCGTCTTCATTATGCTTTCCCAAGCGGTTTTCCTGAAGATGTTTTAGATATTATCAGAGAAGAACCTAAGGTTTGTAATTATATAGATATTCCTCTTCAACACATCAATTCAGATTTGTTGAAATCGATGAAGAGAGGTACTACTCACGAAAAGACGGATGCACTTCTTGCTAAATTCAGAGAGAAAGTTCCTGATATGGCCATTAGAACAACTTTAATCGTTGGATATCCCGGAGAAACTGAAGAAAGATTCCAGGAAATGAAGGAGTGGGTAAGAGAACAAAAGTTTGATAGATTGGGTTGTTTCACATATTCTCATGAAGAAAATACTACGGCTTATGTTTTGGAAGATGATATTCCTCAGGAAGTAAAAGAAGCGAGAGTAGAAGAGATCATGGAATTACAATCTCAAATTTCTTGGGAAAAGAATCAGGAGAAGATTGGAAAAGTTTTCAAATGTGTATTTGATAGAAAAGAAGGAAACTATTTTATTGGAAGAACGGAATATGATTCTCCGGATGTAGATAATACAGTGCTGGTTTCTGCAGAGAATACATATATCTCTATAGGCGAATTTGCAGAGGTTAAAATCACTTCTGCTGAAGAATTCGACTTATATGGAGAATTAGTTTAAAATATCTCATTTATTAGTGAATTTTTAATATATAATTCATTGATAATGCCATACCTGTAAATTTATTTTAGGCATTAATAAAAATTAACACATTTTATTATATTTTAATATTATGGCTAGTTATTTGATTTTCAGTATTTTATGTTTTTGTTAAAATGAATTTTTAAAACTTTTTATATCAGACTATTGCAGTTAAATAATAAAGTACTAACTTTGCGGTATGAATAGATTTTTATAATGCTATTTACTGAACGTTAGATATTTAAAACTAAATCGAAAATGGAACAGTTTTTGAGAATATTATTCTTATGATTTGTTTGGTTTTCAATTGTTAAGGCACAAGTTGGGATGAGTTGTCCCATTTTGAATAAATATCATTGATGAAAAATGTAATTTAAAATCTTTAAAAACTTATGAAAAAAATTTTATTAACAGCGACTGTTCTTGTTAGCATGACAGCGCTTACTAAAGCTCAACAGGGGCGTGTAGGTATCAACACAACTACACCTGCCGCTACTTTAGACGTTACAGCAAACACAGCTGACGCTACAAGACCTGATGCGCTATTAGTCCCTCGTATGACAGAAGATCAGTTAGCAGCAAAAAATACTGCTTATGCTGACGGTACTGCAACACCTAGTGCTCAGAATGGAGCTCTTGTATTTGTAACTGCTGTGGACGGTGCTACTACTCCTAAAACAGTGAATGTTACTGCTACTGGATTCTATTACTATGATGGTACTACAGGTAACAATGTTTGGAAAACTGTAGGAGCTGGTGGTGCTGCTGCTGCTCCTGTTACTTATAGAACTGTTGCGGGATCTGCAAGTATGCAAATTTTAGCAAGTGATTTAGGAAATGTAGTTTTATTCGCAGGTGGTGTTGCTGGACAAATCCTATTACCAACTCCTAATGCAAGTATGATCGGAAAAAAATTAACTCTTGTATCTGTAGATATCTTGAGCCACAATTTGACGAATTTAAATACTAACTATAAGACGGTAACTCTTTCTTCATTACAACAATTTGGGACTGAACTTATTACAGATGGTACTAACTGGTATGCTACTGGAGGTCAATAATCAATTTACAATAATTTAATTAAATTAATTTAGAGATGAAAAATTTAAAATATATCGCTGTAGCTTTGATTATTTCTTCAATTGGAAATACTGTTTCAGCCCAACTTAAAGGAAATCAAACATTTGCTGACGGAAGTATTCCCGCTTCTTCAGCGTTCTTAGATGCTTCACTAACTGCGACTATTAATAACGCTAGTTTAGGTAAAGGACTTATTTTCCCTAGAGCAGATATTACTCAATTAACTTTGGCAAACCAAGGTACTTTATTTAATGCTGGTAATAACCCTAATAGGTTTGACGGTATGATCGTTTACAACACTGCAACAACTGGTGCTCCTGCTGTTGGAACGATTTCAGAACCTCTTTTTGCTGGTTTCTGGTATTATGACAATAAAAGTGGAACTACTAACGGTGGTGTTTGGAGACCTATCGTAGGTGGTGGTGGTAAAGAAAATATCTTAACTACTGAAACTATTACTAACAGATTAGTAAACAATGCTCAGATCTACGGTAGAAAAGGTACTTTTGTAACAAGTGGAACTTCTACTGCACCTACATCTTATCCTAGTGGAGCAATTACAATTCCTGCTACTGCAACAGCTGGTGTTTACAGAGTAACTGTTTTTCAAGCTGGTACTGGAAATGTTTATGCTAATGGAGTATATTCTTATGACATTGCTACTGGTAACCTTATTACAGGTTCTCCAAGTATGTCTGTAGTTTATCCTGCTGGAACATATGATTATGTTGTAGAATATACTAAATAAGGTATAACTACATTCTAAATATAAAACCAATGAGATTTCTCATTGGTTTTTTTGTTTTTTAATTTCTCATTTAATTGATTCGAAGTTTTATTTTCTTTAAATAAAATTTAGCATTATTTATTATGCTGTTTTTTCTATATTCTTATTACTTAGAGTTTATATTAATTTATAGAATAGAATTAATTAAAAAATGTTTTATACTTTAAATAAAGCTATATGAGTTTTTATTCAAAGTAATTAATTTAGATTTAGCAAAATTTGTTAAAAATTTTAAGATATTGATTTTCAGTAAGTTTTATTTTGTGTTTTTTTAAATTATGCTTTAATTAGTTAATTTCGTTAACTTTTTAATGCTATTTTTAACACTTTTTAACAATGTACTCTAAGAAGCCTATTAATAGGGAGTTACAAGGGTCGTTGTGATAGAATTAGGTTTTTGTTAACAATTTTTAACATTTCGACTGTGGACTTTACCATATTCATGATACTTTTGCTGAGTCAAAACCAATAAAATTTCAAGATGATGAAAAGATTCATTCTCGTAATCATAATGATGATTTCAACCTTTGGTGTTTATTCTTTCAAGAATAATGCCACAGATGCGAAGAAAACAAGTTATGCATCGTACTACCACGATAAATTTAACGGTAGAAAAACGGCCAGCGGAGAAATCTTTGATAATTCAAAGCTTACTGCAGCCAACAGAACGCTTCCTTTTGGTACAACTATTAAAGTAACCAATCTGAACAATGGAAAAGAGGTAATAGTGAAGATTAATGATAGAGGACCTTTCCATTCATCAAGAGCGCTAGATATGTCTAGAGCCGCGTTCGATGAAATCGGAGATACCGGTCACGGTACGATTCCGGTGGAATATGAAATTGTCGATTAACATTTATGATTAAATTGCAAAGCCAGCTGAATAAGCTGGCTTTTATTTTTTTAAATATTAACTTCTATTAAAGCAGGGCAGTGATCCGAATGCACTGCTTCCTTCAAAATAACAGCTCTGGATAGCTTTTCTTTTAATGAATAGGATGCAAAGTTGTAATCCAACCTCCAGCCTTTATTATTGGCTCTGGAATTCTGTCTATAACTCCACCAAGTGTAATTGTCGGGTTCATTATTAAAAAACCTGAAACTGTCTATCAATTCGCACTCCTCGATGAAACTGGTCATCCATTCTCTTTCCATTGGTAAGAAGCCTGAAGTGTTTTTTAAACCAACCGGATTGTGGATATCAATCGCTTCATGACAAATATTAAAATCCCCCGAAATAATAAGATTTGGAATAGTCTTTTTTAATTCTTTAATGTAAGCTAGAAAATCATGGCAAAATTGCATTTTAAATTCAAGCCTTTCAATATTCGAAGCAGAAGGGACATATACAGAAATTGCCGAGAAACCATCAAAGTCTGCACGGATAATTCTTCCTTCATTATCATAACTTTCAATACCGCAGCCATATTCTACATGATTGGGTTTTATTTTTGAAGCGATTCCGACACCGCTGTAGCCCTTTCTTACGGCTGAATGCCAATAACTATGATAACCTAATTTTTCAAGGCTTTCGATGTCTATTTGATCGTTTCCTGCTTTACTCTCCTGAATGCAGATAATATCCGGGTCAGCTGTTTTCAGCCAACCAAGAAAATCTTTGGTAAAAGCAGCTCTTATTCCGTTTACGTTGTAAGTAATTAATCTCATGTTTCAAAAATATAAAAAAGAAGCGGAAAAAATCAATTGATTTTTTCCGCCACCCTTATTACCCAAAGTTAAATAAACTATGAAAAAAACTACTTGGGCTCTAAAATACTTATTGGAATAATACATTCTTCTAATGATATTCCACCATGTTGGTAGGTTTCTTTATAATAATTCACAAAGTGATTATAATTTTTAGGATAAGCCAGGAAAATATTATTCTTAGCGAAAATATATTTAGAACTTAAATTTCCTTTTGGTAAAAATAATTTTTCAGGGCTTGTGATCGCCCACACATCTCTGTCGTCGTAAGTTAAACTTTTACCTGTTTTGTAACGGATGTTAGTAGATGTTTCTCTGTCACCTACAACTTTACTTGGTTTTTTAACATAAACGGTTCCGTGGTCGGTTGTAATGACCAATTTGTAACCGCTTTCCGCAGCTAACTTAATGATCTTTATTAAAGATGAATTTTCAAACCAGTTCGATGTTAAAGAGCGGAAAGTTTTGTCATCACGAATTAACTGATCAACAATATGATTATCTGTTTTTGCGTGTGAAAGAATATCAATAAAGTTATAAACAATCACCAAAAGATCATTGTTTTTGTGCTGATTGAAATCATCGTAGATCTTTCTTTCAAAATCGGCATTCAAAACTTTTAAATATTTCATTGATTTAGAACCTAAACCAATTCTTTTCATTTGATCTTCTAAGAAATCACGCTCAAATTCATTTTTGTTTCCATCTTCATTATCATTGAACCATTTTTCAGGGAAACGTTTTTCGATCTCAGAAGGCATTAAACCTGCAAAGAAAGAGTTTCTCGCATATTGTGTAGCTGTCGGAAGAATACTGTAATAATAATCTTCTGAAACTTTATTGTAATATTTAGTGAACAAAGGTTCGATTACTTTCCATTGATCGTAGCGAAGATTATCAACCATCAATAAAAGAACTTTTTCTTTTTCTACTTCCGGTTTTATTTTTTCTTTGAAAAGAGTGTGGCTCATTAATGGTTTTTCATTTCCATTCAACCAATCTTCGTAATTGTTTTCAATAAATTTAGCAAACTGAATGTTAGCTTCTTCTTTTTGAGACTGTAAAAGATCTGCAAACTCGT
Source organism: Chryseobacterium sp. GW823-FHT05E08 (assembly GCF_058795655.1). Lineage (NCBI taxonomy): Bacteria > Pseudomonadati > Bacteroidota > Flavobacteriia > Flavobacteriales > Weeksellaceae > Chryseobacterium > Chryseobacterium sp. GW823-FHT05E08. Next base: position 55,643 of record NZ_JBXAHY010000008.1, on the reverse strand, counting down.
TATCTGCAACTTTATCAAACTTAATCTCCCAACTAACGATTTTTTTGTAATATTCTGCCCAATCCTGATACGTTCTTAAATAAGAAAGTTCCATAGAAAGGTTTCTGAACTCCTGCTGATATTGTAAAATTGTCTTTTGCTCAACAAGATTGTCTTCCTGAAGATTTTTCTTTAATGACAATAAGATCTGATTAGGATTTACTGGCTTCAAAATATAATCTGCGATTTGAGAACCAATGGCCTCCTCCATAATGTGTTCTTCTTCGCTTTTTGTAACCATCACTATTTTCAAAGAGCTATCTCTTTGTTTGATCATAGGAATAGCCTCAAGCCCAGAAATCCCAGGCATATTTTCATCTATTAAAGTAAGTGCAAATTTTTCCGAATCTATTAATTCTAATGCCTCATTTACGTTATTTACAGGGGTTACGTGGTAACCTTTTTTCTCTAAAAATACAATATGAGGTCTAAGTAAATCTATTTCATCATCTATCCATAATATCTTTTCCGACATAATAATTTAATTTTTCAGGGTTAGTATATCAAAATTGCGACCAAAAGCTCGTAAAATCTGCGAAAATAGAGACTTTAAAAGTTAAATCTTAGTTAAAAATTTTGATGCGTTTTCATTGTAATAATTGACTATGAAGATAACGCATTTGTACTATAAATAGTATGTTTTTTAATGAAAAATCAATTATTGGTTCTTTAATTAATGTATTGAAGTCATTTATACTTTTATAAGAAATTTTACGAGTTAATTTTTAAACTTGAAATCATAAAAGAGAAATTATTTCATCAATAATATCAAAACCTTTATTGCTTTCGTAATATTCCTGTAATTCGGAGAGGAAAACCTCTTTAGGAAATTTTTCGGGATCATTTTTATATTTAGTTAAAAGTTCAAATCCAAACGCGGTCCGTGGCCCCCAATGGCTTATAATATCGCTCTTGACATCAAGGATAATGACAATGGGGACGGACTCGCTTCCACTTGTTAAGAATAATTTCATCAAATCAGGGTTTTCATCCCTGTATAGTATTTTTACGGCGTTTTTTTCTTCGAAGAATTTTTTTATTACCGGAATGGCTTGACTACAGTCTCCACACCAGTCTTCAGCTATAATTAAAATCTTTCCAGTGAAGTTTTTTTCATTAAGAATACTCTCATGATCGCTATCCGGAAAGTAATTTTGCATAATCTGTTCGGCTCTTTCGAGGGAAAGTTTACATTTTTGGATTTTCTCTTTATCAAAATTTTGTTTTTCAGGAGCTTCTATTTTCTTTTCGATATTATGAAGATAAGATTCGAACGAAATACCTTTTTTCCAATATGCTTCGATCATGACTTCTGTTTTTAAAGGTTATTTTAATTCTCTTTTATAATATGTCAACCCAAAAGGATTGGTTCCTACAGTTGCTGTAGTCGATGGTGAAATAGCACCCGACGAACTCACATTATAGATCGAAACCGTATTTGCAGTGCCTCCGGAATGGGTTACAAACATTTTATCACCTTTATCATTAAGCACAATATTATGAGGTGTTGTAGCAGAAGACGAGACTGGACTTCCAACTTGATCTCCAGTTGTCGCATTGATTGAGTATAATTGATTACCAGTAATATTACTCACAAAAAATATATTTTGAGAAGGCAAAGTGAAAATTCCATGAGCGCCTGTGAATACTTTTTCAGACAAAGTATTTAATGTATTTCCATCCAAGATATATGTTTTTTCTAATTGGCAGGGAACATATAATTTATTGTTGGCATAAAATAAATGAGGTTCTTTTCCAACTGTTTTCTCGCCCGTTTTAGCATAAGTGGAGGTAGAATATTTATAAATTTTATCCGATGTAGAGCTACCTGTAAATACGGAAACATATGCGGTTATTCCATCTTGAGATAAAAATATGTCGTGAGGTGTCATATCTACATTGATGGTATTAGTTACGGAATTTGTAGCCAGATTTACCACAGAAATTGTCTTGTCTATATCATTAACAACCCAAAGTTCTTTGCCTTGAGCGTCTCCCCACATGTGAAAAACACCGTTTCCAACGTTAATAGAAGTTTCTATTTGCTGATTTTGAGGATTGATGACATGGATTTTTTTATTTGCTCTGTCGCCAACATACAATTTATCAGTTTTCGGAACGTAAACAACATACATCGGATCCGAATTTGCGATAGTGAGTGTTTTGGTAACAGCGTTTGTAACCGCATCAATAAAAGTAATTGAACTGCCAACACGGTTTGCAACGACAACTTTTTCTTCTATCTTGGCATTTTGTTCGACAGTTATTTCGTTGTCATTATTGCAAGAGTAAATTGATAGTAAAGCTAATAAAATAACAGCTCCTAATCTGGTTTGTTTTCCTGAAACGCAATTTTTCATAATCAATTTTATTTGTTTAGGCTAATTTGTTAATAACTTAGACGTAAACAAATTGAATTGCTGACAAAAAAATGTAAAAAATATTAGTTTTAGTAAGTAATTGTTTGAAAAACAGGTGTTTATTTTTGGTTGAATTTTTCTTTTGAATGAATTATTTCCCTGTATTTATATATACTAAAGCTCTTTCCAAGACTTCATCTTTTCCCTCTTTGATGCCTTTTATTGTTGGTTTTATGAGGATGTCAGGAATAATTCCTATTCGTTGAGTTTCTCGGCCGTCAGGATAATAGGCTCCCAATCCTGTAAAACTCGTCTCCAGATCTGCAATGTTGAATCTAATAATATCTCCATTGGCTCCGGAAGTATTGCTGCCAATAATTTTTGCCTTTGGATGTTGCTTTAACATCATCGTCGTAGTTTCGGCTTGGCTTTGGGTGTTTTCATCAACCAAAACCACCACATTTCCTTTATAATAATCGTCGTTTTTTCTGCCAATACTATTTTTTCGACTGTAAAATTTGCTCAAATAATTGGTTTCAGGGAAATTGAATTGATAATAAATAGTATTTTCAGGAAGTAACAATTTGCTTAAAGGTAAAATGGTTTGTTTCGGATAATTTCTAAGATCAAAAATGATAGATTCTGTTTCCTTCAGGTTTTTATACATCTCGTCCAGATCTTTTCTTTCAATAATTCCCATGTTTACATAGCCGATTTTTCTTTCGTCATCAATGAATTTCCATTTTTCAGGTGTCGCAGGTTTTTCATTGATAATATCTCGGAGTAAATATGCTTTTACTTTAATTGAAAAATTTTGTCCATCCCGTTCAAGTTTAACCGAAATTGAATCATTATTGGTAAAAAGAAAAAGATTTTTCGCTTTCTTGATTTTCCCCCAAGAATTGGAAGCAGGAATGTATTTCCCAAAACTATTGACCATTTGTGGAATAGTTTTACCATTCACATCATAAATTACATCACCAATTTTCAATGGATTTTCTTCATTAAGTTTATTGGAATTAATTTTAGTAACAACCAATTTCCCTTCCGCATAACTATATTCCACAGGAATTTTTCTTCTCCCATATTGATGCAAGCTAATAAAAGGCGAAAACAGAAAAGCATGGGAATCATCTGTTTTGGTAACCAATTCTGCTAAAGTTAAATGATAAGATTCATCATTATTAATAGCTAGAAATTTCGGAATCATCTCTGTTAAAACATCATTCCAATTTTGATCTGTTTTGTATTTGTAAGGAAAAAAATATTCTACATAATTCCAATATCTGAATAATTCTAATAAGCTTATCTCTTTTGAAGTAAATTTTGACCCATAAGAATTTTCATTTCTGAAAAATACTTTTCTTCCACCAATCCCGAAATAATAATGGTCTCCAATATTTCTATTATCCTGAATATAGCTCAATTTCTGAATTATATTTTCTGAAAAAATAGTCTGATTGTTAATCCAATTAAGATCAAAGTTTTTCAAAAAATAGATTTTGTTATCCTCTTTTTTACATTGTTCACAAGTTTCAACTTTTCCCAGACTGTCAATCCAATTAGCATAAAATTCGTTCAATTGATTTTTATCGTTGATCTTTTCAATTTCATTTAATTTCAGGAAAAGCTGATTATCCCAATCCAAATTTCCTTTGGCAACATTCGGATGATAATATTTTAAAAATCCCCAAACTTTACAAAGAGACTCTAATTTTTGAGTTTCAGATAAAATTTGTGCCGAAAAATTGATACTTAAAAAGATGATGATAAAAAGAGAGAATTTTCTCATGAAAGGTTATTGGAATTTGTATCAAAGATAATTTTTAAACACAAATGGCACAAGTTTTTTCACGAATGATACCAGCTTTACATCAATAGAAATGGGCTTTAGCCCGTTTAATACAAAAATAATATTCAATTGGCTTCAGCCAAAACTTAATTTTTTAATTAGTGTTATTAGTAAAAAAGTTTGTGTCATTTGTGTTTACACCATAATTTTTTAATAGAAAATTAATCAACCCTAAAATTTAAAATCCCTAAATTTGTGTACAAATACTGACATTTCAATGCAGAATAAGCTTAAAATCATCAATGATCCGGTTCACGGATTTATCAAAATTCCTCATGAAATTTTATTCGACATCATCGAACATCCATACTTTCAAAGGCTGAGAAGAATTTCCCAGACTGGTCTTTTAACTTTAATTTTTCCGGGTGCTACTCATACAAGATTTCATCATGCTTTGGGCGCAATGCACTTGATGTTTACGGCTTTGGAAACTTTAAAACAAAAAGGAGTTAAGATTTCTGATGAAGAGGAAAAAGGAGCGATGTTGGCTATTTTAATGCATGATATTGGTCATGGCCCATTTTCTCATGCGTTGGAAAGTATGTTGATGGATGATTGGCATCACGAAAATCTTTCATTATTATTGATGAATAGGTTAAATGTTGAGTTTGACGGTCAACTTAATGTTGCTATTGAAATGTTTCAGGGGAAATATCATAGAAAATTTTTCAATCAGCTTATTTCCTCTCAATTGGATGTTGACAGATTGGATTATTTGAAAAGAGATAGCTTTTTCACAGGAGTTTCGGAAGGAAATATCAATACGCAAAGGATTATTTCGATGATGAACGTGTGTGAAGAAGGCGAATTGGTGATTGATGCGAAAGGAATTTACTCCATTGAAAACTTTCTGACCGCAAGAATGTTCATGTATTGGCAGGTATATTATCATAAAACTTCGGCTTTGGCAGAGTTTCTTTTGGTTAAAATCTTAGAAAGAGCAAAATATTTGGTTTCTCAGGGGATTGATCTGCCTGCGACGGAAAATTTGAAATATTTTTTATACCGCGGAAAAAGCTCAGCAACCGATGAAGACGTTGAAAGATTCACACAAATGGATGATAATGACGTTATTCAGGCCATGAAATCTTGGCAAAATTCTGATGATATTATTCTTTCTTATTGGTGTAAATGCGTGATACAGAGAAACCTGCCTAAAACAATTATCTCTTCTCATCCATTTGATTCGAAATTTATTGAAGAAAAAATAAAAAACACGAACGAATTTTTCGGAATTGATAACGGTGAAGACCTGGTACACGAAATTAAAAGAAAATTGTTGCCTTATGACACAGAAAAGCAGCCAATTTATTTATTGCAGAAAAGTGGGGTCAAATTAAGGCTAGACGAGTCGGAAGACCAGCTTTTATCGGGGTTGATCGTAAATAAAACCACAAGATATATCCTTACTTTTCCAAGAGATATGTCTAATTAATTTCTTAAATAATATTAAAATTCACTATCCTAAAACTAAAAAATGTTTGCGAATTATAGAATTTCTTATCTTTGCAGAATATGGAATTTACAGCTTCGCAAATTGCAAGTTTTATCGACGGAAAAATAATAGGTGACGAGCATGCACTTATTACTGGAGTTTCACCCATTGAAAATGGGGAATCAGGGCATCTTTCTTTTGTAGCACAAGAGAGATTTTCCCATTATTTGGACACTTCACGATGCTCCGTTCTTATTGTTTCTGAAGATATTATAACTAAAGATAATTATAATCCTACCATCATTGCCGTAAAAGATGCTTATCTTGCCTTCCAGGTTTTAATGAATCTGTATCAGGAAATGCAGGGTAGAAAGGAAGGAGTCGAAGACGGCTCTTCAATTCATGAAACAGCTGTTATTGGCGAAAAAGCCTATATCGGTGCGTTTACCTATATCTCAGATAAAGCAAAAATTGGTGAAGGTTCACAAATTTATCCTCATGTTTACATAGGTAAAGGGGTAAAAATTGGTAAAAACTGTAAAATAGACAGTGGCGCCAGAATTTACGATTACTGTATTGTTGGAGATAACTGTGTGATTCATTCCAATACTGTGATTGGCGGAGATGGGTTTGGTTTTCAGCCTACTCCTGACGGATTCAAAAAAATCCCTCAGTTGGGTAATGTAATTATCGAAGATGATGTTGAAATTGGTTCTAACTGTAGTATCGACAGAGCAACCATCGGATCTACCATTATTGGAAAGGGGACTAAAATAGATAACCTTATCCAGATCGCCCACAATGTGAAAATTGGCCAGAATAACGTAATTGCCGCACAAGCAGGAATTGCAGGATCTACTACTATCGGTAACTGGAACCAAATTGGCGGTCAGGTTGGAGTCGTAGGGCATATTAAAATAGGAGATCAGGTGAAAATTCAGGCTCAGAGTGGTGTGAATTCTAGCGTAAATGATAAAGAAACTGTGTACGGTTCTCCTGCGATAAGTTATAATGATTACCTTAGAAGCTATGTACATTTCAGGAATTTACCTGAAATTGTAAAACGAATAAATAATCTTGAGAATACCTCAAAAGATCATACTAATGAGTGATATGCAAAAAACACTTCAGGAAGAGGTAACACTTTCCGGAATTGGCCTTCATACTGGTAAAGAAGTAAAATTGACCATAAAACCTGCTAAAGAAAATACAGGTTTCGTTTTTGTGAGAACAGATTTAGAGGGTCATCCTCAGGTCGAAGCTGATGTAAACTATGTTGTAGCGACAGAAAGAGGAACGACATTAGAAAAATTAGGAGTTAAAATTAACACTTGTGAACATCTTTTGGCAGCTTTAGTTGGTTGTGATATTGATAACGCAATGTTGGAAATGGATGCTTCTGAACCTCCAATTTTAGACGGTTCTTCAAAGTTTTTTGTTGAAGCCATCGAAAGTGTAGGAATTGTAGAACAAGGTATCGCCAGAGAATATTTGGTGGTAAAAGAAGTTCTTAGCTATAGCGATCCGGCAACGGGTTCAGAAATTACAATTATTCCTTCAGATAATTACGAAATTACTACAATGGTAGATTTTGGGACTAAAGTTTTAGGTACTCAGAATGCTACTCTTAAAAATATTTCAGATTTTAAAGAAGAGATTTCATCTGCTAGAACGTTCAGCTTTTTACATGAATTAGAAATGCTTTTAGATCACGGTTTGATCAAAGGTGGAGATATTTCTAACGCGATCGTTTATGTAGATAAAGATCTTACTCCTGAAACTACAGAAAAATTAAAGAAAGCTTTTGGTAAAGACAAAGTGTCTATCAGACCAAACGGTATTCTTGATAATCTTACTTTAAATTATCCTAACGAAGCTGCAAGACACAAATTACTTGATGTAATAGGTGATTTAGCTTTGGCTGGAGTAAAAATAAAAGGAAAAGTTATTGCTAATAAACCAGGACATTTTGTAAATACTCAATTTGCTAAAAAATTGAACCGTCAGTGGAAATTACAAAAGAAAAAAAATGTTCCTGATTTTGATTTAACAAAAGAACCTGTGTTCGATATCAACGGAATTATGAAGTTGATGCCTCACAGACCACCATTCTTATTGATTGATAAAATCTTAGAATTGTCGGATTCTCACGTTGTAGGATTGAAAAATGTTACAATGAACGAGCCTTTCTTCGTTGGACATTTCCCTAAAGAGCCTGTAATGCCGGGTGTTTTACAAGTTGAAGCGTTAGCACAGACAGGAGGTATTCTAGTATTAGCAAGCGTTCCGGATCCTGAAAATTACTCTACTTATTTCATTAAAATTGATAAAGTAAAATTCAAGAGAAAAGTAGTTCCCGGTGATACTATGATTTTCAAAATTGAATTGATAGAGCCTATCAGAAGAGGTATTGTTCATATGCAGGGATACGGATATGTGGGAGATACTGTAGCAGTAGAAGCAGAATTAATGGCTCAAGTTGCAAAAAATAAAGTTGATTAAATGATTCATCAATTAGCAGCCGTTGATAAACGTGCAAAAATCAGCAAAAATGTTATTGTAGAACCATTTACTACAATAGCAGGGGATGTAGAAATCGGAGAAGGAACTTGGATTGGCCCTAATGTTACCATCATGGATGGTGCCAGAATAGGTAAAAACTGTAGGATATTTCCGGGAACGGTAATTTCTGCGATCCCTCAGGATTTAAAATTTGATGGTGAAGATACTCAGGTAATTATCGGAGACGAAACTACGATCAGAGAGTGTGTAACGGTAAACAGAGGGACAAAAGCTCTTGGATTTACCAAAATTGGTAAAAACTGCCTTATTATGGCAACTTCCCATATTGCACACGACTGCGTTATCGGAGATCACGTTATCATTGTGAACGGTTGCGGTATTGCAGGGCACGTAGAAATCGGAGACTATACTGTAATGGGAGGTCTTAGTGCTGTGCATCAATTTGGTAAAATCGGAAAACATGTGATGATTTCTGGTGGAACATTGGTAAGAAAAGATATTCCGCCATATGTAAAGGTGGCGAGAGAACCGATGTCTTATGCAGGAATCAATTCAGTAGGTTTGAGAAGAAGAGGATTTACCAATGAGAAAATTTTCGAAATTCAAAAGATTTACAGAACGATTTTCCAAATGAAAATGAACGTTTCTCAGGCTGTGACTTACATCGAAAAAGAAATGCTTCCAACTGCTGAAAGAGATGAAATTCTTCAGTTTATTCAAAACTCTCCTAGAGGTATCGTTAAAGGATACGGAACAGGAAAAGAAAGTAACTAATACAAATTAAAAGACAATATAAAATTAATGGCAACAAGTAACGATATAAGAAAAGGACTTTGCATTGAATTCAGTAATGATATTTTTAAGGTAGTTGAATTTATGCACGTAAAGCCAGGAAAAGGACCAGCTTTCGTAAGAACAAAACTAAAGTCAGTAACTAACGGAAAGGTATTGGATAATACATTTTCTGCAGGTCACAAAATTGATGAGGTAAAAGTAATTACAAGAAAATTCCAATATCTTTATGATGATGAGAATGGTTTCCACTTCATGAACAATGAAGATTTCTCTCAATTATATTTGAACAAAGAAATGATTGAAAACTCTAATCTGATGAAAGCAGGTGAAGAAGTTACTATCATTTTAAAGGAAGCTGATGAGACGCCTTTGTCTGCAGAACTTCCTCAATCTGTTTACTTAGAAGTTATCGAAGCTGATCCGGGAGTAAAAGGAAATACAGCTACGAATGCTCTTAAAAATTCTATCGTTGAAACAGGAGCAAGAGTAATGGTTCCTCTGTTCATTGAAGCAGGAGACAAAATCAAAGTAAGTACAGAAGATGGTTCTTACTTAGAAAGAGTAAAAGAATAATTTTAAATAAAATTTACATAAATTCGGTTTGCACTAGCATTCCGAATTTTGTTTTTGTAAAAACTTAGAAGTCCCGAAGGGACGACTTAACAGAGAATTGGATAAAATCCAATTAAATAAGATCGGAATTCAACCGAATTTATCAAACCTTATCAAGATTCTAAACCTTGACAAGGTTAATAAAATTTAAACATCATTTAAAAATATGACGTTTCATCAACCACAAAAACTGAAAGCTATTGCTGATCTTATCGGATCAAAATTTGTTGGCTCTGAAGACTTTGAAGTATTAGGGACTAATGAAATTCACATGGTAAGACCGGGAGATATCGTTTTCGTAAACCATCCAAAATATTACGACAAAGCTTTAAATTCAGCGGCGACAATTATTTTAATTGATAAAGAAGTTGAATGCCCGGAAGGTAAAGCACTGTTAGTTTCCGAAGATCCTTTCGGAGATTTTAATAAGATCAATACTCATTTTACAAGAATATATAATTTCACAGAAGAACTTCACGATGTTGAAATAGGAGAGGGCACAAAAATCCATCGTACTGCTGTTATTGGAAATAATGTTAGCATTGGAAAAAATACACTTATTTTTCCTAATGTTGTTATTGGTGACAGAACGGTTATTGGTGATAATGTGATTATTCAATCAAACACTGTTTTGGGAGGTGATGCTTTTTATTACAGAAAATTAAACGGAAATTTCGACCGTCTGATTTCTGTCGGAAATGTTATCATTGAAAACAATGTAGAAATAGGAAACGGCTGTACAATCGACAGAGGAGTTACAGATTCTACGGTTATCGGAGAAGGTTCTGTTTTGGATAATCAAATCCAGATCGGTCATGATACTGTTATCGGGAAAAAATGTTTAATTGCTTCACAAGTGGGAATTGCAGGATGTTGTGTGATAGGAAATGAAGTAACACTTTGGGGGCAGGTTGGCATCGCTTCAGGTAATAAAATAGCTGATGGATCTGTATTATTAGGTAAAACAGGAGTCAACAGAGATCTCGAAAAAGGTACTTATATCGGAATGTTTGCAGAAGATTTTAAAACTTATTTGAAAAAAGAGGTAAAACTGAGAAATCTCAAATAAACAATTGTTAAGGTTTTATCTAAAATCAAAGAAAAATAAGTAAATTTGTGAGCATTAATAGAATAATAAAAATAAATTAAAACAACAATAAAATGTCAATTTTAGTAAACAAAGATTCTAAAGTAATTGTACAAGGATTTACAGGTAACGAAGGTACTTTCCACGCAGGTCAGATGATCGAATACGGAACAAACGTAGTAGGTGGTGTTACTCCAGGAAAAGGAGGTAGCGAGCACTTAGGAAAGCCTGTATTTAATACTGTTGCTGATGCTGTTGAAAAAGCTGGAGCAAACGTAAGTATCATTTTTGTACCACCTGCATTTGCTGCAGATGCTATCATGGAAGCTGCTGAAGCTGGAATTAAAGTGATCGTATGTATTACTGAAGGTATTCCTGTAGCAGACATGGTAAAAGTAAAATCTTACATTGCAGACAGAGATTGTAGATTGATTGGACCAAACTGCCCGGGAATCATTACTTCTGAAGAAGCTAAAATTGGTATTATGCCAGGTTTCGTTTTCAAAAAAGGAAAAGTAGGTATCGTTTCAAAATCAGGAACTCTTACGTATGAAGCTGCTGACCAAGTTGTAAAAGCTGGTTTCGGTGTTTCTACGGCTATCGGTATTGGTGGTGACCCAATCATTGGAACTACTACAAGAGAAGCGTTAGAGTTATTCATCAACGATCCGGAAACTGAAGCTGTTGTTATGATCGGTGAGATCGGTGGTGGTCTTGAAGCTGAAGCTGCAAGATGGTACAAAGCTAGTGGATCTACTAAGCCGGTTGTAGGATTTATCGCTGGACAAACTGCTCCTAAAGGAAGAACTATGGGACATGCTGGTGCAATCGTAGGTGGTGACGAAGATACTGCTCAGGCAAAAATGGAGATTATGAGAGAAAACGGAATCAACGTTGTAGATTCTCCTGCTGATATCGGTGCAACTGTAGCGAAAATTTTAGCTTAATTATAAAAACCCAACATATGAAAAAACTTTTATTAGCCTCGGCTTTGGTACTTTCTACTTTATCTTTCGCCCAGATCGATTTCAGTAGCACAAGATTCGGTATCACTGCAGGAGGTAATTACGCCAGAGTAAAAAATGCTCATAACCCTTCAGGTCCTAGATTTACGATTCAGGCCGGAGCTTTAGCTTTAATTCCAATGGGAAAAGAAAACCAGTTTTTCTTACAACCTGAAATAGTATATTTCGGAGCAGGAGAAACCGGAAAAGATAAGGATGCTAAAAACAGACCGGGCTATGACGCTGTTTATGCAAATGATTATATTAGTGTTCCTATTTATTTCAAAGGATATTTTTCAGAAGCTGAATCAGAATTCTTTGCAATGGCAGGACCTAGATTTAATTTTTTAATTAGTCAGAAAGTTAAGAACGCTCCAAGTACAAGACCTTATTATGATCCGGACGTTACTGATCCTAGTCTTCCTGGAGTAAACGGTAAAGCAGCTAGCTTTAACTTTGGTGTAGGAATTGGTGTAGGATATAGCTACAAAAGACAGTTAGAATTTGCCTTAAACTATGACTTTGGTATCTCTAATACCTATCCAGGTCTTAAGAATGAGCCATTAGGAAGTACAAAAGGTAAATCTGAACAAGTTCTTAGTGCGAAAATTAGCTACATCTTTGAATAAAAAGATTTCATAAGAAACATAAAAAATCCCGGGAATTTTAATTCTCGGGATTTTTGTTTTATAATTTTTGATATTCAGATGATGATTTTATCCTCTGACCCATTTCCAAAGCTCTTTCAACGTAGCTTTATTTCCATACATCAAAATTCCTACTCTGTAGATTTTTCCTGCAAGGAATATCATGAAAACCGTTGTTCCCAATAATAACACAATCGATAGGGCTAACTGCCAAATAGGAACTCCAAAAGGAATTCTGGCGATCATTGCAACAGGTGATGTGAAAGGGATTATTGATAACCAAAAACCTAATGGTCCGTCAGGATTATTCATTAAAGAAAAACTTCCGTACATTCCCAATGTTAGTGGTAAAATTGCAAATAAGGTGAATTGCTGAGTTTCTGTTTCATTATCAACCGCAGAGCCAATGGCAGCATAAATCGAGCTGTAAAAGATATATCCTAAAAGAAAATATATGATAAATACACCGATGATCAAAGGAAAATTAAGCTCCAATAAACTGTGAGAAACCTGAGTTGCAATCTGAGCAATATCCAGTTTACTCATCATTTCTTCATTTCCGCCGGGAATATTTTTTTGTATTGAATTAAAACCTGTATTTAAAACCAATGCGCCAATAACCGACATCGTAATCCAGATAATAAACTGAGTTAAAGCAACCATTGTTACTCCCAAAATTTTACCCATCATCAGCTCAAATGGCTTCACAGAAGAGATGATAATTTCTACAACACGGTTGTTTTTCTCCTCCAAAACACTTCTCATCACTCTCACACCATAAATAAGGATAAACATGAACGTAACGTACATTAAAACCATACTTAATCCAGTCTTGACGCCGAAACTAAGATCAGAATCTTCCTTATTATTTTCTGAAACATTGATTGTTTTTAAAGTAAAACCTTTATCAAGATTATCGAGTTGAGTTTCAGCAATTCCTAATTGTTTGATCTTCTCTTTTTTGATGACATTCGTAATATCAGAAATAATTCTCTGCTTCGTATCAAAACCAATTTTAGAATTAATAACCAACCTTGAATTTTTCTCCAGATCATCATAATTCTGACCGCTCAATTCAGGTAAGATTAAAATTCCGTCTAAAGATTCATTTCCTTTTAAGTTATTGATCTTCGACTTTTCATCAGCCACAGAAACAAAAACATAATTAAGTTTATCGTTTGATTTTAACTGATCTTTAAATAATCCGCTTTTATCAACGACTTCAATAATGCTGTGTGATTCATTAGCCTTAAACATTAATCCGATAACTGCTCCAAAAGCAATGATCATAACGGGAGCCAGTAAAGTTAATATAATGAAGGATTTTTTCTTAACCTGCGTAAGAAATTCCCTTTTTGTAATTAAAAAAATATTATTCATAATTAAGAGTTGTTGCTTACGGCATTAATAAATACTTCATTCATACTTGGAATTTTTTCATCAAACGATCTCACTTTTCCAACATTTACAAGATCTAAAATAATGTTGTTCTGATCATTCTCATTTTTTAAATCGAAAGAAACCAGATTATTTTCATTGGTATAATTAAAGATCTCGTATTTGTTTTTGAAAGTATCAAATTGATGATCACTTACCTCAGAAAGGGTAATTCCGAAGATGTTTTTCTTGAATTTTTCTCTTACGTCGAAGACTCTTCCGTCAATAATTTTTTTAGAATTATTGATCAATGCTACATAATCACACATTTCCTCCACACTTTCCATTCTGTGAGTCGAAAGAATAATGGTTGTTCCGTTATTTTTAAGTTCGATGATTTGGTCTTTGATCAAATTGGCATTCACAGGGTCAAAACCAGAGAAAGGTTCATCCAGAATCAAAAGATGCGGTCTGTGAAGAACAGTTACCACAAACTGAATTTTCTGAGCCATCCCTTTTGAAAGTTCAGAGAGTTTTTTCTTCCACCATTGATCGATATTCAGTTTTTCAAACCATTTTTTTGCTTCATTTAAAGCGTCATTTTTGGTCATACCTTTTAATTCTCCAAAATAAAGGATCTGGTCGCCAACGGTCATATTTTTATACAACCCTCGTTCTTCAGGCATGTAACCGATATCCCTGATGTGATTTTGATTAAGCTTTTCTCCGTTAATAAAGACATCTCCGGAATCAGCTTGAGTAATTTGATTGATGATACGGATGAAGGAAGTTTTCCCTGCTCCGTTTGGTCCTAGAAGACCATAAATACTCCCTGTTGGGACATGTATACTGAAGTCATCCAATGCGATCTTCTTACCTGCATTGTAGGTCTTCGTAATATGTTCAGCTTTTAGCATTAATTTGTTTTTCTATAGTTAGTATAAAAATATCCCGAAAGTTACGGAATAATTGAAACAGAATTAATCTAAAAGAAAAAATCCTGATGATTATCAGGATTTAAATTTTATTGTTTTACGATTTGAGTAACCTTTTGGGTATTATCGCTTAAAATGTAACGAATTAAATATTTTCCGGGTTTCAATTTTTCAATATTGATCTCTCCCGAGTTCATATTTACGGCGTAATTAGCAACTTGTGTACCCAAAATTGAATAAAAAGTTACGCTCTTAACTCTTAAAGAAGAGTCTTTTGCCTTAATGACAAGGAAATCCTTCGCAGGATTCGGATAGGCAACAAGCACACCATCATCTGCTTTTTGCGAGATGGAACCAGGCTCTCTCAGTTGAGCTTTAAAATTGTTGGAAAATCCAACAAAAGTGCCTATAAATAGAAATAAAAGTAAAAGTTTTTTCATCAAATTATAATTTCTCTAGGTATTTCGTAACAAAAGTAAATAATTCTATAATCACATGCAATATTTTTTTATAGAACTTATACTAAATTTGCAGAAACTTATTCAAAAAGTATTCCAAAATGATACATTCAAGAAATAGAAGACTTAGAGTTAATGAATCTATGAGAAGCTTGGTAAGAGAAAGTATCCTTACAACTGATGATTTTGTAATGCCGATCTTCGTAATGGAGGGCGAAAACAAGCAGGAACCGATCCCGTCGATGCCGGGTATTTTCAGGCGAAGTATAGATTTAACGGTGAAGGAATGTAAGGAATTATTTTCTTTAGGAGTAAAAGCTGTCAATCTGTACATGAAAGTGTCTGATCATTTAAAAGATAACACCGGAAAAGAAGCTTGGAACAAGAACGGATTAATGCAAACTACGATCAAAGCGATTAAAGATGCTGTTCCTGCAATGATCGTAATGCCTGATGTTGCTTTAGATCCATATTCAATTTACGGTCACGACGGAATTATAGAAAACGGGAAAGTCGTAAATGATGCTACCAACGATGCATTGGCAAGAATGTCTGTGTCACATGCCGAAGCAGGAGCTGACATTGTGGCACCAAGTGACATGATGGACGGAAGGGTATTAACAATTCGCGAAGCTTTAGAAGACAGTGGATTTACAGATGTTGGAATTTTAAGCTATTCTGCAAAATATGCAAGTTCTTTTTATGGACCGTTCAGAAGTGCTTTAGACAGTGCTCCCACAGATGATGTAGAAATTCCAAAGGATAAAAAGACATATCAGATGGATTTTCATAATTCAAGAGAGGCTTTAAATGAAGTTTTTAAAGATATTGAAGAAGGTGCAGATATTATTATGATCAAACCGGGACTTCCATATCTTGATATTGTTTCTAAAGTTCGTGAAGCAATCGATCTTCCTATCGCAGTTTACAACGTAAGTGGTGAATATGCAATGGTAAAAGCAGCTGCGCAAAACGGCTGGTTGGATAATGATAAGACAATCATTGAAAGTTTAACTTGTTTCAAAAGAGCAGGAGCAGACATGATTTTTACTTATTTTGCTAAAGAAGCCGCGATTCTTTTAAATAAATAATCAAAAGTAATTATATAAGAAAAACACCTCAATTTGAGGTGTTTTTTCATGAAATATCTAACAACTGTGCCATCCTAAGCCCGTCGAAGTATCTATTAAAAAAATCATAAAACTTTTGAACACAATCTTTAATCTAAAATTTGAATTCAAAAAAACTTTATCTTTGCCACTATGATTTTACGAGGAGAAAACTTAATCAAGGAATACGGTCCGAAAAAAGTTGTAAAAGGCGTTTCTGTACAGGTTCAACAGGGAGAAATTGTTGGTTTGCTTGGTCCGAACGGAGCAGGTAAAACCACATCGTTTTATATGATTGTTGGTTTGGTTAAGCCTACTTCAGGAAAAATTTTCTTAGAAAACCAGGAAATTACAACCGATGCCATGTACCGCAGAGCCCAAAAAGGAATCGGATATCTAGCTCAGGAAGCATCAGTTTTCAGAAAACTTTCGGTGGAAGAAAATATCATGGCAGTTTTACAGTTAACAAACCTTTCAAAACGCGAACAGCAGATGAAATGCGACGAATTGGTTGAAGAATTCTCGTTACAGCATGTCCGTAAAAACAGAGGTGATCTTCTTTCGGGAGGAGAAAGACGTAGAACGGAGATCGCGCGTTGTTTGGCAACAAGTCCAAATTTTATCTTGTTGGATGAGCCTTTCGCGGGGGTTGACCCGATTGCCGTTGAAGATATTCAGAAAATCGTAAGAAGTTTGGTTGACAAAAACATTGGAATTTTAATTACTGATCACAACGTTCAGCAAACTTTGGCGATTACCAATAAAACATACATTATGTTCGAAGGAAAGATCCTAAAAGAAGGACTTCCTGAAGAATTAGCCAATGATCCACAGGTAAGAGAAGCTTATCTTGGTGAAAACTTTGTTTATCAGAGTATATTAGACAAACCGAAAAAGAAAACATACGCTTACAATATTTGGGCAGGAAATTTTGATTCAAAATCTCAGTTACAAGGTTTTGTTGATGAAAACTTTGCTCAATTTGATGATTTGAGATTAATGTATGGTTTTGAAGATATAAGTTTTGCATCGTTAGCAAATTCTGAAATTGAACATATTTTCAATGATGTTGTGGATAAAAATGCAAATAATTCTTTTGTTTTCCAGAGGAAAGAAATTAATTCTCAATATTCTTTAGAACAGGCAAAAGCCGAATCAAAGGAAGCAAGCAAATCAGAATTACATTATCTTACAAGCTATATTTATGCGGGATAAATTTCTATCTAAACAACAATATTTTGATAAGTATCGTCTCAAAGAGTTATTCGATAAAATGTATTTAGCTGAAAAAGTTTTAGAAGAAATAAGTTTAACAAATTCTGATACTGATTTTATTAGTTTTAAAAAGAATTTTATTGAAGAATTTTATGAAGTAGAGGGTGATAATGTTGGTGATTTTACTCGAATATGGAATTGGTTTAAGCCCAATGCTGAATGGAACATCTATACTAAAAATAATGGTTTGGAAATAGGTGAAAAAATTTTTGAAATTACAGATTACTGGAAAAAGAATTTTTAAGACCCTAAATCAAAAAAAAAATAATACTTATAATTCGTACCTTTTCTCTTTGAAACGGTACGTTTTTTAGTTAAAATAATTCCTATGGCAAAA
This sequence comes from Chryseobacterium sp. GW823-FHT05E08, assembly GCF_058795655.1. NCBI lineage: Bacteria > Pseudomonadati > Bacteroidota > Flavobacteriia > Flavobacteriales > Weeksellaceae > Chryseobacterium > Chryseobacterium sp. GW823-FHT05E08. The sequence goes on along the minus strand of NZ_JBXAHY010000008.1, from coordinate 37,798 downwards.
CCTTTTAACAGAACAGTTACTTTATTTGGAATTTATCAACAATTGGTTCCATTTATTAAGCCTTATCGCTTAATGATTTACGGGACTTTACTTCTTACTTTTTTAGGAGCTCTAGCAGCGCAGGTGAACCCACTTGTTTTGAAGTATACCGTTGATGAGGTTACGAAATTGACGCATTTGCCTCATCCAATGTCTGAGGGAATTCATGTTTTAGTCATCATTTCCATTATTTTACTCGGAAAAGAATTATTAAATATTTTCATCAATTTCGGGCAGAAATTTTATGGCGAAAAAATTAGAATTAATGTAAGTTCGGTTTTGGCGCAATCAGCAATTGATAAAATTCTGACCTATCGGGTTGCTTATTTTAACGATGAAAACCACGAATCAGGAAAACTTCAAATAAGAATAGACAGAGGAATTGAAAGTTTGACAAAATTAGTTCAGAACTTTTTTATCGACATGTTGCCATTATTTTCCAACGCGTTTATTGCATTGATTATCATGTATATGCAAAATGTTTATGTTGGATTGGTTTCTACGATCATTGTTCCTATTTATTTTTATATCAGTTCATTACAGGCAAAAAAATTGGGTGGAGTTCGTCGACAATTACGAAATCAACGTGAACAGAAAACTTCCGGATTGTTGAATTTGATCAATTCCATTATGGTGATCAAAAGTTTTGTCCGTGAAAAATTTGAAGGTAAAAAGCAATACGACTTGCAGATGCAGTTGATGGAAAGCCAGATGTTCACACGAAAAACTAACTTTATTTATGATGGCTTAAAAACCTTTATTGAGCAGTTTGGAGTGGTTTTAATTATTCTTTTAACGGTTTATCTGGTGTTGGATCAGCAGATGACAATTGGTGCCATCATGCTTCATATCATGCTTTTTAATAATGTTTCGGCTCCAATTCGTCAGTTACACAGAATTTATGATGATATGAATGATGCGATGATTTATGCAGAAGGATATTTTGATATTTTAAATGCAGACGATGAAAAAGAACAAAACGGAACTTTTGTAGAAAAGAAAATCATCGGAAATTTTGAATTAAAAAATGTCAACTTCTCTTATCCAAACGGAACACAGGCTTTGCATGATGTTTCCATGAAAATTGAAAACGGAAAAACAACTGCTTTGGTTGGTTTAAGTGGAGCAGGAAAGTCAACAATCATCAATCTTTTATGTAAATTTTATCTTCCGAATTCCGGAGAAATTTTATTGGATAACGTTAGTTTAAATGAGTTTGATAATACTTTTCTGAGAGATGATCTAGGTTTGGTTCTTCAAAAAAACCACATTTTTCAGGGAAGTATTGAAGATAATATCCGTTATGGAGACATGAATGCCAGTTTTGAAGAAATTCAGGAAGCTGCAAAAAAAGCGTATTTGCATGAACAGATTTTAGATTTGTCACAGCAATATCAGCACGACGCAACACAACTTTCGGGAGGTCAGCAACAGAGAATTGCCATCGCAAGATTATTTTTGAAAAATCCTCCAATTATTTTCCTTGATGAACCAACAGCAAGTCTGGATGCCATCGCAACCGAACAGATCAAAAACTCCTTGGATGCTATAAAAGAAGGTAGAACGGTGATCATTATTTCACATTCTTTATCCCAGATTTTAGATTCAGATAAAATTTATGTTATGAAAAAAGGCAGAGTCGTTGAAAGCGGAACTCACAATGAATTGGTGCAAACCAACGGAACTTACCGCGAGATTTTTGATGCCTCCGCAAGAAGTTTAAATCTTGATAAGTTGATGAATACTTTTAAAGATAATTAATTTTAGGAATTAGGAATTAGGAATTAGGAATTAGGAATTAGGAATTAGGAATTAGGAATTATTTTCGCTAAAACGCTAAAACGCTAAAACGCTAAAACGCTAAAACGCTAAAACGCTAAAACGCTAAAACGCTAAACACCTCAATGAACGATCATTACCTCAAAAAACTCGATCGAGTTACAGCTATTCTCACCCAATTGCAGTCTAAACCTTTGGTTCGGGCACAAGATCTTGCGTTGAAATTTGATGTCAGCGTCAGAACGATTTACCGTGATGTAAAAACGCTAGAAAATGCAGGAATTCCGATTATTGGTGAAGCGGGAAGCGGATATTCTTTGATGGACGGCTACAAACTTCCGCCTGTAATGTTCACAAAAGAGGAAGTTTTGAGTTTCATTACGGCAGAAAAGTTGATGCAGAAATTTTTACATCAAAGTTTAGGAAATCATTATCAGTCAGCAATGGAAAAGGTACGTTCTGTATTAAAATATTCAGACAGAAATTTAATTCAGAATATTGAAAAACAGATTGATGTTTATAATTATCATCCAAAAACAGTGGATAATATTCAAAATATCATCCCAATTATTTTGGAAAGTATCGCAGAAAAGAAGCAGATAACGTTGGAATATGCAACTGTGGATTCCAAAGTTTCTATGCGAACAATTGAAGTTGTTGGTGTCTTTTTTGAGTTCAATTATTGGTATATTATGGCTTTTTGTACGTTGCGAAATGATTTCAGGCAGTTTAGAGTTGACCGAATTTTACAGATCATTAAAACTCAGAATCCTTTCCTGCAGGAATATGGTCAGATTAATGATTACAGACAAAATCCGAACGGAAATAAAACCAAAGTCAGACTTTTGGTTGATAAAAAAATTATCGGACATCTCAGTAATTCAAAAAAATATTATGGATTAATTGATGAGGTTGAAAGAGAGAATGGAGTAGAACTGATCTTCGAAACCGATTGGATCAAAGATGGATTTCCGCGTTGGTTAATTACCTTTGCAGATTATGCAGAAGTGTTGGAACCTGAATCTTTGAAAGTAAGCCTTAAAGAATTGGTCATCAAAATTTCAAATAAGATTTAAAAATATTTAACCATTTTATTCAAAACCATGAAGTTTTTATTAGTACGTTGTTTGTTGTTATGCGCAATCGTTTACTCGGTTGGAGTTTATGCCTGTTCAGCTTTTTTATTAAAAGGAAAAGACCATTGTGTAGTCGGTTTTAATGAAAACTGGAAAACAATGCCCGGAATGATTGTCGTAAATAAACGAGATGTTCAGAAAAGAAATATCAGCTGGGAAAATCTTACAACTGATAATGTAAAATATTCGAAAGAATGGATTTCCAAATTTGGTTCAGTAACTTTCAATCTTTTGGGTTACGATTTTCCTTGTTATGGAGTCAATGAGAAAGGACTTTTCTTGGTTGAATTGTATCTTGAAGAAACTTCAAAAGTTGTAAATCCTTCACAATCCAATATGTTTTGGGCGCAATGGATTCAATATCAGTTGGATAATTATAAATCGGTAAAAGAAGTCGTTGACAATCTGACTAAAGGTCCGAATATCGATTGGTGGCCAAATGCAGCCGGAAGTCACTTCTTTTTAAGTGATGCAAAAGGAAATACAGCAACAATTGCTTTGCTGAATGGAAAATATAAAGTATTGACAGATAAAGAAATGCCAATGCCGCTTTTATGCAATAATCAGTATAAAAAAGATTTTGAAATCGCTCAGAAATTTGATTTTTTAGGGGGAAACGAAAAGTTTGATTTTGATCAACAAGGAAAATGGGAAGACCGCTACAATCGTGCTTACTATATGTTGAAAAATTATAAGTACGATCAAAAACCTGTAGATTATGCCTGGAATATTTTAAACTCAATTCATGCCGGAGAATGGCAGACGGTTATTGATCTGAAAAATATGAATCTTTCTTTCCGTTCTGATTTAAAAAAAGAAGTCAAGACAATTGATATTAAAAAATTAGATTTTTCTAAAAATGCAACGGTAAAATTCCTCGATATTCATACTGAAAACTTGGGTGAGGTTAATAAAAACTTTGAAGTTTTGACTTTAAATAAAAACAATGAATATGTTGAAAAAGGCTTCCCGATCGGATATGACAATAAAGAATTTGGAACATCCGAAACTTTTATAAAACTCAAGGAAAATATTATGATGTTTTTTAAAAATATTCTTCCAAATTAAATAATAAACGAAAAGCTTTCAGAAATTCTGAAAGCTTTTTTGTTTGGAAATGATTGATCTTTTTATATTGTGCTGAATCAGCGATTTTAGTTTCAATAAAGGCATCAATGATCCTAAAATCTCTCCCAAAAAAAAGGGGGTTCAATTCCTAAAGCTCTTAAATAAGTATATCCCTGACCTCTGTGATGAACTTCATTATCAACGAAATATAAAATATTCTGATAAACCGGAAATTCATATTGACCGAATAAATTAAAAGTTTCCTGGAAACGTTCTTCCGAAATTTCATTAAAATATTGGTTGATTACTTGAGTTTCTTCGTCCCATTTTTTCAGGATCTCTTCTTTTGTTTTTGGGTTGAATGCTTCTTCATTAAAAGCTTCTTCATTTTTATTAACGATTCCTTTTAAAGCAGGTCCTCCGATGCTGATTAGCTCAACGGCCAATTTTGCAAACGGTCTCATTCCGCCAATAGAGAACTCGAATAAGTCTTTTTCAGGGAACATTTCAATGACTCTTCTTGTTAGGTTTCTGTGGCCTTGCCAATGCTCTAATAATTGTTCTGATGAGATAAATTGTTTTGTGATGGTTGCTGTAGTTGACATAATTTTTAATTTTGTTTGTTATTGTTGATACAAAGATATGACCGAGTTATGACAACAGTTTGTCAGTAGGAAATTCACATTTAAAAAATATTTTCTTTGTTGTAAAATATCCTTCAATATTTCTCGTTCAATGTATATCCGATACATCACAAGATCAGACAATGTAACATATGTAGAGGTAGATAAATAATTTGAAGATGGCCGGTTTTTTAATCGGTCATTTTTTTTGTTTTGAACGAAAATGGAGAATTTTATTCAAAGTGATAATTGAATTTTGAAGACAACTATTTAAACTTCGACAAAAACCCTAGCCCAGATTGCAGAGAAAATCCTTTTTTGAAAAAAAAGATTGTAACGGAAAGCTGGAAATTGCTTCAAAAATAAATAAAACTGCAATTCGACGTAGTCAAATAGCTCCTAAAAACTTTTGAAATTTGTGTATTTCAGGATATTTTACTTTTTACATTCTACAAAATAAAGTATTTTAGTACTATGAAAATTTACACGAAAACAGGAGATAAAGGACAGACGGCTCTGTATGGCGGGACGAGAGTTTCTAAGGCGAGCGCAAGGGTCGACAGTTACGGAAATATAGACGAACTTAACTCATTTATAGGGATTTCTAAAAGTCATATCGAGGATGAAGAGGTGCTGAAACAATTGAAAAAAATTCAGTTTGACTTGTTTACGGTAGGTTCGGAAGCTGCCACTCCGGTTGATAAATTGATGTTGGCGAACGGAAAATCGCGCCTTCCATTAATTATTTCTGAAACTGAAGTTGAAGAATTGGAAAATTGGATGGATGCTTTTGAAGGAAAACTAGAACCGCTTCAATATTTTATTCTTCCCGGAGGAGGAAAATCTGCTACATTTTTACATGCAGCCAGAACAATTTGCAGAAGAGCCGAACGTTCTTTGGTTTTTTTAAACGAATCTGAAGAAGTGCGCCCTGAATTGATTAAATATCTAAACAGACTGTCGGATTATCTTTTTGTTTTGGCAAGATATATCTCTAAAATCAACAACGAAACAGAAGAATACTGGAACCCGAATGAAAGATAAAGTATTACTTTTCATCAACGGAGATCCTCCAAAATCTTTTCCAAAAATAGAAAATTATGGCTTGATTGCCTGTACAGACGGCGCTTTTCATTATTTAAAGAATCTGAATTTTCCTTTAGATAAACTGGATTTTATTTCCGGCGATTTTGATTCGCATTCTGGTTCTGACGAAAATGTGTATGACGAAAAATTTATTTACACTCCGGATCAAGATAAAACGGATTTTCATAAAGCATTAGAAATTATTGCAGAAAAAGATTTTAAAAATGTTGATGTTTTAGGCGGAAGTGGAGGTGAACAGGATCATTTTTTAGGAAATCTTACCGTTGCTTTTGGTTTTAAAGATCAGTTAAATATTAAGTTTTATGATGAATTTTCGGAATATTATTTTGTTCCGAAAAGTTTTGCTGTGAAAGGTGTGAAAGATAAAATGGTTTCATTATATCCATTTCCTACGGTTGAAAATATTACGACAAAAGGTTTGAATTGGCCTTTAACAAATGGAAATCTAAGTATAATTTCAAGAATCGGAACCAGAAATTTTGCTGTTGAAGATGAAGTTTCTGTGGAATATGAAAAAGGTGATTTGTTGATTTTTATTGGAAGGAATTATTTGTAGTTTTTTAGTTTAAACACAAATTACACTAATTTTTTCACGAATAAACACAAATACGTTCATCAATAGGAACGGGCTTTAGCCCGTTTTCACAATAAATATAATGCAATTGGCTTTAGCCAAAACTTAAATTTAATCTATTAAAATAAACACAAACATCTGTGCAAATCTGTGAAATTCATGGGAAATAAAAAATGAAAAACCTAATTAAAATACTATTTCTTATCATCTCATTATTCTGTATTTTCTCCTGCAAAGTACAGCAGTTTTCCACACCCGAATACGGTAAAAAAGAAACAGAAAGCCCAATTAAGATTAAAAAAGTAAATAATTTCCGAACTGTAGGAAATATTAAAAATTCTGAAGGGAAAACCTTAAAAGAAGGAAAATTTTACCGAAGCGGAGATCTTCATAAGCTAAAAAACAGTTCATTTAAGGAATTGGAAAAATTGGGAATAAAGGAAATTATTGATCTTCGAAATTCAAAGGAGATTTCTCAAAAACCGGATCATCTTTCTGAAAATATTAATTATAAAAATTATTCTGCTTTTGAAGATCAGGGAGATCAGTTGTCGCAAGCTAAAAAATTAGTTTTAAAAGGAAAAGTAAACGGCTCCGATGCCAACAAAAGAATGTTGGATTTTTATAAAGATTATGTCACCAAAAATCCAGAAATAATAAAGAAAATTATTACAGAAATCCTGGAATCTGACCAACCAATTCTTTATCATTGCACCGCCGGGAAAGACCGAACTGGAATTACGACAGCGTTAATTCTCACCATTTTAAGGTTCGATAAAGAAACCATTTATAACGATTATCTTTTATCCAATAATTTCAGGGAAAAATTAATTCTAAAAAGACTGAATTTAGCAAATAATTTACATTTCATCTATCCTAAAATGGATTTAAAAGTATTAGAAAAATTAAGCTGGATTGAAAGTAATTATCTTGATGCTGCCTTTGATGAAATTGATAAGAAATATGGCTCAATGGATTTTTATATTCAAAATGTTTTACAGATTTCTGAAGATAAAAGAAAAGAATATATCAGGAAGTTTACATATTAATAATTTGGTTTAAAATTTCACCGAAAATTGCTTGAAATTTATAATAATTTTAACACCCAAAAATCAAACTTTTTTAGCAATTTTGCATTCTTAATTCACTTGTCAAAAAATGAAAATAAAATACTCGGAACTTATTGATCAGACATTGTATTTTCCTACGGAAGAATTTAATGTTTCTGAGAACAATTTGTTGTTTCACGATATTCCTTTAATGGAAGTTGTTGAAAAGTTTGGAACGCCTTTAAAGGTAAGTTACCTCCCGAAGATTTCTCAAAATATTCAGAAAGCGAAAAGCTGGTTTAAAGAAGCCTTTGAGAAAACCGAATATAAGAAAAACTACAGATATTGTTACTGTACAAAATCCAGCCATTTTAAGTTTGTAATTGAAGAAGCACTAAAGAATGATATTTCTATAGAAACTTCTTCTGCATACGATATGGATATCGTGAAATCACTTTATAAGGAAGGAAAAGTAACAAAAGATATCGAAGTGATCTGTAATGGTTTCAAAACGGATGATTATCTGGCGAAAATTTCAGATATGATCAATAACGGTTTTGAAAATATCACGCCGATCCTGGATAATTACCGTGAGTTAGATAAGCTTACAGAAAGCATCGACACAACTTTCGATATCGGAATCAGAATCGCTTCTGAGGAAGAGCCTAAGTTTGAATTTTATACCTCAAGATTAGGGATCGGATATAAAGATATTATTCCTTATTACAGTCAAAAAATTGCTGAGCACCCGAATGCAAGATTGAAAATGCTTCACTTCTTCATTAATACGGGGATCAAAGACACAGCGTATTACTGGAATGAATTGTACAAATGTCTTCGTGTATATGCACGTTTAAAGAAAATTGCTCCGGAAGTAAATTCATTGAATATCGGAGGCGGTTTTCCTATTAAAACTTCTTTGCAGTTTGATTACGATTATCAATATATGGTTGAAGAAATCGTTTCTCAAATTAAAAAATTCTGTGAAGAGGAAGGAGTAGAAGAGCCAAATATCTATACTGAATTCGGAAGTTTTACCGTTGGAGAAAGTGGAGCGAATATCTATAAAATTATTTCTCAAAAACGTCAGAACGACAGAGAAAAATGGAATATGATCGATTCATCTTTCATGACAACGCTTCCTGATACTTGGGCGATTTCGAGACACTTTATCATGCTTCCATTGAACCGTTGGGATGATACGTATGAAAGAGTATTCTTAGGTGGATTGACTTGTGATTCAGATGATTATTATAATTCTGAACAACATACAAACGCAATTTATTTACCGGTTTTCAGTGATACGAAGCCTTTGTATATTGGTTTCTTCCATACCGGAGCATATCAGGAAACGATTGGTGGTTATGGTGGTGTTCACCACTGTTTGATGCCTCAGCCGAGACATATTTTGATCCAAAAAGATGAAAACGGCGAATTCCAATATGAAATTTTCCGTGAGAAACAGGAACCGGAAGATATTTTGAAACTTTTAGGATATTAATAAAACCGTCATTGCGAGAAGCGAAGCGACGAAGCAATCTCATCAATAAGAACGGGTTTTAACCCGTTTATAAATGAAAAATAATTAATTGGCTTTAGCCGAAACTTATTAAGATAAATAAAAATAGCCATCAAATTGATGGCTATTTTCTTTCAAGAAAAATACTGAAATTACTTTTTGTTGACGCGGAGAATCATTTATGACATTTCTCCTTTTCAATAATATCATCAATTTCATTGTTACCCAATTGTTTAACTTTTAAAAAATAATCACAAGCCTTGTCTCTTTGCCCCAATGATAATAAAACTTCTCCTTTCTGGTACAAAACCAAAGGATCATTTGCATTGTATTCTAGAGCCTTATCGAAGTCATTAAGTGCTAAATCATATTTTTTCGATAAAGCATAAGCTGTTCCACGATTTCCAAATCCTTTTTGGCTTTTCTCAATTTTTAATGATGCCGTTAGATCATTTATTGCTTCATCATATTTCCCCATTCTTAAATAAACAAATCCTCTATTAAGATAGGCAGAATGATCTTTAGGAAGGTTTTTTATCGAGAAATCGGCATCGGCAATCGCTTCGGGATACATTTCCAATATGGCTTTTACACCTGCTCTCTCGTTGTAAAGATCATATCTTTTGGGCTCTTTTTCCAAAGCTACATTATAATATTCTAACCCCTTTTCAAATTGTTGAGTTAAATAACAAAAACGCGCGAGACTGATGTATATCCTATAATCATTAGAGTCAAGTTGAAATGAATATTCTAAATCTTTCTGAGCTTCCGACATTTTTTCAGAATATAGATAGGCCATTCCGCGATAATTGTACGACTTTGCTACCTCTTCTTTCTTTTGAATAGATTCTGTATAATAGGTAATTGCCTTTTCATAATTATCTTTATCAAATTCTTTTTCAGCAAGCTTATAGCTTTCCTGTGCTCTTAAAAAACATGGTATAATAAGTAAAAATGGAGTTAGAAAGACATTTTTTTTCATGTATTAAATTTAAGTATTCAATTACTTTCTAAATTTACACAAAAACTGTTTCTGGATAATATGAGTTCAGAATTTTTATTTCTAGTTTAAAAATATTTTGATATTTTATCTAATTCCAGTTCAATATAATCTGCAACCACAATATTTGCCAAGGTATAATCCTGATTTTTAGAATGTGGACTTCTATACGCCGCACAGAAAATATTTGCTCTGTGAGAAGCTAGAATTCCATTCGTAGAATCTTCAATCACCATACAGTTTTCAACAGGTTCTTTTGCTAATTCTGCTGCCAAAAGAAAAACTTCAGGATGAGGTTTTGATTCTTTTAAATCAGCACCGCTTATTTTTCCGCTAAAATACTTATCCAATTCAAATTTTTCAAAAACCATATTAATGGTGTTCATCGTTGCAGACGAAGCCAGAATTAAGGTAATTCCGTTTTCATAATAATGTTCGATCAATTGTTTGACTCCCGGAATCAGATCAAATTCTTCATCATTATAAAAATAATCTTTGAAATAATCTCTCTTAGTTTTTGCGATTTCTTCGTAAGTCTGAGTTAGATTAAATTGATTAATTAATATTTCACAAACCCTTTTCGTTGAAGCTCCGGTAAAAGAAGTGTATAGATCTTCTGAAACATCAATTCCAAGGTCGTTAAATGTTTTGAAATAAGCTTTTCTGTGCAATGGTTCTGTATCTACAATCACTCCATCCATATCGAAAAGAACAGCTTTTAAAGGCATATTTTTTGAATTTTTTTATAAAGATAATGATTTTGGTTGGAAGCTTGAAGCCGGGTGATTGAAGTTAAAATTGTGATGCAGAATTTATATGAGATGATCAAGAAACTTCCATCTTCAATCCTCCATCTTCCAACTTCTTTGTATCTTTGCAGGAATCATTTAATTTTAAATAAGACATGAAAACATACGCAGGAATTCCTGAAGAAAATGCTTCATTGGAGGCTTCAAAAGTAGTATTGGTAACGGTTCCTTATGACGGAACCTCAACTTGGGGAAAAGGAGCAGACAAAGGTCCTGAATTATTCCTTGATGCTTCTGAGAACATGGAACTTTATGACATTGAAACAGGAACTGAACCTTATTTGGAAGGTGTTTATTTAGCTGGAGAAATTACAGAAAAATCTTCGCCTGAAGCAATGACAGAAGCTGTTTATCAAAAAACAAAAGAGCTTTTACAGAATGATGATAAATTATTTACCCTTTTCGGAGGTGAGCATTCTGTTTCTATCGGTTCAATCCGTGCGGTGGGTGAAAAATATGAAAACCTGACTGTACTTCAGTTAGATGCTCACACAGATCTACGTCCAGAATTTCACGGTTCTACTTCTAATCATGCTTGTGCGGTTTTTGAAGCCAACCAAAAGCATAATTTAGTTCAAGTGGGAATCCGTTCTATGGATGTTGAAGAAGCTGAGTATTTACCGGAAGGAAGAGTATTTTTCGCTCACGAAATTGCCAACAATGAAAATTGGGTGAATGATGTATTAGAAAAAGTTTCAGGAAACGTTTATATCACTATTGATTTAGATGCTTTTGATCCATCTATTGCGCCATCAACAGGAACTCCTGAGCCAGGTGGTTTACAGTGGTATCCAACACTACAATTATTAAGAAAAGTATTTGAAAAATGTAATGTTGTAGCATTTGATATTGTAGAATTAATGGATTCTCCTTATGCAAAACCAAGTGCATTCTTGGCAGCTAAGTTGTATTACAAAATGCTTGCGTATTATCACATCAACCAAGACTAAAATTCCGCAAGATTCGGATTTTTTCTGCAAAGGATTTTTTGGAAATTTGTGAGGTAAAATAAAATGATATGTCCACACAAAATCAAATAGATTACGAAAGAATTGCCAAAGCGATTGAGTATATCCAGAGCAATTTTAAACTTCAGCCGAATTTGGATGAAGTGGCAGAGAAAATTCACTTGAGTCCGGCTCATTTCCAGAAAATATTTACGGATTGGGCAGGAACAAGTCCGAAGAAATTTTTACAGTTTATCAGTCTTGAACATGCTAAAAATTTATTGAAGGAAGAAAAAGCGAGCTTATTTGATACGGCTTACGAGACAGGATTTTCAAGCACAAGCAGATTGCACGATTTGTTTGTGAAAATTGAAGGAATGTCTCCGACAGAATATAAAAACGGAGGGAAAAGCCTTACCATCAATTATAGTTTTTCCGAAAGTCCTTTTGGGAAAATTATCACAGCTTCCACAGAAAAAGGAATCTGCTACATGGCTTTTGAAAATGATAAAGAAACAGCATTAGGGAATTTGAAACATAAATTTCCTAATGCTTCTTTTTTTGAAAAACAGGACGGATTTCAGAAAAATGCCTTGTCCATTTTCAATCAGGACTGGACGAAACTCAGCACTATTAAATTACATTTAAAAGGCACTGATTTTCAATTGAAAGTCTGGGAAAGCCTTCTCACAATCCCAATGGGGAAATTGTCAACGTATGGAAATTTAGCCGAAAAAATTGGAAATCCAAACGCTTCACGAGCAGTTGGAACAGCGATTGGAAGTAATCCTGTGGCTTTTCTAATTCCTTGCCACCGTGTGATTCAATCTTCGGGAAATATTGGAGGATACATGTGGGGAAGTGAAAGAAAGCAGTTGATTATTGGCTGGGAAAGTTCTCATGTTTATGCTGAGGATTCTATTTTACTTTAAATTTTTTCTCCTGCAGATCTCACAGATTTTTTATTTTATTTTTAAGTTTTGGCTAAAGCCAATTGATATTTTGTGTATTTGAAAACGGACTAAAGTCCGTTCCTATTGATATGAAAATTTGTGTTTATTTGTGAAAAATATTCGTGTAATTTGTGTTTAAAATATAGTTTTAAAAGTTATTAAAATGATGAGTTTATTCGAAGATATATCAGATTATCCATTAAATATCCTCCCCAACGATGGAACCGTTCACTATTACGGAAAGGTTTTCTCCAAGGAAAAATCCGATTTTTATTATGATTATTTGTTCAATCAAATTCCATGGGAAAATGATGAAGCGGTAATTTTTGGAAAATTGATTTTAACCAAAAGAAAAGTAGGCTGGTTTGGAGAAAAACCATTCGAATATACGTATTCAAAACGGACAAAATTAGCAAAACCCTGGACTCCGGAATTATTGGAATTAAAGAAAAAATGCGAAGAAGTTTCAGGAGAAACCTACAACTCCTGTTTGTTGAATTTATATCATGATGGAAGCGAAGGAATGGCCTATCACAGCGATAGCGAAAAAGATTTGAAAAAGCATGGAGCAATTGCATCTCTAACTTTCGGGGCAGAAAGAAAGTTTTTATTTAAACATAAAATCACTAAAGAAAAAGTAGAAATATTTCTTGAAAACGGAAGTTTATTAATAATGAAAGGAGAAACTCAGGACAATTGGCTTCACCGACTTCCGCCGACTACAAAAGTGAAAACTCCAAGAGTGAATTTGACTTTTAGAACGATTGAAGAATAAATTTTTGACGCAAAGATTTTAACCTCAAAGTTTGTCATCCTATGTTTATTAAAATTAATATTTTACAAACATAGGATGACAAACTGAGTGGTTAAGTTTAAAGAAAAAAAGGCTATTCAAATCCTGAACAGCCTTTTAAATTTTATTTCAAAACTTCAACTTCAATCGAACTATCATCAAAAACCTTGATAAACGCTTTCGTATAATCTTCTTTCGTTGCAAAATTCGAATTTTCCATAAATTTCTGTGGATTAATTGCAAAAAGAGGAAACCAAGTTGAACTTATTTGTATCTGTATTTTATGCCCTTTTTTGAAAGTGTGAACCACATCCTGTAATCTAAAGTTCACTGCTGTTTTCTGATTCGGAACTAAAGCTTCTGCTTTTTCTCGAGAGTTTCTAAATTTGGCAGGCATAATCTCACTTCTTACCATTTGATGGTAGTTTCCGTAAATCACACCCTCTTTCTTTTCTACAGGTTTGAAATCTTCGGGATAAACATCAATTAATTTCACGGCGAAATCTGCATCAGTAGAGGTGGAAGCAATATTTAATTTAGCCATAATTTCTCCTGCAAAAGTCATATCATCCGTTAAAACATCGGTTGTGAAAGTCAAGACATCAGGTCTTCCTTCTGCAAATCTTTGATCTTCCGACATATAATTTCTAGGCGTAAATCCATTAAAGTCTTTCAGATTATCTGAACTTAAAACCGGATTATTTGGATCACTGTAATATTCTGATGAACCTTGGCCAGCAGATTTATTCAATGTTTTGTTAGCTAAATAGAATTTCACTTTTTGTCCTTCTTTTGGAGGATAAGTCGTAAATTCTCTCCATTGTTTTGCTCCGGTGTCATACATCAAAGCTTCAGGAAGTCCGGCATCCTGTTTTGTATTTCCTTTTAGATAATGATTGAAAAATTTCGTTTCAACATTTTTTTGATAATACGTTGCAATGCTGTCTCCAAAATAGATCTGATTATGGAAGTGTTTTCCTTCCTCGCGTCCCCATCCACCATGAGAAAAAGGTCCCATTACGATGGTGTTTTTCGCTTTTGGGCTTGATTTTTCAATGGTTTTGTAAATATTTAAAGGCCCTGAAAGATCTTCAGCATCAAACCAACCACCAACAGTCATTACTGCATGATTCACGTTTTTAAGATGAGGAAGAAGACTTCTTTTTTGCCAAAATTCATCATAGTTGGGATGGTTCATTATTTCGGTCATGAAGAAATTGTCTTTGTAATATTTCTCGTAACCGTCTTTCAACGTGCCCATATCCCTATAAAATTTCAAACCATCTTCAGATGTTGGTTTAATCATTGAATCTGAATACCAAGCTTTGTTTTCTGCCTTTGTTTTCTGAACTCCAAACACCGGAAATGTTTTAAAATAACCTAACATGAATCTTCCGTTGTGAAGAAAATCATCATTCCAGAAATCAGAGATCGGAGCTTGTGGAGAAGATGCAACTAATGCAGGATGTTCTGCTAAAACCCCAACAGCAGTATAAAAACCGGGATAAGATGTTCCGTATTGACCTACTTTTCCGTTGTTGTCTTTGATGTTTTTTATTAACCAATCGATTGTGTCGTAAGTGTCTGTACTTTCATCAACATCTTTTTTCGTTTTATGATCTACTTGCGGTGTCATATTCGTGAAAGTTCCTTCACTCATATATCGTCCGCGAACGTCCTGATACACAAAAATGTATTTGTCATTCATTAAATATTGATTCGGACCAACCTTGGTTTTATATTCATTTTCACCGTACGGAGCAATGCTGTAGCAGGTTCTTTGCATTAGGAACGGATATTTGTTTTTATTAGAAATATCCTTCGGAATGTAAACTGCGGTGAAAAGCTTCGTGCCGTCACGCATCGGAATATACATTTCCTTTTTGATGAAATTATCTTTCACAAACGGATCTGCCGGCTGTGTATTTTGTGAATTTCCAAAAATGAAAAAGAAAATAAATAGAATTGAAATAGGGATCTTCATGAATTTAATTTGTTGCTAATTTAATCATAAAATATTTTTAACCGAACTTAAAAAAGAAATGGCTGGAAAAACTTCCAACCATTTATCATTAATCATTTATTTACCTTTCATTTTCTTACCGGCGAATTTGTTGAGTTTCATACTTAATGAAAACATGATGTATCGTTTTAAGATCAAATCTTCACGGTCTTCAAAATAAGCACTTGAAATAGTTCTTTTTACGCTTTGATTTTGATTTAAAACATCATAAACCTTGATTTTTGCAGTAAGTTGTTTGTCGAAGAAAGCATATCCCAAACTTGTATTCCAGAAATAGAAATCTCTTTTGAATCCGGGAGCTATATTTGAGTTGGTGTTGTATTCAAAATCATTTCCAATAACAAGGTTGCTTTTAAAAATATAATTGGTGAGTTCAAGTTTTAGGGTTTGATGGGTTGTCTGTACCTTATCAATACTGTAATTGGTGTAACTTGAAGTGTTGTAACCTATTCTGTATGATGGTTTTATAGTAAGTTTATCTTTAATTTCGTAGGTAAGATTAAATCCGGGATTAATGTTATAGTTATTGCTTGTGAAGTTTTGACTGTCAATAAACCCACTGCTATAGCTATAATTTATATTAAATCTTGGGTTGATGGTCAGCTTATTTTCTTTCCATTTAAAGGTTTTTGTGAAACTTCCTCCAAGGTTGAAATTTTTATTTCCACTTACATTGGAGTAGGTCACAAACTGCTTTCCTGACTTATCGTAATAAGAATAATTAATAATGTCATTATTACTGTAAGTGAAGCCGAAATTTATATAATAACTGATATTTTTTATCAGATTAGAATTATTAAAATAAAGATAGGTTCTGTTTGCCCATGTATTTTTCAGTTCAGGATTTCCCTGAAAAACTACTAACGGATTAGAAAAATCCTGATAAGGAGTCAGTTGCTCTGCAGTTGGAATCGTGTAATCCGCAGAATTGTAAATGCTTAATCTTTTATTGGGTGAAAATTCATAATTAACACCAACATTATAATTGGGAAGTACAAAGTTTTTCTGAAGGTCATATTGTTCTCCATTAAAAACAGAATTTACTTTCATATCTGAAATATCAAGATTAAAAGAACCCCACATATTGATCTTAGTTTTATTAAGCGCAAATGATAACTCAGGAGTAATCTGATTAACCTTTTGATTCATATTATTGGATAAAAGGATGTTGTAATCTGAATATTGCCCTGTATTTTCATTAAAATCATTAACGTTTCTGATGTCGCGGTTTAGTTTTGAGCTATAGCTCATATTAAGAGTTACCGTTGCCGAATCAGAAATGGGTTCTGTATATCCTGCACTGAAACGGTAATCACTGCTCTGGTTTTTATTGTTAGCAAGCTGATTTCTGATATCGTTGGCTCCTGTACTTTGGTAAAAAAGGGTTTGTGACCTGTTCAGATTATCATTTTTTGATTCAGAAATATTAGTATCGATGTTTGCATAAACAACTCTTTCCTTCTTTCTAAATTTTTTCGAAAAATAAATGTTGGGACTAAAAGTATTGCTCTCAGACTTTGTGCTTGTATAAGAATCACTCTCATTAAGCAGAGTATTATCTCTAAAAGTGTTTGATTTTAAATTATTAAAACTGAAACCTTCCGATCTTGAAAATGTTGGTGAAATATAAATATTCGTCAGAGAATCCAGATCTATTTTTGCAGAAGTATCAAAATTATATTGTTTAGATTCATTTTCACCATTGCTTTCTGAGTTGGTTTTTAAAGCATAATCAGGAAGTAAAGTCGTTCTCGAAACTTTAGATCGAGTCTCCAGATTGCTGTTGTAATGCATCAGACTTACGCTTTCAAGCTCTGCGCCTTTTCCGAATTTATCGCTGTAATTTAATCCTATTGTTGTTGATTTTTGAATTCCTTTATTATTACCGCCGCCATCCGTATAATAGGTTGTGCTTCCTACGGTTCTAACACTTCCGCCCTGCATCAACCAAGAATTTCGTCCATGACCCATGCTGTCAAAAACCTCATCATTGGAAAATCCTTGTGAATTAATATTGTTTGATGATGCCAGAATACTGATTTTGGTATCATTTTTAAAATAACTTAAAAGTCCGCTCCCTTCATATCGTTTATCGGATCCATATCCAAGAGTAAGTCTGGAAATCAATCCTTTATTTTTCTTTTCGTCGATATTAAAATTAATGGTTGCGTTGTTTGATTTTGCAGTTTTTCCGGTCAGTTCTTCTTCTTTTGTTTTTGTTGTCGTGAACTGAATGTTTTTAATGATATCCGCAGGAAGGTTTTGCAGGGCAATTTTTCCGTCTTTATCAAAGAAAGGTTTTCCGTTGATCATGATTTGATCTACTTTTTTACCATTGACGGTTATTTTACTGTCATTATCAATTTCAACGCCCGGAATTTGTTTTAAAAGTTCTTCGATTTTACTGTCTGGACGAACTTTAATCGCCGAAGCATTAAATTCAATCGTATCTTTTTTGATTTTTACAGGAGAGACGGTAATTTTTACCTCTTCAATATTTTTGATTGAATTTTTATCGAGTTCAATATCTCCCAAAGTCAGAGATTTGTCTAGCTTTTCAAGGTTTTTAGTGTACGAAATTAATTTATCAGCATCAATTTTTAATATTGAAGGTTCACTGAGTTCATCTGTTTTTAAGGAAAACTTGCCTTCTTTATTCGTTGCAGTATAATTTACAATAGAGGAATCTTTTTGTTTGAGAAGATAGACGGTGGCATTTTCTACAGGTTTCTTTTCAAAATTTGAAACTTTTCCGTCGATACTAAATTTTTGTGCGTTTACAAATACAATATTAATGGTTAAGATAAATAATACCGCAATAATTTTTTTCATTCATGTTGTTTAAGGCACAAAAATAAAAAAAAACATCCCCGCAAAGGGATGTTTATAAGTTAAATAGAGTTAAACTTAATTTTTAAGCTTTCAAATATCTTGAATAAGCGTAACCTTCCTGTCCATCATCATTTTTCACTTTCCACCAATCATCAGAAGTCTGCTCGATCAACGTTACGTTAGAACCTTTTGCAGCTTTACCAACAACAGCAGCTTCCGTAGAAGGCTCTTGTCTGATGTTTAGGTTAGAATCTTCTGTAGCAACAGTAAGAGATGCACCGGCAGCAAGACCTGAAACCTGTACATCAATATTGATATCTGATGCAGAATAAGTAGAATCAATTGCTCCTAAAGCATTCCAAACAGCATCTTTTGCAGCTGTGTTTGAAGCGCTTCCTGAAACATAAAGAATTCCATCTTGTTCCTGAACCTGAAGACCTGAAATTCCTGCTGACTGAGCTGCAGAAACTACACTTGAATATTTATCTTGTAATGTGCTCATTTCTAATTATTTTACTGTATAGTTATAATTTACTTTTCCAACTTTCAAAGCATCTACAGATTCTTTGATTTTTCTAGCCTGTAGAGAAGATACATTTCCTGTAAGCGTTAATTCACCGTTTACAACTTCAACTTTTACAGATGGAAAATCTTTAACAGCATCCTGAACTTTCTTCTGAGCAGCAGGATCTACCGCTGAAGTAGTTTCAACTGCAGGAGTAGCCGGCATTGGAGCTGCAATAGTAGACATATCCATTACTTCTTTTACACCTTTTACAGCTTTTAATTGAGCGATCATTGCATCTTTAGAAGCCTGATCTGCGAAAGTTCCGCTTAAGTGAGCAACACCCTCTTTTACTTCAACAGAAGCGTTCGGATTAGATGTTACGATTGTTGTTGCTTGAGTCTGAAGGTCCGCATCAGAAACTTTCTTCTTACAAGAAATAGCTCCGAAAGATACTGCCATAGCCAGTGCAGCCATTGCGATAGTTTTTTTCATAGTTGTATATTTATTAATGTTGTTAATACAATCAAATGTAATAATAAAATTTATACCAAACAGATAAAAATTAAATAAATATTTCTGACTTTTTTTACAATATTTTATAAATCAGGCGATTAATTTTAATGTATTATTAATTTAACATAAAATTATTACAGCCTTAATAAAATCCTATGCCAACTTAAAAACTATTATATTTGCGAAACTTGAACTATTATATGAAAGGACAAAATAAACTTTTTATAGCAATTATCGTTGCGCTTATTATTGGTGTGGGTATTGGTGGATTTGTGCATTTGCAGTATCCGGAAAGCGCAGAACCTTTTTCTAAAAACATAAAACTTCTCGGTACAGTTTTCATCAGATTGGTACAAATGATTATTGCTCCTTTGGTTTTTACGACTTTGGTTGTAGGAATTGCTAAAATGAGTGACATCAAAATGATCGGAAGAGTAGGAACGAAAGCGATGTTGTGGTTTATTTCAGCTTCCCTGATTTCTCTTTTTATTGGTTTGATATTGGTAAACTGGCTTGAACCGGGACACGTAACCAAACTTCCTATTCAGGATGCAGCATCTGCCGAAGAATTATTGAAAAGTAGTAAAGGTTTTTCAATGGAAGATTTTGTAAAACACGTAATTCCTAAAAGTATATTTGAAGCTTTTGCAACGAATGAAGTATTACAGATTGTAGTATTCTCTATTATGTTCGGGGTTGCTTTGGCAAATATGGGTGAAGAATATTCTCAACCTGTCATTAAATTATTCGACATTGTAGCTCACGGAATCCTGAAAATGGTTGGCTACATCATGTGGTTTGCCCCGTTTGGAGTTTTAGGAGCTATCGCAGCTGTCGTCGCAACCAATGGTTTTGAAATTTTTAAAGTGTATGCTATCTATTTAAGAGATTTTTTCTTTGCATTAGCAATTCTTTGGCTGGTTTTACTATTGGTTGGATATATGATCCTAGGAAACCGTCTTTTCGAATTATTAAAAAGAATCAAAGCGCCTTTATTGATCGCCTTTTCAACAACAAGTTCGGAAGCTGTTTTCCCGAAATTGGTTGAAGAATTGGAAAGATTTGGGTGTAATAATAGAGTAGTATCTTTCATTTTACCTTTAGGATATTCATTTAATCTGGATGGAAGTATGATGTACATGACGTTTGCATCAATCTTCATCGCACAGATCTACGGAATTGAAATGACAATCGGACAGCAAATTACCATGCTTTTAGTATTAATGCTGACTTCAAAAGGTATTGCAGGTGTTCCGAGAGCTTCGTTGGTGATCATCGTAGCAACGTGTTCAATGTTTGGAATTCCGCCGGAAGGCATTGCGCTGATCTTGCCAATCGACCATTTCTGTGATATGGGAAGAAGTATGACCAACGTTTTAGGAAATGCTTTGGCAACTTCTGCGGTTTCCAAATGGGAAGGGCAGTTGGAAAATCACGGCGGTGATATGTAAAATGTCAATTTAGCTTATGCTAAGTGAATGGTCAATAGTGAATTTTTATAGCTTCATTATTGACCATTTATTTTTTAGGAGCAATTTGACTACGTAGAACAGCCAATATTTATTCTATTATTTGAAGCTGTTTCCCGCTTTCCGCACTCGCTATTTTTTTTGATTTCGGTTTGGGGGGGGGGGGGGGGGG
>NZ_JBXAHY010000008.1:0-16875 GCF_058795655.1 Chryseobacterium sp. GW823-FHT05E08 | reverse complement strand
CCCCCCCCCCCCCCCCCCCCCCCCCCCCCCCCCCAAACCGAAATCAAAAAAAATGAGCTCAAACAAATGCTGCAATCGGGGCTAGGTAGTTGTCCTTCTTTCAAAATTCGTCATTGCGAACCGAAGGTGAAGCAATCTCATAAAAATTTAGTAATAACAAAAAGATTGCTTCGTCGCTTTTGAAATACGTTCGCAGACCTTCAGTCTGTTCGCAATGACAAAAAAGATTCAACCTTTGCTGAGTGAAACGCCTTTGCGAACAAAAAAATATTCTCAATCATTTTACAAAAAATCTTTGCGATCTTTGCGTTTAAATAAATTCTTCAATACGCTTGCTTCTTTAAGAATGACAGGCGTGTGCAATAAAAATTACATTTAATGAATTTACAAAATCATAAAAATTTAATTACAGAAAATGGATTCACAGTTATCAACAATATTTTTTCTGATGAAGAAATTAATAAGATAATTCACATTCTTGAAAATATAGATACCTCGAAAGAAACTTTCAGAAAATCAGAAGATCTTTTTGCAATAAGACAATTTTTAAAAGAAATTCCTGAGGTTAAAGATTTAATTTTTAATGAAAATATAAAAACGATCATCAAAGAAATCTTCGGTGAAAAATATTTTGCTGTAAAAAGTATTTATTTCGATAAACCTGAAAAATCAAATTGGTATGTTGCCTATCATCAGGATTTAACGATTTCTGTTGACAAAAAAGTTGATTTACCGAATTTCGGACCTTGGACGACCAAACAGAATCAGTTTGCAGTTCAGCCACCTTTGGATATTCTTGAAAATATTTATACGATCAGAATCCATTTAGATGATACTGATGAAAATAATGGAGCCTTAAAAGTTGTTCCAAAATCTCATGCAAAAGGAATTTACAGACCGGAGACAATTGACTGGACTATTGAAACCGAAGAAATCTGCAACGTAGAAAAAGGCGGAATTATGATCATGAAACCTTTAATTCTTCACGGTTCAAATCGTACAACAAACGGTAAGAAAAGAAGAGTTATTCACATCGAGTTTTCTGATAGAGAGCTTCCGAAAGAATTGAATTGGTCAGAAAGAATAAATTAACAAAGAAAAATGATGAATAATATTCTAAAATCATGGAAGCCATTTGAGATTATTTGGCTTTTATCATTTTCATTATTAGGAGTTGGAATTGCAATTTTAAACAAGGATAATTGGCTTAATTTTTTAGTTCTTGTTTCTGGTATTTTGTGTGTCGTTCTGGCTGCTAAAGGCAGTATCTGGAATTATATAATCGGAACAGTAAACACCGTTGCCTATGCATATGTTGCTTACATCAATGGTTTATTTGGTGAGCTGGGATTGTACATATTATTCTTTTTGCCAATGAATATTGTAGGATATTTTATGTGGAAAAATCATACAACAAATGATATTGTGCAAATGAAAACGCTCAATGTAAAGTCTGTTTTATTTGTGTTTTCGGGTACTGTTATCGGATGTTTTATTCTGGGATATTTTTTATCAACAATCAAGAATCAGAATAGTCCTTATCTGGATGGGATGTCTACAGTTATATCAATTGTGGCTACCATTTTAATGATTTTCCGTTATAAGGAACAATGGCTTTTATACATTATTTTAAATATTGTTACCGTCATTATCTGGATCATAAGAACAGCAGATGGAAGCGAAAGCGGAATAATGATGATTGCCATGTGGTCGGCTTTTTTGATCAATGCAGTGTATGGATATTATAATTGGAACAAAGGAAGTAAAGAATTAAAACAATGAAGAAAACAGGGCTTACTTTAGGAAAATATGCGCCATTTCATAAAGGTCATCAATTTGTATTTGATACGGCTTTGAGTGAGGTTGATGAATTGGTAGTTCTTATTTATGATACAGAGGTGACTGAAGTTCCTTTGAATATTCGAGCAAAATGGATAAAAGATCTTTATCCACAAGTTGAGGTCATAGAATGTTGGGATGGTCCGGATGGATATTCCAGCGAAAGATGGTTCGAAATTATTCAGGAAGAATACATTTTAAAAATGCTTAACGGGAAGGAAATCACTCATTTTTATTCAAGTGAGTTTTACGGGGATCATGTAAGTAAGGCCTTAAATGCAGTTGACAGAAGAATCGACGAGGCAAGGAATATCGTACCAATTTCTGCAACAAAAATAAGAGAAAATTCATTTGCTAATAAAGAGTTTGTAAGTAATACTGTTTATAAAGACCTTATAACGAAAGTTGTCTTTCTGGGCGCAATGTCTTCAGGAAAATCTACTCTTACGGAAGCTTTGGCTAAGAAGTTTAAGACAACTTTTGCGCCTGAATATGGAAGAGAATATTGGACTAAGCATCATGTAAACAGAAGAATTGGTTTTGAAGCTTTTGATGAAATTGCAAAAGGACATATCGAAATTGAGGATAGAAATATTTTAAATGCTAATAAATATTTCTTCGTTGATACAAATGCGATCACAACCTATATGTTTGCAATGAATTATCATGGAAAAGCTCCCGAATTTCTAATGAAAACAGCGGATCAAAACTCCAAAAGATATGATCTGTTCTTTCTGTGTGATATCGATATTCCGTATGACGATACTTGGGACAGAAGCGGAGATCAAAAACGAGAAATCTTTCAAAAACAAATTATTGCTGATCTCAAGGAAAGAAATATACCGTATATCCTTCTTTCCGGAAATCTGGAAGAAAGAATTCGAAAAGTTGAAAATGTGCTATCGGAATTTAAAAAATATTCGAATTATTTTGGTTCCAAGATTTGAGATATTTTAGTGAAAAATAAAAAACCTTCGAAAATTTTCGAAGGTTTTTGTATTTAAAATTAATAGTAAACTATTTTACAGAAATCTCATCAACAAAGATGTAAGCCTGTCCACCAGCTCCCTGATGCCATTCAGGAAGAATTCCGTAATAATAAGCTTTCACTTTTACATAGCGGGCTTCAGTCGGAAGAATATCTGTCCCGAAATCTTTTACCTGAATGGTTTCATCTTTAGGATCAACCGTATTATCAACAGTTTTTAAAAGGATGAAATCTTTCCCATTCATAGAAGCATAATATTCTACTTTTTTAGGCATCAAGATCCATGCTTTGCTGTCCTGAAGATAAGTTGAAGACAATTTTGTGATCTGTTGAGGTGATTTCATATCAATAATCGCTTCAAAAGTCTGACCTTGATAACCCAGCCATTCACCTTTTCTCCAGTTTGTATCACCGTTGATTCCGTCAATTAAAGATAATTTTCCGCTCGCTGTATATTGTGGAGTTGGTTTAGAATTTACTGTAATATCCCAATTATTTGGTCTTCTGTTGAAATTGGCAGATACGATTGAACTTTTTTCACCATTTCTTTCAGCGTAAGCCGAAACCTGAGTTGTTTTATTGATGCTAAATGGTTCTTTGTAAGCTTTAAAAGTCTTTCTTACATTCGCATCACCTTCATCCATGGTCATAAAATACAATTTGTCATTTGGATTTAAAGCTGTGATTTCAACTTTCGTAGAAAAATCGAAAATTCTGTCTGCTTTAATGACCGGTGTGGCTGTCAGTTCATCATATTTATAATCTTTGAATGATTTTGCATTCTCAAAACCTAATTTTTTAAGTTCAGCTCTACCTGTATTTTTGGTTATTGTTCTTGTGGTTCCGTCTTCCAAATGAATTTTAACCTCATCAAAATAAGGTGTGGTAGTCTGCCATTCCGGTAATCCTGGAGTTACGGAGTAAATTCCCATTGTACTCAAAATATACCATGCACTCATTTGTCCGCAATCTTCGTTTCCGATCAAACCATCTGGCGTATTTTTATAAAAATTATCAAGGATATATTTGATTTTTGCGTCCGTTTTTTCTGGTTTATCAACATAATTGTATAAATAAGCAATGTGGTGGCTCGGTTCGTTTCCTTGAGCGTATTGTCCCATCAAACCTGTGATATCCACCTGTTCTCTGCCTGTTGTTGTATTTGGAGCAGCAAAAATAGCATCAATAAATTGTTCAAATTTCTCCTTTCCACCGTGAGCAGCAATCAATCCCGGAATATCTTGCTGAACAGAATATGAATAATGCCAAGAATTTCCTTCCGTATAATTGTTATTCACTTCTCTTGGTTCAAAAGGTTCGTTCCAGTTTCCATTTTTTCTAGGTTGCATAAATCCGTTCTTTGGATTGTAAAGGTTTTTCCAGTTTTGAGAACGTTTCATGAAATATTGATAATCTTCTTTTTTACCTAAAATTTTAGCCATCTGAGCGATACACCAATCGTCGTAAGCATATTCTACCGTTTTAGAAACACTTTCATGTTCGTCATCAATAGCGATATAATTATTTTGTTTGTAAGCATTTAAACCAAAAATATCCAACATTGCAGAATTTTTAGAAGCTTCAAATGCTTTTTCATAATCAAAACCTGTAATTCCTTTTGCCATCGCGTCTGCAATCACAGAAACCGAGTGATAACCGATCATACACTCCGTTTCATTGGAAGCCAGTTCCCAAACCGGAAGTTTTCCGCCCTGTTCGTATTGTTTAATGAAAGTATTAATGAAATCTGACGTTCTTTTTCTGTCAATTAAAGACATCAAAGGATGCGCTCCTCTGAAAGTATCCCAAAGCGAGAAAACCGAGTAATAATTAAAGTCTTTTGCTGTGTAGAACTTGTTGTCACGACCTCTGTATTTTCCGTCAACATCCATATTAATGTTTGGTTGAGTGAAAACATGGTACATTGCCGTGTAGAAAACCGTTAGTTTGTCTTTATCAGAAGATTTAACTTCAATTTTTGATAATTCTTTGTCCCAATCAGCAGCAGCTTGTTTTTTGATAGTTTCAAAATCATTAGACTTACCTTCAGCAAGCATGTTTTTTCCTGCACCTTCATAACCTGTTGGCGAAATGGCAACTTTTACATTGATTTTTTCACCTTTTTTAACTTGAGTTGAAAATGCTAAAGCTAATTTTGTCCCTGTGAATAGGTTATTTTCATCTTTACCATTCACTAATTTTTTTGAAATTTTTACTGGTTTTGAAAACTCAATTCTTGCGTAAATATATTGGTTGGTTGCCCAAGCTTCACTTCTACGGAAAACTTCGATGGTTTTATCATCAATTATTTTAACCTCACCTTCAAGCAATTTATCTCTGTGGTTTAAATCTAAAATAATATTTGCATTTCCTGCATTGTTGAAAGTATATTCGTGATAACCGACTCTTTTTGTCGTTGTCAGTCGAACATCGATATTATTTTTATCTAATTTAACGGAATAAAATCCTGCCGAAGCTTTTTCGTTTTTGTGCGAAAATTTTGAAGAATATTCCTTGTTATCCAAGCTTGGATTTCCCATTGTCGGCATCAGCATAATGTCTCCGTAATCAGAAACACCGGTTCCATTAAGATGCGTGTGAGAAAAACCATAAATTACAGAGTCTGAATAATGATATCCGCTGCAACCGTCCCAGCTTCCGTCCACTCTTGTATCGGGTGAAAGCTGTACCATTCCGAATGGAACAATAGCGCCGGGAAATGTGTGTCCGTGACCTCCTGTTCCAATAAAAGGATTTACATATTGCGAATAATTTTGAGAAAATAAATTATGAGCAATAATTCCTAAAAGAATAATTAATATTTTTTTCATCATGTAAAAATTAAAATCGCCCTAAATTACCACAAAATTTGGTTTCACAAAAGAATTTATCTATGATTACGTTTACTTATTCTAAATAGCTAAAAATTCCGTAAATTTGTAAACAATTTATATGTATATGTTGACGAAAGAAAAGGTACAGGATTTCCTTAAAGAGATAGAAGTAGATGACTTAGTGACTAATTTTCAGGTTATGGGTAATGATGTCTATATCGACATGACGGCTCATTCGCCTGCAATGCACGAAAAAAAGAAATTGGAAGCTGCTATGAAGCAGGCTTTTGCCAGTGAGTTTGGAGAAGAAATTAATTTAAAATTAAAGATCGTTTCTCCCGAACCTACCGAAATTCAGCAAAGTCAGATCAAAGGAAAACAAATTCCTGGAATTCAAAATATTATCGCCATTGCTTCCGGAAAAGGAGGTGTTGGTAAGTCTACAGTGGCGGCAAACCTTGCGGTTACTTTAGCGAAAATGGGTTTTAAAGTCGGGATCTTGGATGCCGATATTTATGGGCCGTCTGTTCCTACAATGTTTGATACAGAAGGTCAAAAACCGATTTCTATAGATGTTAACGGAAAAAGCTTAATGAAACCTATCGAAAATTATGGCGTGAAAATGCTTTCAATAGGATATTTCTCAGGAGCAAATCAGGCGGTGGTTTGGAGAGGCCCAATGGCTTCAAAAGCATTAAACCAAATGATCAGAGATGCAGCTTGGGGAGAATTAGACTTTTTATTGATCGATCTTCCTCCGGGAACGGGTGATATTCACTTATCAATCATTCAGGAAGTTCCTGTAACAGGTGCGGTGATTGTTAGTACACCTCAACATGTAGCTTTGGCAGACGTTAGAAAAGGAATTGCGATGTTTAATATGGAAAGTATTAATATTCCGGTTCTTGGATTAGTCGAAAATATGGCGTATTTTACACCGGAAGAATTACCTGACAATAAATATTATATCTTTGGAAACCAGGGAGCACAATATTTGGCTGATGATCTTGGAATTCCTGTATTGGGAGAGATTCCTTTGATCCAGAGCATCAGAGAAGCAGGAGATGTCGGAAGACCGGCTGCTTTGCAGGAAAATTCTAAAATTGCAGAAATCTACACAGAAACTGCACGTAAAATGGTAGAAAGTCTTGTTGAAAGAAACAAACACCTTCCTCCAACTGAAGCGGTGAAAATTTCCACAATGGCTGGATGTTCTCCGAAAGCAAAATAATAATTATTTTCAATACATTTGAAAAACCGAATTGAACTGAAGAAAAAAATATGGAAACAAAGATAGCACACGAAGATACTGTAACAAGAGTAATGGAGGCTTTAGAAAGTATTCGTCCGTTTTTGAATAAAGATGGAGGAGACATTGAGCTTATTGATGTGAAAGATAACTCGGTTTATGTAAAACTTTTAGGAAATTGTTCCGGTTGTTCTCTAAACTTTTCAACCCTTAAATTGGGTGTTGAAACCACGATTAAACAACACGCTCCGGAAATTGAAAAAGTAATTAACGTAGAGTAAAAAAATAAAATTGAAATATTTTTAAAGACAGGTTTTTTAGGCCTGTCATTTTTTTTATTTAATTTTTGATCAGCTTCTTTGTGATAGTTTTTCCATTATGAAACTCAGTTTTCACAATATAAATACCTTTTATTATATCGGAAATATTGACATTATTCTCAGTTATTGTTTTTAATAATTTGCCGTCTGCAGAATAGATTTCAATTTTTCTTATTTTCTCTTTGGTAGTATAAATTAAATTTGATTTAGCCGGATTTTCAAACGAAATGAAGTTTTCAGATTGAATTTCATTGGTTGATAAAGTAGGTGTTGATACATTGTACTTTGCCACTACATAATACCATTTATTTGTTGAAAGATCTTTTTTGTCACCTCCTACGTAAATGGCGTTATCTTTTGCTACAATCGAAGTGTAATTTCCTGCTGTGAAAGAAGTTTCTTTATAAGAATTTTGAGAGTTTAAAGGAATGATATTCCCCGCGTTATCATAGCTTATAATGAATGGAGCGTCTGTAGATGCTGTGCCTACAAAATAGACTTTATTTCCTGCAAAATTAAAATTACTGTAGTAATCAAGCGTGTTATTATCATCCGTCAATGAAATCATATTTGAAGTATTTCCATTAGCATTGATATTGTAGAAAATATTGTTATCTAAATCTAACGTCGAGATATTATTATCTGAAGATTGTTTCGAAAAATAATTTCCTGAATCCGGATAAGTGAAAGTTCCGTTGGTTCCAAATGTATTAACAGGAGTTCCTGTTGTACTGATTTTATCAATTTTAGTATCATAAAAATCAAGTATGTTTGAATTTGATAATTGAATATTTCCACTGTTGATTTTATCAATCATTCCATTGTTTCCATAAGAGGTATCGATAGTTCCATTCGAAGATAATTTTATTAATTTATTTCCCGTTGCCAGAATAATAGAATTATCAGAAAGAACGACAGTGTTGTTATATCTAAAACCATTGGTTCCGTCGTAAGGAGCTTTAAATTCTCCATTATTTCCAAAAGCTGTATCTAAAATACCATTAAGATTATATCTTAAAATACTTGTTTCAGAAGAAGGATCGTTGGTT
Source organism: Chryseobacterium sp. GW823-FHT05E08 (assembly GCF_058795655.1). Taxonomy (NCBI): domain Bacteria; kingdom Pseudomonadati; phylum Bacteroidota; class Flavobacteriia; order Flavobacteriales; family Weeksellaceae; genus Chryseobacterium; species Chryseobacterium sp. GW823-FHT05E08. The sequence goes on along the minus strand of NZ_JBXAHY010000008.1, from coordinate 8,596 downwards.
GTTTTTTGAAAGGTGATAAGGATTTTATCATTTCCTTGTGGAATGATATTAAAATCACTTGCATAGTTTGGAAGAATTACTATTCCGCCAGTGCCAAAATTGGTATTTAAACTTCCGTCAAGGTTTAGTTTATAAATTTTATTAGGATTGATAGAACCTGATAAAGCAATATCTTTTCCGTACGCAAAAATTTTATTATCTGAACTTAATGAAATTTGTAGATCATCTGCTTCACCAAGTAACGGTAGTGAAACGATTCCTCCGCTTCCAAAAGAGTTGTCTAAATTGATTGTCTGCGCATTGATATTGGTATATAAAGCAGCGATTACTGCTACGGTAGTAAAAATGTTTTTCATAGTTATTTTAAAACCGCGAAGTTATCAAAATTTATGTTTTTAAAATTATGATATATACACGAATAGCTCCTGTGAATAAAGAGATATTAGTCTTAATCTTTTTGGTGTTTCCATTTTAAAATCTCACTTTTTTTAATTATATTTGAGAAAACACACAAATTATGTTTGAATTTCTTCAACATCTGGATTCTCTTCACCAAGGATTTTGGTATATCGCCTTAGGTGCCAGTTTATTCTTTTTATTTCAAACTGTTCTTACTTTTATAGGCGGTCATCATGGAGGTGACTTCAGTACTGATTTTGATGGAAATCTTCATCATGATACCCCTTTTCAGTTATTTTCATTGAGAAATCTGGTCAATTTCCTGTTAGGTTTTGGTTGGGGCGGTGTGGCATTTTATAATTCTATAGAAAGCAAAACTTTTTTGATCATTATTTCAGTGATAATAGGAATTGGTTTTGTGGTTTTATTTTTCTTTTTAATTCTTCAAATATTAAAACTTACGGAAGACAATACTTTTAAGGTCGAAAATCTGATCGGAAAAGTAGGAGAAGTTTATCTTACCATCCCTGCCAAAATGGGAGGAAAAGGGAAGATTCAGATTTCTTTAAACGGAACAAATCATGAGCTTCAGGCGATGACCGAAGCCGAGGAAAATATTCCGTCCAGTCATTCTGTGAGAGTGATTTATATTTATGATGAAACACTTGTTGTTGCAAAAATTTAATTTATTATAACATACTTATTCTTTATTTATGGCAATACCCGGAACACTTATTCTGATAGTAGTAATCGTATTTGTACTATTCGTCACGTTTTTAGCCCTTATTTCAAGGTACAAAAGATGTCCTTCAGATAAAATTTTAGTTATTTATGGTAAAACAGGAGGTAGCTCTGCAAAATGTATTCACGGAGGTGGTGCTTTTGTGTGGCCTGTTATTCAGGATTACGCTTATTTGGATCTTAAACCGATCTCAATTGAAGCGAACCTTACCAATGCATTATCCAGACAGAATATCCGTGTGGACGTACCTTGTCGATTCACCATCGCGATCTCTACAGAACCGGATTCTATGGGAAATGCAGCGGAAAGATTATTAGGATTGGCTCAGGAGCAGATTCAGGAACTTTCTAAAGATATCCTTTTTGGACAGCTTCGTTTGGTTATCGCAACGATGACGATTGAAGAAATTAACTCAGACAGAGATAAATTTTTAGATAATATTTCTAAAAATGTTGATACTGAATTAAAGAAAATTGGTTTAAAACTAATCAACGTAAACGTTACGGATATCAGAGATGAATCCGGATATATCGAGGCTTTAGGTAAAGAAGCTGCTGCAAAAGCGATCAATGAAGCGATCATCAGTGTTGCTGAACAAACGAAGATCGGAGAAACTGGAAAAGCGATTGCCGACAGAGAAAAAGACACTCAGATCGCCGAAACGCAAAGAGACCGAGATGTAAAAATTGCAATCACTCAAAAAGATAAAGAGATCAGTATTGCTTCTGCAATGAAAGATGAGTCCATCGGTAAAGCGGAAGCGGCAAAAGAAGCCAGAATTGCGACTTCATTAGCCAACTCGATTGCTGTAAAAGGGGAAAACGAAGCAAAAATTACCATCGCCAACTCCGATGCAGAAAGAAGAGAAAAAGAAGCAGAAGCATTAAGAATTGCAACGGCTGCCGAGAAAGTTCAGGCTGCAAGATCATTGGAAGAATCCTACCTTGCTGAGCAAAAAGCAGAAACAGCGAGAGCTGAAAGAGAACGTTCTACGCAACAGGCAAATATTGTTGTTCATGCAGAAATTGCAAAACAAAAAGCGATCATCGATGCTCAGGCAGAAGCCGAGAAAATAAGAGTACAGGCAAAAGGAGAAGCAGACGCTATCTTCGCTAAAATGGAAGCCGAAGCAAAAGGTCTTTACGAGATCCTGACAAAACAGGCAGAAGGTTATGACAAAATAATACAGGCTGCGGGAGGTGATACAAATAGCGCATTCCAGTTATTGTTAATTGAAAAACTTCCTGAATTGGTTAAAACACAAGTTGAAGCGGTTAAAAATATTAAGATCGATAAAATTACAGTTTGGGACAGCGGAAACGGACAGGATGGGGGAACTTCTACCTCTAATTTTGTTTCAGGAATGATGAAATCTGTACCTCCTTTGAATGACTTGTTTAATATGGCCGGACTGAATTTACCGGAATATCTTAAAGGAAAACCAGAAGAAGTTCAAAAAGAGATTATAACAGTTGTTGAGAAAAAAGAGAAGAAGAATTTTGATGATATGACTTCTGGAAATGATGCTCCGAAAGGGGATTTTCCACAGGCTTAATGATATTTAATTTTGTATGTTTCGGGCGGAAAGCTTTGCTTTCCGCCCGAAACTGTTTTTAGGGTTATTTTAAAATAATTTTCACATCAAATTCTTCAAAAGTTTCAATGATTTCATTGAATTTAGTTTTTAAAAGTTTTTTACTTTTTTCATGATTGTTCCAAGTTAATTCTGAAATTGATTTTATATCAAAATCACCTTTTAAACATTCATATAAAGCATATAAGTTTCGCCCGAAATACCCACCAATTCCATTAATTTCTTCTCCCAAAAGGCAGAAAAATTCGTCCAAATTATGAAATTCGTTTCCGTCAATTTGGATTTTAATATTCTCTTTATTAATTTTAGGTTTGTTGTAATGTAAAGCAAATACTAGCCAGCCTTGTAACTCATCTTTCTTAAAGGCTTTCCATAAATTTTTGTTTGTAATCTCTTTATTAACCATCATTTTATAAGCCTTATGAAAACCTTTTGGATGATGCCACAGATAGCCACTCAATGTAACATTGTTATTTTTAGATTTAATAATTCTGATATTACTTATGAAAGTTCCAACTATAATAGATTTATTTTCATTAAGTAAATGTATGTGACCTTGATTATCATAAATCTTAGTTGCCCTTTCTATTTCAGATTTTAATTTTGGCATGTCATGAACATTGATCAATCGTAATTTTCTGTATCCAAGATTGTTTTTGTTATTGTCAAGATTCTTAACATCATCAATATAGGTGATGATTTGTGGTTCTTCTAATGTGTCGAGAGAGAATGCAAACATGAGTTATCATTAGTTTTTAATACTTCTATACAGTTTTTAAGATCTTCAAGCCAATCTTTATTAATATCTTTATTGTCTCTGCAAATATTATAAATATTTTCAAGCTGTGGCAAAAAGAAATCTCCATTTTCTATATTCATAAGAGTGTCAAATATAAGCGAACTAAAATTTTGGGAATTAAGTTCTTTTAAAATAATGTCTCTTACTCTTTCATCTTTTCTATTTGCAAGGCCTTTTATTGCTTCTTGTCTGGTTTGATCGTCTTTTGAAAAGCAATTTTTATAAAGAGCATTCCTTATTTCTTCATTATCAGTTTTTGTTTGTCTTCCTAAACCGAAAGTTGCCCAATCTCGAACTTTTGGGCTTTTATCCTGAGCTAATTTAATCAAAATTTTGATTGCTATTTCATTTTCAATGCCCATTAAACAAAAAGCGAGGGCATATCTGGTATCTTTGGATATTGAATTTTGAAATTTTTCTAAAGTTTTTATGTGTTTAGTTTTCAAATATTCATTGTTGTGACCAATAGCAAAAAGACTGGTGCAAATCAATTTTTCGTCAGATGTTGTTTCAAAAATATAAAACAATTTTTCAAGTAATTCTTTAATGAAACTTTTTCGATTTCGTCCTAATTGACACAATATGTCAATGCCGATTTGTTTGGATTTTACATCATCAGAATCAATTAATTTGAAACATTCTAAAATCATTTCTTCATTCACAAATTGTCTGAGCGGAGTGATTTGGTTCCAATAATTCGTTTCTGTCTTTGCTTTATAGGCTTTTTGTATTAAGCTCTCAAAATCCGTTTTCATTTTAAATAATAAAACCTAAAACTAATCAATTTCCCGACAACAAAAAAGCTCCGGAAAATAATTCCGAAGCCTTTTGCAATCAACTAAATAATATATTCTATTTTACAATGACTCTTTTCACCTGACCTTCTGAAGTTTTTACCAAGTAAACTCCTGTAGAAAGTTTGGATGTATCTATTGTTAAAGCATTTTTCTCTTTTCCGATAAACTTGCCGGACATATCATACAATTCGTATCCTTGTACTCTGTTGAAATAAAGCTTATTTCCCTTTGCCACAGGATTCGGGAATATATTGAAGGTAGAATTTTCAGTTTTTATTTCACCTGTTCCTAACGTTGCAGAATGCGTTACTTCATACATAGATAAAGTTCCACTGATCTCATTGGCAATAATCACATAACCTTTTCCTGTCGTTGTATTTTGAGGAGCAATGTAGGTGATTCCTTCCGGACCATTGTCGCCTCCGTAAGCCGAAGTAGAACGGGAATGTTTGTAATCTGTAAACGTTGGATTATTAGGATCTGTAATGTTGTAAACCATCACGCCACCTGTTCTTTCCAAAGTAATGAACGCATAAGTTTGACCGTTGATTGTTCCCAACGCTACACCTTCCGGTTCAGGACCTTTTGCACGGCTTCTGTTTTTTGCACCGTTTGCTTCATTATCAGCATTAAAAATTAATGGATGATTAGCTGCAATATATCTTTCAAATTGGTCGCCACTGTCATAAACGATCTGTTTTGTATCTGCATTGAAAATAGAGAACGAACGTGCTCCCAACGCAGAAATTTCTTCAAATTCGGCATCTCCGTCCGTATTTCCTGTCGCATTTGAAACTCTGAATCTACCTAAATTATGAGAAGCTTTTAAAATATCAGCATTCGGGAAAATGGTTGGATCTAAAGTGTAAGCAGCCGCTCCAACGGTCGTTCTTTCACTGAAACCAGAAAGGTCTTTTTCGTCTCCTTCATTTGCGGTTACGATATAATTGGTACTTCCGATTTTAAAGTTTTGAACAGCATCCGGAGTGTAATATGTTTTCACTGGCCAGTTCGCAATTAAAATTTCACCATTATTATCAGAAGCATCAAAACCGTTTCCAGGTAAGCTCATATCTTTTTTGCCTAATCCCCAAATACTTGTAATGGTTTTTGTGGCTAAATTAATTTCTGCAACAGCATTGTTTTCCTGAAGCGTAACCCAAGCTTTTTGACTGTCAGCACTTACGGTAACGTATTCAGGTTCTAGGTCTTGAGAAAGTGTATTATTGGTTCTTACTTTTCTTAATCCTGTCGCAGTTAAAGTTGCAAGTTGAGAATCAAAAGCATTGAAATTTAGGGTTGAAACATTACTTTGCGTAAGATTTCCAACGCCTCCGGAAATATCAATAATACTGATGGTTCCTTCCGGATCTACTGTGTAAGCATCGTTTGGCTCACCTTCGTTAGCTGTGATAACTTTGGTTCCGTCCGGAGTGAAAGTGATCATGTCCGGTAAAGCGCCAACGGTAACCTGCTTCATGAAGTTTCCATTAATATCAAAGAAAACAACAGAACCATTTAATTGAGGATTTGCGTTAGGTGAAGAAACTGCAATAATTCCGTTTTTCACAGCGATACTTGTAATTCCTCCGAAAGAAGCCATATTCACTGTTTTAGTAACAACCGGAGTGGTAGGATTACTGAAATCAATAATATCAAAAACATCAGTTAGAGAACTGATTGTGAATAATTTTTGAGATGTAGCATCATGAACTACAATTTCAGTAGAACTTGTACTGTTTCCAGAAGGGTCAAAACTTCCAATATAATTTAATTGAATCTGTTGTGAAGGAACCGGAGCCTGCTTATCATTATCAATAATATAAACTGTAGCATTACTATCACCAGAAATCGTTGCTCCAACAGGATTTTCAAGACTTACAACAAAATATTCCGCGCTTTGCTCTTCCAATGTATCATCAATAATCGGAATATTTACGGTATAACTCGTTGTTGACGGAGTAATATTAATTGTCTGATTTGTTAAAGTAAAATCGCTACTGTTTGCAGTACTGAAAGGCGCAGGTTTTACCACCAAATTCACCGTTGAGGTAGATGGATTGTTAACATTAATCTTAAATGCTAAACTTCCCGCATTTTCATTGACTTTAATGAAGTTTTTATCTAAAGAAATAGAAGTTCCGGCTGTTGTGAAAGTAGTTGCTGTAACTGTAGTAACCGCATTATCGCTGGTATCTTCTACCATATTTGGTTTTAAAGCCAAATAATAAGTTTGATTTGGAACTAAACCTGCAGTCGGGATTACTGTGATTTTGTTGTTGCTAAATGTTGTTGTAAAGGGAACTTGTGTACCTGTAGAACTTCCAAGACGGAAATCTACAAGATTTTGTGCATTAGAATCGTTGATCGCGGAATTGTCTGTTAATCTTACATTTTCATTAAAAGAAATCGTAGGATTTACAGTTGTAGAGGCATTATTTGTGCTGTTTGTCGGAAGATAAGCTACCGTTGGAGGAGTAGTGTCAGCACCGCCTGTTGCGGCAGCGTCTACCGTAAAGTTATCAAAACGGTTGTTTCCAACGGTTCCTCCTGTGCCTGCTGAGAATTCTACTTTTAATTTAAAATTCGGATTGTTTGCAACGCCTGAAATTGCAGAAAAATCGAAAGTAATTAATTGTGGATTGGCATCTTGAGGAGAAACGGTCTGATAAGGCAGGAAGGTTGTTCCGTTTGTTGAATAAGACCAAGTCTGTGTTCCTGCTCCCGATCCTGATCTTCTGGTCGTGAATTTCACCACCACATTATTATATCCTGTAGTCGGAAGGTTGAATTGTAGGTTTCCGTTAATTGGGAAATTATATCTTAAATGAGTTCCGGGAGCATCACCATTTCTGGCATTCAGGTTTTCTGTACTGAAGTTTTGTCCGGTTCCTCCTGCGAAATCTACTTCTGTTGTTCCACTCGTTACTGCGGTAAGAGAACCGCTCACCAACGTGGAAGTCGGAGTGGTAATAGCAGCTGCTGAAGCATTGTTGTTGAAATTCCAGTAATGAATAAGTGTCTGCCCGAAAAGCCCGCCCTGAAGAAAGAATGCGGCAATGACAGACCCTTTTAAAAGGTAATTGTTAACCATTTTTACTTAAATTAGATTTATGCAAAAATGAACTTTCTAGTCTGTAAAGGTTTTAATTGAATCTTAAGAAATGATTAATAATTCGTAATAAAAACTAAATATTAATTTTAAAACAGTAAGATATAATTAAAAATGACAGAAACTGTTTCTGAAATTTATCTTGTAGCTTTTTTGTTATAATCTCCACTTTTTAAGGTTGATACTTTTCCGGACTGATGTTTTTGTGTATACAAAAATCCTGAAATTGCGGTGATAATCAGTAGTATGAAAATAACGAAGATAATTCTTTTTATCATTGCTCTCATTTGGCTAAATTTTTAATATCCTGAATTTCTAAAATTGATGTAGAGTACCCTTTCTGTACAGCATTGATCATCGCTTTTCCGACTTCATGCAATGTTAACGATTTTGAAGGCAAAAGGATAGGGAAGAGCCATATCACAGGTTTGAAAAACCATTTTACATTTACTTGTCCGTCAACAGGTTTCATGAATCCCGGACGGAAATTATAAGCATCTTTGAAACCTAATTTCTTCAAATCGTTTTCTGTTTTTCCTTTTACTCTTGCCCACATCAATTTTCCGCTTTCTGTTTTGTCAGTATGAGCTCCTGAAACATAGTTGAAAACCATTTCCGGATTGAGATTTAAAAGGACTTTAGCAAAATGTAAAGTTGTGTCGTAAGTGATTTTGGTATAATCCTCTTCGTTCATTCCAACGCTGCTGATTCCGGCGCAGAAAAAACAGGCGTCGTAACCTTTTAAATTTTCATCATTGAAGTCAATTGCGAGAAAATCGGGAACTAAATATTCTTTTAGTTTCGCGTGTGTTTTTCCGGATGTTTTTCTGCTTACACTTAGAACCTCAGAAATGTTAGGATTTTCAAGACATTCCAGTAAAACGCCTTCGCCTACCATTCCGGTTGCACCTGTCAGAATTATTTTGATTGAGCTCATTTTTTTTAATGTTATAAAGTAATGACGTTTCCGGATTTGCTTTTACTTTAAGGAAATTACAAAAAATAAGTTATTGTTGAAATTATTTTTTATTGAAGTAGTGGTTTCGAGAGTTTCAGTCATAAATGATGAATATTTCCAATAACGACTGCAACCCTAGCCCCGATCGCAGCATTTGTTTGAGCTCATTTTGTAGGTTTCGGGGGGGGGGGGGGG
>NZ_JBXAHY010000007.1:0-261610 GCF_058795655.1 Chryseobacterium sp. GW823-FHT05E08 | reverse complement strand
CCCCCCCCCCCCCCCCCCCGAAACCTACAAAATAGCGAGTGCGGAGAGCGGGAAATAGCTCCCAAGAATATAAGTAATGAGTAATTGGTAATGAATAATGATAACTCTAGCATATTCGCAATAAAAAAACCAGCCAAAAATGACTGGTTTTACTATTATATTGTAAACTTACAATTACTTTTTATCGTGCAACTGACTGTAAATATTATGAATAAGTCCATCTGCAACAGAGATTTTCGGAACAAAAATTCTATTGATATCAGACCATGTCATAACATTATTGAAAATCTTCAAAGCATGCGCCACAACATCGGCTCTGTCTTCTCTGAGGTTGTGTTTTGTCATTCTTTCTTCCACAGAAAGTTCATTAAACTCTTTGTACACCTTTTTAAGATGAGAAAGAGTCATCGCTTTTCCGTCTTTGGTTTTGCTCATAGAGAAAACTTTGTTGATGTTTCCGCCCGAACCGATGGCAACAATAGGTTTTTTGCTTGAAATATTATTGTTGATCTCTTCTTTCATCTCCTTCCAATTATCGAAAGTCACAAGATTGTTCAGTAAACGGATCGTTCCGATGTTGAAAGATTTTTCATAGACCATTTTACCGTTTTCGTAAAAGGTAAGCTCGGTAGAACCACCACCAACGTCAATATATAGATAGGCGAATTCTTTGTCTAAGCCTTCTGCAACATGGTTTTCATAAATCAGGGTTGCTTCTTCGTCTCCTGAAATGATCTCGATTTCAATTCCGGAAGCTTTTTTTACGTGTTTAATGATTTCCTGACCGTTGGTTGCATCACGCATTGCGCTCGTTGCACAAGCTCTGTAATGTTCAACTTTGTAGATTTTCATTAAGTCACTGAAAATTTTCATGGAATCGATTACCATTTTTTCTCTTTCTTCACCGATCTTTCCCAATGTAAAAACATCCATTCCTAATCTCAGAGGAATTCTCAGAAGATTAAGCTTGATGAATTCAGGCTTATTGTTGTTGATTTTTACTTCATTAATTAAAAGTCGGGCTGCGTTACTACCAATGTCTATAGCTGCGATCTTCATTTTTTGCTTGTTTTAGCTTTTAAATATTTATAAGTCTCTATCTGAGAACGGCATTCTTCTTTTCCATTGCTGATGTATTCGTTGCTCAATTTTTTGTCTAAAATACGAGCTTTTACGTTATCTCTCAACTGAATGTCCAGAATTTCTTTTAATTCTTTCTTCAGATCTTTGTCGGTGATCTTGGCTGCGGCTTCAATTCTGTAGTCAAGGTTTCTGGTCATCCAGTCTGCTGAGGAAATATACATATCTTCCGCACCTTTATTGTAGAAATACATTACTCTGGCGTGTTCCAGATATTCATCCACAATACTGATGGCTTTTATTTTTTCTTTGAAATCTTTCTGATTTACAGCACAATAAATACCTCTTACAATGATTTTTATGACAACACCGGCAATAGAAGCCTCGTATAGTTTTGTAATTAAAGCACGGTCGCTCACCGAATTGGCTTTAATGATCATTTCGGCTCTTCTTCCTGCTTTTGCTTCCTCGATTTCTTTGTCGATGTGATGAACGATCTTTTCACGCATAAACTGTGGACAGACCAATAAATTTTTACAAGTCTTTAAAACAGGTAAATAATCTTCTTTCGGTTTCTTTAATACGTTGAAAATTTTATTAATATCTGCCATCACATGACGATCTGAAGTCATTAATAAATGATCTCCGTAAATTCTTGCCGTTTTTTCGTTAAAGTTCCCTGTGCTTACAAAACCGTATTGAAGGGTTTTATTTTGCGCTCTTTTCTTAATGATACAAAGCTTGGCGTGAACTTTTTTGTCAGGAATTCCCACTAAAACAGTGATTCCTTCTGGTTCCAGCATTTCTTTCCATTTTAAGTTAGATTCTTCGTCGAATCTTGCCTGAAGTTCAAGCATTACGGTAACATCTTTACCGTTTCTTGCAGCATAAATCAAAGCATTAATGATTTTTGAACTGCTCGCCAAACGGTACGCCGTGATTTGAATTGATTTTACATCAGGATCCATTGCGGCCTCACGAAGAAGATCAATTACAGGAGTATATTTATGGTAAGGGAAGGTAAGAAGTACATCTTTTGCAAGAATAACGTCCGTTACTCTTTCGCCATGTTCAAAAGCTTGATGTTCAAAAGAAGTTCTTTCCGCAGGTCTTGCATAAGATTCAAAAACATCAGGGAAATCCATGAAATGCTTGAAATTATGAATTTTTCCTCCCGGAATGATGCTGTCTTTCTTGGTTAAATTCAGTTTGCGGATAAGCAATTCCAGCAAAGCTTTATCCATATCTTTATCGAAAACAAATCTTGTCGGTTTCCCTTTTCTTCTGTTTTTAATTCCTTTTTCTATTTTTTCTGCGAAATTGGTTCTGATATCGTTATCAAGATCCATTTCGGCATCTTTTGTTACTTTGAAGGCATTTGCAGCAAATTCGTCATATCCGAAATAAGAGAAAATATGCGGTAAATTGAATGTAATGACATCTTCCAGCAACATTACATTTTTTTCTTCCGGATCTTCTGTTGGAAGCAACACAAATCTTCCTACAAAACGCGACGGAATTTCAATAATCGCATAATTACTTGAATATTGCCAGTCTTTTTTTCTCATCGCAACACCCAAATAAAGACTTTTATCCCTCATATAAGGCATTGGCGTGTTTTCGTGAAGTAAAATAGGAATAACATTAGCTTCCACAACTTCATCGAAATATGTTCTTACAAACTCTTTTTGTCTGGCCGTTAGATTTTTTGAATTTTTAATGAAAACCTTTTGATCCGCCATTTCGGTCTGAATTTTTTTCCAGGTCTTATCGAAATTCTGCTGATGTTTAATAACAATTTCATTAATATTTTGAAGGATCTTGGAAGGTGGCTGATAAAAAGATTCAGCGATTACTTTTTCCTTAAAATCCATGGCGCGCTTTAATCCGGCAACCCGCACTCTGAAAAATTCATCTAAATTATTGGAAAAAATCCCAAGAAAGCGGATTCTCAGATGTAAAGGTACATTTTCGTCCATTGCTTCCTGCAAAACTCTTTCGTTGAAGGCAAGCCATGTGATATCTCTCGGATTAAAGTGTAATGACATTCTCTAGTTTATAATTTATCAAAAATAATAATTCATATGCTTTTCAACTATTTTTCTAGGTTAAACTTTGATTAATTTTTAATGTTTTAAATAAAGAACAAAAGAAAAGATAATTTTCTGTAAGGATTCTGAAACGATTCCGACTATAGTTATAAAGATAAATTATAACCACAAAAAATTATTTATGAAAAAGTATTTATTATTAATCATCGGTTTATTTATGACTAATATGTATGCACAGAGAGGATGTGCAACAGATCAGAAAATGAAAGAGTTTTTTCAAAAAAATCCTCAGGCTTTAGAAAGAAAAGCAGATCTTCGTAACTTTCTTATTAAGAAAAATAATACGGCGAAATCTCCTCAAACTGTCATTACTATTCCTGTGGTTGTGCATGTATTATATAAGAATGCGACGCAGAATATTTCTGACGCTCAAATTGCATCTCAAATTGCAGTTTTAAATAATGATTTCAGAAAGATGAACTCAGACTTTAATACCGTAGTTCCGAATGCATTCAAACCAATGGCTGCAGATCTGGAATTGGCTTTCTGTATGGCAACAAAAGACCCCAACGGAAACCCAACAACCGGTATTGAAAGGAAATCTGTAGCTTCAAATTTTGATTTTGAAGGATATTATTATGATGCTTCAGGAGCTTTGGCCTGGGATCCTACGAAATATTTAAATATCTGGATAGGTGATTTACCTCCCGGATATTTGGGTTGGGCATATTTGCCGGATGCTGCAGGATCTGAACTTGATGGTCTTGCTATTGGATATCAATTTTTTGGAACAACTGGAACGGTTTCCTTGCCTTTTAATAAAGGAAGAACAGCGACTCACGAAATCGGACATTATTTTGGATTGGAACATATTTGGGGACTTAACGGAAGTGCTTGTGGAACTCCTGATAATGATGATTTTTGTGCAGATACTCCTGCTACCGACGGTCCGTATTATGATTCACCTACATTTCCAGATAATCAATTAACATGCACACCCTCTGCAAATGGCGCTATGTTTATGAATTTTATGGATTATGTAGATGATGCCGCAATGGCTATGTTTAGTAATGATCAGAAAACAATTACAAGTAATACAATGGCAGGCCCGCGTGCCAGTTTACTCAATGCCAATGGATGTTCTTCTGCTGTTTTAGGTACAAGTGAAAGTGAAAAAGCTACTTCAATCAATATTTTTCCCAGTCCGACAACAGAATACATTTCTATAGCTTCACCTATGGTTAAAATTAATGAAGTAGAGATATTTAATTCAGAAGGAAGATTAGTGAAAAAAGCTTTTATTAAAAATGAAACTGACAAAATTGATATCAAAGATTTTGCATCCGGAATTTATTATGTAAGAACCTATAGTGACAAACAGTTCGTTAAGTCTCTGAAATTTATTAAGAAATAAGTGAAAAAATTTCCAATTATTTATATTAAAACCTCGATTATTTCGGGGTTTAATTTTTTAATATGTCAATTTGTCACAAAAAACTATATGGTACAGATATTGAGAAATAGAGATTGTAATTAATAATTAAAATTAGAAAAAATATAAATATTATGAGTAAAATAATTGGAATTGACTTAGGAACAACCAACTCTTGCGTTGCAGTAATGGAAGGTAAAGATGCTGTTGTTATTCCTAATGCAGAAGGTAAAAGAACGACTCCTTCTATTGTAGCATTTACAGAAGATGGTGAAAGAAAAGTAGGAGATCCTGCAAAAAGACAGGCTGTAACGAATCCAAAAAAGACAGTATATTCTATCAAAAGATTTATTGGAACTCATTTTAAAGATGATGCAAGTGAAATTTCAAGAGTACCTTACGAAGTTGTAAAAGGTCCGAATGACACTGTAAAAGTTAAAATTGACGATAGAGAATATACTCCACAGGAAATTTCTGCAATGACGCTTCAGAAAATGAAGAAAACTGCTGAAGATTATCTTGGACAAGAAGTAACAAGAGCGGTAATTACTGTTCCGGCTTACTTTAATGATGCGCAAAGACAGGCTACTAAAGAAGCAGGAGAAATCGCTGGTCTTACAGTAGAAAGAATTATCAACGAACCAACTGCAGCTGCATTGGCTTACGGTATGGATAAAGCTCACAAAGATCAGAAGATCGCTGTTTATGACCTTGGAGGTGGTACTTTCGACGTTTCTATCCTAGATTTAGGAGACGGAGTTTTCGAAGTATTGTCTACAAACGGTGATACACACTTAGGAGGTGATGACTTTGATGATGTAATTATCAACTGGATGGCAGACGAGTTCAAAGCTGAAGAAGGAGTAGAATTAAAATCTGATGCAATCGCACTACAGAGATTAAAAGAAGCTGCTGAAAAAGCAAAAATTGAATTATCTTCTTCTCCACAAACTGAAATCAACTTACCATATATCACGGCTACAGCTACAGGTCCTAAACACTTAGTGAAGACTTTAACTAAAGCTAAATTCGAGCAGTTAGCTGCAGACTTAGTAAGAAGATCTATGGAGCCTTGTAAAAAAGCGCTTTCTGATGCAGGTCTTTCTATCTCTGATATCGATGAGGTGATCTTGGTTGGAGGTTCTACAAGAATCCCTATCATTCAGGAAGAAGTTGAAAAATTCTTCGGTAAAAAACCATCTAAAGGAGTAAACCCTGACGAAGTAGTAGCAATTGGTGCTGCAATCCAAGGAGGAGTTCTTACAGGAGACGTAACAGATGTATTGCTTCTTGACGTTACTCCACTTTCTTTAGGTATCGAAACAATGGGTTCTGTATTCACTAAATTAATTGAATCAAACACTACGATCCCAACTAAAAAATCTGAAGTATTCTCTACAGCTTCTGACAACCAGCCGGCTGTAAGCATCAGAGTAGGACAAGGTGAAAGACCAATGTTCAACGATAACAAAGAGATCGGTAGATTTGATCTTACTGACATTCCACCAGCACAAAGAGGAGTTCCTCAGATCGAAGTAACTTTCGATATTGATGCAAATGGTATCCTTAGCGTTTCTGCTAAAGATAAAGGTACAGGTAAAGAGCAGTCTATCAAAATCCAAGCATCTTCAGGTCTTTCTGACGAAGAAATCGAAAGAATGAAAAAAGAAGCTCAGGAAAACTCTGCATCTGATGCGAAGAGAAAAGAAGAAGTTGAAATCTTCAACAAAGCTGACGGATTGATCTTCCAGACTGAAAAGCAATTGAAAGAGTTTGGTGATAAATTATCAGCTGACAAAAAAGCAGCAATCGAAGCAGCTCACGCAGAATTGAAAACAGCTTTCGAAGCTAAAAACGGTGATGATGTGAAAGCTAAAACTGAAGTTTTAGATGCAGCTTGGATGGCAGCTTCAGAAGAAATGTATGCAGCAGGACAACAGGCAGAAGGAGCAGGAGCTCAAAACCCTGGAGGTAATGCAAACGGTGCAGAAGATGTACAAGATGCAGACTTCGAAGAAGTAAAATAAGCAGTCACAGACTGATTGAATATAAAATCCCCGAGCGAAAGCGAGGGGATTTTTTGTATTTGTAATTAAAGTAAAATACTTAAATAAATATTCCTTGTATTTCTAAGCGCTAATTTCAAGCTTATATCCTTTTCCGCGTATAACAACAATTTTGATATTCGGATCAAATTCCAGTTTTTTTCTAAGTTTTGATATGAACATATCCAGACTACGCCCTACAATAACACCTTCGTCCTCCCATATCTCTTTTTGTAATCTGGTTCTCTCTATAGTTTCGTTAGGAGATAATGCGAAAATGAGTAACAGACGCGTTTCGGTTCCGGTCAATTCTATTGTATTTTCATTTTTTATTAGCTTACGATTCTTTGTATCGAATAATACTGAGCCCAAAGTTAACATATCTGTATGCTGACTTTCAGTTAAAGTTTTCCGAGGCTTAAGAGATCTGAAAAAAATAAAACTAACAAATGCTAAAAATGACAGGCCGCCGAGAAGATATCCATTTTTTACTGTATTTATTCCTGTAGGTTTGAATTTAATGTTGATCATATAACAGGCGACGGGCTGCTTTCTTCCTCTACAGGATACAATATCATCTTGTTTATTTTTAGATATAGCGTATCCATAAGCTACACTGGAGTTGGCACAGTTAAGTACATTAACAACATAATCACTTGCGAACGGGTCTTTGGCTAACAAACGTTGAGTAGTATTCACTAAAGAGTCTGGTTGAAAAGTAATTTTATTCTCAAAGCTGATCAGATATTCGTTTTTTGCAATTTTTTTCACAGGGAGCACTCTTGATGTACGATCACCCGACTGTAGAAGTATTTCATGTCCGATTTTACGGAGCAAAACTTCTCTTCTGGCAAAGTCAAAGTTGTCACTATCCTCACTGCTGAAAGCTGCATAGATTACACAGATAAATGAGAGAAGTATGAATCCGAACAGGTATTTGCGTTTTCCTGAAAGAAGATTTCTGCTATTAAACATATTGTCAAGTTATTATTTACAAAGTTTACATTTTTATTTACAATTTTAAGCTCATAAGCAGAAAAATAGTAGAGTAATTTTGATGCATAAACTTTAAAAGGATTATAAAACAATGTTATTAATTAAATCTACAAGAAACATGAAAAAAATCGTTTATGTGCTGATCTTACTACTCATTGTGGTAAGCGGACTGGTATTTGCTAATTATGAAATTAAAAATGAAACTTCTAAAAAGCCAACCCCAAAGACCCTCTCTGCTGCTGAAATTAAAGCCGAAAAGAAAAAATGGGAGGCTACCCCTGCCGGTATAATGTATAAAAAATGGGAAGTGTCTCCCGCAGGTAAAAAGGTGCAGGACGCTGAAGCTAAAATATGGAAGAACATTAAAGGTTATACCAATATGGAGGGAGTTGTAACCTCTCTTTCTCTTCCGCCAGGCTCAAGATTAGGTTTCGGAGTGATGGTCAGGATTAATGATGCCGATTATATTGTAATATTTCAGCCGGAAAAGTCTCAACTTGAGCAATTGCATAGCTTAAAAGTTAACGACAAAATAATTATAAAAAGCCATAGCCTAATGCACGCACCTAAGTATGCATATCCAATAATACCAGTCGGATATGTAGAACGGGATAATAAAGTAATTTTTCAACGTATCCCTCGCAAAGACGGATGCTAAATAAATGATGAAATGTCTATAAATATAAAATCCCCGAGCGTAAGCGAGGGGATTTTTTTGTATCCGGAGTTAAAGGAAAAATACCTAAATTCGTATAGTTATAATCTAAAAATAAAGTTCAGATGAAGTGTAATAAAATAATTTTAATTGTTGGTTTATTGTTATTTCAGTTAAATTTTGCTCAGGAAAAAGCAGATGTTGTATTAAACAAAGCTCTTAAAGAAGCAAAAGCTAAGAATAAAAATGTTCTTTTGGTTTTCCATGCATCGTGGTGTAAGTGGTGCAAAATGATGGAGAAAAATATGAATCTTCCTGAAACAAAACCTTTATTCGATAAAAATTTTGTAACTGCATATCTTGACGTTCAGGAAAGAGGAGAAAAGAAAAGCCTTGAAAATCCTGGCGGACAGGAAATAATGAACAAATATAAAGGTGAAAATGCTGGACTTCCTTTTTGGCTTGTACTGGATCCGAAAGGAAAAGTATTGGCAGATTCTTTTGATGAAAAAGGTGATAATTTAGGTTCACCGGCAACACCAGAAGAGGTTAATTCCTTTTTAGCTAAATTGGAAAAATCTTCTAAATTGAATAAAGAAGAACTTCAGACAATTCAAAGTGTGTTTGTGAAAAAAGCTCAATAATAAATTCTAAAAATTGAAATGCCTCTAAAAGTGTAAATTTTTAGAGGCATTTTTTATTATAAATAGGATGATCCTAATTGCTACTTTTATCAATTTTATCTGTTTCTTTTAAATAAAATTCTAAGTTTTTTTGAGTGAGTTTATCGTAACCTTGTTCTTTAATACTTTCCAATTGAACTTGAATAAACTTATCCTTTTTCATTTTTAATGAAGTGTCTCTCATCGAAACAATTTCGGTTGCCATATAGATTTCATTTTTCAAGTAAGTTGAAATATTTTCCTTATTACCTACACAACCCATTTTGTATTTCATAATAAGTGGATTATCAGAATAGAATTTATAAATTTCCAAAAACCTTTTATCATTTCTTTTAAGAAGTTCTTGGCTTGAATATAATCTTAAAGAATTACTGCCATTTTTAGCAAAGAAATAGAGCTCATCATTCTTGGCTGCTTTAGATATTTCTTTGAAATAACCATAAATAATACTTGACTCACCATCAATTCCTACATGTGAAGATTCTGCATAGTTGATTGTATCTAAAGGTTTTGCTAATGCTTTTACTTTTTGAGAGATCTGAGCATTTATGAAATATAGCTGAAAGATGAGAAGAAAAGCAATTTTTATTTTCATGCCATAAATATAAAAAAACTCCCCAAACAAAACGTTCAGGGAGCTTAATCTAATTTTTATTTACCAAAGAATATTTCGTCTTTCTTTTGTTGTTCTACATATATTTCCTGAAATTTTACAGGCATATAATTGTAAAGATCGTTCCAATATTGGATTTTTGTGTGCTTTTTAAAGCTTTCAAAAGATCTTACAAAAAGGTTTTCAATCATATCTTTTACATAAGAATTTCCTTTTTCGTAAATGAATTCCATCAGCTTAATATGATGTCCAATGATATTAATCTTAGACTCTAATAAAAGATCTTTCAGATAATTGATAGTCGCCTGCATAACCCCGGCGAAATTATTTTGTTTTGATAATTGAGTGATCTCACTTCTGATTGGTGGATAGAAAAATTTTAAATACTCTACAGCCATTTTTTGGTTAATAGTTTGCATTTGCACATTCATCATAATTAATATTTTTCGAATACTTCTATTGCCGCGAAAACCGTACCAAACTTATAAGCAGGCAGCAAAAACAAATACGCCAATTATGATAGCAATATGAGTTGCCAATATTTCCATATTATGCCTAGAATTGGACTTTTTCCATTGTTTCCAGTCGAATTCTTTTCTGATTTTTGTCTTCATAATTTTAACTTTTTTGTAATAAAATGGGTGAAATATGTAATGAAAATTTTACATTCCATGTTTGTAAATTTGTTTTGAATAAATTTTCTGCAAATCCTGAGAAATATGAGTAAAAATGGCTTTTCTGTATTCGTCGTTGCAAAATGTGGTAAAATTGTCCAGAGAATAAATAAATGTACTTTCTACTGCATTTTTCAGCTTTACATCGCCGTTTTTATAGATCTCATCCATCTTTTGTAAGCTCTTAAATAAAAGATTTCTGTCGTTTTGACGGATCATGTTTTTAATACGATCCGTAAAAGTCTGGATAACACTGTAAGAATTCTGACTTTTATTGTTTTCCAATTCATTTTGAATGTCGGGAACCACATCTGTAATTTCCTCAGCAGCTTGTAAATAATTCATATTACTATTGATTTTGATCTAAAATTTTAATGAAAACACCGGAAATAAAGACGACCAACAAAGCGATCAATATAACATGATAAGGCTTTAACCACTTTGGAGTTTTCGGGCCTTTGCTTTTTAATCTTCTTAATGTGTCCAATCTGTTTAATGTCTTTAAGTCCATTTTATATGTTTTGAAGAGTAGATGCCAAATTACATTCCTTTTAATATTTATTTTATTTAATTAGTTTAAAATCAATTTGTTATTTAATTTTAATTAAAATTTTAAAGTAAAAAAGCCTGTCAAAATGATAAGGTTTTTATCAGAATGAAAAGAAATGAAAAAAATCCTCAAGGTTTTCTTGAAGATTTAGATTGGTTAAATTTTTAATTAGCTTAAGCAGGATTAATTTCAAAATCTTTTAGAACTTCGCTGAGTAGAACGCCTTTGCGAACTTAAAAACATTTAGTAGTCAAAAAAAACTTTGCGCTCTTTGCGTTAAAAAAATATTATTAAATCAATATTTCGATGATTTAAGCTTCACTATATGTTTTTTAATAATGATGTGGAAAAGGTTAGAATAATCCTCCTCAGAAACAGTTTCAAAAGGCTTTTTAGCTCCAAAAGCTTCCAAAATATTGAGAATTGTATTAGAATGTCCTGCAATAATTATATTTTTACCGGAATATTTACTGAGAATTTCGTCAATAAGTTTTTTATTATCAGAAGGATTATAATTGGTGATTTCAATTTTGTTAAACTCTGCGATGGGCTGCAAAGTTTGCTGAGTTCTGTTAAAAGGAGTGGAATAGACAGCCGAGAATTTTACTTTCTTTAATTCTGTAAATAATTTTTTTGCTCTTTGTTTTCCAATTTCGCTGAGGTTGGGATTTTTGTTGTTTGCATCAGAAATATCTTTTTCCGCATGTCTTACGATATAAATATTGGTGGACTGCGAATACAGACAGGTAAAGGAAAAGATTAATAAAAATGTTGATAATAAATTTTTCATCGAAGTTGTTTTTTATGGATTTTGATTCAAAACTAAAATACTATAATTTTATCCAAACCTCAAAATAGATTTATTTGTTTCTTGTTGCCTTTGAAGTTTAAAACTATATTTGTGCCTTCAAAAAAGATCAAAAAAAATGTTTTCAAAAATAGTAGTACATAGAGTAGGAAATAAAATCAACGGAGAGTCTTTAATACTTTCTCAGGAAGAATTGCAGTTGGAAGAAGGAATGGCAGAATCGCTTGAAGATTACTTTTTAGGGTCTTTCAAATCTGAGGAAACATTCAATTTTTACAGTGATACTTATTTGGTGAATAATCCTGTTTTCAGTTCTGTATCTGAAATTTTTGATGATAAAGCCAAGTTTCTTTGGGAAGCCGAAAATATTGCGAAGCATCTTTTTGAAGTTGCCGAAAATCCAAGAGTTATGGGTGGTGAATTGTTTATCGTTTATTTTGAAGATGATAGAGAAGGTGATGAAAAAGTAGATAAAATCGGAATTTTTAAAACTGAAAAAAGAGAACCATTCTTAAAAATAGCACCTCAAGGCGAAAGTTTTGAAATTGAAAAAGACTTAGGAATTGGTTTGTCAAAAATCGATAAAGCAGCGTTGATTTACAATAATCACAAAGAAACCGGATATGTACTTTCTGTAGTTGACAATAACAAAAACGGAGATATGTATTACTGGTTTGAGGATTTCTTAAAGGTAAAACAGCGTGATGACGAATATTTTCATACACAAGAAGCTTTGATGGTGTATAAAGATTATATCACAAAACAACTTCCTCAGGAGTTTGAAGTTTCTAAAGCAGATCAGGCAGATTTCTTAAATAAATCAATCAATTTCTTTAAAGAAAAAGAAGAATTTAAGTTAGACGAATTTGCTGCTGAAGTTTTAGGAGATGAGCATGTGATCGAAAGTTTCAATAATTTTAAAACAGATTACGAACAGGATATGCAAATCAATATTGCAGAAGAATTCCCGATCAGTGAAGCAGCTGTTAAAAAGACGCAGAGACATTTCAAGAGCATCATTAAATTAGATAAAAATTTCCACATTTACATCCACGGAGATCGTCAGAAATTGGCTACAGGAGAAGATGAAAAAGGGAAATATTATATGTTATATTTCGATAAAGAAGTTTAAACTATAAAATTGCCCGGTTAATTAATAAAATGATAACTTTATAACCAATCACAAAATATTCGTTATGAAGTTCATGATCATTTTCTGGGCGCTTTATATGTTGTTTTTCTGCATACCGTTTCCGATTATCATTTATATGGCAACTTCGGAAACGCTTTTAGAACCAAGAAATTCGCTGATTGTCAGCTATATTTATCTTGGTTTTTCTGTTTTAGTATGGTTGTACGTGATTATATTTTTCATCAATAATCTTTTCGTAAAAACTTTTAAAGCTAAAAATACGATCAATAATATTCTCAAAAACGGAACACCGAGAGAAGCGAAAATTATTGATTATCAATTGATAAAATATAATGCTAAATCGAATATCAATGCCATCCAGATCAAACTTTCTTTCCAAAATTTGAGGAATGTTTTGATTGAACATGAGCTACTTTTTCATGATATTAAACCTCAGGAAAAAAGATTTGATGCAGGTAAAACAGTTAAAGTTTTACTGAATCCTAATATATCCGAAGAACCTTATTTTATTTTGAGTGGACAACAGACTAAATTTAATCCTGTCGGGATGATTTTGAGAATTTTGTTTGTCGTTTTTATGATCGTTTATGTTATTGGACTGTATTACTATTTCTACACCACAGAATCCTTTGGTTTTGGCTGGCGGTTTCTGACTTTCATGCATCCGATTATTTTCAGTGGAGTGATGTTTTTGCTAACCATTTTGGTGTATCAAATGATCGTAGGAAAGTTTTTTAAGAAAACAAAAGAAGAGCGCATTCTTTTTGCCGGAAGAAATACTGAAGCCGAAATTATCAGTGTAAGTCAAACGGGTTTAACGGTAAATGATCAACCTCAGATTATGCTTCAGGTGAGTTTTAAAGATTTTAAGGGTAAAGAACATATTACGGTTTTCAAAAAAATAGTCAATCTTCTGGATTTAGCTTCTGTTCCCAGACAAGGCAAAATCGAGATTATGTATGATGAAAATAATCCTTCGAAAATTACAATTCCAAGGATGAATTAAACTTAAATATGAAAAATCGATAGCAGTTTTAAAGGTTGGGAGATGGAAGTTGGAAGCTGGAGGATTTATTAGCACATATTAACTTCTTAACTTCATTTTTCATAAACTTCAAGCTTCCAACTTCCCGCTTTTAATAATATCCTAGCACTTTCATCCAAAGTCCGCCGACTCCCATGTAGATAATTAACAGGACAATTCCTATTTCTAATCCGCGAAGCCACCAGGCTTTTAAATCGACATATCCGCTTCCGAAGAATACTGGAGCCGGACCGTGTCCATAATGCGTTAATACACCATAAATTGATCCTAAAAATCCAAGCATCATGGCTAACAACATTGGAGGAATTCCCACTGCAACGCCAACTCCGAGCAAAGCTGCGTACATTGCTGCAACGTGAGCTGTCGCACTTGCGAAAATGTAATGACTGAAAAAATACACCAAAATAATTACAGGGAAAGCAACCGTCCATGTCATATGTCCGATTTTAACCTTAATTAAATCACTAAACCATCCAATGAATCCCAATTCGTTGAGTGAACTCGCCATCATCACCAGAACGGCAAACCAAACGATGGTATCCCAAGCGCCTTTTTCAGATTTTACATCTTCCCAGGTTAAAACTGATGTTAATAAAAGTAAGGTTAATCCAATGAAAGCTGTTGTTGTTGCATCAATTGATAGTGCTCCACCGAAAATCCAAAGACCTAATAAAATGAAGAATGCTAACAACATCAACCACTCATATTTAGAAATAGGTCCCATCTCTTTTAATTTTTGAGCCGCCATTTTTGGTGCGTCACCTGTTTTCTTTAATTCAGGTGGATATAGTTTGTATAAAACTAATGGAACTACAAAAAAAGCAACTAATCCTGGAACGAAACCAGCAGCAGCCCAAGACATCCAGGTAATATTGATTCCTAAATTGGCTGCGAATTTCTGACACATTGGGTTACTTGCCGTTCCTGTTAAGAACATAGAAGATGAAATCAAATTCATGTAATAACTGTTTAATGTTAAAAATGAGCCGAGCTTTCTATGAGTTTCAGGTTTTTCAGGAACGGAATCAAAACTTATCGCCATTGATTTCATAATAGGATAAATAATTCCACCACCTCTTGCGGTGTTACTCGGAATTGCAGGAGCCAAACAAACATCTGCCAACCCTAATCCGTAAGCCAGTCCTAAAGAACTTTTCCCGAAAATTCTGATGAATAAAAAGGCAATTCTGTTTCCTAAGCCTGTTTTAATAAATCCTCTCGCGATAAAGAATGAAATCCCAATTAGCCATATTACTTTGTCTCCGAAGCCTGAAAGTGCTTTTGTGATTGATTTTCCTGCATCTCCCGGAGCCACAACTTGAGTAAGCGCTGTAAATCCGATCGCCATCATACACATCGTTCCCATTGGAGCTGCTTTTAAGATAATTCCTAAAATTGTGGCTGCAAAAATGGCAAATAAATGCCACGCATTTTCCGCAACGCCTTCCGGAGCAGGAATAAACCATATGATAAGGGCAACAGCAAACGTGATTGCTATGGCTTTGATATTAATTTCTTTCATAATAGTTAGTTTTAATGATTAAAATCTACTTTGTACCTGAACAATGAATAGATTATTGTTGTATTGTGAGGTGTTTGCAATGCTGTGTTTGTAACGGTCGAACTGTACGCCCAACTGAATTCTGGCGCCATAGTTTTTCAAAAATTCTAGCCCAAACATTGGAGTAATCGTCTGTCTTGGATTTGAATTTAATCTGAAATTCGTGTCCAAATACTCATAACGACAAGACAATTCGAAAGCACTTAAATTTCTATGATTGATTTCATATCGTAAATTCGGCAGAAAGTAAGCTCCGCGAATCAAGTATTCATCGGGGTTGTCGGGTCTGAGTTCCGGTGCAACGGCGAAATATAGCGGATGATTGGTTCCCTGTTTGGCTTCCAGTTGCATATCCAAGCTCCATTTTGAATCAAAATTGACTAATGAATTTAAATCAACTCCAACAGCATAAATTTTCTTTCCGAAAACCTCACCGATACCTCCATTTAAGCCTAGATTTAAATTATATTTTTTAGCCAAACCAAAAACTAATCGACTTGAATATTGTTTCCCGTCATCGTTGTCATTCACTTGATTTTTCCCGTTTCCATTCACTACAGAAATGGCGTATTGGAAAGGGATTTTACCTAATTCAAGTTGTCCAGTAGCAGAAAGCCCGATTTGGAAGCTCGTCCAGCCAAGTTTTCCGAATTCGGTGTATTGATTTGACCAGTCAAGTGATTTAATAATGTCGATAGGATAGGTTTCTTCAATACCAAACCAAGGTCTGAATTGCCCGACTGTAAAGGCTAATTTCGGATTAAAAGTATATTTTAAATAAGCGTTTTCGAGAACTCTGCTTTTGGGATCGTTTTTGAAATCAGCTAAATTGGCCAAAGCGACAACTTCCGTACGTTTGCTGATCTGCGCCCGAACCTGAACCCTCATGTATTTCACCATGAAATTATTGTTGGTTCCCGAGCCGTCACTGTGATGAAGTCCGTTTACGTCCACATCATTTTTCATTCCGACCAGATATCTTGCCTGAAACAGACCTTTTATCTGAAGAACAGGATATTTTACATTGTCTTCCGTTTCTTGTTTGGCGTGCAGAGAGTCCGGAACCTGAGCATTTGCTGAAAAATAAAACAGCATAAAACAAAGCAGGAGACTCATTTTTTTTGTTGAAAAAAAAGTCATAGAATTTGTGTTTAGTGAGTAGTGTTATTTTTTTAAGCTAAGAATCTGAAGTTTACTGATCAGAACTCTTTTTGAGAGGAAATAAAGGGGAAGTTTTTCATATAATATGTTTTAATTTAAGTGAAAATTAATCTTGATTTATGATTAAATATTCAATGATTTTTAAATGTATTCTTGATTTGGTGATATAAATTTAATAAATTTTGTTTAATTAACATAAAACTTTCAAACTATAATACAAAATTCATGTGAATAATCAGTTATGGTGAATTTAGAATAATTATTAGCTCTATTTTTAGTATATTATTAGTAAAAAGGCCTTTTAAAAATGAATAATGGAAATGTTTTTGTGCTGATTTAAAGGTGTTTTACATAAGTTATCCTCTGCATTAACGATGCTTTAACGTTTTAAACATTTGATACCACATCGTAATATTGCTTTAAAAAATTCGTTATATTTGATAGATTAAAGAATTATATGAATTTTGTAGATTGTCATGAAGAACCCATTCATATTCCTGGGTATATACAAAGTTTTGGGTATCTGATTGGCATTGATGTAGAATCTCATTCCATTACTTTTTTTAGCCAGAATATTTCCAACATTTTCAATATTGAGAATGTTGAATTTCTTTTTGGCAAAAAGATTACAGATTTTCCTGAAAGCTTTAAAAGTATTATGGATTCTGATATTTATCATTCATTACATAAATTCACAAGAAGAGAAAACGAAACGTATTTTGATAAAATCATTATTGGGGTATCGGAGTATCATTTTTCAGTTTTTAGAAGTAAAAATCATATTTTTCTTGAATTTGAAGAGGTTTTAGCAAATCCGAATAAACGTATTTCGAATAAATATGATAACTTTTATATCATCGATAATGCACAGGAAATTTGGGAACAGCTATTAAGCACTCTTTCAAAAATCGTGAATTATGACCGAATGATGGTATATAAATTCATGGCAGACGGTTCCGGAAAAGTAATTGCAGAACGCAGAAATAAAGATATAGAAAGTTATTTAGGTCTTCATTATCCGGAATCTGATATTCCGAGACAGGCTAGGGAATTGTACATGAAAAAAAGAAAGAGAATTTTTAGTAATGTATATTCTGAAACGGTTCCTCTTCTCAGTAAAACTCATAAGACTATTGATCTTACTTTTACAGGTTCACGCGGTATGTCGCCTATTCATGGGCAATATATCAAGAATTCGGGAGCATCTTCAAGTTTCAGTGTTTCTATTATTATTGATGATAAACTTTGGGGTTTGGTGACATGTCAAAACTCAGAGGCGAAGCATATTGACCTTGAAGATAGGGTACAGGCGGGAATTTTCACGGCTTTGGCTTCGAATGCCTATTCATCTTTTAAATCTAAAAAAGAACTTGAATATCGTATTGGACTGAATGAAAAATCGGCGTATTTGAAATCAGATTTTTTAAAGCATAATACCTTATTTGATTCCTTAATTGAAAATAAAGAAGAGATCAGAGAACTGCCTGAAGCTGATGGTTTGGTCATCGTTTCTGATGAAGATATTGTAACGGATGGCATAACGCCTGAACGTTCTTTAATTGGAAAAATCATTAATTGGGCTCATGAAAACACGCAGGAAAGTTTATATGTAAATCGAAGTTTTCTTAAAGAATATGGTGAGGAATTAGGCTTGAATGAAAATGCAGCCGGAATAATCATTTATTTTATCGAAAGAAGTAAAAATGAAATGTTGATCTGGTTCCGAAAAGAATTTGATGAACACATCAATTGGGCGGGAAATCCCGAAAAACAAATAGGTGTTTTCTCGCAAAACGGCGAAGAAAAACACATTATTTCTCCAAGAACTTCTTTTCAGACTTTTACAGAAAATATTAAAGGAAATTCCAGAAGATGGAGTTCTAGAAACCTCAGTGCGATACAATCTGTGCGTGATGTAATTTTGGAAACGTCTCACAAGCAATACAATGCAATCAAAGAACTGAATAATCAATTAAGAAAAGTGAATGAAGAGCTGGACAGTTTCTCTTACACGATTTCTCATGATTTGGGAACACCTTTGACTGTGATGAAGCTTAATGCTCAAATGCTTCTTTCTAATTTTGAAAAAACAGATAAGAATAAAAATAAACTGACTTCCATCATCGAAGAAATCGACGGAATGGCAGAAATGATGCATGATGTTCTGCAACTGAGCCGTGCAAAACACAGCGAAATTGAGCTTGAAATAGTTCAGCCGGCAAATACCATTAAAAAGATATCCGATAATGCTAAAATCACTTTCGAAAGTCCGCAAAGTGAAATCATTATTAAAGATTGTCCTGAGGTGTTGGCAGATAAAACGATGATGCATCAGGTATTTTTAAATATCATTAATAACGCGGTGAAATATTCTTCACAAAATGATCAGCCGAGGGTTGAAATTGAAGGATTTGAAGAGGGCGAAAACATTATTTACAGAATATCAGATAACGGAATCGGAATTCCTGAGGAGGATAAACATAAGATGTTTAAAATTTTCAATAGAATGGATAACGCGAAAAAATTTAAAGGAAATGGAGTAGGACTTTCCATTGTTCACAGGATTATGAACAGAATTGGAGGAAATGTTGATTATGAAAGCAATAAAGATGGTACAAGTTTCATTTTAACGTTCAAAAAACCTTAAATTTGGGAAACTTTTAAAACCTTATTATGGTATCTGAATATCTTAAACAAAACACTGCAGAATATCACGATGCAGCAGAGAAACTTTTTAATTCTGAAAAAATTTTTAACAAGACTTTCACTTTAGAAGATTATAAAAAAATCATCAATACCAATTATTTGATGTTGCTTCATTCTGAAGACAAAATATTCAGCAATCTTTCCGATAAATTTTCTGAGAAACTTCAATTGGATCAAAGAAAAAAACTTCCTCTTATCGAGAAAGATCTTCAAAGTTTATCATTGGAAAATCAAAATGCTTCTCATGATCTTGAATTCAGCACCGATTATGAGGCTTTAGGAGCAATGTATGTGATTGAAGGTTCTACTTTGGGTGGAAATGTGATCGCAAAACAGCTTTCTAAAACAGAAGGTTTTGATAACGTAACTTTTAATTTCTTCGGATGTTATCAGGAAAATACAGGGCCAATGTGGAAGAATTTCAAAGAAGTTTTAGATACAGAAGTTACTGAAGAGAACTATAATGAAGTTTTATCAGGCGCTAAAAAACTATATACGTTTTTACTGAACGTAAACTAAGATCTTCCAAAAACAATAAATATTTACCTAGTAGATAATATAAATTCCTGAAAGATTGCTCAATTTTTCAGGAATTGTTAAATTTGGGAGTCAAAAAATTGAAACTAAACAACAAATAAATTTAAATAAGTATACATTATGAAAGTAACTGTAGTAGGTGCAGGCGCTGTAGGAGCGAGTTGTGCAGAATACATCGCAATGAAAGACTTCTGTTCAGAAGTAGTTTTAGTAGACATTAAAGAAGGATTTGCGGAAGGTAAAGCAATGGATTTGATGCAGACCGCATCTCTTAACGGATTCGATACCAAAATTACCGGAACAACAGGAGATTACAGCAAAACTGCAGGTTCTCATGTAGCGGTTATCACTTCAGGGATTCCTAGAAAACCTGGAATGACAAGAGAAGAATTGATCGGTATCAACGCAGGAATTGTAAAAGATGTAACTGCAAACTTAGTAAAACATTCTCCGGAAGTTATCATCATCGTGGTTTCTAACCCAATGGATACTATGGCGTATTTGGTACACAAAACTTCAGGTCTTCCTAAGCACAAGATCATCGGAATGGGTGGTGCTTTAGATTCTGCAAGATTCCAGTACAGATTGGCTGAAGCTTTAGAAGCTCCAATTTCTGACGTAAACGGAATGGTAATCGCTGCTCACAGTGATACTGGAATGCTTCCTTTATTGAGCAAAGCTACAAGAAATGGAGTTCCTGTAACTGAATTCCTTAGCGACGAACAACAAAAATATGTAATTGAAGAAACTAAAGTTGGAGGTGCAACTCTTACTAAATTATTAGGAACTTCTGCTTGGTATGCACCAGGTGCAGCTGTTTCTGTAATGGTTCAGGCGATTGCATGTGACCAAAAGAAAATGATCCCTTGTTCATTAATGCTTGAAGGTGAATACGGTCAAAATGATATCTGCCTAGGTGTTCCTGCTATCATCGGGAAAAACGGTGTAGAAAAAATCGTTAACATCACATTGACTGCTGACGAGCAATTGAAATTCGCTGAAGCTGCTAATGCAGTAAGAGAAGTGAATGGTGATTTGAAGTTTTAATTGATTAGACTTTATATATTGAAACCGCATCGTGAGATGCGGTTTTTTTATTGATCTGTTTTTTAATTAATAATTATTATATTTTTCATATACTGAAATTAATAACTTTCCAAATTTTACTAAATCGCTATAACTTATTATTTGTATTGAATTTAAACCTGAATTAACCATTCTTAAACAATGTAATTGATCTTTATCAAAAGTATCAGTAATTCCAATAATAATTTTAATTCTTGGCATTAGAACTTTTGTATTGTATTCATTTTCTAAATTCAATTTGTATTCAGATAGCTTTTGGAGATAGAATAAAGACTGTCCTAGAACTATTGATAAATCATTATGTGGGTAATGGCAGTTATGACTATTGTCATATTTTAAAATAATATGTTTGGGTCTTTTAAGTTCAATTAGATCTAAAAATCCATCTACTGATTCCATGAGTAAGTCCCCTTCTGAAAATAAAGCTATTTTTCTCGCCTCATGTTACTTTATATATTCAATGCCAAAAATCCATAAATTGTTTTCTATCCAATTTTGAAATATTTTTTCTGCTTGTCCTGCCTTATATTTTAGTAAACATGGCTCATTATCAATATCGATTGTTATATTCCCATTTATTTCTAATTCAATGAGTTTTTCAAGATGGTTTACTTCTTCTACCATATATTTATGATGAAAAGCACCATACAGATTTTCAATCTCAATTTTATCAAGTGAATTTAATAAACCTTTTATTTTGTCATTCGAACTAAATTTTCTTAAAAATATTGATATTGTTTCTAAATCAGTCACTTCTAACTTTTGGACTAATAAATTTATTTCATCGGTAGTCTCTATAAATTTCGCAGAAGTTTTTGTGCCTTCCTTAATCACTGAAATAGCATTAAGATGATTATATAACTCTCTTATTTCTGCAAGAGATAACTGTTCTGTAAAAATCGGAATTCCAGAATTATTAGTAGCATAAATGTTGAATTTTAAGTCTTCATTAGCAATACCATTCTTAATTCCCGAATAATTAATGAATAGTCTGTTATTTTCATTTTTAAAAATTTCTAAATGAAATGGAGTACTCATAGCTAAATCTTTTCAATAACGTCTTTATAACCTTCCCATTCTGGATTATAGTTTTCATGTATTTCAAGAAAAGTATTTTCAGTAATATTTATATTTGATAAATCTTCAATGTTAAACATTCTAAAGGCAGGAAAAGGGTTTTTAGGCTCAGAATCAGATACTCCACCAGTTTGTACAAGATGAATTTTTGTACTTTGTACACCATCATTTTTAGTAAGTATAAAAATTGCATAAGGATCCCCAATTCTTAAGCCAATGGCTTTGTTAGGTTTATTATATTCAAATTCTATAATTTTTTTTTCTCGAATGGCTTTAATTAGCTTATCTAAATTGTTCATAAAATTAGTTTTAATGGTTATTTGATTAATTTTTAGTTTTGTTAAATATAGAAATAATTCTCAATCTATAATTACGGAAACCCGTAAAAACTAAATAATCAATTATTTATACCTCTTTCTCACCTCAAAACACATTCTATCCAACGGGGTAAATCGCCTTATAAAACTAGCTGAAGGGACTTCAATATAGAAATCAATATTTCCATAAAAAAAGACAGACTCAAAAAATGAATCTGCCTTGATATTAGTTTTGAAAAATCTATCTTAGTTAATAAATACGACAACGTTGTTTCCTAACATGTTCCATGTTGCTGTGATATTGCCTGTGGTTGATCCACTGAATATTCCGGTGCCGCCACCTCCACAATGTATGCCGAGATTGATATATCCGCCGTTGGGAAAATTCAGGTCAATAGTGTGCCAGGCTGTTAGAGTAGTTATAGGTGGGTTGATGGTTGCTCCTCCGGCCACATTGTAAGTTTGGCTTGGGATACCTATTTCTTCCGAAATTACATTCCATTCATTAATAGCAGGACTTTGCAGATGACTCGTATTATACGATGGATAAGTCACGGTGCTTGAAGGAGCCAATGACGTTGCAGCATAACCTGTAACGACCGGTTGACAGTCAATTAGAAAAGCATTGAGCTGTGAACCTACCAGCCTGTAACTAACAGTAGAAGTGGAGAAATTATAAATGGTCATTGTGCCTGTCTGGGCGTATGCTAGAGTTCCTATTAAGAGTAAAAGGAATAATGAGATTTTTTTCATATTGATTTGTTTAAACATAAAGGTTATAAAGAAGATTTTTTGTAATTATCCTGGAAAATTTCCATCGCCCATGAAATGATCTTTGTTTTATCTCCGTTAGTTGTTCTTTCAATTTGTTCATCCTTTATTCCTGTAG
This sequence comes from Chryseobacterium sp. GW823-FHT05E08, assembly GCF_058795655.1. Classification (NCBI taxonomy): domain Bacteria; kingdom Pseudomonadati; phylum Bacteroidota; class Flavobacteriia; order Flavobacteriales; family Weeksellaceae; genus Chryseobacterium; species Chryseobacterium sp. GW823-FHT05E08. The sequence continues at coordinate 238,491 of NZ_JBXAHY010000007.1, read as the reverse complement.
ATTTAATGAGATGCTTTGCAGCAGGCATTAGAAGGTCTTTTCTCTGCTCACTCATCTGAAAAGATTGATATTCAGCGTTGAGTTTCTCATCAGTTACCGGAAGATCTTTAGAATTGTTTACGGTAATGATCGCACGTTTGAAATTATTAACCGCTTCTTCAGTCTGGTTCTCCTGAGCAACGGTCTGCATGTTTTCGTTACTGCATGAGCTCATGACAATAAAGCATGCTGCAGCCAGCAAAAATGTTTTTTTCATAGTAATTAGTAATTTAGGTTTGTGATAATATAGAATCTAATTTTATTATCGTGAAATATGAATAGGTATTTTAATTAATGAAAATTACAACATTCCCACTGGTAGAAGGACCTACATAGTTCCATGTTGCATTAATATTGCTTGGAGTACTGCCACTGAAAGCTCCGTTATTACTACTAACATATCCACAATCTCTTCCAAGATATATATGTTCTCCATTACCGAACTGCAGGTCAATAGACTGCCAAGATGTAATAGATGTGATTACTGACGGAATAGTAGTTCCTCCTGATACATTGTAAGTCTGACCGGGAATTCCTATGGCATCAGAAATCACTGCCCATTGGTTAATAGGTGGAGCTGTAGGAGGTACGGGCATGTGACTTGAGTTATATTGTGAATAGATAACTGTACTTGCCGGAGCTAGTGCTGATGCAGATAATCCTTCAACAATTGGCTGACAGTCTATAGGATAGCTGTTGTCGTTTGTACCTACAAGTCTGTATTTAACTGGTTGTGAAGAAAAATTATAAATAGTCATGGTTCCTATTTGAGCGTATGCGAAAGTTCCGATTAATAATAAAAGGAATAATGAGATATTTTTCATATTGATTTATTGTTAAAGCTTTAAAGATTATAAAGAAGAATTTGAATAGTTGTTCTGGAAAACTTCCATCGCCCATGCAATGATCTTTGCTTTGTCACCGTCGGTTGCTTTTTCAATTTGTTCATCTTTTATCCCTGTTGACTTTATAAGATGTTTCGCGGCAGGAACCAGAATATCTTTTCTTTGTTCACTCATTTCAGGAAATGGAGATTTTTTATCTCGCCTTTCTGCAAACATTGGAAGATCTTTGGCGTTGTTAAAAGTAATGACAGCTCGTTTAAAATTCTGAACAGCTTCTGCTGTTTGGTTCTCCTGAGCAACAGCCGGGATGCTTTCGTTGTTGCATGATGTCATGACAAAGAAGCATGCAATAGCAAGCAAGAATGTTTTTTTCATAATGATTATTAATATTTTAGGTCGTATAAAAGTAACTAAAATATTAATTATATCAACTATTAGTGATAAAAAATGTTGTTATTTAATTTATAACTATTAAAATCAAATTGATATTATATTATTAATGAAAAATTAAAAATGACTTATTTTTATTATGAAATTTAAATAAAAAGATAATTAATAATATTCCTTGACGCCAGGGTCACTCTGCCCTGCAACGATCTTACCGTCAATCGTATAGATGATTCCGCCTCCATTGAAATAAATATCATTAGAAAAATGAAAATAACTTTTCTCTGGTCCGAAAATAGTTTTTCCGGAACGGATATCTACAACAGTAATAATATAGTTTCTCTTTTCACTATCATTTTTATCATAAATAATAGTCTCTGCGAAATCATTTTTATAAGAACGTGAATTGGTTTTTTCCAGATTATCATATTTGAAAGGAATGATCATTTTACCAAGTTCAAAATCATACAATCCCATCTTCTGTGTTTTGGCAGATTTTAAAACAACAGCCTTTTCAAAAATTCCTGACGGATAATATACATTGAATGATTCAGGATACAAGAATCGTTTATCAATCGAAACGGGTTCAGATACAAGAATTTTTCCGGCCTGATCAGAAAAATAATACTGATTCTTATTTTTTACGATAGAGTAGTGTTTATCATTGGCTGTGGTCACAAAAAGGGCATCTTCATACACTGGAGCAAGTAGTTCTTTTTCATTATAATCTACCAGTCCTGTTTTACCATTTTCTATGTAACTGAAAGTCGTAATACCGAGTTTTGGATGATATTGTTTGAGGGCATATTTTCTTTCCGAATGCTCAAACATATTAAACAAATTGGGAGTAGTAAAACTCTGAATCAACAGATAATAATTCTTTCCATTCTGTGTTACACTTAAAGTTTGATTTTCATAAACCTGTATATCCTCATACTCCGGAGGCAGAATATAGTTGAAATTCTTATTCATTAAACCATACTTACCGTCCTTTTTTACCCTGAAAATAGGATCATCCATAAACTGAAAATAGTAAGATTTAATATCTTCATATTCATAATTCAAAATGCATTGGTAATACTCATCAACCAAACCCATTTTTCCATTTAAAGTAGCCTGAAAATAATTTCCTTTAAGATATTTTATAGAGTCGAAAAGTGGAGGATAAGAAGCTTTAATATCTTCCTTTCCATTCGATTCATAACTTACCTTTAGTGCATATTTATCGTCTGTTTTTACGAATTTGTAGAGTTCCAAAGGATATGCGGGTGATTTTTTTAGAGCGTAAGTTGATCTTCCTGTTTTTCCATATTCAATGATGTTAATATCAAGATCTTTGAAAAAACTTGTGACGGTTTTCTTCTTTTTTTTAACTTCAGCCTTATTTTCTGTATCGTTGGCTTGATAAAAATTCTTTCTGTTATCCTGAATGAAGTTTTCCGCTTGCTTATACACTTCCATAGAATCTGCTGCAAAAACATTTCTTTTAAAATGTTGTCGGTCTTTATAGGTATAATAGACATCTTCCTCATGCTCGCCCATAGGAATGAAATCGTAAACAGCCCGTTGTATAAGGCCTGCATTAAGGTTGAGGAATCCCCACAAATAGCCTTTTCGAAGAAACAGCAGATTTCTTTTGTCTGAAACATCTCTTCCATCCCAATTGTAAAATTCATCATATTCGGCATCGAGAATGGGCTGGGCTTTGTAATTCATTAAACCCATTTTGCCGTCTTTTTCGAACATCAAAGTATTATTTCGAACAATTGAAGAACCATAGTTAAAAAGGGAAACAGGATAATCAAACAGGATATTCGTTTTTTTTCCATTCACCATTCCGTTCCCGAATTCATCAATGTTTTCTAAGATCGGTTCTTTATAAACGCTGTTGTCATCAACACAATAAATGCCAATCTTTCCGTTTCTTTTAAAAGGGATATAATGCTTTGATTCTTTGTATTCGCTTAAAGGTTTTTTGGCAGATTCATAATTATTGATGATTTTATCAATGTTTCCGTTTTCGAAATAAACTTCTTCAAATTCATTAATATATTGTAAACCCGATTCATTAGACAGCGCATAAAGTTTTACGGATGAATTATTTTTAACTTTTATGAGTTGAATATTCGATTTTTTCAATGCTCTTCTATTGAAAAATAGTTCCTGAAGACCCGGTTCAAAATTACTGAGCAAAGTTGCATCGATTGAACTGCCCTGAGCAAGGACTTTCATCGTTTTTTTCTCAATAAGACGAACATCACTTTTGGTTTTATAAGCTAAAAAATAGTCGTCGGAGTGATCGAGATCTACGAATTCAAAATAGTCTTTAAGCAACAAATTAAGATCAACATCATAAAGACTGTGCCTGAAATCCAAGCCTATAACACCAATGAAATCTCTCATATGCTGTCCGATGTTGTGGTATTCTAAAGGAAGAAGAATTTTGCCATTGATATCTGCAATCCCTGATTTTCCGTTTTTTCTTAAAAGAATAAGGTCTTTTTTGAGGCTTAAAGCACCAACTTTGTCATAAATAGGAGGGATGATATACCGTTTTTCATTAGCACTGTAAATTCCCATCGTGAAAATTATCCCTTTTTCGAAGGTGACTGTTTCAATGCAGTGATCAAGATTGAGAATGGCTTTTTGAGTAAAATCATAGGCAAGAATGCTTTTCAGATGCATTTTATATTGCCAGATGTCACTTTTTGTTTTTTCGTCATCAGGATAGCTTTCCAAAACGCATAAAGCATTTCGGATATCGCCGATTTCATAATATTGGAGTGATTGTTTTTTCAGCGAATCAATATTTTGAGCAAACAAAAACTGATGTAAGAATATAATTATTAAAAACAGATTTTTTTTCACCACAATATATTTTTTCTTAGAAACGAAAGTACAAAAATTAAATTTTCACAATAAATTTTTGTTTTTATCTATAAATTTCTATCCGCTTTTTCTTTCTTTAATTTGTTCCAGTTGTTGATATTCATGATCAGAATAGGAAGTAAGGCGATCGGAACCACTGTTAAAGCACTGAATCCTTTTTTGAATGTTAAAAACATCGTACTTAAAAATAAAAGAATAAGGGCAACCATCAACATAATGGTTAAAATTTTTATCTTCTTTTCATTGCTGATGATTTCTTCATCAGAGTATTCGGTTATTGGTTTAGTTTCTTTCATGGTTTTATTTTTTCTTAATGACTTCAAGGGTATTAATTTTTCCAACAGGTGCGATCTTAATGTTTTTGTCTCCTTTTTCGACATAAAAATAGTAAGAACTGTTGATATCGATCATGTAAATGTCAGTCGGTTCACCACCGGATTCGGAAACGATCTTGTAATTGTATTTTAAATCTTGAGTATCAATTCTCTTTTTAATAATTCGGCCTTCACCCAATCCCAATCCTACAAACAAAGCGAGAAGTTCAATACCTACAAGTATGGCAAATACCGGAATCATCGATTTTTGAAGCGTTTTTTTATCACCTTCATGATTAATTTTATAGCTTCCTAATAGCTTTTTACTCCAGTTTTTATCACTGTTTTTCACCAGTATTACCTGAAATAGAAAGAATAAGAGTACAACAGAAATTATTACAATGATCAAAATAGGACTTGAAGCCATATCAGCAATCGGACTGATCAGAATGTCCGTTATAGAGGAATATTTCAAAATATTTATTTCTAACTGATAAAAAAGAATACTTTCCTTTAAAAGTCCAAGAACAATTAGATATAAATAACCTAAAGGTAATAATCCTTGAATTTTTTCTAAATATTTCATTGGTCTAAGATATTATTTTTATCTTAAACTGTTTTGTTCAATTACAAAAAAACACATCGGAAAGATGTGTTTTTAATATATCTTCCATTAATTTAAAGAAGATATAAATTTTATTGGAGTACTTTATAATGTCTTCAAAGTCCCGCCATCTGCTCTCAAGCTGGCACCATTCGTTGCTATAGATAATGGACTGGAAAGGTAAGTGACAAGATTTGCAATTTCCTTAGGCTCAATAAATCTCTGTAATAAAAAATCAGGATTGGTTTGCTGGACAATGGCAGTTTTCATTTGCTGAATGCTTATATTTTGAATTTTTGCGAAATGTTCAACAGTTTCTGCGACACCATCAGAATAAGTTGGGCCTCCAAGAATGGTATTTATAGTAACCTCAGTTCCTTTTGTAAGTTTTGATAAACCGTTGCTTACTGCCATCATTGCAGCTTTTGTCATTCCGTAATGAATCATATTTCCTGGAATATTTACACCGGATTCACTGCTGATGAAAATAATTCTTCCCCAGTTTTTATCCAGCATTTTAGGCATTAAATGTCTGGATAATTTTACAGAGCTCATGACATTAATTTCAAAAATGCGATACCAATCTTCATCTGAAATTGCTACAAAATCTTTTAATTCAAATATTCCGACATTATTGATTAAAATATCAATATCATTTAATTTTTCAAGTAAATTATTTACGTCTTCATTGTTTGAAAAATCGGCTGCGATTCCTGAAATTTTAGCTTCTGGAAATTGTTGCTGTAATTGTAGAACGGCTTTTTCTGTTTTCTCTTTTTGTCTTCCATTTATGATGACTTCCGCGCCTTCTTCTAATAATTGTTGAGCAACTGCAAAGCCAATTCCCTGCGTAGAACCGCTGATAAAAGCTTTTTTTGAGGTTAATTCTAAATTCATTTTGATTAAATTTTATTTTGTAATGATCGATACAAAAATTAATAAAAAAATTAGCTGAGAACAGCCAATTGCATTTCTATTTGTTGAGAGAGGATCTTTTTATCGGGATACATTCGTCTTAAAGTATTCAGACCGCACCAAAAAGTGATTAGGTATTTTCCTAAAATTGAAGCTTCAGTCTGGTTTTTTATTTCACCTTTTTGCTGAGCTTTTCGAATAATTTCAGTATACATTTTTTCAACATCTTTGAGGATTTGTACAGCCTCTTTTTCCAAATCTTCATCAATGAAAGTCATTTCTACAATTGTATTTGCGATAATGCAACCCTTTAAATGAGAGGTTTCATTTTCTTCTGCAATACTTTTGAAGAAGTTTTTGATCAGATCAATCGGTGATACGCTTTTCTCGAGTTCATTTTTAAAATCAGCAAAAGCCATTCTTCTTTGATTGATTGATTCTTTAAAAACCTGTTTTTTTCCACCTTTAAAAGTATTGTAAAAACTTCCGCTTCCTGCCCCAGTGATGGTTAATAAATCATTCAAAGAGGTCGCAGTATAGCCTTTTTTCCAGAAAATTTCCTGTGCTTTTTGAATCAGTTCCAAGTTATCATGAATATTTGGTCTTCCTCTCATTTTTATTTTTGTAATGATTGATACAAAAATAACAAAAATATTTTATCTGAATTAAATTTTAACCTAAAAATGTGATTTTAATTGAATGATTGTCTAAACTCTAACGGCGAGACATTCGTTTTATTCTTAAACAATTTACTGAAAGACTGAGGATGTTCAAAACCTAATTCATATGCAATTTCGCTCACAGACAATTGAGTGGTGGACAGTTTTTCCTTTGCTTTTTCAATCAATTTTTCGTGAATATGCTGTTGAGTACTTTGCCCGGTTAAGACTTTCAATAATCCGGTTAGATAACTTGCCGAAACATTCAATTGATCGGCGACAAATTGTACTGACGGAAGCCCTTTTGTGATCAAATCTTCATTATTAAAATAATCGGATAATAATTTTTCTAACGAATCAAGAACTTTATGATTAGATATTTTTCGTGTAATAAATTGTCTTTGATAAAAGCGTTCAGCATAATTCAACAATGTTTCAATCTGTGAAATAATAATATTCTGACTGAACTGATCAATATTTGAATGATATTCGCTTTGAATATTCTGAACAACATTTTTAACCACATCTTCTTCCTTTTCAGAAAGAAATAAAGCTTCTTTCACAGAATAGTCAAAATATTCATATTGTTTGATAGTTTTGGCTAAAGAAGTATTCCAGAAAAAATCGGGATGAATGAGTAAGATCCATCCCGTATGTTTTGCCTGTAAACTTGTGTCAGGATCAAGAGTGACACCGAAAACCTGTCCCGGAGCCATGAAAAACATTACCCCTTCATCAAAATCATATTCCTGCTGACCGTATTTTATTTTCGCATTAGAAGTTCTTTTAATAGAAATCGAATAAAAATCTAAAATCCAGCTCAGTTCTTTAATATCAGGATCATGGCTGATCGTGCTGTAATCTATAACACTGATCAGCGGATGCTCAGGTTTCGGAAGTCCACGAAATTGATGAAATTCACTGATGGTTTTGAGTCTGATGGGCTGTTTCATTTTATAAATTTAGGTTTTGTATTAGATTAATGAAAATAATTTTTTCAATCTAAACGATATTTTGAAACCTTGTTCTACAATTAAACTCTGGTAATCCGACATAGGAAAATGGAGCGTTAAGAAAATTAATTCTGTGAACGTTAAGAAAATTCTACTGTTTGAAGCGCGAGACAAATGTTGAATCGAAGAACAAATAATAAATTCGCGCAAGTTTTAGAATTTTTAGAGAACAGAATTCATTTTTAGCGGAAGTTTCCAAGTCTTGAATTTTTGTTTCTTTTGTTTCAAGACAAAAGAAAATTTTATTTGAAGTATGCTTTAGCAAAATCTTCAGCAAAATCCTTTACTTTCACATTTCCTAAAACCGGTCTATTTTTGTAATAATCTTCATATAAAACTCCGTTTCCTCTGGCAGTATTCATTTCTACGAAACCTTTAGCCGTTTTTGGATTCATTCCGGCATTGATCATTCCGTTCAATAAATCTTCGTCAGCAACAGTTAACCATTTCAGTTCAGGATTTCCGATGGCCTCACCTAAAGTTTTTGCAATATCATTTGGTGAAATTTCTTCACTCGCAATGTAGCGAACTTCTCTTCCATCGAATGGTTTTTCAATTTCTTCTGCGATGACGTTTGCAATATCTAAAGGCGAAACCCAGGGTTCTTTTTCATCTCCACCATAATTTTGAATAATTAAGTTTTGTGATTTAATGGTTGGAATAAAAGAATACATATTGTAATAAAAGCCAACCGGACGCATAAATTTAATGGAAACATCTTCTGGAAGTTCATTCAAAATCTGTTCTACATTGTAATGAAAGGCAAGAATTCCGTTTCCGCTTGGAAGGTGAGCACCGATGCTGCTAAGGTGAACAATGTTTTTCACTGCCGATTTTTCAAAAGCTTCTTTGTAATTTTTCCCGATCTGAGTATTAGCTTCAATAAAATCGATGTTGTGATCAAAGAAAACGCCTGCATTTAATGCTTCCATGGCATACACTACATCTGCACCTGTAAATGTTTTGCTTAAAAAATCCACATCTTCCATAGAACCGATTGCAGCTTTAGCACCCAATGCTTCAATTTCTGATTGCCTTTCTGAGCTGGTGCTGATAACGGTAACGTGATGTCCTTTGCTTACTAATTCTTTTGTCAGTGGCTTGCTGATATTTCCTAAAGAGCCTGTTACGATAATTTTCATTTTAACTTGTTTTTTTGTTGAAACAAAATTCCGTAATTTATGATGGGCAGATGTAGCCGAATCTACTTTTTGTGTAGTCAAAAAAAGAGCGGTAAAAACCGCCCTCAAAATATCTAACAAAATACTTATCTAATAAACACACCCACATCCGGTTTCCCATTCTTGGCAGAATCTTATAGGTTCATGACATCCGCCGCCGGAACCACCACCTCCAGGATTTGATTTATAACAAATACCATTGCTGCAGTATGTTGAATAATTACTTGGAAATGTTGGAGGACAATAGCCACTTTCATCACAAAATGCATATGATGTATCGCCACCACTAATTAATATTAAATCTTGTCTCGTTAATTTCTTTAGATTTTTCATATTGATTACTATTTTTAGTTTGTTGATTACTAAGATAGTAAATTATTTAATACACTTTAATGTGATTTAATAGTTAAAATGTTAAAGATTATTAGAGAACTGTTTTTTTATTGAGTTCCGAAGGTGAAATTCCATACAATTTTTTAAACGTAAAAGAAAAATGGGAGAGGTCTTCAAAACCGAGATCAACATAAATATCTGTCGGTTTTTTGTGCTCTTTATCCAAAAGGAAATAGGCTTCCTGAAGGCGTTTATTCATCAGCCATTTTCCGGGTGTGGTGTTGAAAATTGCTTTAAATTCTCTTTTAAAAGTCGATAAACTTCGTCCCGTCATAAAAGCAAAACGTACCAAACTGATGTTGAATTTATAATTATGATTCATAAATAGTTCCAAATCAATTTTATGAGGAACATTAAAGTTGAAGAAAATATCTTTCAGATTAGGATTGTTCTTTAATAAAATCATCAACAATTCTTCACGTTTTATATCCACAAAAGTATCATCCAATTGCTCGGTTCCGTTGTAATAAGGCTCCAAAGATTGGATGAAATTGCTGATTAGCTTATCTTCATTAATGAACAAAAAAGAATCGTTATTGTCCGTGGGTTCGGTTTGATAAGGATGGCGTTCCAGAAATTTCTTTAAAAATTTTTCATCAAAAGCAATGATTACCTTTTCAAATTCCCCGTCTTCCTTATATTTTGTATAACGAACCAAATGATTTTTCCGCGCAATACAATAATCACCCGGTTTCATGTTGTAATGCCTGTAACCATCGTACGAAACCATCGAACCTTTCAGCAAAAACAAAAAGAAATGCTCAGGAATAAATTGTTCCGGAGAAATTTCGGGGCCTAAATGACAGGATTGTATGTTGTTGAATTTCATTTTTTTTATAATTAATTTCTTTTGCCTTGAAGCAAAAGAAACAAAAATTCAAGACTTGGAAACTTACACTAAAAATTTAAAATTAATCCTAAAATCCCCAAAACTTGCGCGAATTCAATATTGGTTTTTCAATTCAATATTTGTGTCGCGCTTCGAACAGTGGGAATTTTTTAACGGATTAAGTTTAAATTTTCTTAACGCTTCAGCTTCCTATGTCGTTTATATTTGTCAAAGTTTAACTGTTGGTTTTACAATGACTTGTCTTACAAATTTACGAATTTGTCATCAAACTGTCTGCACTTGCCAATAAAGCTTCTTCACGGCTTCTTGGATTCCAGTTTAGGATGGTTTTTGCTTTTTTGTTTGACATTTCTTTGTAGAATTCTTTGCCGATTGGTTCTAAATTATGAATATCAGAAGAGTACTGCGGTCTTTCTTTTTTGAACAATTCGGCAACGTCATAAAAACTCATTACATCATCTGAAGTAGCAATAAAACGCTCTCCCGCAGCATTCGGATGAAGCATTGCTTTGATATGAATATCCGCAACGTCTCTCACATCTACGACACCCATCGTGAAAGGTGGAGTCTGGTTCATCGTCCCGTTTAAAATCCCTGAAACTGCAATATCCAACGAAGCAGAAGTGATTCCACCGATGACAGGACCGAAAATCCCGACAGGATTAATGACCGTCAGTTCCAAGCCATTGCCTTCTTTTTCGATAAATTCCCAAGCAGATTTTTCTGCAACGGTTTTTGATTTGATGTAAGCCGGAAGTTCTGTATTGGCATCCGTCCAGTCTTCCTCCGTGAAAATATGGTCTGCAATATTCTTACTGTAACCAACCGCCGCAAAAGATGAGGTCAAAACCACTCTTTTCACTCCCGCATCATGCGACGCCTTCAAAACGCGCAAAGCTCCGTCTCTTGCAGGAATGATGAGTTCGTTTTCATCTTTCGGATCCTGAGCAGGAAAGGGCGATGCCACGTGAAGGACATAATCACAACCTTTTACGGCTTCATCCCAATTGTTGTCGCTTGTAAGGTCTGCTTCAATAAATGAAAGGTTTGAAAAATCTGTAATTCCGCCTTCTTGCAAAGCTTTTAGAATAGTGTCTTTTTTTGCTAATGAACGAAGAGTTATCTTCACTTCATATCCCTGTTGAAGCAATTGCAGAACGGTATGAACACCCAAAAATCCTGTACCTCCTGTTACCAAAACTATTTTCTTTGTCTGTAAGTTTTCCATTTTGTTTAAATTTTACAATACAAAGTTGGGGTTTATTTTGGGTTAAGGTTTTGTTGTGGAGTTCAAGTTTTGTTTGTTGTGGAGGTCAAGCGTTAGAAATCAAATTTGTTCAGTATCAAGGATTTCATAATCTGTTATTTCAAGAAATTTTCCATTTGTTTTATTAGGATAATATTCAAAATGTGGATAAACAAGAACATTTGAATTAAACCTTTTTACATCAGTTACTCTTTCTTCACCATACCAAATTCTATCTTCTTTATCATATACTGCATGGTTTAAATTTGTAAATTCAGAATCAACAGTATAAGATACATTAACTCCCAATTGGAAAGTGAAATTAGTTTCTTCAATTTCGTTTATTAAACTCATTACAATCTCTAAATTATCAATTTCTATAAAATTTAACTCTAGGTCTTCCATCCAATAATCCTCATGCAAATAATTATAGGCTACAGCTTCTAAATCACTTGACAACAGAGAGTTTATTGATTCTTCTATTTGAGATTTTGCATTGTCATAAATTTTATGAATTACTTCAAATTGAATATCACTATTTTCTTTATAAAGGAATTCAAGTAACGATGATAAATTATATTTACAGTTTATATTTTTATTATCATAAAATTCAAAATCCCTATCATTTGAGATAAAGTAACAATCTTTTGAATTTTGAATACACCAGAATTTTATTGCATTAATACTTATCGCATCGGGGAATTCTGTTTTTTTTGAGCCCTCCTTAAATGGAGGTTTTATCGCAAAATAATCATCTGTAACTTCTTTTAAATTTGCGGTACTAGTGTCAATTATTTCTATAGAATTATTTTTAATTATATCTTCAAACCTTTGTATTATTTCTATAACAGCACTATTTTTGATCTTTTTGAAATCGACTTTCTTAAAATGTTCATCGAGTATGTTTATATTTCTTAATATCCTTGCATTACTTTCAAAACTTAGCTTTTGTGTTTTAAACAGATTTGCAGCTTTTATTACGTGATCAGTAATTCTATTAATAATTTCTCTATAAATAATATCAGTAATTTTTAAATCGATTAGATTTTGTTGCGATAGATGTAAAAGTAAATTGATATTTCTTCCTTCAAAATAATTTTCTGATTCAAAAATACTTGTGTCTAAAAAAATAGTGCGATTTGGCATGTATATTAATTGGTTGGAGTTAAATTTATAAATTATTTTAAAGTAAAAAAATTCCTCCACAGAAAACTCGTGAAAGATAAAATATATATAGAATCAATTCTTGCTCAAAAGTGATTGAAATTCTAATGAATTCACAAAAAAAAGCCAGCGCAAAAAAATTACGCCAGCTCAGTCTATGAAATTTATATATTGAAACTTGCCGAATTAAGCGACAGGAGTTTTCTGTATCATTTTATTAATTATTAAAAGTAGCGAAAGCCCCTTCTGTAGCTGCAAAGAAATTATTGTATAATAAATCTGTATCTCCTACACGAACTTCATAAATATTTTCCTGAAGTGCTTTTACAAGATCGTTAGCAACATCAGAAGCGGGAATTCCGTTTTCTTTGCCTCCAATTTCTGCGGAGAAATCTGTGGCAACCAAAGGTGGCATCAATTCAAAAACTTTTACGTTGGTATCTTTTGCCAATTCGTATCTCAACAATCTGGTGTGAGAGTGAAGTGCTGCTTTTGAATCTGAATACGTTGGAAGATGAGATCCTGGAACAAAGCCTACGATTGATGAAACATTAACGATTGCCGCTTCGGTTTGTTCTTTTAATAATGGAAGGAATTTTTCTGACAGTCTAATTGGCGCGAAATAATTGGTTGTAAATTCTGCCACAGCTTTATCATGTGCATTTCCATCATTCGCAATATTGTAAACGTAGGCATTTCCTGCATTATTGATCAGAATATTCAAACTTCCGAAAGTTGTTTTTACTTCTTCGAATAATCTGTTGACATCACTTTCATTCGTAATATCTGCCTGAATAGTGAATACGTTTTCTAAATCTTTCGCCGCAGCTTCTAATTTTTCTTTGTTTCTGCCAACGATGATAATTTTATTTGCCGGACTTAATGCTTTTGCAATTTCTAAACCGATTCCTGAACCTCCGCCAGTGATCAAAATTGTGTTGTCTGTAATGTTCATAATAATTTGTTTTTGTTTAAGTTATATTAAATTAAAATATTGTACTAATTGGTACAAAATATGAGAAAAAATTTTTAATCGAGTAATTTTAAGTTAAGTTCAATGATTGATGTAAGAATTTGTGCTGAATTTTCCATGCGTTTTGTAACATGAATTCCGTTCCAGAGATTGGTAAGATGCCAGGCTAAAATTTCAGGATCTTCTGTGCTTTTTATTTGTCCGTTTTTCTGTGCTTTATTGATCACTTCAGCAAAAAGATGTTGCAAATTTTTTAAAATTTCGGCTGATATTTTTTTTATTTCATCATCTTTTTCGGAAAGCTGGACTAATGCATTTCCCAGATAACATCCTCGTTCTTTATCGCAATCGAAACCGTTGGCTAATCCTAAAAATAATTGTTTGATGAATTCTATTTCGTTGTCAGAATTTGCAATTCCTTCAGATAATTTTTGATGAAAACTATCTGAAAACTGTTTGATAGAGCGAAGATATAATTCCTGTTTTCCACCTTTGAACGCCAGATAAAAACTTCCTTTTCCGATTCCCATGGCATTCAATAATTCGTCTGCAGAAGCTGTATCGTAGCCTTTGTTTCTGAAAACTTCAGTCGCTTTTTCAATTGCCTGATTTTCGTCGAATATTTTTGGTCTGCCTGCCATTTCTTTATTTTGATGAGACAAAGGTATATAATTGTACCGATTAGTACAAAATAAAATTTTGAATATCTTTTATAGTTTTTGTCGATAAAGTTTAGATAAGAACTTCGTAGCTCATAAATAAAGCTGTTTCGGTAGAGTCATTATACAATTTCGTATTGATTCCTGTAATTGTAAAACCCGCTTTTTTATAGAATTTTATTGCCGAATAATTGGTATTTTGAGTTTCCAGTTCTACAATTCTGCATTGCAATTCTTTTGCCTTTCGGTTGACATTTTTGATCAATAATCTTCCAATATTTTGTCCGCGAAATTTTTCACTGACCAACATATTTTCGATAAAAAGACTGTTGTTCCATTCTCTGAAATCACAGATAATCCAGCCGATCAATTCGTCATTTTCAAAAGCACCAAAAGAATGTCCTTGTTCAATAACTGTATTAAGTTCATCAATGTCATCAGAAGTTGTTTCCCATCTTTTCTTATAATATTGGTGTTTTTCTCTTACACTAAATTCAAAAGTATTCCCAATTTCAATGCTTGAAACAGCAAAGATTTTATCGGTTTCATAACCATTAAATCCCCAATTGAGTGTTGGGTTGGAGGTGAGTTTTTCTAGTTTTTTGATTTGTATCATTAAAATAAATTGGATTTTAGTTGATAAGCAAGTTGTTTTTATTACATATAAATAAAATCTAGGCTTCAAAATTAATTATAATTTCACATTCCAAAACTTTCAAAACCCTTAAATTTGTTTCCAATAAAAATTTACTAGATGCTTAGGAAAATTTCAATTGCGGCGGCTACTTTTCTGTCCGTAATTACAATTAATGCTCAGAAGAATAAAAATTCTCAATTAGAAAGACCAAAATTAGTTGTTGGTCTGGTGGTGGATCAAATGCGTTGGGATTATTTGTATCGTTTTTACAATAAGTTTGGAAACGACGGTTTCAAAAGATTATTGGGTACAGGGTATTCATTAAATAATGTTCATATTCCTTATGTTCCTACGGTTACAGCTTTGGGGCATACTTCTATTTATACGGGTTCGGTTCCGGCGATTCATGGGATTGCAGGAAACGACTGGAATGATAAAGAAACAGGTCAAAATGTATATTGTACAACAGATGAAAGCGTTCAGCCTGTCGGAACTACCAATGCTAAAGTAGGAAGCCATTCTCCAAAAAATCTTTGGTCTACAACGGTGACGGACGAATTAAGATTAGCAACCAACTTTCAGGGAAAAGTGATTGGCGTTTCTTTAAAAGACCGTGCTTCGATTTTGCCTGCCGGTCATACTCCGAATGGTGCTTTTTGGTTTGATGATTCTACAGGAGATTTCATCACGAGTACTTGGTATATGAATGATCTGCCGAAATGGATGAAAGATTTCAATGCGCAGGATTTACCGGGAAAATTAGTTGCAAATGGTTGGAATACTTTGCTTCCGATCAATCAATACACAGAAAGCTCGCCGGATAATTCTTCTTGGGAAGGGCTTTTGGGAAGCGCAAAAACACCGACTTTCCCTTACAGTAATTTAGCGAAAGATTATCAGGAGAGAAAAGATAACATTCGTTATACACCTTTCGGAAATACGCTTACTTTAAAGTTGGCTGAAGCTTCTGTTGAAGGTGAAAAATTAGGAAGTGATGCGATTACTGACTTTTTAGCGATTAATTTAGCTTCGACAGATTATGCAGGACATAAATTCGGACCTAATTCTATTGAGGTTGAAGATGTTTATTTAAGATTAGATCAAGATTTGGCTCAGTTTTTCAGTTATTTGGATTCAAAAGTTGGAAAAGGGGAGTATACGGTTTTTCTTTCTGCTGACCACGGTGGAGCGCATTCTGTAGGATTTTTGAAAGAGCATAAACTTCCAACAGGCTTCTTCGGTGAAGGAATGGAAAAAGATATTAATGATAAATTGAAAGCTAAATTCGGAGTTGATAAATTAATCAATGCTGTTGATAATTATCAGGTTTATTTTGATAGAAAACTGTTAAAAGATAACAAGATCGAATTAGATGACGTTGTAGATTTTACGGTTAAAGAATTAGAAAAAGATCCTACCGTTTTATATGCAGTTTCTGTAACGAAAGTTGCGCAGTCTTCTATTCCGGAACCTATCAAACAAAGAATTATTAACGGAATTAACAGGCAGAGAAGTGGAGATATTCAATTGATTTCTCATGATTCTATGCTTCCGCCTTATGCAAAAACAGGAACTACACACAGTGTTTGGAATTCTTATGATGCACACATTCCATTAATTTTTATGGGTTGGGGAATTCAGCATGGAGAAAGTAATAAGCCGTATTTTATGACGGATATTGCGCCTACGGTTTCTTCATTATTAAAAATTCAGTTCCCAAGTGGAAATGTCGGAAATCCGATTACTGAGGTTATCGGAAAATAATTTTTAGATTAAATATAAAAGAAAAACTCGCAATTACTGCGAGTTTTTTTTGTGTGGTAAATTGTTGTTATTACTTTTTAATAATTTTAATAGACTTATTACTTCCTGTTTTACTGCCTTTTATATTGACGATATAAAGTCCGGAAGTTTTATCGGATAATTGAACCTTCAATGTTTGATCGGAAGTTGTTGTTTTATAAACTATTTGACCTAAACTATTAATGATTTCTATATCATAATTGTCCTTAACCGAGCCTAAATTAATCGTCAATTCATCTTTTACAGGGTTTGGATAAGCGCTTTGTTCTTTATCTTCTTTTATTTCAGATGTTGCCAGTGTACAATTAGTTGCTCTCCAGGTTTGTACGCCAGAATATTTTATAGATCCGTCAGCTTGTGTACTGCCAACTCTTATTGTATTTGGATCTGCTATGTAGTTAGATGAAATATTAGATATTGTCATCGTTGGAGTTTGAGTGCCGGAAAACGTAGCATATCCTGGTACGGTAGCCTCCGGATAATCATGCCAGCTTGCACCAGACAAATATTGCCATTTATATGATGTTCCGGTAGTAGTGGTGGAGAATTGTAATGAACCTCCAACGCAGGCAGAAACACCGTCAAAATTTACATTAATATCAGGAATTCCGTTAGCATAAGAAAAAGGTAGGTAAATGAATTCTACTTCTCCGTTCTCCAGTACAAGTTCTATTTGTAAATTATAGGGTCCGGTGGTGGCTGTAGAAAGTTCACTTACAGGCATACTTACAGAATAAGTATTTCCAACAGGTGCTACAGACCATGCTGTTCTATAATAACCTGCACTGGGAGTTGCGTAAGGATCTTGGTAAATATTTACATCTTTTACAGTTCTATTAGATTCGAAAGTTCCTGATACATTTAGATTTCCACCACTAAAGGATGTGTGAATGCTTTTAAATCTTGCGGAATGCCCATTATAACGTACGCCTGGAGTATCTGCAAATATTTGAGAATTGTTAAGAATAGCAGCTCCTGCTCGGTTTACAAAAGTAGGAGAAGCTCCCAAAGTGCCATGATAAAACATGAGGTTTGTTCCCTGATTCGGATTGTTGGTTTCGGTATTTGTTTCATGACTATGAGGTAGATTCATTCCGTGCCCTAATTCATGCATCATTCCTCCAAACCAGCCTGTGAATGTATAAGTGTAGGTTCCTAGGTATTGTATGTCGAATTGTGGATAATCGAGAGCATAGCATGTTTTTCCCGTACCATAAAAAGGAACATTTGCTGTAGCTAAATCTGCAGCAGCCGTAATAACAAGGGTATGTTCACTTGTTCTTTGTGATGGGTTGTTTGCAAAGAAACTGTTAACCTCAGCAGTCAATTGGCTTGCATCATTATAGGGATATGCCGAACTTGGATGTGCTCCCTGAATAAGTATGATCTTAATATTATTTGGATTTGCTACTTCGGTGAAAAGCCCGAAAGTTTTAGAACCGTAGCCATTGCTGATCATATTCTGTTTATAGAAATTTTGTCCCCAAAGCAGAAGAGCACTTAATCTGGATTTATAAGTGGTGTCCAGGGTGATGTCATTCGGAACAAAGTAAACGACATTCAGATTGTAGGGTCTGGTGGATGAGTAATTAATTCCATTATACGTGTTGGTGTACGTTTGTGCTTTCATAGGGTTGGAAAGAAAGCATAGGCAAATAAGTAAAAATAACCATTTGCAGCAATTGGTAGTTGTGTTTTTCATCGTGTGTAAATTTTATTTTAGAATTTTATATTTACAATTTGTGTTTTGCAAATATCAGAATTATTTACACGTAATACAAATTAAATTCGCATTAACATTTACTTAAAAATGTTTAATAAGCATTTAAATCATTTTATTGAGTGTAATAATTTAAATTAAGTCACAATTTATTGATTATAATAGAATGGGTTTTGTAGGTGTGTTTTGCGTTAAGATTTAATAAGTCTTTGGATTTCTTTCTGATAATTTCTATTTTGTCTTCTTATTTTCATGCTTAAATATGAAAATAATGCTATCAGAATCATGCTGAAGACAACAACTGAAATTGTAAGGTATTTGTAATGATTTTTGATCTCACTGCTTTTTTTTACAGTTTCTTTATTGTGATTATCTATAGAATGATTGATTGAGGTAAGCTCATTCTGCTCTCTTTTAAAGCGCATCTCAAAATACTTTTTATTGTAAGTCTGATACAAATCTGGTCTTCCTGTAGCGAGATAATTTTCAGACATTTCCTTGTAAATTCCTTCGTTTAGAACAAGATCGCCCGTATTTTTACAGAGATTTTCTGCTTTTAGTAAAAGATTTAAAGCAGTTTCGTTTTCATGCTTTTGTTTATGCATTTCGGCCAGACCTTTTAATGCAAATGCCTCTAAGCTTTTGGCATTGCTTTTTTGAGCATAATTAATAGATTCCAAGAAAGCAGACTTAGCTTTTTCTGTCTGATTAAGATTGATATAGCAATATCCAATGTTGTAATAGACAACGCTCATATTAGCAAATGAGTTTTTTTTAACCTTTACTTTTTCGAAATTTTTGATTGAAATCAGGAATTTTTCAAGCGCAATTTCAGAATTCGACTGGCTTTTATAAATCATTCCGCGAATGGCATAACTTCTGGCTGTTTCAACCAATTTTTCGGGAACACTATCGGGTAGTTTTTCAAGAAGAATATCAGCTTCATTAAGGGTTTCAAGACTTTTGCTGAACAATTCCATCTGTTGATATTGTATTGCCACAGAAACCAAAACGCTGATCTGCATTTTAGAATCATTTGTTTTTTGAGACAATTCTTTAGCTTTTAAAATATATTGAAGCGATTCGTCAAAGTTCCTTTTGGCAATATTTGCAGTCGAAAGAAGTAAATAAATAGTAATAGATTTATTAATATCTTTTTCCTTTTTCAGGAGATTTTTAGCAATATTTATCGCTTTTTCCGGATTATCATAAATTTCCAGACGAGCTTTTTTCATCAGAGAATCATCGGAAATTTTTTGTCCATGAACAGAAACCTGACAGATCAAAAAAGTAAATACAAGTATTTTTAAAACTAATTTCATTATGCTCTGTTTTTGCTGATTTCCTGAATATAAACATTGGGAGACATTCCCGTCACAGATTTAAAAACCGTCGTAAACGCGCTGTGAGAAGAGAACCCCGAAAATTCTGCGAGATAACTTACTTTATAATTAAGATAAGTGCAGTCTGTTTTTAATAAATGAGCAATGTGATTGATTCTTAATTCGTTAATGTATCCGTTAAAGTTTTTTCCTTTCGTAGTATTAATGACTTCAGAAAGATATTTGGTATTAACTCCCATTTGTGCAGAAAGCATGGAAAGTGACATGTTTTTGTTTAAATATCGATCTGTGTGTTCCCAATCTTCTAGTTTTTGTAGAATTTCATCTTCTTTTTCTTTGGAAATTTTATTGGAATCTTTTTCAATAATTTTATCAGCAATAATGATCGGTTCTTCCGTTTTTGGAACAGTTATATGAACCGTCTGTTCCCATTTTTTCTGTTTTTCAAAGAAATCGAGTTGCTTTTTCAGATCCTTATTTCTTCTTGTTGCAATTAAAAAATAGGAAATTAAGCTGATGATAATTAATGAGATAACTGTTGTTAATGTCCAGAATTTCTTTGATTCATTTTGTTCCTGAAATTCAAGATTTTGACTTTGATGATTTTCAACCAGTTTTACAATATATCGGATTCCTTCTTTTGTGTTGGAATCTAATTTTGTCTTCAGATCAATATAAAGTTTATTGTAATAATGATATTTTTCGTCGTTGTGAAGCGCCAGATAACTTTTAGCTAAAGATTCATAAATTTTAATTTTCAATCCGTCATAAGGAATGTTTTCAATTTTCAATAATCCTTTTTCTAAGTTCTGAATTGACGAATTATAGTCTTCTTTGAGGAAGAAATAACGTGACAAATTTTCATAAGCAAGTGCGTAGAGGAAAGTGTTATTTTCTTGAATATTAATGAAATAGATGGTTTTTTCGAGTAGTTTTCTTGAATCTTCCAATTTATTTTGCCTCATTAAATAAGATGAACGGAAGATTTTGTTTTCAGTTCCGATGATCTTGTTTTCTTCATTTTTATCATTGATAAACTGATCACTTTTATCGAGATTTTCTAATGCTGAAACATAATTTCTATTAATCCCGAAATTAAGAGCCTGAAGTTGATATAATTTTGCAATCGTTATTTTTATCTTTGGATTTTCACTTTTGTTGAATAATTTATTGTCAGACAGAAGGTTAGAGATAATTTCTTGAGACTGATTATAAAGATCTAAATTCTGATACTGATCAGCGAGATTATAATCTCCAAACATCTGCATAAAGTAAGAAAAGCTTTCTTTTTCTCCGTTTTCTTTTTGGCTTAAGATGTTGACAGACTGTACGTAATCTCCTTTCATAGCGTATGCTTGGGAGATTATGTTTTGCAATACAATCTTGTGTTCAATGCTCTGATCGCTGATGAGAAGACTTTGTGAATAACTGATGCAGTCATCAGGATTTTGGTATAATTTCTGAAAAGCCTTATCTGCTAAAATATTAAAATCCGGGCTCGACTGTCCGTTTACAAAAACTGAAAAGAATAGTAGAATCAACAGCTGAGCATTACTTTTCAGCATTTTTTTGATCAATGGGTTGTTTTTTATAGTTTTTTTTTCAATCTTTTTACGATCTGTCCTCAAAATAAAGTTTTTATATAGGTTTGTTTTTTAGAGATTTAAATATTAAGTTCTTTTAAATTTCACGAATTTTGTAAGTCATTATCTTTTCAATGAGTAAATATAATATTAATATTGTTTCCACCAATTCAAAATAGTAAACCCAAAGAAATATGAAAAATATTTATAAAATTTCAAGGAAAGCATTATTTGCTTGTAGTTTGTTTGGATTTTCAGTGGCTGATGCACAGCTCACGGTAATGGCAACAGGTAATTATACTGTTGGCGGTATTTCTGATAACGGAATCGTAAGTATGCAGACGAGCGGTGGAGATATTTTTAAATGGGACGCCGTAAATGGAATGGTTCAGATCGGAGCATTAACCAACGGCTATCCCGCAGCAGGAAGAACGCTTATTTCCGGTGACGGAACAAAGATAGGTTCTACAGCTACAAATGTGGCGACAGGTTTTAATGAAATCTCAACCTATAATGTGGCAACTTCTACCTGGACGAATCAGGGTGGACTTGTTCCTACCGGATGGGACGGAAGTGTAAGCTCAACTTGGGGAATGACACCAAACGGTAATACAATTGTAGGTTTGGGCTGGATTTCTGCAGCAAGCGCGCACGCCGTAAAATGGAATGCTCAAAGTGGAGTAGTAGATCTTGGAAGCATGATTCCCGGAAGTAGTTCAAGAGCAAATGCCATAAATACAGACGGAACTGTAATCGTTGGCTGGCAAGACGACTTTGACGGAACCAGAAGCGGTGCAAAATGGGTAAACGGAGTAGAAAGTTTTATTAAAGATAGTAATGGCGATAATGTAGGGGAAGCCGGAGGAGTTTCGGCCGACGGAAATACAATTATCGGAACAGGTGATCCAGAACCTTATGTTTGGAACAGTGTGTCCGGACTTACATACATAACACATCCTAATTCCTCCGTCTTCTTCAGAGGTGGTGCGACCGGAATATCAGCTAACGGACAAACAGTGATTGGCTTTTTCAGGCCTTTCCCCGGACCGCCCATGACTGGAGAAGGCTTTATTTGGACTCAGGCAGGAGGACGTGTTAATTTAAATGATTATGCTACATCGGTAGGTGTCAATACACAAGGTGTGACGATGTCTCTTCCGTTGGCAATATCTCAGGACGGGAAAAAAATTGCAGGAATAGGAATGAATTCTGCAAGTCAGATAGTTGCTTTTTATCTTCAGCTTCCGAATGAGGTTCTTGCAACGAATGAAATAGTTAAAAATAAAACGAATGTATCAATTTATCCAAATCCGGTAAAAAATATTCTTTACATAAAAGGAGCGGGTAAAATTGAAAAAGCAGAAGTATACAATATGGTCGGTCAAAAAGTAATATCATTAAATTCCGTACAAGATCAGGTTGACGTAGCATCTTTATCTAAAGGGAATTATGTATTACAAATATTTGTGAAAGGGGAAGTTTCGCAGAGTTATAAATTCATAAAAGAGTAAAGTAAGATTAGACACTTAAAAAACTTGACTGACCAAAAAACTCGCAGCCTCATCCCTGCGAGTTTTGTTTTTTTATTTGATGATCAGAATTTAATTATTTTTGTTCATCGTTTTCATCATTATCCTCTTCTTCTTCTTCGATGTCATCATCGTCGCCTTCATATTGTTCAAGATAATAACTGAAAGTAAAACCTTCCAATTCTTCTTCAGTCTCTTCTAAAGTTGTTAACAGATCTTCAAAGCTTTCAAGCTGATCTACGGTCATATTCACAAATTCGATGTGAAGAGGCATTTCCAATTCTCCTGTAAGAACATCGGAAAGGGCATCCAAATTATCCCCGAAATGCTCAGGAAGAGTAACTTTTTCTTTTAATTGGGTGTAAAAATCTTCATCATCACCAATGTCGGTGAAATCTATATATATTGTCTTCATATCTTTTTATTATTTCTTTAATTTATTTGTCATTGCGAGGAGCGAAGCGACGAAGCAATCTCAAAAACGATTCATTATATCTTTGATCTCATCCGTTAAATCTTTCCATTCAGGGTTCATAGAATTGATTAAATCTAATTTCTTTTGTCTTGAACCTGCTTTAATTTGTTTTTCTCTAAAAATTGCATCTCCAATTTCTTGAAAAGACTCCCAATAAACTAATTTTTGCAAATTATATTTTGCTGTAAAACTTAATTCATGAAATTTTTCTTTATGTTCTTGGATACGATTAGGCAAATTTGATGTTACTCCAGTATAAAGAGTTGTATTATTTTTATTGGTTATGATATAAATAAAACCTGATTTCATTTATTTTTTATTGAGATTGCTTCGTCGCTTCGCTCCTCGCAATGACCGTTCTAACTACTGCTTTTCAAAGCTTTTGTAATGGTTTTTGGTAAGATAAACATCTCCGTTTTTTGTGAAAATAATTCGGTCTGCATTTCTGTTTCCGCAGTTGTAATTTACATCGGCTTCAAAATATTTTTCATCTTTTGGCAGACTTCCTTCTCTGTTGTTAAATTTATCTCCGCCAATTGCTTTTCCGGGCAAAACATCACAGAGGTTTCCTCTTGACGGATCCCAGCCTTGCTTTCTGGCTTCACTTTTTGTGATATAATAATCAGGAAGTCGATGATTTTGTTTTACATAACTAATGACCGTTTTATCTTTCGTTAACTGATCAATCGGCTGTTGGTTCGAAGAATTATCAACTGAATTTTGATTTTCTGCATTACCATAAGTAACGGTTTCTGTTTTTACAGTATTTGAATTATCTTTTTTATCAGCAATAAAATTATTGTAAATATACATCGCAGACATTCCAAAAAGAAGTCCGAGACAGATAAAAAATAAAGGCCTTGTTTTACTGTTCATGATTTAATGTCAATTATTAGATGTCAATAGTCAATTGTGAATTTTACTCCGTAAGTGAATTATAAATTTTAAAATAAAAATTAAATATTCGAATTACAAAAATTCACAATTGACTATTGACAATTCACTTTTTATCCTTCTCTCCATTCCTCAGGAATATCGCAAACCGGGATAGGATCCATTTTATGTTTTGCAGCTTTGTGCATTCTATCAAAAATCAAAAATACTTCTTTGTCGCGACCTTCATAATCGTCGGCTGTTTTTGTTCCGTATTCTTTTTGAATTTTTTCTAATTCCGGGTAAGTTGCTCCGATTTGTTGCTCGTCGGTTCTGTCAACATCCCAAAGCCCGTCGGTAGGAATAGCTTCCTGAATATTTTTAACCAAATTTAAAGATTTAGCTAATTTATAAACTTCAGTTTTATAGAGATCAGCGATAGGAGAGACGTCAACACCGCCATCACCATATTTTGTATAAAAACCGATTCCGAAATCTTCTACTTTATTTCCTGTTCCACAAACTAAAAGCCCGTTCAATTGACCATAATAATACAACGTAAGCATTCTTAAACGAGATCTTGTATTGGCAAAAGCCAATTTTTCGTTCGGGTAAAGATCATCGTGAACATCAAAACTTTTATATAATTCTTCAAACGCAGGAGTTAAATTTACAGACATTGTTTCTACATTTGGAAATCTTGATTTTAAATCATTCATGTGTTCCCAAGCGCGGTTTACCTGATCTTCTTTTTGACGGATCGGCATTTCAATTAACAAGGTTTTTAATCCCGTCATCGCTGCCAAAGTAGATACAACACCGGAATCCACACCTCCGGAAACTCCTAAAACATATCCATTTACCTTTGCTTTTGTAGCATAATCTTTTAACCAGTTTACAATATGATCTGTTACTTTTTGTGTCTGCATTGTTTATATTTTTTTTAGTCTATTCTGAATTTCTTAGAATATTTTACTTTGTTATTTGTATTTTCAATCCGTTTTTGTGCTTATCATTTCCTTTTGAAGCTTCAAATGAAAATGAAATTCCAAAATTAGTGGTTTTTTTGCATCTAAACTTAGGATTTTTGGCTTAAAATCATGATTTTTTACGAATTAAAGTTGGATTTTAATACATTTGATTTATTGTTCTTTTTGTTCATCTACGAAAATAGTAACATCCATTTTTAAACCTTTTTTTACGTCCGTTTCTTTCATCTTATTTCCTCCTAAATTCAAGGTTTGCATATCTTTATTTAATGAAATATCCAGTTTTTGAAGCTGATTATGTTCAAGGTTTAATTTTCTTAAATTTTTCAGTGTACTTAGATCAATCGTTTTTAATTTATTTAATGATAAAGTTAACTGATTAATTCTCGGTGCTACTCTGAACATGATATTTTCAATAGCATTATTGTCAAGATATAAAGATGTTAAATTTTGCACATTATCAGCCTCAAATTTAGAAATCTTACAGCCTGTGCAAGAAAATAATTCCAATTTGCTGAGGTTTTTTATTGCTGCATTTGCAATTGCATTATCATCCAAAACGACCATTGTAGCATTTTTGAAATAAACCAGATCATCAGTTGAAGTAATGCCTTTATTCACTAAAAATAAGTTAGTAATTGCTTCTGCTTCAAACTTACTTATTCCTTTATCTTTATTAATATCAAAATTTTCTGCGACCGCTTTTTCGAGGTTTTTATCCTTAAAAGTAAGGTTTTGACCAAAGAAAACGGCAGATGTCAGGCTTAAAATCGTTGTTATAAATATTTTATTTTTCATCATTTGGTTGTGTTTAAATCCGTATTTTTGTAAACTTAAATTTCATGTAAAAATAATGAAGATTTTTAGAACTATTGCACTCTCTTCACTCTTAGTTTTGGCTTTGAATTCTTGTAAGAAAGATGCTCAGAACCAATGGAATGTGGAAGTCAAAAACCCTGCCGAAAAAGTTGAAATTACTGATATTTCGAAACAATTTTATGATCCGAATGTAAGTTTAGATCAGTTTAAAGCTCAATTTCCTTGGTTTCAGGGGACGGTCTCTGATGCTGACTTTGGAAAAAGAAGAACCGACGCTGGAGAGGTAAAATTGTATAAGGAAGCAATCGGTAAAATCGATCAAAATAAGCTTCAGAAAGAGCTTCAGGAACTGTTTTCTCATATTAAATATTATTTTCCTCAATTCAAAAGTCCGAAAGTGTTTTTGTTTTCATCGGCTTTGCAGATGATTCAGGATCCTATTTTTTATGATGAAAAAGGAAATCTTCTGTTCATAGATGTTACAGGTTTTATGGGAGACGGAAATCCAAATTATAAAGGTTTGGAACTGTATTTTCAGAAATCAATGAACCCTCAGAATATTGTACCGAAAGTTTCGCAGATTTTTGCTGAAAATGTAGTTAAAGAATCACCCGATCACCAAAAATTTATTGATCAGATCATTCTTAATGGAAAAATAATGATGGTTCAGGATGCATTTCTACCGAATTTCCCTGATTATCTGAAAATGAATTATACCAAAAAACAATATGACTGGACAGTAGCAAATGAAGCTAATATTTGGAATTATTTTGTTGAAAATAACCTGATTTTTGGGGATGATCACAGATTGGTAGAGCGTTTTATTGCTCCGGGACCATTCTCCAAATTTTATACAGAAATAGACAATGAATCTTCACCACAAGTCGGAATTTTCGCAGGATGGCAGGTTTGTAGAGCCTATTTTAAAGAAAAACCTGATACAAAACTTGTAGATTTCCTTAAAATGGATGCTACAACGATTTTTAATCAATCAGGATATAAACCGAAAGTTAAATAAGGCTGGAAGTTAGAAGTTAGAAGTTAGAAGTTGCGCGAAAAGGCAACAGTAAAAAATAGAATTATTAGAAATATATAGAAAGTTATGAGAAAGACTCAAATTACGATAGACGTTGAATTAGATGAAAACCACATTCCGGAAGTAATCACTTGGAATGCAGAAGATGGAGGTGTTGAAAAAGAAGACACGAAAGCAACGATGATTTCCGTTTGGGATGATAAAAAAATGGAAGCATTAAGAATTGATCTTTGGACAAAAGAAATGCCTGTTGATCAAATGAAAATGTTTATCCACCAAATTTTAGTTTCTCTTGGAAGTACTTACCAAAGAGCAACAGGAGAGGACGATGTAGCACAGTGGATTGAGCAGATCGCAGAAGAATTTGCTGTAAAGTCTGCAATAAAAATGTAAAAAAGCGATAAGCTGTAGGCAGTAAGCGGTAAGCTTTTTGCGTACAGATTAAGCTAAAAATATTAATAAACATTAAGTTTTAGCAGAAAGGATTAAAGCCTATTGCCTAAAGCTTAAAGCCTAAAGCAAAAAAGTATGAATTTTAATACAAAAGTTATTCACGGAGGACAACATCACGAATCTGCAACAGGTTCTGTGAATGTTCCTGTATTTTTAACATCTACATTCGCACAAAAAAGTCCTGGAGTACATTCAGGTTATGAATATTCAAGAGCGGCAAACCCTACAAGACAGGCGTTGGAAGACTCTTTGGCAAGCATTGAAAACGGAGCAAGAGGTCTTGCTTTCGGTTCTGGTTTGGCGGCAATCGACTGTGTTTTAAAATTATTAAACCCAGGTGATGAGGTTGTTGCAGTAGATGATTTGTATGGCGGAACATACAGAATGTTTACCAGACTTTTTGAAAAATATCAATTGAAATTTACTTTCGTTAATTTTGATGATGCTTCAAAAATCGCTGACGTTATCACAGATAAAACAAAATTGATCTGGATTGAAACACCAACGAATCCATTGATGAAATTGGTTGATATTAAAGCAGTTGTAGAAATTGCAAAAGGAAAAAATATCCTAGTTGCTGTTGATAATACTTTCGCAACTCCTTATTTACAGAGACCAATTGATTTGGGTGCTGATATCGTAATGCATTCTGCAACGAAATATTTAGGAGGTCACTCTGACGTTATTGCCGGAGCTTTGGTTGCAAAAGATGCTGAATTAGGAGATCAACTTCACTTCATCCAATTTGCAAGTGGTGGAATTTTAGGACCACACGATTCTTATTTGGTGTTGAGAGGGATTAAAACATTAGCATTAAGAGTTCAAAGACATTCAGAAAACGGAATGGCTGTGGCGAAATACCTTGAATCTCACCCTGCCGTAGATAAAGTAATTTATCCGGGATTGGAATCTCACCCACAATATGAATTGGCAAAAACTCAAATGAAAGATTTTGGAGGAATGGTTTCTTTCACTTTCAAATCTGGAAAAAAAGAAGATGCGGTTAAGTTTTTAGAAAAAGTAAGAGTTTTCACGTTAGCAGAATCTCTTGGTGGAGTAGAATCTCTTGCCAATCACCCTGCGTTGATGACTCACGCTTCTATTCCTGCTGAAAAACGTGCTGAACTTGGGATTACCGATGATTTAGTTCGTCTAAGCGTCGGAATTGAAGATGCAGAAGATCTTATTGCAGATTTAGAAAAAGCTTTTTCTTAATAAAGTTTTTTACCACAAAAGACACAAAAGAAATTATTAAGTTTAAGCATATTTAATTTAAAAGTTCACAAAACAGAAAATCAAAGATTTTCAAAAACTTAAGTGTACTTTTATGGAGTATGATAAAGAACTTTAAAATACTTAAGTGTAATAGCTTTTGTGTCTTTTGTGGTTAATAAAAAAATAAAGCATAATGAGAAAAATTCAGGTTTTAGTTCTATTAATTTTAAGTCAAATTGCATATTCTCAGGTAAAAACCACTGATGAATTATACAAAACGGCAAAAAAATTAGACAGTTTGATATTCGATATCGGATTTAATAAATGTGATCTTTCTCATTATCCTTCTATCGTGAGTGATGATTTAGAATTTTATCACGATAAAGGCGGAATTACTTCAGGTGAAAAAGCTTTCACAGCTTCTATCAAAAATAATATTTGTGGTAATCCGAATAAAGTGAAACGTGAATTGGTTCCTAACAGCATGAAAGTCTATCCTTTATATAAGGATAATGTTTTATATGCTTTTATTGAAGAAGGTGAACATGATTTCGCTGAATTGAATAATGGAAAATGGAACAAAGGAAGCCGTGCAAAATTCACTATTTTATGGATTTTGGATGGTAAAGACTGGAAAATGAAAAGAGTTTTAAGCTACGACCATCATTTATAATTACCATGAAAAATACAAGAAAAGCTACCATTCAGGATTTGGATCAATTGGCTGAATTATTCGATCAATACAGAGTTTTTTATCATAAAGAATCTGATATTCCTGCCGCTGAAAATTTTCTGAACGAAAGAATCGAAAATAAAGATTCCGAAATTTTTGTTGCTCAAGAAAATGGAAATTTGGTTGGCTTTGTTCAATTATTTCCAATATTTTCCTCAACAAGAATGAAACGTTATTGGCTGTTAAATGATTTATATGTCAACGAAAACCACCGTGGAAAAGGCTTTTCAAAAGAACTAATTGAAGAAGCTAAACAATTAGCGAAATCCACCGACGCTTGCGGAGTTTTGCTGGAAACAGGAAAATCCAACGACATCGGAAACCAACTATATCCGGCTTGCGGTTTCGAATTGTATGATTCTGTTAACTTCTACGAATGGACGAACAATTCATAAATGATCATTGATAAATTATAAATGATTAAAGTAAGATTGCCATCAATTATCGCTTATCATTTATCAATTATATTTTATTACTTATTACCCATATTAACATGACTGATTTTCAAAAATACGTTCAGAGATATTTAGACAATATTCCATCCGAAGATTGGTTGGGAGAATTGAATATTTCAGGAGAAAAAACAATAGCTATTTATTCAAAACTTTCAGAAGAACAAGCTCATTTTGCCTACGATGAAGGAAAATGGACTTTGAAAGAATTGCTTCTTCATTTATCAGACACAGAACGGATTTTTCAATATCGAATTTTAGCATTTGCAAGAGGAGATAAAAATGAACTTCCGGGCTTTGATGAAGAATTGTATGCTAACAATTCTTTCGCTAATGAAAGAACTTTAAAGTCTTTGTTGGAAGAATATAAACTTATCAGAAAATCGTCTCAGATTTTATTGGAAACATTAAATCCATCTGTTTTAAATAATATCGGAACAGCCAACGGAAACGAAATCTCTGTAGAAACCATCGGGAAATTGATTGTTGGGCATAATATTCATCATTTGAATATTATTGAGGAAAGGTATTTACCGAAGTTGTGATTTTATAAAATATTGTAAGCATATCAATAGGAACGGGCTTTAGCCCGTTTTTTTATGACAGAAAATCAATTGGCTTTAGCCAAAATTTAAAATGAATTCTTATTTTTGGCAAAACAACACAAATGCCATTCATTAAAATTTATGTACACCTTGTCTTTTCAACAAGAAATAGAATTCCTTATTTAGACAAGCCAGAGTTAAGAGTAAAAGTTTGGAAACATATTAAAGAAAATGCTTCAGAAAAAGGTATTTATTTAGATATGATTAATGGTTATTTTGATCATTGCCATTGTCTGATTTCTTTAGGATCAAATCAAAATTTAGAAAAAATTGTACAACTAATAAAAGGAGAATCTTCCAATTGGATTAATAAAAATCAATTGACAAAAGAAAAATTTTCATGGCAAGATGAATACTTTGCGGTATCAGTTTCAGAATCGATGATTGATTCTGTAAGAAATTATATTAAAAATCAGGAAAAGCACCACCACAAGAAAACGTTTTCGGAAGAATATCAGGAATTTATGGATAGATACAAATTTGTAATTTAAGTTTTGGCTAAAGCCAAATGATTTTATCTTTTAGTTGAATGGGCTAAAGCCCATTCCTATTGAATAGAGCGTTTTAATTTATAATTTTATGTCTAAAGATTTGTAAATTTGCGGTCGAATAAAATCAATAGGAACGGGTTTTAACCCGTTTATCAATATTAAATTTTCAGTCTGGCTTTAGCCAAAACTCAAAAAGTTTAGATTAAATTATGGAAAACATCATCAACATATTAAAATCCGGCGGAACGATTCTATACCCAACAGACACAATCTGGGGAATCGGCTGTGACGCAACAAACATAGAAGCAATCAACAAAATCTTTGATATTAAGAAGCGTGAAAAAAACAAATCTATGATCATTTTGGTGGAAACTGAAAAGAGATTGCAGGATTTGGTTGACGTTCCGGAGATGGCTTGGGAAATCATGGATTTAAGTGAAAAACCAGTAACACTTGTTTATGAAAACCCAAAAGGATTGCCGAAAGAATTATTAGCAGAAGACGGAAGCATCGGAATTCGTTTGGTGAAAAATGATTTCTGTAAAAAATTAATTACAAAACTAAATCGTCCTTTGGTGTCAACTTCAGCAAACTTCAGTGGGGATAAAAGTCCGTTGAAATTTTCAGATATCTCAAAAGAAATTATTGATTTGGTAGATTATGCGGTGGAAGAAGACAGAGAGAAAGTATCAAAATATTCAGGTTCATCTGTGATAAAAATCTGGAGCGATAACAGAATAAAAGTTCTTCGCGAGTAAAAGAAAAGATTTTAATTATCTTTGCAAAATCATTCAACCATTAAGGCATTAAGAATATGAAGTCAGCGGCTTGATAAACTTAATTTCTTAGTGGTTTTACATTAGATAATGGTCGGTAATTCGGATATAATTTGAATTTTGATTATAAATCTAATATCTAAACTTTAAATATTTAAGCATCTAAAAAAATGTTCATTAATCTTAATCAAAATAAAAACTTAAAGCTTTTCAAAATAATCTCTGAAGTCGCGGACAAAAATAATCAGTCGGTATATATTGTCGGCGGATATGTTCGGGACCTTTTGATGAAAAGAAAAGCTTCAACGGATATTGATTTTGTTACCGAACAAAGTGGAATTGAGCTTGCCGAAAGTGTGGGCAAAGAAATAGATCCTAAAATGAAGGTTTCTGTTTTTAAAACTTACGGAACGGCGATGATCAGGTACAAAGATCTGGAGCTTGAATTTGTAGGTGCCAGAAAAGAAAGCTACACTGAAAACAGCCGTAAACCAGAAGTAGAAGGCGGTACTTTGGAAGACGACCAAAAAAGAAGGGATTTTACCATTAATGCAATGGCGATCTCTTTAAACAAAGATAATTTCGGAGAGTTGATTGATCCGTTCAATGGTGTTGAAGATCTGGAAAAAGGGATTTTAAGAACTCCATTAGAACCGGCACAAACCTATTCTGACGACCCGTTGAGAATGATGAGGGCAGTACGTTTTGCATCAACTTTAAATTTTAAAATCGAAGAAAATTCTTTAGAAGCCATAAAACAGGAAGCAGAACGAATCAAGATTGTTTCGATGGAAAGAATCATGGTTGAATTTAATAAAATCATGCTCTCCAAAAAACCATCAATCGGGTTGACATTGATGGAAGAAACAGGATTAATGAAACTAATTATTCCTGAATTAATCGAACTAAAAGGAATAGAAGAAGTAGAAGGTCAAACTCACAAAGATAACTTTTACCATACGTTGGAAGTTTTGGATAACATTTCTTTGAACACGGAAAACCTTTGGCTGCGCTGGTCTGCATTGCTTCACGACATTGGAAAAGCTCCGACAAAAAAATTCGTTGAAGGAACGGGTTGGACTTTCCATGGACACGAGTTTCTGGGTTCAAAAATGGTAAAAACAATGTTTCAAAAATTGAAATTACCGTTAGGTCCAGACATGAAGTATGTTCAGAAAATGGTCAAGCTTTCATCTCGTCCAATTGCTTTGATTACAGATGATGCTTCAGATTCTGCATTAAGAAGATTGTTGTTCGATGCTGGCGAAGATATGGAAGATCTGTTTACGCTTTGTAAGGCTGATATAACAACAAAAAATTCTAAAAAGCAGGAGCGATTCAAAAAGAATTTTGAATACGTTGCGGTTAAGATAAAAGAGGTTGAGGAAAAAGATCACGTTAGAAATTTCCAGCCACCCATTTCAGGAGAAGAGATCATGGAAATGTTTAATCTTAAACCCGGACGTGAGATCGGAATTTTAAAGGAAAAAGTAAAGGAAGCCATTTTGGAAGGCGAAATTCTTAATGATAAAGAAGAAGCTACAAAATTTGTGATCGCAGAAGCCGAGAAATTAGGTTTGAAAATATAATATATGCTTTTAGGAACGTTTGATTTTTATGTTTTAGTTTTAATGCTAATATTTAATTTCGGAGTCTGGAAATATAAAATAATAAAAAAATGCAACTGGATAGTTTATCTGGTTGCATTTTTATTATTCGGCTTTTTGACTCCCGTTTTGTCTATGTATTTTGAAATTCAAAAGGTTACAAAAGATGTTGAGATTGTAGATAATTTCACACTTCTTTATACATATTTTAGATTTCCAACATGGTGGTTTATCGGTTTTTTGGAGATGTCTTGTTTAAAATATATTCTGAATAAAACTAAATAAAAAAATCCGGCCGCCTTTTCGAAGAGACGCCCGGATAAAAAACACAAATGATGAAAAAAAATAAAAATTTATATATTATACACCGAAGCGCAAATTTTAGTTTTTATAGAAACCGTTTGTTCCGATTCCTGTAGTGAAAGTTTTTAATAAAGAACCATTAGTTGCATTATAAACATTCACTTTACTGTCTGCAGTGAAACTTGCATCAGAAGCGAAAATTTTACCGTCAATTACATTAAATCCGTATAGATTTCCTGTTGTAGTCACAATAGGAGTTGTAGGAACAGTTGTAGAACCTACAGTCATAGAATATATTTTGTTGCTTGAGTTAGTGAAATAAAACGTGTTACCATCCACTCTTAATTTCTGAGCTTGAGGAATTGCCGTCAACGTTGTCGTTGTAAACGTTCCTGTAGTTGAATTGATCTTATAGATGTAAGAATTTGTATTGTCTGAAGCTAAAACGTAAGCATCTCCGCTGTAAGAGATTAGATCTCTGATGATTCCGTTGCTTGGTAGCGTTACGGTTTTGTCAACAACGTTTGTTGAAGGTTTTACAATCGTAATTGTATATCCTGTTGGCAATTCGCTGTACGGAGGAGTAGATTCGTAGGTAACACCGTCAGTTTGTACGACGATATTTCCGCCGGCTTCAACTACTTTTTCCGCAGATCTTGCGAAACTGATACTTTTTACAAAAGAATTGTCTTTGTTGTAAACGTTCAGTTTCATTACATCAAAAAAGTTATTGTTGGTTACGTAATATTGACTTCCCGAAAACGCAATATATCGCGGATTTTGAAGATTAGTTGTTACGGTAGCCTGTTTTTTGAAGGTGTATCTGTTAACGATATCAATTTTATTAGGTACGTTTGAAACCAGATAAGCTTTATCAGAATCAAAACCGATAGTCTGTAAAACGTTTCCTAAAACTTCATTATTTTTTCCTGAATAAATTTTGTTTGCTAATGCAGAAAGATCATTAGTCACAAAAGAAACCTCTGCTGTCGGAGTTGTAAATCCACCTTCATTGGTGATAAGAACTCCATTTTCAAAGGTAACCTCAAGAATCTCCTCGGTGGTTTCATTAGTACAAGAAACATTGAAAAGTAATGTTGTCGCAAATGCAAGAGTTAAAATTTTTCTGATATTCATTATATTTAATTATTTATTTAAAAATTGATATTCAAGTTCACGCTATAATTTCTCAAAGGCATTGGATAAAATGCCGTCGTTGCATATACTTGGTTAAAAATATTATTCACTTTAAAACCTACTGTATAATTTTTAAGAATCGTTGCAGAAACACCAGCATTCATCACGAAATAAGGTTCCAAAGCATCCTCTCTTTTTTCGTTGGTATCGGCATAAGTCAGCCCATTGAACATTCCCTGAACATACAGTCTCATAAATTCATATTGATATTCAATATTTCCAAATAACTTATGAAAAGGAACGTACATCAACTGTTTATCCGTATCAAGATTGGTAGATTTGGTGTATGAATATCCTAAATTCGTTCTTAAATTATGCTTCCCGAATTTTCTTTCATAATCAATTCTGGATTCAATTCCATAAGATTCAACTCTGTTGGTGTTGAAAGCCGAGTAGTATCCTAGTGGACTAGGCAGCCATTGGATCATATCCTTGATTTTCATATAATACGGCGTAACCGAAAGTTGTACACCAGCAATGTTAAATTGATTTCTCAATTCAAACTGATACGATGTCTCTGGTTTTAAATCTTTATTTCCGCCTGGACTCCAGTAAAGATCATTAAATGTTGGAAATCTGAAATTCCTTGAAGCACTGATTCCCACATTGTACCAATCGACAGCATTCCATTTTCCGGAAAACGAAAATTGGAGTGGCGAACTGATATCTTCAACAAAATCTTTTTTAACTCCGGCTTCAAAACGAAGATCTTTCGTAGTGAAATAACGAAGTAATCCCGCTACAGAACCTACATTTCTACTTATATGATCGATTCCGGATGCATAACCTTCGCCTTTATTAACCTGAAATTCTGTAATTAAGTTGAAATTTAATTTTGGAACAATAAAATAATTAAAATCATTTTTCAGAATATAATTTTTTCCTGTTCCGCCACTTGTTTTTGGCCCGTCGATATTCCCGAAATATTGGAAGTTTTCTTCTGTGTAAGCTGCTTTAAATGAATTGCTGAACTTAGTTTTATTCCAATCCCAAGAAATTAAACTTCTTACATTTTGAGTTTCATATTTCGTCGGAGTCTGGCTTTCAAAGAAAATAGGATAATGCTGATTTCCATTAAAAAACTCAGAGATCCAAGAGATTTGGTGATGAGGTGCTATTTTATAAGCCGTCGAAAAATTGAAATTGGTGTTATTATATTTTCCGTTTCTGTTGATATAATTATTTGAATTTTCAACTTCATAATCATTTTCACTAATAGAATAATGACCGGAAGCCTTAAAACTGAATTTCTCGTTGCTGTAAGATGCTTTGAGCAAATTATTAAAAGTACCGAAAGATGCTGCCTCAGAAAATAATGAAGCATGCGCTCCTCTGTTAAAATCCAGATTATTATTTAAATGGATGCTTCCACCGATCGCGCCACTGCCATAACTTACACTTCCTCCACCTGATTTTACAATAAGCTGATCAAATCCGCCAAAAGGGATATTATTAACATCACCCTGACCCAAAAAGTTAGAGTTAATATTAATTCCGTTCCATACAAAGGCAGTTTGCGAAGCTGTTGTCCCTCTGAAAGATGGCGAAGAAACCGCTCCACGACCATTTTCTTTGATATAAACAGCAGATTGAAAGCGTAAAAGTTCAGAAAGATTGGTTGAGTTTTTCTCAGCATCCTGAGGAGTGATGGTGGTAACGTTATGAAAAAGCTTAACCTTACTCATTTGGTTATCAAAAACATAAACGGTGTCAATGGTTTTCTCCTGTGCGAAAAGAAAACAACCATAAGACGAAAAAAGCAGTACTAAAGATCTTTTTATATCCATCACTATTTTACTTTTCCTCCGAAAGCAATCTATTTTTTTATTATGATTTTGGCAGGTCTCCTGACTTTCGCTTTTCTACACCTTCCCGTTTGCACAGTGGTTTTTCGTAGAAATTTCGGTTGCGATTTACAGTTGCGGGGACAGTTTGGGGGTCTCACCCAATTCCCTTTTCATTCCAATACACTGGAAACCAAAATTTTTGCAAAGATAATTTATTAAATTGAAATGCAAAATCGTAAAAGGTTTAAATTAAAAAATCCAACAATATCTATTATTCAAAATTGCCTATTACCAATTACTCATTGCCTATTTTTCAGGAGCTATTTCCAGCTATCCACTCATACTCCTCGCGCCACCACTCTCCAACGCTCAAACCCTCCCACACTCCAACTCTTACTGCGGGGTAACCGTTGCTATCTGGGCTAGGGTATTTGTCGTTCTTTCAATATTCGTCATTGCGAACCGAAGGTGAAGCAATCTCATAAAAAAATTAGTGATAAAAAAGAGTGCTTCGTCGCTTTGCTCCTCGCAATGACAATAAACTTCGCTGAGTGAAACGCCTTTGCGAACGAAAAATATTCTCAATGATTTTAAAGAAAACCTTTGCGATCTTCGCGCTAAAAAAAGCACTCACAAACTATAAGAAAGTAGCATCAAAATAAAACGGCAACAAATCCTTAATAGAATTCACTTTCACGACCACATCATTCATGCTCGAAAAATAAAGATCAATATTTTCATTCTGCTTGGTTTCATATTCAATTAAGCTTTGTCGGCAAGCTCCACAAGGTGGAATCGGCGGATTTTTCTCGTGAAATTCTCTCGGTCCGCCAACAATAAAGATCTTTTTGATCTTTTCATTCGGAAAATTGGCTGCTACCCAGAATAAAGTCGTTCTCTCAGCACAAAGTCCTGACGGAAAAGCCGCATTCTCCTGATTGTTTCCGGAAAAGATCTCTCCATTTTCCAATAAAACCGAACAACCTACCAAAAAGTTGGAATAAGGCGCGTAAGCATTTTCCCTGGCTTGTTTTGCTCTTGCGAACAAAGTATTTTCTATATCGCTAAGTTCACTGCTATTTTTAAAATATTCGTAACCTATCTGTATGTCTTTTTTCATATATTGTGGACCTAAAAAAGGGGGATAAAATTACCTCTTTTTCACCAAGTGGGCAATATTATTTTGTCCTTCAAAATTTTAAATTAAAATTCAAAACATCAAACATGTTATACACTCCTATAAAATTCAGAAATGTTGAAGTAAAAAACCGATGGGTAATGTCCCCAATGTGTATGTATTCTAGTGAAAACGGGATGGCTAATGATTTCCATTACGTCCATTACGGAAGCAGATCGCAGGGCGGAACAGGATTAATTATAGTAGAAGCAACCGGCGTAGAGCCCCGTGGAAGGATCACCAATCATTGCATGGGAATCTGGAATGACCAGCAGGCAGAAAAACTACAGAAAATTGTTGAGTTTGTTCACAAGAATTCAGACAGCAAAATAGGAATTCAGATTGCACATGCTGGAAGAAAAGGCTCAACTTGGAACAATTTGCAAATTCCTGTTGAAGAAGGTTGGGAAACTGTTGCGCCAAGCCCGATTCCTTATCACCCAACAGAAAGAATTCCGCATGTTTTAACAGTAGAGGAAATCAAAGAACAGGTTCAAAACTTTAAAGAGGCAGCAAGAAGAGCGGTAAAAGCAGGTTTTGATGTAATCGAAATTCATGGTGCTCATGGCTATTTGGTTCACCAGTTTTTATCTCCGCTTTCTAATATCAGAACGGATGAATATGGCGGAAGTTTTGAAAACAGAATCAGGTTTTTATTGGAAATTGTAGATGCTGTAAATGAAGAATTGAACGAAAATGTTGCGCTTTTTGTAAGAATTTCCGGAACAGAATACGCTGAAAATGGTTGGGATATTGAAAGCAGTGTAGAATTGGCGAAAATATTAAAAAATCATTCAGTTGACTTAGTTGATGTTTCAAGTGGCGGAAATATTCATGGAGTAAAGATTCCTCTTTTTGACGGATATCAGGTTCCCCTTTCTTCTCAGGTAAGAAATGAGGCAGAAGTAAAAACCGGTGCTGTTGGCTTGATTAAAAAAGTATCACACGCGGAAGAAATCTTGCAAAAAGGAGACGCAGATCTTATTTTTATTGCCAGAGAGATCTTAAGAAATCCATACATTGCAGTTCAGGGTTCGTTTGAGATGGGTGAAGAATGTTTCTTTCCTCATCAATATTTAAGAGCTAAAATTTCTTCTTAATTTTATACAATTAATTTTTAAAAAGATGAAAATAGAGGATTTCATGTTGCCGTGCCCAAGTAAAAAGTTCTTAGGAATAGAATGTTTTGGCTGCGGCGCTCAAAGAGCTATTGTCATGGTTTTTGAGGGGAGATTCTCTGAAGCTTTTCATATGTTTCCGGCTGTTTATACGCTTTTGATATTTTTATTTACCGTAGGAATAAGTTTTATTGATAAAAAAAGAAACTATGGAAATGTTTTAATTATAATGGCAATTATTAATTCAATTATAATGGTAATTGCTTATTTTTACAAACATTTTTATCTTAATTTGCACTAAAACATTAAAATTATAACTATGAATCAACAAAAATTACCAAATGCCACAGCGGTACTTGTATTAGGAATTGTATCTATCATCGGATGTTGTTGCTACGGAGTAGTAGGTATTATCACAGGGATTATCGGATTGTATCTTTACAAAAAGGATAACGAACTGTATAAGAAAAACCCGGATCTTTATTCGGATTACAGCAATTTGAATACAGGTAGAATATTATGTATCATTGGTCTTATATTAAGTGTTTTATACATTGCCTATTTGGTCGTGGTGATCTCTACGTTAGGTTGGGATGCTCTGAAAGATCCTCAACTGATGCAGGAAAGAATCAAAGAATTAACGGGACAATAATTAAATCCTCAGATAAAACAAGAAAGACTGCAAATTTGCGGTCTTTTTTTTTTGTGAAAAAATTTAAGTTAACTTTCTCTTGATTGATTTGTAAATTTTTAATCTAAATTCACACAAAAGCGAAAAAGAATCGTAGAATTACTACAAAATATGAATCTACATGGTAAAAGCTTTCTGAATCGAAACCTGAAATATATCTTTGTTATACCAAAAATAAAAAATCATAAAATCTTTATTGATTAAAATTTACAGATATGGCAGCAAATTCAAGAGGAATCTTAAAATTCAACGGAAGCGAAGGTCAAAAACTATTAAGACTTAATTATAGTGTCGCAAGATCTACAGACGTTTCAGGACGTGTAGCATCAGACCCATCTAACGCAATTATAAAACTTACAATCGAAGCTACAGAAAAATCTGACATTCTGGAAAGCTTACTGAACGGTAAATACAAGCCGACAAGCGGAGAAGTTACTTTCAATAAATCTCATGAAGAAGGTACTTTGATCACTTTAAACTGGGAAAACGGTTACGTTATCCAGCATGAAGTAGACTTCGACGCTGTAGACGAAAACAGTATGCTGATCAGCTTCGTGATAAGCGCAGAGAAAATCAATTACGGAAATTCTGCTTACGAAGGACTTTGGCCATCTAGCTAAGTCTCAAGAAGTAAGAAACACTTATAGAAGACTGTCCCTCAAGACGGTCTTTTTTTACCTGTAGTAGAAGTTTATTTTATAAAGCAAAAACGCAATTTGTTCTTTATAAATTTTCTTTGTTTGAATAATTTTTATAAATTTAAAAACATCACAATCACAAAATTATGTCTACCACACCTGAACAGGCGCGAGGCAATTCGTTTCGTCCTTCCCAAAATGCAGATGGAGTCTCTGAAAATCATCACACGGGAATCAACCGTTTGGTCAAATTATCTTTAGTAATTGAGGGTAAAGTGATAAAGTATTACAAGCATTTTAATTTAAAACAAAGTGCTCAGCGTCACCATGAGTTTACGCTTACTTTGGCTCACGATACTTTGGGAGACCGCCAGACACACACTTTAGAAGAAGCCAATAAATTCTTAGGAAAACGCTTAACAGCCGTTATTTCTTATAAAGACATTGATAAAAGCCCTGAAAGAACCTTCGTGGGAGTTATTACCGGAGTAGGATTCAGTCAGGAAAAAATGAGTCTTGGTAATATTGTTTTATCAGGTTACAGCCCGACGATCTTATTGGACGGAGCTCCGCATATTCAAAGTTTTGGAGGTGATAAACCTGTCAATATGGGCATCATCGCTGAAGAAGTTATCAAACAGGGGATTGATAAAGGTCGTTTTGATATCAGAATTGATACGAATGACTTTTCTCAGATTATCTACAGCAGTCAATACGACGAAACGCACTACAATTATCTGGCAAGAATGGCGGAAGCCTATGGCGAACAATTTTACTATGACGGCGAGGTTTTACATTTCGGAAAACTTCCTCCTCAAAATAAACCTATCAAAATTGTCTACGGAAGCAGTGCCAATGATATTAAAGTTGAATTGAAAGCGGTACATACCAAACCCCAATTTTATGGCTATAACAGCAATAAACATGAAAAACTGACTTCCGGAGCAACACCGATTCAGCATGTTGGAGATTTGGCCAAAACAGCTTACGAACACAACGAGAAAATTTTTAAAACACCTTCTTTACGCATAGCTCCTGTGAAGGCATCAACACATCTTGATGTTGAATATTCTCAGAAAAGTACTTCAGGAAGTGAAGCGGTGAATGTTTTTAATTTATCAGGATCTACCACCGTTCCGTTTTTACATCCGGGCTGTGTGGTTGATGTTCAGATGAGAAAAGTTGATACTAATGAAAGCTCTTATTTCACTAAAATCATGGTAACGGAAACTGAACATGAAATTGATACTTTAGGACATTATAAAGGAAGTTTTAAAGGAATCGCTTCAGACACAGGATTTTTACCTAAGCCAGAATTTACAGCTCCAAAAGCTGAACCGCAAATTGCAACCGTAATTTCAAATGCTGATCCTGAAGGACAGGGCAGAATTCAGGTGAGATTTGACTGGCAGACGAGTGAAACCACTCATTTTATCAGAATGATGAGCCCTGATGCTGGTGGAACAGACGAAATAACTCAAAACAGAGGATATGTTGCCATTCCGGAAGTTGGAGATCAGGTGATGGTGAATTTCGTTCACAATCATCCCGACAGACCTTTCGTAATGGGCGGAATGTTCCATGGAGCAGTTGGATTAGGCGGCGGAGTTAACAATCATTTAAAATCAATTCAAACCAGAAGCGGAATCAGAATTTTG
Organism: Chryseobacterium sp. GW823-FHT05E08; assembly: GCF_058795655.1. NCBI lineage: Bacteria > Pseudomonadati > Bacteroidota > Flavobacteriia > Flavobacteriales > Weeksellaceae > Chryseobacterium > Chryseobacterium sp. GW823-FHT05E08. The sequence continues at coordinate 196,652 of NZ_JBXAHY010000007.1, read as the reverse complement.
ATGAATGATGAAGAGGGAAGCGTAAATATCATCGATCCAAGCGGAAATTATTTCTTTATGGACGGTAAAGGCAATATTTCGGTCAATGCACCTAAAAATTTCACCCTAAAAGCTGGGGAAAATATCAGCATCACTGCCGGAAAAGAAATTTCAATTGATGCCGGAGAAAGTATTACGAGTTCGGCGAATGAAAATATTGTTTCCACTGCCGGAACAGATATTATGATGACGGCAACAGGCGATATCAAGGAATCTTCGGATACAAGAACCGAGATGGTGGAAAAGGAATTCAGAAGACAATCTGAAACTTCTAATGAAATTGCAGGAGAAATATCAATGTTCAGCGAAAAAGAAAATATGACCATGCAGAGTGGAAAAATTGTAGAATTCAATAGTGCCGAAAAATCTAAACTTTTCTAATCATGGCAATAAGAAAAACCGCAAAAAATATATTGATCAAAGTAAATGATTCCTACCATCTGAGTGTTGGTAAAAAAGTTGAAAAAATTGCAGAAAAGATCAATACAGAAGCTAAAAAAGGAAACCTTGTTTTGGCAAGCAATAAAAAGATAATGTCTCATGGGAACAAATAAATTCAAGTTCCTGATTCTCTTTGTTGTATGCAGTTTCTCATTAATAAGTTGTCAAAATAAAAGAATGGAAGAAAAATATAATTGGTTAGGAACCGTCTCAGCACCGCAGGAATATCCGATGGAGGTGTACAAAGGAGCTATTATCGCTGATGATTTCAGTTACGGCTTTGATGCCATTTGGGGAACACAAAATACAGGCTGGGGAAATGAAGGCGGAACGATGAGTGTAGAAACCAGATTGATGGAAATTCCTCACAAATTAGAATTTACATGGTATTCTTTAGTTGAAAGAAAATTTTACACCGGAAAGTGGGATTTAGATAAAGAAAAAATCAATGATTTATTTAAAAAAGGTTTTATAGATCAGGATAATAATAAAAAAACGACCTACACCAATTTTATAGTTGGTTTGGCGCCAAAAGGAAGAGTTGTTTTATGGATCAACGGCCCCGGAAACCAGACGGAAGTTGGAGCTTTTCAGGCTCATGATACAATTATTACAAAGGAAAAAGCTTATGAAAATGCAAAATATATGTTGAAGGAGGGTTTTGCAGACAGAATGCTGGATGACCCGTCTTATGAAACATTTAAACCTGAAATAAGAGCAAAAATAAAAGAACAGGGCTATCCAAATCCTGATGTTTATGAAGTTTACAGAGAAAAATTTAATTGGAAACCTTCGGTCATAGTTCCTGAAGGCGGAGAATGGATCGATTTCGGATTTAATAATTACAACGGAGAACAGGAAAATCTTTTCGCAGAAAGCTTACATAATGATACGTATCAAAAAAGAGCTGTTCCAAAATTCTGTGGTTTTTATTGGAGAGATAAAAGCAAAAACAGATATGCAGTCTGGATAGATTCTTTCGACGAAAAAGAAATTTTTGAACTTTTTCAAAAATTAGGAAAAGAGGAAAATATAGATTTGGTGATTAAAGTTAATCCTGATAATACCAAAGCATCTTTGTCACTAAAGACCGAAAAACAGGAGTTTCCAATTACCAAAGCCAAGATCAGATTATCTCGAAAAATAGAATAATTTATCCTTATTCATCAATTTTAAAATAAGAAAGATGCACAATAATAAATTTGGAGATTATACACCAGAAGAAACCAAAGAGGAGGTCTTAGACATTACTCTCGGGATGTTTTTTGACGGAACCCTGAATAACAAAACCAATACCATCGAAAGAAGGGAAAAAACTGATGCATACAAGAAAAAAGGAGGAAATCCTACTGATAACAACAGTTACAATAACGATTGGAGCAACGTAGCGCGTTTGTGGGACAATTACGATAAAAATTTTGGAATTTACATTGAAGGAATCGGTACAGATGATAAGGAAAAAGATTCAATGTTGGGCTACGCCTTTGGAACTGGGCCTACCGGAATCCGCGGAAAAGTAAAAAAAGGCTGTGAAGAGATTGTGAAAAAAGTGAAAAATATCAAAAACGCAAAAAAAGCAGATAAAATTGCGGTACTTACTTTTGATGTTTTCGGTTTCAGCCGTGGTGCGGCGGCGGCCAGAAATTTTGTTCATGAAATTGGTAAATCAAAATACAAAGCAACCTCAAGAACCTATTCAAGCGAAGGAATGAGTGTTACCGTTCTCTCCGACAGCGACGGAGTGGAAGGTCAGGATCTTCCAAAGTGGGGACATTTAGGATTAAAACTTCAGGAAGCCGGAATTGTAGTTGATGTTTTAAAAATCAGATTTTTAGGAATTTACGATACCGTTTCTTCTTATTCTAAAAACTTTTCTGCTACACCGAATTTTCACAATGATGTGGAAGAATTAAGCTTAAATGATATCGGAAGAGCACAAACCGTCATTCATTTTGTGGCAGAAAACGAACACAGAGAAAATTTTGACCTTACCCACGTGCATGTAGGTACAGAAAGAACATTTCCCGGCGTACACTGTGACGTTGGTGGAGCTTACGAAGACGGAACCGAGAGTTGGGAAGAAATTGAAACATCGTGGACAACCAGCACAAAATTAAAAGAATTAAGAAGTCAGCTTATCGCAGACGCCTGGTATAAAGAAGATCAGCTTAAAATTAACCCCGGTTTTTATTTAACATTATCGGGATCACGTGATTTAGTAAAAAGATACAGCTATGTTCCATTGCATTTTATGGCAGAACATGGCGTTCAGAAAACGGTTCCTTTAACCATCAAAAAACTGACTGATGAAGTGTATTCTATTTCAGAAGATCCATTGTTGGTAAGGGTAAAAGACCGCCTCAGATCTTACGCGATGGAAAATGGAAAACAATATACCTTCAAAAGATATAAAGACGTTGAAAATGCATACGGAGGAGCATCAATTCCGGAACAGAAATATGCAGATTATCAGAGAGAAATGAAGGAGCAGGATGATTTAAGAATTCTTAGAAATAAATATCTGCACTGGTCGGCAAGAAGAGAAGGTATTGGAATGGATCCAACATCAGACAGAGTGAGAGTATTGCATTAATTTTTATTACATGAGAAAACATCTAGTTGTAAGGGTTGCATTATTGTTAATAGGCTTTTTGTCGATATATATTTACGATAATTGGGATTCTTGGTTTAATCCTCAGCAGGTTAATATAGGAGGAAACAGCGGAATGTCAATTCCCATGGATCTTGTTTTGAATATTTGTTGGATGGCGATATGGTGTCTTTTGCTTTTTATAGAATTAATAGTGAGCTTTTTTACATCCAGAAATAAAGAAAATAGAGTTACAAATATAATATTGATCATGGTGGGCATTATTTTACTCGCTGTATATATTTTCAGTATTAAATAAAATCTGAGGATAAAATATTTATTTGCAAATCATTTATATGCAGAAATTTAACAAACATATCGTCCAGAAAAACGAAACTTTAAAAAGTGTTGCTTCTCTGTACAAAATATCCGAAGATGCTTTAAAGTCATTTCACAATAACAATTGCGGTGTTAAGGAGATGATTTTGATAGATTTTACCGGTCAGAAAGAGCTTTTTATTCCAAGAACTGCGGTAATTGATAAAAACAGATTAGTAAAGTTCGATCACGGAAACAGATTGATTTTTCAACCCGAAAATTCATTCAAAAAATATGGTGTTATCATCAGTATTGAAAATGGAAACAACAAAAATGAACTGAAATATGAAGCCACAGTACGTTGGTTACGATCAGAAAAACAGTTACATTTTTTTGAAATAAACAGGATTTCGAATCTTTATTTAAATGAAGAAGAAGTTAATGAAATTGCAGATTTATTAGCCTATAAAACCTCAAAAGTTTTGTATCCTTTACAGGTCAGTGTAGATCAGCAAGGGAAATTTAATGCTGTGGAAAATCTTTCCGTATTCAATGAAAGATGGAATGATGTTAAAGAAGAACTTTACAAAGAATTTGACGGAGAAACTGTAGACGAATATTGTCTTAAAATAGAAAAAACGATAAGCGAACCCGATGCCGTAAGCTTATTAATGAAAAATGATTATTTCCTGAGAACTTTATTTCTCGGAGTATATCAAGGTTTTGGTCAGAATTTTAATATCAATGGAAATGAAAGTTTCCCGATTGTGAATAATCCGGTAGAACCAAAATATCAGATTGAGTTGGAGATTGATCCGCTGAAAGACGAATATGACCTAATAAATATAGAAGGAAACGGAACATTAAATGAAGACAGAAGTTCTTACGATTTTATCAACGGAGCCCCTTTTTCCTTTATTGTAGAAGAAAATCCTGTGATGAATAAAGACGGATCTTTTAGAATCCAATATTATTTAAACGGAAAAACTTCATTCCCCGAATCATTGTATTTAGAATGCGATATCATGCTGAAAGAGAGAAAAAAAATCTCGGTTGTTGTAGCAAGTATCGATGAGAATTAAAAAATATCACACAGATAAAAAGAGTAAAAAATTATGGCAGAAAAACATATTGTAGTACAAGGTGCTATGTGCAAATGCCAATTCGGGCAAATGCCTGATAAGTTAAAAGTGCTTTCGCACAAAAAAGAATATGCAAATGACAAAAGCGCTTCCAAAAAACTGATTGTCACCACAAAAGAAATCGGAGCTGCTACATTTGAGAAAAATACATTCGGAAATTGCCCCAAAATGGGAGCTCCGCCACCGCCGTGCAAAATTATGGTCACCGAATGGCAAAACTTTTATGATAAAGTACAGCTCAGTAATGGAGGATTTATCATTTTAGAAGACAGTAAGGCCGTTTGTGCCATTGCAGGAACGCCATGTATCGAGATCATTGACCATGGACAGAGAGCTGAAGCCAGTGAGCAGAATTTTAAAAATGCGGATCCGGATGTGCAGCAGCAGATCAATCCGTTGGTAGATTCAGAGAGTATGTACAAAGAACAGCCTGCTTTCAAAGGTGGAAAAGATGGTGTAATATAAAGAAAAAACTGATGGCTAAAGGAGTAAAAAAAATCAAGATTATAAAAGGTAATTATTATCCTAAAATGTCTGTTGTAGGTCAGAGATTTACTATTGTGCCCAATCAGGATGTAACTTTTCAGGTTGCCGAATGGTTGCCGGATACCACTGCCGAAGAAAAAAAGAAGCCCGTCATCTGGACGAGACAGACTAACGATCGCAAAATTATTATCTATCAGGCTCCATCTACCAATGGGTATAAATTCTTTATTGATAAACAATATTGCGGAAGCTATAATTACTATATCGAAGCCAGTCTTTCCGGGAAAAGAGATACTAAAAACAATGTTGGTTTATATGTAAAAGGTTGGTGCGAACCCAAAATTGTCACTAGCAAATGGACAACTCAAAGAGGAAGCAAAACAAGCATTAAAAATAAGGACAAAAACAATTATATTTCCTATGGACACCTCGTTTACCTTAATCTTACAACAGAGGGACTTAACGGAAATAATCTCACGATAGAGCTTTGGAACCAGCAGGCTGCAAAAAAAGATAAGGTAGTACATGTTTATACCGATGTTCAGGTAATTGATGGTGAGGTTAATTTAAAAATAGAAAATACCTATTCTTGGATGGCGCATGTAGACAATATCCAAAACGTAGAAGAGTTTTATATAAAAGTAAAGGACAGCAGTTCGGGCAAGTACATTAAAGATAATCTGGGTGATGATCTTCATGCCATTTATCTGAATGTAAAAAATAAAGTCATTACTACAAATGCCAATGTCAGCAAAAATCAAACTCCTACCAAAGTATACAAACCGGATGTAAATGCCCAAAGGTATGAACCGTGTAAATTTGAAGTTATAAAAATTTCAGAAAACGATACAAAAGAAGGAAAGGCAGTCGTTACAACTGTTCCGGTATTCGAAAACGGGAAAGGATTAAGAAAAATAGCAGGACAGGTTCTTGAAGAAAAAATCTACAGAACAATTTATTATAAATTTGATTCTACGGTAATAGATAAAGATGGTGAAGCTGTTCTTAATAATGTATTGAAATTCCTTTTAGAGCATAAAGATTCTACGATCAACCTAAGCGGTTATGCATGTGTTATCGGAAAAGAAAATTACAACAAAGGTCTTTCACAAAGAAGATCAGATATTGTGAAAAAGTTCTTTGCAGATGGCGGATTAGATCCCAGAAGAATTATCTCAGTCGGAAAAGGAGAAATAGATCCTACCGATGATAAATTGGGACGAGACAATATTAAATATAAAAATGAAAAGGATTATGAGACCAATAGAAGAGTTGATATTTCGTTTACATTCAATGCTCATGATGCCCACACGATTATTTATGAAGTAGTTGCACCAAGTAAACCAACTGCTTGGGATAAGATTGTTGTACCTGTAAAAAAGGAACTAACCATAGATATTACGGGTTATGATACAAAAGCTTGTTTTAGAGGAAACAATAAGCACAAAAAGCAAAGTTACATTGTAGATGTAGGTCAGGCAATAGATAGCGGTGATACCAAAAAAACATTTGATACGCCTTCTTTCAGTTATCCTATATATTCGGATTTAACGAGGTTTACGATTAATCCTATAAAATATATTTGGCCATCAGCAACCAATCCGAATCAGTTTCATTTGCATGTTCATAGCTGTCGATTTTTTAGTAATGACAAAAGAACGACGATCTTAATCAACGCTTATCCGGACATCAAATGGGAGTTGGCATTTGAGTTTTTAATAAATGTCTCCAATTATAAAGCGACCAAAATGCCTCCGGGTAATATTTATGCCAAGCATCAGGAAAAATCAAGAGAAGCTGGCTATAAAAGATGGAGAATGAATGAAACGGGAAAAGTCCCGATTTCAATCGGAGTTGGATTAGCTGCTGAATGGAACGGCGGTGTTACCAAAAGATCTTTTACCAATGAGTTTTCTGATAGAATTCAGCTGGCAGCCAGTTTTATTGCCCGTGTTATAGGAATTTTGCAGGATGTCATTAATTTTGCTCAGAGTACAGCTAAAACTACAGGAATTCCCGTAGCTTTTGATATCAGATATCCAAAACTGACTTTTGTAGGAAAATGGTATTTGGAAAGACAGGGAACTAACAAGGTATTAGGAACTACAGGAGAAATTAATTTAGGATTAAAACCTATCATTGGTGCAGAAGTCATTATAGATATTTTGGGTTGTGCAATCACGGCATTGTCGTATGGATTAACTGGAAACCCTGCGGCAGCTAAATTAATTGATAAATTCAGAAAAGGAATTGAAAAAATTGGGGGAGCTGTTACATTCACAGGAACTTTTTATGGTGAGCTGGAGATCGAAATGGAAGCGCTTAAAATTATTGGCGGCAAAGTAAGTATTGACGGTAAAACCACTATTGGCGGTAAAATGGGCGTGAAAATTGTACTCGCCATTGAAGTTGGAGGTAAATTTAATTCAAATAAACAAAAGAAAATAATTGACTTTAGAGCGGAAGCCAGATTAGAAGGTGAAGCTTTCTTCGGCGGAGATTTCATTATCAATTCTGATGATAAAGGATTGTATTATCAACCTGTTATAAAATTTTCGGGAGTGATTATTACGGGAACGGTAGAAGGTGAAGTAGGCTGGTGGAAAAGCAGTTTTAAAATGGAAGAAAAGGCTTTGGATAAATCAGAATATTATTTTGAAAAACATTATATTTAATTATAAAAATGGATAAAATACAGAATCCGTACTATCATTTAAACGTTAACTCATTCTGCGCAACAGAAGTTTATGTAAACGATGTACTTGTAGATGAATGGAAAGGAGAACAAACGGGTGGAAACGAAAGAAACATGGTAATGGCACCCATTAATCATGTTCTTTTGCAAAGCGGTAAATATAAAGTGGTGGGCAAAATGTCTCCCAAACATGGAGAGCATTTGTTAACCGAAGAAAATTCATATCTTGGTATTGATCTTTTTGTTGCTGATGCCGACAATATTAAGGAAACACGGGTTTCATTTGGTCCTAAAATAGAATCACCATGGAATGGTCTGAGTTCAAATATCAGATATCCTCATTTTGAAATTGCAACAGAGATCGAAGTAGAACTTCCTTTTGTATTGGATGGATGGCAGAATTCTGTTAACCTAAAAGATATTCCTGAAAAAGAACTTTTTAATGAAGTTTATACTTATTATTGGAAGATCAAAGAAGTGTTGGAACAGCATGATTTTAATAAATATTTAGAAATGTCCGCTGAAAAGAGAAATCTTCAGGAGCAGGCATTTTATTTTTCAGAAGACAGGAAAAAAGATTTTTTAGAAGGCGGTGTAGAGCTGTTTTCTCAAAAATTACCCGTTGAAGAATTAAGCCGTGAAAATGTAAACATGGAAATTATGGGCGATGGAAAATTGGTACGATTAATGAGAAAAGACGGTACTCAGGCATTACAATTCAAGAGCCCTGATCTTGAGGAACAAAGTAATGTAGAATTGGAGGTGAAATTACACATGAGATCCAGACAAAACGGATTAACTATTATCTAGCAGCATGACTTTTTTTGGATTCTTTGTCGTTTTAATCAATATAATTTCTTTATTCATCGGATATAGAATTTATAAAAAATTACGCAGCAAATCACCCGATAAAAAGGAAGGAGGCATCATAGAAAAAGGGTTTGTTCTTTTCTTTGTCTGTCTTTTAATGATTTGTATCAATACAATGACTTTTGTGTCCTCATACACCTTTATTTGGGAGAAAACATACAGAGCTTATGTTGAATTAAAATATGAAGCAACGGTAATCGGTTATAAAAAAGAACTTGTGAAAACGCAAAGTTTCAAAGGATCTTCTTATTACGATCGTCCGGTATTTTTCCCAAAAGTTAAATATAGTAATGAGAACGGACAAGAAATCATAAAAACATTAGACTATACCACCAATAAGCCTTTGAAGATAGGCGAAAAGGTTAAAATATCAGATTCAGAATCTCAAGCAAGTGCCAATGCCTTAGAAATTAATTGGATTATGCTCTTTTTTACCTGCATTTTCACGGCTTTGGCAGGATTTTTTGCCTGTTTGCTATTCACCTATATTTCAAACAATGATTTGAAAAAGAGAATTCGGTTGTCGATGTGGTGCGGAGCAGGGATTTTGATATTTAATGGTTTATGTACTTTATTACTATATTTTAAAAATTAATACAATAGATTAATACAAATATTATGAAAGCAAAACATTATGGATTATTAATTTTAATAGCATTAGTAAACCTTTGCTGTGAAAGTAAATCCTTTGATTTAACATCGGTTTCTTTAGGAGAAGATGCTAAAAAATACGATTTTGAAAATAAAAATATTTTTCTAAAGGATGAAACTCCTGAAAAAAGTGTGATCCAGTATTATGCCGATGAAAATAAAAACGTAACCTATGGCAATATCGCTTTAGATCAAAATTTAGGAACCAGAATTACGGTTTATAAAAATAAGGTTGCTGCGATACAAACCCATGCAGATCCCAAATATTCTCTACAGTTTGTCGATAAAATTTTAAAAGGAAACGGAAAACCAACAACCCAAATTACCGATAAAGCGCATGTAGATGCAAAGGCTTCCAAGCAGATATTTACAAATCTTAAAAATCAATTTCCAAATGATGTTGTCTGGATCAAAAATGAACCGGATACATTTCAATATCCAACTTCTTTCTTTTGGGACAAGGATAATTCTTACTATATATTGAGTATTTCTATAGAATCTGACGGTACAATTAAAAATCAGTACTTATCTGTTACAAAAGATGCTTATAGAAATAATGTAGTTTTTGGACTGAAATATCCTGCTCCAAAAGAATCTCCATGGTATAATTACATGAAATAAAACCTAAAATTAATCTAATTTACTAAATCTAATAACCAAATTTTTAAAAATGAAAAACCTGTTGATTATTTTCAGTTGTTTAATGGCTTTAAGCTGCAGTTCACAAAAAAACGAAGATCCTAAACTTATCGGCAAATGGGAAGGAATGCTTAAAGATTTGGAAACGACAAACACAATGGGAAAAATTGTTTTAGAATTTACAAAAGATGGAAAATTTATTCAGTACGTTGGTGAAGGAAAAATGCAAAATTCACTGGAATCAACTTACACGGTAAAAGATCATAAAATAATCGCCGTCGACAAAGCAACCAATGAAAAAGACGAAACAGATTATGTAATTAAAAACGATACTTTAACAATTGTATATCAAGGTATCGAAAATAAATACGTAAAACTTAAGTAATATAGAAGAAGAAAACTAAAGTTAAAAAGACTTCCCTTATCAAAGAGAAGTCTTTTTTTTGTCATTGCGAGGAGCGTAAGCGACGAAGCAATCTCAATAACAATTTTATCATTTATCCAGAATGACAAAGATGAATTTAATTTTTTCTAAATTCTTACTGCACCACAAATTTCAAAGTAGTATTATCCAGTTTTAAAATATAAATTCCCTGTTCTAAATTTTTAATTTTAAGCGAATTTCTACTGTTTTTAAAAGGTTGATAAATTGTCTGCATAACTTTTCCCTGCAAATTATAAATCTCAGCTTTTTTAATATTTTGAGTTTCACCTTTTACAAAAATCTCCTGATTAGAAACAGGATTTGGATAGATCTGCAAATCATTAATTTCAGCTTTTTCCAAAGAAGAAACATTCTGTTTCGCCGTTCCTGAATAACAAGTCCAGTTTAAATTATCAATTGCAACTCTGTCACTTGATGAATTATTTTCTAAACTCACCACCACATTTCCTGAAACATTAATATTATTGATCGTCGTCGTCGCAACCGTCGCACTGTAAGGAATAGTACCCACCGTTACGCCATTCACCACCACATTAAAAGTTCCATTACTTCCTGTAAATTTCAACTGAGTTGTTACCGTCAAAGAACTAATTCCATTATCTGAAGAACTAGATTTTAACGAACCATCTCTTACCGTGATCGCTTTCGTAGAAATTGTTTGATCTGTTCTGGAGTCTGTTGCTGTCCATGTAATTCCTCCATTTGTCCACGTTCTTGTTGAATAAGAAGCACTGCTTGCCGGAATGGTTTCAAAAGTTTCATTCACACAATTAGTTGATGGAGTAGAAGTTCCGGTATTAGTTGTTCCTGAAACAGTCGAACTGTTTGTTGAAGAATTTCCTGCGGCATCTTTTGCCACAACATAGAAGTTATAAGTCGTAGAAGGATTTAAACCTGAAATTGTTGTTGAGGTTGAGCTTACCGTAGTTTTCAGACTTCCGTTCATGTAAACATTGTAAGAAGCAACACCAATATTATCTGTTGAAGCATTCCAAGAAAGAGATATACTGTTTGAAGTTTTTGATGGAATAGTTAAACCCGTAACAGTTGTCGGAGCCTGTGTATCAGTCGAAGGTTGCTGAGAACCCCAAATCTGATTTGCATAAGCTGGATTGTCAATAAACGGATTTCTGTTTCCTTGATAAGTATAAGAAGCATTGTTCCTATTAATTTCAGCCTGAGAAACAGGATCTTGATTATGCCAAGCCAGTAAAACATTCAGTTCCCAAGTCTGCAATCCAGGAAAAGTGGTACTTCCCAACATATTTCCTGTAGAAAAAGTAGAAAGTTTACTTTGATAACGCGTCACGAAATAGAAAATCATACGTGCAACATCACCTTTAAACTCGTCAATCGGCTCAAAAACCGTCCCAGCGTATCCTGAAGACACAGAATTTCCAAGCTTAGAACCATTTTTAGAAGTAAAAGTTGCAGTTCCCACTTTCCCGAAAGGATAATTGCTTCTCATTCCGTTCACTTTTCCGTCTGTAGCTCGGATGAAATTGATATCAGAAACCATTGGAGAAGCTTCATTAAACAAGCTTTGTGGAACAATATGCTCACGGTTATAACAGTTTCCTTCCACCGAATAGGTTCCACACTGATTGGTTCCCGGCGTAAATTTATAAGGATCGGTTCCGGTTGGTTTTTCAGAATAAATATCTAAAATTGAACCGTCATTTTCATAATTTTTGTCGATATCTGTGGTTTTGTAACCTGTCCATAATCCGCCGTAACCTTTATCTTGATGCCCGTTGGTGATAATGGTGCTCAATGCAGTTTTCAGAGATGCTCCAGTCAATCCGTTTGCCGAATTGTAATATCCTGCAGGCGCCTGAGCGCTGATAGATCCTGAGAATATCAGAAATAAGATAATTTTTTTCATATAAATATAATTTGGTCAGTAAGATTACTACATTTTTATGAATAAAAAATTACGTTATTGTTAATTTTAATAGGCAATGCATTAGATTTTAATTAAAATAAAACTGTTCTGAAAATTGTAATTTTTGGGTTGTTAATATTCACATCAATAGGAGCGGACTTTAGTCCGCTTATCTTAAATATGTACCATCAATTTGGCTTTAGCCAAAACTTAAAAATAAAATATTAGAAAACATTTAATGATTCAAAAAGAAGCATCAGTGAATTATGCTTATCAATTTCATAATATTACGCATGATATAATTCATAAATAATTAAAATAAAATTGTTTTCTATACTATTTAATAATAGCTATTTTTGTTTTATTATTTTTATTTAGAATGATTAAAAATTTACAATTTAAAATGAGCCTTCCATTGATAGGCTTTTTATGCACTTCATTCGTTAGTGCCCAATGCAATGCTCTGGATAGTTTTTCGGAGAATTTTGATACGTACGCTTCACCAAACAGTATTGTTCCTAGTTGCTGGGAAAGAATTGCTCTGAACGGGGCAAGTCAGATCATCTCGAGTACACAGCCCGCTTCGGGAACGAGCCAGATCTACCAATTTGGCTATGGTACAGGAAAAGTTTCGCTTGTGATACTTCCAAAACTGACGAACGTTAACAAAGGAACGCACCATTTCAGATTTAAAATGAAAGCAAATTCTGCTGGGTTTTTAGAATTTGGTTACATGACAGATCCTGCGGATGCGTCTACGTTTGTGGTTTTAGAGAATATTACTATTACAAATACGACGTATGACAGTACTTCTGAGAGAATTTTCACGGTACCAACATCAGTTCCTTCAACGGCGAGATTAGCGATTCGTAATCCGGGAATATCTTTTGCCGGACATTATTGGGATGATGCGGTTTGGGAACCGATTTCAACAAATTTAGGAACGCATGAAACTGTTTTAAATAAAGTGAAAACTTATCCGAATCCTTTTCATGATGTAATTAATATTTCTGATATTAAGGATGTGCAAACGATTACAATCAGCGATGCTGTTGGAAGATTAATAAAAACTATTGAAAAACCTACTGCTACATTACAGTTGGGTGATTTAGATTCAGGAGTTTACTTTATTACTCTTCAATATAAAGACGGAAAAAATACATCGTTCAAGGCGATAAAAAATAAATGATTTTTATATTTTGACTGAAGGAAGGCTGTTGACGATTGTTGGCAGCCTTTTTATGTAAAAGAAAAAGCCAACACAAAAACTTGTATTGACTTTTATATATTTGATTGATTTAAATCTTAATTATTTTCTCTGAGGAGGATAATTTTTCATAATCTCTGCCACGATCTCAGGAATCTGTCTTTGTTTCGCTTTAGGAGAATCAACGGAAATTCCGCTTCCGATTCCTTGCCAAACTAATTTTTGAGATTTTGCATCTACAAGATCAACAATAATTGCTCCTTCGTTATAGTTACTCGTCCAGGTTCTACTCATTCCAAGACCCCATCCGAAAGATCCGCCCCAACCGTACATTCCGTAAGGTGATCCGCTGTTAATATCTGTAACTTTCTTGTGGTTTGCTTTTACATTGACGATCAAATCAGGATTTTCACCCGATTGAAGTCCTTTGGCTTGTAGTTGTCTAGACAATTCGTTCAACACTCTGTCTTTATCAATATCATTCAGCTTCAAATCATCAATTCTTATTTTATAAGTCTTATAAGAAGTGAAATTGGCAGTTTCGGCGTAGTCTGAACGCACTTGAAAAGGACTACAAGACGTTAAACCCAAAGTAGCCGCAGCTAACAAAATAAAAATATATTTTTTCATTTTATTTATTTTTTTTTATCGTTTTTAATGAATGTATCGGTCTTTTTATCGTATCCGTAAGGACAATGTCTACAGCCACTTTTACAGCAATGTCCTCTTTTCAGATGAAATTTTTCCGTAAAAACCTTGTACCCTTGCTCATTGTAGTAAAAGTCTTCACCTTCTTTGATGTCAAAAAGTGCCATAAGTTAAATCTCTAAGTCAAAAAACTTTATATTTGTTATCATGATAATTGTGTGCCAAAAGCCATTAAAAAAACTTAAAATTAATGGCATCGCTCTTTTTCCCTTTATCTTCGTTAGGAAAACCGAAGATAAGGAAAATAAAATACTTATCAATCACGAAAAAATCCACCTCAGACAGCAGTTGGAAATGCTTATTGTTTTCTTCTACATTTTCTACGTCATCGAATATTATTACTGGTTTTTTAAACTAAAAGACAGCTACCAAGCCTACAAAAGAATCTCTTTCGAAAGAGAAGCCTACACGAATGAATTTGATTTAAATTACCTCAAAAAAAGAAAATTCTGGAGCTTTAGAAAGTATTTGTAATTAATTAGGAATTAGGAATTAGGAATTAGGAATTAGGAATTAGGAATTAGGAATTAGGAATTAGGAATTAGGAATTGATTTTGTTAAATGACAAAACAGTATTTCGAGATCAATAGGAACGGGCTTTAGCCTGTTTGTGATAAATAGGCAATCCTCTGGCTTTAGCCAAAACTTAATATTCAAACACAAATAAAACACAAACATCTGTGCAAATCAGTGAAATCTGTGGGAGAAAAAAATTCAACGCCACTTTTATCGTTCTGTAGGAATTTAAACAATCTTTTTAATTACAAAATGTAGATTCCACACTCCACTTCGTTCCGTTTTGAATGACAAATCTCATGTAAAGTGAAACGCGCTTACAAACTTAAAAAAAACAGTATTTTTGTTCAAAATAAATATCATTTAAGAAGAATGTTATTACAACCCCCAACAGAAAAAATCCCCATTCAGGAAATTCATATCAATAAAAACATAAAACTTTTCATTAAAAGAGAAGACCTCGTTCATCCTCAGATTTCAGGAAATAAATATTGGAAACTTTTCCACAATATCAATAATTATGTAAATCAAAATCCTGAAAAACCTTATATCATAACCTTTGGCGGAGCATTTTCAAACCATATTTCTGCTGTTTCTGCCGTTGGGAATTTAGCAGGAATTCCAACTTTGGGAATCATTAGAGGAGAAGAATTAAAAGATAAATGGCGTGACAATCCAACTTTAGTTTTCGCAAAAAGAAACGGAATGAATTTAAAATTCATCACCCGCGAAGAATACCGAAATAAAGAAAAATTATCAGAATTTCTACAGCATGAATTTCCAGATGCGCTAATCATTCCGGAAGGCGGAACCAATGAAGATGCCGTACAGGGCGTAAAAATGATGCTGAATAACGAAACAAAAGATTTTGATTATCTTTGCACCGCAGTTGGAACCGGAGGTACGATTGCCGGGATTTCCAGATTTTGTGAAGATAATCAGAAAGTTATAGGTTTTAAGGTAGTTGACGATTCTTCTCTGGAAAATAAAATTTCAGAATTAACCTTAAAAAGAAATTTCAATCTAATAGATTCAAGTTTTGGAGGTTATGGTAAAATAAAAGATGAAAACATCCGTTTTATCAATGATTTCAAGGAGAAATACGGAATTCCGTTAGAACCGATATATACAGGAAAAATGATCCAGAAGGTTTTTGAACTGATTGATGAAGAATATTTTCCTGAAAACAGCAAGATCTTGTGCTTCCACACGGGTGGATTACAAGGAATTGAAGGAGCAAATTTGCTCTTAGAAAAACAGAATAGAAATTTAATTATATAAAGTAAAATTGAAAAACATGAAAAGACTTTTCTTACTAATAAGCCTTTTAGTTTTATCAAAATTCTCGGCTCAGACTTGGGCTACTGAAGACCAATACATCCAAAAATTCGCTCAATATGCAGTGGAAGAAATGGAAAAGTATAAAATTCCTGCTTCTATTACGCTTGCTCAGGGACTTCTTGAGACTGGTGGTGGACAAAGCAGATTGGCTCAGGAAGGTAAAAATCACTTCGGAATAAAATGTAAAGAAGATTGGACGGGGAAAACCATGAAACATACAGATGACGCTCCCAATGAGTGTTTCCGTGTGTATGAAGACCCAAGACAATCTTATGAAGATCATTCGATATTTTTATCAACAAGAAAATATTATACAGGGCTTTTCAATTTAGACATGAAAGATTACAAAGCATGGGCATATGGTCTGAAAAAGGCTGGCTATGCAACAAATCCTCGCTACGCATCTATCTTGATAGGTAAAATTGAAAGATATAAACTTTATGAATTTGATAATACAAGTTCTAAAGAAGTTTTGTACGCAGTTCTTAAAATGTATCCTGATTTAAAGGATGACAGGTCTTTTATGGCAAGATTAGAGCCTTCAAAATTTGTAAAGAAAGATAAAGATCCTGTTACAGTAAATGTTCCTTACAAGCAAACTTCTTTCGCTCAACAGCAGAAAAGAGTGGAAAGAATCAAGACAAAAGCTGAAATCCTTAATTCAATTTTAATTAAAAGTCATCCAAATGACGGTTTAAAATATATCATTATTCCTGAGGACACGAATGTTCAATTCATTGCAAATAAATTCAAAGTAAGCGAAAGCAAACTGACCAAATGGAATGAGTTGGAAAGCGATGTTTTAAAGAAAGACGAAATTGTTTTCCTTGAATCTAAAAACTCAGATGGAAATACGGCAACTTACAAAGCTCTTTCAGGAGAGGATATGCATGATATTGCTCAAAAATTCGGAATCAAATTACACAAATTGTACGCAAAAAACAGAATGGATGAAGGTCAGCAACCATCTGCAGGACAGTTAATTTATCTGATAGACAAAAAACCTAGAAACTAATACTCAACCCAAACCATGAAAATAGTAAATGTGAATTTTAAATATCTATGGATATTTTTAGTTTTCATATCGTGCACCCTTTTTTCGCAAGAACAAAAATATATTCCCTTCAGAAGAGGAAATTTATGGGGATTGTGCGATGCTAACAAATTTATTGCCGTACAGCCACAATATTACAGCATAAGTTGGTACGATGAATTTGTCAGGGGTTTTCATGCTGAACAAAACGGTAAGTTCGGAATAATTGACAGCAATGCTACAATCATAATGCCTTTTATTTCTGATAAACCGATTACTATAAGTGGTGAAAATTATCTGGTTTTCGATGGTTTTGACTATTATAATTATTCCATAAAGACAAAGATGAGGCTTGACAAATATATTGAGCCTGAAAGGCATCCAATCAATGATCGCGGGTGGGGAACAGGTATTACTACTCATATAGAAGAGCCAAAAGAGATTAAATTAACTTGGGACGATCTTGATGATGAAGATTTAGAAATGATTAAGCCTTACGAAGATGAAAATGCTTATCAAATCAATTTTAAAGCTAATTTCCTGGAAATTGTTTCTAAAGATTCGCATATAGGAATTTATATTCCCAAGATCAAAAGAATGTATAAAAGTACATCTGAAATTGCTTATGTTGGATGGCAATTCTATAACGGAAAACCTTACATTCTTACAACAAATTTATCTAACTTATTTGGATTAGCTGATGAGAATTCTAATCAGGTTTATCCGATTAAATATACATCAATAGGTTTAATTGATGGTTCAGGATTAGTTGTTCTTTCTGAGCCTGATCAAAACGATCCAAATAATTTAATATTTCAAACAATTTTCCCCAACAATAAAATCTTGGAAGGTCAATTTTTTCCAGAAGGAAATGTCTGGAGAAACGGACATACCTTTAGACTGTATTATAAAATGGTAAATGGTTTGAGAAACTATGCAGGAGAAGATGGAACCCCTTATTTCGAAGGGTAAAATAATAAAGAAAAAATAGAAAATGAAGTATCAAAGAAGTTCAGCTTTATTCGATGAAGCTTACAAATACATTCCGGGAGGGGTAAATTCTCCTGTTCGTGCATTCAAATCTGTGGGTGGCGTTCCTGTTTTCATGAAGTCTGCAAAAGGAGCTTACCTTACAGATGCTGATGACAACACTTATATCGATTACATCAATTCTTGGGGACCGGCTATTTTAGGTCACACTCATCCGGAAGTGTTGGAAGAATTAAAAATTCAGGCAGAGAAAGGTTTCTCTTTCGGTGCTCCGACAGAACTGGAAACTGAAATTGCAAAATTCATCGTAGAAAACGTTCCGAATATCGATCAGATCAGAATGGTTTCTTCAGGAACAGAAGCTTGTATGAGCGCGGTAAGACTGGCAAGAGGTTTTACGGGAAGAGATAAAATTGTGAAATTTGAAGGTTGTTATCACGGTCATTCAGATTCATTTTTGATCAAAGCGGGTAGTGGTGCAGCTACTTTTGGAAACCCAAATTCTCCAGGAGTAACGGAAGGAACGGCAAAAGATACTTTGTTGGCAAGATATAATGATTTTGAGCAGGTTCAGGATTTATTCAGACACAATCAAGGTCAAATTGCAGCCGTAATTATCGAGCCTGTTGCTGGAAATATGGGTTGCGTTCTTCCTGAAAATAATTTTCTTCAAAACTTAAGAAAAATCTGTGATGAAAACGGAGCTTTATTGATTTTCGATGAAGTAATGACAGGTTTCAGACTGGCTTTCGGAGGTGCTCAGGAATTATATAATGTAAAAGCTGATTTGGTTACTTACGGAAAGGTAATCGGAGGCGGACTTCCGGTTGGTGCCTTTGCAGGAAGAAACGAAATTATGGATCACTTAGCTCCAAAAGGCGGAGTTTATCAGGCCGGAACATTAAGCGGAAATCCTTTGGCAATGAGAGCAGGTTTAAAAACGCTTCAATTGATCAAAAACGATGAAAATTTCTTCAGTAATCTTAATAAGACAACAGAAACCTTAGATTTTGAAATCGGAAAAATTTTAAATGAAAAAGGAATTGCTCATAAGATCAACAGAAAAGGTTCAATGATGTCTGTTTTCTTCCATGTTAATAGAGTTTCTAATTTTGATGAAGCACAGGAAGCAAATCATTCATTATTTAATAATTTTTTCCATCAAATGTTGACAAACGGAATATATCTTCCACCAAGTGGATATGAAACGTATTTCATCAGTGATGCAATTAAGGATAAAGAAATTGATATGACGCTTGAAGCAGTCAGAAAATTTGATTTTTCTTAAAATTAAAATATAAAATTTATAAAGGATGAGGTTTAAAACTTCGTCCTTTTTTTATTTTGATTAAAACACAAATTGCACTAATATTTTATACAAATAAAAACACAATCATCTGTGTAAATCTGAGAAATCTGTGGGATATAAAAACAGAATCTTTGTCATCCTGAAAGGATCTAAACATCCAATTTAAGAGTGCGTCTAGATTCCTCCGGAATGACAAACTGAATATAAATTATTGCTTTTAGAAGATTCAATAAATCATACAAACAATGCAATAAACTATACACTTCCAACATTTCAGTTCTTTTTAAATTTGTAATAAATAGATTGGAAATGAACACTTCAAACATATCTCGTAAAGATTTTCTTAAAAGCTCAGCGCTGGCAATGGCCGGACTAACTTTAGCTCCCAACATTATGATGGCAAATTCAATTTTTGATAGCGCAACGATTTCTGCAAAAGGAAAATTAAGCTTAAAAAATGTTCGTCTTGAAACAGGTTTTGAATACGAAGAAGGTGAAGTAATTTCAACAAAAACCGATTTATTTTATATCGAAATTGAAAACGGAAAAATCTCAAAAATAGCGCCCAACCAACCAAATGCAAAAGCGGTTGACGCCAAAGGATTTTTAATGCTCCCTGCTTTCAAAGATATGCATATTCATTTGGATAAAACTTTTTACGGAGACAAATGGCAGGCAGTCCGAAAAAGAACGGGCGGAGTAAAAGGGATGATCGCTTTGGAACAAAAAATGCTTCCGGAAATGTTGAAAAACTCAACGTTTAAAGCTGAGAAAATGATTGAATTGTTACAATCAAAAGGAACATCTTTCGCCAGAAGTCATGTGAATATTGAACCGACTTCAAAATTACAATCATTAAAAAACCTACAGAAAGCATTAGACAACAAGAAGAAAACTTTCGGAGCAGAATTAGTGGCTTTTCCACAGCATGGCGTTTTTTATACAGACTCGGTTCCGTATTTGAAAGAGGCGGCGAAAATGGATATCGATTTTATTGGTGGAGTAGATCCTTTTACGATTGACGGAGCAATTGAGAAAACAATTGATTTTACAGTTCAGTTGGCTTTAGATAACAAAAAAGGAATTGATATTCACTTGCATGAAAGCGGAGAATCTGGTTTGAAAACTGTTGAATATTTAATTAATAAAGTGAATGAAAATCCTTCATTAAAAGGAAAAACTTATCTAAGTCATTGCTTCGTTTTAGGGAAACTAGAAAAACCAAAGCAGGAAGAAATAGCAGAAAAACTAGCCAACGCAAAAATTGGAATTGTCTCTACAATCCCATTCGGAAGCTTAATTATGCCGATCCCGACCTTGTACAAATATAATGTTGAGGTCTTAACAGGAAACGACAGCATCGTCGATCATTGGAATACTTTCGGAACGGGAAGTGTATTGCAAAAAGCCAATTTGATGGCGCAAGTGTACGGTCAGGCAACAGAATTTTTATTATCCAGAAGCTTAAAATTGGCAACGGCAAATATTCTTCCATTGGATGATAAAGGAGTTCAACAATGGCCAAAAGTTGGAGACAATTCAGATTTGAGTTTCCTTAATGCAAGCTGTTCGGCAGAGGCAGTTTCAAGAATTTCAAATGTTGAATCATTGATCCATCAAGGAAATATTGTGTTTTAAAATAGGTAAAGGTTGTTTTAGATTATTAAAATTAGAGTAATAGTTAAAATCTTACCTTGCGTGTAGATCAGAGATTAATTTTATTATATTTTTGAGAAAAATTACACACAATGAGCCATCAGCCAGATTATTTTCCCATTTTAGGAATTCATGAATTTGCAGAAAAACAATCGCAGGGTTGTAATTTGTTATTCAATGAATTATATGGTGAAAGAAGAATTGATGAACCTCATAAACACGATTTTTTTATCATTAATCTTTTCGAAAAAGGAAAAGGTTCTCACACAATCGATTTTGTTGAATATCAGGTTGAAAATCATCAGATCCATCTGGTTTTTCCGGATCAGGTTCATCAGTGGGTGATTGAAAAAGAGACGGTTGGTTATCAATTAATGATCAGTCGGGAATGGTATGAAAGTTTTCTTCCGGCGTTGAGATTTTCGGCTTCCTATTATTTTCAACATCCTGCTTTTACTGTTTCAGAGGAAATTTATCACCTAATTTTACATGAATTTAAAACCATTCAAAAGGAATTAAATGAAGAAAATACCTTTTGGGAAGTGATTCAAAAGAGAAGCGAATTGATTGGTTTGCTGGTGAGTAAATCAGTCGAAGGAGCTTTCAAAGATTTTGAAGTGTATAATTCGAATCCAATTATTTCTAAATTTTTAAATCTAATTGATATTCATTTTAAAACAGAACGCTCGGTTTCTTTCTATGCTGAAAAACTGAATATTTCTGCCAATTATTTAAATATTGTCTGTAAGAAAAACCTTAATACATCGGCATCTTCACTTATTCAGGACAGAATTTTACTGGAAGCGAAACGTTTATTGAAAGTCTCGGAAATGTCTGTAAAAGATATTGTTTACGATCTTGGATTCTATGATCATGCGAGTTTTTCAAAATTTTTTAAGGCGCAAACAGGAATGACGCCTTCCCAATTCAAAGAATAATTGATACAAAACAATACATAATTGATACTCCTGTTTAAAATTTTGCGGGTGTAATTTTGTAGGACTAAACTTGGGATCATGCAATTACAAAATCAACCTCTTGCTAAAGGACATTATACGTTGAAAAATGTCCGTTTGGAAACGGGTTTCGAATATGATAATGAAGAAATTATCAAAACAAAAACAGACTTATTCTGTATCGAAATTGAAGACGGAAAAATCAAATCAATTAAACCAAACAATGCAAATTCTGATGCTGTTGACGCAAAAGGGAAACTAATGCTTCCTGCTTTCAAAGATATGCATGTTCATTTGGATAAAACATGGTACGGACTGCCGTGGCAAACACTTTCACCCAAAAAGAAAACGGTAAAAGACATGATTTCTTACGAACAGGAAATTATTCCGGAACTGTTGAAAACCTCAGTAGAAAGAGCGGAACAATTAATTGATCTGTTGCAAAGTTATGGAACCAATTATGTAAGAACGCATTTCAATATTGATCCGACTTCAGGCTTGAAATCGTTAGAAAATCTGGAGAAAGCTTTAGAGAATAAAAAAGATTCTTTCGGTGCAGAATTGGTGGCTTTTCCGCAGCATGGTTTGTATTACACGGATTCTGTTCCTTTGATGAAAGAGGTGGCAAAATTACCACATGTAGGTTTTATTGGTGGACTTGATCCTTTGAGCATCGACGGAAGTATTGAAAAAGTGCTTGATTTTACAGTACAATTAGCCTTAGACAATAATAAAGGAATTGATATTCACTTGCATGAAGTTGGCGAATCGGGAATGAAAACCATTAATTATTTAATTGATAAAGCCATTGAAAATCCGAAACTTCAAGGAAAAACTTTCGTAAGCCATGCTTTTGCTTTAGCTCATTTAAATCAGAAAGAAGCAGAACAAATTGCAGAGAGATTGGCTTTTGCAAAGGTGGGAATTGCTTCGTCGGTTCCATTCACTGGAAAAGTAATGCCGATTCCAACGTTGAAAAAATATGGAGTAGAAGTTTTGATCGGGAATGATAATGTTCAGGATTACTGGAGTACTTTCGGATCGGGGAATATGCTTCAAAAAGCGAATTTAATTGCCGAATTATATGGTTATGCAACAGAATTTCAACTTTCTAGAACGTTGCAGTTTGCGACGCAAAATATTCTTCCGTTAGATGATAAAGGAAACCAGCAATGGCCAAAAGTTGGAGATAAAGCGAATGTTATTTTGGTTGATGCAAGCTGTTCTGCAGAAGCTGTTTCAAGAATGTCTGCTGTTGAAGCTTTAATGAATAATGGTAATTTATTTTGGAAGAAGTAAGATTACTATAAGATCTAATATATTTTTTAATCCTTGTTTTTATAATGAAACACCCTCGAAAAGTAATTTCCGAGGGCGTTTTTATGTATTATTTTATATTTAAATCTAAAGAGAAGACCAACCTCCTGTAGCCCAAGTCGGCGTTAAAATTCCGTTTCCGGCTCCTGTAGCGTCTGATTTTTCAGTGTAAGTATCAGGTAATAGAGTTATATCTGTACCAGCTGTATTTGTTATCGAAACCTTTTTGGTAACATTAGTGCCAAACAATACGTCAGTTATTTTTTCGGTACCATTAAAATATGTTGCAGAAGCATCACTTTGAATATTCACACCTGTGTTCCAGTTGGAAGTGACTACATTGTTAAAGGTTGCGTAAGTTCCAAGTTTTAATTTTACGGCATCAGCTTCTCCTGTTGTACCTCCAATGAAAGTTACATTTTTGATGGTTGGATTGGATCTTGGCGTTGCATCCGGATTGGTTGCGTTATTACTGCCTTTGATTCCTGTATTTCCGGTTCCGTTGGCTCTTCTTTTTGTGTAGATTCCGGTTGCAGTTCCGTTCCAGCCGTCTGTCCATTCGAAAGCGTCGTCTTCATTGCCTAAAGAAACAATGTTGGAAAGACTTACTGTTCCACCATAAATTTGAATACCATCGTCTGAACCATTAAGCAAAGCAATATTGTTTACTACCGTTGCGTTACCAACACCGAATAAAGACAGCCCGTTGAATTCTGTAGTCCCTGTAAAAATGGCTCCTGCATATTCAATTCTTACAAAGGATAAAGATCCCGAATTATCAGTTGCTAATGTTCCTCCATACGTTGCATTTCCTAATTCGGATGTTGCAGTTGTTCCTGTATTGATTGGCGCTTTACCGCAAATAACGATTCCGCCCCAGCTTCCCGGAGTGGCAGCACTTGAAGTGAATAAAACCGGAGATCCCGCGGTTCCGTTTGCAAAGAGCTGACCGCCCTGTTCAACGGTAACATAACAAGAAGCTCCACTGATGGCAACAATTCTTGTTCCGGCCGGAATGACAAGTTTTCCGCCATCTTTAATAATGACAGATCCTGTTAATTTATATACTTTGGTAGGGTCTAACGTTACCGTTTGCCCGCTTGGAACTTCACCTTTGAAATTATTAAAATCTACAGCAATCCCCACAGGAGTTATTGTTGGAGTTTCATCATCATCTTTACTGCAAGAATATATTGTAAACGTAGTGCTGATGAACAAAGCTGCGGCAATTAATTTTAAGTAGTTCCTTTTCATATATTTTTAGATTTTGTACTGATCTTTTATTTAATAATAATCTTTGTTAGCCTTAATTCTTTCGAAAGTGATAGCTTTTTAAAAATTTAAAGATTTAATGTTCAAATATAAGAATAAGCAATTAAAAATTCGAAATTATAACTTTTCAATTTATTTTCCGAATCGAAATTTAATGTTGTTGATAATTTATTATAATTTAAATGTTCAACAGAATTTTAATAATAAAAAATACCCTTGGAAAAAATATTTTCCCAAGGGTATTTGATTTTGATATGAAGAAACTAATTACTATTTTTTAGTTCATAGAATCAGCTACGTCGAAACTAGATAAACCAGTCCAACCTTTTGCCCATTCTGGCAAAGCAGTTCCGTTTCCGGCACCTAATGCAGAAGCATTTTCAGTGAAGATTCCAGAGATATCTACAGCCGTCTGCGCTGTGTTTTTAGCTTTAGACTTAGTTGTAACGTTTACAAATCTTACATTTTTAACATAAGAACCGCTTTGGAACCAGCTTAAAGTTCTGTCTGTTTCAAGATCTAAACCTGTAGAATAGTTTGCTAAAACGATATTGTCAAACTGACCATTTGATCCAGCTCTTACTTTTAACCCGTTAGATTCAGGACCTGCAGTATTTCCTAAGAAAGTTGCGTTAGTGATCGTTGGGTTAGAAGCACCGTTTCCGAAAGTTGTATTAGGGTTTGTATCCTGAGTATCAGCTTCGATACCCCTGTTTCCAGGCTCAGTATTTGTCTGATATTGTTTTTTTCTAGCAACATATAAGAAACTAGCACTTCCTTTGTAACCTTCTGTCCAGTCAAAACCGTCATCTCCAACTCCTGTTACTACAATGTGATCTACATTCGGGCTACCTCCGAAACACTCAACACCGTCATCAGCACCGTCTGTTACGTATACATAAGAAATTGTAGTTCCGCTACCAACACCGAATAAAGAAAGTCCGTTGAATTCTTTTTCAGGGTTATATTTGAATCCACTGTCTTTGATTACTACATATTTAATAACACCAGAGTTATCGTTGTTATCCGAACCTCCGTATGTCATATCACCTAATTCTGAAGTAGACGTTCCCGCAGCACTTCTGTTTGTTGGAGCATTACCTAAAAGTACAATACCTCCCCAGTGACCTTGCTTGTGCGAAGTTCCTTCAAATAAAACAGGGCTAGAAGCTGTACCGTTGATGTAAAGTTTACCACCTCTGTCTACGATAAGATAATTTGCACCTTCAGCTACGGTAATTCTTGTACCTGCAGGGATGATAAGGCTTGCACCGTTCTCTACTAAAACTTTTCCAGTGATCGTATATACTTTTGTTGGGTCTAAAGTTACGCTCGTTCCTGCAGCAATTTTTCCTTGAAAGTTATTTGGGTCTACAGCAGATGCTGTGTCCTCCGTATCGTCATCAGAAGTACTACAAGAGATTGCGGTTGATGAAAATGCCGCAGCTAATGATAAGAAAAGAGCAGCTTTAAAAAATGTCTTTTTCATAACTATTATTAGATTTATATTTTATTAAAATTTATATGATAAGCTTAATCCAACCTGACGACCCATTGTATAGTCTCTGTTGATAAGTGTTTGAGTTTTGTTTTCCTGCTCGATTTTGTTGTGAGGATTTAACAGGTTTTTAGCAGAAATACCAATTCCTATTTTGTCTAATGTAAAGTTTAGGTTAAGATCCAAAAGATCTCTGGCAGCTTCGTAAAAGTTTCCGATTTCTGTAGTTCCTATAGAATAAAGGTTTTTCCCGATATGAGAATAAACTACTACAAAGTCTAGGCTATTTAAGTTATTGCTCCATTTGTAGTTATACCCTAAGTTTACGTTGGCGATAAAATCTGCAGCTCCCTGAAGATCAGCTTTAGGATTAGTGAACACAACTCTTTTACCTCGGTTTTCTTTTGCAATCTGATCCTCAGATTTAAACTTCTGCTCAGAATGCATATACGTTCCATTGATGAAAGTATAGATTTTAGAAGTATTCCAAGAATAAATATCTTTTCTCACTTCAACCTCTGCTCCTACGATATATCCGTAGTCTGAAAGGTTAAAATAAGTCATATCACTTGGTGCAGAACTTGCGTAAGTAGTTCTTGCAATCGGGTTTTTAATATACTTCCCGAAAGCTGCTACTGAAATAAGCTCACCCGATTTAGGAAATAATTCCCATTTCAAATCTGCATTATAGTTATCAGATGGAGTAAGCTCCTGGTTACCGTATACATTCGTATTTACATCATAATATGCAATCGGAGAAAGTTCTTTGGCTTGAGGAAGCGTGTATGTTTTAGAGACAGATAATCTTAAATTTTGTTTGTCACTAAGACTGTATTTAGCATTCAAGGCTGGTAAGAATTTGTTGTATTGCTTATTCTTTTTACCTTTTTGTAAAACAGAGTCAAACCAGTTTAACTGCATGTCGATATAATCGAAACGACCACCAACTTGTACAATAAATTTATCAGTAAGATTAATATCTACATTCGCTAGTCCTGACTGAATATTTTGCTTTATATTAAAATAGAAAGGGTCAAATAGCTTTGAACTTGGCTGGAATGTCTGATAAGAGAATAAACTATTGTTTCCGGCATTAATAAATCCATCGATATTATTAGGATCTATCTGAGGCGAAAGACTGAAGTTCATACCAATCGTTGTGTTGTCGAATTTTCTGTCCTTATATTGCCCGTCGTATCCTACAGTTATTTTAAATTTATCTAAAGTTTTAGAAAGGTAAGCATGACCTAAAACCGTATTTTCTTTTAACTCATCAAAATACCTGTGATTATTGATTGCACTTCCTGTAATAAGCTGCATTGTAGAAGCATCAATCGTATTCTGCAAACGATCCGGTCTTTTGCTGTTTAGCATATTGTAACCAACTGCCCAATCTGCATTCCAGGTATCACCAAGCTTATGAGTACCAAATAATTGGTTGATCCAAGTACTTGTAATCTTGTTGTCTCCTCTGTTGATGATCACATTTTTGTCGACATCATAAGAATATCCAGTGAATATTTTAGCAGTCTGCTCAGAAGAATGGATGAAATTTGAAGTGAAATTAATTTTATTATTAGCATTGAATTTATATCCTAAATTAACCAATGCTGTTGTATTAGTCTTATATTTAGAACGCTCAACATCAAATTTTTTGTTTGGAGTATTATCTGCAAAGTAGAATCCTTCCTGCCCTTTACTGTATTCGTAAGAGTTTTCAAATCCTGCATACGCAAAGAATGAGAATTTTCCGAAGCTTGCTCCTCCTTCAATATTTACATCTGTATTGAATGGGTTATCAGCATTTTTAAAGTTCCATTTTGATGTGAATGGATAAGCCTGATAAGGATTTCCTTTGTTGAATTTAGTTTCCTTGAATCCGAAGAATCCCGGAGCTCCATCCTGTAGCTTGAAATTGTTATTATCAAACGTCTGAAGGTTAATGCTGCTTCCTAAACCTATCTTAAAATAAGGCTTTCCTGTAAATTCTTTTGAAACAATACTTATACTTGCTCCTCCGAAGTCACCCAGCATTTTCGGGTTATAAACTTTATCCAATGAAATATATTCAATCATTGAAGTTTTGAAAATCGAAAGATCAACGTTTCTGTTTTCCGGATCATCCGATGGGATTGGCAGTCCGTTCAAGGTTGTGCTGTTATATCTATCACCAAGACCTCTTACGAAGATCTGTCCGCTTCCTTCCTGTTTTATTGTTCCGGTAGCTTTCGTTACCGCCGTTGCAGCATCTCCTACACCTTGTTTGGCAAGCTGTACAGAACCTACACGTTCTATTACTTCAACAGACTTTTTTTGGAAATTAATAAGGTTCGCTTCCGTTCCTTTCTTAGTAGATCCTTTGATTACAACTCCTTCAATCTTTTTTTCGTTCTTGATGGTGTCTTTTTTCGTGTCTTGTGCGTATATTACTGCTCCTGACGTTGTCAAAAACAAAACTGCGATACTCAGTTTTCTAAAATTCATTTCTTTTACTATATTCTTTCGGTGCAAAGGAATAAAACATTAGTGGTGAAAATGGTTTAGCGAAATTTAAATTTTCCTTAACTAAACATTAACAAAATGCCATTATTGTTAACTTTATGTGAACGATAGTTTATTTATTAATCTATGCTTTAAAAATTGTTAACTTTGACTCAGTAAAAATTAAAAATGAACCAAAAGAAAATACTCTTAATAGACGATGAACTGGATATTTTAGAGATCCTGTCTTATAACTTAGAAAAGGAAGGTTATGATATCTCCACTGCTACCAATGGTAATGAAGGGATTGAGAAAGCTAAACAAATTATTCCGGATCTTATCTTATTAGATGTAATGATGCCGGAAAAAGACGGTATCGAAACTTGTCAGGAACTTCGTAAAATAAAAGAACTTCATAAAACACTGATTGTTTTCCTTTCTGCAAGAAGCGAGGAGTTCTCACAGTTAGCAGGTTTTCAGGCAGGAGCGAATGATTACATCGTAAAACTAATCAAACCGAAAATTCTTATTTCTAAAGTTAATGCTTTATTACAGTTAACTTCTCAGGTTTCAGATAATGCTAAATTAATTGAAATTGGAGATTTAATTATTGATAAAGATAACTTCAGAGTATCAAAAGCTGGGCAGCAGTTCTTACTTCCGAAAAAAGAATTCGATCTTCTTTATCTTTTAGCTTCAAATACAGAGAAAGTATTTAAAAGAGAAGAGATTCTGGAGAAAGTTTGGGGGAATGATGTTATCGTTGGAGAAAGAACGATCGATGTTCACATTAGAAGACTAAGAGAAAAACTGGGAATTAATACCATTCAGACTCTAAAAGGGATTGGGTATAAGCTGATCGTTTTATAGCTTAAAAAACCTAACTTTACATAAACCAATAAAAACTTTGTAAAATTGAAATTTTACAGACTTACCCTCGTCGCATCATGTCTATTGACATTGGTGATGTTCTTTCTAGTAATCGTTTTTGATTCACTAAAGGATATCTATTACAAAACCCCATTCTTTAAAATTGGACTGTTTATATGTCTCATCCTTATTTTTATCATTAATTATTTGGTTTTAGAACTATTGTTTAATTATTATGGTAAAAAACAGGTTCGTGGACTTTCTTTGCTTTTGCCGCAGGAAATTGTTCATGATAACGATGAAAATATTACCATTAAAGAATTGGGAGAAAGATTTTCAGATCTTAATCAGCAAAAAGTCACTGAACTTGATATGATGAAAGAAATGGAAAGCTACCGTAAAGAATACATCGGAAACGTTTCTCATGAGCTTAAAACGCCACTTTTTTCCATTCAGGGATATGTGGAGACGTTGAGAGATGGCGGAGTCGATAATCTTACGATTCGTGATAAATATTTAGAAAGAATAGATATTTCGGTTGAAAGATTAATTGCCATCGTTACAGATCTGGATATGATCAACAGACTTGAAGCGGGAGAAATTAACCTTACTGTTTCCAGATTTGATGTCAATTTATTGATTAAAGAAATTTTCGATCTCCTAGACCTCGAAGCTGAAAAACACAACACAACATTACAAATTCAGACCTTAAATCCTCAGATTTTTGTGGATGCCGATAAACAGAAGATCTCGCAGGTTTTTATCAATTTAGTTTCTAATGCGATTCATTACGCGAACAGACAGGAAGCAAAAGTTGTTGTAAAGACAAGCGTTCTGAAAAATAAAGTTCTGATAGAGGTCATCGATAACGGAATGGGAATAAAATCAGAAGTTTTATCAAGAATTTTTGAGAGATTCTACCGTGTAGAAACCAGCAGAAGTAGAAGAGAGGGTGGTTCAGGATTAGGATTGGCCATCGTAAAGCATATCCTTGAGGCTCATAACGAAAACATTACGGTAGAGAGTGTCTATCTCGAAGGTACGAAGTTCAGTTTTATGCTTGAGAAAAGTAAATAATTTCTGCAAAATGTAAGAAAAAAAAATATTTTAAAAAATTCATAAATATTTTTTTGTCACATGTCATTTATTATATATTTGCAACAGAGATTAATCATAATAACAAAGGCAAAAAAGTAATTTATAAAACTGATATGGTTTACAAAATCCGCGTAATATTAGATGCAAAAGAAGATATTTTCCGTGATATCGAAGTTAAAGGAAAACAGACGCTATGGAACTTACACTTAGGAATTAAAAGTGCGTTCAGCCTTCAGGGCGAGGAACTATCAACTTTTAATTTATTGGAAGATGACGGTACAATCGTAAAAACTGTTCCGTTAGAAGATATGAGTGATGATGGTGATGGGGAGATTATGTCGGATGTATACATTGATGAGGCGTTTGAAAGTGCAGGTAAAAAGGCGCAGTTCCAATACGGATTTCTGGATCTTTGGGAATTCTTCTGTGAGCTTGTTGAGGTGATCGACGAGACAAAAGGAGTTAATTATCCGATCACAGTCTACAGATTTGGAAACGTTCCGTTGAAAGCACCAAGCAAAAACGGAAGTGCAGGAGGTAAAAAGAAATCTGCAATGCCTTTAATGGAGGACGATTTTGCTTTCGAGGACGACTTTGCAGGAGGAAGCAGTTTTGCAGATGAAGATGATGACAACTTCGATGATGAGGAAGAAGAAAACTATGACGACGATGTTTTCGATGATGAAGATGACAACGACGACGAAAGATAATACTTAAAATATACAGCCCTGAATGAAAATTCGGGGCTTTTTTTATTCAAAAAATCAACGTAATATTTGTCATTCCGACGAAGGAGGAATCTGTCACATGATAAACTTCCAGCTTCCTTCTTCTAACTTTCTTTCTTTCTTTCTTTCTTTCTTTCTTTCTTTTTCAGGAGCTATTTCCCGCTATCCACTCATACTCCTCACGCCAACGCGCTCCAACACCATTCCCTCCAACTCCCCAACTCCTTGTTGCGGGGTAACCGTTACTATCGTGGCTAGGGTATTGTCGCCTTTTTCAATTTTTCCCGTCATTGCGAGGAGTGTAACGACGAAGCAATCTCAAAACAATAAGATAACAGACACTTTGTCATTCGTAAGAATCTAAACATGGAATCTCAAAAAAGCTATTAATTAACAAAGATTGCTTCGTCGCTACGCTCCTCGCAATGACCCCAATCTTCGCTGAGTGAAACGCCTTTGCGATCTTAAAAACACAACGAAAATCAAAAAAAACCTTGCGAGCCTTGCGTTAAAAAAAATAAAATTCACCTATTTACTTCTTCATTTCACTAAAAAAATTCACTTTCAAAGCAAAATTCACCATTAACAATTCACTCACTTACATTACGATTCATTATTTTTGTTAAAACTTGATTAATGAAAAAATTATTTTTACTCGCTGTAATTGGTCTGGGAATTGTTTCCTGTACCACTCAAAATATAAATAAAAACACTATGGATTTGCCGAAAGAATGGAAACACTCTACTAATATTTACGAAGTCAACGTCAGACAATATACCAAGGAAGGAACTTTTAAAGCATTCGAAAAAGAAATGCCGCGCTTAAAATCAATGGGAGTAAAAACGCTTTGGTTCATGCCGATCACTCCGATTGCTCAGGAAAAGAAAAAAGGAAGTTTGGGAAGTCCGTATGCGGCATCAGATTACACTTCAATCAACCCTGAATTTGGAACGCTTAACGATTTCAAACATATGGTGAACGAAGCTCACAGATTGGGATTCAAAGTTATCATCGACTGGGTTGCGAATCATACAGGCTGGGATCATGTCTGGACAAAAACACATCCAGAATTTTATTTAAAAGATCCGGACGGAAAATTCCACATCGCATCCGGAATGGATGATATCATCGAATTAGATTATAAAAATCAGGAAATGCGTAAAGCAATGATCGATGCTATGAAATTTTGGGTTAAAGAAACCAATATTGATGGTTTCAGATGTGATCTTGCTTCTTGGGTAGAAGTCGATTTTTGGCAGCAGGCTCGCCCTGAAGTTGAAACTGTAAAGCCACTTTTTTGGCTAGGCGAATTTGATGAACTGGAAACTCCAGAATACGGAAAAGTTTTCGATGCAAGTTATTCTTGGTCTTGGATGCACAAATCTGCCGATTATTACAATAAAAATCTGCCCTTGCAGGATTTAAAAGATCTGTTGATTAAGTACTCAAACATTGGAGATTCTTCCATGAGAGCTTGGTTTACAACAAACCATGACGAAAATTCATGGAACGGAACAGAATACGAAAAATACGGAGTAATCACAAAACCAATGGCTGTATTTTCTGCAACTTGGAACGGCGTTCCATTATTATATTCCGGACAGGAACTTCCCAATATGAAAAGACTGGAATTCTTTGAAAAAGATGTTATAAAATGGACAAATATCTATCAGGTTTCAGATTTTTATAAAACGTTGTTAAGTTTAAAATCATCAAATCCGGCACTAAGAGGAGGTGATTCAAATGTTGGAACCCATCTTTTAAACACAACAGCAAACGATAAAATTTTAGCTTACATTAGAAAAAATGGAAAAGATGAGGTCTTAGTTGTCTTAAATATGTCAAAAGAGCCTGTAAACTTTAGTATTCAGGATGAAAATCTTTCAGGAAGTTTTAAAAATGTTTTTGACGGCTCAAAAATAGACTTCACCAACGGAAAAGATTTCAATTTCAAAGTTTCAGATTACGCTGTATTTGAAAAATAAATTAAAACAGTAGCCAAAAAGTAAAAAAAGCGGACAATTAATGTCCGCTTTCATTATTTTATCAAATCAAAAAATTACAAAGCCTGTAATTTAACATTATCAACAACCCAAAGTTCTGTTGAAGCATTGTTTTTTGCCCCAATTCTTACTTTCAATTGGCTTGAATTCGGAATTCCCGTTACAGACAATTTTGTAATCGCCTGTGCACCTGTAAGTGTAATACCTGAACCTGTTGCTGTATTGGATGAAGCTACCGTAATTCCTGATGCAGAATAGATATTTGTTCCTGTTCCAGTTCCTGAAAATGCCCATCTGGTATTGGTTGCTGTTGAAGAGTTTCCTCCTGTCAATGTCAGTTTTGTATTGTAATTGGCACCGCCATCGGTACTTATTTCTACCGTTATAACATCATTGTTCTCAACACCATTACCTGTACTTCCAATAGAAAATGCAGCAACATCAAAACTCAATGTGATATTACTCGTGTAAGTAGAAGCGTCAACAGTATTAAATTCTATATAAGAATTCGTTCCGCTACTGTTATTGTTTGAGTATCCGAAGCCTCTTGATCCATCAGAAAATAAACTTGATGAAGCGGGAGCATCTCCTGTTACCGTAGAGCCGGTTGTAAAATTAAAACTTGAAGGTGCGAATCCTGTAGTTGTATAGTTTACAGAATCACCGGTTTCAAAACTTTGTGTAAAAATAGTTCCTGTTAATAATGAACCTCCGCCTCCGGTTCCTTCAAATCCTAAATTCTGCCATTTTGTTCCGTCCCAGCCTAAGAATTTCTTTTGGTCTTTATCAAAAACAATAAGTCCTTCACTTGCTGAAGTAGAAAGACTTGTAACAGCGCTCGATGCTAATCTTGGAACGATAAGTCCTTTAGTATCAGATTGTACATCAAGAGCAGAAGAGGTGTGTGGATTCGACGTATTTATTCCAACCTGTGCGAAAAATGTAGCATACATTAAAGTAAATGTAAGAAGAGATAATTTTTTTTTCATGTCGTTTTTTTTATTTAGTCGGCAAATATATATAATATAATTATTCGTTGTATTAATTATATATAAATTATTAATTAACTCTAATGATTGATTATAATTAATTTATTTTATTTAATTAATGAATAAATTGAAATTTTAGAATAGAATTTTGTATTATTCAAATTATGGTGAAAAATTATCTTTTCATAGTGATATTATGTTGACAAATTAAAAAAATGAAAAAAACAGATTTTTTAATGAAAATAAATACATTTGTGTGATGTCAAAATATGAAAATGGATAAATCTAAAATACTGGAGATCATAAAATTGAAGATCTCTGAGAAAATTCAAAACTTTGAAACCCTTATCGCTGAAACCAGAGCATCAAGCAACGATACAAAAAGCTCAATGGGGGATAAATATGAAACGGGAAGAGAAATGTTGCAACAGGAGATCAATAATCTTCAAAGGCAACTGAATGAAATTTTAAATCAACAAGCTATTGTTCAGAAAATAAATGCGGAACTATCTTCGAAAGTTCAAAACGGAGCGTTGGTACAAACAGATAAAGGATTATTTTATATTTCAGCATCGCTGGGAGAAATCGTTTGTGATAATCAAAAAATTATGACTGTCTCTGCTGAATCCCCTTTAGTGAAAGCAATGTATGCTAAGAAAGCTGGAGAAACATTTGCTATAAATAATATTCATCAAACGATTGAGAATATCTGGTAAGCTAAATTTAAATTAACATTTCTCTTTAAAAAATTAAGAAAACTTTATTGCTTACTTTTGAAGCATTAAGAATTTTCATCGTAACTTAGACATAAATATTTAATAAAAAATCATATAAAATTTTATCAATATGGGAATTTTAGATAATAAAGTGGCTATAGTTACAGGAGCAGGTTCAGGAATCGGTTTGGCTATTGCGCTTACATATGCAAAAGAGGGTGCGAAAGTTATTGTTTCAGACATCAATGAAGAACATGGAAAACAGGCTGTAGAGCAGATAAAATCGGAAGGTGGTGAAGCGTACTTTGTAAAAGCAGATACATCGAATCCTACAGAAGTTGAGGCTTTAGTGAAAACAACCGCAGAAATATACGGAAGATTAGATGTCATCTGCAACAATGCAGGAATTGGTGGCGAGCCGGCTTTCACAGGGGATTACAATCTGGATAGTTGGAGAAAAGTTTTAAGTGTAAACTTAGACGGAGTTTTCTACGGTTGTAAATATGCAATCCAGCAAATGGAGAAAAATGGAGGTGGAGTTATTGTTAATATTGCCTCTATCCACGGGACGGTTGCGGCACCGCTTTCATCAGCTTATACAACTGCAAAACATGCTGTGGTAGGATTAACAAAAAATATCGGAGCAGAATACGGGCAGAAAGGAATTCGTTGTAATTCAGTCGGTCCCGCATACATTGAAACACCATTGTTAGATAGTGCAAGTGGAGATATGAAAGAAGCTTTGATTGCAAAACACCCAATGGGAAGATTAGGAAAACCACAGGAAGTGGCAGAATTGGTATTATTCTTAAGCTCTGAAAAATCTTCATTCATGACAGGTGGATATTATCTTGTGGATGGTGGATACACAGCGATTTAAGTAAAATTCACTGCAAATAATATACAGCATCTATGAGAATAGATGCTTTTTTTATGACCTATGATAATAAAAAATCGCTTATATTTTTCTAAATTTGAACCATCAAAATAGCTTTTCAAAATGCAAAATTACTTAGAACTTTTACAACATATTTTAGACAACGGAACCGATAAAACTGACAGAACAGGCACCGGAACAAGAAGCGTTTTCGGATATCAGCTGAGATATGATCTTTCGAAAGGTTTTCCTTTGGTGACAACTAAAAAAGTGCATTTGAAGTCTATTATTTATGAACTTCTTTGGTTCTTGAAAGGCGATACCAACGTTAAATATTTAAATGACAATGGAGTAAGCATCTGGGACGAATGGGCAAACGAAAATGGTGATCTCGGTCCTGTTTACGGAGCGCAATGGAGAAGTTGGAACGGTGCGGATGGAAAAATTGTAGATCAGATTACTGATGTTATCGATCAGATCAAAAAAAATCCAGATTCTAGAAGATTGATCGTTTCTGCATGGAATGTTGCTGAAATTCCAAATATGGCTTTGGCACCTTGCCACGCTTTATTTCAGTTTTATGTAGCAGATGGAAAATTATCACTTCAATTATATCAGAGAAGCGCCGATGTTTTCTTGGGCGTTCCTTTTAATATTGCGAGTTATGCTTTGTTATTAATGATGGTTGCACAGGTTTGTGATCTTGAAGTTGGGGATTATGTCCATAGTTTTGGAGATGTTCATATTTACAATAATCATTTTGAGCAGGTAAACAGGCAACTTTCAAGAGAAACAAGACCACTTCCGACAATGAAATTAAATCCGGAAATTAAAGATATTTTTGATTTTAATTTTGAAGATTTTACACTAGAAAATTATGATCCGCATCCAGGAATTAAAGCGCCTGTTGCGATTTAATTAAAAATAAAATATAAATGAAAGTGAAGCCTACAAACTTCACTTTTTTTGTAACTTTCAAAGCAAATTTTACACTTATCAAATATGAAATATCTAAAAATCAATATTGAGGAAAACGCAGATGCAGAAAAGCTAAAAGAAGTTTTATTTCAGGTAAAAGGAGTGGATTCAATAGAAATCATTGATGATGAAAACCCGGAAAGTGAACTGAAGAAAGCTTTCAATAAAACGAAAGAACAGTTTAAAAAAGGAGATTACGAAACGGTAGTTAATGATATTTTCGATATTCTAACAAAAAATAATTCTAAAAAATAATTAATAAATAAAGATGAAAAAGGCCATTTTATCGATTGCTATACTTGGAATTTTCTTTTCCGCAAATGTATCGGCACAAACCGAAACTTCGGGCAGAGAAAAGGTGTACAGAGCGACTCATACCAAAGTAACGGAACTGAAACACACCAAGCTAAAAGTAAATTTCGATTATCAGAAGGAACAGATGAACGGGGAAGAATGGTTAACGGCTTCACCTTATTTTTATCCTACCAACGAATTAACGCTTGATGCAAAGGGAATGTTGATTCATGAGGTAGCTTTAGATATCAACGGTAAAAAATCTCCTTTAAAATACGATTATAAAAATGATGTTTTAAAGATCAGTTTAGATAAGACCTATCAGAAAAATCAGGATTATACGGTTTATATTAAATATACTTCTCGCCCGAATGAGGTGAAACAGGAGGGAAGTGCAGCTATTAATGATGCAAAAGGGTTGTATTTCATTAATGCACAAGGAAAAGACCCCGATATGCCGACTCAAATTTGGACGCAGGGAGAAACAGAATCTTCTTCTGCTTGGTTCCCGACAATTGATAAACCGAATCAAAAGTCTACTCAGGAAATTTACATGACGGTTCCTGATAAATATGTCACGCTTTCAAACGGAATTATGAAAGATTCTCAAAAAGAATCTAACGGATTGAGAACCGACCATTGGGTGATGGATAAAAGACATTCAACCTACCTTTTCTTCATGGGAGTGGGCGAATATGCGATCGTGAAAGACAAATGGAAAAATATTCCTGTAGATTATTATATTGAAAAGGAATACGAACCATACGCAAAACAGATCTACGGAAATACTCCAGAAATGATCGAGTTTTTCTCGAAAAAAATGGGCTACGATTATCCTTGGGCAAAATATGCACAAATTTCAGGAAGAGATTACGTAAGTGGAGCGATGGAAAATACAACAGCGACTCTTCATGGAAGTGATATTCTACAAAAACCTGGACAATTAATTGATGAAAATACTTGGGAAGACACAATCGCCCACGAATTATTTCACCATTGGTTTGGAGATTTAGTAACTGCAGAAAGTTGGAGTAATCTTACTGTAAATGAGTCTTTTGCCAACTATTCCGAATACCTTTGGAATGAATATAAGTATGGGAAAGATCAGGCCGATTATCATCAATTGGAAGATGT
This sequence comes from Chryseobacterium sp. GW823-FHT05E08, assembly GCF_058795655.1. Lineage (NCBI taxonomy): Bacteria > Pseudomonadati > Bacteroidota > Flavobacteriia > Flavobacteriales > Weeksellaceae > Chryseobacterium > Chryseobacterium sp. GW823-FHT05E08. The sequence goes on along the minus strand of NZ_JBXAHY010000007.1, from coordinate 158,479 downwards.
TAACAGATACATTCACAATCCTTCTGATTTCAAGAAAAACTTGGTGAGATTTAATTATGAATCTCGTGAAGATGTTTTCGATTTGGTGACTTATCAAAAAGGTGGCGGAATTCTTCACATGTTAAGAAACTACTTAGGTGACGATGCATTCTTCGCAGGAATGAATGATTATTTAAAAACCAATGAATATCAAAACGCAGAAGCGCATCAGTTAAGATTATCATTCGAAAAAGTTTCAGGAAAAGATCTGAATTGGTTCTTTAATCAATGGTATTTCGGAAACGGAAACCCGAAATTGAACTATTCATCTACTTTTGAACCTGTTAAAAAACAAGTTACGGTAACAATTAATCAAACTCAGGAGCAGCCATTTGAATTTCCTTTGGCGATTGATGTTTATGACAATGGAAAGCCAAAAAGATACAATGTTTGGGTAAATGCTGAAGCGAAAAATACATTCAATTTTGATGTTTCAAAAGCACCAGAGTTAATTAATATTAATGCAGATGGTGTTTTAGTAGCAGATATTACGGATACAAAGACTCCTGAGCAATATTTAATGCAGTTCACGAATTCAAAAGAATTCAAAAACAGATATGCTGCTTTGAACGGGATTAAAGATCAGGTTGGAAAGAATCCTGCTGCAACAAAATTATTGGCTGCGGGAATAAAAGATCCATATTTCAGAGTGAGAATGAAAGCTTTGGAATTAATGGATTTGACCAATCCTGAACAAATGAAAACGTTAGGATCTGATGTTGAAAAAATAGCATCAAACGATCCGAAAACCTTAACTCAGGCCTCGGCTATTGCAGCTTTAGCAAAAACGAAAGATAAAAAATACCTTCCGATTTTTGAAAAAGGAGTGAATGCTGTTTCTAATGCAGTGAGAGGAAACTCGTTGGGAGCTATTTCGGCAATTGACCCATCAAGAATGGCTTCTTTGGCCGATAAAATTGATTTAAGTGGTGCTTCAGAAGATCTGTTGACGCAAATGTTACCGATCGTTGTCAAAAATAAAGTGACTTCTCAAATGGCTAATATTGCTCCGATTGCAGCATTTTATCCTTTCGTTAAATTCCAAAATCCAGAATTGGGGAAATCTGCAGAAGAAGGATTCAACTGGATTATGTCTTCCGACAATTTAAAAGCAACTGAAAGTATCACTAAAATGATAGGTCATGCAAAAAGCCAAATGGGAGATAATCCACAGGCAAAAATGATGATCTCTCAGATATTGAAGGATGGTTTAAGCAAAAAAATGGAATTGTTAAAACAAAATCCTCAAAAAGCATCAAGTATCAATCCTCAAATTGATGCTTTGAATAAAGCGATCGAAGATTTTAAATAATAAAAACAAAATATAAATTTTTAAAGCATCTCATTTTGGGATGCTTTTTTATTTTAAATATAATTAATGATAAAAAATAGGTGATTAACAACCATTTTTTTGAATTATCTTTTATAATTTAGTATTAAAATTACAGAATTATGACTTTTGGAATCGAGGCAGCTAGCTATTATGTACCGTCTTTATATTTGGAAATTAAAGATTTAGCAGAAAAAAGAGGAATTGAACCCGCAAAATTGGAAAAAGGATTAGGGTTACATAAAATGGGGTTTCCGGATGTTCATGAAGATGCAGCTACTTTCGCAGCAGAAGCTTTATTAAAATTAATAAAAGATTATACGATTAATCCAAAAGATATTGCCAGAATTTATCTGGGTACAGAAAGTGCATTAGATGCAGCAAAACCAACCGCTTCTTACGCAATGCAAATGGTCGAAAAGGTCTTAGAAAGTGAATTTGGAGAAAGATGCTTCCGAAATTGTGATGTTGTTGATATGACTTTCGCATGTGTTGGAGCAGTAGATGCTTTACATAATTCGCTGGATTTTGTGAGAGTAAATCCTAATAAAAAAGCAATCGTGATCGCCAGTGATTATGCTAAATACGAATTAGCTTCTTCAGGCGAATATACGCAGGGCGGTGGCGCGGTTTCATTATTAATTTCTTCAAAACCTGATTTGTTGGAAATTGAAAATAATTGGGGAGTAGCTACTGAAAGTGTGTTCGATTTTTTCAAACCAAGACGTCAATATAAAAAAGAAGATTTAACAAATGCTTCAGAAACTTTTCCGGATAAAATTGAAATTTTTACGGATGAACCAGTTTTTGATGGACAGTATTCAAACCAATGTTATCAGGACAGAATTAGAGAAGCTTACCATCATTATAAAGAAATTACAGGGAAGAACAAGCCTTATGAAAATTGGAAATACCTGATTTTCCATCTTCCTTATGCCTTCCACGGCAAAAGAGTTTTCACTGAAATTTACAGCTTGGAAAACGGACTTCCGTATGAAACTCCAGAGGAACAAAAAGCGGTAGCGAAATCCGAAAATTATATTCAGTTTATTAATGATACAATAGAGAAATCGCAACGTGCATCCTCCGAAATCGGAAATATGTACACCGCTTCAATTTTTATGGCGTTACTTTCAGCATTACAGACTTCTTTTAATGAAAATGAAGAATTAAAAGATTCTGAAATTGGGTTTCTAGGCTACGGAAGCGGATCAAAATCTAAAGTTTTCGCCGGAAAAGTTTCTGAAAATTGGAAAAATGTTGTTTCAGAATGGGATCTATTTGAAAATCTTAAAAACAGAAAATCTATTGATTTTGAAACCTATGAAAAGCTTCATAGAAAGCAATTAGAAGAATCTGTTAATCAAGATTACAAAGGATTTGGGTTGCAATCTGTTGAATCGGAAAGTCCTGTTTTGAAAGGAGCGAGGTATTATCACTATCAGAAATAAGAATTAATTATCATAAAATTCAACTGCCACTTCTTAATGAGGTGGTTTTTTATGTTCTGATTTTAACGGTTTTTATCAAAAATTATGAAATTTTTAAAAATAGAGTGTTTTATTTTCGAAATATTTGGTGTCATTATTTTTTATTAACAAGTCCCAACTTATGATTTAATTGATTTTTTACTTGAAAAGATATTATTTAATAAATATCCTATAAGCCAAATTGAAATTTATGAATTGAGTGAAAAAAAATAAAAATTAAAAAAAATTAGTTAAAAGTATTTTTTGAGCAAGATATTTTTAAGCCATTATGAAAAATACAATAGTTAATTGCCGAAATTTAGCTTTGGTTGAAGAATTTTAATAAATTTTAAGTTGTTGTAATTCAGTTTTTTACATTGTGTTTGTTAGTATTTATTAACAAATTTGCTTCCTTAAAAATACTAAATAAAAAAACATGAATGTGAAATTATGCATTATGACAACAGCTGTTTTATTTTTTACAGGACAGGTTGTAAGTGCTCAGAAAAAAACGAAGGATTCTATAAAAGAAGCCAGTATAGATGAAGTTGTAGTTACGGGATATCAGAAGAAAAGCAAGGATGAGGTTACTTCTGCAATCACCGTTGTATCTGGAAAAGCTTTATCTAATTTCTCTTCTTCAACGATGGGATCTAATGCTTTACAAGGAAAGGCTGCTGGTGTAGATATTTCTGCACTAAATGGTAAACCAGGTTCGGGATCAGCAATTAATGTTAGAGGTTTGGGGAATGTTACTACAAAAGTTGGTGCTTCAAATCCATTGTTTGTTATTGACGGTTTTGTTGTTGGAAATGATCAGAGAGCGCAGGATGTTTTCAACTCTATTAATCCGAGTGATTATGAAAATATTTCTATACTGAAAGATGCAGCTGCTGCAGCTATTTATGGTTCGCAGGGAGCAAATGGAGTTATTGTTTTAACTACAAAAAGCGGAAAATCAGGAAAACCAGTTATCACACTGAGTTCCAGAATAGGTTTCTCCGAGAAGATTAAAGATATTAACTTCAGAATGATGAATTCTGCTGAGAAAATTGATTACGAGAGAAAAATGTATGCTCTCGGTATTAGCGGATACACTGCATGGACAGATTCTAATACTTCTGCAGCTCTGGCTTTAGATCATGATTGGCAAAAAGATATTTTAAGAAGATCAGCAATTGAGTCTTATCAAGTTGGAATTAGAGGCGGAAATGAAAAATCTAAGTATACATTTTCACTAGGTTATGATTCTGATAACGGAATTGTCCAGAATATTCATGCTTACAAAAGATATACGGGTAGAATGAAATATGAAGCAGCTCCAACTGATAGATTGAATTTTGGAGTTTCTACCGGTGTTAATTACAGCATGTCTCAGGATATAAGGGACAGAAATAATGAACAGAATCCTTTTAGAGCAATGTATTCTTATAATCCATACGAACCAGTTTTTAATTTAGATGGAAGTTATAATTCTACGAAAAGAGGATTTCCTATTTTAGAAGCGCTCAAAAATAATCCTGAACGTAACAATTCTCTAATTTTTGATGGTAATATTTTTGCCCAATATAAAATTGTAAATGGGTTAAATTTTAAAACACAGCTTGGAGGATATTTTAATAATATAAGATGGAATAGAAAGGTTTTAAGAGGATCCTTTTTAGATAGATCTTTAGGAATAAATGGAAGTGTTGTGGAACAAAATCAAAATCGTTTCAGATATACAAATTCTAATACATTAAATTATACAAAAACATTTGGTAATCACAGTATTGATTTATTAGGTTTGGTAGAATATACCGAATTCCGAAATGATTATCTTAGTGCAACAGGTAGAAACTTGTCGTCGCCAACTTTAAATGAGCTGGATAATGCATCAACCCCTTTTGAAGTTAAAGGTTATGATGAACTTTACAGAACATTTTCTTACGGAGCTTTTTTAACTTATGATTTTGCTAAAAAGTATATTTTAACGGCATCTGTAAGACAAGATAAAGATTCTAGATTTGGGAAAAATAATGTACTGTCTGAACCATTCTGGTCAGTAAGTGGCGCATGGAATGTGACTAATGAAGAATTTTTGAAGGATAATACCATCTTATCACTATTGAAGTTAAGGGCATCCATTGGTACCAGAGGATATAATAATATTGACCTTAATTTAAATAATACATTAATGTCCGGAAGTAGCTATGGCTCTTTTCCTACTATTGCTCCTAATATAATTTATGGAAATCCAGACTTAAAGTGGGAAGTCACAAAATCACAAAACTATGGAGCTGAATTCGGATTTTTAAATAATAGAGTAAGAGGAACTGTAGATTATTTTATTGATCAAAAAAAGGATTTCATATTTACTGTTCCTAATTTTAGCTCAGAAGGAGGAGCTTATGCTACCAATATTAATGCAGGTGACTTAAAAAATAAAGGTCTTGAAATTAGCTTATCTGCAGATATCATAAAATCTGCAGGCTTTAATTGGAGTATCAGAGCAAATACAAGTTTAATGGACTACAAACTTGTTAAACTACGAAATGGCGAAACTGAAAGAACTGTTGGTACAATAAATCAGCTTAAAGAAGGTGAAGAACCGTTTTCATTCTATTTAGTGAGAAGCGCAGGCATTAATCCCGACAATGGGAATGAAATTTATTATACTAAAAACGGAGGTACAACTGAAATATATAATTCTAATGATGCTGTTTTATTACAGGGTAAATCACCACTTCCTAAACTATACGGAGGCTTTGGAACTACTTTATCTTATAACGGATTTGATGTACAGGCAGATTTTACTTATAAATCTGGTAATTATACTTACAATTATATGGCTCTTAATATGTTGAATTATCCTAATGGAGCTACGAATAATATGAGATCTGATGCTGTTAATTATTGGACGACTCCAGGGCAGACAAATGTATTACCAAGACCTAATACTACAACCAATGCACCTGGAGGAATTACAGGAGTACAAACTACTGACAGGTTCTTGCAAGATGCATCTTATATCAGATTAAGAAATGTAAGTATCGGATATACGTTAGACAAAAGAATATTGGGTGAGTCATTCCCTGTAAACAAAATTAGAGTTTCATTATCAGGACAGAACTTAGCTACTTGGACGAAATTTGAAGGAGATCCGGAAATATCAATTGGTTCAGGAGAAAATCAGACAGCTGCAGGACAAACATTTATAAATGGTGCATTTGCATTATATAGTTATCCTGCGGTAAAAACATATTTATTTGGAATTGAAGTAGAATTTTAAAACACATATTAAAACTTATGAAAAAAATAATCAATATATCATTATTATCACTTGCATCTTTTCTTTCATTACAATGCAGCGATGAAAGATTTGATATTCTTCCTAATAGTCAGGATGCACCCGAAATCATCTTTACAACAGAAGCTAACTATAGATTAGTTTTAGATGGAGCTTATGATGCTTTTAAAAGTCCGACATATTATAATGGTGATACAGGAAGTTCTATTATTTTGGGAGATGTATTGGCCGACAATCTTATCTTAAATACTCAGGGAAGGCAGACGAATAAAGCGGCTTATGAATGGTCATATACCCCAATTACACCAGCGGTTACCTCATTGTATTCATCTGCATATTTTGTAATTTCCAGAGCAAATATTGTTTTAGATAATCTAAATAAAGTTCCCTATACAGACTATATGAAGAATATTGAAGCTGAAGCAAAGGCAGTGAGAGCAATTGCACATTTTGATTTGGTGAGAGCATATTCAAAAATACCTACACAAAGCAGTGATGCATCTTCTTCGTTGGGAATAGCTTATGTAACCACTTTTGATCCGGGTATTAAGCCATCAAGAGATGCTACAGTAACAATTACATATGATAAGATCATTGCAGATTTACAAGATGCATTAGCGAAAATAAATACAACCAATGGAACAATTGGAAGATTAAATAAGACTTCTATTATGGGGTTTTTATCAAGAGTCTATTTATATAAAGGAGATTATGATAAAGCAATACAGTACGGCGAGCAGTGTATTTTAGCAAGTCCATCAGTAGGAGCAAATGCTAATTTTGTAAATGTTTGGAGAGATGCATCTGATGATGGAGAATTATTCACAATATTAAATGCAAATGTTAGTAATGATAACGTAAATGTGGGAGTTGCTTATAATCAAAACTCTGTAAATCCCGCAGGTATTCGTTCAGAATATAATGTAAATTATGATTTGTTTACCAAATATGGTTCTACTGATATTAGAAAGGAGGCATATGTTCTTACATTTAATTATGTAACGACACTTTATAATCACGTAATTAAGTATAGAACAAGAGCTGGTTCTCCTGCACCTCCTGCTCAGGTAGTTGATGTTAAATTCCTAAGATCTGCTGAGGTTTATCTTAATGTTGCAGAAGCTTATATGAAATCTGCAACTCCAAATCAGGCAAGAGCACTTCAATTACTTAATACTTTAAGAACTCAGAGATACGCATCATATGTACCAGGAGCAGAAACAGGAACAGCTTTATTAAATGCAATCTATTACGAAAGAAGATTAGAATTAGCATTTGAAAATGACAGATTCTGGACGATAAAGAGATTAGGACAATCAGTTGTAAGATCAGATTATGGCTCATCTGTTGACGGAGGTGGTGGCGATGCTCCTACAGGCGCGTTGAAAACATTACCTGCAAATAATTTTAGATTTGTATTACCAATTCCTCAGGATGCAATTAATCTAAATCCAAACATGGTTCAGAACCCTGGTTATTAAACATAATATTCAAACAATTTTTTTAAGCTCTGCAAAAATGCAGGGCTTTTTTTTATTTAAAGTATAACCTTATCCTGAAAACTTTTCGGAGTTACACCAACTAATTGCTTAAATACTCTCGTAAAATAATTAGTATCAGAAAATCCTGTCTGATAAGCAGTTTCCTTAATACTGTTCTGGCTCGCCAATAATTCCTTTGCTTTATTAATCCTTTCTTGCAAAATAAATTCATTCGGAGAAGTTCCTAGCTCGTCTTTAAACATTTTAAAGAAATTGGATTTACTTACATAAGCCAACTTAGCAATACTGTCAATTGATAATTTTTGATGAAGATTATTTTTAATATAATCCACTGCAAAACCAATTCTGGATTTATTTTTAGCAATATTTTTCTCAACCATACTTCTTGCTTGGGTTTGCATGAGTCTAATCAACAACTCTTTCAAAGCAAAATCTGCCATAATATCCTTTTGAGAATTATCGTCCATCGCGATTCTCATGATATTGTTGGTTGCAGAAGTAAGAGATTGATTATTAAAAAGAAAATACTCATCAAGCTGAATATTCCATTGTGAAGTTTCGTCAACTTTTGGTAAATGATAATTTAAATGATTTAAAGAATTCTCGATAAATTCTGGATTAAGGCTTAAAGAAATGCATTGTGACGGAGTTTCATCGGCTTCAGGAAAATCAATCACCATTGTTTCTCCGGGGGCAACCAAAATACTTTCTCCCGGAAAATAGTCGAAATAACTCGTTTTATTATCCAGTTTCATATGTTTTTTGCCACGGAGCATGGCTGTAAAAGCGATATTTTCAAAATGAAGTTTTACATCAAAAGCAGTCTTGTGAGTTTCATAGATACTAAATTCACAATTGTTTAGATTAAATTTCGTTTGATTTTCAATTAAGTTTAAAAGCTGATTCTCCGTCTTTAATTCAGGAGTATTTAATAAAAATTTATTATCATTCATTTCTAAACATTTTTTATTGCCACTTCTATCAAATATAGAAATTTATACGCTATGCAGTTGTTAATAAAACTATAAAATTAACCATCTGCACTATTTTGATGTTTTTTTGTAGGATTATGCTATACGTTTGTGCTAGGTAAGTGTAATTTGGTTGAACAGAAAAATTAAAATTATACTAATATGAGCACTACTACAGAACAAAAATCAGACACGACTTTACAGTGGCCTGAATTCAAAAGCAAATACGATAACTATATTGACGGAAAATTTACAGCTCCTGTCAATAGTCAATATTTTGACGTAGTTTCTCCGGTTGACGGCAAAAATTTCACGCAGGCAGCACATTCATCTAAAGAAGATCTAGAATTGGCTGTCAACGCAGCGGAAAAAGCATTTCAGACTTGGAAAGACACTTCTTCAACGCAAAGAAGTATTATTTTAAACAAAATTGCAGACAGGATCGAGGAAAATCTTGAATATTTAGCAACCGTTGAAACCATTGATAATGGTAAAGCAGTAAGAGAAACTTTGGCAGCAGATTTACCTTTAGCGATCGATCATTTCAGATATTTTGCTTCGGTGATCAGAGCAGATGAAGGTTCTCACAACGAATTAGATAAAGATACTGTTTCATTGATCGTTCATGAGCCACTTGGAGTAATCGCTCAAATCATTCCATGGAATTTTCCTTTATTAATGGCAATCTGGAAACTTGCCCCGGCTTTAGCGGCAGGAAACTGTGTAGTTTTAAAACCGGCAGAAAGCACCCCAATTTCTATCATGGTTTTAATGGAAATCATCGGAGATTTGCTTCCAAATGGAGTAGTGAACATCGTTAACGGTTTCGGGGCAGAATTGGGAAGAGCGTTGGTTACGAATCCAAAAGTGAATAAAGCGGCATTCACAGGTTCTACGGCTACAGGTCGTCTGGTAATGCAATATGCAACAGAAAATATCATTCCTGTGACATTAGAATTAGGTGGAAAATCTCCAAATGTTTTCTTTAGTTCAGTGATGGATGCAGACGATGCATTTTTAGACAAAGCAATCGAAGGTGCGGTTCTTTTTGCTCTAAATCAGGGTGAAATCTGTACTTGTCCGTCGAGATTATTGGTTCAGGAAGACATTGCAGATGCATTTATTGCAAAAGTGATCGAAAGAGTAAAAGCCATCAAAGTCGGAAATCCTCTTGATAAAACGGTGATGATGGGAGCTCAGGCGTCTCAGATTCAAAAAGATAAAATTCTTTCTTACATCAAATTAGGAAAAGAAGAAGGTGCTGAGGTTCTTGTCGGAGGTGAAGTGAATCATGTTGGAGAAGGTCTTGAAAACGGATATTACATCCAGCCAACGATCTTCAAAGGAAACAACAGAATGAGAATTTTTCAGGAAGAGATTTTCGGACCTGTTTTGGCGTTCACGACTTTCAAAGATGAAGAAGAAGGAATCAAAATTGCGAATGATACAATTTATGGTCTTGGAGCAGGAGTTTGGACGAGAGATGCGCATCAGTTATACAACGTTCCGCGCCAGATCCAAGCGGGAAGAGTTTGGGTCAATCAATACCATTCTTATCCTGCAGGAGCACCTTTCGGAGGTTATAAACAGTCAGGAATCGGTCGCGAAAACCACAAAATGATGTTAGATCACTACCGTCAGACCAAAAACATGTTGATTTCTTACAACAAAAACAAATTAGGTTTCTTTTAATTTTAAATATTAGGGCGTGCCCGTTTGCCTCAGCTTAGGCCGAGGCAAAACGGTCGGGCTATCCAGGGCTCCACTTCGTTTCGGTACTCCGCTTCGCTCCGCACTATCGTTTTTCAAACGAGACCCTTCCTATCCCTCACGCAAAAAGTACGTTTATTTTCACTTATTTGGTATTTTCCGGATGAGCAGGATATCTTATGAGCCTTGTCAAGGTTCAAAACCTTGACAAGGCTTAAAAAATTAAGATAAAACCTTTTGCGACCTTATTTAAGTGAAACGCCTTTGCGGACTTAAAATATACAGTTTACTGACAAAAAATCTTAGCGTCCTTTGCGTTAAAATAATTATCAATTTAAATTAAACAAACTAAGAACTAACTCAAAAAAATCAAAATATGATCCCAAAAACAATGAAAGCCGCAGTTGTTCAAGGCTATGGACAACCGCTACAAATCCAGGAAGTTCCTGTAAAAGTACCGGGAAGATATGAAGTATTGGTAAAAGTAATTGCCTGTGGTGTTTGCCACACAGATTTACATGCTGTAGACGGCGACTGGCCTGCAAAACCCAAAATGCCATTAATTCCCGGTCATGAAGGAGTCGGAATTGTCGTAGCCTGCGGACCGGAAGCGATGGTAAAAGAAGGAGATGCAGTTGGAGTTCCGTGGCTGTATTCTGCTTGTGGCTGTTGTGATTATTGTATCACTGGTTGGGAAACATTGTGTCATGCTCAGCAGAATGGCGGATATAGCGTTGATGGTGGTTTTGCAGAATATGTGATTGCAGATTCAAGATATGTCGGACATTTAAAATCAGATGTCAACTTTTTAGAAATTGCCCCAATTCTTTGCGCGGGAGTAACCGTTTATAAAGGCTTAAAAGAAACCGAAACAAAGCCTGGAGAATGGGTGGCTATTTCAGGAATTGGCGGATTGGGGCACGTTGCCGTACAATATGCAAAAGCAATGGGAATGCATGTTGCTGCAATTGATGTTTCAGATGATAAATTAGAATTAGCAAAAAAATTAGGAGCAGATTTAGTGGTCAATGCAAAAAACACAGATCCTGGAGAATATCTACATAAGGAAGTCGGCGGAATGCACGGCGCATTGATCACAGCTGTTTCTCCAATAGCTTTCAAACAGGGAATTGATGTTCTTAGAAGAAAAGGAACAATAGCTTTAAATGGTCTTCCTCCCGGTTCTTTTGAGTTACCAATTTTTGAAACAGTATTGAAAAGAATCACAGTAAGAGGTTCAATCGTTGGAACAAGAAAAGATCTTCAGGAAGCATTGGATTTTGCGAATGAAGGATTGGTGAAGGCAACGGTAACTTCAGCAAAATTAGAAGACATCAACGAAGTTTTCGATAAAATGAAAGCAGGGCAAATTGATGGCAGGATCGTTCTCGATATTGCGGGAAGTGAAAGTTAAATTATATTGAGTTTAAGAAGTCCGGTAGAGTTTTTCTCCGGACTTTTCTTTGATAAATATTCATTGTGTTTTGTGCGAAATTGGGATTTTCTTACCTCTTTTTCCACTATATTGAAAGGACTTAATTCTTATAATCTTTGACTGTAAAAGTTTGAAAGAGATCAGAAAAAATTACAGTTTAGAGTTGAAGATGCAAGCAATATCTTTAAGTGAACAGTGAGGCAATGTATCTTTAGTAGCTAAAGAATCGGGGATTAAGTAAAAAGTTTTGACCATTTATATAGAAAGTTGAAATTTTTACTTTTTACTATATTAAATATAAAATAAAGTAAATTGTAACTGATTATTTGATGAAAAATTTTCTATTATAAATTGTATTCACTAATAATTGATAATTAAAATGAATTTTTCTGCTAATATTCCATCATTATTGTATTTTTGGCTTTCTTTTTAATCAAGCAAAAAACTAACTGAAAACCATACCCCCATGAACACGAAACTCTACTTATTGTTTATTCTGTTTTCGTTCAAAGTCTTATGGGCACAAAATGTGGAACCTGCGGGCAATACTCCTGAGACAAAAGCTATCGACAAAGAATTAAACAAAATTCTTAAAGACAGTAAAACATTTATTGACCCAAAACATGAGCCACAACTTTTAAAATTAAAATCTGAATCACAAAAATATGCTTACGAAGACGGCGTTCTGCGTAGCGGTGATTATTTAATGGGGTTGTATATGGGGATAGAAAAAGATAAGAAAGTAATAGATCTCGGAAACGAACTAAAAAAAACGGCAAAAAATAAAAAAGATACATACGGCCATATATCCAATATTTATAGACGAAATGCATTAGTATTAGGATATTTTGGACTACCTGATGCAAGTCTAATGGATTTTAGAAAAGCAATTAGCTACGCATCAGAAATTGAAAATAATGATAAAAAAAGAAGATCACTTGCATATACTTATGAAAATATGAATATCTACTATGAAAGTAGAAAAAAAGAAAAAGGTACAATTGACTCCATGTATAGTAATTACATGAAAAGTCTTGAAATGGCAAAAATGATAAGTAACAGAGGAAACATTGTATCTATTGATGAAAAATATGACCTTATCGCTTATAACAATATGCAAGTAGCCATACTATATCTGGATGATATACAAAAAAAAGACAGATTAAGTTTGGCAGAAAAGCATCTTTTGGATGCGTTGGAAATTTATGAAAACAAAAAACTTAACACTGATCCGGTAAACAAAGCACAAACCTATAATGTCATATCTAGACTGTATCTTGAAGAAAAGAAAACAGAAAAATCGATTGAATATAGTGTAAAAGCACTAAAATTTGAAAAACAACATAGCAATCCCAACACAAGGCTGCAATCTTATAAACTTCTTCTTGAAGCTTATTTAGAAAAGGATGATAATGAAAATTCAAAATTTTATCAATCTGCATATACCATTCTTAATGACAGCTTATATTCCGAAGAAAGGAAAGCATCTAATTCTACCATGAAGAAAATGGTCGCTCAAATTGATACGGAAAATAAGGAAAATTATAAAAACCTATGGATCATTACAGGAGCTTTCATATTAATTGCAGGATTAGCAACAATTATTCTTTGGCGAAGAAACAATAAAAAGCTGCATAAGAACTACGAGTTGATGATAGACAAAATTAAAAATGAATCAGTACCTCATACGATAGAAACCAATACAGTACCCAAAAATTTAATCTCATCTGATACGGAAAAAAGAATTCTTGATCAATTGGAAGCTTTTGAAAATTCAGAAGAGTTTCTTAAGCCCAATCTCACCATCAGTTTGCTTTCTACTCAGCTAAATACAAATGCCAAATATCTTTCTGAAATCATAAAGAATCACAAATCTCATAGTTTTAGCAGTTATAGCAATAGTTTAAAGATTGACTATATCGTTCATAAACTCTATAATGAACCAAAGTATCGAAGCTATAAAATAAGTCATCTTGCGGAAATCTGCGGATATGCATCGCCACAGGTCTTTTTTGTAGCTTTTAAAAAAATAAATGGAGTAACACCCGCTTATTTTATTCAGAAACTTAATGAAGACAACATCTAATTTTATTCAGCAAGGATAAAATAAAAAATCTTTTTATCTATAATTTTATCATTTCGAAAACAAATCAATTTTTTGATCTCATTGTAAATCTTCTACATTCAGTCTCTAAAACACAGAATAATTATATGTAGAATTTTTGCTCACAATCATGTTAATATTAAAATCATAAATCCATTGCCTGTTGCGATGGATTTTTTATTTAGATTCCTTAAAAAACAATTGATATTTTTAATTTTAAGAAATTGTTGTTGTACAACTTTACTAGAATGTACTATAATTTCATATCCGTTCTTGATTAAACTAATCATTTTTTCCATTGACAGTTATTTCGTTAAAACAGATAAAGCACTGCAAATCAATTGTATTTATTTGTAAAACAATAATTTTTATCAGAATTACAGAATTGCTTATAGCATCTTTTATTTAACCATAAAATATCACTGTAATATTGTCCAAGATTCCAATAAGGATATTTCCTCTTACTTATTGAAATAAAATCATAAAAACTAAAACTGTGAATGATGCAAAAGGACAAGAATCCAATTTTCCCAAACGTGGCACAAATTACCACGGGAAATTTGGTTTCTTTTTTTCATTATTTCTAATTCTTATTTCTAATTCTGTTTTCGCTTTTCCAGACAAGGCTTCCTCTGAAAATGTTGTAGACTCTTCTATTGTATCCTCGGTTGATCAAACAGCAGCAACGGTAATTCGTGTTGCAGAAGGAACCAGCGTATATGGAATAGAAAATTTTTCACAAACATTTAAACCCTTATCCTCTTCCATTAGTAAAGGTTATAAGAAACATGTGAAGAAAAAAGTAAAAGCAGTTGTAAAGGCGAAAAAGGAAGTTCAGATTGAAAATAAAATTCCAAAGCCGGAAATCACAACACACATATCAAAAGATCCGTCAGACAGTTCTTTTCAAACAGGCGGTGATTCTATTAAAGTTGGAACTATTACAATCAACAATACTTTCAAATCTGCTGAGTTGATCCAAACGTATGATTTTGCAATTTCTAATTTATATAATAAAAAGTTCTACTACACATATTCTTTTCCTTTTATAAAGAGTATTACAGACCGGTATAATTTTACAAGGCCTCCACCTGCCATACTATCTTAATTCATAATTAAATGGAAAATCTGCCAAACTTTATAAATCTTTCTTCTAATAGATTTATTTTATAAGGTTGAAGAGAATATTAATCTCTAATTAATTTTTTCATTTGAGATACTTGCTGTCATTCATAAAGCACATCTCAAGAGAAAATTTGCACACAATTTTCCACGGAATTTTTTCTAATTCAGGTTTAAAGTTAATTACACTTAATCTGAAATGTATAACCAAAATAAATATCGAAAATATGATCCCTCAATATTTTCTAAGAATAATAAGCATTGCATTAATTTGCACAATTGTTCCAATATTCGGACAGTCGCCGGGAGGAGTTACTCCTGCTGCCTGGTACAAAGCTGATGCTTCGGGTACATTGTTTTCAGACGCCGGAGTTACCGGCTCAGCTAATAACTCGACAGTATATCAATGGAATGATGCTCAAGGTAACGGATTCAATCTTTTGCAGGCAACTGCCGGATTACGCCCTACATTTTCAAATAGTACCACGTTAGCAAACTTTAATCCCACTGTTACATTTCAGAGTAAATGGATGGAGTTCCAACCTGGAGCTGGAGTAAATATCATAGACCGTACAAATGGAACATTATTTACGGCAGGATATCTAAATACATTAACACAAGGTGGTATTTTCGGATTCGATTCTACTATGGATTATCCGGGATTACATACTTCTAACAATGGACTGAATAATTTATTGTTTTTTACCGGAGGTCCGGGTTATCAAGGAGTAACTAATAATAGTTTTCAAAGTAATTTTTATTTCACCGCAGGTGCAAACTGGCAAAATGGAGCGGGTACAAATGCTTCATATGCAGCCTCTACAGTATCTCTCAATGGTAGTAGAACAGATTACTCTGGAAGTCAGCTACAAAATGCTGTTCTTGATGTCAATGCAAGAGATATCCGCGTAGGTGGAGATACCAATTATGGTTCTATAAACGGCCAGGTAAACGAAATGTTGATCTTTGAGAATAGACTTAATGCTGATGAAATGGATCGGGTTGAGTCTTATTTGGCAATAAAGTATGGAACTACTTATGCTCAGGGAACCAGAGATTATAAAAATTCAGCTAGTGGTGTAGTCTGGAGTGCTTCAGGAAATACAGGCTATAACAATAATATTGCAGGTATTGCTAGAGACGCTACGGGATTGAACCAAAAACAGTCTTGGAGTACGAATTCGGGCAAGCAAGTATTAATTTCAACAACCGGATTAGCAAATACTAATGTGGCGAATGCAACTTCTCTTAATAATGGACAGTATTTAATCTGGGGAGATAATGGTTTAAAACAAAGTCTTGCTGTTCCTATTAGTGGAATTACAGGAGTTAACTATCGTTTCGAATCTATCTGGAAAGCTCAGAATACAGGAAGTGTTGGTACGGTACGTATTGCTTGGCCATCAGGATTAACTAATTTAAGACTTATTCAGAGTGCTGACGCGGTGATTAACAATACAGATACAGTAACGGATATGTCTGTCAATACTCAGACTGTAAATGGTGTTATCTATAATTATGCAGATGTAACATTGGCAAATGGCCAGTATTTTACCTTTGCAGCGTATGTGCAGACTCCTGGAGGAGTTGCTTTACCAGCAGTATGGCTAAGAGCAAACGATGGAACCAACACAACTACAACAGGAAGTAATGTAACTTCATGGGTCAACTATGGCCTATCTGGCGGTAAAGCAGTACAGGCTTATACAGGATCTCCTGTTTTTCAGAATGCAATTCATAATTTTAATCCTTCTGTTACAGATAATACTTTATCAACACATGATGGATTAGTTTTGGCTGATGTTTTCCCGGACTTTTCACACAGAGACTTGAGTACTTTTGTATTGCAGAGTCAGGCTAATCTTGCACAACAACTAACGATGGTGTCTTTTGGGAATAATGTTGTTCCGGGAAGCAGCTTAGATGTGCCCTGGTTTGCGAGTCAATCTGCAACTGAATCCTATTTCTTCTGGCAGGACAATTATCAGGCAACGCCTAACTATCCTAATTCTTTAGCGAGATTTAGTAATATCCCTACCATTAATTCTTATTATCTGCCAAAATGGATATCTGGAACCCATACCACTACTTTGAGTATGAATGGAGCTACATCAACTGCATCCGGAGGTGTGAATGCTAACAGGGGAATTGGGAATAATTTATTTATCCATGAAGATGGTGGTACAAATAACTCTTCAGGAGGAAATATCTCAGAAGTTATCAGTTTCGACAGAGTATTGACCGATACAGAAAAACTACAGGTGAATTCTTATTTAGGGATTAAGTATGGTATTACCCTTACAAATGCATTGGGCACTTTACCAACTGATTATCTGAATCGTTCTGCAACAGTTGTATGGAATTCAACAACTAACACCGGATATAACAGCAACATTGTCGGGATCGCGAGAGAAGATGACGGAGCATTAAATCAAAAACAATCTAAAAGTGTCAATGACGGACAAAAACTAATTATTGGGGCGGGAAATTCCTTAGCCGATACAAATGCCCTTAATACAAATAGCTTAACGAACGGTCAATTCTTAATAGTCGGAGATAATGGTTTAAAGCAAGGTCTTTCTGTAGCTTTAGCTAATCCTGCAGCTCCCGGAGGAGCTACTAGTTATCGTTTTGCTTCTATTTGGAAAGTACAAAATACATCAAGTGTAGGAACTGTTACAGTGGCTTGGCCTTCGACAGGGATGCAAGGATTTCATTTAGTCCGTTCTACTGATGCAACAATAGATGCTGCGGATACATTTATTCCAATGTCTGGAACAACAACAGTTAATGGTGTTACGTATAACACAGCAACCGTAACATTTGGTGATGGAAATTATTTTACTTTCGCTGCATACGTTCATGCTCCGGGAGGTGTACTTTCTTCACTTTGGTACAGAGCTGATAAAGGGGTCGCTCCAGCAACTGGCGCAGTAACAACTTGGACAGATTACTCAGCAGGTAAAGTACCTGTTATACCTACATTATCAAGCAGTACATCTGCTCCGACCTCAGTGACCGGAACCGGACTTAATCTAAACTTTAATCCAGGAGTAACATTTGTACCTGCAAATGCTTTAGGAAACACAAGTGTTCTAAATTCTCTTTCAGGAGCAAATTACACAGTCTATACAAGCACTACTCCGGTTACAGGAAATAACTGGGATAGAATTATGGGATTAAATTATTCAAATCTAACAGGGGGTAACTCTTATGATAGTCCCGGACTTGGTGCCGATAATGTAATAGTTAGAACTAATACAGCAGCAGCTCCTTTATTTAGTACAGTTGCTACAGGGTATAGATATAATCAGCTTACAAATACTACAATTGTAAGAAACAGTTTTACCAATACATTATTTACAAGAGCGTTCAATGGAGCTGTTCCTGCAGGAAACGTTACTTATTCCAGCGTAACAACAGGTCCAGATGGAGGAATTATATTGGGAAGAAATGCAAATGCCGGCGGTGATGATGATGGAGCCGGAATGACCATGTCTGAAACTATTGTTTTTGATGGTACACTTTCTGCAAATGATGTCAACAAGGTTGATTCATACCTGGCCATAAAAGGAGGTATTACATTAAATACTGCCAATACTCCAAATTATTTAAGCAGTAGTTCTACGAATGTATGGAATGGTTCCGTGAACACTGGCTACAATAATAATATTTTTGGTATCGCATATGATTATGTCTCTGATTTACATCAAAAACAGTCAAAAAGCATTAATGATGGGCAGAAATTAATTATCGGTGCCGGAGGTGCATTGGCAAATACAAATGCTTTAAACATAAACACTTTAACAGACGGACAATTCCTAATGGTAGGAGACAATGGATTAAAACAAAGTCTTACAATTCCTATCAGTGGAATTACAGGGGTTAATTATCGTTTCGAATCTATCTGGAAAACTCAGAATACAGGAACTGTTGGAACGGTACGGATTATTTGGCCTGCAGGTTTAACTGCGCTTAGACTGATTCAGAGTGCTGATGTTGTAATTGATAATACAGATACGGTAACAGATATGTCCCTAAATACTCAGACAGTGAATGGTGTTACTTATAACTATGCAGAGGTAACATTGGTAAATGGACAGTATTTCACTTTCGCGGCATTTGGACATGCTCCGGGAGGTGTTATCAACGGACTAAGCCAGTGGTACAGAGCAGATATTGATGCTGCTAATACCGGGAACAGTACAGACGTAACTTCTTGGAAAGATTATTTTGCAGGTACAGTTTCAGCTCAGATTGCAGGAAAAGCATTACCGAAATATAAAGTTGGAGATGTTACTTCTTTCAACTACAATCCGGGAGTTAGTTTTACAGCAATTACTCAGACATTGGGTAATAATACTACGCAAACAATTACCAATACGAGCAATGATATATTTACACTTACTAAGAGCGGAATAACATCCCCTTCAAGTCCAAACCCTCACTTCTTCAGTATAACGGCAAATAATGCGACAACTGATGCTTCGTCTTGGGATTATTTAGGATTTCTACCAAGTACTGTGATAGAAAGAAGACCTGTAGGAGGCGGAACACAATTACCTGGTTCAGGATTAGATTATTCTGCAACAATTCCTAGTATAATGTATAATACATTCACCAATACAACTTTAGCAAGAGGGCTGAATGGTGCAGCTAATGTTGGTACAGTAAATACCGGAGCAATGGGTCTTGCATTAGGAGGTCATGTATTTGGTGATACCCGTTGGACTGGCAATACCAGCGATAACGGAGGTATTATAGGAGATATCGGTGAAACCATCATCTACGGTGGCGGAAATATTACCACAGCAGAAAGAAGAAAAGTTGATACTTATCTTGCCATTAAATATGGTATTACATTGGGACGTGTTGCAACAGATCATTACATAGCAACAGAAGGAAGTACAGTTTGGAGTGGTGCGCTAAATACAACTTATAATAATAACGTATTTGGTGTCGCTAAAGATAATATTGAGGCATTTGATCAAAAAGTATCAAAAAGTGTCAATGCGGGTACAATACTTACGGTTGCTACTACTAATAATTTTGTATTACCAAACCTTGATGCAAGCCGTAGTGCATTTACAAATGATGTTACTTACTTTTTGTTGGGAGATAATAATATTACAACGACACCACTTGCAAACCTTACAGTCTCTTCAGCACTTTATAGAAGAATTGCAAGAACATGGCTGTCTCAACGTACCAATACTCTCGGAGGTTTATACTTCGAAAGTAACCTTGTTGCTTACACAGGAATTGGAACTACTCTGGGGAAAACTGTCTTTATGTTGATTGCAGATGATCCTGCTTTTACCACTAATGTAAAAGTTGTATCAGGTACAAGCACAGGATCCGGTAAATGGGTCTTTAACAATAGTTTTGACACAGACAACACTGCCAGATATATCACTTTCGCAGAAGGAGATGCTCTTACAGCATGTTACAAGCCTGGTGCTGTGGCAAGTGTAGGTAATCCTGCATTGATCAGTAAAGTAGGTATTAGTTCTCTTGACAGAGCGGGTGCGGCAGGCGATAACTGGCCTGCAGTGCGTACAGGAGCATGGTTGGTGTTAGAAGCTAAAACAAAAGGTTTTGTTCCGAACAGATTGGCATTTTCAGCAGGAAATCCTGTAGGTATTGCACCTGCGAATTTTGTAGAAGGAATGTTGGTATATGATATTACTAATAAGTGTATGAAAATGTACACTTCACAGGATGGAGGTACTACTTACGGATGGTACTGTTTAACGACACAGACTTGTCCGGACTAGATATTAATTAGTTATGGTTGGGGGTTGAGGAATTCATGTCTCAGCCTCCTTTTTATTAAACATAAACTCAATAGCAATGAAAAAAATAATAACATTATTAATGGTTTCTTTTTCCACTTATTGTATCCATGCGCAGATTGGAATCAGTAAAGCGAGTGTGTCAAACGGATCTGTTTCTCTGGAATTTGGTGATACAGAAAACAGAGGACTTATTCTCCCATACGTCACAGATAAAACCGGGATCACGGAAAATGGAACAGTAATCTACGATACCACAGATCATAAAGTAAAATACCTGAAAGATAACAGCTGGTTCGACCTAAGTGTTGATACTACCGGAACAGCCGATCTAAGTATTCAGGGAAATGATAAGACAGAGCAGCCCGGAGCTAAAGTTACGATTTACACAACAGGAGGTACGGATAATACGCCGGGAATACTTGTATTAGGAGACACCAATAAAGCAATGGTCTTACCAAAAGTGGCAAGTCCACATCTTAACATCATTAATCCGAGTGCGGGAATGATGGTATATGATACTACAAAAAGACAGCTTGCCGTATACAACGGTACAGTTTGGTCTTTCTGGAAACCATAAAAACTCAAGGGAAAAAGGAAGGCATTTTTCAGTCTTCCTTCTTCTATTTTAAAATAAAAAAACAACACAAAAACAAAAAAATTATGACGAACTACACTACAATGTATCTCTTCTGATACAGTTTTAAAAAAGAAATCTTAGCAGATTTATATAGAAGTATGAAACAAACAATTTATGATGAGGTCGCATTTCTGTTTAGGATTCACAATATATGCTGAAATATCATTTTAGTATACCACCAGATTACTTTGTCACTATTATTATAGTTTACAAAGCTGATGCTACTGTAAGAATATAATCTGTATATCATTTAAAGAATAAACATACGCTTGTATTCTTCTGTCAAACAAATTTTTCCGGCTCTATACAATGTATGATAACAATACTGCGGTTATTTCTATAAAAGATTTAAAAGCAGCATTCATGGGAAAATTATATAAATTCTGAAACAACAAAAAAATATAAAAATAGCATACATATATGAAAAACACATTACTATTAGCTACGGTGGTTTTTTCCTTTTTGATGACAAGAGTATCAGGTCAGATCGGAATCAATACACCAACCCCCCATACAAGTGCAGATCTTGAATTGGGGTCTAACAATAAAGCACTTTATCTTAATAGAGTAGCCAATACAGGAGCTGTGGCAAATCCTCAAGTAGGGATGATTATTTATGATGTAACAAACAATTGTATAAAAGCCTATCAGGGTATTCCGGCGCTATGGTCTGATTGCTTCAGCGGAACGGCGGTAGCTTCCGGAACAATAACTTCTCTTACCTGTAGTTCTGCAACGCTGAATCCTGCGGGAGTTGCACAGGGACAGCCCTATTCCGGGACACTTACAGTACCTTATAATGGAGGGGATGGTGGCTATTATCCTGCACAAACCATAGCATCAACAGGAATTACCGGACTAACGGCGACTTTGCAGGCTGGTCTATTTGCAACAGGAAATGGAAGTCTTCATTTGTCAGTAAGTGGTACTCCATCTGCTTCGGGAACAGCTTCTTTTCCTATCAGTATAGGCGGGCAAACGTGTACTGTATCGCTCCCTGTTACTGCAAATTCTTCAGGAGTATTACCGGGTTCTATCACTTTAATGCAGAACAGAAAATATTGGATGATCTCCCTATATGATCAGGATTATCTCCCATACACAGCCCCTACAGGACCCGCGACTACCAATACGGTAAACGCAGACGGAGTGAATGAAGCCACATTATTAAATCTACAGGGAACTATCACCACTACTGGTATTACCGTAAGTATCCCTGTGGATAATGCTTCGGGAAGCGGAAACATCAATGCCTGGAGCAGTATTATTACCGTTCCGGCATCTCTCACTCAGGATGGAATCTCTCGCCAATTGGAGCTTCTGTGGGCATCACAAGCCTACACTGGCGCTACAACTTCTATTACAGCAACTATAAGATCTATTGGCGGTACACTTAATGTAAAGCAGTTAGATCTTAATGCAGGCCTTGGTACCGATTATCTGGGAATATTACTGGGAATGTTTCAGTATCCTTATAACAGCACAGGAGCATTAACGAATTATGAACTGAGAGATATCCCGGGTATCCCCGACAGAATGTTTGGATTGCAGGATAATGGAGGAGCGGGTACCCAAAATAGGCACAATTTCCTCTATCTCCCGGTATTGGCAGAAGATGGAAAAATATGGCTGAATAATAATTTGGGGGCTACCTATTCCCTAGTGGGAAATGCCAATTTTAATCCTCTTCAGCAAGCTACGGCAGGCAATGATTTCAGAGCATTCGGAAGCTGTTTCGAATGGGGCAGAAAGCCTGATGGACATGAGCTGATGAACTGGACGAATGGATCCAGTGGCACAGGGGTAAATACCGTGAGTACTGTAAAAAGTGATAATCCTACCCACGCACAATTTATCTATACTACTACAGGAAATGCTACTTCGGATTGGAGGGTAAACCTGGATAATACATTATGGCAAAGTGAATCGAGTGCCAACAACCCTTGTCCACGCGGTTTCAGAGTGCCTGCGACTTTTGAAGTGAATAACTGGATGGCGAGAGCACGTGTAACAGGCGAAGGATTTAACAACTCTGGATACAATACGGCACTTAAGATGTCTTTAGAGCCTACGCGTGCAGGAAATTCGGCAACATTTGGAGACTTTGGAGGATATTGGAGTTCTACCACCACAACAGCTGTAGCTCCGGCAGCAGGGTATATTTATGTCATGATTTATGAATTTTCAGCCGGTGCATCACAAGATGCAAGACCTTATGAAAATAGTACACGTATGAATGGCCATGCTGTGAGATGTATTCAAAATTAGGACAGTGATTTATTTAGCTAATAATACCAAATAATTAAGAAAATGATGTTTAAACAGTTGATAAAAACATTAGCATTTTTGGTGAGTGCCATGATGTATAGCCAAATAGGGGTGAAGACAGAAACGCCTCATGAAAGTGCGGATCTGGATCTTGCCTCTAATAATAAGGCCCTGTATCTTAACAGGGTAGCCAATACCGGAGTAATTGCCAATCCTCAACCGGGAATGATGATATATGATCTGACGGATAAATGTGTAAAAGGGTATCAGGGATCTCCCCCGGCATGGTCAGAATGTTTCAGAAGCAGTGCAAGCGCCAAAGCAGCCCAACTTATAAAAATAGGATACACAAAGGACGGATGGGATTTTGTGAATAACAATAATTTATTGATCAGCCAGCTGGAGTCTGCGTTGAAATATAATCTCGCGGAAAAACTAAAGAAAACGAAAAGTTTTACCCTGTCAGATGTAAATGTGGACTTGTCTAATACAGATTTATCTGCGGTTGATCTTAAAAGTAAATATGATGTTGTTATTTCAGATAAAGATTGGTTCTCTCCTGATGATGCCATGAAGATGAATGCTTATATAGGCTTAGGGGGAATAGTGATTAATGCAAAGAAAACTGATAAAAATGCGATGGGTTACAGTTTAGAACATGTTCAGAAAATAAAGGGATCTAATAAGAGCATTAAATAGTCTGATAAGCAACCATCAGTACACTATTATAATTCGAATTTATAATGCAAAACTAAATAACTAATATTTTTTTAGAGTAATCATCACTAAAAAGGGGTGCTCTGATTTTAACAAACCATGAAAATATTATTTCAATGGAAACTTGAGTACAAGTATAAAAACAAGCAATATTTAAAAACAAAATTCTAATACTAATGAAAAAATTTACATTACTAGCAGGAGCGCTTATCTTAGTAAGTGCAACAGTTTCAGCCCAGATCGGAGTAAACACAGCAACTCCTAAAACAACAATGGACGTAAGTGCCAAGCGTGATACAGGAGGCAATATAACGGATAATACCCAGATATTGGGGCTTCAGGCTCCACGTCTTACCCGTGCTGAGCTTACAGCCAATACCGCAACGTATGCAGCGGATCAGAGAGGTGCTTTGATCTATATTACCGATATATCAGGAGGTGATACATCTGGACAAAGAGTTAATATCAACGAAGCTGGATATTATTCTTTTGACGGAAATGTATGGCAGAAAGTATTATATAAAAATATATATAATTCTGATGGCTCTTTAGTAGGAGCTGGAGCTTCTCGAACAATGACATTGAATGGTAAAGAATTTAATATTACTGGACCAAATCAAAGGACTTCGTGGAGCACGACGGGTGTTCTGTACCAGGAAAACCGTCAGGGTTCTGGAGGAAATGGTGCAATTGTAATTTCCGGAGGGAACAGTTCTAACTTGTTTTTACAACAGTTTTATAATGGACCTGCACAAATTCAGGCTGCTTCTAATTCCACCTCTCTGGATATAGGAACAAATGGCTCTACTGCTTCTGCCCCGCTTACCATAAGCACAAGTATAGGAGGAGGTGCATTAGCGACGGAAAAGATGCGTATCACCGGAGAAGGCAATGTCGGGATAACGACTACCAATCCTCAAGTTACATTAGATGTTGCAGGAACTCCTGCTACTGCTACTATTCTGGACGGTATAAGAGCTCCAAGGTTAACAGGAAGCCAGATGAGAGCTAAAACATATACAAACAACCAGTTAGCTGCAATAGTTTATGCAACAGCAGCTGATACGGCTCCGGCAGGGCAGACTATTAACGTTACTTCTGCAGGATATTATTATTTTGACGGAACTGCATGGCAGAAAATGAAAATAAATGATGTGAATATTTATAACAATAACGGATCATTAACAAGCAGCAGAACTTTAACCAATAATGGATTTTCGCTAACTTTTGCCGGTGCTGAACAGTCTACAATCTGGTATAATGACGGAGGAATAAACCAAAGAGGATTTGGCAATGGTAAGAGAGGAAGTATTATTATAGCATCTGATGATAATAATAGTAACGGAATAAACTCTAATCTTCAATTGTTTCAGGATCCGGAGAGCGCAAGTCAAATAGTATCAACAAGTGATTCCCGTGGATTTTATTTAGGGACTAGTTATACTACAACTACTGCCCCTCTTATATTTACAACAAGTGCAGGCTCAAGTGCGGTCGGTACAGAAAAAATGAGAATAACAGGGGAAGGAAATGTTGCTATTAATACATCTCCTCCTACCGAAAGACTTGATGTCAACGGAAATACCCGTCTAAGAGTTCTTCCTTTAAACGGAACAGCTAATGCAATTTATACTCAAGGTGGCGGAGGTGCTTCTGCAACTCAAAACCAAACTTTTACAGCGACAAGGACGGTAGTTGCTGATGCGAATGGTGTATTAGGATATGTTACTGGTCTTCCAACAACTGCCGGTTCAGGTGGTGGTACTATAAATATCGGGGAAACTCTATCAAGAGTTTACACTGTTCCTGCTGCTACAGCAAATGCGAGTTCTTTTAACCTGAAAACTTATGTTACTGCAAACAGTCTTTCTGCTTTACCTCAATTAGACGGGTTAGAAATGAATTTACAGGGAGTAAGCTCATCATATTATGATCCTAGAGTCTATAATGTTGCGACGGGTACACAATTGGTAAGTTATCAGACCTTTGCAACTCAGGTAAATGAAAATGAAACTTCTCTTAACAATAGTTTGACATCAGGAAACTTTGTACAGGTTGATGCCAACAATATTGTATTCTGGACTAATTCTGCTGCAGAAGTTATTACAACCAATTTACAGGTTCAGGTGGATCCTGTTACCTACAGATGGTATGAATTCAAATGGTGGTGTATGGAAGTTGGTACTGAAAAGAAAATATTTCTTTCTGTGACTAGAAAAGGCTAATTATAGTTATTAATAGTTTTAAAAAAGCAAAAGGAATTCCCGTAAGTTTCTTAAATGCAGATACAAATTCAGATTTTGAATGAAAACCAGAAATTAAATGAAGATATAACAGATAAAATAAAAAACTATTTTAAAATGGACTTTAAGAATATACACATAGGTAACCTGATTGAAAAGCGAGTACAAGAGACAAATATCGACATCTTTCGGATATGTAAATTTTTAGGATGTGAGCAACAAGATATTGAAAAAATGTATGCGTCAACAAGCATTGATTCTAGTATTTTGTTAAGATGGAGTAAACTGCTGGAATATGATTTTTTTAGAATCTATTCTCAACACCTTTTGTTTTATTCTTCAAATCAAAAAGAGATGAAATCTAAAGAAACATCTTTACCACAGTTTAGAAAAAACATATACACAAAAGAAATTATAGATTTTATTCTTGATTCTCTAAAGTCTGGTGAAAAAACAAAACAACAGATTATGGAAGGTTATAGAATCCCCAAAACAACCTTATACAAATGGATAAGCAAATCTGATGAGGTACAATAACATCTCAGCATCAAAAGATACAAATTGCAGATGTAGTTTTCACTAAAAAAATCAACCATAGCCTAAGAAAGAATTTACAAAAATGAAAAATAGTAAACCTGATTATCAAAGAATATTTGAAGATATTATCATAAAAAAATATCCGGAAAGAAAAGATGAATTCAAAAATTATCTTGAGAAGAAGCAATTTTCGATCATGGATGTTATTACCCTCAATTCCAAAATATTTAATCTAAAGGATAAAGATACTTTGGCTTTTAATCAAAAACGTAAATCTTACGATCAAAAAACTATTTTAAAAATATTGGATTACCAGCAAAAACAAATGCTGAATAATACTCAGCTGGCAAATTATTTTAATCTAAGTAGGAATACGGTAACCAAGTGGCGGAAATTATATGCGAAATAGAATTATTTCTTTAAACTAAACTAATATTTGTGGATTAACAAAAAGGAAAGTAATAAAATACTTTTCAGCTAAAAATTAAACAAAATTATAATATTAACTAAAACAAAATTTAAAAAATGACAACACACAATTTGACAGGAAAAGTAGTTTTGATCGCCGGAGGAGGTAAAAACTTAGGTGGATTATTAAGTAAAAATTTTGCAGTAAAAGGAGCTAAGATTGCAATTCACTACAACAGCGAAAGCTCAAGAGAAGAGAGCGAAAAAACATTAGCAGAAATACAGGCTTTGGGAGCTGAGGCGTTTTTGTTTCAGGGAGATCTAACAAATGTTGAAAATATCACCAAATTCTTTGACGAAACCAAAGCTAAGTTTGGAGCTATAGATATTGCAATCAATACAGTGGGTATGGTATTAAAGAAGCCATTTACAGAAACCACAGAAGCAGAATATGATATCATGTCTGATGTGAATTCAAAGGTAGCTTATTTCTTCCTTCAGGAAGCCGGAAAAAAGGTAAGCGATGGAGGTAAAATATGTACTATCGTAACTTCACTTCTTGCTGCTTACACAGGACTATATTCTACTTACGCAGGTATGAAAGCGCCTGTAGAGCATTTCACAAGAGCAGCATCAAAAGAATTTGGAGCACGAGGAATTTCTGTGACAGCAGTTGCCCCCGGCCCTATGGATACCCCTTTTTTCTATGGCCAAGAGGCTGATGATGCTGTTGCATATCACAAATCAGCTGCAGCTTTGGGTGGGTTAACAGATATTAAAGACATTGCTCCACTGGTAGAGTTTTTGGTAACTGATGGCTGGTGGATTACAGGGCAAACCATTTTTGCAAATGGTGGATATACTACAAGATAGTAATAATTTGTAAGCCTTTTTTTGTTATTATAGATGCTGAATCGGATTAGATCCATTCAGCATTTATATTTTTAATCTTCATTTAAAAAATGTTAGTAAAAATTATCAATTCTATGTTCATATTTATTGCATTTCTTTTTAGGGATAAATTTCTTTTATGTGTAACAAGATATAAATTGGTTAATAAAAATGGGTTCCATTATTTTTTAATAATATAACTTGTAATCGGGTATTATTCTATATAAAATGAAAAATAAACATAATTTACACTATATATTTTTTAACTTTAATAAATCCAATAAAATAAAAAAATGGAAACAAAAATATCCAGAGTATCAGTCACAGAAAAAGCGCTAGAAGTTATTTGGGAGCTAGAAAGAAAATATGGCGATCTCATGTTCTACCAAGCCGGAGGATGTTGCGAAGGAACCCAACCTCAATGTTTCGAAAAAGGAGGATTTTATCCAAGAATGAATGATGCAATGATCGGAACTATTAACGGTCACGAATTCTGGATCGACCGCGATTTATTTGAATACTGGAAATATTCTCACTTTACATTGGATGTTGTGGATGGTTTCGGGCCAGGCGGATTTTCATTAGAAACACCTTTAGGAAAAACTTTTAAAGTAGAATACAAGCTTTTCACTCCTGAAGAATTTAAAAACTTAGAACCTGTAAAACGCAGTGAATAAAAATCTGCTCAACCCGCAAAAACCGAGAGACAAAAAAATCTGTGCAAATTCGTGAAAATCTGTGGTTAAAAGTCTCCACAGATTTCATAAATAACACAGATATTTGCGTTTAAATTATTTGTGGAAATTCGTGAAAAATATTCGTGAGATTTGTGTTTAAACAAAAAATCAAGTCTTCACAAACCGATTCACAAACATCGAGGCCACAACTTGCCCAACCGCATTTAAAACTGTTGCCAAAGGGTCAACCAATGTTCCAATAATCATCACCGCTGGAATGGCTTCCTGAGGTAATTTATAAACCGAGATCATCAGCATTTCGCCAATATATCCACCATTTGGAATTCCACCTGCAACGATACTTACAAAAACAGTAATTCCTAATGCTAAAAGTAGATTCATCGGATCAAAAAAATCTCTTCCGATAATTAAGAAAGCAACATAAATTTTAATAATCGAAGACATTGAGGAACCATTTTTATGTAAAGTCGTCCCAATCGGAATCACAAGATTAGCAATAGAACTTGGAATACCAATTTTAGAGGCAGCCTGTAAATTGGCGGGCATTGTGGCAAAGCTGCTACACGTACTTAAAGCGGTAAGAGTAGGGTATATTGCATTTTTCCAGAAACTTTTTACTCCATTTTGTCCGTTTGCCATAAAAGCATACAGTGAAAAAAATACTAGGAAATAAACAATTCCTGCAATATAATATAAGCCTAAAGGTTTAGCGTAAAATCCGAAAAGTTGAGGTCCTAAAGTCGCGACCTGATAAGCAAAATAAGCTCCCAAACCAATCGGGGCTACTTTCATAATTAATAAAAGTAATTCCTTCATCACTTCATATCCTGATGCAATAAAAGATCTGAAAGCC
Source organism: Chryseobacterium sp. GW823-FHT05E08 (assembly GCF_058795655.1). Taxonomy (NCBI): domain Bacteria; kingdom Pseudomonadati; phylum Bacteroidota; class Flavobacteriia; order Flavobacteriales; family Weeksellaceae; genus Chryseobacterium; species Chryseobacterium sp. GW823-FHT05E08. The sequence continues at coordinate 128,458 of NZ_JBXAHY010000007.1, read as the reverse complement.
TGTCCTTTTTCTCCCGCTTTTCTAGCCGAAAATCCGGTCATGAAAGCAAAAATTAAAAGAGCCAGCATATTTTGTCTTGAAAAAAGCTGAGTAAATTCTCCCACGGTAAAGAAGCCGACAATTCTATTTCCCCAACTGTCGTTATTAGCCGCTTCTTCCACAATTTCTTTACTTCCCGAAACTCCGGAAACAGGAAATAGGTAAACAACACAAATGGTAAAAATAGCGGCTGTTAAAATGAAAAAAAGAAAAGTAAAAACCATCGTCAGCATGATTTTGCCAAATTTCGATTGCTGTTCCAAGGAAGCAATAGAATTAGAGACGGCAAAAAACACCAACGGAACTACACTTACAAAAAGAAGATTCAGGAAAATATCTCCCAAAGGTTTTATGTAATCAACAAAATTGGGAGCAACGATTCCGATAATGCTTCCAACAGTGATCCCGAGGAGTAAAAGGATAATTCCTGAGTAGTTTTTAAACACTTCTTTCATGCAGGTTTTTTATCAAAGATAGTTTTATTTTTAACATTCCGTTATATTATTTTCAGGCATAAATTTGTTAAATTTGAGTAAATAATCGTTTTTATGGCTTATATAGATTACTATAAAATTTTAGGCGTAGATAAAAGCGCGACGCAGGATGAGATTAAGAAAGCGTACCGAAAACAGGCAAGAAAACTTCATCCTGACCTTAATCCCAACGACAAAGAAGCGGAAAAAAAATTCAAGGAGCTGAATGAAGCCAATGAAGTTCTCAGTAATCCCAAAAATCGTACAAAGTATGATAAATACGGTGAAAACTGGAAGCATGGTGAAGAATACGAAAAGGCTCAGCAACAACAAAGACAATATCAAAATCAGGGTGGCAATTATGGTGGTGGATTTTCCGGTGCTGATTTTGGCGAAGGTGAAGATTTTTCAGACTTTTTCCAAAGTATGTTTGGTGGAGAAGGTGGTGGTTTTGGCAGAAGTTCAAGAGGAAGTGCATCAGGAAAATTTAAAGGTCAGGATGTTCATGCAGAACTGAATTTAAATTTAAGAGATGCCGCAACAACTCATCCGCAAACTTTTGATATTAATGGCAAAAAAGTAAGAATTACGATTCCTGCAGGAGTGTATGACGGACAGCAAATTAAGTTAAAAGGCCACGGAAATCCTGGAGCAAATGGTGGTCCGAGTGGGGATTTATACATCACTTTCAATATTCCCGCTGATTCTGATTTTGAAAGAATTGGAGATGATTTAAAGACAAAAGTTTCGATTGATCTGTACACCGCCGTTTTAGGTGGCGACGTAAAAGTAAATACGTTGGATGGAAGTGTCAACCTCAAAGTAAAACCCGAAACACAAAGCGGAACTACGGTGAGATTGAAAGGAAAAGGTTTTCCTGTATACAAAAAAGAAGGACAATTTGGTGATCTGTTTGTGACTTATGAAGTAAAATTACCGACAAATCTTACAGAAAAGCAAAAAGAACTTTTTGAACAACTTAAAAATTCCTAGGCTATGAGTGAAAGAATATCGCGAGAAGAGCTCGTAAAAATATACAATATTGAGATCACTTTTTTTGATGAATTGGTAGATTCGGGTTTGTTGACTATTCAGACTGAAAATGAAATTCGTTATCTGATGTATGAAGATCTGCCGGTTTTTGAAAGATTTACCAATTGGCATTATGATCTGGAAATTAATCTTCCCGGTTTAGAAGTCATTCATGATATGCTTCGTAAAATGGAAGATTTAAAACGTAAAAATCGTGAATTAATGAACAAACTTTCCAGAATAAGCAATAAATATGAAGATGGATAATTTGTCAATATTTAAGGAGTTCCAAAGGAACGACTTAATTCAGGATAGGATGAAAATCCTATCTTTGTAAATATTAGATCAAATTATTATGAATGAAGAAAAGGTTATTGTATTAAAACCTAAAAGACAGGATTTCGAAGAAATTTATTTCAATGGTAATCAGGGAAGTTTATTTTTTTCGCAGACCACTAAAGGGAAAACGGTTACAACCATTGTTGTAGGATTGATTTTGTTGATTCTCTTTTGTTTTAAAGGTGATTTAAGCAAAGAAAAATTTGGGATTTTATATTTTGTAAGCTTTTTATTTCTGCTTTGTGCGGTTTATCTTTCTTTAAGTATCAACAAAGTTTCAAAATGGAAAAAACAGGTTAACGAATATTTAAAATCACTGGAAAATTCTAAAATCTATGAATTGAGATTTAATGATGAAATTTTCAATGTCAATCTTAATCATCAGGAAGAATTAAGCAAATGGGAAGATTTTAAGTATTTTGAATCAAATAACGAATTTATTTCTCTGGAAGGAAAATTCAATTATATGTTTCCACGAAAATCAATGAGCGAAAAAGAGTACAGCTTATTGAAGCAAGTATTTAAGAAAAATATCAAACAATAAAAAAATCAGAGTAAATTTTACTCTGATTTTTGTTTTTATAATGAAATTGATTAATCCAACCAACCCATTTCTTTCATCCATTCGTCGTTGTAGATTTTCCCTACATATCTTGAACCGTGGTCGTGTAAAAGAACAACAATTACATCATCTTTCGTAAACTGATCTTTCATCTGAATCAAAGAAGCAATCGCACTTCCCGCAGAATATCCGCAGAAAATTCCTTCTTCTTTAGCTAATTTTCTAGCGTAGATTGCTCCGTCTTTATCAGTCACTTTTTCGAAATGATCAATTACAGACATATCATAGTTTTCAGGAATAATGTCTTCACCAATTCCTTCTGTGATGTACGTGTAAGCGTGATCATAATGTAATTCACCCGTTTCGTGGAATTCCTTCAAAATAGAACCATAAGTATCAACACCAATCACTTTAATGTTTGGATTTCTCTCTTTAAAGAAAGTTCCACAACCTGTAACGGTACCTCCTGTTCCGGCTCCGGCTACAAAGTGAGTTAATTGTCCGTCAGTCTGTTCCCAGATTTCAGGTGCAGTAGACTCGTAATGTGCTGTTCTGTTTGATAAATTATCGTATTGATTAACGTACCATCCGTTTTCTGTTTCCGTTGCCAATCTCTTAGAAACCGAATAGTAAGAACGCGGATCTGTAGGCTTAACGTCTGTCGGACAAACGATTACTTCAGCACCTACCGCACGAAGAATATCACATTTTTCTTTTGACTGTTTAGCGTTTGTTACAAAAATACATTTGTAACCTTTGATGATGGCAGCAAGAGCCAATCCCATCCCGGTATTTCCGGAAGTCCCTTCAATAATGGTTCCGCCGGGTTTTAGTCTCCCATCTTTTTCAGCATCTTCAATCATTTTCAGAGCCATTCTGTCTTTCACAGAATTCCCAGGATTGAAGGTCTCAACCTTTGCCAAAACTAATGCCGGAAAATCTTCACCCAAAACCTTATTAAGCTTTACAAGTGGTGTATTTCCAATAGTTTCAAGGATGTTTTTTGCGTATTTCATAAATGTTTTTTATATGCGGTGCAAAGATACAGCTTTCAGATAATTAACGATTATGATTTGGATATTATTAAGTGAATTCTCAATGGTAAATTTTGAAAGCCGAATAAATTATTACTTATTACCAATTATTTATTACTCATTTTTCGGGAGCTATTTCCCGCTTTCCGCACTCGCTATTTTGCAGGTTTCGGCGGCGGCAAAGCCGCCGCCGAAACCTGCAAAATGAGCTCAAACAGATGCTGCAATCGGGGCTAGGATATTTGTCACCATTATTCCTATTTGTCTTTGCGAGAAGCGCAGCGACGAAGCAATCTCTTTAAAAATTAAAGCATTAATTTCAACATTCTCTTTGTCATTCCGTAGGAATCTCAACGGTTGAAAGACTAATGCGACTCTAAATTCCTCCGAAATGACAAACTGAGTGCAAAGTAAAATTCACAATTACCTAGCAAAGCTAAATTGACAATTCATTTTTAATTATACTTAATCGCCTTAACCGGAGAAATCTTACTAATCAAATAACTCGGAATAATCAAAGCCAATCCGGAAATGATTAGTATTCCAACAGAAATTGAAATAATCGCAATCGGATTCAGATCAACAGGAACAGTACTCACGTAATAATTCTCTGGATTTAATTTAATAATTCCAAAAAACTTCTGTAATAAAATCAATCCAAGACCAATAATGTTTCCATATAAAAGTCCGGGAATCATTATGATCAAGGTATAGTTGATGAAAGTCGCTCTGATCTGAGAATTGCTTGCTCCTAAAGTTTTAAGTAAACCAATAGAATTCGTTCTTTCAATAATAAGAATCAAAAGAACCATAATAATATTAATGACAACTACAACCAGCATAATAACGATGATCAATGCAATATTGGTGTCGAAAATACTGATCCAATCAGTGATTTGAGGAAATTTTTCAGTTGCTTTTTCTGCGTAGTTTTTGTAGCCGATTAACTTTTCGATTTCAGGGAAATCACTGTCGATATCGTTTACATTTTTCAGGAAAATATCAATTCCACCAATTTCATTAGGTTTCATATCCTGAATTTTTCTTACATGATTGATTCCGCCAATAACGAACTGTTCATCAATCATTTTGATATCAGTCTTATAAATTCCGACAACTTCAAATTTTCTGTAAATTGGCTTCTGATCTGCTTTCGAAAATATCGTAACAATGCTGTCTTTAACCTTTAAATGAAGATCATTTGCTATTTTTTGAGAAATAGTAACGCCGTTATTATATCCTATTTCTGTAATTTTTGGGGTAGTTCCTGCAACAAGGAATTTCTTGAATCTCAAACTGTCAAAATCCTTTCCAACACCTTTGAAAATAATTCCCGCAAAGTTATGTTCGTTACGCATAATTCCTGTAGTCATTGCATATTTCTGAACGGTTTCTACGTCAGGAATTTCTTTTATTTTAGGAATATCCAACCCCTGACTATCGAGCACGGAAGTATTGTAGGACGAGTTTGATCTTGTAGATTTTACAGTAATATGTCCGCTGAAATCTGCCAGTCTTTCTTTAATCGCTTTTTTGGATCCGAAACCTGTGGAAACCGTGATCAGTGAAACGATAATTCCTAAAGCCACAGAAAGTCTGCCTATGAAGATGATAACCCTTGAAAGGTTATTTTTGTTATCTTTGGAAAACGCTATTTTTCTAGAGAAATATAAAGGAAATTTCAAGCTTATGAATTTAGATTTCAAAATTAAAAATTTACTTCTGATTTGCCTAATTTTTTTAGGAGTATTCAATCAGTATTATTCTCAAACGGGTAATGTCGGTACTTTTAAAACCGGAGCAGACCGTCCTGAAGTATATTTGCCATTATTAAAGGGAAAAACAATCGGGATCGTAACCAACCAGACAGGTTTGATGAGTGATAAAACTCATCTGGTAGATTTTTTAGTTAAAAATAATATTAAGATAAAGTCAATTTTCGCTCCTGAACATGGTTTCAGAGGAGATGCTGATGCAGGTGAAAAGGTGAAAAATGGGGTAGATGTGAAAACAGGAATTCCCATCGTTTCTTTATACGGAAGCAATAAAAAACCAAAACCCGAGCAATTAAAAGGACTTGATATTGTAATTTTTGATATTCAGGATGTTGGGGCAAGATTTTACACTTATATTTCTACGCTTACCTATTTAATGGAAGCAGGAGCGGAAAATAATGTAGAGATCATGGTTTTAGACCGACCAAATCCACATGATGGTTATATAGATGGACCTGTTTTAAAGAAAAAATGGACAAGTTTTGTAGGAATGCATGAAGTTCCTGTCGTTTACGGATTGACAATCGGAGAATATGGAAAAATGGTGAACGGAGAAAAGTGGCTGAAAAATGGAGTTCAAGCAAAATATACTCTGATCCAGATGCAAAATTATCATAAGAAACTGCGTTATCCAATTTTAGATAAACCATCACCAAATTTACCGAACGATAAATCAATCAATTTATATCCAAGTTTATGTTTTTTTGAAGGAACTCAGGTTTCGGCAGGAAGAGGAACTGACTTACCTTTTCAGATTTATGGTTCACCTTGGACGAAAGATCTGCCTTATCAGTTTACTCCAAAACCCAATTTTGGTGCAAAAGATCCTTTCTTAAACGGTAAATTATGTTACGGTGAAAATCTTTCAAATTATCCAACAGATTTAAGAGAATTAAACCTTGAATGGGTCATTAAAGCCTATAAAAACTACAAAAATCCACAGCAGGATTTCTTCTTGAAAAACTTATGGTTTGATACTTTGGCTGGAACAGATGAGTTGAGAAAACAAATCATCGCAGGAAAATCGATCAAGGAAATCAAAGCTTCTTGGAAATCAGATTTAGATAAATTTGAGAAAATAAGATCGAAATACGTTGTTTACGAAAACTAGGGTTGGTGAATTGTAAATAGTCAATACGCTGCGCTTGTGAATTTTAAAATTTACGATTGACTAGCGAAGCTAAATTGACTATTCACCTTCTGGCTAGTCAAAATCCGGTGGCGGAGTTTTGTCATCTTTACCTTTATTCAAGATAAAAAGCCCGATGGTTAAGCCGATTACTCCTGCGCCCGCAATCATTAATGCACTTTGTAATTTGTCAGCCTGATCATTTCCAATAAAATTCATTAAAAAAAGAATAACAAAAGTGATCGCTGATATGATGATATGGTTTCTTCCGAAAAGTTTCATTGTTATTATTTTAATTTATAAGAGATCATAATTCCTCCTCTGTATGGGATAAGTTCACCGCTTTTGTTCCATTTTTGTTCACCGTCGTATCTTACAAAACTATCTGGTGGAACGTTTTCATATCCATGATAGAAACCTTGAGAAGTTCCTCCTCCTGCAAAAATATCAATATTCCATCTTTCTTTCCATTGAAATTGATAACCAACGGTAGCCCCAAGCATTAAACTAAATCCACGCTGAAATTTTTCTGTTCCGCTGTAATTCCATTTGGTAAGATCAAATACTCCGAAACCTCCGTTTACTCCTAAATACCAATGCTTAAAGGCTTCCTGAAAATAATATCTTCCTTCAAGATGTCCCATGTAAATCTGTGCATGTCTTCCTGCAAAAGATTTCCAAGGAGAGACAAAAACATCACCTTGTAAGGTGTATTTATGGCTTAACTGATATTCTAAGCCTACATTCAGCATTCCAACAGGAAGAAATAACGCATTTCCTTTTATGTATAAGCTTTTTTCGCTTTCCTGCTCCTGAGCACTTAGATTTCCTAATAAAGATAAGGTTAGGAATCCTGTGAGCAATTTAATTTTCAACATTTGTTATTTTATTTGTTTTAATAACCCTTCTGCCAGAGTAGAATCTTTTTGAGATTGAGAAGCTATATTTTTAGACATTTCAGCAAAGGTTTTTGCCATTTCATTATTTCCGGTTAAGAAATAAAGTCTTGCCAAAATATAGGTATTTTCCGAAGTTTCTCCTCTCATTACAGATTTTTCCGCCCATTCAAGAGCTTTCTTTAATGATGATGGAGTCTTTACGTGTTCAGAAAAGATCCATGCTGTTTTTAATAATTCGTTTGGTTCAAAAGCATCAGAATTTTTATAATATTCTAACGCTGTTTTTTCGTATTCAGGAAAATTCGCGTTTTGTTCGTAATAGGCTAATTTTGTCTGATTAAGCTTAGTCTGAGCATCCAATTTTCCAACCAAAGGCTCGGCTGTTTTCATGAAATATTCGTCGTTGATCTTTTTATTTTTATCATCAATAGACTCCTCAACAACTTTTGCTAATTTTAACTGATTATCAAATTCTTTGTAAGTTTCCTCAGGTAAAAATTTAATGATCTCAGCTTTTTTAGAAGAAAAAACTTTATAATTAGGATCTTCGGTGGACTTTAAAAAGAAGAATAAAAATCCGATATCATCTTTTGTAAGTTCATCCGTTTTCTTTTTATTTTCAAAATATCTTTCAGAGGCTTTTTTGGCGAAATCAAAATCAGTTGTTGAGTTTAATTTCATGATGTTAATCAAAAATTCAGCATCTTTTTCCCCTTTCGCAAAACGGTCTTTTAGAGAGCCTTTTTTGTTATTTGGTGAGTTCACTTCTTTGGCCATCGATAAGAAAAGACTTTCTTCCATATAACCAGAATTTTGAGAAACTAATTCTCCGTCACCATTTAAAAACAGATAAGTTGGATAAGAACGAACTCCATATTTCGTTGCGATTTCTCTTCCTTCACCTTTCTCCATATCAAATCTTGCACTCACAAAACTGGAATTGAAATAATCTCCGACAGATTTTTGAGTAAAAATATTTTTCTCCATCATTTTACATGGGCCACACCAAGAAGCATAAGCGTCTATAAAAACAATTTTGTTTTCTTTTTTTGCTTTAGCAACGAGATCTTTAAACGGCAACTCCTGAAACTTTATTGCTTCCTGAGCAAATGTAATGATAGTAGAGAATAAAAATAATCCAGAGATGATCTTCTTCATGTTCGATTTAAAATTAAAAAAGCGAATATACTTATTTTCAACGTAAACGGAGGATGAATAGTATTGAAAGTATGATTTGTTTTTATATATTAAAATGATAACTGAGGTATAAAATGTTATAAGATTTTAATGAAAATATAAAAAATGAACGGTTATTCTTCTTTTATTTACAATAATTGATTTTTTATTCTTTATTAATTAAAATTCAGGTATAATTAAAAAAACCGCCTTTGGGAGAGGCGGTTTAAGGATTGTAAAAAAACGTTAAAGAAGCTATTTTTTGATAACCTTTTTAATTATTGTTGGTGTATTTGCCTGATCTATTTTCAGAAGATAGACTCCTTTCGTTAAACCTGAAATATCTATACTTGATTTGTTTTCTGATGTTAGAACCAATTGTCCTGCTGTGCTGTAGATCGTTACTTTAAACTTCGTAGCATTTTTGCCTAATTTAATATTGATCACATCCTGAGCCGGATTCGGATAAATACTGATGTCATCTTTTACAATACCAGGATTTGAAGTTCCTAAGTTTGTGAAAGAAATAACATCTTTTAAAATACCTAAAGAATTAGTAGTTAAATAAACTTCAGCAGTTGTAGCATCTACAAAACGAGCTGTACCATCTAAAACTGTTGTGTTGAAATAGTTGGAAGCTGTTCTTTCCTGCCAGTTTGTTCCTCCGTTGCTGGTGTAGATAACCTTTGGAAGAGTAGATAAATACGTGTTGGTAATTCCTATGATCTGTCCGTTTTGTTTAGTTGAATGTTCAACTTTATTTACCATTCCGTCATAGATCTTAGACCATGTATTTCCTGCGTCAAGAGAAGTGTAGACACCATTTGAAGCAGCCATTGTGTACTGGCTAGTATTTAATGGATTCTGAACCAAACTTAAAGCAATATTCGGAAGTGTTAAGCCTTGCAAACCTGCTGTAATTTCCGTCCATGAAGTTCCGCTGTTTGTAGTTTTAAACAATCTGTTACCAACAGTTACCAATACTTCATTGGAGTTGTTTTGATTTACTTTAATTCCATAAATATAATCTTCATCATAAGGTAAAGTAATGATGTCGTTTACAGGACTTCCTGTATTTGTAAAGTCAGATTTTATCAAAGTTGCATTAACACCGTTGAAAGTTGCAATCCATGCAATGTTTTGATTAGCCGGATCTGTTTCTGCAGCTGTAAAACCAGTGTCATAAGTATTGTAAAGTGGCGTTACAGTAGCTCCGTAATCATCACTTACATTAATATTGTTACCCATAAAAGATGATTCATAGGTGTAGACTCTTCCTGCATGCTTTTTGTCGATATACATCAGCCCAATTTGTCCATCCATCGGGCTTTCGTTAAGAGGCATTACGTTGATTGGCGTTTCCTGATTGTTGGTAAGGTTTTTCACAGTGTAGCCATATTGCACTCCGTAAATTAACTTATCAACACTGTTGTCATTAATTACATTTATTTTTCCCATTCCATTAAAAAACGGATTTGCAATGGAAGTAAGTGTTACTCCTCTGTCTGATGAGAATTTTGGAAAACGATTGTTGGAAATGATAACATTGTTTAAATTATTCGGATCAAATGTAGCATCAATCCCATAAAAATAAGAGCTTCCGTCTGTTAAGCCTGCATGTGGAGTGGTAGTCCACGTTGTCCCGTCATTTGTTGTTACTGCGACTCTGTCGTCTGCTAAAACAATAACATGGCTCGGTTTATAGGGATTTATTTCAATTTTAGGAACATTTTTTAATCCTTGAGTACTGGTAGACCATGTAATACCGGTTTGTTCTGTCCATGTATTTCCTGCATCTGTAGACTTGTAAACCGCCTCATGCTGAGTTGGATATGTCCAAAGAACACCTGTTCCTGCGTAAATAATGTTCGGATTAACAGGATTGATAGCGATTGATTGTAGAATAAGTCCGTTAAGTTTTTCTGTCCAAGTTGCTCCTGCATCTGTTGATTTTAATAAACCTCCATCTACATTTCCGGGACCTCCGTTACGAACGATGTAAAGTTTTTGAGGGTCTGTAGGATCCATGATAGCATCGTTTACAAGAACATTTTCATAATTTGCAGCATCAAAAACCTTCGTCCAGGTAGTTCCGCCGTTGGTAGTTTTGAAAAATTTATCATTGTCACCTTTTGCAAACATGGTTGCAGTATTCATATTACCATTATCAAGAATAGAATAATTGCTAATACTTTCAACAGCTTCGTTGGGAGGCATATTGTATTCTTTTAAAATACTTAAAGTTGATAAATTCAATACAATAACCCTGTTTAGCGAACTTCCTAAACCGAAGTATTGAATAAAACTCAATGCTGTACCATTATTGGTAAGTCTCATTTGTGAAATGCTTGGTGCATATTCAGGGTAGGGAAGGGTGTATAAGACATTCCAGCTTGTTCCATTGTTGTTGGAGACCATGATGTGCTTATCAATATAAGTTGTTGCGTAAATTTTGTTGGGAACGGTTTTATCGTAAACAAAATTTCGTAACTGTCCATATTCCGGATTTCCTGCGAAACTTACCTGCGCGTAGGTAAACTGCAGAATCAGAATAAAAAATAAAGTAAATACTGTTTTCTTCATAATAACTGTTCTATTGATTAATAGACACAAATTTATTTTTTGAAAAAAACTTTAAGCTAAATCACGAGGGAATTAGTAAGACCAGACCGAGAAAAAACGTGACTTTTTTATTTAAATATTTGATAAATAACTATATAGGTCGTTTGAGTTGGTGAGATTCAATTTCTTTGAAACTCTTTCTTTTCTCTTTCTGCACGCTTCAATGGTGATATTGAAGATTGAAGAAATCTCTTTGGTGGAAAGATTCATATAAATGTAACTGATATATCGGATATCATTCAAAGTAAGATCTGGATGCTTTTCTTTTAAGTTGTCGATAAATTTACTGTTGATTTTTTCGAAGTGGGTTAAAAAATCATCATCATTGCTGTCTTCTTTGGTCAGAATTAATTTTAACTGATCCAATTGTTGAGAAAGCTTATCATTTTTAATGATTTCCGGATTTTTTTTCAGTTTAAGAATGTACTCCTCGATTTTATCATTTCTTTGAGCAATGTGGATGGCGTTTGCGGCTAATTTTCGGTTTCTGCTTTCCAGCTCGTTTTTGAGTTTTTCTTTTTCCAGAAGAGCTTCGGTTTCCTTTTCTTTGATCTGTTGTTCGAGTAAAAGGTTATCGTTTTCTTTATTTTTTAATTCTAAGGTGATAATTTGTTCGTTTCGTTCAGCAATGGTTCTTTTTTGTCGGTTTTTTAAATAAAGTGTTCTGAACAGCCAGCTTAATAAAGCTAAAAGCGAAATACAAAATGCGGCAACGTAAAATTTTAACCTTTTTTCGCTTTTAAGTTCTTTTTGTGAGTCCTGAAGTTTTAGTTTGATCTCACTGTTTTGGTACATCGCCTGATTTTTAATGGCATTAAGCGAATCTTTAACAATAATAACAGAATCCTTGTATTGTAAAGCCTTATCATAGTTTCCCAAACTAAAATATAGGTTTGAAAACTGATTGTAAATATCCTTTGTATTCGTATAATTCAGGTTTTCTTTTTGAGCCTGATTAACGTAGGAAATGGCTTTATCATTTTGTTTTTTGCCCAAATAAACTTTCGAAAGTATTAATAATGCCGAAATTCTGTGATCAATATATTCTTTGCTTTTTAGTTTTTGTAAAAGAGGTTCCAGAATATTGAGGGCTTTATCGAATTCGTTTCTTTCAACAAAATTTTTAGCTTCTGCGAGATCAAGATCGATGTCGATTCTTGCGTCATTTACCATTTTTAAAGCTTCTCTGGAGATTTTTATATATTCTAAGGCTTTATCGAGTTGATGGGTTGTGTTATAAAGATCGGCCAAACTGCTCGAATAAATCGCAATGCCAATTTGATCTTTATTGGCAACCGCAAGATCGTAGGCTCTTTTTTGATGCTTTTCAGATTCTTTATATTTTCCCTGTTGAAGATAAACGAGGGCGATGTTGTTTAAAACCGTCATTTCACGGTCGCTTTTCAAATATTTTACAGCAATGGAGTAGGCTTCCAAATAATAATCTAAGGCCGTACTGTAATCGGACATCTGGTAATAATTAAGTCCAATACAGTTTGTGGTGATAAATTGTTGTTGATATAGGCTGTTTTGCTCGGCAATTTTTTTGGCTTCGGCAAAAATTTCTAAAGAGGTAGAATGATCTTTTTTATATAAAGCATCAATTCCTTTTTTTATTAAAGCATCGCAATGCGCCGTCGTGTCATCTTTTTGGGCAAGAAGATGACCTGATGATAAAATAAACAAGAATAATAAAATAAGGTGCTTCATCGTAAATGTGTGCCTAAAAGTATTTTAATTAATGTATAAATCCCAATTTGCGATTAAAATTACATAAAAACTAGAAAACAGAGTCTAATCTTGATCTAGTTTAGAATCTTTAAATTTAAAATTGGGGCGCGCATATAAAAACCTACCTTCATTAAGATGGTCTATGGTTTCTCTGAGGATATATTTTAATTATAATTAGGAAGAATTTATCAAAGAAACATTTAGAAAGTTAGTTCTAAAATCTCACCGATTTTATTTTACTGAAAAATAATAATTAGGTTTAATGTTTAAATTAATATTTCCCTTTTAAAATGTAGAGTGTAGTGATAAATATTCAATAAAACTGAAATATTTTTACACTGTCTTGTACTATCCTGTACGAATAATTTTTATTATATAAAATTTTTATACATTTAAAAAACCAGAAAATATTTAAATATATGAGAAGAATAATCAAAGCATGGAGTATAAAATATTCATTATGCAATCGATTAATCTTCTCAATTTAAATGAAACAATAGATATTAATTTATAAAATAAACCAAATCGATGAACAATACCCAATCCGGAAACTCGTTTTCTTCTTCTACAAAAAAGAAAAATTACTACTTTCCTCTGATCCTTATCACGAGTTTGTTTTTCTTTTGGGGATTTATCCATAATCTTGATCCGATCTTGATTAAGCATCTCCGAAGCGCTTTTCACCTGAACCATTTTCAGGCTTCGTTGGTTGATTCATCTGTTTTTGCAGCATACTTTTTACTGGCAATTCCTGCCGGAATGATTATTCAGAAATATGGTTACAAAACCGGAATTTTGGTGGGTTTGTTCTTTTTCGCAGCTGGATGTTTTTTGTTTGTTCCGGCAGCTAATACGATTAGTTATCCGTTTTTTCTCGCGGCTCTTTTTGTCTTGTCATGCGGTCTTGCGATTCTGGAAACCGCAGCAAACCCTTACATTACCGTTTTAGGCGCACCTGAAAAAGCAACACAAAGATTAAACTTTGCACAGTCTTTTAATGGTTTGGCAGCATCCATTGCTCCTATCGTTGGCGGAATTTTCATTCTGAGTGAAGAACCAAAATCACAGGAAGAACTTGCCGGACTTGATCAGGCAGCAAAACTGGCTTATATTCATGCCGAAACTTCGCTCGTAAAAGGACCTTACATCATATTGGGATTGATCATTCTGCTGGTTATGTTTTTATTTTTATTCGTAAAACTACCGGAAGTCACGGAAAGCAAAGAAAAATCAACAAAGAATTTTCTACAGGTTTTAGGCGTAAAAAATGTTGGATGGGGCGTTCTTGCACAGTTTTTTTATATCGGTGCACAAATTTATGTTTTCAGTTTTCTTTTGGTTTTTGCAGAAGATGCAATCAATATGAAAGGTCAGGAAGCTAAATATTATGCGGGTGTAGCAGGATTATTATTTATGATCGGGCGTTTTGCAGGAACTTTTTTTATGAGATATATTTCGCCGCAAAAACTGTTGAGTATTTATAGTGTGATCAGTATTGTTCTTAGCATCTGGGTTATTGCAGGATCAGGAATTTTAACATTATATGCGCTTGTTGCGCTTACATTTTTTATGTCAATCATGTTTCCGACTATTTTTGCTTTGGGAATTGAAGGAGCTGGTGCAGAAACAAAACCTGCCTCAAGTTTATTAATAATGTCTATTGTCGGAGGCGCCATTATACCACCGATTGCAAGTAAAATTACAGATATTTCAGGGAACATTCATTTTTCTTATGTTGTACCTTTAGTCTGTTTTATCATCGTATTTTTATTTTCATTAAGATTTAAAAATAAAAAATCCTCATTGTAAATTAACATAAATAAAAAAACATTTGCTATCATTTGCTGAGTGAAACGCCTTTGCGAACCTTAAAACAGTTAGTAGTTAAAAAAAACTTTGCGGACTTTGCGTTAAAAACAAATAGTAAGTATAAAAGAATATTAAATTTTAAAGCTAAAAATGAGCAATTTAATTTTAAAAATAAATCAAAAAGACAATGTTTTGGTCGCTTTGCAGGATATTCCGGCAGAAACTGAAATTATTTTCGAAGGAGTTACCTACACCACTTTAGAAGCTATCCCCGCTAAACATAAATTCTTTATGAATGATATGAAACAGGGCGACGAAATCTTTATGTATGGCGTTTTAGTTGGTAAAGTACAATACGATCTCGCAGCGGGAACCCGAATGACGACCGACAATACAAAACACGCTGCCGAACCTTACTACTACCGCGATGTTGACTATCATTGGACAAAACCCGACGTGTCAAAATTTTTACATAAAACTTTTAAAGGATATCATCGCTCAAATGGCGATGTGGGTACGGCAAATTACTGGCTTTTTATTCCAACCGTTTTTTGTGAAAACCGTAATCTTGATATTATTAAAGAATCACTTTATGACAATTTAGGATATGCAGTGGATGCAAAATACAAAAGCTATACCCACCAATTGGTAGAAGCTATTTCAAAAGGAGAAAATATTGATGATATTGATTTTTCGCCCTCAAATATTCTTGCAAAAGACAGAGTTTTCAAAAATGTAGATGGTATCAAATTTCTCAATCACACCGGTGGTTGCGGCGGAACAAGACAGGATGCAGATACCCTCAGCAAACTTTTGGCGTCTTATGCAGATCATCCCAATGTTGCGGGAGTGACTTTGTTGAGTTTGGGTTGCCAGCATCTTCAAATCGATAATTTTAAAAAGGATTTATACAATCGAAATCCTGATTTTGATAAACCTCTACTCGTTTTTGAACAACAAAAAGCGGTAAGTGAAGAAACCATGATCAAGAATGCCATTTTTGAAACCCTGAAAGGACTTTTAGAAATAAATAAAATTGAACGTGAAGATGCACCGATAAGCAAACTTTGTGTAGGTGTAAAATGTGGCGGAAGTGACGGTTTCAGCGGCATTTCAGCGAATCCGGCTGTGGGACATCTCGCCGATATTCTTTCGGTTTTGGGAGCAAAAGTTTTACTGGCAGAATTCCCGGAATTGTGTGGTGTCGAACAGGAATTAATAGATCGTGCTGTAGATAAACCAACCGCAGAAAAATTCATCAAGTTGATGACGGAATATGATGAACTCGCTCATGCAGTCGGTTCAGGATTTTACATGAATCCGTCGCCGGGAAATATCAAGGACGGATTGATCACGGATGCCATAAAATCCGCAGGCGCCGCGAAAAAAGGAGGTTCCGCCCCTGTTGTAGATGTTTTAGATTATACTGAACCTGCAACTAAACCAGGATTAAGCCTTGTCTGTACTCCGGGAAATGATGTGGAAGCTACCACGGGAAAAGCCGCTTCGGGAGCAACTTTAATTCTGTTCACGACCGGTCTTGGTACACCGACAGGAAATCCGGTTTGCCCTGTCATCAAAGTAGCGACCAATACCGTTTTAGCAACGAAAATGTCAGATATTATCGATATCGATACGGGTGCGGTTGTGCGCGGGGAAAAAACCATTCAGCAAATGGGTGAAGATATTTTAGATTTCTGTATCGATGTTGCCAGTGGAAATATCATTCCTAAAGCTGTAGCATTGAATCAGGATGATTTTATTCCTTGGAAAAGAGGTGTCAGTCTTTAAAAATTAAGTGTTATTAACCTTAAAAAAAAGTTTTTCAACGCAAAGATTTAATAATTGGATCTTAAGGTTTTAAGGAGCAAAGATTGCGACAAGTTGCATGAAGCTTGAAAATAATAAAATCATAATTGCATTAGGATTAATAATCAACTGAAAGCCTTTGCTGAGTGAAACGCCTTTGCGGACGAAAAATATACAGAACAATATTAAAAAAAATCTTTGCGCCCTTTGCGTTAAAAAATATAAATAAAATCTAATAATTAACATAAAGATGTTTTCATTAAAAAATAAAAAAGCCGTTGTAACAGGCGGAGGAAGCGGAATCGGACAAGCAATTGCTATTCAGCTTGCAGCCAATGGTGCAGAAGTTCACATTCTTGAAATAACACAGCAAAACGGACAGGAAACTCTGGAAAAAATACAATCTTCCGGAGGAAATGCCACAGTGTATGCATGTGATGTTTCAAAACAAAAAGATGTTTTGGCAGTTTTCGACCAGATTGGAGCGATCAATATTCTTGTCAATAATGCCGGAATTGCACACATCGGAAAGGCAGACACCACTTCAGAAGAAGATTTCGACAAAATTTATAATGTCAATATTAAAGGAGTCTACAATTGTCTGTTCGCAGCCATTCCACAAATTAGAAAATCAGGAGGCGGTGTGATCATTAATATGGCTTCAATAGCTGCATTGGTCGGAATTCCTGATCGTTTTGCGTACAGCACGGCTAAAGGCGCCGTAAAAGCAATGACCATGAGTGTTGCCAAAGATTATATCAATGAAAATATTCGTTGTAACTCTATTTCTCCAGCGCGTGTACACACGCCTTTCGTGGATGGATTTTTAAAGAATAATTATCCTGATAACATCGAAGAAATGTTTGAAAAACTGTCAAAAACTCAACCAATCGGAAGAATGGCTCAACCTGAGGAAGTTGCTTCTTTAGCACTGTATTTATGCAGTGATGAAGCTTCATTCATAACAGGAGTAGATTATCCTATTGATGGTGGCTTTACTACTTTGAACAATTAAAACTAACAATTGGGTTGAATTATTTTTAACGCAATGCACGCAAAGAATATAAATTAAAACAAAAAATAGTTCGCAAAGGCACTTCGTTCAGCAAATGATAGTAATATCCTTGTGTTAAATTTTAAAAATGTAATTAAAGTAAATTATAAGAATCAGTTATCATTCGCTGAGTGAAACGCCTTTGCGAACGAAAAATACACAGAATAATATTAAAAAAAATCTTTGCGAACTTTGCGTTAAATTAATTTAGACATTTAAAACAGACAAAAAAATTAAAAATGAAATTAATAAAATTCGGAAAACCGGGACAGGAAAAGCCGGGAGTCATTATTGATGATAAAAGATATGATGTTTCTCATTTGGTAAAAGATTATGATGAAAACTTTTTTTCCGGTGATGCTATTGAAAATTTAAAATCTGAAATAAACACGCAAAATCTACCTGAAATTTCTCCTGATGAAAGACTAGGTTCACCTTTGGCAAGGCCATCCAAAATAATCTGTGTCGGACTTAATTATAAAGATCACGCCGCTGAAACCAATGCTCCGATTCCGCAGGAACCTATTTTATTTTTTAAGGCTACCACGGCAATTGTTGGTCCAAATGATGATTTGATTATTCCTAAAACGAGCACAAAAACCGACTGGGAAGTTGAATTAGGAATTGTTATTGGAAAAAAAGCAAACTATGTTTCTGAGGAAAATGCGCTTGAACATGTTGCAGGTTATGTTTTGCACAACGATTATAGTGAAAGAGCTTTTCAACTGGAAAGAAACGGACAATGGGTAAAAGGGAAAAGCTGTGATACTTTTGCACCAATCGGGCCTTTCATCGCGACGCCTGATGAAATTGAAGATGTTCATAATTTACGTTTATGGCTTAAGGTTAATGGTCAAATGTTGCAGGACGGAAATACTTCCAATCTGATTTTTGATGTGCCATTTATGATAAGCTACATCAGTCAGTTTATGACTTTGCTTCCGGGTGATGTTATCAGTACGGGAACACCTGCCGGTGTCGGTTTGGGGCAAAAACCTGAGCCTTGGTACCTGAAACCGGGAGATGTAGTGGAATTGGGAATTGACGGTTTAGGAAGCAGCACACAAAAAGTAAAAGCTTACGGTGAATGAAAAAATTTCGTTTAGCCCTCGATTTGATTGATGATCCTGAATTGATTGCGGAATACGAAAAATATCACCAAAACGTCTGGCCTGAAGTAAAGCAAAGTATTTTGGATTCAGGAATTGTAAATATGGAGATTTATCGTGTTCAAAATCGATTATTTATGATGGTGGAAGCAGATGAAAATTTTTCTTTCGAAGCTAAAAATGAAGCAGATAACAACAATTCAAAAGTTCAGGAATGGGAACAGCTGATGTGGAAATTTCAAAAACAGTTACCCAATTCTAAGCCAGATGAAAAGTGGCAGCTGATGGACAAAATATTTTCATTATAAATTGATTTTAGAAAAAACTGATTAAAATGATTATTGATTCTCACGTACATTTTTGGAAATTTGATCCGATTCGCGATGCATGGATTACGAAAGATATGACCGTAATCCAGAAAGATTTTCTGCCGGAAGATTTTTCTTTATATTTAAAAGAAAACAGTATTGATGGTTGCGTTGCAGTTCAGGCTGATCAGAGTGATGAAGAGACTGATTTTTTGATAAATTTAGCCAAAGAAAATCCTTTTATTAAAGGTGTTGTCGGTTGGATTGATTTAACTTCTGATAAACTTGAACAGTCACTTCAAAACTATCAGTCTGAAAAATTGATTAAAGGCTTCAGACATATCGCTGAGGGAGAAGAAATCGGTTTTTTATTACAAAAAAATGTACTCAACGGAATCGCTACACTGCATCAATATGACTATACTTTCGATATTTTATTGAGACAGAATCAGCTTTCTGACGCAGTAAAACTTTCGGAAAAATTACCAAATCAACCTTTTATTCTGGATCATTGCGGAAAACCGGATCTTAAAACAAATCATTTAAAAGACTGGAAATCTAATATTTCAGAACTTGCAAAAAATCCTAATATTTATTGCAAAATTTCAGGGCTTTTGACTCAAGGAAATTGGAATAATATTGATGAAAAAACAATTTTTGAAACTTTGGATTTTGTTTTTTCTCAGTTTGGAATTAAGCGTACAGTTTTCGGAAGCGACTGGCCTGTCATGTTATTGGGAGGAAATTATGCTTTGTGGATGGAATTGATTTCAAAATATGTAAGTCAGTTTTCAAAAGAAGAACAGGAACTTTTTTTCTCCGGAAACGCTGTGAAATTTTACAAACTATAATTTTTATTACCATAAAACTCACAAAAGTTTTTTAACACTTAAGAATATTTAAGATTAAATTCTTTGCGTGTAGAAGAACACTTAAGTTCTTAAAAATCGAAGATTTTTATTTTAAAATGAATGTAATTAAAAACTTTGTGGTCTTTGTTAAATGAAATGCCTTTGCGAACTTAAAAACAGTTAGTAGTCAAAAAAAACTTTGCGCCCTTTGCGTTTAAAAAACATAACAAAAAAAATTATGAACCTAAATCTCGACCATAAAATAATCATCGTAAGCGGCGGCGCAAAAGGCATCGGAAACGCAATTGCGAAAATCTTAGCCGAAGAAAATGCGTTTCCGATAATCATTGGCAGAAACGAAGACGATAACAAAAAAGCCATTCAGGAAATCCTAGATCTTGGAGGAAAAGCTGATTTCGTTACCGCCGAACTTTTCCAACCTGATGAATGCAAAAAGGCAATTGATGAAGTTGTAAAAAAATACGGAAAAATTGAAGGTATTGTCAATAATGCAGGTGTCAACGATGGTGTTGGTTTGGAAAACGGTTCTTATGAAGGATTCATGGCCTCATATCACAAAAATGTTGTGCATTATTATCTTTTGGTGCATCACGCACTTCCCTATCTTAAAGAATGCAAAGGTTCAATTTTAAATATTGGCAGCAAGACAGCAGAAACCGGACAAGGCGGAACATCAGGTTATGCCGCTGCGAATGGCGCCAGAAATGCTTTGACAAGAGAATGGGCGGTTGAACTTTTACCTTACAGCATTCGTGTGAATGCGATCATCGTAGCTGAAGCTTGGACACCACTTTACCAATCGTGGATTTCTACTTTCGAAAATCCGGAGGAAAAACTAAAAAGCATTACTTCAAAAATCCCTTTGGAAAACCGCATGACAACCTCAGAGGAAATTGCTAATATGGCAGCGTTTCTTTTATCGGAGAAATCTTCGCATACAACTGGGCAATTGATTCATGTGGATGGCGGATATGTGCATTTGGATAGGAGTGTGGGGTAGTTTTTTTAACTTTGACAAAATGAGTATATCTATTTGATGATAAATAGCAAGGCTTTCGGGAAATACGGTTACCTGAAAAAAATAATAAGCTCAGGTAACTGAAAAGGGCACCTTTACTTTGAGAGAATTTGTTTTATTTTGATATATATTCAAAAAAATAACCCCTCAAATTGTACAATTTGAGGGGTTTTGTTAGAAATTGTTAAATTTCCAGTGGTTTCTCCAGGAATCGAACCAGGGACACATGGATTTTCAATCCATTGCTCTACCAACTGAGCTAAGAAACCGTATGTTTTGATTTGTTACTTCGTTATTCAAAGTGGGTGCAAAAATAATAATTTTTCTTATACCGTGCAAATCTTTTTTTGCTTTGGAATAAAAAACCGCCTTTCGCAAGGCGGTCTGTGGTTTCTCCAGGAATCGAACCAGGGACACATGGATTTTCAATCCATTGCTCTACCAACTGAGCTAAGAAACCGTATATATTTTTGTTTGACTTACTTCGTTGTTTTAAAGTGATGCAAAAGTAGTAAGTTTTAATATATGAAGCAAGTATTAACAGTACTTTTTTCTAATAAAAATAAAAACCTACTGATTCTCAGGAGAATTATTTTCCTGTTCCTTTCTAATTTGCTCACTCATTTCCTCTAATACAGGTTTTATCGTGCTTTCCGGAAGGTCACTTATTCTAATATACATCAATCCGTCAATGGCATCATTGAAGTTTGGATCTACATTAAATGCAATAACTTTTGCGTTTTGCTTAATATATTTTTTAATTAAAACAGGTAATCTCAATTCTGGCTCAAGATCATCGATGATTTTATCTAATTTATTTAAATCAGATTCCATTTCCTCGAAGAATAAGTTTTTATCCCTTTCGCGAAGTTTTACTTTATACTCGTTTCTTGGGGTAATGTATTGAGCTACTGCAGAATCATAATAATTCGAACGCATAAACTCGATCATTAATGATTTTGAGAATTCAGAGAATTTGTTGGAAATACTCACACCTCCCATCAAAAATTTGTGATCAGGATTTCTTAAGCAAACATGTACAATTCCTCTCCATAAAAGGAAGAGTGGAAGCGGTTTTTGCTGATATTCCTGGCAGATATATGCTCTACCCATCTCAATCACTTTTTTAAAGAAAGGATGAATATCTTGTTCAAATTCAAATAAAGAACTGGTGTAAAAGCCTTTAATTCCGGATTTTTTCATCACTTCCTTACCTAAGGCCATTCTGTAAGCCCCAACCAGCTTTTCCTCGGCATTATCCCAAAGAAAAAGATGATGATAGTGCTTATCATATTCATCAAGGTCAAAAGGCAGGTTACTTCCTTCTCCCACGGCACGGAATGTAAGCTCTCGCTGACGTCCGATTTCCCTCATTACAGAAGGAATTTCCTCGTAAGCAGTGAAATATATTTCGTAATTACCATTGCTGAAAAGCATTTTGTCGGTGCCTTTCAGTTTGCTGATGTCATTAATGATGTCTTCTTTCGGAGTTTCATCAATGATATTCTGAACAATATTTTCTTCTCTAAGCAAAGGAAATTTTACATATAAATTTTGAAGATTTATAGCCTGAGCCAGAGATTTTCTCTTTTCATAGTAAGATTTCATCATATAAACCTTACGTTTAAGAAATTCGCCTAATTCTTCAATGTTTTCCATCTCGTCCATTGCCTTTAGACCAATAGGCTTTCCGATTCTGATACGGATCGGTTTCTCCCTGTCATTCATCATTTCAGCAGGAAGCATCAATGTTTGAAAGTTAGGGTGAAGTTTTGCCACCTGATAAAAAAGACGGCTGTTCTTTGCATGAAAATACATAGGAACAACCGGCACTTTTGCCATTTTGATAAGCTTAAGAGCCGGTTTTTCCCATTCTCTATCTAGAATTTCTCCGTAAGGATTGTTTTTGTTTGAAACTTCTCCTGCCGGGAAAATACCTACACAACCTCCTTCCTGCAAATGCTTCAATGTTTCGCGCATTCCGGAAGAGCTGCTGTAAGCTCCTTTTCTGTTTTCAAAAGGGTTTACAGAAATTACGTACGGTTCCATAGGTTTTATTTTTTCTAAAAGAAAATTACCCATTACTTTGAAATCCGGACGAACTTCTGATAAGATCTTGCACATTAAAATCCCGTCTATCGCGCCAAGCGGATGATTCGAAACCAAAATAAACGGTCCCGTTTTTGGGATCTTTGCGAGATCTTCTTCAAATGCGACATAGCTCAAGTTTCTCTCTCTCACAAATGAGTCGAAAAAGTCTTTACCTTCCTTATCTTTTAGTTTATCGTATAATCTATTAACTTCATTTATTTTAGCAATGCTCATCACAGCGGATGCTACCGGATTCTTTAGAAATCCTATTTTGCTTAAGCCGGAAGCTTGAATTAAATCGTTTTTCGAAATTAAACTCATGTGTGTTTAGTCGCAATTAGTTTTATTGTGTTACCATTTGAAGCGTATTCTTGGAAATCTGTTCCAATAATACACTTTTTTCTTGGTAAAATTTATCAATGTTCTCCATCTTCGCATTTCTCACGGTAAATAAAGATACATTTTTAACTACTTCAGTTTTAAATATTTTCTGAAGTTCTTCATTAAGCTCGTCTATTTTGTCAAATTTATCTTCCAGACATAAAGCTAGTGAAATTGCAGAATTCTGCATCAAAGAAACTTTAATTTTATATTTTGCTAAAAAGCTAAAAACCAAACTCATATGATCCTCTGCTACAAAAGAGAAGTCTCTGGTAGAGATTTTCAATAAAGTTTGATGTTCCTTTAAAATATAAGATTCCTGAAATTCATTTTTATCTGAAGCACCTACTTTTGTTCCTTCTTTTGTAGGATCTACGAAAGATTTTACATAAAAAGGGATATCTTTTTGCTGTAAAGGCTGTAATGTTTTCGGGTGAATGATACTTGCTCCGTAATACGCCATCTCGATTGCCTCTTCATATGATATATTAGAAAGAAGCGTAACATCCTTGAATTTTCTCGGATCTCCCGTCATCACTCCCGGAACGTCTTTCCAGATTGTCATTGCAGATGCATTTAAACAATAAGCAAAGATCGCGGCAGAATAATCTGAACCTTCTCTTCCTAAAGTTACGGTGAAATTATTATCATCAGATCCAATGAAACCTTGCGTTACATAGCAGATTTCAGGATTTAAGGTTGACATAAATTCTTCAGTTCTTTTCCAGTCTACGTTTCCGTCTCTGTAAGAATTGTCGGTTTTTATGTAATCTCTGGCGTCTAACCATTGATTGGTAAATTGTATTTCATTTAAATACTCACTTACGATCTTTGTAGAGATCATTTCTCCACAACTTACAACCTGATCGTACACGAAATTGTAATTCGGTGATTTATTTCTTCGTAAAAAAGAATCAATATCATCAAAAAACAAATCGATTTCTGCAAAAACCGCATGATTTTCAGGAAATAAACCTTCCGCGATTTCCATGTGTTTTCGTTTTATCTTTTCAATTTCGGTTTGATAGTTATCCTTCTTGAAATAAAGTTCTACAACTTTTTCCAATTCATTAGTCGTTTTGCCCATCGCTGAAATTACCAGCAGACATTTGGCAAATCCTTGGCTTTCTAATACCATGGATACATTTTTTACACTTTCAGCATCTTTTACCGATGCTCCACCAAACTTGAAAATTTTCATTAAATTGTTAAAAATAAAATTGTTAGATAAAATTTAATTGAGTTTTTTACGGAGGTCAAAATTATAAATTTACAACGAGATATGAAAGAGCCGAGCGAGTAGACCTACTTAAGATTTTATTAAAATTAAAAATTAACACTATTTATTGAATTTTTCATTCCTTAGCAGGTTAAATTGGTGATTCATTTTCATGTTGAAATTTATGATAAGTACCACTATTTATGATGTATTGATTTGATATACAGTGCTTAATGTATTTTAAAAGAAAATTCTCTATAATGTTGTAAATTTTACGAAATTTGAGCAAAACGTAAAAAGAAAAATATGTCAGATCAACCATTACAGACTTTAGGAGAATTTCTTATTGATAAGCAGGACGATTTCCAATATTCTACAGGAGAATTTTCACGTCTTTTAAGCGCAATAAGACTAGCTTCAAAAGTAGTAAACAGGGAAGTAAATAAGGCGGGAATTGCAGATATCATCGGAAAAGCAGGAAATGAAAATATTCAGGGAGAGGAGCAGCAGAAACTTGATGTGATCGCCAATGACATTTTTATTACGGCATTGTCTCAAAGAGAAGTAGTTTGTGGTATCGCTTCTGAGGAAAATGACGATTTTATTGACATTAAATGTGGAGAAAACGGGCATTTAAGTAAATATGTTGTATTGATCGATCCTTTGGACGGGTCTTCAAATATTGACGTAAATGTTTCTGTAGGAACTATTTTTTCAATTTACAGAAGAGTAACAGAGCCCGGAACTCCGGTTCAGCTTGAAGATTTTTTACAAAAAGGAATTAATCAGATTGCTGCGGGATACGTAATTTACGGTTCTTCAACAATGATTGTTTACACAACAGGAAATGGTGTGAACGGATTTACATTAGATCCATCATTAGGTACTTATTATCTTTCTCACCCGAATATGAAGTTTCCGGAAACAGGTAAAATTTACTCTATCAACGAAGGAAATTATATAAAATTCCCTCAAGGAGTTAAAAATTATCTTAAATATTGCCAGATGGAAGAAGGTGACAGACCGTATACTTCAAGATATATTGGTTCGTTAGTTGCTGATTTTCATAGAAATATGTTAAAAGGTGGAATTTATATTTATCCATCTTATTCACAAGCTCCGAACGGAAAACTGAGATTACTTTATGAATGTAATCCAATGGCTTTCTTAGCTGAACAAGCTGGTGGAAAGGCAACAGACGGTTTCAGAAGAATTTTGGAAATTGAACCAACAGAACTTCATCAAAGAATTCCGTTTTTCTGTGGAAGCGTCAATATGGTTGAAAAAGCAGAGGAATTTATGCGAATTGACAGTGTAAAATAAATGAAAGCAGAATATTTTAAATATTTATTAGAATTCAAGCGCCCGAGTGGAACATCTCGCGGCGTTTTGCATGAAAAGGAAACTTTTATTCTTGAAATTTCAGAAAATGGAAAAAAAGGAGTAGGAGAATGTGCCATTTTTAGAGGATTGAGTTTTGATGACAGACCGGATTATGAAGAAAAACTACAATGGCTTTGTCAAAATATTCAAAAAGATTCTGAATTTTTAAAAGAAGAATTAAAAGAATTTCCATCCATTTGGTTTGGATATGAACAAGCTGTTTTGAACCTGAAACATGGCGGAAATCTTTATTTTCCAAGTGAATTTACGGAAGGTAAATCTCCAATAATTATCAACGGTTTGATCTGGATGGGGGATATTCATTATATGGAAGAACAGATTCAGGAGAAACTTGAAAAAGGCTTTCACTGTATTAAATTAAAAATCGGTGTCGACTGGAAATCTGAATATGAAGTTCTTCAAAAACTAAGAAAAAAATTTTCAAAAGAGAAATTGGAACTGCGTGTTGATGCAAATGGAGGTTTCAATAAAGAAGAAGCAAAGGTTGTTTTACAGCAGTTGGCTGATTTAGATATTCATTCCATTGAACAGCCAATAAAAGCCGGAAACTGGGCAGATATGGCAGAGTTATGTACTGAAACTCCAACTCCAATTGCATTAGATGAAGAATTAATCGGAATTATCGATTTTAATGAAAAAAAGAAGCTATTACAAGAAATAAATCCTCAATATATTATTTTAAAACCAGCTTTGGTAGGAGGTTTTTCTGGTTCTGACGAATGGATTTCTCTTGCAGAAGAACTTAATATCGGTTGGTGGATTACATCAGCTCTTGAAAGCAATATTGGATTGAATGCGATTGCTCAATATACGTTTACGAAAAATAGCAAAATGCCTCAAGGTCTTGGAACAGGAGGCTTATTTACAAATAACTTTGAAACTCAGTTAGATTTAAAAGGGGAGAAGTTGTTTTTTAAATAAAGTAATTTTATAATCGGATAATTTATAGTTTTTGAGTTAATAATAAGTTCGTTAAATCACGTCTTTTACGAAAATTGCTTTCTTAATATATTGCAATAAATAAGAAAACTTGCTTTTAACTTTTTTCATGATAAAAAATTTAGTATTTCTCTGTTTAATGATTTTGCAATCTTTATGCCAACATGAGCACTTGTTTTAGGGTTTAACATAAGGCTTTACGATATGATTAATTTTAATATATTATTGTGAAATAATTGTGAAAATATTTTCGTTATCCTTTGATCTATTGGTGATAAGATTCCTATCCACACCATATAAATTTTGAAAAATATCATTTTGAACTTGCGAACTGGAAAGGTATCCCCAATGATTTCCGATATCATATTTTAATCCAGTTAATACATCATCTTGAACAAAAGTGCAATCGATGATAGAAACAATATCTTTGAATTTTTCAATGTCACTCGGCCCATTTTTACCTAATCTCGGGGTTAAAATGTTTTTAGTAAACTGAGAAATTCCAAGAATGGTATCTTTTCTGTTTAAATAAATGGAAATCCGATTCGCCAACAATGGTAACTTATTAAATGAATCTTCAGAGTCCTCAAAAACTTTATAAGTAACATCAGAATTCAATAATAAAACCTGGTCGATAACTCTCAAAATATTTTCCTTTTTCAAACTGTACAACATACTTTGAAGCACTCGGTTTCCCATGGAATGAGCCATCAAATGAATTCTCTGATTGCAGGGAACGAGATCACGGTTCGAAAAAATATCCTTTAAAAACTGCGTATAAAAGTAAAATAATCTCATCAACGAAGCTCCGGAATTGATGCTCGAAGCTTTATCATCAAAATAAGTCATAGGAACAATGCTGCTCGAAGCCGGCCAGCTTACGAATAAAATATGCTCAACAGGCGACGCCGGATTATCAATGAACAATTTTTTTAGATCAACAATGGCTTTCAATTCATCATCAAAATCATAAGCGTAGCCATGAATAAATATCAAAACATCACTTCTATCTTTTGTAGAAGACATATCTTTGTATAATTCATAGAACATTCTTTGACTTCCACCGAGATTATTGGCTGTCAAAGTAGATTTTTTGATGCCTTTTTCATTTAATAAAACGTCCAAAACATCCTGATAACCTTGTTTTTCAGGCTCGGAAAACAGTTTATAGTTTACAATATTTCGGTTGGTGTAGTCTTTCTTTTTTTTAGCTGCAGCAGTAGGTTCCTTATAGTTATCAAAATCGCATTTTGCTATCCTGAAATTAGGAATAGAGTATTCATCATTAGAAAATGAATCTGCTTTTTCACCTTTATGGCGAACAATTTTTCGATTGCTTAGGATATAAACAGCCATGTTGTTGTTATTTGAGAAACGGGTTCTTAGTTAATTCTAAGTTAAATAAAAATATTGAATTATTAACAATTATAGTTTTAAATTATAATTTCCGTAAACCCTTAAAATTTCCTAAATTTGCAAATTGTCGTATTATTCGACATTTAAAGCGAATTTTAATGGAAGAAGAAAAAAAATCTCTCAATTTTATTGAGCAAATTATAGAAGATGATTTGGCAAACGGTCTTAAAAATGATCAGATCCGTTTCCGTTTTCCGCCTGAACCAAACGGTTATCTGCATGTAGGTCACACAAAAGCGATCTGCATCAACTTCGGTTTGGGTGAAAAATACAATGCTCCCGTAAACCTTCGTTTCGACGATACGAACCCTGAAAAAGAAGAGCAGGAATTCGTAGATTCTATCATGAAAGACGTTGAATGGTTAGGTTTCAAATGGGATAAAGTTTTGTATGCATCAGACTACTTCCAGCAGCTTTATGATTGGGCAGTTCAGTTAATTAAAGATAAAAAAGCTTATGTTGATGAGCAGCCGTCTCAAACCATTACAGAACAAAGAAAGAATCCTGCAGAACCCGGAGTTGAATCTCCGTTCAGAAATCGTCCTGTTGAAGAGTCTTTAGATTTGTTCGAAAGGATGAAAAATGGTGAATTCGAAAGCGGTTCAATGTCTCTTCGTGCAAAAATCGACATGGTTTCGCCAAATATGAATATGCGTGACCCTGTTATGTATAGAATTTTGAATAAACCTCACCACAGAACAGGAACAGACTGGAAAATTTATCCAATGTACGACTGGGCACATGGTGAATCTGATTATATCGAACAAATTTCGCACTCGCTTTGCTCTTTAGAGTTTGAAAACCACAGACCGCTTTACAACTGGTATTTAGATCAGGTGTATGAAGAAGGAAGGGTTAAAAACAAGCAAAGAGAATTTGCAAGGATGAACGTTTCTTATATGATCACTTCTAAAAGGAAATTGCAAAGGCTTGTCGCTGAAAATGCAGTAACCGGATGGGATGATCCAAGGATGCCTACGATTTCCGGAATGAGAAGAAAAGGCTTTACGCCTACTTCCATCAGGAATTTTATTGATAAAGTTGGGGTTGCAAAAAGGGAAAATTTAATTGAGATTCAGTTATTGGATTTCTGTGTTCGTGAAGACTTGAATAAAGTAGCTAAACGTGTAATGGCAGTGGTTGATCCAGTCAAATTGGTGATTGAGAACTATCCTGAAGGAAACGGAGAGTGGTTAGAAACTGAAAACAATCCTGAGCAGGAAAATGCCGGAACAAGGCAAGTTCCTTTCTCAAGAGAATTATATATTGAGCGTGAAGACTTTAAAGAAGAAGCAAACAATAAATTCTTTAGGTTGAAATTAGGCGGAGAAGTCCGTTTAAAATCTGCTTACATCATCAAAGCTGAAAGAGTGGAGAAGGATGAAAATGGAGAAATCACGACAATTTATGCTTCTTATGACGAAAAATCTAAGTCTGGAAGCGGAACAGAGGAAAGTTTAAGAAAAGTAAAAGGTACGCTACATTGGGTGTCTGCAAAACACGCACTTCCTGTAGATGTAAGAATTTACAATCATTTATTTACTGTGGAACAGCCTGATGCTGAGAAAGATGTGGATTTCTTGAATTTCATTAATCCTGAATCTGTTTCTACCATTAAAGGTTTTGCTGAACCTAGTTTAAAAGATGTTGCTGTTGGAGAACCTCTTCAGTTCCAGAGAATTGGATATTTTACGAAAGATCAGGATTCTACGGATACTACGTTGGTATTCAACCGTACTGTAACATTAAAAGACTCTTATAAGCCGGAGTAAAAATTTATTTATATCATTATAAATGAAACAGGGCTTAATTTTTTAAGTCCTGTTTTTTTGTTTTAAACACTAAAAACACGAATATTCTCACAAATTGCACAATCCAAATTTGTGTTATTCGTGAAGAAAATTAGATCCATTTGTGTTTAAATCAAAAAGAGTCCCGAAGGGACGATTTAACCAAGGATAGGATAAAATCCTATCAAAAAACATTTAAAATTAAAAAATTGTGAAACTAATACACATATATACAAATTCATTCAAAGGACTTTCAGAAGAAAGTTGGATGCTCGCGTTGGTAATGCTCATCAACCGTGCGGGCTCAATGGTACTTCCGTTTTTGGGAGTTTATATGACGAGCCATTTACATTTTAGCATAGAAAATACAGGAATTGTTTTAAGTTTTTTTGGAATCGGATCTGTAATCGGATCTTGGTTAGGAGGATTCATTACAGATAGAATCGGAGAGTATAAAGTTCAGTATATGAGCTTGTTATTAAGCGTTCCGTTGTTTTGTTTAATTCCGGTTTTTAAAACAGAAGTTGGAGTGGCAGCGATCATTTTACTGCAAAGTATTGTAAGTGATACATTTCGTCCTGCCAACTCGGTGGCGATTACAAAATATGCGAAACCTGAAAATATAACGAGAGCATTTTCATTGAACCGTATGGCGGTCAATTTGGGATTCTCTGTTGGCCCTGCCTTGGGAGGGATTTTATCTGCTATTTCTTACAATTTTTTATTTTATAGTAATGCTTTAGCGGCTTTACTAGCCGGGATATTGTACATTTCTTTCTTTTATAAACGAAATAAATTAGCAAAAGTAAAAATCACAAAAGTGAAAGATGCTATTGAGGTTAAAAAAGAAAATTCGCCTTACCGAGATGGTAAATTCTTGATTTATTGTTTCTTTTGTTTGTTGTTTTCGATGTGCTTTTTCCAGTTATTCAGTACATTGACAATCTTTTATAAAGATGTTGCAAAGCTGAGTCAGGAAAATATCGGTTACATCTTAGGATACAGCGGTTTTCTGATCGTTTTACTCGAAATGGGTTTTGTACAAATTGCTGAAAAGTATTTTAATCTAGCTTTTACCATGCTTTTCGGAACTTTCATTTGTGGAATTGCCTATGCAATGATGGCTTTTGATTATAGCATAATTACATTGGTCATCTCGATGACTGTACTTTGTATCGGAGAAATTTGGACACTGCCTTTCATGTCTACAATCACCGCAAAACGTTCCGGGAAAAACAATAAAGGAGCTTATATGGGACTGAACGGGATTTCTTTTTCCGCAGCGTTTATCATTACTCCATATTTGGGAACTTTGCTGGCCGAGAAGTTTGGATTTAATGCTTTATGGATCGGAACCGGAGTTTTAGCGACATTTATTGCAATTGCATTTTACTTTATTGTTCCTTGGATGTTGAAAGATAATAGAGAAATGGAAGATGTGATATAAATATTTATAGGATTAGATTTAATTAATAGCATATTCTCCAAGACAATTATTTGTTTTGGAGAATATTTTTTATAATCATTTCTGCATGAATTCTTGAATTTTCTATAAACCAAAGATGTGTGTCTTTTCCGCCACAAACAACGCCTGCTAAATAAAGATTTCTGACATTTGTTTCCATTGTTTCTGAATGATAAATTGGGTTTAAACAATCTCCTTGAAGATCTATTCCTGAATTTTTTAAAAACTCAAAATCTGGAAGATAGCCTGTCATAGCTAATACAAAATCATTTTCAATTTCATGAATTTGCCCGTTTTCATCTTTAAAAATAACAGAGCTTTGCTTTATTTCAATAATTTCAGAATTAAAATGAGCGGTAATATTTCCCTCAGCTATTCTGTTTTCAATATCAGGTTTTACCCAATATTTTACGTTTTTTGATATTTCAGAATGGCGAACGATCATCGTGACTTCAGCTCCTTTTCTATACGTTTCCAACGCTGCATCTACAGATGAGTTACTAGAACCCACAACCACAATTTTCTGCTTTGCATAAGGATAAGGTTCGGTATAATAATGTTTTACTTTTTCTAGATTTTCTCCGGGAATATCCATTAAATTTGGAATGTCATAGAATCCTGTTGAGATAATTACATTTTTGGCTAAATATTCTCCTTTAGAAGTTTCAACTTTAAAAATATCGTTATTTTTAGAAATATTCAGAACTTTTTCATACAGATTAATATTAATATTTTTCTGTCTTGCAATTCCTTGATAATATTCCAAAGCATCTTGTCTTCCTGGTTTTGGAGCGGTTGTAATAAATGGAATTTCATCGATTTCTAATTTTTCAGCAGTTGAAAAAAATCGCATGTATAAAGGATAATTGTATAATGAATTGACAATGGTTCCTTTTTCTATAATTAAATAATTCAGGTTATTTTTTTTAGCTTCAAGAGCACAGTTAAGTCCGATGGGACCGGCTCCGACAATAAGAATATCTAGAATTTCCATTATGCTAAGATATTGAAAAACTTTCTTACCTTTAATTGAATTCATGAATATCAAACAATGAAATATTATATTGCTGTTGCATCAAAAGATCATATCGAAAGAGGAGTCGAAGGTGGATTTATGCAGGCTAATCATGGAAAAGCCGCTTCTTTAAAAAGACTAAGAACAGGAGATGGAATCATTTTTTATTCACCCAAGCGATATTTCGAGAAAGATGAAAAATGCCAGTGTTTTACTGCGATAGGTGAGATCAAGGATGAGGAAATTTATCAAGGTATTATGGCTGCAGGTTTTCAACCGTTTCGTAGAAATGTAGATTTTTATAAGTGTAAAGAAGTGTCAATTATTCCTTTAATTGATGAATTAGATTTTATTATTGATAAAAAGAGATGGGGATTTTCCTTTAGATTTGGTTTTTTAGAAATTCCTGAAAAAGATTTTCAATTCATAAAAAGTAAGATGATATAATACACTTAATCTAAAATTTGAATTAAAATTATTTAGAAAGCTGGCATCACTTTTGGACATTTTCATTGATTAATATTAAAAAATGAAAAAATTATTACTATCCATATTCGTTATAAGTCTTGTTGCGTGTAAAAAAGAACCAAGTAAAGCTACCGATCACAAAGTTGATTCTACAACCCAAACGACTGTCCAAACTTCAAACCCTAGTCCATCTACCATAACTAAAGAAGAAATCATAAAAGAAGCTAATGATGAAGTTTTGAAAGCCTTAAAAAATAAAGATTATAAAAGATTTGTTGAATTCATTCATCCCGAAAAAGGCGTTCGATTTTCAATGTATGCTTTTGTAGATCCAAAAGAGGATAAGCAATTTTCTAAAACTGATTTTGAAAAGTATCAACCAACAAAAACTCTTTTCACTTGGGGCGCTCATGATGGTTCGGGAGATCCTTACAGAGCGACAATTAATGATTATTTAGGAAAATGGGTTTTCTCAAAAGACTTTACTGCATCTCAATTTTCTTTGGATAAATTTCAAGGTGGCGGAAATTCTTTAAACAATTTAGAAAAAATGTATCCTAAACTTAATTTCACGGAAAATTACATCAAAGGCACCGAAAAAAATGGCGAAATGGATTGGAAAACACTTCGTTTTGTGTTTGAAGAATTCAAAGGAAAGTATTATTTAGTTGGAGTGATTAATGACCAATGGACGATTTAATCTAAAATCTCAATCAATTTTTTTGTAAGATTCTTTCTTGAAAACTGTTCAATATTTTGAGCATTTTCAAGAAGGTTTCCATTTTTCCACAATTCAAATTTCTCTAAAATAAAGATTTTTATTGTTTCGGAATCTTGATAACCAAAATGTTTTCCTGCCTGAGTTTCATTTAAGATTTTTGAAACATCAGCCTGATCCGGACCAAAAGAAATAATCTGTTTTCCTGTCGCTAAATACTCAAATATTTTCCCTGGAATAATACCTTTCGAAGATTCATTGGGGAAATTTGTAATTAAAAGCATATCAGAAGTTTGCATTTCTATGATCGCTTTATCATGAGAAATATATCCTAAATTTAAAATATGATTTTTTAAACCAGAATTTTCAATTGTATTTAAAATTTTATCATCAATTCTGCCCACAAATTTTAATGAAAAACTTTCAGCAAAATCGGAATTGGTTTTCACTAAATCATCAAGAGCTTTCCAAAGATTTTCAGGATTTCTGAGCTGTTCTAAAACTCCAATATAGCTTAATGTAAATTTTTGTTTGAGATTCTGAGAGTTTGAGGATTTGTGAGTTTGAGAAGCATCTGTTTCATCAAAACCATTCGTAATACAAACCGCATTTGCTCCATTTTTGCGGAAATTTTCAGCGTCGGTATAACTTGTAGCTAAAGTAATATCAGCATTTTTAAAAACATCACTTTCTAATTGTCGATGTTTTTTGTCGGAACTTTTGGTTAGTTTTAAATGTTTATAATAAGAAATTTCCGTCCAAGGATCACGGAAATCAGCAATCCATTTTAAATTAGGAAGTTTCTTTTTTAAATTTAAACCTATCAAATGCAAAGAATGTGGAGGTCCCGAAGTGACCACAACATCAATTTTATTTTCTTTTAAATACTGTTCTAAAAATTTTACGGAAGGTTTTACCCAAAAAACTCTGGCATCAGGAATGAAAAAATTTCCTCTAACCCAAATCGAAAGCTTCGATTTCCAGCTTTGGTTTTTACCGACATCAAACTGTCCGGCTTTGAACTTTTTATTACTTTTATTAAGCTTTTCAGCGAGTTGATAAGGTTCCCAAATCTTGGTTTTAACGATTTCAATATTCTCAGGAATATCTTTCATTAAACTTTCATCCAACAACGGGTAACTCGGATTTTCTGGTGTGAAAATAACGGGTTTCCATCCAAATTCAGGTAAATATTTTACAAATTTTAACCATCTTTGAACACCGGGACCTCCCGCAGGTGGCCAGTAATAGGTGATGATTAATATTTTCTTTTGTTCCATTAACTCTGAATTCTTTTTGTCATTCCGTAGGAATCTAGACAATATTTTTAAAATTGTGATTTTAATAATTACTGAGATTTCTACGGAATGACAAAATTGAGATTAAACTTTTTCTACTAAAATTTCCTTCTTCTTATTTTTATTCATCCAATAAATCCCGAAACCACTTAATATAATAAATAATCCAAAGCTCAATAAAGAAATCCATTTTCCAGTTTCAATAACTTCCGGTTCGAAGATCATTCTGATGTTATGTTTTCCTGCGGGAACATGCACTGCACGAAGTAAATAATCGGCTTTGATGTATGGAACTTCTTTGTCGTCTACGAACATTTTCCAGCCGTGAGGATAGTAAATTTCGGAGAATACTGCTAACTGAGGAGTCTTAGATTCTGATTTGAATTCTAGCTCATTCGGTTGATATTTCGTTAAATTAATAAACGCTGTCGGATCTGCCTGAACTGGTTTATTGTTGAAATATTCTTTATCTGAAGAAGCAATAACGGCTGTTTTCTTACTGTCGATTACTCCGATTGACTTAATTTCTTGATTAGGACTGTTCACAAATTTCAAGTCGCTTACAAACCATGCATTTCCATTGGCTTTTGGATTTGGCATTGCCTGAGGATGTTCCGGATCGCCAGCAACCCAATATTTAGCGTTCAGTAAATTAAGAACATTTGGGAGTTTCACAGAATCCATTACTTGGAAATATTCATTGATAACGTCGTCATATCTTCTCAATTTTACGGCGTGATAACCTCCGATTGAAGATTTAAAATAAGATGTATTTGTCTCGCTGAATGTCCCTAAAAGATTATTAAAAATTCTGTAATGTGTTTTGTCTTTTTCAGCAATCGTTTCCAATGTTTTGTTGACCTGAACATTGGCTAAAATTGAACCCAAATTAGGATTTGCCTGTACTTTTTCAGCCAAAAGATCTGAAGTTTCTGTTTGGAAAGGATTTTCAGCAAAAACTTTATCTACATAGTTTTCATCATTCAAATAACGCTTGTTTACTGTCCAAAGATCAAATAAACTCACGACTCCGATAATGATCAAAGCTATATTTTGATTTAATTTTTGCTTTAAAACCATAAATAAAGCTCCTGCTGCGATGGCAACATAGATAAATGCTTTGATTGCATCAATTCTGAACAATTTGAATCTTTCATCCACCAAATAATCCAATAGGAAAGGAGGAAGATATGTTTTTTCATTTTCTGTATGGAAACCTAATAAAGATTTTCCGAAAATTAATAGAATTAATAAAAATCCTAACGTTCCACCACCTACATACAGAAGAATTTTCTTTTTGTATTCTTCCGTTAATTTTTCGTCTGTAAAGAATCTATACAATCCAATAATCGCGATTAAAGGGAATAAAAGTTCCACAATAACTAATATAGAAGATGGCGCTCTGAATTTATTGTAAATCGGAACAAAGTCTATAAAGAAGTCCGATAAAGGCATAAAGTTACTTCCCCAAGCCAATAAAACGGTAAGAATTGAAGCTCCTAAAATCCAGTAACGGTATTTTTTCCAAGCAAAAAAGAATCCTAATAAAGCTAAGAAACAAACGATTGCTCCCTGATAAGCAGGTCCCGAAGTTCCCGGTTGGTCGCCCCAATACGTTACGCTTCCGAAGCCTTTAGAAACACGATCCATTTCAGTTTGTGAAGTCACATTTTCCTGAACAAGTTCCTGAACTTTATTCATAATGTCTTTAGCCTCAGGTTCCTGGCTCCCTCCACCCATCAATCTTGGGATGAAAAGGTTTAAAGTTTCCAGTCTTCCGTAGCTCCACATCAGCATACTTTCTTTGTCCATTCCGGATTCTCCTGAAGTATGAGTATCGTTATCTAAGATTTGTTTTCCTCGAACGGTTTCTTTTACATATTCGGCATTGGCCATAATTCTTTGAGAATTCATTCCAACTCCGATGACACAAGCAGCAGCAATAATTCCCGAAGAAATTAAGAAATGCTTCATCGGCGTTTTCTTTTGGATCGCTCGGATTAATTCAGATAAGAATAAAAATCCTAAAGCAATGAAAAGATAATACGTCATCTGTGGGTGATTCGCTGCTATCTGAAGTCCCATAAACAGGGTCGTAACAATGAATCCCCAGATGTAACTTTTCCGTATATAAACGAGTAATATTCCGGCTAATAGTGGCGCGAAATATTCAATAGTATTCACTTTACCATTGTGCCCCGCAGCAATAATAATATAAAAATAGGTCGAAAGTCCGAAGAAAGTAGCTCCTAATAAAGCATATTTCCAATTTCTGACCGCAACCATTCCTAAAAGGAAAAATCCTGCGAAAAGTAAGAAAAGATAATTAACCGGTCTTGGAAAAAAGTTTAGATTACTATCAATTTTTTTGATAATATCTCCTTTGAACTGGCTTCCCATCTGATAAGTTGGCATTCCACCAAACATGGAATCACTCCAATACGTTTCATCTCCAGTGTTTGCTCTGTAGTCCAGAAGTTCTTTTGCGCCTCCTCTGTACTGAACAATATCATGCTGGAAAAGCTGTTTTCCTGTAAACACAGGTGTGGAATATAAAAATGCTAAAACTATAAATACAACTAATGAAGCCGCAATATAAATTAAGTTTTTATTTTTCGCCATTTTGGTTATTATCTTTTATTTTCTTGGGTATATTTTACCTTTTGTCTTTATTTTCTTTTACCTCTTCATAGTCCACGGTTTCTGCATCCCAATGGATCTTCGGGTTTTTATCCTTGTTTGAACTGTTGATATCCTGCTGATTACTATTTTGTTTGATATTTTTGAACAAATAACTGTAGAATGTTTTAAAAAATAATCTTTTCAAAATATTCCATACAAAGAAAATAATAATAGCGGTGAGTACTAACTCAAGAATAAACTTCATAATTTTTTATTTTAAAAACTTCGACATTATTTTTTAGCAGAAGGATTTACCATTACAGAAGATTTTGAAACGCTTTTCATAGACTGAGACTGTTTTCCGTCTGAAATTGTTTCAATCTGAGTAGTTTCTACATTAATATTCTGATTGGTGATCCATCCTGTGCTTTGATCAAATTTAATGGTACCATTCTGTACAAGCTCACTGCTTAAACTGTGGGTGATTTTATCCTGAGCTTTTTTCTCAGTTTTCTTAGGAATTCCACCAGATACGCCAATTTCTGCAATACCGTTTCCTACGCTTTTTAATACATAGTTTGAGGTAACTTTTACGGCTCCGCTTGGATCTGCGTTTTCAGAACTTGTCCATTTTTCACCGATTTTTGCTCCTTTTTTAGGAATAATAGTTAAGTTTTTGTTGAATTGGTCTTTTAAAACCTTTTCGTTAAAGCTTTGCTTAAGACTTGCAACAACGCTTTCTTTTTGATTTTTATCTTTAATAAGAGTTCCTACAGCATTAGAAACTTTAGTGTAAACTGCATCGAAACCTGTAATCGAAAGTACATTTCCTTTCGTATCCATTTTCATGTTCAGTTTATTGCTTGTAAGAGCTTTGTTGATGTTCCAGATCATTTTCAGATCATCTTCTTTTGGAATCGGAAGCTTAGTATCTACTACAATTGTCTTTCCATCAGCAGTTTGCGAATTTCTTTTTCCGATAAGATTAAGAGTCAAATCATAAACATTTCCTTTGATATCATTAACGGTGAAAGTCATTTCGTCAGTAGATTCACTTGTCCCGTTTAGAGATTTTCCTTGAGGATCTGTCATCGTTTTTACATCTCTCTGGTAAGTTGTAAGAGGATATGTTTTTCCTTTTTCAAGCTTGAAAGTTTGAGTATAAACACCTGCAAAGTCCTTAATTGCAGGGTTTTCTGAAACTTTAGCTACAGAATCAGCAGGAACTTCAACGGTAATTGTTTTTCCTGTTTTCGGATCCACTTTTGTTACGGTCGTTGTTTCTTTTTTACAAGAAACTAAAGCTATAGATGATATAAGCGCAAGCGCTGCAATGTTCTTCATTTGAATTGATTTTGAATGTGTTATCGATTAATTTACTTTCATTAATTTCTGTCTTGTTGCTTCATATAAAATCGCTCCACAAGCAACAGAAACGTTTAGAGATTGTGTTTTTCCTTCAATTGGTAATTTTATTTTTTCATCTGCATGGTGTAAAACTTCTTTAGAAATTCCGGTTTCCTCATTACCCATTACGATTGCGCAAGGTTCTGTGAAACTTACATCATAGATCAGTTTTTGAGCTTTCTCGGTAGCTGCAAATACGGAAATTCCGCTTTGTTGAAGATAATCTACAACGTGCGCTAAATTTGGTTCTTTACAGATTTTAATATTATAAAGTGCTCCTGCAGAGGTTTTTATTGCGTCAGAGTTGATGGGTGCGCCTCCCTTTTCAGGAATAATAATAGCGTCAATTCCTACACATTCTGCAGTTCTGCAGATGGCTCCGAAATTTCTAACGTCAGTTAATCTGTCCAATATCAATAAAAATGGAGTTTTTCCTTCTTCAAATAATTGAGGAACAACATCTTCCACTCTATGAAACGGAACATCCGAAATAAAAGCTACAACACCCTGGTGATTTTTTCTTGTAAAACGATTCAGTTTTTCAACCGGAACGTAGTTTGGACGTAATTTATTTTTAGCTAAAATTGTTTTCAGTTCGGCATAAATATCGCCTTGCAATGCATTTTGTACAAAGATCTTGTCAATAGTTTTCCCTGCTTCAATAGCTTCAATTACAGGACGAAGCCCGAAAATAAAATCGTCTTTTTTATCTGTCATTTTAATAATTTAAATAGTGAAATTGTTAAATATCAATTTTACTTTGTGGGTCAATTTGCTGTGCTTTAAAAAGTCACATTTGAGAATTGACATACCGCAAAATTCATTTTTAACTATCTTCCTTTTTCTCCTAAAATTGCTCTTTTTTGAGCCATAGCATAGCCATAATGAAGGCTTTCATGCATGTTGTTGAAAATGATGGCATCCTGAATACTTTTCAAATCCATCCCAAAACTTGTGGTATAGGGCGTGTAATCTGAGAAGAAATCGCTGTCATAATCTTTCATTAAGATCTTCGAAGTTTCGGTTAATAAAAACTCCAGATCTTCCACTTCAGATTTTTGTACATTTAAGTTCGGAAGAGTTCCTTTCTTATATGTTTCGATCCAATATTTATCAATCCTGAAAGGGTTTCCGCTTAGGTAATAGTGCAAAAGCTGCTCTGTAGCAACGGTGTGTGCAATATTCCAGTAAATGTTATTGTTAAAACCATCCGGAATCAGCAAAAGATCTTCATGAGATGTATTTTGCAGGATATCCAGAAGGTTTCTTCTCACCTGTCTGTGGGCTTGAAAATGATAATTCATTTTACAAATTTTTTAATCACCAAAAATAGTTTAATAAAGTGGAAGTGACAATTTTTAAATGTGAGATTAAGGTTAAAATTATTTAAAATAATGCCTTTAAAATAAATAAATGTTAAAAAAGGTATTTGTTTTCGGTTTATTTAATGGAAAGTCTTTGTTAAAATAATCGATTTTGAGAAGTGTATTTCTTTTCTGACTATTTTATTATGACTTCGAAGCTGGAGCTAACTTACAATATGAAATTTAAAATCTGTTCAAATTTTATAAAAGTAAAAACCTCCCGCGAAGATGTTCGAAAGGAGGTTTCTTTACTTGTTTTTAAAAGAATGTTTTATTTTTTGATAATCTTATGTTTGAAAGATGTTCCGTCTTTTAAGACAACATTCAGAATATAAATTCCTGTATTGTATGAAGAAATATCGATCTTGTTTTCTTTATAATTTTCAAATAATTTTCTTCCGTCTATGCTGAATAAAGTTAGAGATATCACATTTACCGGAGATTTAATATTGACAAAATCAGAAGTCGGATTTGGATAAATACTTACATCTGTTGTTTTGACATCATTTACATTTAAATTGACATTACTTTTGCCCTGCATGTAAACAGATAAATAGACATCTCCTTGTTGCTGATTAAAAACAGCGGTTGGGATTGTATGTTTTAGAGTATGATTTCCTGCGGTCAAGTTAGGCATTACAAATCCTCTGATCGGAACAGAATTTCCGGGACACCAGTTGTTCCATGAAGTCCAATCCGCAACAGTTTTTGGAGTTGTTCCGTAAATTCCGTTGCCTTGTGTATTATATACTCTGAATGGTTCGCACGAAATTCCTCCGGGAGTATACGTAAAAACTTGTACGTCATCTATATATGTGTAGTTTTGTCTTCTTACATATTCTTCACCGCCACTGTTTGCACCATGAGGTGTTGATATTACAAAAAAGCGGGCATCGGTAACGGGATTGGGTAAGTTAAAATTTACAATTCTAACAGTTTGTCCAGGAACATCTGTACTGTTATAGTTATTTATTCTACTGTAACTCAAAAGAGGAGTAAGGCTGTTGTAATCTGTAGGTGTTGCCCCTGCATCTGTTGAAAAGAAAGTAAGAGATCCTGAAAAAACATCAATTCTTCCGGAACATCCCGCAACCTGAGTTTGTGCAGCATAAGGAACACCAAAAACATCTAGTTCCATATACATATCGTAAGTACTACGAAGCGCAGCGTCGTGAAAGACGCTGTATAAATTACTTAAATTATAGGTGTAAGGTACTTCCGTAGGTGTACGGTTTTTGTTCATGAAAGGGGTGATGTATCTACCAACTTCCATTCTTTTTACATTGACATCATCTATAGTATAAGTAGCTTGATTTTTAGGAACTAAAGCCAAGAAAACTTCTCCCAGACGGTCATAATTGTCACAAAGAGCGCCAATGGAAACTCTCATGGCAATTTTTGCTTTGAAAGAATTCAGTTCTGCGTCTGTAAGTTTTCTTGCATATCTTGTGTTTCCAAGTCTGATCAGACCTGTAGGAACAGGATCAGATACCGTTGCTGCATAGCCATCATAATAAACTGCTTGTGAAATCACATTTACCATCGTTGTGGTTTGTGATTGAAGAAGTCCCGCGAAAAAGAGACTCAAAAAAAATAGCTTTTTATACATGTAATTGGTATTTGTTACAAATGTATTAAAATATGTACTTAAATTTAGTGTTTGTTGGTCGATTTTTCAAAGCAAATAATGATTTGTTGATAATTGTATAAATATTTAAAGAGATATAGTTGATTTGAGTTTAAAGTATTATTAAGATTAATGTATGTGATTAAATAATCATATTTATTATAAAAATTAAAACTTTAGTACTAAATTAGCACCATATTCCATATTGAATTTATTAATTATGAAAAGAATTTTACTTTTATCTTTATTATTGATATCGTTGGCGTTTAATGCCCAAATAAATATAAACATTGGAAGTACAAATGTGGGAACTGCTCCGGTAAGTAGCTTTTTTTCCTATTCTTATGTTCAGCAGATCTATCCTAAACAGGAAATAAATGCTAATGCTGCAGGAAATATTACAGGGCTTACATTTTATATAGATCCTTCTTCAACTATTTCTGATTCTTCAAATTGGACTGTTTATATAGGACACACAACAAAAACGGCTTTCATATCTGGAACGGATTGGGTTCCCTCTTCGCAACTAACTCAAGTATTTGCAGGTACGGTGACCAAAAGTAATAATAAAGTTGAACTTACTTTTACAACACCATTTGCTTATAATAATACAGATAATCTAGTAATCGCAGCAAAAGAAAATGCTCCTAGTATTGATATTAATAATTTTGATGAAGCATTTAAAGTTTATTCACATCTTCCATATTCAACTCTTTATTACAAAGGTGACAATGCGGTAGTTGATCCAGCGTCTCCACCCGGCGGAATAAGAGCAGATTACAAATCATCAGTAACGTTTTTAGGATTAACGCCTAGATCTACGCCTGCGTGTCCTTTCGTTGCTTATCCAACAAATAACGCCCAACTTGTTTCATTATCTCCCAATATTAAATGGTTTCCGGTTTCCGGAGCAGATTCTTATAAAATTTCAGTCGGAACAAGCTCTGGAAGCACGAATGTTATTAATCAACAGGTAGTAACAGGAACTGATTTTACTCCATCAACTCCTCTTAACCCGAACACTAATTATTATTTAAAAGTTACCGCAGTTTCAGCCGGAGTTGAATCTTCAGGTTGTACAGAAGTTGTTTTTAAAACTATTCCTCCTGTACCAGTAAATGATGCTTGTTCAGGTGCTTTATTGGCTTCTGCTTTTCCTTATTCATACACACAAAGTGATGCTGTTTCTGCAACTAATAATGCAGGAAATATAACAGTTTGTCCTGATGCGACGAATGATGGAACTTGGTTTAAATTGATCGGAGATGGCAGTCAGTATACTATTAAAGTAACGATGCCTGCCGGAAGTACTTTCGATCCTCAGGTTGATGTATATAGCGGTACTTGTAGTGCCCTGGGATGTGTCGGTACGATGGATAATGGCGGTGCTGCTGCGACGGAAACGATTACCATTCCAACAACGGCAGGAACAGAATATTATATAAATGTAGGATCTTACGAAGAAACAATCGACGTTCCGGAAGATGTATTTACCATTACAATTACTAAGCTTTAATAGACCATTATATTTAGGTTTTATTAATTAAATAAAATAAAAAGCACCATGAAATTTTTATAACTAAGAATTTCATGGTGCTTTTTCTGTCGAGTTATAACGTTTTGGCATATCAATAATTGACCTCTCAAATGAATCATATAAATTAAA
Organism: Chryseobacterium sp. GW823-FHT05E08; assembly: GCF_058795655.1. Classification (NCBI taxonomy): domain Bacteria; kingdom Pseudomonadati; phylum Bacteroidota; class Flavobacteriia; order Flavobacteriales; family Weeksellaceae; genus Chryseobacterium; species Chryseobacterium sp. GW823-FHT05E08. Next base: position 84,778 of record NZ_JBXAHY010000007.1, on the reverse strand, counting down.
TCTCAGTCGCTTAGCTGAAGATCTCATAAATCCTCGGAATATTTAACAAACTTTAACTCAAAAATGGCATTTATTGTGTTGATTAATGCAAGTATTTATTAGAAATTTACAACTTATTTTAATTTAAACTATGTCAGATACATATCAAGCAGAAGACATTCGTCAGTTGACGGAAAAGATAAAAGAACAAAACTATTTATTTTCACTTCTGAGACAGGAAATCAACAAGGTTATCATTGGCCAGGAATATATGATAGACCGCCTTTTGGTGGGTCTGTTAGGAGGTGGACACGTTCTTTTGGAAGGGGTTCCCGGATTGGCAAAAACGTTAGCTATCAAAACGTTGGCGGATGCTGTTCATGGTGAATTTTCAAGGATTCAGTTTACGCCGGATTTATTGCCTGCAGATGTTGTAGGAACGATGATCTATAATATTAAAGAGAACGATTTTTCTATAAAAAGAGGGCCGGTTTTTGCCAATTTCGTGCTTGCGGATGAGATCAACCGTGCGCCGGCAAAGGTGCAGTCTGCTCTTTTGGAGGTGATGCAGGAAAAGCAGGTGACAATTGGTGACGAAACGATGAAGCTTCCAAAACCGTTTTTGGTATTGGCAACGCAAAACCCGATCGATCAGGAAGGTACTTATCTTTTGCCCGAAGCGCAAAGCGACCGTTTTATGCTGAAATGTACGATCGATTATCCAAAATTTGAGGATGAAAGAACGGTAATGAGAATGGTTTCTACTTCTCATCAGCCTATCGTAAAACCAGTCGTTTCTCTGCAAAATATTGTAGATGCTAAAGAATTAATCAATCAGATTTATCTAGACGAAAAGATCGAAAAATATATTCTGGATATGGTTTTTGCAACCCGTTATCCTGAGAATTATGGTCTTTCCGAACTTAAAAATTATATCAGTTTCGGAGCTTCTCCAAGAGCATCTATTAACCTGGCAATTGCTTCAAGAGCCTATGCATTCTTAAAAGGAAGAGCTTTTGTAATTCCTGAGGATGTAAAAGAATTGGCGAAAGATGTATTAAGACATAGAATTGGATTAACATTCGAAGCTGAGGCGGAAGAAATCTCTACAGAAGAAATTGTTAACAGAATTTTAGCAAAAATTCAAGCTCCTTAATTTTTAATGGAAGAAATTATCATCAGAAAAGCGATTCAGGAAGATTGCGCTCCGATGTTGGACCTGATCAAAGAATTAGCTGAATATGAAAAAGCTTTGCATGAAGTTACTTTAACGTTAGAGCAATTTACGCAAGATGGCTTTGGTGAATTCCCAGTTTGGGGGGCTTTTGTCGCAGAATTTGAAGGACAAATTGTAGGAATTTCATTATATTATGATCGATATTCAACTTGGAAAGGGAGAAGATTATATCTGGAAGATTTAGTCGTGACAGAAAAACTGAGAGGAAAACAAATTGGTAAAAAACTATTTGAAGCAACCTTAGAACACGGAAAGTCAAATCAATACAGCGGAATAGTTTTCCAAGTATTGAATTGGAACGAACCAGCAATTAATTTCTACAAAAAATACAGTCCAAAGTTTGATAATGAATGGTTTAATGTTTCAATTGAATTTAAATAGATGGAAGAAGGAAGCAGGGTGATGGAAGTTTTAACAACACAAAAACACTCAAATTCTAACACACTCAAACACGAAAAATGCAGATAAAAGATATTGTAAAAAAAGTAAAGCAGATAGAAATCCGTACTCGCAGGAAGACGGAAGCTACTTTGATGGGACAATATCACAGTGCTTTTAAAGGGCAGGGAATGACTTTCTCGGAGGTTCGTCCATATCAGTTTGGCGATGAAATTCGTAGAATTGATTGGAATAAAACCGCTCGTTTCCGTGAACCTTTCGTTAAAGTAATGGAAGAGGAAAGGGAATTGACGATGATGATTTTGGTTGATATTTCCGCTTCAATGGATTATGGAACAAAAACTCAGTTGAAAAGAGAATATGTTGCAGAAATTGCAGCAAGTTTAGGCTTTTCGGCGGCGGGAAATAATGATAAAGTTGGTCTGATTTTATTTGCTGATAAAGTGTATAAAGTAATTCCACCACAAAAGGGTAGGAAGCATATTTTATCGATTATTAGTAATATTTTAACGGCAGATTATGTTCCGGCAGTTTCCAAAATTGATAAAGCAATGGAATATATGATGGGAATTTTCAAAAGAAAATCTTTGGTTTTCCTATTTTCAGATTTTGAAGATGAATACGATTCTAAAATGCTTCGTGTCGCTTCAAAAAAACACCATTTGCTTGGAATGAGGATTTATGATGAAAAAGACAACGAAATTCCAGATGTTGGATACGCGTTGTTATACGATGCCGAAACAGGAAAACAGGTTTGGGCAAATACTTCAAGCGCAAGATGGAGATATACTTTTGCAGAAGCTCAGAAACAAAAAGTAAGAGCATTGGAAGACGATTTTGCCAACAGTTCGGCCAGTTTTATGAATGTAAATACCGGTGCGGATTATTCGAAATTATTGTACGGTTATTTTCAAAAGAAATAAAGTATTAAGAATATTAGGTTGTAGATTCCTCCTTTCGTCGTAATGACAAAATGCTTTTAAATAATCATTGAATTAAATGATAAAATTGAAGAAATTACTATTTATATTATGTTTTTTAGTCTGTGCGAATGCTTTTTCACAGATACTTTCTTCTAGTCTTGAGAAGAAAACGCTTGCTTTGGGAGAAGTGAATTATATTGTTGTGACGATAAATAATCTTCACAATGAAACGGTTGTAGCAGCCCCCAAAAATGAATTACTACCTTTCCATTTTGAAGAAATTAAAGATAGTATAGCACAGAATCCCGATATCTATTATAGAAAAATTGAGTTCGCTGTTTATGAAGAAGGAAAATTCACTATTCCCGAACTGGAATTTAAAGTTGGAAATCAAGTTTTAAAAACAATTCCTTACGAGATTGATGTGATGAATACTGCTCAAAAAGCAGATCAAATCAACGATATCATGAACAATAAGGAAGTAAAACTTGAAGCGAAAGATTATTGGGAGCTCTACAAATTTTATATTTTAGCAGCTTTGGCGGTTATTGCTTTGATTATTGCTGTTGTGATGTATATGAAATGGGGCAGAAAATCAAAAAGTTCTCCTGCTGTGGCAACCAATCAGACCTTGAAAGAATTAGATTCTCTTAAAAAGAAAAAATATATTGAAGAAGGAAATTACCGTTCATTCTATGTTGAATTAATAGAAATTTCAAGAAAATTTATCACTAAACAATACCATTTGCCTGCAGATGTTTTGTTGACGGATGATTTAATAGATTTAATGAAAAAGAACAATACGATTTCTCAGGAAAACGAAAAAGTGGTGGAAGATGTATTTTTAAGAGGAGACTTGGTGAAATTTGCCAAAACTTTCCCTGATAAAGACGCGATGGAAAAAGATTTTGCAGACGTTAGAGAATTTGTGAAGAGATCATCAAAGGATTTAGAATTCGAAAACTTGAGAAAGGATGTTTAATTTTGAATTTTATAGTCCGTGGTTTTTACTGCTTTTCGTGCTGTTTATTCCTCTTTTTATCAGAGATGTAAGCAAACAGAAAAAGAAAGGTATAAAAGTTCCTACCGTAAAAAATATGGAAGGAAGTAATGGAATTGTAGCTGTACTTTTTTTACTTAAAATCTCCAAATATCTTATTCTTTCCGCGCTGATCATTGCGATGGCGAGACCAAGAACGTTCACTGTTTCTCAGGACAGAGATGATACAAAAGGAATTGATATTATGCTGGCTGTCGATGTATCATTGAGTATGTTGGCTAAAGATTTAACGCCCGATCGTCTAACGGCATTGAAAGAAATTGCTATAAAATTTGTTAATCAGCGTCCGAATGATCGATTAGGTTTAGTGACTTATTCCGGTGAAGCTTTTACGAAAGTTCCTGTAACGTCCGATCATCAGGTTGTTATTGATGAATTAAAGAATCTTAATCCGTTGGAACTGCAACCCGGAACTGCAATTGGAGAAGGACTTTCTGTTGCTGTAAATCACCTCAGAAACAGCAAGGCAAAAAGCAAGATCATTATTTTAATGACAGATGGTGTCAACACGATTGAAAATGCGATGCCTGCACAGGTTGCTGCTGAATTGGCTAAAAACAACGATATTAAAGTCTATTCCATCGGAATTGGAACAAACGGATATGCGTTGATGCCTACTCAACAGGATATTTTCGGTGATTTGGTGTTTACAGAAACGGAAGTGAGAATTGATGAAGAACTTTTAAGAGAAGTGGCACAAACAACGAATGGGAGATATTTCAGAGCTACCTCAAACAGTAGTCTGGAAGAGGTTTATAATGAAATTAATCAATTGGAAAAATCTGATATCAAAGTTTCCAAGCTTTATAATTATCAGGAATATTTTAAAATTTTCCTCTGGATTGCTTTAGGAATGTTAATTATCGATGCTTTGCTGAGATGGGTATTTTATAAATTTTTAAGCTGATGGAGTGGTATTTAGGTAATTATTGGTATTTATTGTTGCTGTTGCTTTTGCCGCTGTTAGCTATTTTATTGATTCGTTTTCTGAAATGGAATAATAAAAGGAGAAACATTTTTGCGGACAGTCAGTTTCACGAAGAATTGTTCGAAAAAAGATCAGGTTTTGTGAAAATTTTCCCTGCTCTTTATCTTTTGGGAACTTTGTTTTTAATATTTTCAATTATTGATTTATTAAATGGTTCAGAAGAGGTAAAAAGCAATCAAAGGATGAATAATGTGATCTTTATGCTCGATGTTTCTAACTCTATGAATGCGGAGGATATTAATCCGAGTCGTTTGACGGAAGCAAAAAATCTGATGATCAACACGATGCAGAAGATGAAAAGCGATAAAGTCGGAATTGTGATATTTGCAGGAGAATCTGTTTCTATCATGCCTTTAACAACGGATTACAGCTCAGCTGAAACTTACATTAATGCTATTGAAACCAATTCTATGCAGATTCAGGGAACTGATTTCTTAAAAGGAATGCAGGTTGCGGTTGAGAAATTTAAAAATGTAAGCAAAGGCTCAAGAAAAATCGTTTTGTTGAGTGATGGTGAAGACAATGAAGGAAACGACAACGCTGCTATAAAATTGGCGAATAAAGAAGGGATAATGATCACTTCCGTAGGGATTGGTTCAGACGAAGGTGCACCCGTTCCGGAATATGTTTTTGGACAATTAATGGGCTATAAAACTGACCAAGCCGGAGAAACGGTTATTTCTAAAAGACAAACCGAAGCGCTCAAAAAAATGGCAGAATCCACAGGTGGAACTTATATTGACGGAAATAATATTAATGAAGCTCCAAGTAGAATTTCGGATGCTCTAAGTAAGAAAATGTCTTCTTCAGAAACATTGGTTAAATCTCAGAATGCTAATCATTATTATCAATATTTTTTAGCTGTTTCAATACTTTTCTTCTTTTTAATTTATATTTTTAATCCTAAAAGAGATTTTAATGTTTAATACTCATAATTGTCTTTGAAAAGTTTCGATACCACTTTAACCCAACTTTAACAATTAAGACACTGTTTATTAACATATAAAGGGATAATTTTGCATATAATGAATACTAAAATCATTTTTTTATCGTTTATAATTGCTTTTTCGTTTTCAGGCGTCGTTTTCGGGCAGGAAAGCTATAGGACTTTGGTCTATGAGGGCAATCAGAAATTTAATGGTAAAAACTATGATGGAGCATCTTCTAAGTATATGGAAGCGATAAAATCTAACGAAAAGGATTTTACGGCACACTATAATTTAGGTAACGCTTTGTATAAAAATAAAAAATATGATGAAGCAAAAGCTGAGTTTGAAAAAGCACAAAAACTTTCTCAGACAATTCCTGATAAGGCAGCAGCTCTTCATAATTTGGGAAATACTTATATGCAGATGAAGCAGCCGGACAAAGCTGCAGATTATTATAAGCAATCCCTAAAACAGGATCCTTACAACGAAGCAACAAGAAAAAATTATGGAATTGCCAAGTTGAAGGAAAAAGAAAACCAACAGAAAAAAGACCAGCAAAATAAGTCAGGCAAAGGCGGCGGGGGTAAAGACCAACAGAAAAATGATGATCAGAAAGGCGATACCAAAGATCAAAAACAGGATCAGGGTAAAGGCCAGCAAAATCAGGGGGAAAGTCAACAAGGAAATGATCCGAACCAAAAGCAGAATAATGAAGGTAAAATGCCAAAAGATCTTGAAAACGCAATATTAGATAAAGTAAGCGATAAAGAGAAAGAAACCGCCAAAAGGATTTTAAATAAAAATTCTTATTCGATGCCTCAAAGCAACGAGAAAGATTGGTGATGCAACAGAAAATTATTTACATATTATTTATCCTTTCTTCCGTAATTTCTTACGGACAGGTAAGTATTAATGTAAATCCTGATAAAAATGATTACTCAGGAAAAGATGTTGTAAACCTTACTATCACGCTGGAAATGAATGGTAGCGAGTACAATCAGCAAACGCCAATTCGTCTTCCTGATTTGTCAAAATTTAATATCATAGGTTCCGGATCTGTAAATAATACTTATATTGATCCTGCGACCAACACAGTAATTACGCAACGAGTTTCCCAACTTGCGCTTGAACCTAAACAAAAAGGTAAGATCAAGATCGGTTCCGTTTTGGTTACGGTTAATAATAAAATTTATAAAACAGAACCTTTCGATATTTTGGTAAAAGATGTCGAAAAGAAAGCTGTTGCAAGTGCTTCCAATGATGTTTATCTGAACGTGGAGATCGAAGACAGGGATGTTTATCAGGATCAGCCAACTGTTGCTGTTCTGAAAGTATATTCTAAAAATATAGATAACTTCAGAAAAGTGAAGAATATCCGTCTTCCTGAACAGGATAACATCAATGTACATCCTGTAAATTTCACTAAATCTGAGATTGATCCTTCGTCTAGTTACGGGAATATGGCTTCACAAGTTTTGGCCGTATTTATGGTGTTCCCGAATGAGGCAGGGTATGTTGAGGTACCGGCAGTTTCTGCATCTGTTAATACATACTCAAATAAAAATAAAATAGTTTCCAATAGGGTTAAACTTAATGTAAGAAAGCTTCCTGAAGGTTCTCCGGAATGCTTCAAAAATGCAGTCGGAAACTTTAATGTAAGCGTTTATAATGCTTCAAAAGAAAAGGTTGAGGTTAAAAAACCGATCAACGTTGTCGTAAAAGTTTCAGGGGAAGGAAATTTGTCTGATATGGAACTTCCAAAAATCGTAGAATCTCCGGATTATGAGATTTTTGCCCCTAAAATTACTTCAAATGTAGCTCCGGGAACTACCGGAATTAAAGGTGAGATCTTAGCAAATTATGTTGTCATTCCGAAAAAGGCGGGGGATATTTTTATTAAAACAGAACAGTTCGCTTTCTTTAATCCGGCGAGTAAAGAATATACAGATCTTGGTCAGGAAACGTTGGCAGTGAATGCGTTTTCACATGATCAGATCATGGAAGCTAAAACCACGGTTGAAAAGGTAAATGAATATACCAACAGCTTTTTGGAAACCGTAAATACTCCGGTTTTAAAGACAACTTCATTTAAAGTTAAAGAAAAAAGTAAATTCAATTGGGGTGTACTTTTAACCAATACTGCTATTTTACTAGGATTATTTATTACTTATCTTTTATTTAAGACTTGGCAAAAAAAACGTACATTAGTTAAGGAAACTGTACCTTCAAAATCTTTAGGTTCTGTAGCAGAAACCGAAAATGAAATAAGACAAAGCTTAAAAACTGATATCAATGATTATTTCAGTTATTTAGAAAATCTTAAAGATAATGAAGATTATCAGAAGTTCTTTCAAACCGTAGATGAGATGGATTCTGAGGTTAGAAATCAGTATTTCCAAAGCTCAGCAGAAGATTTCAGAAAGTTTCTGGAAAGAGACAAGGGTTCTGCAGTTGCCGAAGAATACAGAACTCTTTCGCAGAAGATACAGATAGAGAAGTATGCTCCTGTAAAATCTTCCGAAGGAATGGATGAACTTTTGAAGGCAATTGTTAATTTGTATTCTCAGATTAGCAAATAATCAATTTTTTTTCATATTTTTGCGAAATTTTTAATTACAAAAAGATGGAAGTTTTTAATGATTTTTCTATAAAAGAGATTGTTACCTGTTTTATGGTTCTTTTCGCTGTGATCGATATTATCGGTTCTGTTCCCATTGTTGTAAGCTTACAACAGAAGTTCGGGCAAATTGAAGCAGGAAGGGCTTCTATTACTGCCGGAGTTATTATGATCATATTTTTATTTGTTGGAAATAAGATCCTAAAATTGATCGGAGTAGATGTAAATTCCTTTGCTATTGCCGGAGCTTTTGTGATTTTTATCATAGCACTGGAGATGATTTTGGGTATTGAGATCAATAAAACGACGGAAGCAAAGGCTGCATCTATTGTCCCTATTGCGTTTCCGCTGGTTGCAGGTGCCGGAACTTTAACAACTACGTTATCGCTGAGAGCTGAATTTCATGATATTAATATTATTTTGGGAATCGTTCTCAACACAATTTTCGTATATTTGGTGCTGAAATCAGCAAAATGGCTGGAAAGGAAAATGGGAGAGGCTACTTTGTCTATCTTACAGAAAGTTTTCGGGATCATCCTTTTGGCAATTTCAATTAAATTATTTACAGCAAACTTTGCACAATTGGTGCAGAACTATATTAATTTTTAAGAATCATGCAGAAGTTTTATAAAGTATTTTTAGTACTATTCATCGTGTTTATCGCCATAAATCTTTATGCTTTAGACTGGCAGTCGGATGTTTTATCTGAGGATAATCTGAAGTTTGTATTTTCAATTGCTTCGGCCGTTATCGGGCTTGTTTTACTTTTTGTGTTAAACACATGGAGTAAGATTGGATTGAAAAAATAATCTTTAACATTGTTAAAATATATAAACCTCTTAAATTAGATTTAAGAGGTTTTTTTATAAGTAATAATTAAGAGTACTAAGAAACAACCAAATTCTTCAAAACTGCTTCAGATTTTAGCTCTGTTTCAATCCATTCTTTTTCAGGATTGCTTTGTGCGGTAATTCCGCCACCTACAAAGAGATGAACGGCATTTTGGTATAATTTTGCACAACGAAGATTAACAAAAAACTGAACCGTATCTTCTGTTTCAATCTTGATATAACCGGCATAAAATTCGCGCGGAAATTTTTCAATTTTTTGAATGTTTTCTTTACAAAAATCCTTCGGAATCCCGCAGACAGCTGGAGTAGGATGTAATTCCTGAATAAGACGATCCAAATCTTCAGGTTGTATTTTAGCTTTAAAATCTGTTCTTAAATGTTTGATATTCCCTGAAATATGATCGTGCGTTTTTGACTCTTCGACTCCGCTAAGAGTGACATATTTGGTTAAGATATTTTTAATATAGTTTGAAACTGGCTTTTGTTCCTCAATTTCTTTCTCAGACCACTCCTCTGAGACAGGTAGAGTGCCCGCAAGGCTCATTGTTTCAAACTCATGAGTCGTTTTGTTGAATTTTCCTAAAACCTCTGAAAAAGCACCCATCCAGGCGTTTTCACCATTATTGAAAATGTATCTGAAAGCGTTCGGATATGTTTTACATAAATTGTCGAAGCTTTCTTTTAAATCAATTTGATTAAAATCATTAAAAATTTTCCTTCTTGAAAGGACTAATTTTGGAAGATCATTTTTATTAATAACTTCAATGACTTCTTCTAATTTTTGTAAATATTCATCCTTGGTTTCAGCGATGAAATTGCTTTTGTCTTCTGGTAAAGAGTCGTTTGTAATAATTTCTTTATCAAAATTTTCCTGATTTATCTCAATAATATCTCCATCAAAACTGATTTGCCTTAAACCGTCAAAAGAATGAAAATTGATTAAATTTTTACCTGTTTTTTCATCTGTTGAATACAGTTTTTCGTCAAAAGGAAATTTGAAATAAATCATTGATTGAATGCTTTTCGAAAATCATTATTTGGAAATCGTATAAGAGATTCCAAGATTGATTTTTCTTTCTGCAAAGGTATTACTAGTCTTAAAAATCTCAAAATCAAATGACGAGTTTTTTAAGGAAAGATTCTTCATTTGGTATTGCTGATAATCTAATGACAGTAAAAAACGCTTTAAAATTCGATATTGAACTCCAAAAGTGAATCCGTAATTGTTTTGAGTGGTCTTGAAATCATCCAATTTATCTAAAACATTGTTTTCAGGAACTAAAAACTGCATTTTATAAATATTTCGATTAACTAAAAATCCAGCAAACGGGCGAATATTTTTCCATTCGTAGAATAATTTTAACTGAAGCGCATATTCAAAATGTTTATTATTAAATCTTTGGAAAAGTAAAGGTTGATGATCTGTTGTAAAATAATATCCGTTGAGATAAGTTTCTTCTTTATTTGCGTCAAGATCAAATGAAGAATTCCAATAATAAACATTAGCGGAAAGCATTAATGATAACTTTGGATTAATAATGCTTTTCGATACCCAAATTCCCAAATTTTCTCCAAACTGTTGTTTTTTAGTTGAAAGTTCTTTTCCCCAATTGCTGTTTTTTAGTCCGATTCCTGCTTCAATTCCGTATTCTAATAAAGGGTATGATTTTATTTTTACATTATTTTGGGTCGTTTTCAAATTATTTTTAATTTTTATTTCAGTAATAGAATATTTAGGTATTAAAACTTCCTTAGATACTATCTTTACGGGCTTTTCTAAATATACCGTATCATAAACGATCACTTTTTCATAAACATACACCGTGTCTATCTTTTTTCTCTTTTGGGCAAAAGAAAAATTAGCGATGATAAGCAATGAAATGACAATTAGTTTTTTCAAGAACATGGTGAATAAATGATTTTTATCTTTCTACAAATATCGTATCCCTTTGGATAATTTTTTTGACAACAATTACTTTTTTGGGAGCTTCATTAGTTGAATCTTTCAAAATAATTTTCTTTGATTTCTTGTTTTCTTCTGCATTTTTTTCTTTTGAAATCAATTGTGATTCTGAGGTTGTTGTTTCAGTATTGGTTTGGTTTAAATTTTCATCATTGGAATTATTTACTTCTAAAATATCAGGCTTTTTTTGAGAAACATTTTCAGTTTTATTGCTTTCATCTTTTGAAATTTTATCAGATGTAGTGCTAATGTTTTCTTTTGTAAGTAAGTTACTTTTAGGTTTTAATATAAAAATTGAAGCAGTAATAATCAATAAAATTGTAGAACTTATAACAATTTTCTTTTTCCAGGTCTGATTTGAAGTTGGAGAAAAAGACGCAAAATTACTCATTCCTTTTTCTGGAATTTTAAACTCTTTTGAAGGTGCAATATTGAAATCCGAGAATTTACTTCTGAAAGTTTGCGCCCATAATAATCCTCCAAAACCTAAAAACACTAACAATTGAGCCAATTTCTTTTTATTTTTCGGAGTGTTTTCGTCTACAATATTATTAAGCAAATAAATTTGAATAGATTTTTTTGCTCTCAATAAATGAGATTTTGAGGTATTAACAGAGATCCCGAGCGCACTTGAAATCTCTGCATGAGAATAATTTTCAATACAAAATAAATTGAAAACCGATTTGTGATGAGAAGGCAGATGGTCTATCGACAACAACAATTCTTCCCTCGTGAAATCATATATAAAAATGTGTTTTTTTTCTTCTGAAACAGGATCGCTCATCTCTGAAAGGGTATCTGGAATTTCTGAAATTTCGGTGGAAGTGAAGATTTCTTTACTGCTTTTTCGGATGTATTGTAAAGCATTATTCACCACGATTTTTTTTAACCAAGCAAAGAGGAGTTTTTCATCTCTGAGCTGATGTTTATTCTGTATCGCTGCGATGAAACTGTCCTGAACAATATCTTCCGCAGTGTAAATATCCTGTATGTATCTGCGGCAAATCCCCAAGAGTTTTGGGGAGTAATTACCGTAGACATATTGCCAATCTATGCTGTTTTTTTCATTCATATTGCTTTAATTCTCAACTGCAAAAATAGAGTTATATGCGTTTACAAATTGTCCTGAACTATTGGTAATACTTTGCGTTTCTACATTATTGATATACACTTTACTTGCATAAGGTACGGTTTGCTGTTTGATCACATACATATTATTATCAAGAACAAACATATCTTTAATTGATGTATAAGTTGGATCTAAAGGAAATGTGATCTGCACATTATTTTTATAATAGTAATTATCTGTAAATGTATGTCCAATCACATAAAGATCATTAGAGTTTGCTTCACTAATTATTTTTCCTTCATTCAGATTAGGAATCTGGGTATTATCTACCAGAACTTCGGTATTGGTTGATAGCTGTCTGTAATAATATTTCTGATTTTTAATATATAGAAAATTAATCCCATTGGTGTTTTCACTGAAATTACTTACCCAGCTACTGCCCGGAACAGGGTGGAAAGTTGTATTAATATAATATCCTGAATTTATACCTCCATCATTGACGATCGCTGAAACATAAGGCTGATGATTAAAAATATTAAGTTTCGAGCTGGTGTAGATAATATTATCATATCTGTTCAAAATTGTTCTTACTCCATTTTTCCAAATACACAATGCATATCTTTGATTTGCTATAGGCGAACTTGTATCATAATATCCAACAAAATAATCATCTCCGTTATCAATGGCCATATCCAGAATTTGATATTGCACGACTGAAGGAATTCCCAAATATTGAGCGAGATTTTGTCTTACATTATTTTTCCAATAATAATAGGTTCTGTTAAAATTCATGCGGGTATTTCCCAGAACATGAGTGTTATTATTTTCTACAATAATTTTTGTAGCAGTAGTACTGTCGGGAGAAAATAAAGCTGTTTTCACATTGTTTTTCCAGTAGCATGCTTTGTAGTTTTCCATTCCGGCAACGTAAACGTCGTAGGAGTTTACTTTCTTTTCCAAAGATTCTGAATCTAAACTGTCATTTGTACAGGACACGAACAGCGTCATTAAAAATAAAAAAGGTAAAATTAAAGTTTTCATGGTCGTTATTTTCTTATAAGATGCAGAAATGAAAAAAGGTTGCAGCAAGTATATAAAAAAAGACCCAAATTTTTTTGAGTCTTGTATTTTAATTTTAAATATACCTTATTTTAAAAGGATATTGTTGGTCATTGTTGTATGATTAATCAACACGCCTTTTTCATCTCGAATTTCAATTTCTGAAACGTGCATCGTTTTTCCTTTGCGGATAAATCTTGCGACTGCAGTTACGAGACCGTCTTTTTTACTTTTTAAATGGTTGGAATTTATATTGGTTCCAACACCATAATATTTACTGCCATCAATGAAGATATTAGACAGGCTTGAGCCCATCGTTTCAGCTAAAACACAGCTTGCGCCGCCGTGAAGAATACCAAAAGGTTGGTGAACTTTAGGCTGAACAGGCATTGTTGCTGTCAAAGTTTCATTTTCCAGATCAATGTCGATGAATTGTATTTCCAACGTTTTAGCTAAAGTAACATCGTTGCCCCAACTGTTTAAAAACTGTAATATCTCTCCTTTAGTTTTTGACATGCTTTATAATAAATGATAAGTAATGATTGATAAATGATACTCGAGTAAGTAATTTTGCTTCTAGCTTCTAGCTTCTAGCTTCTAGCTTCTAGCTTCTAGCTTCTAGCTTCTAGCTTCTAACTTCTAAATCACTTCCCATAATATTAGGATTCCAGTTTTCAGGAATTTTTGGGGCGATGTCATTTTTGATATAATAATCTTGGATTTCCGCCATTATTTCTGAAAAGGGAGCGCTTGCCAATCTTTCATAAGGAATTGTATAACCTAGGTATACAATATTTCTTTTAAAATCTCCTGCAGCAAGAACAATCGGAACTTTTGCAGCTAAAGCCATATGATAAAAACCTTTTCTCCATTTCGGAACCCAGCTTCTGGTACCTTCCGGAGTAATCACAAGGCTGAAATCTTCTTTTGCAAACTGATCTGCAACAAATTTCACCAAATCATTTTTCTGGCTTCTGTCGATACCAATGCCTCCCAAACCTCTTACTACGCTTCCGTACCAAGCTTTTGTGTGGGCATCTTTAATGATTATTTTTAGAGGTTTCCCCAAAGACCAATAGGCAAGATTTCCTAATAAATATTCCATGTTGTGAGTGTGTGGTGCTACAACAAGAATACATCTGTCCAGACTGTTTACATCGCCTTGTAGAACGACCTTCCAACCTAACATTTTTAACATTAATTTGCCAATCAGTTTTTTCATATACTTTGATTTAAAAACAAAAAAAGTACAACCAAATAGTTATACTTTACAAATATATTGAAATATTATCGCTCTTAAAACAAACCGCTGATTAAATCTACGATTTTGATTACTATTTCTAGTGCTAATTGTACCATTTGTAAGTGTTTTGATTTGGGTTATTAATTATTTACGAAGATAAGATAATTTCTTGATATGCAGAACTTAAATTTAGTTTTTTTGTTGTTTTTGAGAGAAGAAGAGTGTGAATTTCAAACTGTTGCTTTCCATTCACACCTTCAGCCACTCTCTTCAGTTTATTATTTGGTTTTGATAGAAATTTCGTTTTTTCCGTCGTTTACTTTGATATCAACGTCACCTTTCATCTTTTTGATGTTTGTTTTCATTGAATCAATTACTTTGTCAGCCTGGTTTGCAGGAACTTTTTTTCCGTTTACGATGATGCTGTCTTTATCATCAGAACTATATTCAATAGTAGAACCGTTTACAGAGATTTTATTTTTCTCGATTCTGATATTTCCGTTGTTGTAGTCATTATCCTGATCGTCGTCATTCATTCCGTCTGCGTTTAGATCTCCGTTAAAATCAATTCCGTCTTTCTTTACAGGGATTACGATTGTATTTTGAGGAACTACCAATTCATAATTGATGCTGTAATCTCTAAATCTATGTTCGTAAGGGAACTTGATGTAATTTGGAAGGATAATTTTATTGTTAACAATTTCTACAGGAACGCTTACATTAAGTGGAAGATTGTATCCTTTAGCTTCTTTTTTAATGATTAAATAAGGAGTTTTAATGTCAGCTTTTCTTGTTACATCTACATGAATCCAGTCTTTTTCATAAACAGATACTTTGTCAGAATAAAGATCATCATCGTAACCTGTAAAGTTCTGAGGGATCGTTATTTGCTTGAAATCTACATAAATACTGTCTGAAGTTGTATTAATAGAAACCTCTTCTGTATCTTCTTTATGACCTTTTAAGAACATTTCTTTTTTAGCCATACTGATTCCGAAGTAAGTTGAAATGGCAATCAATCCAAGGAATAATGCTCCTAAAACCCATCCTGTATTTCTTAATTTCGTTTTTGGAGAAATTAATTTGATACTTAACAATGCGAATATCATTGCAGGAATTAAACTTCCCAGAACGATCATTGCCATGATCACATATTTCATTCCGTCGTTATCGAAATAGTAGTTCATTTGGCTGATTGGAGGGAAATCACTGTTTCCCATAAATCCGAAACCTACAAATGAACCGATAAGGCAACCAAAAGCCATTAAAGCAAAGATTCCTCCTAAAATATATCTTATTACATTCCAGATCCCGCTTCCTGCATTGTTAATGTAAGGTTTGCTTTCGATATAGATTTCTCCGACTCTCTGAGTAGATTCATTAGCGAATTGTACTAATTTATTAGACTCATTTTTAAGATTGTCGAAGTTCATAGGCTTTCCCTTCATTTTCAGGAAATCTGCTGCAGTTTCTGCAGTTGGTAAAACGATCCAAAGAATGATGTAAAGTAATACCACTAATGAAGAAGAAATTGCTGCTGTAAAGATCCCAAGGATGAAAATTCCTAACCAGATTGCTCTCATCGCCGTAATGTCCATTCCAACGTAATGAGCTAAACCTGCACAAACACCTGCTATTTTTTGTCTTTCTGGATCACGGAACAATTGTTTTTTGTCTGTGTATTCAGTTCCTGAAGCGCTTGCTTTCTTAGTATTTTTTTCAGAATAATAAGCTTCTTCCTGTTCTTCGATCTTTTCCGGAGTTCCGATCTGAGCGATTACTCTTTCAACATCGGTATCATTTACCACTTCACGTTTTCCTAAAGAATCTCTGAAAATTTCAACCATTCTTATTTCTATGTCATGCATTACCTCATCTGCTTCCGAAGCGTCTAAAGAGCTTCTCAGTGCATTAAGATAATCGCTAAGCTTTATATATGCGTGTTCTTCTATTGTAAAAGAGAAACCTGCGAGTCCTATTGAGAGTGTCTTGTTCATAGCTTTGTTTTTAAATTTTTTGAGTGATTTGGTTTACAGAATCTGTTAATTCTTTCCAGGTATTTTGAAGTTCGTCCAAAAACAATTTGCCTTTTTCTGTTATTTGGTAATATTTTCTGGGTGGCCCTCCTGTAGATTCTTCCCATCTGTAAGAGAGAAACTCTCCGTTTTTCAGTCTTGTTAAAAGAGGGTAGAGGGTTCCTTCTACTACATCCAGCTTTCCTTTTTTCAGTTCATCTATCAGGTCGGAAACATACATTTCACGAAGGTTGATGAGACTTAAAATACAGAATTCCAGAATTCCTTTTCGCATTTGCGCTTTGGTATTTTCGGTATTCATCTTTGATAAGTTTTGTTAATTAGTTATATCCAATCAGAATAAAATTCCTAGCTAGTTGAACCTATTCCGATTTTACATTACAAAGATATGTAATTAAAATGGTAATATGCAATACAAAGTAGTGAAAAAATATAAATTAATAGTATAACTAATTGAAAATCAGTCTAATAATTTTTAACGTCGAATTTTTAGAATTTAATGTTTTAGAAAAATTAAGTCAAATTATTGATAATTTTACCTTTTAAGCTAATAGGTCTTAGCGTAACAAGCGCTTTTTTCTCTAATTTTTTCTGATATGATATAAAAGTGAACCTTTTGTAGAATTTACGAACGATAAGAGCCATTTCCATCATGGCAAAATGCTCACCGATGCAAAGTCGAGGGCCGGCTCCGAAAGGATAGTAAGCGAAATTTTTAGAATTTTCATCCTCAAAACGTTCAGGAATAAACGAGTCCGGATGTTCCCAATATTTTGGATTTCTGTGAAGTCCGCTAATGTAAAGGATAATCAAAGTGCCTTTTGGCCACGAATATTCTTTAAAACTATCATCTTCTAAAGCCTCGCGATCGATCGCCCAAGCCGGAGAATGCAAACGCATAGCTTCTTTGATAATATTTACAGTAAATGATTTCTTCATTAAATTTTCTGAAGTGAAAACCATTTCTCCCTCATCTTCAATTTCTTTTTTTAATTTTTCCTCAGCTTTTGGGTTTTGACTGATCTCAAAAAAGATAAAACTTAAAGCATTGGCAGTCGTTTCATGTCCGGCAATGAAAAGAATAAGCATTTCATCAACCAACTGTTCGTCCGACATTGGAAGTTGCGTATCTTCATATCTCGTCTGGATCAGCATATCCAAAAGATCGTTCTTTTCCTCGCCCGAACTTCTTCTTTTGTCTAAAACACTTTGAATGATCGCTTTTGATCTCTTACTTTTTTCAATGTTTTTATCAATAACACCGAAAATATTCAAGATATTGGTATAAAAAGGTAAACGAACTTCTTTGGTAGAAACTTCCTGAACTTCTGTGATTATTTTGCTTAATTCATTCACGGTATTTTCGTCAACATCAGAACTGAAAAGGGTTTTCGCAACAATATTAAAAGCCAGAGAATGAAAGAAATCATACAGATCTACCTCAGATTCGGTTTTAAATGACTCAAGAGATTTATCAATTTCTTCTTCCATAATGGAAACAAGATTGGCAATTTTTGCCTTACCAAAACCTGGTTGAATCAGTCTTCTTTGCTTTAACCAGTCTTTTCCATTGTTGGTTAACAGTCCTTTTCCAAGATATTTTCCTAAAGTGACAGATTGTATTTCAGATTTTTGATAATTTTTATGATTCTGTTTTAAAATATATTCAACAAACTCTTTATCCTGAGAAAAGATGAAGTTTTTATCGGTAAAACTTGCTCTAATATAATAATTATCACCTACAGATTGATGATTTCCGCTAATGACTTCCAACGGATGGTTTAACCCTTTAAATAAAGAATATAGCTTTCTTTTTCCCTTGATTTCTGCCGGATAATTAAACTCTGGATGCATGTTGAATATTTCTATTAAAAATACAATTAATCTCTTACATAAATGAGCTTTACAATCAAAACCCTTATTTTTGCAATACTATTTGGTTGGAATTTTAAATAAATATATCGTGGTGTCACATGTAGACAAAATCATTTTGAATTAAGAGACGCATCCAATCAATCAATACTATAAAGAGTAAAAATGAAGATACAAAAGGAGATCGATTTTATTTTAGCAGTTGATGCTTTAAAAAATGTACAGAGAAGAAATTATAATGCCGATGATTCGAGAAGAGAAAATACGGCTGAACATTCATGGCAGATCATTATTTTAGCTCAAATCCTTTTTCCATATGCGAAAAACAGGGCAGATGTTGATTTGTTAAGAGTAATAAGAATGCTTTCCATTCATGATTTAGTGGAAATTGAAGCCGGAGATACTTTCCTATTTGATGAAGCAGCAATGGTCGGGAAATTTGAAAGAGAAAAACAATCCGCTCAAAATATTTTCGGAATTTTAGATGAACCTTTACGTTCTGAGTTCTTCAATCTTTGGCTTGAATTTGAAGAAGAGCAAACTCCCGACGCTATTTTTGCCTGTGCAATCGACAGAATTATGCCCTTCATTCTAAATTCTCACACCTCAGGAAAAAGCTGGACAGAAGTCGGAGTAACCGAAAATCAGGTCAGAAATATGTTGGAGAATGCAATCAGCAGAGCTTCAGATGAAATGGGAGAGGCTTTTCAGTATTTAATGATTAAAAATTTGGAAACTGAGAAGGTTGTAAGATAATTTTATTTATCCTTGTGATAATATAAAAGTAAAAGAGGTTTCGGCGGCCAAAGGCCGCCGAAACCATAAAAAGGATTTATAATATTTGAATTGGTTTCTTAAATTCATCAATCGCCACAAAAGTAAAATCACCAACAATTGCTCTTTCTCTTTCGTAAGAATACATTTGTTCAGTGTAGATTTCTACATTTACTTTCATACTTGTTGTTCCAACGTGAGAAACTTTACCAATTAACTCCACAATCGTTCCTGCAGGAATTGGTCTTTTAAAATCAATCTTGTCGCTGCTTACTGTAACCACTCTTTTTCTGGCAAATCGGGTTGCGGTGATAAATGCCACTTCATCCATCAATTGCATCGCTGTACCTCCAAAAAGGGTGTCGTAATGATTGGTTGTATTAGGGAAAACGGCTTTAAAAATGCTGGTTTCGGATGCTTTAATTCTTTCTTCTGTAGTCATATTTCATTATTAATTAAAGCGAAAAGAAAGAATATTAGAACAAACAGAAAATAACAGGAACATAGAAATTCCTGAAAAAAACTATTGATCAATAAACTTCAGATCGCGAAAGTTTTTGTCTTAAAGAAATAGGTAGGTCTCCTGACTTGTAACATCTTTATCTCCTTCCCATGCCTCGCACAGTGGATTCTTGATAAAGACTTTTCGTTACTTACAGTTGCGCGACAGTTCGTGATTTTCACACGATTCCCTTTTAATCTGCAGTTAAGCAGAACCAGTTTCTAAAAAGCCACATGCCATCAGCTAGAAGCCAAAAGCAAAATAACTTTTCGGTGCAAAAATAAGGATTATATGAAAGATAAACGAATTATTCCGGATTATTATAGATGATCTGGCTGATAACCTTGCCTTCTTTGATCGTCCAAAGCGTGGTATAACGGTTTTCTCCTGAGCCATTGATCATATAAAGAAAGATGTGATCATTATCGATAGAAGTCACCCCAACATTATTGAAGTCCATTGTTGGTTGGAATAAATTTTTAATAGCTTCTCTCACAAAAACAGAACCTCTTCCAGGTTGTTGAATCCTGATAGATTTAATTTCCGTCACACCTTCAGGAAGTTCATTACCGATTCCCCAAGGTCTTACTTTATCAATGGTAAGGATTTTTCCGTTAGCATCTTTTTCCTTTTTACGATAACTCGCGGTGGATGGGTAAACATCAATAATTACTTTACTTCTTTGATTAGCCGGAATTTTCGGATCAGTATTATCTGTAAAAATAAGAGATTTTCCGTTTTTAGATTTTGATGGAGTGTAAGGTGGTAACTGATCGATGTAAGCGATACGGTCTTTGTTCACCATACCTTCTTTGTTCAGAGAATCATACCTTACGAAAGGTTTTTCGGTGTCGTCTTTGTCAGGATATTTGATCCAGATCCATTCTGTTTCTCCGGGAGCGGGTTTTACATATACAAAAACATCTCCTCGGCGCATACGGATTTTATCCACAATTTTTCGGTAATTATCCTTAGCAACACGTACCATGGCGTAGCCTTCTTCAGCTTTTACAACTCCAAAAGGAACTTTATTTTGCCCTTTCATTAAGCTCAAAGAAAAAACACTGAAAATTGATAAATAAAATACTTTTTTTGCGGAAATCATCATGAAAAATTTTTGACTCTTCAAATATATAAATTAAATGCTTTTTCTGAACATAATTATATATTGTATTAATGATAAAAAGAAAGAGAATGCATATAAACATTCTCTTTTCTATAATATTAATCATTTCTAAGTTTCGCTTTTACGCCATTATTTTTAATAATCGTTCTGAGCGCTACAATTTCCTGTTTTGTAAAATCTTTTTTAGGAATCATATTCATGGTTTGCAAACTATGATAAATAAGAAACCAATCTTTTAATTCTTTTACTCTGGAAACCGTATTCCAATGAAAATCGTTCTCAAATGTCTCTCCTTCGGTTTTAATTTTATCTTCAACGAAAGTATAAGAAATATTTTCCTGAATTTTTTTGTCTGAATAATAAGCTTTTTTAATACTAAAATAACCTCTGATAGTCATGAAAACCCATAAAACAAGCAACCAGATGGAAGCATTTTTAAAAATATCCTGCTCATCGCCATCAAAAAAACCTTTAAATATAAAAAGTAAAACAGCAATTATTGGAAAGCCAAAAAACCTTATTAAAGAACCTTTTAAATAAAAACCCCAAAAATCCTTGAAAGTAATCTGTGTCTTTACAGTCATATATTAATCATTAAATCCTCTCCAATTCCTCAGCACTAATCGTCGTCTTAAAAGTCCCGTAATTCACAATCACTTTGTTTCTGGATATCTTTTCAATCGTCCCGACACTTGTACTTCCTGTGATACGAACGCGTTGACCAATTTTCATCCAAACAGCGCGGTCAGTTTGACGCTTTTCTTCTATTTTTTCGTTGGTTTCTGTGATTTTTTCAATGACGTCTTCTTTTTTCAGTTGTTGCGTGATTTTTCTTTTTACAACCTGAAGTCTTTTCGTTTCATCTTTATCAGCACCGATTTTCCTGAATTTTTCCTGTTCTAAAATTTTTACAAAATCTTTCACCACATCTTTTCGGGATCTTCCTTTTATGTAGCCGTCGATAAAGGTTTCAATCTTATTTCCAAACTGAAGTTTACGATGTTCATCTTCATACAACTTTTGGAAATTGAACAGTTTTTGTTGAAGCTGTTCATTCAGTTTTTGCAGATTATCGCGCTTGTCTTCAACGGATTCCTTTCTTTCGGCAAGATCGGTCTTCAGTTTTTCAACCTCGAATTTTTCCTGCTGAAGTTTTACAATTGTTTTATCGAGATTCACGATGTCATGTTCCACTTTTTTCTTCGCAGAATGAATGATAAACCTTGGGATTTTATTCTTCTCGGCAACCTCAAAAGTAAATGAACTACCAGCCTGTCCGACCTCTAATTTATACATCGGTTCCAACGTTTCTTCATCAAAAAGCATGGCTGCATTTTCGGCATGAGAAAGTTCTTCTACAACCAATTTAATGTTGGTGTAGTGTGTTGTAATGATCGCAAAACTCTTCTTGTCATAGAAAAACTCTAAGAAACTTTCTGCCAAAGCACCTCCCAATTCAGGATCTGAGCCCGTTCCGAATTCATCAATCAATAAAAGGGTATTGGCATCAGCTTCACGGATGATTCCGCCCATTTTCTTTAATCTCGAAGAATAGGTTGAAAGATGATTTTCAATAGATTGATTATCACCAATATCGGTCATGATTTTGTCAAAGAAAAACATTTCAGACCTGGGATGAACAGGAACTAAAATTCCGCTCTGGATCATTAATTGAAGTAAACCTACCGTTTTCAAAGTGATCGATTTTCCTCCGGCATTTGGTCCGGAAATACAGATAATTCTGTTTTGATCCGTTAAAGATAATGTTTGAGAGAAAATCGTTTTATTCTCCGCTTTGTTTCTTAACCAAAGCAATGGATGGAAAGCTTCTCTTAGCTTTAACGTTTTATGACGGTTGATTTTTGGTAAAACTCCATTAATTAATTCTGCAAACTTAGACTTGGCTCTCGTAAGATCAAGATCAAAAATATAAGCCTGATATCTCCAAAGCTGAGGTTGGAATACCGCCAATTCTGCAGTAAGCTGTCTTAGGATTTTATCAATTTCTTTTTTCTCTTCTTCCTGATTTTCGCGAAGTTTAAAGTAATGTTTTACGACACTATCTGGCTGAATATAAGTGATAGAACCTGTTTTTGAAAGTCCCAACACTCTTCCTGGAACTCTTTTCTTATAAGCAGATTTTACCGCTAAAACTCGTATGTCTTCAATATTACTCTCTCGAATATCATCAAGAAAATCACTTTGAGCGTAATTGAACAATACACGGTTGAAATTTTCCTGAATCGCTTTTTTAGCATGTTGAATTTCCGCTCTTAAGGTTTTCAAGATTGGAGAAGCTTCACTTTTTACTTCATCAAAACGGTTGAAAACTTTATCAACCTTATCAATGATTTCTTTCTTAAATTCCAATACAGAAGCGTCTTCCATCAAAGTTGGGAACGTTTCAGGCATGGTCGGGAAAAACTTTTGAAGCCTTCCTATTTGTTCGGTAATCGTTTTTATTTTGATGAAAGCCTTGTTTTCGAGACGGTAATTCTCGATCAGCATGAGTTGTAATTCGCTTTCAATATCTTCGTATTCATCAAACGGAATCGCATTTGAACTTTCAAAACTCGATAAATATTCGGAAGTTTTTTTAAGTGAAAGTCCTGCCTCGTCAATTTCCATGGGACGAAGTTGAAGAATTTTGTCTCTCGTTTTCGGAGAATACGCAAATGGAGAAATTTCCGCGAGCAATTGCGGAAACTCTAATTCGTTTAAATCTTCTTTATTTATATACACAGTGCAAATTTAGTGAGAAAATGTGAATCTTAATTTGAAAATGAACTAATTTAAAGAATACACTTATTCTTTTTTAACCACAAAAGTTGCAAAAGATTAACACATTAGTTATCTTAAGCTTATCATTAAACTACAAATAAGAACACATAAGTTTTAAAAATCTTTGATTTTTTTACTTTTACGAACTATTGATTATCTTATTTTCAATAAAATCTTTTGTGACTTTTGTGGTTAAAATTTATTAGTTTAATTATTAAATTTGAGAAATGAAACTAGAAACTGAAAGACTACAATTAAAAGAAATCAACGAAAGCCATGTTGAGGATATTCTGAAAATTCGAAGTAACGAAATAATCAATCAATTCGTTCAGAGAAATTCTCCGAAAAATAACTACGATGCGCTGCAATTTATTTTAACCATTAAAGAAAGAATCCGAAATAATGAAACGTTTTATTGGGGAATTTCTTTAAAAGATCAACCGAATCTTATCGGAACGATTTGCCTTTGGAAATTTTCTGACGACAGAAAGCAAGCAGAAGTTGGATATGAATTGTTACCCGACTATCATAGAAAAGGAATTATGTCGGAAGCGTTGACTGCAGTTGTAAATTTTGGTTTTAATGATTTACATTTGCAGGAAATTGTCGCAATGACCAATAAGTTTAATGAAAACTCGAAAGGTATTCTTTTAAAGCATGATTTTATTTTAGAAGAGGAAAGAAAGGATGAAGGTTTTCCTGATAATTTGGTTTTTAGCTTGAAGAAATAAATATTTAGCGAAGGATAAGTCTGAGTAGTTTATTGTGTCAGTTTTGTCTACGTTTAATTAAAATATATTTAATATGAAGAGTTATTTATTTGAATTATCTTATGGTGAGAGAGTGGAAGAAAGAAAATTTATTGCTTCGATTTTAAATTCTTTCGATAAAGATATTCTCACAGGTGTTACTATATTTATTAATAATAACATTTATAGTCCTGAATTTTTATTATTGTTATATTTTGAAAAAAATGATGATCAATTTGATGATTGGCTAAAGGTCAATCATCCTACTAAAAAGAGAATTTTTAACTACATGCTAGATAATATAGTTAATGGGATGGAGAAAAAACGTTATAGTTCCGTTTCTTTTAGTAATATTGAAGATTTAGACTGTATTTTAACAGAAGCTCCAAATGATTTGTTTATCTATAGCTCTAAAAAAGTATATAGCGAGATTTGGGGAGAAGTAAAAAGAGGAGGAACACCAACTATCTTTTTATCTCATTCTTCTTTAGATAAAAAAGTTATTGATAATGTTTTTTTAGAGCTACAAAAAGAAGAAATTGAAGTATGGTATGATAAATTTGAAATAGATTTTGGAGATAGTATTACTGAAAAAATTAATGATGGATTAAATAAATCTGAATTAGGAATAATATGTCTGTCTAAAAATTTTTTAAACTCAAATTGGGCAAAAAATGAAATGAACTTTTTTATTCAAAAAAGAATTAATTTAGGAAAGAAAAATTTTATATGTTTAAATTTTGATTTAGAGCATCACGAAATTCCTCCCTTATTACAGGATTATAGATATTTATCGGTAAATGATAATAATTATATTACTGATTTAGTTAATTCCATAAAAAAATTAACGATTAAATCATAGAATTTTACTTAATCTAAACTTTTTGATATGTTTTTCTTTGTTCTTAATGACAGCGGAAAGTATTATTTAATTCTCAAACTATTTTAAAAAAATCAATCAAACCTATGACCTGGACCGAAATTTTAGCCCCAATAAAAAGCACTCCCTACTTTACCACCCTTTGGGAGAAAGTAAAACAGGAATACGCAACAACAAAAGTTTTTCCACCAAAAAATCAGATTTTCAGAGCGTTGGAAATTACGCCTTTCGATGATATTAAAGTCGTAATTATCGGGCAAGATCCTTATCATAATGATTTTCAAGCGAATGGTTTGTGTTTTTCTGTTTCTGAACAGGTTACTGCACCGCCATCGCTGAAAAATATTTTTATTGAATTAAAGGATGATTTAGGAATTGTAAGAACTTCAAAAGAGCTAGACGATTGGGGAAAACAAGGTGTTTTAATGCTGAATGCAACTTTAACCGTTCGTGCCCACACTCCGAATTCTCACAAGGATTTAGGATGGGAAACCTTCACAAATTATATTATTAAAGAAATTTCAGATAAAAAAGAAAATGTAGTTTTCGTATTGTGGGGCGCTTTTGCACAAAAAAAAGCCGAATTCATTGATCCGGCTAAACATTTTATTATTAAATCGGCGCATCCGTCACCTTTTTCTGTGTACAGAGGATTTTTCGGTAGCAAACCTTTTTCAAAAATTAATGAATATTTGGTTTCAAAAGGGAAGAAGCCTATTTCGTGGTAGAATTTTCGCCACCTTTTTTGATAACAATTCCGATTCTATATTTTCCAGCAAGCGCTTTGGTACCGTCTTTTGATGTTGGGTAAGGATTTACTTCTTTCAATGAAATGGTATTTCCATTGAAATCTGTGGATTGATGATAATTTCGTCCTGCATTTTCTGTAGTTGCGATATTTACGGTCATTGGTCTTGTTGCAATTCCCATCACTTCAATCTGTGCCACAGCAACTCCTGCCCACATACAGTTGACGCCCTCAGGACAACGGCTGTCTTCGGAAATACCTTTGAAGGTGACATTCATTTCATATTCTTTAAGGAATTTATTTTCTCCCTCATTGAAGTAAATGATATTTTCATCCTTATTCATTGATTTTACGTCTTTTATTTCGCCTGTCACCGTATTTTTTGTTGAGGTTTTCGTTTCCTTTTGCGCATTGCAGTTGGCTAATGTCAATAATCCTAAGCCGAATATGATGGTTTTATGTAGCATGATTTTCTGTTTTAAATGATATTAAGCATATTCAGTACTACTACCAAAAACATTGCCACACCTACAACCAAACTAAATCCTGTTCCGTAAATAAATCCTATAAAAGCCCCTTTTGTAGACTTCAAAGCCTTATTCATATCTTTGCTGTCATGAAGTAGTTCTCCGATGAAAACTCCGGCAAACATTCCGATCAGGAAACCGAGTGGAATTGGTAAAAACATTCCGACAATCGTTCCTATTATCGAACCGATACTTCCCCAACGTGTTCCACCATATTTTTGATTGGTTTTGGCTGGAATTACATAACTTAAAACTACAGAAACTGCCGTCAGAATTCCAAAAGCCCAAATGTAGATCATAGATAGATCAGCATCCGTTCCATATTTATAGATTAGCAAACCACAAAGACTTAATAATAATCCAGGTAAAACAGGAAGAAAAGTTCCTAACATCCCGAGGAACAATAAAACAAGACAGAGAATATTAATTAATGTTGTATCCATTTTTTAAAATTATAGATGCAAGATAAAAAAAAGTGGCCTTAAAAAAGCCACCTTTCAATATAAGTCAAAAATTTACTATAAGTTTAAGATTACATATTGTAGAATTACACCCGCGTTTCCAATGTTTCCTGAAGCGTGATTATGGAAAGTAGTGTAATAAATATATCCACTGGTTGAAGATCCCGAGCAAGGCCCAACTGTTGCTCCTAATGCAACAAGATAAGGAACTAATGCCTGAGGAACTGAAAGACTGATTTGGATATTTCCCGGTAGCGTAATACAAACCGTTACAAATGTTGAATTTGGAGCGTTTCCTATCGGAGTAGTTGGTACACCCGTTGCTGTAAAATGATTGGTTCTGATCATCAAAGCATCATTTGATGAAGTTTCTTTAACTAAAACTTCCCAATATGCCGGATCATAGTTAGTTATTTTCTGCCATGCACCTAAATCATAGTTGATACTAAGTGTATTGAAACCCAAAGCAGTTGTAAGTCCTGCATTATTTACCGTAGCACCTACCATACCTACGTTTCCGATGTTTTTAGAGCATAATTTTGTATCAGGAACAAATCCTCCTGCAAGCGAACAGTTATTAGTATTTGTTGTTCCGCCCACCAAGTAGGCAACGTCCCAGTCTGAAGCATAGATACTTCCCCCATTAGCAACAAAAGTGGCTAAATTAGTATCAATTACAGTGTAAAGTCCCGGATTTGAAGAGTAATTATTTCTAGAACCACAGTTAAGAAATATGATGTCATACTGTGCAACGGTAGTCAGGTTGGCAAGATCGTTATTGGTGATTTCGGTGGCGGTATAGCCTAAAGTCTGAATAATATCTTCAATTTTATCATACGTTCCTTTTACGTAAGCAATTTTTGCAACCTGATTCAGTTTGGTTTGACTGGCATCGAGATTTAAAGTTTCATTATCTTTTACAGTTGCAGAAATCTCCGTACGGAAATTACTACCGTTACCTGTCTGAATATGAATGGTTTGATTTCCAGCCGGAGCTACCAACGTGAAATTACCGTCTGCGTCTGAAGTGGTGTAATAGATTTTATACTTGTCATCAAAAGTAAAAACTGAAGCGCCTCCAATAGGTTTGGTTCCGTTTTGTGACATTACTTTTCCGGTAAGTTTTCCGGTTTTTACAACCGTAGGACCAACGTTTTCGGAAACTATCGGAGAATCGTCTCCTCCTGCACAACTGGTAAAAAGTGTGAATACACACAACAAAATAAATAAGTAGTGTTTTCTCATATCTAATTGATTTTGATTTGTTTAGTTTTAATCAAATTTAATAAATAATTAAATATAAAATCATGAAATGTGGTAAATTTTCAATATTATTTATTTTTAAAGATGGTTTTTGGCGAATTTTCCATTTATTGATCAAAGTTTAAGAGGATTTAACAATTTTAAAAATAATGATTGATAATTTTTATTAAATATTAAAAAAGAAATCGTTTTGGGATGAAAATTGATAGAAAGGTTTTGATTAAAATCACCCTTAAATTTCCTAAATTTGCTGTAAATGAAAGACGAAATACAAGATACCAAGAATTTTATTCAGGAGCTGAGTGAAGTGCTTTATAACTATATAACAGGAATAGCGCCATCCGGGATGGAATTTATTCTTCATATTGTTATAAAGATCGGTTTGCTTATCGGAATATTTTTAATCATTGATTTCATTTTAAAGTTGATTATTAATAGCAGTTCACGGTTTTTTCATAATCAGGAAAAATATCCTATTCTGAATTCTATTAAAGCATCTAAAGTCACCAATTCTCTAGCTCATTTTATTGCTTTGACGATTGTGGGTGGAATACAGAGTTTCATCTTTACCGGTCATTTGCCAAGCACCACATTTTTCATTGTAAGAATGGTAAATCTTGGTTTGGTTTTGATCGTTGCAGGAATGCTTTATCGATCACTAACAGCGTTCCGAAACTATTTCGTTATCAAGCAAGATTTCTACAACATCATGGCTTTGAATGCCATTTCAGAAACGGTGAAAATTCTGGGAATTTTCATATTCTCAATTGTTGGAATCTGTGTTATATTTGGAATAAAAGGGAGCACAATTGTAGGAAGTTTAGGAGCGATTACAGCAGTTTTGGTATTGGTTTTTCGTGATACGATTTTAGGATTTGTCACAGGGATTCATGTGGCGACCTCAAAAAGCTTGAAAGTAGGAGACTGGGTCAGTATTCCCAAGTACAGTATCGAGGGAAATATCGCTGACATTAGCCTTTTGACGACAAAAATCAATAATTTTGATAAAACGATTTCAACAATTCCAACCTATGATTTGTTGACGACTGAGATTAAAAATCTTCAGGTAATGTCTGAATCTAACACGAGAAGAATTAAAAAATCAATCTATTTTAATATCAATTCTTTTAAGTTTTTAAATGATGAAGAAATTGAGCGTTTAAAGGATATTAACTTAATTTCCGATTATCTGGAATCAAAGATTATTGAATTAAAAAAAGAAAAAGAAAGTCTGGAACATAAAGATAAAATCATTAATGGAAGACAGCTTACCAATATCGGGGTTTTCAGATATTATGCGCAAAGATATATCGAAAACGATCCGGACATTGATCAGGAGGGTGCGATGATGGTTCGTCAGTTGGATATCACTCCACAGGGTTTGCCGTTGGAAATTTACTGTTTTGCAAATGATTCAAAATGGGAGCATTTCGAGCAAATCCAAGCCGATATTTTTGACCATTTATTGGTTGCTTCAAAAGAATTTGATTTGCAGGTAATGCAGGTGAGCATTAAAGTATAAAAAGTTGGAAGATGGATGCTGGGAGCTAGAAGTTTTTCTTCATTCCGCATAAATCTTCCATTGTAATATTTAAAAGTAGGCATAGATTGAAATATGCAGAGCTGTAATAGACTTCCAGCTCCCAGCATCCGTCTTCCTACTTAAAAACAAATTAAAACATGACAAAATTAAGTGTAAACATTAATAAAATTGCAACGATAAGAAATGCAAGAGGAGGCGAAACGCCAAGTGTAACGGAAGCTGCAATTAAAATACAGGAGTTTGGCGGACAGGGAATTACGATCCATCCAAGACCGGATGAAAGACATATCACAAGAAAAGATGTTTATGATCTGAAGCCTTTGGTGACGACAGAATTTAATATTGAAGGAAATCCACATAGAGAATTTATCGATATGGTTTTGGAAGTAAAACCTGAGCAGGTAACGTTGGTTCCCGATGCAGATGACGCGATTACTTCAAATGCAGGCTGGGACACAAAAAAACACTTAGATTTTCTTACAGAAATTATCGCTGAGTTTAAAAATGCAGGAATCCGTACTTCTGTTTTCCTTGATCCAACACCGGAATTGGTAGAATATGCTGCAAAAACCGGAGCGGATAGAATAGAATTATACACAGAAGCTTACGCGAAAAATTATTTACTAAATAAAGAACAGGCGATAAAACCTTATTATGATACAGCAGTTGTTGCAAATGATTTTGGTTTAGGGATTAATGCCGGCCACGATTTAAGTCTGGAAAATTTAAAATATTTTGCAGATAATATCCCGAATTTATTGGAAGTTTCCATCGGTCATGCTTTGGTTTCTGAAGCGTTGTATATGGGAATGGAAAATACAATTCAGGCGTATTTAAAGAGATTGGCAAAATGGTAAACTGATGGCTGGAAGCTAGAAGTCAGAAGCAGGAAGTTGATGCACACCTATTAACTTCCATCTCCCATCTTCAAACTCCCATCTTTAAAAATTAAACTTATGGAAATTCTACATTCAAAAATATTTGGCGAAAATCTTTCGTCTACACCGCTTTTGGTTTTTCACGGATTGTTTGGAATGCTCGACAATTGGGGAAGCTTTGGAAAAGATCTTGGCGAGCAGTTGCCTGTTCATTTAATTGATCTTAGAAATCATGGAAGAAGCTTTCATTCCGATAGTATGTCGCATGATGATTTAGCTGACGATATTACCAATTATATGAACCATTACGGAATCGAAAAAGCCCATATTTTAGGGCATTCTCTGGGTGGAAAAGCGGTAATGCAGTTCGCAATAAAATATCCCGAAAAGGTTGATAAATTAATTGTTGTTGATATTTCTCCGAAAGCATATCCTCCACATCATCAAGGAATTATAAAAGCTTTGGAGACGGTTGATTTTAATACGGTAAACTCCAGAAATGAAGTTGAAGCTGTTTTAACTCAATATATTCCAGAAAAATCAACGATTCAGTTTTTAGCTAAAAATTTATATTGGGATGATGATAAAAAGCTGAATTGGAGATTTAATTTGAAAACTTTAGCCGAAAAATATACAGAATTTGTTTCAAATGCCATCAAATTTGGTGTTTTTGAGGGAGAAGCTTTATTTATTTCAGGTGAAAAATCAAATTATATTCTTCCTCAGGATGAGTTTGGGATCAAGCAGCAATTTCCAAAAGCTAAAATTGTGACTGTGAAAAATGCAGGACATTGGGTTCAGGCAGAAAATCCTGTTGATTTTGCGAATGTTGTTAGAGAATTTTTAGATTTAAATTAATTTAATTCTACAATTGTTGAATTTGTGTTAAAATTTTATTAAATAATATATTTATTTCTCCTGGTGTTGAATTTTTTGTAATTTAGTTTTACCAAATAACTAATAATATAAACTTATGAAACAGAAAAATTCAAATAAACCGTTTTTTGCTTCGTTTTTAGAGAAACAAGTTAAGAATCCGGAAAAAGTAAGCGGAGGTCAGGAAATAACAACAGCTCTTGAAGATTCTGTTACACTTCCTGCAAAAGACAACGTTACATCTGCACTTTCGGATAGCGTTACAAAGCCTGGATTAGATCATGTAACAATGAAATATCCTTCGGATGGTGATGATTCTGTTGAATAATTAAAACTAAAACCAAATTCAAAAACCATGAAAAACAAAAACTTAAAGAAGCCGTTTTTTGCCTCTTTTCTAGAGAAGCAAATCAATAATTCTGACAAAGTAAAAGGAGGTGCTATGACTTCTGAACTTCTTGATAATGTGACAACAGCGCTTCAAGACACTGTTACAAAGCCTGGATATGACAACGTAACAATGAAATATCCTTCTGACGGCGACGAAACAGGAGAAGCTTCATAATTTTTAACATCAAACTAAAAGGATTATGAAAAACAAAAATTTAAAGAAGCCCTTTTTTGCATCATTTTTAGAGAAGCAAATTCAGGATCCTCAAACAGTAAAAGGAGGAGCAATAACGACTGCACTTCAGGATTCTCCAACAACATCAGTTCTTAGAGATACTGTTACCAATAGACAAAATGATCAGGTAACAATGAAATATCCTTCTGATAGTGACGAATCCGGAGAATTGGAATAAGATTTATTCAATTTAAATACAATCAAACTCAAACTAAACATTATGAAAAACGAAAATTCAAAAAAGAAGCCATTTTTTGCCTCTTTTCTAGAAAAGCAACTTAAAGATCCTCAAACAGTAACAGGAGGAACGGATATCACAATTCCTGAAAGAGATACGGTTACAAAACCGGTATTAGATACTGTTACAAAGCCTCAGTATGATATGGCTCAGACTCAGAAATATCCTTCTGACGGAGATGATGATGCTCCAGTTGTATAAAATGAGTTGTTTTTATAATTAAAACATATTAACAAAATCATATTTAAAAGGGAACTTAAACTTTAAGTTTCCTTTTTTAATAAAACGCGGCAAATGATTCTCTGTATAACTCATTCCAACGATTTTTATAATATTGATCTCTTTTTCGACTATCTGAGATCTAAAAATATCCCTTATTTCAGGCTTAATTCTGATCATCTTAATGATTTTCAGAAAATCAGCATTAATGAAGATTCATTTGAACTGACTGATGAGTTTGGAAATGTCTTAAATTCTAAAGATATTCAAGCTGTATGGCACAGAAAATCCTGGCGAATCACCGTTCCAGAAGATCTTGACGAAGATTATGAGAAAATTTTCCTGAAGGAATACGGAAGTCTTCGCTACAATCTTTTCACGATTTTGGAAGATCTCCCGTGTATTAATCCATATGAGTCTGAAAATAAGATTGATGGAAACAAAATGTATCAGCTTAAAATTGCTAAAAAGTTTAATCTAACCATCCCAAAAACGCTTTTTTCGAATGATGAAGAAAAGATTTTAACCTTTTTTCATGAAAACTGTAATGGAAAAGCGGTGGCAAAACTTCACGGTGTCATTACAAAATCGATGAATGGGGAAAATTTTTTGTCAACAACAATTATTGATGAAAATAATTTAGAGCACATTGCTGATATTGCTTATTGTCCAATGATTTTTCAACCCTATATCGAAAAAGAATATGAACTAAGAATTGTTTATGTTGACGGTGAATTTTTCACAGGTAAAATAAACAACAGCGAAAATGCCGATTGGAGAGTCGTTCAGGGAAATTTTCTCTGGTCAGAATATGATCTTCCGGAAGAAATTAAAGTGAATTTAACTTCTATGATGAAGGAAATGAAACTGTATCTCGGAGCAATCGATATGATCAAAGGAAAAGATGGAAAATATTATTTTCTTGAAGTAAATCCTCAGGGAGAGTGGGGAATGCTGCAAAAAGAACTCAATTTTCCCATTGCAGAAAGAATAGCCGATAACCTTATAAAAAGAATAAATAACCAATGAATAAAATTTTAATAATTACGCATACAGGAGATAATTTTTCTATCGAAAAAGTAACAGAATATATTGAAAAAAATAACTGTGAAGTGATTCGTTTCGATGTCGATTTATATCCTTTACAAAATAAATTATCCACTATTTTCCAAGATGGAGAATGGGTGAGTTATCTTGAAACTGCTGATGCGAAAATCCGTGTGGATGATGTTGCAGCGGTTTGGTACAGAAGAGCTTACAATATCGGAAACGGTTTGAAAGAAGAAATGGATTCTAAATTCTATGGAGCGGCAATGGGAGAGATCCGCAACACGCTTTTCGGTTTTCTTGAATCTTTTGATTGTTACTCTTTAGGCAAACCAAGTGTTTACAGAAGGTTAGACAGTAAGGAAGAACAGCTTAAAATAGCAGATAAAATTGGGTTAAAAATTCCTGCAACTTGCTTAACTAATAATCCAGAAGAAGCAAAACAGTTTATTATAAAACATGAGAACGTCGTTGCAAAAATGCAGACAGGATTCGCCATTTATGAAGACGGAGTTGAAAGTGTTGTGTTCACCAACGTTGTTAAAGAAGATAAATTTGAAGAATTAGAGTCACTTTTATACTGTCCGATGCAGTTTCAGAAAATGATTCAAAAGAAAAGAGAACTTCGTGTAACCGTTGTTGGTCAGGATGTTTATGCTTTTGAAATCGATTCTCAACAATTTGAAGATGCCAAAGTTGATTGGAGAAAAGATGGTGTTAATTTAATTGATAAATGGCTTCCAACCGAACTTCCGAAAGATATTGAAGAAAAAGTTTTGGAACTTTTGGATGTTTATAACGTAGATTATGGTGCATTAGACATCATTGTTTCCCCTGAAGACGACTATTATTTCATCGAGATCAATGCAGCGGGAGAATTTTTCTGGCTGGATAATTTAACGGAAGGAAATCTTATCTCAAAAAGTATTGCAGATGTGCTATGTGAGAAAGCTCCTAGAAGAAATAATATGGTTTTAGCTTAGATTTTTAAACACAAAAATCACAAATTAATTCCACGAATTACACAAGAATTTATATCAATAGGAACGGGCTTTAGCCCGTTTTCTTATTTTAATCCCAATAAAGGCTTTAGCCAAAATATAAAACTTAATGCTTGCTGAAAATCTTTGATTTTCTTGCGCCTTAGAAACAGCATGAAGAATAAAAACCTTGCGCCTTTGCGATTTCTCCAACAAAATATTTTCCATTAAACTTTTCATTAAAATTTAGACAAATTCATTAATTAAATAGTAAACTAGGCCGAAATTGTCCTTTAAAAATCGCAAATTTGCAGATACAATTTTTAGGTAATTTTTTAACAAAACGAAGAATTGCCGAATAAAAAATATTGTCATAATTTAGTCAACAATCAAGTAGAAATATAATTGATGGTTTTTGTAACGGGTGCCACCGGAATTTTAGGCAGAGTAATTGTTTTAGAGCTTCTTAAAAAAGGCAAAAACGTTCGTGCTGCAAAAAGACCTACAAGCAATATAAAGGAAGTAAAACATTCGTATACATTTTATACGGAAAGTGCTGACGATTTTTTTAATAAAATTGAATGGATCGATGTAGATTTTAATGATATCAATTCTCTGCAAGATGCTTTGAAAGGAATAGATGAGGTATATCACTGCGCTGCAAAAGTAAGTTTTAATCCTAAAGATGAGAAAGAAATGTACCATGTTAATATTAAAGGTACAGAAGACCTCTTGTTTGCCTGTGAAGGTTCCGATGTTAAGAAATTTTTACATGTAAGTTCTATTGCAGTTTTAGATGGTTTTAATGAAAAAGGAGAATTGGATGAAGAGTCTGATTTTAATCCCAAAATAGAACATTCTGCGTATGCAATTTCCAAACATTTATCTGAAATGGAAGTTTGGAGAGCGTCTGCAGAAGGTTTAAACACTATTATCATCAATCCCGGCATGATTCTCGGAAGCGGGAACTGGAACCAAAGCAGTGGTGAGTTGTTCAAAACTTTTGAAGAGAACAATTTTACTTTTTCGGGTGGTTCTTGTTATGTTGACGTAAGAGATGTGGCAAAAATTGCTGTAGAATTAATGGAAAAGAATATTTTTGGGGAACGTTTTATTCTTATTTCCGAAAATAAAAGATATACTGAAATAGCAGGACAAATCAGAAAGAAATTAGGATTGAAAGAAGCAAAAGTTCTCTCGGGGACGATGCTTAATTTCGGAAGAATTGCTAATATGTTTTTCGGATGGCTGATTCCGAAGTTGAAAATGGTTACAAGATCTAATATTGAATCCGTAACTTCATTCAGTACAGTTTCCAATCAAAAAATTAAAGAAAAGCTGAATTATCAGTTCGTTCCTGTACAGGAAAGTGTTGATTTTCACCTTAATAATTATAGTAACGACAAAAAGCTGAATAAATAAATGAATCTTGCAGAGGCAATTATCAATAAAAATGTAGCAAAGCATCCCATAAAATCAGCCATTGGTTTTAAGAAAAAAGAGGGTTGGAAGGAATTGAGCTGGAAGAAATTTGGTGAAATGATCTTCAAAACAGCCAATGCTCTGAAAAATGCAGGAATTGAGGAAAATGATAAAGTGGCAATTTATTCAGACAATTCTTCTGAGTGGATGATATTTGATTTGGCTGCCATTTCTATTGGAGCGATTACGGTTCCTATTTATTCGACAAACAATGCTGAACAGGCAGAATATATCATCAATGATTCTCAAGCTAAAATTATTTTGGTTGGAGATCAGGCGCAATATGATGCTTGTCTGGATGTTTTACATAAAGAAGAAAATACTCTTAAAACGATCATTGTTTCTAAAAAAGCAGTGTGGATCAAAAAAGAATTCAGCAGTTTTTATCTTGAAGACTTTATTGCAAAAGCTTCTTCAAAATTAGAATTTTGCAAAAAAGAATATGAAGATGTAGCAACATTGATCTATACTTCAGGAACTACCGGAACACCAAAAGGCGTAATGCTGACACATGGAAATTTCATCAAAGCTTTCGATGCTCATTTTGAATTTTTTAAGTTTAAAAATTTCGAAGAAGAACTTTCATTAGCATTTTTACCATTAAGTCACGTTTTCGAAAGATGTTGGAGCTTACTTTGTTTGTACGGAGGAGCGAGAGTGTATTTCCTTGAAGATCCAAAGAACATTGCAAAAGCATTGGAAGAGGTAAAACCTACGATGATGTGCGCCGTTCCGAGATTTTTCCAGAAAGTGTATGCCGGAGTATTAGAAAAAGCCAATGAAGGCTCATCATTAAAAAAGAAAATCTTCAATTGGGCTTTAGAAACAGGAAAGCAAACGGGAGAATTAAGACAGCATGGAAATCCGGTTCCATTTGGTTTAAAGCTAAAAGAATCGGTTGCAGAGATGCTTGTTTTTAATAAAATTAAAGAAAAAATGGGTGGCCGACTGTGGTTCCTGCCTTGTGGCGGAGCTTCTTTGTCCCCCGAAGTAACTAGATTTTTCGAATCGGTTGGAATCCATGTTACAGTAGGTTATGGTTTAACAGAAACTACGGCAACTTTAACGCTTTTCCCATTAACAAACTTCGAACACGCAACAAGTGGAAAACCTTTGCCGGGAGTTGAAATCAGAATCGGAGAAAATGATGAAATTCAGGCGAAAGGAAACGGTATCATGAAAGGGTATTACAACAAGCCGGAAGAAACTCAAAAAGTTTTCACGGAAGATGGTTGGTTTAAAACCGGTGATGCAGGAAAGATTGATAATGCAGGAAATCTGATTATTACAGACCGAATCAAGGATCTAATGAAAACTTCCAACGGAAAATACATCGCTCCACAGCAGATCGAAAACCTTTTGACCAACAATAATTATATAAGTCAGATTGTTTTGATCGCAGAGGGAAGACAGTTTGTTTCGGCTCTGATTGTTCCTAATTTTGAGTTTTTAGGAGATTATATTAAGAAAAATAATATTCCGTTTACTAATTGGGAAGAATTGGTGAAAAAAGAGGAAATTATTCATTTATACAAAGACAAAATCAATGAACTACAACATGATTTGTCTGATTATGAAAAGGTGAAGAAATTTACTTTGATGCCTGCAGAATTCGATATCAACACAGGCGAGATCACGCCAACGTTGAAGGTAAAGAGAAACGTAGTTCTTAAAAAATATGCAGATATTATTGAGAAAATGTATTAAATAAAACGATGAAAGGTCACAGCATATAGTGAAATTTGTGAAAAGCATTTGTGCTATTTGTGGTTTAAAAAACAAGTTTTATCATTTTAAATTAGATTATGACAACACAAGAATTTTTAGGAAAAGAAGAATTTACGATAAGCTCACAAACAGTTTCAGAAAGCTGTCCGTCGAATATTGCCTTAATTAAATATTGGGGGAAATACGACAATCAGATTCCTGCAAATCCGAGTATCAGTTATACTTTAAATCATTGCAAAACGAATACTACAGTAGAATTTTTAGCTGGAGAACCATTTTCTGTACAAACATTTTTAGCAGGAAATGAAGAAGTAAAATTTGCTGAAAAGATCGAAAAATATTTTAAAAATATCGACCAATATTTGCCTTGGATCTTAGAAGGAAAATACATCATCAGAACAGAAAATACGTTTCCACACAGTTCAGGAATAGCGAGTTCAGCTTCAGGATTTGGAGCGATTGCAAAATGTCTGATGAAATTGGATGGAGTTTTTTCTGAAAAAATATCTGATGAAGAATCATTAAAAAAAGCTTCATTTTTGGCTAGATTAGGTAGCGGAAGTGCTTGCAGAAGTCTTTACAACGGTTTGGTTGTTTGGGGGCAATCTCAGGTTAAAGGAAGTTCAGATTTGTATGCTGTACAATATCCGGATGATGAAATCCATGAAATTTTCAAGGATTTTAATGACCAGGTTTTGTTGATTCATGAAGGTCAAAAAACGGTTTCTTCAACAGTTGGACATGGTTTGATGAATACAAATCCATATGCAGAAAGAAGATTTCAGGAAGCGAGAGAAAATTTCATTCCGATGATTGAAATCCTTAAAAGTGGTGATTTACAAAGTTTTATAAAATTGGTTGAACATGAGGCTCTTACGCTTCACGCAATGATGATGATGAGCGATCCTGCCTTTATTTTGATGAAAGTCGGAACATTGGAAGTGATCAACAAGATCTGGGATTTTAGAAGAGAAACTAATTTACCTTTATTCTTTACATTGGATGCTGGTGCAAACGTTCATCTTTTATTTCCGAATGACGGTTCTGAAGAAAAAATTAAATCATTTATCGAAACTGAATTATTACAACACACTCAAAACAATGGAGTAGTGAAGGATATAATGAAATTTTAATTAAGATAAAAAATTTTTAAACATTAATAGGAACGGGCTTTAGCCCGTTTTTGTTGTTTAAAAATGCAAGACCAAGATTTGTTGGCAATGACAAATTTTGAATTTTTTATTATTGTTTTATTTATTATTTTTATCCACAAACTTTGTGTTAAATCAATCAATCCTCAGTCACAACTGTATCACGCTCTCCATCCTCTTCTTTTCCTTCCTGAATCATTTCCTCAGCTTGAATTTTTTCTTCTGTAGTCGCTTTTTCTATTCTTTCTTCCTGCTGATCATTGTGATGATCTATAAAAAATTCACAATAAACGGGAAGATGGTCGGAACCGAAATTTTCCAAAGTAGTAAGCTTTTCAATAAAAATATCTTCACTATGAAACATCAGATCAATCGGAAATCTCAACATACGATATTTTGCATGAAACGTTGACACAAAAGCACGACCGATTCTAGGATCGATCAAATGACTCGTTTTTCTAAACAGAATAGATGATTTTGACCAAGCAACATTATTAAAATCTCCAACAACAATTATGGGCTTATCAATTTTTGTTACACGTTTTGCAGTACTCAATAAATCGCCGTCTCTTTCTTTTGAGGTTTCCTCTTCAGTAGGACTTGGCGGTGGTGGATGAACCCCAAAAAAGACAAATGAAAATCCATCTTCAGTCATTAAATGCACTTCAATACTCGGAATATCATCAGCAACAAAATAATGTGTTTTAGCTTCCTTAATTTCTATTTTGGAATAAAAATGCATTCCGTAAGTATTTTCCAATGTGACTTTATGATGATAGGGATAGTCTTTTTCCAAAGGCTGTATCGCTTTTTCCCAATCTTCGTTGCTTTCCATTGTCAGAAAAACTTCGGGTTTATGTTTTTCTATTAATTTAATAAATCTGCCGTATTCTGTATTGAATTGATACACATTCGCTGAAATAAAATGTATTTTTTGAGACGATTTCTCCTGTCTCGAATGTTTTTTAACAGGATAAATGGGAGTGTATTTTACTAAGATAACGCCGTGATGAACAAACATCAATCCTAAAAAACCTTGAAAATACCAGAAATATTCTGAATGAGAATTAGCCAAAAAACCTAAAATAAATGTAATAATAATAAAATAAGTGATCTGGATCTTACCAAATTCAGGAACTCTAAATATCCAATGTGAATTTTGAATTTTAGGCAAAAGCGTTAAAATTAATAATAGTACAACTAAGATCAGATAAACATTCCACATATTTCTTGAATAAAGGGTTAAAAGTATGATTTTAGTTTTTAAATTGATGTACGGTTTATATTTTATTTTCCTATTTTTATTCTGTATGATTTAACCGAAAAATAATATGAATAAAATAGTAGCTCTCACTTTATTATTAAGTACTTTTTGTTTCGCACAGTAGTCTCAAAATCAGGATGTTGAAAAGCCTATCCGAAATTTATTTCTTGCAATGAAAAATGCAGATCCAGAATTGCTAAAAACAGTTTTTTCGGATGCTGCTATTCTTCAAACTATTACAAAAGACGGAACATTGAAAACAGATAATATTCCCGATTTTATTTCTTCAATTTCTAAAACTTCAAAAGATGATCTTGATGAAAGAATAACCATTGAAGCGATTCATGTTGACGGAAATTTAGCGAGTGTTTTTACGCCGTATCAATTCTATTATAAAGGAAAATTCTTACATTGTGGAGCGAACAGTTTTCAATTGGTAAAACAGAATAATGTCTGGAAAATTCAATATTTAATTGATACCAGAAGAAAAGAAAACTGTGAGAATTTAAAATAAATTTAAAAATGAAAATACATCATATCGCCATCATTTGTTCAGATTACGAAGTTTCCAAAAAATTCTACACAGAAGTGATGGGATTAAATATCATTCGAGAAGTATACCGTGAAGAAAGACAATCATATAAACTCGATTTAGCCATCGGAGAACATTACGTAATTGAATTATTTTCATTTCCTAGTCCACCCGAAAGACCGTCCCGACCGGAATCATGTGGTTTAAGACATCTTGCTTTTTCGGTTGAAAATGTAAACGAAAAGCGAGAAGAATTAATTCAAAAAGGATTAAACTGCGAAGAAATAAGAATCGATGAATTCACTGGAAAAGAATTTTTCTTTACCCAAGATCCGGATAAATTGCCCTTAGAGTTTTATGAAATGTAAGTTTAAGATAATTAAATTAATGAGCGTAACCTGTAAAGAAACTGATCGCCATAATGGCTAAAACGATAGAAGAAATGACTACATAAACGTAGTCTTTTTCTTTTAGATAACCTATCAAAGCAAAAACGATTCTCATCAAAGGAGTGATGATCAGGATAAGAATTCCCAATTGAATAATGGCCATTCCTTCTCCTGCACACAGTGAATGCCAGAATTGTCCCCAAACCTTTTCGGAAGAAGAACCTACATCCAGACTTGTGTATTTTTTTGGCATTTCAAAGCCTTCAAGAAAAAGTTTGATAAAACCGATCAGTGAAGTCAATACGGATAAAATAACGCCCAGTCTTAAAAGATTTCCAACGGAACGGTTCAGATCTACATCAGTGAAATTCTTTCTCATTATCTGAAACTTTTATTGATACCGTTATACATCATATAAATCGACAAAATCGTGATCACAATGGCAAAGAATGTTTTCAGTTTTTTTGTCTTAGAAACCATCAATGTTTTTGATCCGATGAAACTTCCGACTACAACACCAACCAATACCGGAGCAGCAATTACAGGAATAATTTCACCTCTCTGGAAATAAATCATCGCACTTGCAACAGCAGTTACACCGATCATAAAGTTACTTGTCGTAGTAGAAACTTTAAAAGGCAGTTTCATCATATTATCCATTGCCAAAACCTTCAATGCCCCAGAGCCGATTCCTAACAATCCGGACATCGCCCCAGCAAACATCATCATCAAAAATCCGGGAACTGTATTTCTTGCAGAATAGCTTTTCAAAACGCCTTTGTCAGGAAATGTTCCGAATAACTTCAGTTTTTCTTCCAAACTTCCTTTTATTACCGGTTCCTGATGATCGGGCTTTCCTTTAA
This sequence comes from Chryseobacterium sp. GW823-FHT05E08, assembly GCF_058795655.1. Lineage (NCBI taxonomy): Bacteria > Pseudomonadati > Bacteroidota > Flavobacteriia > Flavobacteriales > Weeksellaceae > Chryseobacterium > Chryseobacterium sp. GW823-FHT05E08. The sequence goes on along the minus strand of NZ_JBXAHY010000007.1, from coordinate 42,927 downwards.
GATTTAAAATAACCGTCAGAATAAGAATACTTGCGAAAATAATTCCCAATGTATTCGGATTTAGCATCCCCGAAACTAAGGCTCCAATGATGGCACCGGCTGTTGTTCCGATCTCCAAAAACATTCCGATCCTCATATTGGTGAAGCCTTCTTTAACGAAAGCAACGGCCGCACCGGAAGAAGTTCCGATCACAGATATTAATGAAGCACCGATTGCGTAATGCATAGGAACGCCGAAACCCAGCGTTAATAAAGGGATGATGATAACTCCTCCTCCTAAACCAGTAAGCGAACCTAAAAGCCCTGCCGAAATGGCTCCAAGAAAGAGAATAATGATTTCTGACATGCTACAAATATAAAACTATTGGCGTTGTCTGACAAACTTTTAAAAAAGATTATTTTAACGTAATTTTGCAGAAACGTACAGAGAAATGAATTTATTTTATGTCATTCTGGGAGCAACTCCTAAAGGTAGAAATATTGAGCAGCATGATGTTTTTTTCGGTATTGCGGAAAGCCTGAAAGATTTAGTTCCTGATATGAAGGATTTTTGGAAGGAAGCAGATGGTAAAATTCACCTTGACTGTCATCAAAAAGTGCAGTTTGCGGACGGATATGAAGTGAAAATTGTTGAAAAAAATGATGCAACTTCAGAAGATCAATTGTATTTCCTGAATTTAGGCGGATATAAAAGAGGTCATTTTGAGGAGTTCCACGAACAGCATTTGATGGTTGGAAAATCAATGGGAGAGATCATTAAAAGAGCGAAAAATACAGAGTTTTATAAAACAATGGGTTTTGAAGGAGCGGTAAGTCATGTTGACGATAAGCATGGAGTAGATATTGATGATATTTTTAATGTAAATGATATTCTTCCTGAAAAAATGAAAGAAAAATATTCGATTATTTTAATTAAATCCAGTGCCGAAAATCAGGAAAATGAAATAGGATTGGGATATCTGAAAATCGATAAAGTTTAAAAATAAAATTAGCTTTAAATTAAATCTAATAGAAAAAAATAAAAAGAAAGAATGAAAATAGGAATTTTAGGAGGAGGACAGCTTGGAAGAATGTTGATTCAGGAAGCATTGAAATATGATGATCAGTTTTACACACTTGATCCGGCTTCTGATGCACCTTGTCACAACATCTCATACTTTACACAAGGAAATTTCAATGATTATGAAACGGTTTTGAATTTCGGTAAAGATAAAGAGGTTGTAACAATTGAAATCGAACATGTAAATGCTGAAGCTTTGGCTGAACTTGAAAAGCAAGGCGTAAAAGTAGTTCCGAATTCTAATATTATTAAAACTATTCAACAAAAAATCCTTCAAAAGGAATTTTATAAAACGCATAACATTCCAAGTCCTGAATTTCAGGTAGTTTGGAACAGGGATGAAGAAATTACAATGCCGTTACCTTTTGTTCAAAAAATGAATACTGGTGGATACGACGGAAAAGGGGTTCAGGTAATTAAAAATGAAATTGATCTTCAAAACCTTTGGCAGGAAGCTTCTGTGATTGAAAGCTTGGTTGATATTGATAAAGAACTTTCCGTAATTGTTGCAAGAAATGAAAACGGAGAAACAAAGACTTTTCCCGTAACGGAAATGGTCGCAGATTCGAAACTGAATTTATTAGATTTCAACATCTGTCCGGTTTTCTTAAGTGAGGATATTCAGAAACAGATTGATTCTATTACAGAGAAATTTTTAGAAGTTGTAAATTCTCCCGGACTTTTTGCGATCGAATTATTCTTAGATCAGAAAGGAAAAATTTGGGTGAATGAAACAGCTCCGAGATTGCATAATTCGGGACATCAAAGTCAGGAGGGAAATGCTAATTCACAGTTCGAACAAATGTATCGCGTGGTGAAAAACTTACCTTTGGCAGATACCGATTCTCTAACTTTCAGTGGAATGTTAAACTTAGTTGGCGCAGAAGGATTCGAAGGAAAAGTAATTTATGAAGGAATGGACGATGTACTGAAAATGCCAAAAACCTACGTTCACCTTTATGGAAAAACTGAAACTAAGCCCGGAAGAAAAATGGGTCACATCAATGTATTGGCAGATTCGAAAGAAGAGCTGATGGAGAAATTGGTGAAAGTGAAAGAAATGGTGAGAGTAATTGCTTAAAAAAGCTTAATTATACATAAAAAGACTGCCGAAAAGCAGTCTTTTTTTATTCATGAATTTTCGGATAATCGATCGTCCATTTTTTTTCCTGAGAATTCCACATCAGATAAGGTCCATCAAATTCATCCATGTAAATCAATTCGTACGTCCCTTGATTATCTGTTGCATAATTGGGTTTTGTACTTTGATTTTCTTTTTTGAAACCTAATTTTTCAAGTGTTTTTAAATCTTGATTTTCAGGGAGTTTTTTATTGATTGTTTTATAAGCTTCAATATTTTCGATTAATTGATTTCCAAATTGTACATCAGATTTTCGTGTAATTTCAATAGGTAAATTCCAATAAACGGTAAATGCAATTACAAATAGAAGAAGTATTGAAGCTATAATTATTATGGTCTTTTTCATTTAATTGAGTTTAAAATAAATTCAAGTTTTTCATAATCGTTATTTGTTCCAAAGTTTTCTTTATTAGCATGAGTTCCAATAATTCTGTATTGATGACAGTTAAAACATATTTTTGCAATTCCAATTACTTTTTCTTGTTTTTTGAATATCAATATATCCCTAAAAACAGGTATACAAGCCGCCGCATAGCCGTCACTTGCTGTTTTTTCAACAAATATTTTGTTGATTTGAGGGAATTTAGATTTGTCTATTTTCTTTTTTACATAACCTATCATTTCCATATAATTTAAAAAATCAAGATCTGTAATAGTTTCAGGAGTTTCATCAATAGTGACTGTATATTTGTATTTATCTACTTTTGATTTATCCTGATTTTCATATAACTCTTTAATTTTCCCTTCTCCTAAATTAATCGAGTAATAATCAATTTGATCGTAATCAAAGAAAGTTTTACCATATTTTACTTCTTTTGGAATGACTTCTTTTGAGTTTGCCCCTGAGATATTTTCTTTTTTACAGCTACAGAATAGGAAAAATAATACAATGAAAATTATAAACTTTAAATTCATAAAATAGTTTTTACTTAAAAATCTTCTGAATAACATTCCCAATCTCCACAAAATCTCCATGATTTCCTACAGACCGTATTTCGGGATTGTTTTTATCAAATTCCGAGAACGGGAAAATAAGAAGATAATTGTTATTATTTAAATATTTATTCAACAATTCCGGGATAATTCTCATTTGTGGAATGTAAGACTGCATTCCTCTTTTCGCCATTAAAACGATTAATGCTTCATCTTCTTTTAATTGGGCAGCGGTCTTTTCACCGTCTCGCCAATTGTTCATGATGATAAATTCAGCTTCGATATTGGCTTTTTTAATGATTTTTTGTAAGATTTCTAAAATATTTTCAGGAGTATAGAAAACTACCGTCGCACCGGAATTTCTCGCAATATTCCAAACTCTAAGAAGCGCATGGAAAAATCCGGCCTCTTTATGAGCATTTTGAGGAATCATCACCGCATATTTTTTGATGGTTGAAAGAGGTTGGGCAGCATGATACACCAAAACATTCACATCATCATTTTGTAGATAACCGTTGTAAAGATTGTAAACAAAAGAAGGGGAGAAGCCTTTTTCATCTTCCAATCCGATGATCAAATCGGTAATATTTTGTTCTTTGATGACATTGTGTACACCGTTGATGACGTCGTTATCATATCGCTTCAATGCCTGCAATTTCACATCTGCGGCGGCAGCTGCATGGGTTGCCTGATGTAATAATTTCTCGGCATTTTTTACAGAAGACTCATTTTTATCTTCATTAATAACATTTAAAGCAAATAAATCTTCGGTATTGGAATGCGCTTTTATTAAAATCCCGAGATTGACCATCCTTTCAACAGTTTTTTCGTGATTAATGGCCAACAGGATGTTTTCTTCTTCATGATTCGTTCCTGAAACGGTGTCTTCATTGTCACTTTCAGCAATTTTTTGGGCACTTGCCATCGATATAAATGATGAAATTGTACACGAAACCAAGATCAATAAAATACTTCCGTTCAATACATGTTCGTTCAATAATCTTATCGGTTCTCCTGTTTCCGTTTCAGAAATAATGATGTTATAACCAACCATTACAGAAGCTAATGTTGCAGCAGCAGAAGCAGAACTCAACCCAAAAATAAGTTTTCCCTCATCTTTTGAAAGACGAAATGTTTTCTGAGTGGCCACAGCCGCAATATATTTCCCTCCGATGGATGCGATAAGCATGATTCCGGCGACTTCAAGGGTTTCTAAACTTTCAAAGAAAACTTTAAAATCGATCAACATTCCTACACTGATCAAAAAGAAAGGGATAAAAATAGCGTTTCCGACAAACTCAACCCTGTTCATCAACGAAGAAGTGTGGGGAATAAGTCTGTTTAAAGCCAAACCTGCAAAAAATGCCCCGATAATGGCTTCAACACCTGCCAATTCTGCCAACATTGCTGCGAGATAAATCATGACTAAAACAAAAATATATTGTGAGATCTTATCATCCACTTTTTTGAAGAACCAGCGCCCAATCATAGGAAATATCAACAAAACAATTAGTGCGAAAACGATAAACGAAACCGATAGTTTTACCCAAAATGCAGTCCCGACATCTCCCTGTGACATTCCGACCACGACAGCAAGAACCAAAAGAGCAAGAACATCTGTAATCATTGTTCCGCCAACGGTAATATTCACGGCCAGATTTTTTGCAATTCCCAACTTGCTAACCAAAGGATAGGCAATCAAAGTATGTGATGAAAATAAACTGGCGAAAAGAACAGACGTCAAAATATTAAAATGTAAAAGATAATATCCACCAAGAAAACCCAACACAAAAGGAACTACAAAGGTGTAAATTCCGAAAGTGAGACTTTTCCATTTGTTTTTCTTAAAATCTCCCATGTCAATTTCAAGTCCGGCAAGGAACATAATGTACAGCAAACCGGTAGTTCCGGTCACGACAATACTGCTGTCTCTTGATAGAACATTAAACCCGTTTGGCCCGATCACAGCACCTGCGATGATTAATCCCAATAAGTGCGGAACTTTAATTTTATTCAACAAAAGCGGAGCTGCGAGAATAATGATAAGAACCAACAGGAATTTTAATACCGGATCTTCTATGGGAAGGCTCAGATTATGTATGCTTAGTAAGATCATAGGTGTTTATTTTGTGGAACGGACTAATTCGACAGAGAATTTGGCCAGACAGCTATTGTCTACCGTTACGGTTCTGGTACCTCTGATTTTGTTGTCAGAAATATCATTCAATAAAATATTCATTTCTACTTTCTTTTTGGCGGTAGAATCTGTTTTGAAATTAAGCTTGATTTCGTTATGATCAAATTTACCAGCGTACAATCTTACAAGATTATTATTGTTGATAATTTTGGTGACCAATTGAGTAGAATCATTATCAAATTCCCAGGTGTCTATGCGTTGATCTCCAACAACATAATCACTGCAGTTGGATTCTGTGCAAATTACTTTTCCTGTCCAGTCTCCGGAAATTTCTGTAGGCCACATCACGATTTTAACAGAATCTTTCTTTGAAAAAATACTGTCTCTCATTTTTAATAATGCCTGATATTCAGATTCTTTTTGGGCAAAGATTTTCTCTTTTTGAAGTAATTGCTGTTCTCTGGAAATGAGACTGCTCTCTTTTTCCTTATCATTACAGCTTACAAAAAAGAATGGAATTGCCAGAAGTATAAATAGTGTGTTTTTTAGCATACTGAGTATATTGGTCTAAACAATATAAGCAAAAAAACGCAAATGATGAAATTGAATTCCCGAAAATAGGAGGTTTTAGTTAATAAAAATTATACAACTTTCTGTTTTCTAAACATCTCAGGTTTATAATTAATAATAAAAACTCCCATGATAATTAAAACAGCAGCCATGATAAATTTAATGGTAATATTTTCATCCATAATGAGCCATCCTAGAAATATAGCAATAATGGTATTGAAATAAGCTAATATTGAAACCTGAACGGGCGAGATCTTGGTTAAAGCATAATGAAAGGCAAAAAATGCAGCTACAGAACCAAAAACCGACAAGTATATCATTGCAGAAATACTTTTGAGAGTCCAGTTTTCGAAATTATAATGATTGGAAAAAATAAAAGCGAAGATAATCTGAACAATTCCTGCAAATAGAAATTGATAGAATAAATTCAATGAAATATTTCCACTTTGAATATTTAATTTTTTGGTGAAAATCGTTCCCGATGCCCATCCTGCAATAGCGCAGAAAAGGAAAATAATTCCCATTCTGTAATCCGGATTGGCGAGGTCTTTTATTCCGTCCCAGAAAATGAATAATATCCCGCTGAAACACATCAAAACACCTAGAAAAGCTCTAAAACTAAATTTCTGCAAACCAATTGCCACACTTCCCAGAAAAACTAGGATAGGAGAGGATGCGCTGATCAGAGAAGCTACACTGCTTGATACGGTTTCTTCCGCAACAGTGGTCATTCCGTTGGCAACAACCAACATTAATGAAGAGAAAATGATCTGATAACCTAAGTTTTTCCAGCCAATCCATTTAAATTCTTTTCTTGAAAGTAGGAAGACCAACATAATTATTGATGCTAAAAACTGACGAATTCCAGCTACAAACCAAGCCGGAATAGTTTCTACCGCGACACGAATCGCCAAAAAGGTTGTACCCCAAACAAGGGCTACAATAATGACGGCAAAAATAAGTTTGTAATCTTTCAAAATAGAATAAAAGTAGTAAGCAAATATATCTTTTTTGAAATGAAACGAATGGGTACAGTTTGATGAATTTGAATGGGAACAGAATGTTCAGAAGTTCGGTTTGAAAATGTAATACAGAACTCCTGAACACTTTGAAATTAAGAAATAGTAATTATTATTTTCCCGGTTGATTTTCCGCTTTCTAATAAGTTATATGCTTCATTTATTTGTTCTAAAGAATAAAAAGTGTCATGAAGTTTTACTTTAATCTTTCCTGATTCGATGAGTTTAGCTGCTTCGTTTAATATTTCGCCATGATGTTTTTTTCCTTCTCCTGACAGCAACGGATATAATGTAAACACTCCTGAATACGTTGCATTACGAAAAGACAGCGGAGCGAGACTGTGAGTTCCCCAACCCAAAATACTTGCCACATGACCTGAATATTGTTTTACAGCTTTAAAAGAATCATCTAAAACACTTCCTCCCACGGTATCAAGTACTGCATCGAAACCAATACCATTTGTATATTTTTGAACGTATTGATCAACCGAAAGAGTAGTATAATCTATAGGTTCGGCTCCGTAGTTTTTCATTTGTTTTGCGTGATCTGGTTTTACGGTTGTGTATACTTTTGATCCTTTTGCGACGGCTATCTGTACAGCGATATGTCCGACACCGCCATTTCCTCCGTGTATTAAAATAGTTTGATTTTGTTGGATATTTATTTTATCAACCAAAGCTTCCCAAGCTGTGATAAATACTAAAGGTAGCGCTGCAGCTTCCTGAAATATAATATTCTTCGGCTTTAAACTCAAATGTTCCGCACCGGCTGTGACATATTCTGCTAAAGTTCCGGGATTATTGCCTATTCCGCCAACCATGCCGAATACTTCATCTCCAACTTTAAAATTTTTGACGTTTTGCCCAATTTCTACCACAATTCCGGACATGTCGATTCCCAATATCATGGGAAGACCGACTTGTGCATGAGCAGCCTGTCCGTTTTTTATTTTTATATCTAAAGGATTGAGTCCGCTTGCTTTTATTTTAATTAAAACTTCATTCTCTTTGGGTTGAGGTTTGTCTATTTCCTTTAATACTAATGGTTTTCCAAATTCTTCTAATACGATTGCTTTCATTTTGATATTGAATTAATTATGATACAAATTTCGAAAGTATTTATTTTTAAATGTTGTATTTTTACATCATAAAAGGGTATAATATTGTAATGAAACAAGATTATTTACAACAGCCATTTGAGTTGGATTTAAAAGAGCCAATGGATATTTGTCCGCGAGGAGAACACAGTGTAAGTTTTTTTGAACTGGTTTATATTGTTTCAGGAATTGGGACACAGGATATCAATGGAAACAATTTTTCTTACAGAGAAAACAATCTTTTTTTACTTAAACCTGAAGATTCTCACCGTTTTACTTTTGAGACGAGAACGCAATTGTTTTTCATACGATTCAACCGTATATTTTTTCAGAATAATACAATCGAGAATAATTTTTTTAAACGGATTGAACAGATCTTTTCGAACATAAATGGTTTCCAAAGCTTTGTTGTGGATAATATGGAAGACGAAAAAGTGCTGGAATTTTTAATGAAAAACCTGTTTCTGGAAATGCAGAATAAAAAACTCTATTCAGATGAGGTTATTCAGTTGTTGGTTCAATCGGTTTTGACTGTCGTTGCGAGAAATTTAATTCAAAAAACGGCGTTGATCATTGATGAAAAAACAGAAAATAAAACGGCGGATATTATTCAATACGTTCATGGAAATATTTACGAGCCCGAAAAACTGACAGGAGAAAATATCAGCAATCTGTTTGGAATTTCAAAAACATACGTTGGCCGTTATTTTAAAAATGAGACAGGAAAAACATTAAACGAATACGTTACCGATTATAAAATGAAATTAATCGAAAACCGATTGAAACACAGTGATATGAGAATCAATGAAATTGCTGATGAATTTGGTTTCACAGATAAAAGTCACTTAAATCGTTTCTTTAAGAAAAGGCAGGGAGTTTCGCCTTCCGCATTTAGAAATGAAAATCTTTAAAAGTGGATTGTAAATTTCAATAATAAACAAATAATAAGAGAGATAATGGGTTTCGGCGGCGGCTTTGCCGCCGCCGAAACTTCAATTATTAGCAAATTAGATTGGGATTTAATATTGTTAAAATTTCACTTGCGAAGCAAAATCACTATTGACTATTCATCATTTCATCATTAACAATTCCCTATCTCATAATTTTAAAATTCTTTATCTTTGAAATCTAATAAAATTGAAGATGGTAGGAATTATTATGGGAAGTCAGAGCGACTTGCCGATCATGGAACAGGCTGCGAATTTTTTAAAATCTTTAGACATTCCATACGAGCTTACAGTGGTTTCGGCTCACAGAACACCGGAAAGAATGTTTGATTACGCAAAAACCGCTCAGGAAAGAGGTTTGAAAGTAATTGTTGCCGGAGCAGGAGGTGCTGCACACCTTCCGGGAATGGTAGCAAGCTGTACAACTTTACCTGTAATTGGAGTTCCTATTTTGTCGAGTAATTCTATTGACGGTTGGGATTCTGTATTGTCTATCCTTCAAATGCCGGGTGGAATTCCTGTAGCAACAGTAGCATTGAACGGGGCTTTAAATGCCGGAATTTTAGCTGCAAAAATTATTGGAACGGGTAATGCTGAGGTTGCTGAAAAACTTCAAAAATATCAGGAAGCTTTAAAAGATAAAGTATTGGGAACTGTTGACGATATCAAAGCTCAACATCCGAATCAATATGATAAATAAAATGAATGGTGAATGGTCAATTTGCTTCGCTTGTCAATTTTAAAGTTGGTAGTTGACTATTTACAATTCACTAAAAAGCCTCACGTTTTGTGAGGCTTTTTTTATTTTTTAATAAATTTTAGAGAGTGAATTTTATCTTTAGTAATGATCTGTAGAATATAATTTCCAGTTGTTAAAGCTTGTACGTTGATTTCATCCTTAGTTAAAGAATCTTTCATAATAATTCTTCCACTTAGATCTAAAATAATGTAACTTTTTACTCCCTGAATATTTTTTAAATAAATAAAATCCGTTGCAGGATTAGGATAAATAACCGGAGCATTAGAAGATGAAATATCAGAAACTCCCAATATCCTGCATTCTCCAATATTGTCACCTATAAAAACCCATCCTTTACTAACAAGGGTATTTCTCCAGGCAGAAACGTCGGTAGAATAAAGAAAGGGAGAAAGCGGTCCTAATCCTATGTTATTTGGTGTGTCCGGATTTTCAGCCCAGCCTTTCAGTGTTTTGCTGTAGTTTGTACAGTCCAGTCCGCTTTGAGAGATCATCCATAAAGGTGATGTTAGGGATTTAAGATTCCATGTTTCGAGAGATTGGTTGAAGCTTGATGCATCTGAAAACAAAGATGACATCTTGGTTACTTTGCTGGTATCCCAAGAAGCCAAAGGTTGGTTGAAATTTGTGGCATTAGAAAAAGAAGTGTCCATATTGGTAACACTGCTTACGTTCCAAGTATCAAGAGGTTGGTTGAAAACTGAATCTGCATGAAAGATGTGCTCCATATTGACAACTTTTGAAGTATTCCAAGTAGCCAGAGACTGATTAAAAACAGGAATAAAATGAAACATATACGATATATCTGTCGCATTAGAGACATCCCATTGGTCTAAAGGCTGATTAAAAGACTCACAAGACGCGAACATGAACGAGAAATTTGATACATTTGATACATTCCAGCTATTGAGGTTTTGGTTGAATGCTTTTCTGATATTAAACATAAAACTCATATTTTCTGCTGATGAAGTATCCCACGAGCCGATAGGAGGATTGAAGAAATCCGGAGGTGTAGTTGTACTACTGCTAATCGCATATCCAAACATGGATCTGAAGTTTTTAATAGTGGAAGTATTCCAACCTGCCATTGAAGCATTTCCATAGAATTTTTCTGCATTGTGAAACATATAGGAAGCATCCTGAACACCGGAGAGATCAGGAATATCTGTTGCGGTCATCTGCATATTTTTACATTCAACAAATGCTGCATTCATGGAATCCCAATGAATATTTCCCCATTGTTCAATGTCAACCAGCTTTTCTGAGGTACCGAATAAAGTCCATGACAATACAATTCCGGAAGGAATAGTCATATTAGGAATTCCAAATTTCATACGTTTGAAAGTTCCGCTTCCATTGCTTACTTTCACTCTGTAAGTTGCTGAGGTTTGGTTAGGATTTATAGGTGTTCCAAAATCAATCAAAACCTGTTGGGTAGAAGTGATATTAAGCATAGTTCCGGAATGTTGCGGATAGCCCACTTCTTCCCAAGTGATATTGTAATTTTCTCCTATTCCCGGAAACCAAATTTGATTATTCCCTGCCTGAAATGGAACACTGACCGTAGGAGAATTCGTACTTGGTTTCCATATGGTGATAAACTCATTCTGTGCCTTTATGGTTTGAAATAAAAAGCTCAAAATAATGAGTAAGGATAGTTTTTTTAGCATATTAGTTTTTAAGTTTGGTTATCGTTTTTTAGTTTATTTTTTAATGAATTTTAAAGAATGGATTTTGTCTTTAGTAATGATCTGTAGAACATAATTTCCAGTTGTTAAAGCTTGTACGTTAATTTCATCCTTAGTTAAAGAATCTTTCATGATAATTCTTCCGCTTAGATCTAAAATAATATAACTTTTTACTCCCTGAATATTTTTTAAATAAATAAAATCCGTTGCAGGATTTGGGTAGATAGAAGGTTGATCTTTCAGCTTTGTTTCTAGTGAGCCCAAAATCCTACATTCTCCCATCAAATCACCACCGATGATCCAGCCTTTTGAGAGAAGAGTATTCCTTTCATTAGCAACGTCGCTTGAATAGGTAAAAGGAGCAAGAGGTCCTAGATTAATATTGTCTGCAGTGTTGGTGTTATTTGCCCAGCCTTTTAGAGTTCTGCTGTAATTTGTGCAGTCTATTCCTGATTCTGTTAACATTAACATTGCAGCAGTCAGAGAAGGAAGATTCCATGTTTCTAATGATTGGTTAAAGCTTGTTGCAAGGTTGAGCATGGTATTTGCATCTGTAAGGTCGCTTGTGTCCCAATTATCAAGAGGTTGATTAAACGCTGTACATCCATGTAACATATGAGCCATAGAAGTTACTTTGGAAGTATCCCAATTGTTAATCGGCTGATTAAAATTTGTAATAAAATGAAACATAGCTGTCATATCGGTCACTTTTGAGGTGTTCCAATTATTTAAAGGTTGGTTGAATGCAAATGCAAAGGCAAACATCTCAGACATATTGGTTACATTTGAAGTATTCCAGCTATTGATAGATTGATTAAAAACCGAAGCTTGGGAAAACATGGCAGACATATCTGTAACATTACGTGTATCCCATTTATCAAGAGGTTGATTAAAAGTTTGTGCTCCTGAAAAAAGTCCCTTCATATTATTTACTCCTGAAGTGTTCCAGTCTTCTATTGATGCGTTTCCTGTAAAATTTCTGGCAAGGCGGAACATATATGACATATCTTGAACATTAGAAAGGTCTGGTAAATCTGTGGCTGTAAGCTGTAGTTTAGAACAACTTGAAAATGCACTGTACATAGAGGTCCATTGTATATTACCCCATTGTTCAATGGTTGTTAATTTATCAACACTTCCATGGGTAAACCATGTTGCAATAATATTTCCAACCATTTGATTGGGTGAGTTAAACTGCATGTGTTGGAATTGCCCATTTCCATTGCTTACTTTTACTCGATAAGTGGCTTCAACCGGATTTGGATTTAAAGGTGTTCCAAAATCAATCAAAACCTGATTTACAGCAGTCACATTATTCATCGTTCCTGTATGTTGCGGAAAGCCTACTTCTTCCCAAACAATCTTGTAATTGGTACCAATTCCTGGAAACCATATTTGGTTATTATTTGTTTGGTATGGTGCGTTTACAGTTATCGGAATAATTGTTATTGTTGGTTTCCAAATGGTGATGAACTCATTTTGCGCCTTAATTTGGCATAATAATATGATTAAAAATAAGGTTAAAAGTTTTTTCATGGTATAGTTTATTTTTTAATGAACTTAAGAGTCTGTGTTTTATCTTTTAAAATAATCTGTAGAATATAATTTCCTTTTGAAAGGGCAGTAATATCAATACTTTCTGTATTTAAAATATTCTGCTGAACGATTCTTCCGCTTGTATCGAAGATCTTATAGGTATTGATTCCTTTTAAATTTTTAATAAAAATAAAATCCGTTGCAGGGTTGGGGTAAATACTGATGTCATTTTTAAGTAACGTTTCAGAAGTTGAAAGTTCTGATCTGCATTCAGGATTGTAAGAATCACCTGTAAGTATCCAATTTTTATTATTTACCAATTGATTTCTAGCATTTGCTCCATCCTGTGAAGAGTAATTCATTGGAGAAACATTTCCTATAGTAAGATTGGAAGGATTAAGAGAATTATTTGCCCAGCCTATTAATGTATTATCATAGTTTTCACAGTTTAACCCTGAACCTGTAATCATGCCTCCCGCTAACGATACAGATTGAAGGTTCCAGCTGCCTAAACTATAGTTGAAGCTATGTGTATCACCAAGTATTGATCTCATATCCGTTACATTAGAGGTATCCCAGCCGGATAAATCCTGGTTAAAAGCATAACATTCGTGAAGCATATGAATCATGGTTGTAACATTCGAAGTATCCCAATTTCCGATGGGCTGGTTAAAGTAATCAAGATAGTGAAGCATCCAGTTCATATTGGTAACATGGGAAGTATCCCAATTTCCGATGGGTTGATTAAACTGGGTTGCGCTGGCAAACATATGGCTCATATTTGTTATTGAAGAAGTATTCCATGTATTAAATGACGAATTACCATATAAAGCTGTACAGCCATAAAACATACCAAATGTACTTGTAACCTGTGAAAGTTTAGGAGCATCGGAAGCTTTAATATCTAAATTAGTACATTCACTAAATGCCCAATCCATGGTATTCCAAACAATATTTCCCCACTGTGAAACTTCTATTATTTTCTGCTTGTCTCCATTGTATCCCAAAAATAGAGGCCATAGCGTATTGGAAACATAGACATCATCGGGAAATTTAATAGCCTGGAAATTTCCGTTGCCATTCATTATTTTTACACGATAGGTTGCATCATTTGGGTTTGGATTATGAGAAACTCCAAAATCAATCAGGAAGTTTTTTGTTGAGGTAATATTATTGATATTTCCTGTATGGGCAGGATATCCTATTTCTTCCCAACTTGCCTGGAAATTAGTTCCTTTTCCCGGAAACCAAATCTGATTAGGTGTTGAAGGAGCAGAATTAACAATAGCGTTACTTGTATTACTGGGTTTCCAGATGGTGATAAACTCGTCCTGAGCTTTTGTTAAATTAAAAATAAATAGAAATAAGATGAATGGTAAAAGTTTTTTAAACATATCAATATTTTGTGAAATAAAGATAATAAAAATAAAAAACTTAGCAAATTTTTAACTTATCTGTTGTGATAATGTAAATATTATACGTTTTGAGAGAAAAGAGACTGAGAATTTTATTAAATAAAAAACTCCCCAAATATTGGAGAGTTTTTGTATTATTCCTGAAGCATATTGTCTCGAGTATTTTTCTGAACCGCAATGGCTCCGAAAAGCGCCAGTAAAAATGCAAATCCATAAAAACCTTTTTCACTAGGAAGGATGGTGGCATTCCATAATCCGATGGCTAATAAAATGATGGAAGATAAGGTTGCAAACCAACAGATACCGTAATAAATATCCGTCACTTTGATATTCTCTAATCTGTCACGAACTGCTTTCTGTAAAGAAACAACCGCAAATAAACCGTAGAGTAGGACGGTGAAATAATATCCTTTTTCATTTAGTAGCATTTCTGCTCTTACAAGACCTACGATAAATCCTATCATTCCTGCTCCCAATGCAATCCAAGATGCTGCTATAAATGCATTTGATACATTTTGTTTTTTCATACTTACTGTTTTTGTTAAACGCCAAATATATCGATTTTTTATATAACCTGACATCGGAAAAATACGGTAATATTTAGCCCGGATAGCAGCGGTTACCCCACAGCAAGAGTGGGAGGGTTTGAGGGTTTAGGTGTTGGGGAGGGTGGGCGCGAGGAGTATGAGCGGATAGCCGGATTAAGCTTCTAAAAAGTGAATTGTGAATGGTTAATTTGCTTTGCTTGTGAATTTTTGAGTTAAAATGATATGGTGTTAAAACAAAAAACTCCCCAAAAATTGGAGAGTTTCTATTATTTTGAGATCCTTCGATAGTTCGAAAAGCTCACTATAAACAAGGATGACATTTTTTAGTATCTGTAGTACTCAGGTTTGAATGGCCCTTTTACGTCAACACCGATGTATTCAGCTTGTTCAGTAGAAAGAACTTCTAATTCAACGCTTAATTTCTTAAGGTGAAGAGCAGCTACTTTTTCATCTAAGTGCTTAGGAAGCATGTAAACTTCATTTCCGTAAGCAGCAGAGTTTGTCCATAATTCGATCTGAGCCAAAGTTTGGTTAGAGAAAGAGTTAGACATTACAAAACTTGGGTGACCAGTTGCACAACCTAAGTTTACTAATCTTCCTTCTGCAAGGATGATAACTTCTTTACCTTCAATTGTATAGATGTCTACTTGTGGCTTAACTTCAGATTTTGTAGAACCGTAGTTTTCGTTCAACCAAGCCATATCGATTTCGTTATCGAAGTGACCGATGTTACAAACAACAGCTTTATCTTTCATTTTAAGGAAGTGTTCTCCTCTTACGATGTTGAAGTTACCAGTAGTTGTGATGATGATATCTGCGTTATCAACAACAGTATCTAATCTTTTAACTTCGAAACCATCCATTGCAGCTTGAAGCGCACAAATTGGATCAATTTCAGTTACAGTAACGATAGAACCAGCTCCTCTGAAAGATGCAGCAGTACCTTTACCTACGTCTCCGTATCCGCAAACTACCACTCTTTTTCCAGCCAACATAAGGTCTGTAGCTCTTCTTACAGCATCTACTGCAGATTCTTTACATCCGTATTTGTTGTCGAATTTAGATTTAGTAACTGAATCGTTTACGTTGATTGCAGGCATTACCAAAGTTCCGTTCTTCATTCTTTCGTACAATCTGTGAACTCCGGTTGTAGTTTCTTCAGAAAGTCCTTTAATATCTTTAGTAAATTCAGGGTATTTATCAAAAACCATGTTTGTTAAATCTCCACCATCATCCAAGATCATGTTCAATGGTTTTCTGTCTTCACCGAAGAATAAAGTTTGCTCGATACACCAGTCAAATTCTTCCTCGTTTAGACCTTTCCAAGCGTAAACAGGGATTCCTGCAGCAGCAATAGCAGCAGCAGCGTGATCTTGAGTAGAGAAAATATTACAAGAAGACCAAGTAACTTCAGCACCTAAAGCAACCAAAGTCTCGATAAGAACAGCAGTTTGGATTGTCATGTGAAGACATCCAGCGATTCTTGCTCCTTTAAGGGGTTGAGAGGGACCGTATTCTTCACGGATAGACATCAAACCTGGCATTTCTGCTTCTGCAAGGGTAATTTCTTTTCTTCCCCATTCTGCTAGGGAAATGTCCTTAACTTTGTAAGGAACGTATTGTGTTGTTGTACTCATATGTTATGAATAAGTTTTAATTCGAATTATAATAAGATGCAAAATTACAATTAATAATTTAGATACAAAAACAGCAGAATCGGTTTAATGATATGAAATTTTATTTAAATTAAGTTTATTTAGTCTAAATAACCTATTTTTGCAGGGATAAATTTTTATACTATGAATCATACAAATACACAGGACGAAGCTCAGAGACAAGCAAAACCTCTTACTCCAAAAGTAAAAGAACTGATTGCTAATACGAAAAGTATAATTTTAGCTACTGTAGATGCTGAAGGAACGCCTAATTCTAGCTATGCACCTTTTGTGCAGGAAGACAATACGTTCTATATCTTGGTTTCTTTCATGGCAAAACATACAAAAAATCTTGCAGACGGAAGAAAAACTTCAGTAATGTTCATCGAAGACGAATCTGCTACAAAACAGATCTATGCTCGTGAGCGTTTAACAATCGAAGCTACAACTTCTCAAATTGAAAGAGATTCTGATATCTGGAATTCTGTTGTAGGTAAATTAAAAGAAACTCACGGAAAAGTAGTTGATGTTATCGCTGAAATGAAGGATTTTATTCTTATCGGTTTACATCCGGTTAAAGGTTCTTATGTAAACGGATTCGGAAGTGCTTATTTTGTAGATGAAAATTTAGAAATTATGGAGCATAGAAATGAAGTGAATCATCAGTCTAAATAAGTTTAAGGGAAGCTGGAGGATGGAAGTGGGAAGTTTTACTACTAGCTGCTTTATTTTTTAGCTTTAAAATAATATTGAAATCACTTACGTCTTAGGATTTAAGTGATTTTTTTTTGTTTTAATTTTTAATTTCAATCTAAATTTTCACGATCAGTTTGTCATGCTGGAAGCATCTCAACGTTGTACATTTAAGTATTCCTTAAATGTTTTCACATAACAAACCGCACGTTTAACGGTTAGTAGTAAAAACTTCCATCTTCAAACTCCTAGCTTCCAGCCCAATTTTTTTCACTAATTTTACTCAATAAATTTATCAATGCCTCTGTATCGCGATTTTTCTGATGACAATGCCACGATTCTCGTATGGAAATACGATGAAACCGAAGATTTGGACATTCATAAACTTCTGGAGCCCGAAAATGCCGAAAAAGTAAAAGATTATCATCCGAAAAAATTGTTGGAAGTATTGATGGTTCGTAAACTTTTGAAAGGTTTAAAACCAAAGTCCAAGATATTATATAAGGAAAGAGAACCTTTTCTTTCGCCTAAAGATGCAGAAATTTCCATCACGCATTCTTTTCCTTTTGCTGCGATTGCAATTTCTAAAAATAAAATTGGAATTGATATTGAAAAATTCAATCCTAAAATTTTAAGGGTAATCGACAAATTTACCTACGAAAATGAGAGAGGTTTTATTCCTTTTGATAATGAAACTACTTTTTATACCATTATTTGGAGCGTGAAAGAAAGTATGTATAAAATCCATCATTCAAAATATTGGTCTTTGAAGAAGAACTATGAAGTAAAAGATTTTGAATTAAAACATCTTCACGACATAAGCTGCAGAGTTTATGATGATCAGTTTTCAGATGAATTTAAGGCGCGCGTAAAATTCTTTGACGATTACTGTTTTACGATTGTTGAGGAATAGCCTTAACAGTTTCTGTAGTCTCAGATTCACTTTTGTATTTTTCGATCACTTTTCTTTGTTCTTTGGCAACATCAAAGATCAATTCTAGAACATCATGAATGTTTTTCAACTCTGTTAAATGAGAAATTTTATCGGGATCTCTTCTGTCTACGATGTCGTTTTCTTCAATTTCGGTTCTTCTTTTCAGCATCAGATCATCAATGGAAGAATCTTCGGGTTCGATGCGACTTTCCATTTTCAGGGTTTCGTTGATCTCATCGCCATTCAATAAAGCGGAAACTTTCTGCATTTCGGCTTCTATTTTTCTGCTCCAGCTTTCAGCATCAATTTCAGGATATTCTTCATTGTTTTTTGAATATTGAGAAAGGGAAGCAGTGTAGGCAGTAATAAGATGCGAAGTCGCCACAAATTGATGAACAACCTCCAATTTTTTCTGCTGATTTTTTGGTTCAGAAATCATCCTTTGAAAGTTGTCGGAAAGGTTCGCTAATGAAATAATGGCATTTTTACGCTTTACTTTATAATCTTCAATATCAAAATCTCCTTTCAAAAATTTAGAAATAACGCTTTGAAAATAGATAAGATTGCTTTCTGCAGATTTTTTCATTAAATCTAAATTCTGTGTATGTTCCCAAACCGGCAAAACGATGTAGGAAACAACAAAAGCAATAATTCCTGCTACAATTGTATCTACAATTCTGTCTTTAAAAATAACGTCAACTTTCCCCGGACTTAAAAAATTAAAACTCAGGAAGACATAGATTGTCATAAATGAAACTGCCCAAAAATATCGTCCTTTCAGAAAACTGAAACACATGATCATACTTAAAAGCAGGATGCTAAATAAAACTGCATTAATGTGTACGAAATGTAAAATACCATACGCAACGGAAGCTCCTGCAATGGTTCCGTACAGACGAAGTAAATTTCGCTGTTTTGTAATGGAGTAGGCCGGCTTTAAAATCGCAACTATTGTAATCAAGATCCAATATGCATGGCCAATTGCAAAGAATTGGAACATTGAAAATAGATAACCTAATAATAAGGCGATTGTAATTCTTAACGCATGTCGGAAATGTGAGGAAGAAAGAGAAATATTATTTCTTAAAACTTTAAAATTAAGTTTCTCTTCATTAGGCATGAATTTTTTTAAGTCCAATCCGGTGGAAAGACTTTTTGCCAGCTTTACATCTTGTGAAAATACTTTATAAATCTCATTAATTTCTTTTGTAATCTCATTGATACGCATTAATATTTGGCGTAAAATCATGAAGTTTTCCAGCGTATCGGGAGACAGCTGTTTATTTCTAAGCTCGAAATAATGAGCATTTAGATTTTTATGTGCTAAATCCAGATTGGTCATCGGTTTTGCACGGGTTCCGATTTGAAGGGAAATTCCGATATTGGTAATTTCATCTGCCAATAAATTGAGATAATCGTGGATATGAACTAAAATAGTGCTGTCTTCAAAACTTTGTTGAAGTTTTTGATAGTCACTTTCGGAAGTCATTAGTTTTTCATGCAAGTCCATTGAATTAAGGAACATCAACATCAGCAATCGGCTTGTTGTTGTAGATTCATTAACGATGGTTCTGGTCTTGAAAACTGTTTCTCGGGTTTCTTCCTGCAAGTTTTTAATTCCAATCTGTTTGGCGATAACCTGAGTTGTCAGTTTATCAAAATCCGGATTTTTTTGATAATAATTGGCTTTAATTTTTAAAAATTCAGCTAACTGAAGATAGTTTTCCCCAATCATTTGACTGGCTAGTTTATAAGGCTGAATTGTTGTAACAATAAGGAAGATCAATAAAAACCATGCACAACCAGAAGCAAAAATCAATAAGCTTTTAAAAATATTGGCTCCGGTAAGATGACCGTCAATAAAGATCGCCATGACAACTAATGATAATGATCCAACTGCGGCTAATCTTTGTCCGTACACTCCGATCAATGAGAAAAACATCCCAAAAACAATAAGTTCGAGAAAGACCAGAATTTTAACATGCATCACCAAACTTGCAATAAGTGCAACAAGAACAAAGCAGAAAATGGCGAATGTTAACGCATTTCTTCTTCTAATAAATGGTCCGGGCTGATCACAAAGTGCTACAAAGCTGGTTCCAAGAGGGAAGAGGAAGTATTCTTTAAGAATTCCGAAGTGAGCGAGAACCAAACATGGCAGAACAGTAGCCAGTGTAATCCTGATAGCAGAATATACATATTGGCTGGTAACGAATTTTTTGAGTTCCGCGGAATAGTTCATTGTGCAAAAATAGGGGTTAAATATGAATTGCCAATTTTACTTCGTAAGTGAATTGTGAATTTTTTTTAATATCATATTTAAATTTAGCAGGAAAAAATGAATTGACAATTGAAAAACTCCTTTTTTCATTGATAAAAAGACTTGATTTGTTTTAAATGTTTTTCTATGATATAACATTCCATTCAGTTTGTCATCCTGAAAGGATCTAAATATAGTATTAAAAATGAGTTTAGTTCATTGCGAAGAGCGAAGTGACGAAACAATCTCTTTCTTTAAACACAAATGGCACTAATTTCACACAAATAACAAAAAATAATTGGATCTCTAGTACTATATTTAGATCCTTTCAGGATGACAAACTTTGTTGATATTTCCAAATATTTGAATCAACGACTGTAACCCTAGCCCCGATCGCAGCATTTGTTTGAGCTCATTTCTATGGTTTCGGCACGGCGGCTTTGCCGCCGCGCCGAAACCATAGAAATAGCGAGTGCGGAGAGCGGGAAAAAGCTCCTTAAAACAAAAAAAGCTCCATCAAATGGAGCTTTTTTAAACCTGTATGTTATATTGTATTAATTATCAACATTAGAAGTTTCATCACCGATGTTCCAAGTTAACCCGAAACGAAGAGTGTTATCTAAAGCTGTATTAATTTTAGACATATTAATAAGGTAAGAAATATCAAGTCCGAAAGAGTTGTATTTTAAACCAATACCTGCAGTTGCAAATTGTCTTGCCCCTTGTTCTTCACTTTCATGGAAGTAACCACCTCTCACAGCAAATGCATTGTTGTAAGAATATTCCAGCGCTCCACTATACATGATACTGTTAGGGTTTTTGAAAGATTTGCTGATACCGTCAATTGGACCTACGTTTGGTACTGCGTACATCGGTTGTCTTGTATTAGGATCCATTCCGATAAATTCAGAACCGGGAACCAAAAGTTTAGATCCTTCAACGCTAAGACCAATTCTGTTTACATCATCCAGGAACATATCGTAACCGATACCTAATCTTGCCATTGTCGGAAGATAAGATCTAGATTCCTCGTTTCCTGTATAATCTAG
Source organism: Chryseobacterium sp. GW823-FHT05E08 (assembly GCF_058795655.1). Classification (NCBI taxonomy): domain Bacteria; kingdom Pseudomonadati; phylum Bacteroidota; class Flavobacteriia; order Flavobacteriales; family Weeksellaceae; genus Chryseobacterium; species Chryseobacterium sp. GW823-FHT05E08. Next base: position 21,488 of record NZ_JBXAHY010000007.1, on the reverse strand, counting down.
TTTCGGACCTAAGTTCTGGATTGCTAAACCTGCATTCAATTTACCATCATATCCTCCGATACTTGAGAATCTTGGAGATGTATAGTAAGCTGAAATATCTACTGCAAATGAGTTTGCAGGCTTAAGAGTTGTATCTGTGTTGAAACCTCCGGCCAAATCTGAACGAATATATCTACCCGTTACAGCCATTGAATAAGAATCTGAAAGTTTTAGACCGTACGCAACGTCAATTGAGAATTCATTTGGCTTAGACGTACCCATAGAAGTAACTTCTGAACCTACTAATTGAGTTAAATCTACTTCACCCATATTGAAGTAATAAATACTCGCAGAGATGGTAGATCTTTCTTCCTGCCCTAGAAACTTATGGAATGCACCATATAGTAAAAATACATCATTGGTAAGTTTTCCCATGTAAGGCGTGTAGTTGATACCTACGGAAGAACTTGATCTGCTAAAAGGATATTTCGCTGCATTCCAAAATTGAGAAAACGCATCAGGAGAGGTAACTACACCTTGATCTCCCATACCTCCGGCTCTAGCATCTGGTGCGATTCTTAAAAATGGAGCTCCGGTTAACACAGGTCTTACAAGACTTAAATCTTGAGCATACCCTAAAAAACCAGCACCTAACCCAATTCCTAAAAGCAGTTTAGTAGTTAAATTCATATGTTGTCTTTTATATATTATCAGTTTTTTGTTAATATTATTATCTATTAGTATTTTAATTTATTTCAAAAGTACCATTTTTTCTACAGCTGTGGCACTTCCTTTGCATTTTTCTTGGTTTTGACTTTTTGCAAATATCTTAAAAATATACGTACCTTTTGCTACTGTTGACCCAAAATCGTCTCTTCCATCCCATTCTATTGCCTGACGTGGCGTTCTAAAGCCCTGTAGGAACGGTTCTGCAACAACAGGTGTAGATAAAGTTCTTACTAATTTTCCTGTAATTGTATAAATCTGAACGTTTACATCCAAAATATCATCACAATTATGCTCAAACTGAATGTACGTTTTGTTTGTAAAAGGGTTTGGCCAGTTCAATGGTCTGTTAATAGTTAAATGCTGATCTGCTTCATCCTTAACTTCAAAGTCTAACGTAGAGGTTGTCGAATTATTGTTTATGTCCCAAACTTTAAACGTTAATTGGTGCTGACCAATCGCTAAATTCCTAAAAGGGTAGGTTACATTTCCTTTTTGGTAATCTGCTAAACTTGGGCTCAAACATCCGTTTCCTTCTCCTGAAGCATAAAAATCATTTAAAACAACCGTGTTAATAATTTGACCGTCCAAATATACTGTAATATCGTGACCGATACCAGATCCTGTAGAATTTATTCCTGTGTCGTCTGTAACACATGCTAACAACATCGGACTTTGGTTGGTAATACCTCCATTCGCGAAGTTGGTGTTGTTCATATATAATTTCACTTTTGGAGGTTCGTTATCATTAAGTCCGTTAGGATTAATATCTCCGACTTGTACCGCCTGATTGTTGAATACGTCTGTCGCTTTATTATCAGCATATCCTAAAATTCTTCCTTCTCCGATTGCGTAATTAATGTCTTTCGGAACGTAAAATTCTACATTAAATACACCATTCACAGCTGTTCCTGATGCTTTTACGATGGCACTTCCTTCTTCTGTATAATTAAGAACGGTAAGGTTTCCATCATTATTTAATGTTTTTTTGTTTAATCTTTTATCGAAAATGTTAATAACAACTCTTCCGTTGAAGCCTGTGTTAATTGTTCCGTTTGGATTATTGATATGTCCTTTTACTTTTACAAAATCAAGTCCTCTGATCAATCCCGGAACCGGAGTTTCGATATTATCAATTATTAATAAACGTTGAGGTCTGCTTAATTTCATTGCAGGATCACCAAGTAGATTTACTTTTAAGTGATTGGAGTCTGCTCCGCTTAATTTCTTGGCATTTAAATGAGCATTTCCTAAAGAAATAAAATCATCACCTACCATTTTGAAAATTTGTTTCGTATAAGTATCAGTAAATGCAATACCATACCCAATACCTACCGCACGGCTTGAAGTGATCATTGTAGAAACTCCGCCTTGTTTTAATTTAATAAACTGTTCACCTGCAGAGAAAGTTTCCGGATCATCCCATAATGTAAATTCACATGTTATGGTTGATACAAATGGAAATCTACTGTAAATATTAGAGAAATTATTTGAATTTTGAATTTCATCTGTCGTTAATACTCTTTCCTGAGCCCATCCATTGATACCTCCATGTCCGAAATAGAAAAGATATAAACTGTTTCCAATATCATTAGAAATAGCCTGATTTACCTGTGGATATCTTTGTCCTCCAGCTGTACTTTGTGCTTGAAATGCATCCAAATATAGCTTTCTTACATTATATTCCTTAAGAGTAGGGCCTGTCTGTTCAAAAACACTTACCAAAGCATTGTTCATTGTAGTATGGAATGGTATTGGTGTAGAACTGCTGTTTTCATCGTGATCATCATCTACTACAAAATCCAGTTTCATACGCCATTCCCCAAAAGGAGTAGACTGACTAGGAAGACTGTTGTAATAAGCTAAAACTTTATCCATCATATTGGATGCTTCCGTCGTGTTTGCAGCAGGAATTCTTCCAACAGGTAGATCGGGAAGATTACTTGTAATATATTGAACAGTCTGAGGTTGCGTCATTACAATATAATCATCCGTAACAAAAGAATTTACAAAATCTCCGGATGCTTCACTTTCATAACTTGAAACAACATTTGAGTTATTTGGAATTCTGTTTTTATAATCATAAGATGTATCTCCTAAGATAAATACATATTTTAATTTTCCAGCCGGGGTATTTAATTTGGTTACAAAATCTCTGATTGCGGTAAGATCTCTGCTTCCGCTTCCAAATTCGTTGTAGATTTTATTGATATCTACTATTTGAACAGCGAAGTTACTTTTTGTCTGATGGTAATTGGCCAATCTTTGAGCCTGACCCATCATTTCCGGAGTGGTAAGAATCAGATAATCTATATTTTGCAATGCTGAGAGATCCTGATTGGCAATTCTTTCAACAAACTGAGGCGTAAAAGCTGCATCAGCTCTAAATGCTACAAATTCATTATTAAAATCTTGATTTCCTGTAATATATCCAAAGTTAAAAGTAGCATTACCTGTTGCTTTATTTACTCTTCTGTTAGCATTGGTGATATCAGTGACATCCCAAACTTGCTCGATTGCAGAGGTGTTTGCGATACTGAAACCATAACCAGTATTGGTACCACTCGCAAGAGAAAAATCTCTGAAACTCATTTGTGAACCATTAAAACTTAGGTTTTCTTTGTATTGTACCTCCACATAATCCATATAGAAAGTCCCATTAGGATTAAATGTAATATTTGGAGTATATTTAAAAGTAATCTGATTTCCTGTTAAACCTGTTATTGTTCCTTCATATTTTATAGGTTGAAAATCATAAATATAATTAGCTGTATTGGCAGATACAGAAAACGGAATCGGATTTTGATTATTAATACTGATTGTAAGAACATCTTGCTGAGCTTTATAACCAACTGCTCTGGTTCCGTATCTTATAATATCTGACCCTTGGATAGGAGAGTTTGTATTAAGCGTAATCGTTTTTTCTGTAGTAAACGGAGCGTCTTCCACCCATATTCTACCAACTTTTAGTAAGTTTTTTTGATCATTGTCGATTACCTGATAGTTATCGTATCTCGTAATCAAAGCGGTTGCAGGTAAATTGGCATCTACAGCCTGCACTCTTTTTCCTACTCCTTTGTCGAAAGTTATATAGTAATATGAAAAATCATCATAAATGTTTTTAAGATGATTTGCTCTGTCATTTCTTGTTTCTACTCTCTTGAAACCGTTACCATTTCCGGTGTCATAAAGATTGTAACCAGTTGGTCCTTGTGCGTAAAATAAAGCATAATCATTATCATTCCACACATTGTCATCTTCACCAACAACCTGTATGGCATTTTCTTGCAAAGCACTGTATTTTACATCCTGATTGTGTTCAGGAAGCATAATTCCGCCGTTACCGTAGATTCTTAAGTTTTTAGGATTTACTGAAGAAGGGTTAATTCCGTTATCTTGTAAAAACTGTCTTGTAATTTTAAAAATCCCCGACTTGTCAACTTTTATTTTATAAAAACCACCGGTTGAAAGAGGGTTGTTTGTTGTTCCGACTTTAGCTGCGCTTCCAAAATTGTTTGATAAAGACGTTTCAGCAACATCAAATGATGAAAGTCTTTGAACACGTCCTTTTACATTTTTAAAGAGAGAAACGTTGATGGTTGCGTATCTTTCACCTTCAAGATAATAATACGCGATATCTGTAACTTCGTAGTTGGGTAATAAGTCTTTATTTAAGTCAAATAACTCTCTGTTGGAAATGTTTTCCCAAACCAGATTAGAAATTTTTAGCTGCTTTTCTCCAATTTTTTGTTTGGTTGTGATAAAAACATTATTTTGGCCATACGAAAAACCCTCATTTTTAAAGTTTGGGAGATTCAGTTTTGTTTCACCGAAATCTTGAATTTTGGCTCCATCCCAATCGATGGCCGTTTTTTGAGCCCAAATCGCTGATACAAAGCTTAATAGGAATAAAAGCGTTATTTTTTGTTTCATGTTTGATTTTGAAATTTCTAAATTACAAAATAAATGAAAATTTTAGAATTAAATTGCGATACAATAAAATTAATTTGTGAACATTTTTCAAAAAAATCAAATCTTTACTTGATTTATTGAATAATTTATTTTTTCTTTGTACTTTGAAAATATTTATAATCGACTATGAAAAAACTAAAGTTGTTTTCATTAATAGCATTGAGTTCTACACTTGCATTAACCAGTTGTGGTGGGTCAGGTACCAGTAAAGGCGGTGGTACTAAAAAATTTGTCAGCAAGACAGGTTGGAAGCCAAACGAAAAACAGGGTTGGTTTTTTGCAGGAAAGCAACAGAAGCAAAAAGGTTGGCCAGGAATGGTATATGTAGAAGGTGGAACTTTTACAATGGGATTAGTGAAAGATGATGTTATGCACGATTGGAATAACTCGCCTCGCAGAATGCAGGTAAGTTCATTCTTTATCGGAGAAACAGAAATTACTAACTATGAATACCGCGAATACCTTACATGGTTGAAGTATGTATTCCCTCCAAGTGATCCAAGCTTTAAGGAAATCTATAACGGTGCTTTGCCGGATACCTTATTGTGGGATAACAAACTATCCAGAAACGATTTCAACGAAACGTATTTCCGTTCTCCTGAATTCGATTACTATCCGGTAGTGGGTGTATCTTGGACGCAGGCTAACAGATACTGCGAGTGGTTGTCAGATAGAGCCAACGAAAAAGCTTTAATGCAAGCAGGAGTAATTGCTAAAGATTTATACATCAATGAATCTAATAACCAAGGAGGAACTGCATTTAACATGGATAAATTCAAGTCGAATGATCCGGAAATCCAAGGATATATTAACGAAAAAAGAATGCAGCAAAAAATTGGTATAAAAAGTACCAATCAAAGATTACTTGCTGCAAACAGAGCTCCAAACGCTGCTATGGTTACGAAATTCAGACTTCCAACAGAAGTTGAATGGGAATATGCAGCTCTTGGTATGGCTAAAAATAGAGAATACAATCAATATAAAGGTAAAAAACCTGAAATTGAATTGCTAAGAGGTACTAAAGGAAAAGATAGAGGTATGTACCTTGAAAATTTCAAAATGGGTACTGGTGATTATTCAGGTATCGCAGGATGGAAAAATGACGGCGCTGCAAGAACTGCAGACGTAAGAGCATATCCTTCTAACGACCTAGGTATCTATGGTATGTACGGTAACGTTTCAGAATGGACTGCCGATGTTTACAGACCAATTATCGACGAAAACTTCAGTGATTTCAACTACTACAGAGGAAACATGCCTCAAGCGGTTGTGAAGAACGGAGACGGAACTTATAAAATGGTTGACGAAAGCAACATTAAGTATGATACTTTAGCTGACGGTAGATTGGTTTACAAAAACTTACCAGGTCAGTTTGAAAGAGAAACTGTTGCTGATTACAGAGACTATAGAGATGGTGACAGACAATCATCTTTAGATTATAGAACTGCAAGTGATTCTGCTGCTGGTTTCGACATGTACAATTCTCCTAAAACAAGGTTTATTGTAAATGCTAACGGGAAAGTTGTATTACAAAAAGACACTAAGGACAGAACTTCTGCTATGAACAACGATGTTAGAGTAGTAAAAGGTGGTTCTTGGCAGGATACAGCTTATTGGTTGGATCCGGGTCAAAGAAGATACAAGAGCCAAGGTAAAGCTTACGGATGGATCGGATTCCGTGTTGCACAGGATGCTAGAGCTAATGACAAGGCTAGAACTAGAAGATAATATTTATCAAAAATAATTTCAAAAACCTTCCAAACTATTGGAAGGTTTTTTTATTTTTGAACTATGAATATAGAACAGTTTTACTCTTTATTTTTACAATCTAACAGAGTTACCATAGACAGCAGGAAAATAGGAAAGGATGACATTTTTTTTGCCTTTTCCGGGGAAAATTTCAATGCTGCCACCTTTGCTGAAAAAGCAATAAATGAAGGTGCTTTGGCTGTAATTGTAGAGCAACAGGATTTTGAAAATGTAGACAAAAATATTTTCTATGTTCCTTCTACGTTGGAGTTTTTGCAAGAACTGGCGATTCATCACAGAGATCAATTACAAATTCCTATTATTGGACTTACCGGTAGCAACGGGAAAACGACGACCAAGGAAATCATTCACGCTGTCCTTTCTGAGAAATACAACGTGCAGTATACTTATGGCAACCTAAATAATCATATTGGTGTTCCGTTGACAATACTTTCTATTAAACCTGAACATGAAATGGCTGTTGTCGAAATGGGAGCCAATCATCAAAAAGAAATCGAATTACTTTGTATAATTTCCCAACCTAATTTTGGATATATTACCAATTTTGGAAAGGCACATCTAGAAGGTTTTGGCGGATTTGAAGGAGTTATAAAAGGTAAATCTGAGCTTTACGATTATCTGAAAAATAATCATCAGACTATTTTAGTCAATGAAAATGATCCAATTCAATCAGAGAAAACAGAATTTTACCAACCTAAAATTACTTTTGGAAAAGAAAGTTCAGACTATAATTTTGAATCTTTTTCTGAAGAACATTTTGTAGGATTATTATATCAAAACAATAAAGCATTATCAAAACTTACAGGAGAGTACAATTTTACAAATCTTTGTGCTGCTGCTAGTTTAGGCTTACATTTTGGAATTGATTTTGAAAAAATTAAACAAGCCATTCAAAATTACACTCCAACCAATATGCGTTCTCAAATCGTTAAGAAAGAAAATAAAACTTTAGTTCTTGACACGTACAATGCCAATCCAAGCTCTATGACGGCCTCTTTGCATAATTTTATCACTTTTGAAGGTTCAAAAACAATCATTATTGGTGATATGTTGGAACTAGGAGAGGAGAGTGAAAAGGAACATCAAAACATCCTGAAATTAGCTCAGGATCTTGGTTTTAATGAAATAATAACTGTCGGTGGACATTTTAAAAATATAAATTCTTCAGCTTCTGCTTTTCTTAATACAGCAGAATTAATAGAATATTTAAAACTGAATACCATTCAATCAGAAAATATTCTATTAAAAGCTTCAAGAGGAATTTCTCTGGAAAAAGCGATCGACTTTATTTAGTCTTCGAACTCCAGAATTCTTTTACAATCAGTTCAATATTTTTAAAAGTGCTTGGGAAAACCTCATTTTCTATTTGAGTGGTGTTTTTCCAGGCTACTTCGGTAATACCTTCTTCGATCTGAGGTTTTGAAGTGTCTTCTCCAAAGAAGTTCATGTCAAACCAATGCGTGCATTTCAGGACTTTATCACCATTTCTTTCAATGTAAATATGGTAAGTTGTGTTGATGAAATCTACCAATTCAACATTACTCAGACCTGTCTCTTCTTCAATTTCCCTAACCGCAGACTCTTCTCTGGATTCTCCTTTTTCCATTTTACCTTTCGGAAGATCCCATTTCCCGAGTCTTTTGATGAAAAGCATATCTCCTTTTTCATTATTTACCAGTCCGCCCGCAGCTTCAATTATTCTAAAAAGATTTTGAAACTCAGCCCAGATCTCATCAATATTTTCACCGAATACATTTATTTCTTTTACAGATGTATTCTCCAAAAGATCCAAAGCGATCTCCAAAGTTGTGAAACTTTCGTAGCTGATCTTTTTTTCGAGCTCTTCGGATTGCTTAGACAGCAATAATTTTTTTTCGTTCACAAAAACTTTATACATTTGTAATTAATTAAGAATTTAAATACAAAAATAAAAAATGAATTTAGAAGGACGAAAGATTATTGTCAATAAATCATCTAAAGAATTATCCGAAATACTAAAAACCCCTGAAAATTATAAAGATTTTATGCCGGACGGTCTTCAAAAGTTTGAAACCAGAGAAGATGGCTTTAAATTCGGGTTACAGGGAATGCCGGAAATCGCTTTAAAAATAGATGAAGTTACAGAGCAGAAAGCAGTTTTAAAGTCTGCAAGTTCAAGTTTAGATTTTGCTTTAACCGCAACTTTAAACCCGATCAGCGAAAATCAGACTGAAGTACAGATGCTTTTTGAAGGAAAATTCAATCCATTTATCAAAATGATGGTAGAAAAACCTCTACAAAACTTCATCAATACCTTAACGGATAAGATCGAAGCTTATAAATAATAGAAAGTCCTGAAGTTCTCAGGACTTTTTTTATGATTGATTTTGATTTCATTTTTTTAGTAACTTAGTTAGTAAATTAAATAAGCACATATGAAATCTAGATCAATTTTAAAAAAGATCAATATATTATTGCTGATTGTAGTAATTTCTTTATCAAATTACTCTTACGCACAAAATTCTCAGTCAGTAAAAAATATTGTACTTGTGCATGGTGCATTTGTGGACGGTTCCGGATGGAAAAATGTCTATGATATTCTGGTCAAAAAAGGGTATAATGTTACCGTTACACAGCAGGCGTTGACATCTTATGAAAGTGATGTTGAGAGTGTCAATCGAATCATTGATCAGCTAGACGGTCAATGTATTTTAGTAGGCCATAGTTACGGTGGTGCTATCATAACAACTGCGGGAAACAATCCAAAAGTTGCCGGATTGGTTTACGTAGCTGCTCATGCCCCGGATGAAGGAGAATCTGAAGGAAATAATGGAAAACTTTATCCACCAGCTTATAAATCTATGATAAAAGGCGAGGATGGATTTGACTATATAGATCCGAAAAAATTTCCGGAAGATTTTGCGGGTGGGGTGACAAAAGATATGGCAAGTTTTATGGCGATTTCACAGACTCCTACAGCGGATGTTGCATTTAAAGCTATTATTAAAAATCCTGCATGGAAAACAAAACCAAGTTGGTATGTTGTAGCTAAATCAGATAGAATAATCAACCCCTATTTGGAAAGAATGTACGCCAAAAGAGCAAAAAGTGTAACTATAGAAGTAGCTGGTGCCAGTCATTGTGTTTACATTACTCATCCAAAAGAAGTATCAGATCTGATTATCTCAGCGGCTCAAGGTAAAAAATAGCAATTAATTAATGATAATTCCGGAGCTGTGATCCTGTGAACTTCCCGTTGCAGAAGCAAGCACATTAATCTCATTATTAAGCCTCAAAACACCCATAAAAGCAAAGATCAGCGCTTCTTTATAATCTATAATCTCTTTTTCAGGAATGATGATTTCGGCTGTGGTTTTTTCTCGTATTTTTTTAATTAAATAAATATTATAAGTTCCACCGCCTGTAAAAAGAATATTTTTTAAGTTATTTTCATTAATAACTTTAGAAATTTGCTGAGCCACATGTTCTGTGAATGTTGCTAAAACATCAATCGTTTCAATATTCTCAAATAAAGAGAAAATATTTTCGTTACACCACTCAATTCCCAATGATTTTGGATGAAATTGTTGGTAGAATTCTAGAGAATTAAGTTTTAATAATAATTCCTCATCAATTTCCCCTGTTTTTGCCAAATCTCCGTTTTCATCAAAGCTTTTATTGAATTTTTGAACTAATTTATTCAAAACAATATTAACGGGAGCAATGTCAAAAGCTATTCTTTTATCATTAATTTTTAACGAAATATTAGAAAAACCACCTAAATTAAGGCAGGCATTGTATTGAGAAAACAGCAATTCATCACCAATCGGAACTAAAGGTGCTCCATTTCCACCCATCAAAACGTCTTGAGATCTGAAATCATAAATTACAGGCAGACTTGTTTCTATCTTAATAGCTCTTCCATCTCCGATTTGTAAGGTGAATTTCTTTTGAGGTTGATGAAAAACCGTATGACCGTGAGAAGCAATCAGATCAATATTTTTTAATTCAAATTTTTGAATGAAATCTTGAGTAAGTTTTCCTAAGTAAAAACCGTATTCTGAATGTAATTCTAATAATTCTTCTGCAGAAAGATGAATCGAATTACGAAGTTTATCTTCCCAGATTTTAGGATAAGGAATTGTTTCTGCCTTTATGATCTGAAAACTCCAGGTTTCCTTTTTCTCGAATGTTGCATAGCAGATATCCAAGCCATCCAGGCTGGTTCCAGACATTAATCCTATTGCATGCAAGGTCATAGCAGATATTTATTTTTTAGATTCGGCTAACTTTTTAGTACTAAAGTTTCCAGAATTTTTATAGAAAGTATATTCAGAAAAGTCATCTTTTGCCGTCATTCCATTGGCTCCGATAAGGGTAGATCCGTCTTCCATTGTTACAAAAACGGTGTCACGCGTAAATATTCTTTGCTTTTTCTGATCCCAAAAAATACTTTGCATGGCAAACCTTTGGCCTTCATTTGTAGTGATTCTTACATCGCCTTTTGCTTCGTAGAACTTTTTATATTCAAAAATTCGGGCATATTTTGCGGTAATTCTTCCGGGAATTTTAGGTTTTTTCTTGTCGAAAAATTCTATATTAATTCCTTTTCTAGCAACGGTATATGGACTGTCTATCAATTCATATTTTTCGATGATAGGAGCGAGCGCCTTCATGCTTATAAAACCGGAATCTCTTTGAACAATCTTAGCATCGTAAATAATCGTTGAAGGAAAATTTTTGCTTTGAAGGCCTTTGGATTTGGTAAGATCCTCTTCACAAGATGTCAAAACAAAAAATATAGCACAACTAAAAAGGTATGCTATATTTTTATATGATATGTTTTTTATAAACTTCATTTTTTATTCAAGTAAACGCTTTCTGAACCACTTATCAGCAAAATTGAAACCAACTTTTAAGTTAACATAATTCTGATTAATCAGGTTATTGTCAAGTGTTCCTCTTTTTCCGACTTCTAAACCAAGTTCAAGACCGCTCATTCTTGTTATGCTGCTTGTTTTGAATGGAAGAAGTACTCCTGCAGAAATACCAAATTTGTTGATGTTTGTTCCTGCAATTTTTAGAGCTCCTTTTTCATAGAAAGCACCATATCTGTAGACAACTCTTGAAAAATAATTTCTAAAGTTGTTGTAGTTAGGTAAATACCAACCTCCGGCAGAAATTCTGTAAGAATCCTCTAGATCTAAACTTTTTCCGAAATAAGTAATTGATTCTCCTTTTTTATAGTCTACCTGACCGGAAAGGAACCACTTGTTCTCCTCACCATATCCTACACCGACAGACGCCTGTATAGGTAAAAGGTTTTTAGAACTTGTACTTTTTTCTTCAATAATACTTTCTCCAGCTTTTACATCTCCGGTAGTGTAATAATACGTACTGTTTTTATAATCAGTCATCATATTACTTGTGTTCCCGAAAGTGGTAGTAGCACCAATCGTCAGTTTACGGTCGTTACGGGTATCCAGTTTTTGGTAACTTGCTCCTAACGTAAAGTTGAAGTTTTTAATACTGTTTTTAGTTTCATAACCATTGACCAACTCAGCATTAGAATAAGCAATCTCGTTCGTATCATAAAGATTACCGAAGTAATAATTAGCTCTAGCTCCCACAGAGAACTGATCTGCTACTTTATAAGATAATGCGATCTGTGCAGCGTTCAATGTACCTGATCCTCTAAATCTATTGGCAACAGTTGCTTCTGTTCCGTCTTCCATTTTAATTGTAGAAGAATTCAGAATGTCATAGCTTTTAGAGCTGTACGGCTGATAAGAAAGTCCCAATTTTACCTTTGGAGATAAAGGAAAGGCCAATGAAATATTAGATAAATACGTAGAATGTTTTGTAGACTTCGTATTATTATAATCAGTTTTGAAATAATTATTTTCGTTGGTAGCTTCCAGTTTAATACTTGTAAGCTCGAAATTAGCATTATTTGCAGGGTTTGCGAAGTTGAAACTACTCGTAAAGTCACTTATATAAGCTGTGGAGATCCCTCCCATAGAAGCAGTTTCAATCGTATTATCATATTTTACATCTCCAATTCCGTAAGTTGCATAAGGTGAGTTACTCAGACTCTGCGCATTAAGGAAGTATCCAACTGATATGAATGATAGTACAAAGATTTTTTTCATTCTTTATTTTTAAAATAATGCGCAAATATCTTAAATATTAATGAATTGTAAAAGTTTCATGAGGTTAAAGTTTGTTAAGGGCTTCTCTTTAAGCAAAAAATCTAATTTTCAATAAATTGAAATGCCAATTTTATTAAATAAAAAAGGCTGCTCATCGTTTGAGAGCAACCTTTTATATAGTTTTAATTAAGATAAAAATTATTTAACCTGAAGCACAGATCTTGTGTGACTAAAGTTTTCAAAGCTGTATTTCCCGTGATATTTTCCCATTCCGGAAGTTCCTACACCGCCGAAAGGTAAATAATGAGAGCCAACATGCACAATTGTACTGTTGATTTCTGCATCTCCGCTTGTTGTGCGACTAAGAATATCATCTGCAAATTGTTGGTTTTCGGTGAAAATATATAAGGCTAATGGCTTCGGACGGTTATTTATTTCCTCTAAAGCTTCATCAATATCAGAATACGTCATAATAGGAAGTATTGGTCCAAAAATTTCCTGTTGCATCACTTTATCATCCCAAGCTACGTTATCCATTAAAGTAGCTTCAAAATGGCGGGTTTCAAGATCGTAACTTCCGCCATAAATTACTTTTTCAGGAGCTGCTTCAAGATAACCTGCAAGATTTTTGATTTGATTCTGATTGACGATCTTTCCTATTTTACCCAAAGATCCATCTGGATAAGTTGTTTGTAAATAAGCTTTAAATTTTTCAATAAAAGCATCTTTCACAGATTCATGAATGTAAATATAGTCTGGAGCAACGCAGGTTTGTCCGCAATTAATCCATTTTCCGTAAGAAATTCTTGCAACGGCTTTGTCAAGATCTGCATCTTTATGGACGATTGTCGGAGATTTCCCTCCCAATTCAAGAGTTAGCGGAATTAATTGTTCTGCTGCAGCTTTCATGACGATTTTTCCAACATTTGGACTTCCTGTAAAGAAAATATAGTCAAATGGAAGGCTTAATAATAAAGTATTTTCTTCAATTGCTCCCTGAACGACGGCTACATAAGCTTCGTCGAATGATTCTTTTACAATATCTTCAAGAACTTTTGCTACGTGAGGTGTATTTTCAGAAGGCTTTAAGATAGCTGTATTTCCCGCGATCAAAGCTCCGATTAGCGGACTGAAAGTCAACTGAACAGGGTAGTTGAAAGGGCCAATAATATAATTAACACCGTAAGGTTCGTGAATTATTTTACTCGTTACTTCTGCTCCCGAAGAATGCGGTTTTGATTCTGCGGGAACTGGTTTTGCCCATTCGTCAACATTTTCCAAAAGATAATCAAGTTCGCTGATAACGATTTGGATTTCCACATATTCTGCTTCTTTTCTGCTTTTCCCTAAATCTATATCTAAAGCTTCACAAAGGGCATCAGTATGACTTAAAAATACTTCTCTGAATTTTCTCAGTTGAGTTTTTCTGAATTCAATATCTTTAGTTTGATTGGTTTTAAAGAAAGCTTTTTGCTTTTCAAATATTTCTCTTATTTTCTGTTCCAGTTCTGTATTCATTTTTATTTATTTTGATGATTGCAAATTTAAAACTGTGCAATTTTTTGGTTGAAAATCATTAAGCAAATTTATTGTTAAAAATTAAATTGCACACAATTTAATTTTAATTTTATTCTAATGGAATTATTGATGCAACCTATTAATATGATTTACCTGTTTAAATTTTTTCTTTGATAATTGGTAAATCGCAAAGGCGCAAATGATAATTAATGTCAATGTTTTAAGGCGCAAGGATTTTATCTGCGATAAAATTTATAACGCTTTGTAATAAATGCTTGCTGGAAATCTTTGATTTTCTTGCGCCTTAAAAAAGTTGTAAAAATTAAAATCTTTGCGCCTTTGCGATTCTCCAACAAAATAATATCTACAGTTTTGCTTGAAACTTTTTTATATAAGTTTAAAACATATTGACTATATGTTTTCAATGAAAAATTAATGCCAATAGTTTTTCTGGATATTAAATCGAGTTTAATTTTTAAAAATTGAGCGAAGATTTTTTATCTTTGGAACATGAATTGGGAGAACATCGCCGGACAGGAAAATCTGAAAAAACTTCTTAAAGACAGTATCGCTGAAAACAGAGTGAGCCACGCCCAGCTTTTCATAGGAAAAGAGGGTTATGGAACGCTTCCCATGGTTTTGGCGTATGCAAAAGAAATTTTGAAAGGTGAAAACGAGCACGCAGCATCAAAAGTGGAACATTTAAATCACCTTGATCTGCATTTCAGCTTCCCGGTTTTTACGGATAACAGAAACTCTTTAAGCAAAAATAAGTTTGATGAGTTTAGGGAAATGATCATGGCTTCACCGTATGCAAGCTATGATGATTGGACGGCTTTTCTGGAGTCTGAAAATAAGCAACTCTTTATCTCTGCAGATGAAGTTGATGATCAAAATCAAAAATTCTCTCTTAAAAGCTTTGAAGGCGGAACTAAAATTTTGATTGTCTGGAGAGCAGATAAAATGAATATTGCCGCTTCCAACAAGTTCCTGAAATTTTTGGAGGAACCACCTGCAAAGACAATTATTCTCCTTACAGCAGAAGATATTAATGATATTCTTCCGACAATTCTTTCCAGAACTCAGGTTGTGGAGATCCCAAGAATTAATGACAGCGATATAGAAAACTATCTTAAAAAGAATTTTTCTGTATCTGATGAAAAGGTAAGAGAAATAGTTCACCAGGCTCAGGGAGATTTGAATGATGCCATCAAGCTTTTAAATTCAGAAAATAAAAGCGATGAGTTTGAAAAATTATTTGTTCAATGGGTTCGTGATGCATTTATGGTGAAAAAGAAACCTGAATTCCTTAAAAGTATCATTCTTTGGGCAAGAGAAATTGCAGGCTGGAACAGAGAAAAACAAAAGAACTTTTTAAATTATTGCTCTGAAATTTTCAGATTGGCTTTGCTTCAAAATTATCAGTCGGAAAGTCTTGTTTACAAAAAAATTGACGCTAATGGTTTTAATTGGGCAGGATTTTCAAAATTCATCAGTGGAGCCAATATCGAAAGTATTCTGGAAGAAATCTCAACAGCAGATTTACATTTAACCCGAAACGGAAATCCTAAAATAATCTGGACAGATTTAGGAATAAAATTATCAAGATATATTCATAAAAGCACATAAATAGAAACTCCGGCATTATTGTCGGAGTTTATTTTTTCATTAAAGAGAATTATTTATCATTCACTTTTAGTACAATTTTCTTTCTTGCCTTAAGATTTTGGGGATAGTCTCTATTTAAAATGGATAATTCAATAGATAGAATTAATAATGTTTTATTCATATCAGTTTAAATTTAATTAACGGAAATCTAATACTATTCAGTGAGTTACATTAAGGAATATTAAATTTTAATTAAATAATCAATCAATCGTTTGATTTATTGAAAATCTTGTGTAAATTTGCACCTTGAAAAATGAGAGTATAATGATTTCAAAAGAAGAAAATATATTGTTCGCTGCCGAAAAGCTCTTTGCTGAGAAGGGTTTTGAGGGAACTTCCACTAGGGAGATCGCAAAAGCTGCGAATGTAAATATTTCTATGATATCTTACTATTTTGGTTCTAAAGAAAAACTGTATGAAAAATTAGTTGAATACAGAATGAATGAAGGGCAATTCTTCTCCAAAGATATTTTGGAAAGAACCGACATTAATGAATGGGAAAAAATAAAAAAAATAGTAGATCAGTTTGCAGGAAGAATAAGACATCAAAAATGTTTTTACAGAATCATGCAGAGAGAGCAGTTACATGCAGAGAATCCTCAGATCGTTGAGTTTCTTAAACAAACGAAAATGGGTTTTATTGCCATGTATTCAAAGATTTTAGAAAGTGGTTTAGAGAAAGGTGTCTTCACAAAAAATCCTCCTATTTATCTGCTTCATACAACAGTGAGTGGGACATTATTCTATGCATCCAATGCTAAAGAAATGTATAAAGAATTTTTAAATGATACTGAAGATGAAGAGGTTTTTGATGAAAAATATTACACGGAACTTAATAAACATATTAAATATATACTAAAAGACCTTTTAGGTTATGAAGAGAATAAATAATTCAATTCTTGCACTTTCTCTATTTATAGGAATTGCAAACATAAATGCTCAGGAGAAAAAACAACTCACCCTCGATGAAGCTGTGCAGTTGGGAATCCAAAACAGCAAGAGCCTAAAGATTGACGCAGCTAAAATTGAAGAAGCTACCGCAGATCTTTTGGAAGCAAAGAACAAACAACTTCCTGAATTGAAAGTTTCCGGAAGCTATATGTATCTTCCCATTAAACCAACGATTGATCTAAAGCTTTCTACCGGATCAGGTGCTGGTGCAGAAAGCCCGACAGTACATCAGGTTGCTTATGGATCTGTGAATCTTAGTGTTCCGATCTACAACGGTGGTAGAATTAAATATGGTATTCAGTCTGCAAAATATTTGGTGGAAGCATCAAAATTAAGCACAGAAAATGATAAAATAGCAATTGCTTATAACGTTGCTCAGGCTTATAATAATTTATTTAAAGCAAATCAGTCGATTAAAGTTTTAGAAGAAAACCTTACTGCTTCTCAAAAAAGAGACGAGACTTTTCTTAAACTAGAAAATAATGGAGTTATCGCAAGAAACGATCGTTTAAAGGCAAATCTTCAGACTTCAAATATCGAATTGCAATTATTGGAAGCAAAAAACAACTACAATATTGCGAACATCAACATGGATTTGTTGTTAGGATTAGCTGATAATACAGAAATTGAAGTTGATCAAAATTATATCGACGAAGGTTCTGATGTAAAAGCAGTTGACTTCTATGTAAACGAAGCCAGAGAAAACCGTAAAGATTTACAGGCTTTGGCTCAACAAAGAAAAGCGGCTGAGTTGGGATCTAAATCGGCAAAAGCTGAAAATCTTCCTTCAATTGCATTTACTGGAGGTTATGTAGCTGCGGATATTCCGAAATTTCTTACGATTTATAATGCAGTAAATGTGGGAGTTGGGATTTCTTATAATTTATCAAACCTTTGGAAAGAAAATTCTTCATTAAGACAGTCTCAGGCAAGAGAAAAGCAGTTAGCTGCCAACGATGAATTATTAAATGACAACATTAAGCTTGATGTAAACAGAGAATATCAAAACACAGATTACTCTAAAAAGAGAATCGCGGTGTATGAAAAAGCGGCTGAGCAGGCTAATGAAAACTACAGAATTACAAAAAATAAATATGACAACGGTTTGGCTACCATGACCGAATTGTTGGATGCAGATGCTGCACAGATTTCTTCAAATGTTGGAGTTATTAATGCAAAAGCAGATGCAGCATTGGCTTACAGAAAACTATTACAAACTACAGGAACTTTAACAATTAAATAAGATTAAGACCAAAAATGGAAAATAATAATACACCAGTAACTGAACCTAAAAAGAAAAAGAGTTTAGTTTTCCCAATCATTTTAGCGGTTGTCGTAGTAGTGGGAGGGATCTACGGATACAGAACATATTCTTACGGACAGCTTCATGAAGAAACTGACGATGCTCAAATTGCTTCTAACATGAGCCCAGTGATTTCTAAAGTTTCAGGATATGTAACGCAGATAAAAGTAAAAGATAATCAATTAGTTAAAAAAGGAGATACTTTGGTTATCCTTGATAACAGAGATCAAAAAATGGCTTTAGTGCAAGCTGAAGCAGCTTTGGCGACTGCAAAAAGCAATATTTCAAATGCTCAGGCAAGTACAACAGCAACGTCTAAAAATATAGGAAGCTCACAAGCGGCTGTTACAACGGCAAATGCTCAAATCGAAGCTGCAAAAGTAAATGTTTGGAAAACAAACCAGGATTTGAAAAGATATTCTGTTTTGGTAAAAGACCACTCAATTACAGAACAACAGTATGAGCAGGCTTTGGCTGCAAAACAATCTGCAGACAGACAATTACAGGTTTTGGTTGATCAGAGAAATCAAATTGCTCAACAAACCGGTATTGCTTCTTCTCAAACGGCTGCAAGTTCTCAACAAATCAGTGTTGCAGGTTCAGTTGCTAAACAAAGAGAAGTTGATGTAGAAAATGCAAGATTGAATCTTTCTTACACAATCATCCTTGCTCCGGAAGACGGATTTGTTGGAAAAGTTCCAATTCAGGCAGGACAGTATTTACAGGCAGGATCTCAGTTATTCAGTTTAGTTAAAAATGATCAAAAATGGGTTGTGGCTAACTTTAAAGAAACTCAGGTTGATAAAATGGTAGAAGGTCAGAAAGTAAAAATCGAAATCGATGCTTTCCCAGACACAGAATTTGATGGAGTAGTAAGTTCATTCTCTCCGGCTACAGGTTCTACATTCTCTATTCTTCCTCCGGATAACGCGAGTGGTAACTTCGTAAAAGTTGTACAAAGACTTCCTGTGAAAATCGACTTTGTAAAACTAGATCCAAACGTTGCTAAAAGACTAAGAACAGGAATGAACGTGAAAGCCGAAGTTTCTTTGAAATAATATTTAAATAAGTGGATTGTCAATTTTGCTGAAGCAAGTCAATTGTGAAAGGAAAATGAAGCAGTAAAGTTGATGATGAAGTTTGATGCCGATCTTGTGGAAGGATTCAGTGATGAAGAAGGAAATGAGGTAATGAAGATGATGTTGCAGATGGAGTTCAATGTAGAAGTATAATGAAGTTGAAAACTGACAAACGAAGTTGATATCGGTTTTGTAGATGAAAATCAATCATGAAGTTGGAAATGAAGGCGTAAAATTGACCATGGAGTTGATTAATAATTGACAATTCACTTTTAAAAAATAATTAAAAATAATAAGAAATTAAGGGATTTAGAAATTGATGCTTGATTTGAATTATTTACATATTTAATTTAATAACTAAATAATTCGCAACCGAATAGGCTCATCAATAGAAGCGGGCTTTAGCCCGTTTAACAAAAAGATTAAAATTTCAAATGGCTTTAGCCAAAATATAGTATTAATCTTAGCTTAAACCTTAACAATCAAACAGAAAATTTAATAAAGAACAAAGTTAGTTCGTAAAAATGCTTGTTCTTATTTCTAAAATTTCTAGATCTCATAATCTCTTAATTTTTTAATACCTATAAAAAAACTATGGAAGATTCATTAGTAGAATATGGAGCCCGAAGAGTGATCATTACGATCACAGCTATTCTTTGTGCTTTGCTTGAAATTGTGGATTCCACGATTGTGAACGTTGCCCTGAACGAGATGAAAGGTAACCTGGGATCTACACTTTCTGAAGTGGGTTGGGTAATTACGGCGTATGCCATTGGTAACGTAATTGTTGTACCGATGACGAGTTGGCTTTCTCAACAGTTCGGACGAAGAAATTACTTTGCAGCTTCTATTATCATATTTACCGTGTTCTCATTTTTATGCGGTAATGCAGATAATATTTGGGAGTTGGTATTCTTTAGATTATGTCAGGGAATTGGAGGTGGAGCCTTATTGGTAACCTCGCAGACCATTATCACAGAATCTTATCCGATTGAAAAAAGAAGTATGGCTCAGGCTATTTATGGTTTGGGAGTAATTATTGGCCCAACATTAGGTCCGCCATTAGGAGGTTATATTGTTGATAATTTTAGTTGGCCGTATATTTTCTATATTAATATTCCAATCGGGATTGCAGCGACTTTAATGACATTACAGTTTATAAAAAGTCCGAAATATGCTGAAAAACGTAAAGCTTCAGATGTAGACTGGTTAGGAATTGCTTTATTGGCAGTTACCGTAGGTTCATTACAGTATATCTTGGAAAGAGGGCATGAAGAAGACTGGTTTGCAAGTGGATGGATTGTATTATTTACCGTATCAGCAGTGTTAGGATTTATCTTATTCCTCTGGAGAGAACTTACGTTCAAATATCCGATTGTAGAGCTTAGAGTTTTGAAAAACAGTAATTTAAGGATCGGAACGGTCATGTCCTTTGTATTAGGATTTGGGTTGTACGGTTCCACGTTTATTGTTCCTTTATATACTCAGAGTATTTTGGGATGGACTGCCTTAGAATCAGGAGCATTAATGATTCCGGCGGCGTTAACAACCGCTTTCATGATGCCGATTATTGGTAAGTTGCTTTCGAAAGGAGTAAAACAGCAGATTTTGGTTTCTTTAGGATTATTTACGTTCTTCGTTTATAGTTTCTGGGGATATAAAATTCTAACTCCGGACACCGGTAAAGACGCCTTTTTCTGGATGTTGATGGTGAGAGGAGCAGGATTAGGATTATTATTTATTCCAATCACCTCTTTATCATTAAGTACTTTGAAAGGTCAGGAAATTGGACAAGGAGCAGCATTTACAGGGATGATGAGACAGCTGGGAGGATCTTTCGGGATCGCGGCCATCACTACATTTATTGCGAATGCCAGCCAGAAATACAGAGTTAATTTGGTCTCCCATTTAGATTCCAATGATTTTGATGTCCAGCAAAGATTAGCAGGATTAAAAGCAAGTTTCATGGCAAAAGGAATGACTCCTGATGCAGCAATGAATGCAGCGTATAAAATGCTTGATCTCACGGTCACGAAACAGGCAACGGTATTGTCTTACATGGACGTTTTCCTTTATTTAGGAATTGCTTTCCTGGTTTGTATTCCGTTTATCTTATTAGTAAAAGAACGAAAGAGCAAAGAAAAAATAGATTTAAGTGGTGTACACTAAATTTTATTGAAATAAATATAAATCCTCCGAAATTTTTCGGAGGATTTTTTGTGGAAAAAGGTTTTATTTAATGGAAATGCTTCGACTCCGCTCAGCATGACATCGCTAAAAATTTACGGTTAGAATAATGCAGTTAGTATTAGCAATGTCATGCTGATTTCTATGACAAAACCAAGTTATTTGTATAATTTTCTTCATAGGGCTTTTGTTGTTTAATAACCG
>NZ_JBXAHY010000006.1:19120-318618 GCF_058795655.1 Chryseobacterium sp. GW823-FHT05E08 | reverse complement strand
GAGCGAGTCTTAGTTTAATTAAATGCTTTCTCTTTTTCTAAAGATATTATTTTTCTTTCTGCAAATCTAAAGGAGCGAAGTCGAAGGATCTAAACTTAATATTTTTAACATCTTAACAAAACCTTAATGGTTCAAAAACTATTATTTGATTTTCGCCGTCCATTCAATCCCGCTAATATCAATTAACTTCAACGTATGAATCTCATCTTTTTGAGTAAAAATCTCATCAATTTTAATGGTTAAATCAGCTTTTGCCCCAAGCGGAATAATCAAGCTATGTTTACCATTTTTCACTTTGGCGACATAATGATTGTTAATGTTTTCTTTTGAAAAATTTGAAAGTTCGTTTCCATCTAATGCTTTTAAAACATCTCCTTTTTCATTTAAAATATGAATTCCGATGAGGAAAGAACCATAAACATCTACACCTTCCGTTCTGTAAACCTCAAACTTTAAATCTGAATTTTTAAGTGAAATATTAGAAATCTCAATCTTTGGTTTTACCGATTTATTATACAAAGTTCCCCAAACTCCACCATGAAAATATTGATTGGTGTAAAGTGTAAGTCCGAAAATTAAAATGGAACCCGTCAATACAAAAAGCTTAGGATTCAAAATAGGAAATGTGCCAGAGCCCATCCATTTGAACCCTATTTTCTGAGTGAAATTAAAATCTTTTTTCAAGAAATATTGATCCAGTGAATAAGAACCACTTCCTGTGAGAAATAAGGTAAATCCGCCCGCAATTCCCAGAACGCCAATTTGCCATTCATCCAAACAGGTTGTTCCTATCCAGCCTGAACCTAATAAGATTCCCAAAGCCAGCCCGAAAATTCCGACACTCATTAATCTGGTGAATAAGCCTAAAATAATAAACAATCCTACAACCGCTTCAACAATGGTAAAAGTCACCATCGAAGTATGCAAAGCCTCCGGATGAGTTACCAAATATTCGATAATAGGTTTGATGCCTAACGCATTGGGTAAAAAATGATTGAATTTTTCTCCGATATATCCTGCTTCATCAGGATCGAGTTTGTTTTCGAGAACAAGTCTACGCCAAAAGGCTGAGAAGTAAGTCCACCCGATAACCATACGGATCGACAACGTATATAAACCAGCCATATCAGTAGGCTGATTGGTATTATTTTTCATTGAATTGATATTTTACTAAATAATTGATTGTTAAAAAATCATCCTAGAACTGAATCTAAACCAAATTCAACCTCAATTGTTTAAATAAAATATATTTTGGCGGACTGTTTCCACTAGTCGCTCCGGAATATTTGTTTTGAAAAATAATATCCTTAGAAAAATTTAAAACTGAGCTTAATTTAAAGGAAAAAGCTTCATTAAACTTGAAATCTGCCTTTGAAATTGGAGTTTTTGAAGAAAAATTATGATGAGCGAAATCACAATTTACCGTTGGACTAACTGTTGTTTTTACTTTGTTTAAAGTACTGAGATGCTGAATATCAAAAACGCCTAAAACATCTCTTTTTACAGAACATGGCGATAACGAGAAAGCCAAAAGTAGAATAACTACAATTGTTTTATAAAAATTAATATATGTTCTGGTGATTGGCATCTTTGCAAAACTACGGTTTCTGATTAGATATTATAGTTATTTTTATTTAAATATAACAGCTAAACTATCATTGGTCATTTTAATCTCCGTATAGATTTTACTAAGATTATCATTGCTTATAGTAGATTTATTTTTTATAATCTTTAAAGTTTTGGTTTCTGAAATTAGCTTTTCAAAATCTAATGCATTAAGTTCCTCCTTTGTGTGAAAAATATGTAAACTTCCTCCGGTTTGCGAAGATATTTTTTTTAACAGAGTGAAATCTTCTGGCTCAGTTTTCATTTTGGTAAATTTTATATTACCGTTATTATCCATTTGTGTGGGTAGTAGTTGAAAGTCTTTTGGAGTAATTATAATTGTATTTACTTTTATTTTATTCTTTATAGCATCTTTAATCGGAATATCAATTGGATATGATTTTTGATTTTCTCTTCCGTCTGAGAATATAATCATTGATTTATTATCAAATTGACTGTTTAGAGAAGCTATACCATTTAATAAAGGGTTTGAAAAATTAGTTCCTGCTCTTAATTTAAGAATACCAAAATCTATTTTATCAAGCGCTGAAAGTAATATCTTTTTATCTTTTGTTAAAGGACAAAGAATATAAGATTGTCCTGCAAAAACGACAACAGAAAATGCCTGATTTTCCTTTTTATTATTGATGATTTTTTCTAACACTTTTTTAATTACTGTAATCCTGTTGGGTTCGAAATCTTTAGATATCATTGTCAAAGAATTGTCGATCAAAAAAGCAATATTCTGTTGAGGTATTTTTTCTTTATAATCTATTTTACTTTCCTTTTGAGAGCAATTGAAAATTAATATAAGTAATAAAAAAGAAAGATATTTCATAAATGAATTTGTATTTCAATCGCTAAAGTACTTATTTAAGTGTTTATATCAAAATATGTTTTTTCGTCAAAACAGCTACAATCAAACTCAATTTGGCTACTTTTAAATCCTGACTTCTGAGCAACTTTGCAGTATAAAATTTACTATAATGCAAAAAACAATTTTTATCACAGGAACTTCATCAGGTTTAGGAAAAGCAACTGCGAAATTATTTCAAAGTAAAGGTTGGAATGTTATCGCAACCATGAGAAATCCCGAAGCCGAAACAGAACTTACCCAATTGGAAAACGTAACAGTGTTGAAGCTTGATGTTGCCAATCCGCAAGAACTTAAAGAAACGATCGATTATGTTCTTGAAAACTATAAGGTAGATGTAGCTTTAAATAATGCCGGATACGGTTTGGTCGGACCTCTGGAAGCTTTTACGGATGATCAGATCAAGTTACAGATAGAAACCAATTTAATGGGAGTTATCAGAATTACAAAAGCTTTTACACCATATTTTAGAGAGAGAAAAGAGGGAGTTTTAATCAATATTACTTCAAGTTTTGGATTAATTGGTTTTCCGACATGCTCCATTTACAGCGCAACAAAATTCGCTGTTGACGGATTTTCAGAATGTATGGGTTACGAATTAGCCCAATTTGGAATTAAAGTAAAAATAGTAGCTCCCGGAGGAATACAAACCGATTTTGCTGGACGTTCTCTGGATGGAGCACAACATGACGCTTATCAAAAATTAATGAGTAAAGTTCAGGAAGGATACAGCCCGGAACAGGTTGCAAATTATTCAACACCGGAAGATATTGCCAATGTTGTTTATGAAGCAGCTACAGACGGAAAAGATCAGTTAAGATATGTTGCAGGAAAAGACGCAAATGCTTTATATAACGAAAGAGCAGAGATCGGAGCCGAAGCTCAAGTACAGAAAATAAAATCAGATTTTAAGTTTTAACAGGCAAATGGTCAATTGTCAATTCGCTTTGCTTGTGAATTTATTGAGCAGATTTAAAATTGACCATTAACAATTCACTTGCGAAACAAAATTCACCAATAATTAAATCTCAACTTATATTTGTAGTATGAAAACCAGCCAATCACCAGTTCATTTTCGATCTTTGTCGGTTTTGCATGAAGCCATGGGCATATCGGCGCCGTTGCATCCTTTGATCAGTATTATTGATTACGGAGAAACACGTTTTGATCCTAAAAGTTTTAAAAATGGAACAAAATCGGATTTCTATAAGATTTCATTTAAAACAAAATTCAACGGTAAAATTCGGTACGGACAAGGATATTATGATTTCGAAAATGGCGGAATGTCTTTCGTTTCACCCGGTCAGATCCTAAGAATGGATAATGAAGAAGCCGATTACAGCGGAATGTCTTTACATATTCATCCCGATTTCATCAGACCTTATTCTCTATTGAAGAAAATAAAAGACTATACTTTTTTTTCCTATTCTGCTGCGGAAGCTTTGTATCTTTCTGAGAAAGAAAAGAAAACGATTTATGATATTTTTGAAAATATTCAGAATGAATTGAATGAGCGGATAGACCAATTTAGTCAGGATGTTATTATTTCTCAGATAGAATTATTGTTGACTTACAGCAATCGTTTTTACAACAGGCAATTTATCACCAGAAAATCTGTCAATAATGATTTGTTGTCTAAAATGGAAGATCTTCTGAATGATTTTTTTGATAAAGAAAAAGGAATAAAAGGTCTTCCGACTGTAGAACTTGTAGCGTCACAACTCAACCTTACGCCAAGATATTTGAGTGATATGCTTCGCCATCATACAGGACAGAATGCGCAACAGCATATTCATGATAAACTGATCGAAAAGGCTAAAGAATATCTTTCGGAATCTCAATTTTCGGTTTCTGAAACGGCGTATCAGCTCGGTTTTGAGCATCCTCAGTCTTTCAGTAAATTATTTAAAAAGAAAACAGAAATTACGCCCAACGAATACAAACAATCGCTTCAAAAATAGAATAATGGATCAGTAATTTTAATGAATATGAAAAACTGATATCCTAGTTTTTTTTGGATTGAATAGATAATATTTAGATAAAAAAGCCTGTTCAAAAATGAACAGACTTACTAATAACCTAACTCTGGGATTGACTAACATTGAAAACATCGAATCCTAATAATTTTATATAGACATTTGTATTTTTAATTATAATGAAAAGTGAGGGGAATTCCATTACAATCTATAAATGAGGGATTTTCTAAAGCTGTACAATAGTAAATAAAGCGCTCGAACCAATTGTAAATCCTACAGTATTACCAAGACATCCTATCGCACAATGAGTAGAACCAAATTTAACGATTTGATCTTTCTTTAAGTCTAATGTCATCGTTCCTCCACGGAATGCGCCACCACCAACGGACATATTAATTGATCTGAAAACAAAAGATCTTGTTTCTATAGTACCTGTAGAATCATATACGAAAATAGTGTACTCCGAAGTGTTATTTACCTGAGTAGGCTTTAAAGGCGCGCCCAGAGACATTTGATAAAGACCGTTTTTCGGAACAGTATAACTGTTTGTAGTGGAATTCCAGTTGCCGTCATTCAGGATAATATTCTGAAAAAGCCATACATGAGTGTCTGATGTATTGGTAGAGAATGTTTCATCAGCATTTTTTTTCCCAGCAGCCACAACCTTAGGAAGAGAAGCTGTACCCGATGCGATGAGCTGCTGCCAGACTATGCCGTCACTGTAATAGATTCCGTTATTATTTACGCTATTGTCGTATTTCATTGCTCCGGCTTCGGCTGTAGAAGCGCTCTGATTGGTATCTCCAAAAGCGATGGCTGAATTTCCTGTCGCACCTCTTGCATCCAAATGTACTTTTGGGGCGGCTGTATTTATTCCTACTTGTCCTATCTGTGCGAAAGATATGCAGGAGATAAATGATAGTAATAAAATAAACCTGTTTTTCATTGTCTTCAATTTTATGTTAAACATGTTTATTTTATGAGTTGCTTAGCTGGGTGATCGTAAATGATGCGTCTGGGCTTACGGTGTAGGTTTTTGCGGCTCCACATCCATCACAGTGAGCTGATCCTAATTTTACAACCTGTCCTGCAGTAAGGTATAGAGTTAATGTTCCTCCGGTTGCCATAGAACCACCTGCTGTTGGTATAGCCTGAGTAGATACAATATATCTATTCTCTGTAGCACCATCATACACATTTATTGTCCAGTTCGAAGAATTATTAGCTGCATTTACAGAGATTTTTCCGAATAAAGATATTTGATAAAACCCTGTGATAGGAACAGTATAACCAATTGCAGTTGAATTCCAGTTTCCATCGTCTATTACGGCATCCTGAAAATTCCAGATATAGGTTTCATTGGTATTGGTAGGTCCCATTGTCTGGGTATCGGTTTTTTTCCTGGAAGCCACTACTCTTGGGATAAAAACACCTGCCTGTTTTTCTAATAAAGGAATCCATGATGTTCCGTTACTGTAGAAAAGTTGTCCGGTATCATACTTCATGGCTCCACCTCCGGCTGTGGGTGCGGTTTGATTGGTATTTCCGAAAGCAATAGCTGAATTTCCCGTGGCAGCTCTTGCATCAAGATTTACCTTAGGACTCGTGTTTCCTATTCCCACTTGCGCGTTGATTCCGCCAAAGATAAAAAAGGAAAAAAGTAAAGTAATTTTTTTCATTGTCGTGGTTGTTTAATTATGCGTGACATTACTTTGCAAATGTATCCAGAGACTTATTGCTTGGAAAGAAGTACTGTTTTCGTTTTCGGAAAAGGGAAAGTTTTTCGGATTTAATAAATTGATTTATAGTGTTTTGTATATTTGATTTAAATTGAAATGTAATTCTGTTTATGGTGAGAGTTTTTATATTTAAATCTTAATTATCAAGAAAAAATACTTTCAGAAATAAAAGAATGCCCTTAAAAAAGAGCATTCAAAAATTAGGCAGTTGTAGTAACCGCATAATTAAACATGACTTTGAACTTTTGTTCTTTTTGAATTTAAATATTTTTCACACTTATTTTGGGAACAGAGTTTGAAAAATATAGGATGCTCGTATTGCATTTGTGTATTAGAATCAATTATTTTTTTAATATTATTTAGACGCTACTTGTATGCCTGATTCTGTTTTCTTCAGACCTAATATTTTCTGCATGTCTTTTACTTGTTGAGCTAGCATTGCATAATCTTTTTCCATAGTTTTTGTGCGTTTTACAGCATCTGCAAGCTTTTCGTTTTCAGTTTTTAACTGAGTGATTTGTTTTTGCTGTTCCTGTATCGCTTTTGCAAGAACGGGGATAAGTTCTGTGTAAGAAACAGCGAGTGTTTTATATTCATCCGAACCACTTGTAACAAGAGATGGAAGCACTTTAGCAATATCCTGAGCAAGGAAACCAATTTCATGCTTGTTATAATTTTTATCCTGAATACTGTTTTTCTTCTGATATTCTACCGGACGAAGTGCCATGACGGTCTTTAAACCATAAGAAGTATCATGAATGTCTTGTTTCAGACGGGCATCAGAGGTCAAAACAACACCATTTGCCCTTACATTTCCGGAAGCATTAATAACTCCTTCCACATCTAATCTGTAGAGAGGATTAGAAACTCCGATACCAACATTTCCTGAGCTTGATTTTATTCTTAAACGTTCAAGCAAACCACCTCCTGTAGAGGCTCCTACAAAGAAATCTTCCTGAGCTCCGGTTTGTACCCCGACTCCCGTGCGCAGAGAACCTATCGCCCAGTTAGCTCCTCCATTGGCAGGGCCACTATTGGTAAATCCTAAAAGAGAATAGTTTCCAACTGCCATGGGAGAGGTGTTTCTCAAAGCAAGAATAAAATATTGATCTGTACTTGCAGTAGCATCTATAAGATTATATCTGCCTGAACTTTCCACATTAGAAACTACATGCAGTTTAGTTTCCGGAGCATTTGTTCCGATGCCGACTTTGTTAGCAGCGCCGTCAACAGAAAATGTTACTCCGTCAACGGAAAAACCATTAACAACGGTAGGATTAAAACGTAGTGTATTTGTTCCCTGGGTTACAACACGGTTGCCGGTAAGCGCGCCGTTTGCAACATAAAGATTGACAGGGTTTTCCCAACTTGGTGCTGTTGCAGCTCCTCCGGAAGTAAGGATTTGTCCATTTGTACCTGCGCTTCCGGTTGTTGTTCCGGTGCCTCCTACATTTATCTCATTGGTAACCTGTAAAGTGCCTGTTACATGTAATTTTTTCTGTGGAGTAGTGGTTCCGATGCCAACTCTGTTATTTTCTCCATCTACTGAAAGGGTGGTTCCGTTTACAGAAAAACCATGCGTAATGGTTGGTGTAAAGCGTAGAAAGTTTGTTCCCTGTGTTACAATTCTATTTCCTGTAAGTGTACCATTTGCATTATAAATATTTTCAAAACTGGTGGGTGATGAAGATGGATTTAGTTTTGCCCAGACTGTGCCATTAAAATAGTAATATCCTGTGGCATCAATATTAATGGCAGTTCCTGTCAGTGTTCCGGTTGCAGGATCATTCACATAAATCAAAGTAGAAGTGGGTACAGAGGCCATGCTTTGGGCTCTTTGCCTGTCAACTCTCGGGATTAAAAGACCATCTACATTATTGGTTGTACCGGTTGCATTTTTTGCAGTAATGTCGAATGTTGAGGTAGGATTTGCAGTGTTAATACCTATTTGAGCCTGAGCCCAAAACACAGAAAGTAAACAAAGGGGAAGTAATGATTTTTTTTTCATGTTTTTTAAAGTTTTTATCATGTTTGAGTTACTCCGCAAAGTTATTCTGAGATATTAGCTTTAAAAAGAAATTGTCTTTCTGTTTTCCGAAAAGGATAAGTTTTAAGATTATAAAATGTTGATTTTTAGTAGTTTAAATTTAATTTAAAATAAATTATAACTCTTTATTTAGTGATTATTTTTTTACTACTTAAAAGGTATAAAAAAAGTCTGCACCAAAAAATGATGCAGACTTTATCTAAGAGTTATTTAATTTGATAAAAATTATTTCTTATTTGCTTCTTCCTGCTCGATAAAAGAAATAAAAGTAGACGGTGAAATTCCGGTAATCGATTTAAAAATGGTGGCAAATTTACTGTGAGATGAAAAACCACACTCTTCAGCCAAAGCACTTACCTTATATTTTCTGTATTTTGGAGAAGTATTCAGTTTATGAATGACGTAATTGATTCTCAGCTTATTAATGTAACTTTTGAAATCTACATTTTTGTGTTTTTTAACGACATAAGAAATATACTTGCTGTTTGTACTGAATTCTGTTGCTAAAAAAGAAAGCGAAATATAACTATTATTGAACATCTCATCTTTTTCAAAATGATCAAGCTGTTCCAGGATTTTTGCTTCCGTTTCTTTGTTGATGGCGATATCAGTGTGCTTATTTTCGGTATCAATTTCTTCGGAAATATTTTCTTCTTCCGTTTCTTTTTCCTCAATTTCTGAGGTTATAATTTTGGATTCCAGAACATATTCTTCTTTTTCTTTGTAATGATCAATAATATTTTTGAATTTTAAATATTCTGCTTTGTGCTTCTTTTTATTGATGAAAAAGATGATGATAAGACTCAAAATTAATAAAGAAACAATGCCGATAACAATATTTTTTATACTGTTCCAGCTTGCATATTGTTGATTTTCGGTATCAATTTTATTATAATCTTTATCAACCGTATTTTTGTATTTGTCTTGTATTTTATTAAAAACTTCAACGTATTTTTTTCTGTAAACAACAGCTTTTTGATATTGGTTTGTTTTTTCGTACAACTCTGCCATACTGCTGTAGACTCTTCTTTTCAATTCCGGATGATCAGAGTGTTCTGCAAACTCTAAAGCTTTTAGAAAATATTTTTCAGATTCATCATATTTTTTTTGAAAATATTTTACTTTTCCAAGTCCATCATAGGAAAGTGCAGTAGAGGGGTTGGACTCAGGTAGAATTTTTATAGCTTTCCAATAATATTCTTCTGCAAGTGGGTAATTATTAAGATACATACAATAAACTTCGGCCAAAAGCTGATAAGATTTACCGAGAGTTATTTTATCCCCCGGAACTTTTGACAAATAATTCAAAGAAGCCTTAAGATTATTTTCAGCACTTGTATATTTTTTTTGGTTAATGTCGTAATAAGCAAGTTCCTGACAGAAAAGGGCTTTTACCTGCATTTTCTTCTGTAAATCTTGTATGTTATCGGCAATCTTTAGCCCTTCATCAGCATATTTTTTAGATTTATGATTAAGCGCCATAGATCTGTATTCTGTAGCTAAAAGTCCATGAATTTTTGCCTGTAGTTCGTAATTTTCTGTAGTATTGAATATATCTTTTGCTTTTTCAGCGAAAGGCAAGCTTTTTTCATACTTCATTTGTTGAAAATAAAGACTGGCACTTAACATTAATCCTCTGCCTGTATGTTCGGGAGTTGTTGCGGCTTTAGTCATGGAATCCGCAATTTTCAATGCACGAGACATATCTTTTGCAGCAGTTTCGGATATCGTTTTCATATACAACTGTTCAAAAGTATCATCAGTTTTTTGTGCCCATATTGTGGTAGAATACAGAAAGATAAGGAAGAGTAGATTTTTAGCCATAGCTTATTTTAGATTGAAATTTTATATTTTTTTACTTAAATACGTTAACATTGGCAAAGATAAATCAAAAATTATCTCTTATGTTTGAATTTTTTATTAAATATGAATGTTTGTAGAATATGATTTTGTATGATTGATGTTATGTTGAATATTTTATACAATTGATATTCTTTTATTAAATTTTAGGGTTGAATGATTTAGATTTAATTAGATATAAATTTTAAACAAATTAAAATGAAAAAGACTCCTGACAAACAGTTGTCAAAATAGAACCTTATCTTTATCCTATTAAAACCTAAAATAATGAGTCAGAATAATTTCGACGAAATCATAAAACGTTCTTTAGAAATCAGAGATAAATATCATCAGCTGGAAATTCAGCAAAACGGCAAAGAATGGACTTTGGAACAGGACGCTTTAGCTTATCTTACCGATGCGGGTTTGGTAGGAAGAGACGTAATGTCGCATGAAAAAACATGGGGAAAATCAAATGCTGCAGAAGAACTTGAACATAAATTAGGCGAAAATATCTGGTGGCTGATTATCTTAGCAGACAGAACAGGAATTGATATGAAAGAAGCCCTAGAAAAGTTTTTAACCAAAACAGAAAATTTATTAAAATGAGTTATTGTTCAGCCATAGCAGGAATGCAGCCAGAAAGTAGGAGAGAACTTCACAAAAATTACCACGATAACCATTACGGATTTCCGATTCATGATGACAACGAATTGTTCGGAAGATTAGTTATGGAAATCAATCAGGCAGGATTGAGTTGGGAAACGATTTTAAAGAAAGAAGAAACTTTCAGAAAAGCTTACGATAATTTTGATATTCAAAAAGTGGCAGCTTACACAGAAGAAGACCGCGAAAGACTTCTGAGCGATCCCGGAATTATTAGAAATAAATTAAAAGTAAACGCCGCCATCGAAAACGCCAAAACCATCATCGCATTACAACAAGAATTCGGTTCTTTCGAAAAATGGCTGGAGCATCATCATCCAAAAACATTACAGGAATGGATGAAAATATTCAAAAAAACATTCAAATTCACGGGAGGTGAAATTGTGAATGAATTTCTGATGAGCATTGGATTTTTAAAGGGATGTCATGATGAAGGTTGTCCTGTTTTTAAGGATGTTTTAAAACATGACCCAATGTGGAATAAGGTATAAAGTAATTGAGATGCTTCGACTACGCTCAGCATGACATCGCTAAAAATTTGCTGTTAAAATAAAGCAGTTAGTATTAGAAATGTCATGCTGAGCGTAGTCGAAGCATCTATTATACATTTAAAAAGATTCCACGCTACACTTCGTTTCGCTCTGAATGACACAAAAAAAGTGCATTACTTCAAACTTCTCACAGAAACATCAGGCGCCTGCCCCTGTGGAACAATAAAAATAGCATTATCACTAATCGTATCACCGGCATCAAAATAATAACTTCCCGTCACAGGAATAATCCCGTTGGTGAATTTTCCGGATTTATCATAAGCTGAATAAGTCACATTAATCATCTGCGCTTTCATTTTCAGTTCGATCTTTTTTGAGGTTAGTTTGGCTCCGGTTGCGTTGATGCAGTCTAATTCCACAAGCCCAATATTGGTAACGATTTGTGGATAAGAAGATAATCTGATATTATAAGATTTATCTGACGTATTTTTTACCGTAGCCGAAACTTTGTAGCGGTCATATGGTTTTCCGCCAGCTTCGACACTTTCTTTATTAGTTATATTAAAAGTAACACTCATACCATTGACATCTATGGTCTGGCCATCTGTTATTTTTTGAGCATTAAGTGAATTTCCAAAGCAGATCACTGCAAAAAACAGGAATAAAAGAATTGAATTTTTCATATCGTAATTAGTTTATTTTGTGTTTAATAATACTTAAAATTACGAAAATTATTAATGATAAGTCAATGTTTAATAATGATTTGTATTAGCTTATTTTAGTTAATTATTACTCTTCTGTATTCAAGATTTCTTTATGTTCTTTTCCCCATTTTTCGAGTTCTTCGATGATGGGTTTTAGTTTATAACCAATTTCAGTCAGTTCATATTCAACGCGCGGAGGAACTTCTGCGAAAACAGTTCTTGTAATGATTTTATCTTCTTCCAGTTTTCGAAGCTGAAGAGTGAGCATGCGTTCTGTAATATTTTGAAGACGTTTTCTCAGTTCACCGAATCTTAGTTTTCCATTGATTAGATAGCAGCAGATCGCCAAAGACCATTGTCCGCCAATGACGTTTGAAGCATAAATTTCAAGACACTCATCTGAAAGCGCTTTTTTGTTGGCAAAATTGGTTGATGTTTCCTTTATTTTAGTCATTACTTACATTTTTTATAGTACCGTACAATGGGATACTACTGTTTATAATGTAAGTTACATATATTATTTTTGTAGTAGAAATTTAAATATAATGAAAACATTAGTTATTGTCATTCATCCAACTATCGAAAAATCTGTAATCAATAAAAGATGGATTGATGAATTAAATAAATACCCCGAAAAATACACAGTTCACCAATTATACCAAGAATATCCAGATGAAAAGCTTGATATTCTAAAAGAGCAGAAATTGATAGAATCTTATGATAAAATAGTTTTTCAGTTTCCGTTTTATTGGTTTAGCAGTCCGCCACTTTTAAAGAAATGGTTTGATGAGGTCTTGTTATACAGTTGGGCGTACGGAAGCAAAAGCGGTTATAAAGTAGGAGGGAAGAAGATTTCTTTGGCGATCACCGCCGGAATTGATGAAAAAGGCTACAGCACATCCGGAAAATATAAATACACGATGAAAGAATTAACGACTCCCTTTGAACTGACTTTCGATTACATAAAAGCCGATTACAAAGAACCGTTTGTCTTTTATGGAATTGAACAGGATGCTTCCGAAGAGACGATTGAAAGAAGTGTGCCGTTGTATTTGGAGTTTATTGATGGATTGTAGACCTTGATTTTGTCATGCCGATGCAGAAGGAATCTCATTTTAACAATAAGTTTTTAGAGATTGCTCCTGCATTAATTTATTCATTTATTTCTGTTTCCCAGCCTGGCCCATTTTTGAAATTACATTCCGTTACTCTTCCCCAGTGGGAGTATTCCAGCGGTGGAGCTCCTTCCTCAGAAAGTCTGTACATTTCATAAAAAATTTCAAAATATTCTGGATTTAGATCAGTATAATCTGGTAATTCTGGATCATGTACTTTTGGACGTCCGTTTTCGATAGCTTTCCAGAACAATTTTTGGTTTTCTTCTGTAAGACTTCGTGTGTCCAGATCTCTGTTAATCCATTCGTCTGTTCGTTCACTGTAAAAACCATATCCACTTTCTGCTCTTTCATACTCGTCTTCATCGTCAGGAGGAATCTGTAATTCCAGCCATGCCGCAAGCTCTTTTCCATTTTCAATCAGATATAATTCATGGATGGCAATTTTAATGATACAATCATATCCTGTCCATCTTCTTGAGAAACATCTTCCATCTTTAAATATAATAAAGCAACTTGCCATTATTAGTTTTTTAGAATTTTATTAATCCTTCTCTCTGCTTCCTCTTTTGAAATTCCATTATAAAAATCTTCAACAAAAGAATGTTCAAAACTTTCATGAGGATGAATAAAAGGTCTTCCTATTTTATTATTCACAAATACATCGGTAGGAATACTTTTTTCAAATTCATAATTAGGAAGATAGTTGGAAAGCCATCCGAAATATCCTCCTTCGAAATCTTTATTGTCATAATTTTCAACATATTCATTAAAGCTTTTCTCACTTAATGAAACCCAAATTCCATATTCAAGATCTTGGCAACTGTCATTCACTTCCTGTACAAGAACTGCTCGGATAAAGTAGCACGTTTCATCAGAATATTTTATGATACATAAATCTGAAGTTAATTCAGAATTCTCCAATTCTTCTTCAGACAATTGGAAATATGGATATGGAGCAGAATAAGCTATTGCAGGCCAATCTTCTTTTTCTTTGCCGCAGCATTGGCAGATGTATTTCGTCATTAGATTTTTTTATTTATAATGGAGATAAAACTTATTCTCAAAGATTTCTTTAGGATCATATTTCTTTTTGAGTTGAAAAAACGAATCAGTTTGAGGATAAACTTTTCTCATCTTTACTCGGTCTATGTGAAGTCGATAAGGTAGATAAAAAGTTCCTTCATTCTTAAGAGCTTCATCAACTAATTTATTGGTAAGAATTTTCATTTTATGTTCTTGCTGATCTGTTTTCTTTTGATTAAACAAAAAAACAAAGCCAAAGACATCTTCCTTTGCATAGTTCATATAGCTATCTTCATCTTTATTTACAGCTCGAATGGTGATGTTGAGTAAGTCAATTTGAGAAAATTTTAAAATAGGTTTTATATCTTCTATAAATTGGTTAAAATTTCGTGCTGGAATAAAATATTCCTGCAACAGATCTGTAGAATTTGGATCTTTATTTTCTATTAGGGAAACATGGTCGTTCAATAATTCATTTC
Organism: Chryseobacterium sp. GW823-FHT05E08; assembly: GCF_058795655.1. Lineage (NCBI taxonomy): Bacteria > Pseudomonadati > Bacteroidota > Flavobacteriia > Flavobacteriales > Weeksellaceae > Chryseobacterium > Chryseobacterium sp. GW823-FHT05E08. The sequence goes on along the minus strand of NZ_JBXAHY010000006.1, from coordinate 304,057 downwards.
TCGAATAAACAGCATTTTTTGTAACTCTGTTCATTCCTGTTTCCAAATCCCAACGAAGTCTTTTTCCATATTCGCTGTTCACAGTACTTCTAAAAACTAGACGTTTTGTTTCTTCATTTTTTGCATCTTGTGCAGGAAGTGATAACGGTTTTTCATCTGTTTTTTCAAAATAATTAATCGTTGCATCTTCCAGAAAACGTTTATTAGATATTTTTAATCTGCCAAAAACTAAGTTCACATTCGGATTATCTGAAATGAATTTCTTATAATAATCAACATAATTGTCTGAACTTAAACGAATGTATTTATATTGTAAAGCAAGATTATCAACTACTTTTAACTTGACATCGAGAATGATTCCGAAAAGCCCATATCCTCCAATCACTAATTTGAAAAGTTCAGGATTTTCATTTCTACTGCAATTAATCACTTCTCCATTCTCTTTCATTAAAGTAAATGAGAGTACACTTGAAGAAATTGGAGGCGAATCTTTTTGCCAGCCATGTCCATTTACACTCATAGAACCACCTACTGAAAATGAACTAAAAGCCTGCATCACAGCAATTGATTTTCCGTGCTTGTCGAGATATTTGATAGCATTTTCCCAAAGTGCACCCGAACCGATAGTAAGAATATTATTTTTTGTATCCAGCTCCATTTGTTTGTAAGGAAGCATATTGAGAAGAATTCCGTTCGGATAAATAGAATGCCCTCCCATACTGTGTTGTGCACCTGCAATTGAAATTTTTAAATTCTTTTCCTTTGCATATTTTAATATTTGGCGAAGCTGTTTTTCTATTTCAGGTTTAGTTTCCGGAACTTTTATTAAGGTATCTATTTTAGTTAAATTTAACTGGCTAGCATCATTAGTATACCCGTTTGGAATAGTAATTTTATTTTCAGATTCTCCCCATTTAGTTTTGAAAACATGAATAATAGGAATTGAAATGAAAATTAAAATCATTAAAATTCCCAGAATAAAAAAATATCTTTTCTTCATTTATTTTACAAAATAATTAAGAGTTAAAAATACTCAAATTTCCTTACCCCACCGTCTTTGTATCCTCCTCCTTCAAGATTTTTTTCTCCTTCATAGAAAGCATCATTCTTTCGCATTTGTATTTTTCCCAGTCGAATTGATTGAGGAAATCCAGCGCAGCCACAAAACCTCTGTTGAAAAGGTCTTCTTTTTCCTCTCTTTTCATGAAGAAATTCAGCCAGCTGCTTTCCCCGCAATTCACGGTTTGAATGCTGAAAGAATGGTAAAAAGTATGTTTCGTAAGGAAAGATTTATCATTAAAACCTTTTAAAGTACTGAGGATATTTCCTGCAAATGAGAAAGGTGTTTTCAGGATTTGTTCGCTGGTTTTCCCTTTTTCGGACAGAATATCGGAGTCGCTGGTGAGCTGTACCCCAAACAAAGGCATCCTCGGATAAAAAACATCACTCGAATGAAAAAGATCGATCGGGAAATTAGAAATACTTCCGCCATCAATAAAAACCCCGGAAGGGTAGATGTCTTCAGGCTTGGTGTTCATCCAGAATTTCCAGGCATATTTCACAGAATCATCATCTTTATCAATTCTCTTTTGGAAAGGTTCAAAAAAGAAAGGAACTGACATCGAAGCGCGTACAAACTCGGCTGGACTGATGCGTTTCATTTCCTCCTCAGACCAGTATAAATTGGCCATCGTGGGAAGTTCAACCTTAATTTTAGCATTAATATCGGTGGTAATAACAATGTATTCTGATTTTAATAAATAGAATGGATTGTTTTTATAATAATCATTGTTAACGGCACTTTCGTAGAATATTCTGTAACGTGTCTGGTCGATATGTTCTAAATTATTAACCTTAATTTCTTCAATACTGTTCAGAGCGATGGCATAATATTCCTGTTCATTTCCATAGCGATAGTTAAGGTTAAGCTGGCGTTCCTTTTGGACGAATTTATCATTAAGTTCGGCAACAGTTTTTATCCCGAATCCGTTCATCACATCGGTCATTTGATCTAGGAAAACCTTTCCGGGATTGAGTCCGCTGTTTTGTTTCCTGAAATCATTATAAAACTTTTTAATACAAAAAAACGCAATGATAATCGGAATAAGCGGAACAAGGAAAAGCAGTTTTGCATTCAGGGTAGTTTCCGAAGAAAGCGCAAACGGAATAATCACCAGAATAATCATGAGCACAGCCGCAATAATGGCATTTATTTTCAGAAAATTCTTGTTATTCAGCATCGCATGAATGGTGGTTTTTACATACGTTTTCCCATCCATAAAATCGGCAAAATTCCAATTGAAAAGGATTTCTCTTATCACCTCACTTTTGGCTTCTTCTTTAGTCCTGCACGCTGCAATCAACATCGTATTGATGGCTCCGGCACTCGTTCCCGCAATTTTTAGAAAACGAATGCCGAAGATTTCCAAACCATACAGATAGCCTACCAATGCGCTTCCCCAAACGCCACCGCCTTCCTGCACAAATTCTACATATTGATTTCCGTGAGCATCCAGAAGATCAGAAAATTCCTTGGACGAAATATTTTCATGCAAAGCTGAGAGCTTGTCTTTCGATTCCTGAGAAAGTACATTTTCATCAAGAATTTTGTTAAGAATTTCGGTTTTCATGGTGGTTTTTAGTTTTTTTTTGCTTGATGCTTAATTTTTTTTGCTTAATGTTGGTATACGCAAAGGCGCAAAGTTTTTTACTTTGTGCGTGTTTTTAAGGCGCAAGAAAATCAAAGATTTTCGTTTTACATGAATTATTTAAAACCTTTTTTGTCATTCCGGAGTAATCTAAATTATTAAGTTTAATTACCATGTATAGATTCCTCCGGAATGACAAAGTCTACGTTCAATTATAACACAATCAATTTTATCGAAGATAAAATCCTTGCGCCTTAAAAACAACATATTCAATCAGCTTTGCGCCTTAGCGTTTACCCAACTTCAAGCAACAGCATAATCATCAGTTCTATACAGTAAAATTAATTAAAATCAATCTTAAAAACATACGTATTTTCACCCTAATCCTTAAGTGATTTTACCACTGTTTTCTTCTTGCATATATAAAGGTGCAGATCACAATTAAAGCCATTAAACCTAAAGTATAAAAATACCCGTGTTTTGTATGCAGTTCCGGCATATTATCGAAATTCATCCCATAAACCCCTGCAATAAAGGTAATTGGTAAAAAATAAACCGAATAAATCGCCAAAACTTTCATTACCTGATTCGCTTTTTGGTCGGAAAGGGCTAAAAACATCCCGATTAAGTTGGTGATTTGTATGTTTAAATGATCAAAATCCGCCACAACATCTTTATGTTTATCCTTTAAATCGACAACCTCAGAATCCTGTAATCCTAAGAGCTTAAATTTATCAATCGCATCTGTAGAAATCGTTAATACTCTGGAATTTAATCCCGATTTTCTTTTCAGCTTGTATAATCTACGAATCTGATTGGTGTGATTTGTATTTTTAAGAAAGATCTCATTCTCAATATTATCCATTGTTTCCATTAAGCTTACAGACTCATCATCGAAACTTTTCATCATCAATAAAGCGATCTTTAAAGCAATATTCTGCGTAGTTGTTTCAGTTGTTGAGCAAGAAAGCTGCTTTTTTGTTTCATTGATGCTTTTGGTTTTCATCCTGTGGACGGTAATAATGGTATTACCCAAAAGAAAAACACCAATTTTGGTGCTGATATCACTGATCGTGTTGAGGTTTTTTCTTTCCAGCTCGGTGCTTTCACGGAACAGGAAAAACTTCACGTTTCCGTCCTCTTCATATTTTGGTAAATGATTAGGGTCTAAGGTATCTTCCAAAAGGAGATTATTGATCTCATATCTTTCATGAAGAAATTTCATGTCTTCCGCTGTGGGAGCTTCTACATCTACCCATTCGCACTGGGAGTCTCTGTAAATCGTATCAATTGGCATAAAGTAAAAATACTAATATTTTGAAAAACTATGTGTTAAATAAGTTTTATCTTTACCAAAATTAAAAAACTATATGATTAAAAGTACAATAAAAGGGATCGGATTTTATGTACCGGATAATGTTGTAACGAATGATGATCTAGCTAAATTAATGACCACAAATGATGAATGGATCACGGAAAGAACGGGTATTAAAGAAAGAAGACACCGTAAAAACAGAAATGATTCTCAGGAAACTACGGCTTATTTAGGTTTTAAAGCTTCTGAAAAAGCACTTGAAAAAGCAGGATTAACAGCAAAAGACATTGACTATATCATTTTTGCAACACTTTCTCCGGATTATTATTTTCCGGGATGTGGAGTTTTGCTTCAGGATATGTTAGGTTGTGATACAATTGGTGCTTTGGATGTTAGAAACCAATGTTCAGGATTTGTGTATGCGATGAGTGTTGCCAATGCTTTTATTAAATCTGGAACGTATAAAAATATCTTGGTTGTAGGTGCTGAAATCCATTCTTTCGGATTAGATTTTTCTGATGAAGGAAGAGGTGTTTCTGTAATTTTCGGAGATGGAGCTGGTGCGGTTGTACTTTCTGCAAGTGAAGATGCCAATGCAGGTGATATTTTAGCGATGAATATGCATTCTGAAGGAAAATATGCAGACGAATTATGTACTCAGTTCCCAGGTTCTAAATACGGATGGAGCGACAGAATGAGAAAAGAGCCTGAAAATGTGACGAATAAAGAAGTATATCCGATTATGAACGGTAATTTCGTATTCAAGCATGCAGTAACAAGATTTCCTGAAACGATGCAGGAAGCTTTAGATAAAGCAGGAAAAACGATTGAAGATCTTGATATGTTTATTCCGCATCAGGCGAATTTAAGAATTGCTCAGTTTGTACAACAGAAATTCGGATTGCCGGATGAAAAAATTCACAATAACATCCAGAAATACGGAAATACTACGGCAGCATCTATTCCAATTGCTTTAAGTGAAGCGATTGAGTTAGGTAAAATCAAAAGAGGAGATTTGGTTCTTCTTTCAGCTTTCGGAAGTGGATTCACTTGGGGAAGTATTTTATTTGAATATTAAAATTTCAATCAAATAATAAATTAAAGTGGGCAGAAATGTCCACTTTTTTTATGTTGAAAATCGATGTTAATTTAATTTTTTGAACATATAAATAAATAATAACAAAGAAGTTTTTAATAATATAAAGATCTGATTAATTAAAATACGAATATTTGTATGATAATATTTTCATTAATTAAATGTGTTTTAAAAATTTTATATGGTAGTGTTTTTCTTTATGTTGTTATTTTTTCGAATTGAATTTCATTCTATTTATTTTAATAAGTTTAGACTAGAATGATCTTGCATCTCTCCATTAAGAGATATAATTTAGTGAATATTTTTTAATAAAATTTAGATTGGCACGAATAAAATTATCAAAATAACTCTAATACTAGTTTTATTCACTTTATTATGATATGTTTTTTATATACTATTTGTATACTACTATCTATCATTTTTTCATTTTTAAATACAGTAACGTTTTGATTATTAGTTATTTTAAAAATGGTATATTGATGGTGTATTGCTTTCTTGGAAGTGGTGTGTTTTTTTTCTTCTCTTTGCCATGTAAGTAAAACACACAACAATTTAGAAATGAAAAAAATAGTATTATCAATTGTATTTGCTGCTTCGGCATATTCACTTAATGTAAACGCGCAAGTTGGTATTAATGTAGCTTCTCCCACATCTACATTAGACATCACAGCAAAAAATGCTACAGGTACATCAAAAAATGTAGATGGACTTTTAGTTCCGAGAGTAGATAGAGAAAGAGCTCAGAATATGGCATCTGTTCCCACATCTACACTGATTTTTGTTAACAGTATTGCTACAGGTACACAAGCCGGTACAGCGGTAAATATAGATGCCACTGGTTATTACTACTATAATGGTACTGCTTGGATAAAACTAAGCACAGGAGCAACTCCATCTGTTAATATTTATAATACAGATGGTAGCCTTACTGGAAATAGAGTGGTTACACAGGGAGCCAATACCTTAGCTTTCAATGGAACAGCAACAAATGCTTTTTCAGTAGACGGAAGCACATTGTCTGTAGATGCGGCTAATGACAGACTTGGAGTTGGAACAGCTACGCCAGAAAATAAATTACATGTAGTAAGTGCTACATCAAGTGCAGGAAGGTATAATTTATTTGATGCGCCTGCTAGTGTTGGAGAAGTACCTTTGGTTGTATTAAGAAATACATCTCCTGTGGCTGCTAATAATACTTCTTATCTTGGTTTTAGTCCTTCTAACGGGAGTGGTGGTGCGAGTTGGGGAATAGGATCTCAGCAAAACAGTGCAACAGCAATCGATAATAATTTTCAGATTGCATACAGTAACGGTGGAAACTTTCAAAAATTCTTTAATATTTTACCTAGTGGTAATACCGGTATTGGAACTATAACTCCACAGAAAAAGCTTCATATTAATGGAGATATGCAATTGACAAATGAATTAAATGTGGGAGGTAATGCGACTACTGCCGGTTCTGCCGGTACAACGGGGCAAATACTTACTTCAGCCGGGCCTGGAGTAGCTCCCAGCTGGCAGACACCTGTGACTCCGGCATCTGTTAATATTTACAACGCAGATGGAACACTTACAGGAAATAGAGTAGTTACTCAGAATGCCAATACTTTGGCTTTTCACGGAACAGCAACAAATGCTTTTTCGGTAGATGGTACGACATTATCAGTAGATGCAGCTAATGATAGAGTTGGAATTGGAACAGCAGCTCCTGAAAATAAATTTCATGTAGCAAGTACAACACCTATTTCCAATAGATATTCATTAGTTGATGCACCTAATGGTACTGCAAGTACAGTAATTATGGCATTAAGAAATACCTCTCCGATGGCTACAGGAAATTTTGCTCTTTTAGGTTTTACAAATAGCGGAACTACTTCTGGGGGGGCTAACTGGGGAATAGGAAGTGTGCGTACAGCAACAGATGAAGATTTCTACTTTGGAAACTCTTTAGGTAGTAATTATCTGGAACGTATGAGAATTACTTCTGCTGGATTAATTGGAGTTGGTACTTCTACTCCACAGAAACAATTGCACGTTAATGGAGGTTTACAGATAACTAATGAACTAAACGTAGGTGGAAATGCTACAACAGCAGGAAGTGCAGGAACAGCTGGGCAGATTCTTAAATCTAATGGTGCTGGTGCTGCACCTTCTTGGCAAAGTGAAAATTCTTTTGTTGCACCTAGTGATGTAGGATCGGTAATTGCTGTTGGAGGACAGCTTGCTGTAGCACAGGAATTTACTGCAAGAATGGTAGCTGACTGGACTATGCCTGTAGGTACTGTTACAAAAATTCCTCAAATAACAGATGAAATTATTGACAATAAAAATAGATTTACAAGTTCTGCAACTACCAATCAGTTTACAGTAGAAACCACTGGATCATATATGGTTACAATGAATTTTTCTGTGCAAAGTACAAGTGGAACTTCTGTAGGGAATTTCCGATATGGAGTTGTAGACTCATCTAATAATTGGGTTGGATATGCACTTGAAACCATTCAGGGATTAAATAATGGAGATGTGCAAAATCTAAATTATATTGGAATACTAAATTTAGTTGCAGGAAATACATACAGTTTTGTTGCGCTTAGAAACACTACAGGATCTTTCGGAACTCTTGCGATAAGAGGAACTGAAACTCTTCCTGGTAGCCCAACAGTTCCAATTACATTATTTACTCTAAAACGTGTTAAATAAATTGTTTCTTTTAAAAGAATAATTTAAAGTATAAGTATTGTATTTTCACTAAATATAATAACCTAAACTATCGATTATTAAAATAAATATAAAATCATTTTTAAATTATTTTATTTAATCTTAAATTATAATGAAGGAAATAGAAATGAGTGGACAGAAATGTCCACTTTTTTTGTTTTTATAATAGTAAAATAATTATTAAATAAATTTTATTTTAAATAGGCTGCTTTTCTTTGAAATAAAATAAATATAAAAAGAATTTTGTGATGTTATAAAAATGCAAAATCTCAATTTCTAATAGAATATGAAAATTATTTGAGTCTTTATTTTCATTAAATAAATGTTTTTAGTTGATTTATATCCTTTATATAAGGTTGTAAATAAAATATTATTTCAAATTATATCTTATTTGGTTTATTTTAATAATTATAAGACAAGTTGAGTTTTCATATCTCTATCAAGAGATATAATTTAATGGATTTTTTTTCATGATTTCAATATCAAGACGAATAAAATCATGAAATTAATGACAATATTAGTTTTATTCACATAATTAGGACATGTTTTTCATATACCATTTATATACTACTTTCTATAATTTATCTGTAATTTAAAATTGTAAAATGTTGATTTTTAACATTTTGAAAAATGGTATATCAATGGTGTACTACTTTTTTGGAGATAAGTTATCTTTTTCATTCTCTTTGTGGCATAAATAAAACACGCAACAATTTAGAAATGAAAAAAATAGTATTATCTATTGTATTTGCTGCTTCAGCATATTCAATTAACGTAAACGCGCAGGTTGGTATTAATGTGGCTTCTCCTTCATCCACATTAGATATTACCGCAAAAAATGCCACAGGTACGTCAAAAGATGTAGATGGACTTTTAGTTCCAAGAGTAGATAGAGAAAGAGCACAAAATATGACAGGAGTTCCTACTTCTACATTAATTTTTGTAAACAGTATTGCTACAGGAACACAAACAGGTACCGCAGTAAATATTGATGCTGTAGGTCATTACTCTTTTAATGGTACTGCTTGGGTAAAGTTGGGAACAGGAACAGGTTCAAGTGTTAATATCTATAATTCTGACGGTTCTCTTACGGGAAATAGAGTTGTAACTCAGGGAGCAAATACTTTAGCATTTAACGGAACTGCAGCTAATGCTTTTTCTGTTGACGGATCTACTTTATCGGTAGATGCTGCTAATGATAAAGTCGGGGTTGGAACTACTTCTCCAGGTGTAAAATTAGATGTTGCACAGGCAATCGGCACATCAGAAGCTACTCAGCTGCGTATACTTAATACATCTCCTGTAGCTGTTAATAATACAGCATATATGGGATTTAACTCTTATAACGGAGGTGGAGCAACTTGGGGAATAGGTTCTATTCAGAATAGTACGAGTGCTACTGACAGTAACTTTCATATATTATACAGTGGTGGTGCTAGTTACAATAAACTATTTACAATAAGACCAAATACAGGGAGTGTGGGGATTGGTACTACAACACCAAACAGTAAATTAGATTTAGGAGCTTCCGTAGGAAGTAGTGTAACGGATGTTGCCGGAAAAAAATTGGCGGTTTATAACGATGCGGCTGGTACAGATTTTTATGGCTTAGGGATAAGTGGCGGGCTTCTTCAGTTCCATGCTGCTTCTACCGCAGCAGAAGCACCGGGAATGGTACTAACTGGTAGTGGAAACTTAGGTGTTGGAACTACAGCTCCTACAAGTACACTAGATGTTTCAGGTACGGCGAGAGTAAGGACTATGAATGTGGCTCCGGGATCAACACTTGTTACACCTGTTTTTTCTGATGCCAACGGTAATTTGGTAAAAGCTGCTTCTAATACTTATATGGGTGTAACTTCTACTTCAGCAGTTGTTGTTGGAAGTGGTGCTACTGCTACATTGATTAATGGTTTGACGGATGGTGGTATATATAGATTTGTAGTAACGGTTGGTGATGGTTGTGCTTATAATACGGTTATGGAATTTTTTGTAAGTACATATGCAGCAAACAATAATTTTGCGATTAGAGGGTTAAATGGGCTTTTAAGTAATGGTACAAGCAAGGTTCCGACAATCAGTGAGCCTACTCGAACTTCTACTGTTGTTACTTGGACAGGGAAAGCTAATTGCCAAGATGGAGCAGATGGTAATGCTTTAAATTATACGGTAACAATGCCTAATTCATCAACTATTAATGTAACCAATAATGGAAATGTTACAATGCAGTACGTAGCTGTTATTACTAGATTAAACTAAAAAATGAATCACTTTATTAATAAAGTATTTCTATAACTTGATCTTTTAGATTAATTAACAAATAAACCGAATATTTTTATTCGGTTTATTTTTTTAGTTATATTTTCTTTATTATATAGAGATCAAGATATAGAAACGACTTAATTTTTTGTTAGTGTAATTAAATTAAAAAAGCTTAAAAAGTTTAATTCAGCGTTTTTTTTGATTTTAAGAGTAGTTTTTAGTAGATAAAAATTTTTTGCTTAAATGTTTAATTAGGTATTTAAATTAATTAATATCCAAAAAAATATTAACAATGAAAAGTATTGTTTTAAGAATTTCACTCATAGTTTAAAATGTTAAATTTTGGTTAAAATATGTTAAAAAAAATAACTTTTATAATGTTTTACATCCTTTAAATTTTCATTATTTAAAAAAGTATTTCAAAATAATCTTTTTTTTCTTTAAAAATGTTAAATGTTTTTAAAATAATTATTTCATAATTTTTTAACGTATATATTGTTTTATATTTAATTGCTTTTCTTTATGCATAAAATATTTTTATTTATATGGTGTTTTTTTTTATTTTTATGTAATGATAAAATATTTATAACCTAATAAAATAAATTGTGATGAAAAAACAAACTCTTCCTCTTTTATTTGCATTATCTGGTATTCTTTCAACTGCACATGCACAGGTAGGAGTTAATACTACTACACCTACATCTACAATGGATATCACTGCCAAAAATGCAACGGGAACTACCTCTAATGTTGATGGACTATTAGTTCCAAGGGTAGATCGGCAAAGAGCGCAAAGTATGGCGTCGGTACCTACCTCCACATTAATTTTTGTAAACAGTATTGCAACGGGAGCGCAATTGGGTACCGCGGTAAATATTGATGCTACAGGGTATTATTTTTTCAGTGGTGGTGTTTGGGTCAAATTAACGACCCCTGCATCAGCTTCTGTTAATATTTACAATGCAGATGGTTCTCTTACGGGAAATAGAACAGTAACTCAGGCGGCTAATACATTAGCATTTAATGGAACTTCGATAAATGCATTTTCTGTGGACGGAACCACTTTATCTGTAGATGCGGCTAATAATAGAGTAGGATTAGGAACCGCAGCTCCGGAAACTAAATTACATGTAGTAAGTGCTACATCAAGTGCAGGAAGGTATAATTTATTTGATGCACCTGCCAGTGTTGGAGAAGTACCTTTGGTTGTATTAAGAAATACATCTCCAGTAGCTGCCAATAACACTTCCTATCTTGGTTTCAGTTCTTCTAATGCCAGTGGAGGAGCGAGTTGGGGAATAGGATCTCAGCAAAACAGTGCAACGGCAATTGATAATAATTTTCAGATTGCTTATAGTAATGGAGGCTCTTTTCAGAAGTTTTTCAATATCTTACCTAGTGGTAATGTAGGTATTGGGACTGTAACACCTCAGAAAAAGCTTCATATTAATGGAGATATGCAATTGACAAATGAATTAAACGTAGGAGGTAATGCAACTACAGCAGGTTCTGCCGGTACAACTGGGCAAATACTTACTTCAGCCGGTCCTGGGGTAGCTCCCAGCTGGCAGACACCTGTGACTCCGGCATCTGTTAATATTTACAATGCAGATGGTACGCTTACAGGAAATAGAGTGGTTACTCAGAATGCTAATACGTTAGCTTTTAACGGAACAGCAACAAATGCATTTTCAGTAGACGGAAATACCCTTTCAGTAGACGCTGCTAATGATAGGTTAGGAGTTGGAACTACTGCTCCGGTTGAGAAATTAGATGTAAGAGGAGGTGCAGTAGCATTTAATGGACAAACGGCTTTAAATAAAACTTCAGCTGGAGGTCTTGATTATGCAACTCTCATAGCGCCACAAACAAGACTTTTATCGTGGGGACCTGACGCTGCTACAAGTGGAGTTATCTCTTTCTGGACAGGACTAGGAGGTGCTGTTGTAACTGAAAAAATGCGTGTTCACTCTAATGGAAATGTAGGTATAGGAACTACAACACCTCAAAAAGCATTACATGTTACAGGAGCTTTACAGGTAACTAATGAATTAAATGTAGGAGGTAATGCGGCTACTGTAGGTTCTGCCGGTACTACTGGACAAATATTGACTTCTGGAGGCGCGGGAGCTGCACCTACTTGGCAAACACCTGCCGCTAATGTCAACATATACAATGCAGATGGTACGCTTACAGGAAACAGAATTGTTACTCAGGGAGCTAATACTTTAGCATTCAACGGAACAGCAACGAATGCTTTTTCTGTAGATGGAACTACATTGTCTGTGGATGCAGCCAATGATAGATTAGGAATAGGAACATCAGCTCCAGAAGCTAGATTACATGTACTAAGTGCTGTGTCAAGTGCCGGGAGGTTTAATTTAATTGATGCACCTGCAGGTACCACAGACGTGCCTTTGGTTGTATTAAGAAATACTTCTCCGTTAGCTGCTAATAATACTTCTTATCTTGGTTTCAGCTCTTCTAATGCCAGTGGTGGTGCTAGTTGGGGAATAGGATCTCAGCAAAACAGTGCAACAGCAATCGATAATAATTTTCAGATTGCATATAGTAACGGTGGAAACTTTCAAAAATTCTTTAATATTTTACCTAGTGGTAATGTAGGTATTGGAACTACAACTCCTCAGAAAAAGCTTCATATTAATGGAGATATGCAATTGACAAATGAATTAAACGTAGGAGGTAATGCAACTACAGCAGGTTCTGCCGGTACAACTGGGCAAATACTTACTTCAGCCGGTCCTGGGGTAGCTCCCAGCTGGCAGACACCTGTGACTCCGGCATCTGTTAATATTTACAATGCAGATGGTACGCTTACAGGAAATAGAGTGGTTACTCAGAATGCTAATACGTTAGCTTTTAACGGAACAGCAACAAATGCATTTTCAGTAGACGGAAATACCCTTTCAGTAGACGCTGCTAATGATAGGTTAGGAGTTGGAACTACTGCTCCGGTTGAGAAATTAGATGTAAGAGGAGGTGCAGTAGCATTTAATGGACAAACGGCTTTAAATAAAACTTCAGCTGGAGGTCTTGATTATGCAACTCTTATAGCACCACAAACAAGGCTTTTATCGTGGGGACCTGACGCTGCTACAAGTGGAGTTATCTCTTTCTGGACAGGACTTGGAGGTGCTGTTGTAACTGAAAAAATGCGTGTTCATTCTAATGGAAATGTAGGTATAGGAACTACAACACCACAAAAAGCATTACATGTTACAGGAGCTTTACAGGTAACTAATGAATTAAATGTAGGAGGTAATGCGGCTACTGCAGGTTCTGCCGGTACTACTGGACAAATATTGACTTCTGGAGGCGCGGGAGCTGCACCTACTTGGCAAACACCTGCCGCTAATGTCAACATATACAATGCAGATGGTACGCTTACAGGAAATAGAATTGTTACTCAGGGAGCTAATACTTTAGCCTTTACCGGAACAGCAACGAATGCTTTTTCTGTAGATGGTACAACCTTGTCTATAGACGCTGCTAATGATAGACTAGGGATAGGAACCGTTGCGCCGGTAGCAAAATTAGACATAGTAGGTACAACTTTAGGAATGAAAAACTCTATCGGCAGTGGTAGCTGGGACAATATTTGGTTTAATGTAACAAACGGTATCTCTTCTGTTAACGCTTCAGGGGCAGAAAATGGTATGCAATTTAATGTTGGAGCTAATAATGTTGGTACTTATGGTGATTCTGGTCAGGTCTTAAACACTGTTGCTACTATGATGCCTAATGGTAATATGGGGGTTGGAACTACAACTCCACAAAAACAATTGCATGTTGCAGGGGCATTACAAGTAACCAATGAATTAAATGTTGGAGGAAATGCCACTACAGCAGGAAGTGCGGGTACGTCAGGGCAGATGCTTGTATCTGGTGGGGCAGGAGCTGCACCAAGCTGGCAAAATGTTCCTGCTAATCTTAATATTTATAATGCAGATGGTTCTCTTACAGGAAACAGAGCGGTTACTCAAGGTACTAATACATTAGCATTTAATGGCACTGCAACGAATGCATTTTCTGTTGATGGAACTACATTCTCTGTAGATGCATCGAATAATAGAGTAGGGATAGGAAGTGTAGCTCCTACAAGTAAACTAACCATAGTAGATGCTACAAATGCCAATCAATTTCAAGGGATAGCTTCGGTTTTAGCTAATAATCTTACTCAGGGAGTGGGAATTGGATGGTCTGGTATTCAGTCTATAGGAACAAATGCTAATGCAGATCTTAATCTTAATGCTAAAAATATTGGTAATATTGTTTTGCAGACACAAAGTACAGGAAATGTGGGTATTGGAATTACCGTTCCGGAAAATAAATTTCATGTTGTAACTACGGCAGCTGTTAATAATAGATTTACATTAATTGACGGGCCTGCAAGCAATAATTCATTTCCGATTATGACTGTAAGAAATATTTCTCCTGCAGCAACGGGAAATTTTGCTCTTATAGGTTTTTCTAATACAGGGCCTACAGCTGGGGGTGCAAACTGGGGAATAGGTAGTGTGCGTTCCGCTTCTACAGAAGATTTTTTTATTGGTAATAGCGCTAGTCCTGGAGCTTCATATACAGAGCGTGTGAGAATGACTACTACAGGATTTATGGGAATTGGAACCAGTGCTCCTACTTCTCTTTTAAGTGTTAATGGTACAGCCGACAAAGTAGGTGGTGGTAGCTGGGGAACTTTTTCCGATAGCAGAATGAAAAAAAATGTGCATCCTTACACAAAAGGACTTCCTGAAATTTTAAAAATTAATACAGTTACCTTTCAATATAACGGAAAAGGTGGTTATAGTGAAGACGGAAAAACATATACAGGTGTAATTGCACAGGAAATTGAGAAAATTTTACCAACAACGGTTACCAAAATAAAATCAGATGATTTTAGTGATCAACGTCAATATGATTCTTCTGAACTTACTTATACTTTGATTAACGCCATTAAAGAGCAGCAAAAACTTATTGAAGAACAAAACAAGAAGATAAAAGAACTTCAAGCTGATGTTTCGGCCTTAAAAGCTAAATAATAACAAATTTTATATCATTTTAAACAAAAAGACAGATCATTATTTGATTTGTCTTTTTGTTTTTTTATGTGTTTTTTTAGATCAAATAATTTAGCATTAAAAAAATAAATCTAATATTCGAAAATTAGTTAGAATATATAGTATGTATATCATAATTAAAATTAATAATTTTAATTAAAATGTCATTTTTTAGTGAAATATATCGTTTAAAATTAATTAATTGTAATTCAGTTGTTTATGGGAAAGTAGTATATAAATGGTATATCGATTTTTTGGAGCTTATTCTAATTTTTCTTCTTTTTGCCTAAAATTTTTAAACACAATTCTTTTAAACAACTAAGTGATGACAAAACACATTTTAACAATTCTATTGCTAACAACAATGGCTATACTTGCAAACGCTCAAGTTGGAATAAAAACGGAAACTCCACAAAAAACTCTACATGTGAATGGTTCTTTACAGGTTACCAATGAAATAAACGTAGGAGGTAATGGTTCTACAGCTGGGAGCGCTGGTACTGCAGGGCAGATTCTATCTTCTAATGGATCCGGAAGTGCACCAAGCTGGCAAACACTTAATACAGTAAGCGGAACAGTTTCCTCCGCAAATTATGTACAAGGCACTACAGCATTGAATATTCCTCAAGGTACAACAGCTGATGTACCAGGAGTTACAATAACCTTAACAGTACCAACAGGTAGATCGCAAACCTTTTTGTTTAATATTCTAGGATACGCAATTAGGTCAGTTGTACAAGGTGGTGTTGGTACACAAGGTGTATTTAGTTTGCTGCAAAATGGAACGAAAATATCTTCGGCATATACTTCATCTGGTGAATCCGGTACTCCAGCGTCAGGAACTGGCTTAAGTAATGTTCCTGCTCCTGTAACATTTTTAAAGGCAGTAACACTTTCTGCAGGAACTTATACTTTTAAAGTTCAATATTCGGCTTGGTCTGGTGATCAAAGGGTGAATCATGATCCAAGTAATTATACTGGATATAATGGGGATAATGAAGCTTTGCTTACCAAAATGCAGGTTTTGGTATATAATAACTAATTATTAGATACATCATCTTTATAAAAAAAGACGAGCAATTTAGCTCGTCTTTTTATAATATATAACCGGTCTGTTTACAGACTGTTTAATAATTTCTCGGTGTCAGAAAAATCTTCTCCCTTACTTTTCGCAAGTTCGATCGCTTTTTCTGCCCAAATTTTAGCATTGTTTTTATCTCCAACTTTGTTGTAAAGATTAGCTACTGTATCTGTGTTCGCATAATTTTCGTTTTTCTTTACAGATTCCTGAGCCCAAACAAGCGCTTTTTCCAGAGAAGATTTTGTGTTTACATTTTCAAAGAAATTCCATGCTGCAGAGTTTAATTCGTCATAATTTGCTGTAGAAGAATCTTTGTAAAGATCTAAAGTTAATTTCTCATACGTTGCGATATCTTTTTCTCTTAAAGCTTTGGTTGCTTTTGATTTTTTTAAGATTTTTTCAGATTCTTCTCTGCTCAAAAATTTCTGAGTTTCGGTTAAGAAATAAGCGTCATTCCAGGTTTTTGTATCAGCGTTGTATGATTTTTTTAGAATGGTACCAACCTTAATGTTCTTGTCAAAGAAATCATAATTTTTCTCAGGAATTATCTTGATGATATCTGCTTTTTTCTCCACAAAGGTTTTATATAAAGGACTTTCCGTATTCTGGATTCCTGAAAATAACATTTGAATATCATCCTGATCCAAGCTAGGTTTCGATTTGAAATAACGTTCCAAAACTTTTCCTGCAAACTGAGCGTCTATGTAAAGTGTAAGTCCGGCAAGATTTTTTAGAAATTCAGGATCTTTTTCTCCTTTTTCGAATTTTTGCTTTAAAGCGCCCAATCTTTTGCTCGGATCTTCTGCATCTTTTGCAAACTGTAGAAAATCTTTTTCTTCTACATATCCTAAAGTTCTGTGTACTTCCTCTCCGTTTCCATCAATAAATAAATACGTTGGAAATGCTTTTACACCATATTTTTTTGCAATATCAATACCTTCACCTTTCTCCATATCAATTTTCGCATTGATAAAGTGGGAATTATAATAATCTCCAACCGTTTGAAGTGGGAAAATATTCTTCGCCATTAGTTTACAAGGACCACACCAGGTTGTATAGGCGTCAACAAATACAATTTTTTTTTCTTTCTTAGCTTTTGCTAAAATAGTAGCGAAGTTGGAATCTTCAAATTTAATTCCCTGCGCAAATGCAAGAACCCCAATAAATAGGGAAGACAGTATTGCTAATTTTTTCATGTATACTTTTTATTGTTACAAATGTAATAATTATGTAAACACATGAGTCGATATAGATAAAAAATAGTTACACTACTTTTCTTCAGAAATAATAATTCTTTTGAAAATAGGAATTTGTTATTCATATCTTATTACTAAAATTAATTTAAATATGAATTATAATTAAAAAAATTAAACATTAAGAATGTTTTAATAAAAAATAAAATATCGCTACTTTTGTAAAAACTAAAAATACACACCATGATAATGATGAATTATTATAAAATCCAAATAATAATTTATTAATTTATGCTCAAAATTCTGAAAAGTCTTGTGTTTTTCTTAATCACAACGGCTCCAATATATGCTCAAAGTAATATTGATTGTATCAATGATGAAACGTTAGCAAAAACATCTCAAAACAATATATCGGGCGCGCTGAAAACCGCAGATTCAATTTACCAGTCTTCCAAAGATCCTTTGCATAAAGTCCAAAGCCTGATGCTTTCCGCCAATTTATACCAAAAGAAAGGTGATTTTAAAAAGGCAATCTGTTATGCAGAAAATGCTGATGTAATGGTTGCTAAAGTAAACAATCCGGATCTTGCTTCCCGTATCACTGAATTTCTTGCCCTTCAATACAGATTGGTTGGTCTTCATGAAAGGTCAAAAAAATATATCATAAAAGGTTTTGAAATAGCGAAAAAAATACAGGATCCGAAAAGATACAACGAAACACAGGGAGTTCTTAACCAGGAATTGGCTCATTATGAAATGGAACTTGGAAATTATTCAAATGCCGTAAAATATCTTGAAATCTCATTAAACTTTTTTGAAAAAGTCGGAATAATAGGAGAGGAGGTTGTTACCGCAGCTTCCTACCGTTTGCTGGGAGATGTTTATTTTAAACAGAATAAATATAATCTTGCCGAAAATTATTATAAAAAAGCCGAAGTTTTGCTTAAAGAACCATCATGTCTTTTAGGATGGATCTATAATGGATTGGGCGGAATCCGTTTAAAACAAAAACAATGGAAAGAAGCTGAAGTTTATCTCACCAAAGCTGAAAAAATTGCCGAAAACAATCATCAGTTAGACCTCAGAAAAGGAGTTTATGCTAATATTAATGATTATTATGAAGGAATAGAAGATGCCGAGAAAGCTTCATTATACGCTGTAAAATATGTGAAGATCTATGAGCAGATTAATGCTAAAAACAATGCGTTTGCTAATGAAAAACTAAATACGGAAATATCAAGTAAGAGAAATGTTCAGATCAGTATTGCGAAAAACATTGCGATCGTCATTTTGTGTATTGCTTTGGGCGGATTGTTCATCTTTTTTAGATCAAAACAGAAAAAACAGCGCTCAAAACTTAGAAGTATCATTAGAAGTCAGCAAAAATTCACTGAAAAGGATAAAGAAGAATCTCAGAATGTCGATTTTTCCAATATTTCTGTTGAA
Source organism: Chryseobacterium sp. GW823-FHT05E08 (assembly GCF_058795655.1). Classification (NCBI taxonomy): domain Bacteria; kingdom Pseudomonadati; phylum Bacteroidota; class Flavobacteriia; order Flavobacteriales; family Weeksellaceae; genus Chryseobacterium; species Chryseobacterium sp. GW823-FHT05E08. The sequence continues at coordinate 285,220 of NZ_JBXAHY010000006.1, read as the reverse complement.
GAACTTGATGATAAAGAAAATGAAACCGGTAAAAAACGCACTGAATCTTTGATGACGGCGGAAACAGAAACCAAGCTTCTGGAACTTCTCAATGATTTTGAAAAAGGAAATTTATACAACAACAAAAACATGTCTCTTCCCTTCCTTTCGGGAGAGCTTAATACGAATACAAAATATCTTTCTTATGTGATCAACCAGCATAAAAGCGCTGACTTTAAATCATATATCAATAGATTGAGAATTAATTATATCATTGATAAGCTCATTAATGACGAAAAATACAGGCAATATAAGATCAGTATTCTGGCAGAAGAGTGCGGTTTTTCTTCTCACAGTAAATTTGCTTCGATCTTTAAGGCGGTTACCGATTTTTCTCCTTCTGCTTATATTAAATTACTTGACGCTGAAAATCAATTAGATAAGAGTGTTCATTTTCAGGAAAATAATTAAACATATGAATTGAATATGAATGGGTTCTTTCTATTTTCCCGAAAACAGACAGCCATTTGTTTTACGTAAGATGGTCACTTTCATATATTTGCCTCAGTTTTACGGGACGAATATTTATACTGCAGTTTGTCACAATTTTTCTAGAAATTTTAAAGGACGTCTTGTAACACCACACCTAAACACTAAAACCAAAAACTACTAGCTGGTGTAAAATATTGAGGAGTATTTTGCGCCAATCAATAACCATTAAACTAGTAACAAATTAAACGGATGAAGACAACTTTAACAGTCGTTATGGCATCTGTATTATCAAATCTTGCCTTTGCGCAGATAGGAATTAATACGGCTGAACCAATAGCGAGCTTGGATGTAGCCGCAAAAAAGCGCGACGGATCAACAGCGGAGGGTATTTTGCCCCCGAGACTTACGGGAGATCAAATGAGAGCAGGAGATGCAAAATACTCAGATTTACATGCCGGAACTATTGTTTATGCAACCGCTCCGGTAAATTCAGTAACTTCAAAAACAACGAATGTAACCTCTCCTGGACTTTATTTTTTCGATGGAAAAATCTGGCAGAAAATGATGCAGGGAGATGAAAAAACACTGAATGCTAAAAGTTCAGGTGATATCAAAAATTCAGTAAAATCATTTGACCATAATGGATGGTATTTATTGAATGGAAGAAATATTTCCACACTTCCGGCAGAAGCACAGTCGGCTGCGGTAAGTTTGGGTTTTACAGAAAGCTTACCGGATGCTACAGATAGAGTGCTGAAAAGTAGAAGTGGTACCGAAATGCTAGGAAGTGAAGGTGGAGAAAATTTATTAACGCTTAAGCGATCAAATCTACCTAACATTAATTTTGTAGGTGTTGTAAGCGGTATCGCCGAGAGTGGTGGAGCGCACAGTCACGCTGCAGGACAAGGTGGTTTTCTTTTAGGAGGAACTACGGTAGGAAATAACGGTTCTGGAAACTATCAGGGTAACAGTACACCTACCTCTTGGGGTGGAGTTGGTATCATGGGAAATACAGCAACCGGAGGAGCACATACACACTCGTTGGCGGGGATTGCAACTGTTCCTACAGGTGGAAGCGGAGATTCTCTGGATAACAGGTCTGCTTATTTGGTTGTAAATACGTTTATTTATTTAGGCGGAGAATAGAATAAGAAAGTTCGTATACAATACAATCGGGATGATTGCCCGGTTTTTTCAGTCAAGTTTTTTTAAGTGCAAAACCGCAGAATTTCTGCGGTTTTGTTTTATTTATTTAATTTTTACAGTGTCTGTTTTTACTTTCATTGTGTCGGCAGGTGCATGTTCAGAATTAGCAACAGCAGAATCTCCCATATCGTTTCTCATCGCACTTTTATCATGCTCGTCTTTAAATTCTTCTCTGTTTGCTTTTTTATCTGCACAGCTTCCTAAAAAAAATAAACCTAAAACGGCTCCAATCCATAGTTTTTTCATAATAATTTCTTTAATTGTTTAGTAGTAATCAAATATAATGATTAAAAGATAAAAGATAAAAGATAAAAGATAAAAGATGCTAGATAAATCCCCAATCAAACAGGGAGCCCCAAAGGGGCGACTTAACCAAGAATAGGATAAAATCCTATTAAAAAAATTAAGATATTCAAAAACGGGCATAAAAAAATCCACAGAGCTTTCATCTGTGGATTTTCCGTGTTAAAGTTAGACTTAATGTTTTACTTTATTTGGTTGCAGGAGCAGTAACACTGTCCATCTTAATCTTGATACTATCAGGATTTGTCGTGGTAACTGTCGAGTCTGTAGTAGATTTTGAAGATTGCATTGTATTAGCATCTACTGCAGCTGAATCGGAGCTACTTGACGACATTGATGATTCTTTAGTTCCGCAGCTCACTGCAATTATTCCTAAACCTAAACTTAATAACAAAAACTTTTTCATAATATTTATCCTTTGGTGTATGAATAAGTATTCAATAACTATTCCGAAATGGGTTTATTAATTATTAAAATATCAATAAAATAGTTTAAAATTTGTTAAAAATTGATTGTAATGTAGAACAATAATTAGTTTTCAAAATAATATTTAATTTTTAAAGCCATTTCTCAAATATAAATAAAAAAATAAAAAAGCCCCGAAACCAAAGTTCCGAGGCTTTATAATCATTTATCAATGATCAATTATCTTTTATTATCCTAGGTATGGATATTTGTAATCTTTAGGAGAAACAAAAGTTTCTTTAATAGATCTTACAGACGTCCATCTTAGTAAGTTCATTTTAGAACCTGCTTTATCGTTAGTTCCTGAAGCTCTACCACCTCCGAAAGGCTGCTGACCAACAACGGCACCAGTTGGCTTATCATTGATGTAGAAGTTTCCGGATGCATTTTCTAATGCTTTGAAAGCTTCGTTTACCGCATAACGATCTTGTGCGAACACAGAACCTGTTAATGAATAAGGAGAAGAAGAATCAACAATTTTCAATGTTTCTGACCAGTCTGCATCTTCGTAAACGAAAACAGATAAGATAGGTCCGAAGATTTCTTCAACCATACTTTCGTACTGTGGATTTGTAGTTTCAATCACTGTTGGATTTACAAACCATCCTTTAGAATCGTCAACTTTTCCACCAATCACAACGTTTGCTTCGCTTGATGCATTCGCTCTGTCGATATATCCTTTACATTTTTCGAAAGAATTTTTATCGATAACTGCATTTACAAAGTTTGAAGGATCTTCTGGAGAACCGATTTTAATTGAAGCGATCTGAGTTTCCATTACTTTTTTCACATCAGCCCAAAGAGATTTAGGAATATAAGCCCTAGAAGCAGCAGAACATTTTTGACCTTGATATTCGAAAGAACCTCTTACCAAACCAGTTGCCACAGCCTCTACATTAGCAGAAGGGTGAGCGATAACGAAATCTTTTCCACCAGTTTCTCCAACAATTCTTGGGTATGTTCTGTAGTTATGAATATTATCTCCGATCATTTTCCACATTCCTTGGAAAACTTTTGTAGATCCTGTAAAGTGAAGTCCGGCAAAATCTCTGTTTGCCAAAACTTTCTCAGCAGTTTCTTTTCCGTCTGTAAAGATCATGTTGATAACTCCTTTTGGAAGACCAGCTTCGATAAGAACGTCCATGATTACTTTTGCAGAATAGATTTGCTTATCAGAAGGCTTCCAAACTACTACATTTCCAAGCATTGCCATACAAGTTGGCAAATTTCCTGAAATAGCTGTAAAGTTGAACGGAGTTACTGCAAAAACAAATCCTTCTAATGGTCTGTATTCTACACGATTCCAGATTCCTGCATCAGAAACCGGCTGCTCAGAATACATTTCTGTCATAAATTCTACGTTGAATCTCAAGAAATCGATGAACTCACAAGCTGCATCAATTTCAGCCTGATGAACATTCTTAGACTGTCCGATCATTGTAGCCGCATTGATTACATCTCTGTAAGGTCCTGCCAATAGATCAGCAGCTTTTAAAAAGATTGCAGCACGGTGTTCCCAACCTAGCTCATTCCATTCTTTTTTAGCAGCTAATGCAGAATTGATGGCATCATCTACATGTTGCATTGTACCTCTGTGGTAAAAACCGAAATCATGAGCATGATCCTGAGGCGACTGAAGCTGAACTGTATCACCAGTTTTTACTTCTTTACCATCGATAACCATTGGGATTTCTATCTTCTCTGCCCACATTTTTTTGTATTGAGCGATAAGGCTTTTAACTTCTGGAGTTCCCGGTGCGTAAGAATTTACCGGTTCATTTACTGCAAATGGTACTTGCGAAATTGCTTTTGACATATTACGTTGTATTATTTTTTAATTTGCTAATGATACAAATTTACAACATTTAATTTGGACAAAAAATCGATAGAAACTATTTCAATTTTATTGTTTATAATAATGATATATTTGATTTATCCTTACAATATTATAAAATGAAAAAAATAATTCTCATTCTTTTATGCTTTTCACAAACTGCTTTTGCACAGCGTAAGAAAAAAACTATGGAAGAAATTCCTTTAAAGCCACAAATAGAAGAATATAAGACTCCCGAAGATCGATTGTTGAATGGCACTTTAAAAGGCTCAAAGTGGTATTTTGATATGAAAAATTATAAAGAAGGCAAGCTTTTTTTAAATAAAGACAATACGAAACCTGATGTATTACATTTCGTTGATAAAAATAAATTCCAGATTAATATTAATCAGAAAAACTGTAAAAGTTTAATAAAAGGTACTTATGAGATCTTGAAAGATGATGGAACTACAACCATGCCCATGGGATATCATCCTTTTAAACTTACATCACTTGCACAAAAATGTGCTGAAAATTTATCTGAATTTTTATCAGGAGCTATTGATGTTTCTTTTGATGAAAACGCACAGATAATAGAGATGACGGAAGGTGAAAATTTTCCACCAATTGTTCCTGGGAATTAAGGTTTTCAACTGATTTATTATAATTAAAAACAATTTTAAATATCAATAGGAATGGGCTTTAGCCCATTTTCTCTTTTGAATAAACTAATTTGGCTTTAGCCGAAATCTAAATTTCCAGTTTTTTTATAAGATATACAGCTTTTAACTTGACAAGGTCTATGAAAATTGACGGCGAAGCAAATTGACCATTAACAATTCACTTTTAACATTACATTTTCTCCGTTTCAAGAATTTTCAAAACAAGCTTTTCTTCCTGAGTAAGATCTGCTTTACCGTCATTTTCTTCAATTTGTTCTAATTCATCAAGATATTTTTTGATGGAATTATTCTCGTAAAGATTAATAACCAAAGGATGAACGTAATATTTTCTGCAAACCGTACTTGTATTTCCAAGATGAGAAGCAACCATTTCTAACGCTTCTTTTACTTTCTTTTTATACTCAGAATTGCTTTCTGCATAACCGATTTCTTTAAAGGCAATTAAAGCATTCACCGTTCCAGACCACGTTCTGAAATCTTTTGCCGTAAAATCTTCACCGCTGATTTCTTTAATATAATTATTCACCATTCCGGAATCAATCGAATGGCGATTGTCATCTTCATCCAAAAATTGAAAAAGTTCTTTCCCCGGAATATCTTTACATTTCTGAACCAATCTCGAAAGTCTTCTGCTTTTAAGATCAATTTTATGCATAATTCCCTTTTTCCCTTTAAACGAAAAAGTCATTTTTTGCCCTTTGATTTTTACATGTTTATCTTTTAAAGTAGTTAAACCAAAAGAACCATACAGTTTTTCGTAAGCATTATTTCCAATTCGAATGTTGGTGCGTTGCATCAAACTTACAATCAAGGCTAAAATTTTTCTTTTTTCGAAATTTCTTAACGCTAAATCCTGTTCAATATGAAGACGAATTTCAGGTAAGGCATACCCGAACTGCAACATTCTGTAAAATTTAGTATGATTTCTCAACGCGCTCCAAAGAGGGTGGTAGCGGTATTGTTTTCTTTTTTTAGCATCAAAACCTGTCGCCTGAAGATGTCCGTTATCTAAAGCGCAAATCCATACATTTTCCCATGCCGGAGGAATGACCAATCCATTGATTCGTTTAATTTCTTCCTTATCCTTAATTCGTTCTCCGTCTTTAAAATAAGAGTATTTTTTACCCTTTTTTTTACGAATAATACCCGCAGATTCTGCGTCGGACGTGTAAATTAGATTTACCGCCCTTGCAGAAGCCTCCGGATCTTTCATAATTTTAACAATCTTAGAAGGTTTGAGGTGAGAAATGATGTCTAAGTCTGAATTGTCCATATAAAATCTGGTTAAGAGTTCTTACCCCTAGAAAATAGCCACAAAATAATAGCTATTACGCCTACCACTACTATTATTCCCCACCACATTCCTGCTTTAAAGATTGTTTCTACTGCTTCACAGCTTGTTAATAATAACAAACTGAATATCGTCATACTGTATAATGATAATTTTTTCATGATAATTTATTTTTTGATGTTTATTATTCTAAATTCTGTGTTGGTCTGGTCGCCAGTTTTTAATGGATTTTTTAATTTCGTCTCCTGAAATTTTTTCGTGTAAAGCTTTATATAAAAGGTCTTTAAATTCATCATCGTAAGCAAATCTAAGAGCTGCGATCTGACTAAAACTTAATTTTTCCTCCACTTCATCTGATCTCTGATTGAAGATCTCAAAATATCTTTGTTTAAATTCAAGCCTTACCAAACGGTTTTGTAATCCAATGGCATAATGTTGCCGAACCATGAAAGCCAGATAAAAAATCAGAAAAATAACAATCGAAAATAGTTCCCAAGCCAACTTGTTCTGCTCATCATTAAAAATTTTATAGATTCCAAAAACTTCCAACAGAATTAATAATGGAAGATAAATGAAATGATGAGGTGGATAAAATTTCCTGTGATTTTTGTAATTCTGACTCTCCATAATGTAAAATGTAGCAAGAATCTTTCCAAAAAGTTAAATTTTTAATAATAATTGATATTTGTGGTACCTAAATGTTGTTTAATTATCTTAAATGATTGAAAATTCTTAATAATGTTATAAGCTGTTTTTGAGTAAGATAATGCCTGAAAATTGTCATTGCGAACCGAAGGTGAAGCAATCTCCAATTATTTTATTTTTTAGAAGCTAAATCCAGCTATCCACTCATACTCCTCACGCCAATGCCTTTTCCAATGCTTGTTGCGGGGTAACCGTTTCTATCTGGGCTAGGGTGGTAGTCACAATTACAAATACCGGTCATCCTATGTTTTACTAATGCAAATATAGGATGACAAAAAACTTTCAACCTTCGCAGAGTGAAATGCCTTTGCGATCGAAAAATATTTTCAATGAGTGAAAAAAAACCTTGCGAACCTTGCGTTTAAAAAACTCATAGAATCATCCTCCAAAACTCAAAAATTTTGTAACTTTCGGTGTTTTAAAAATAAAAAAATGACTTCAAAGGAAAAAGTAGCTGCGCTTCGTGAAGAAATGCAGAAAAATAATGTTGATGCATTTATAGTATATTCTGCAGATCCGCACATGAGTGAATATCTGCCTGAAGAATGGCAGGAAAGGTCTTGGTTATCGGGATTTTTAGGTTCTGCGGGTTTTGTGGTTGTTACTCAAAATAAAGCCGGACTTTGGACGGATGGAAGATATTTCACACAGGCTGCTCTGGAATTAGACGGTTCAGGAATCGATCTTTTCAAAGACGGAATGGAAGGAACTCCCAACTATATTGACTGGATCATTTCAGAAATTCCAACTAACGGAAAAGTAGCGGTAAATGCTGTAGCAACTTCTCACGCAAACTGGGAATTGCTTTCTCAAAAATTAAATTCAAAAAACATAACGATCGTTGATCTTCCTCTTCTAAAAACCATTTGGACGGACAGAGGGACACCTTCAAAAAATCCAATATTCGTGCATCCTGTAAAATGGGCTGGAAAGTCGGTTACAGATAAAATTTCTGCCATTCGTCAGAAAATGGAAGATCAGGAAGTGACGGTTCATATCATTTCAAGCCTGGATGATGTAGCTTGGACTTTAAATTTAAGAGGTAGCGATGTTGAAAGCAATCCCGTATTTTTAGGTTATATTATTATCACTAAAAACGATGCAATCTTATTCACCGATCTTGAAAAATTAGAAGTTGAAGCGAGAAAGCAAATGGATGAGTCTTTCGTAAAAATGATGCCTTACGAAGAATTCTACAATCATTTGAATACAGTTAAAAACGAAACGGTTTTAGTTTCTCCAAACAGTAATCAATCGATTTATGATGCTTTAAAATCTTATAATCAATTCATTAAAGCTGCTGTTCCCGGAAACTTAATGAAAGCTCAGAAAAACGAAACTGAGTTAGAAGGTTTCAGAAAAGTAATGGTTAGAGACGGTGTTGCGATGGTGAAATTCCTGTATTGGCTAAGACACACTGCCGGAAAAGAAGCAATGACCGAGTTTTCTATCGGCGAAAAACTGAGAGGTTTCCGTGCAGAAGGTGAAAATTTTGTCGGAGAAAGTTTCGGAAGTATTGTTGGATATAAAGATAATGGTGCAATCATGCATTATTCCGCAAAAAGTGAAGGTAGCAAGGAGGTTACGAACGACTCAAGTATTTTAGTTGATTCAGGAGGTCAGTATCTTGAAGGAACGACGGATATTACAAGAACGTTTTCTTTAGGAACTGTTTCTGATGATTTTAAAAGAAATTCCACTTTGGTTTTACAAGGATTGATCCGTTTATCGATGGTGAAATTCCCGAAAGGAACAAAAGGTGTTCATCTTGATGCAATCGCAAGACTTCCGTTATGGATGGAAGGTAAAGATTTCAACCACGGAACAGGTCACGGTGTGGGAAGTTTCATGAACGTTCATGAAGGTCCTCAAAACATCAGAAAAGACTTGAATCCTCAGGATCTTTTAGTAGGAATGGTTTGTTCAAACGAGCCGGGGTATTACTTAGAAGGAGATTACGGAATCCGTCATGAGAACTTGATCGCTGTAAAAGAAGCAGAAACAACAATTCACGGAACTTTCTATGAATTTGAAACATTGACTTTCTGTCCATTCTTTAAAGATACAATTGTGAAAGAAATTCTTTCAGAAAATGAAATAGCTTGGTTAAATCAATATCACCAAACATGTGAAGAAAAAATTTCTTCATATTTGGAAGGTGAGGTTAAAGAATGGTTCTTAGAATTGGTAAGTCCACTTTAATTAATTTAAAAAAGAAAAAAAATCTAGTAAAATAGATATTAGATAAATTTTAAAAGCCTTGTGACTCTTGTTACAAGGCCTTTTTATATAAACAACCGTATTTTCACGGATAAATTTCTAGGGATTCCCCTGAATGGTTAAAATATGAGGTGATCTATCTTTGTATCAACAAAAAGACATCATTTTCATATCTTCATATATACTTAGTAAATTCAAAAGCGGTAATCACTTCAGTTCATGAAGTGATTTTTGTTTTTTAATGACTAAACCTTTGAGTTTTGCTTATTTTTGATAAAAAGTTACACACAGTCTAAAATGATACAGGATTTCTTTCGCAGTTTTAATATATTTTCAGAACATGAAATTGAAGATTTCGCACACCTTTTTGAAGTCAGAAAAGTGAATAAAAACGAGATTTTCATACAGGAAGGTGAAAAATGTAAAGAAATCGCATTGATCAGATCGGGTATTTTTCGTTCTTATTATATTTCTGAGGAAGGAAAGGATAGTACGTATTGTTTCAGATTTCCTAACGATTTGTTAGCCTCCTATTCATCATTTATTTCAGGTTCTCCAAGTGTGGAAACGATGCAGGCTATTTCTGATGCTGATCTGTTGATTTTAAAGAAAGATAAAATTGATGAATTGGTTCAGAATTATCCGAATTGGATGAAGTTTTTAAAAATAATTGCCGAGCAGGAATATCTTGAATTGGAAAAACGTTTTTTTCAGTTGCAAAGAGACAATGCAAAACAGCGGTATGTTACTTTGTTGGAAAATCAACCTAATTATATTCAGGAAATTCCATTGCAATATTTGGCTTCTTATTTGGGAATTACGCAGCGTCACTTAAGTCGAATCCGAAAAGAGATTTCTTTTTAGACATTTGTCCTATACAATGAAGTTTTGGCTTTATAGTTTTGTGAAAAAAAATATATGAAGTCAAACATTTTAATTATCGGCGGAAATGGAATGGTCGGAAAAACCATTGCCCGCATATTTGCATCAAGAAATCCAAATAGTAATATTTTCATCGGAGGTAGAAAGCAAGGGAAAATGGAAAATGATTTAATCATCGATGTTACAAAACCTCAAACATTTCAAATAATTCTCGATAAAAAAATCGATGTGATTATACTTTCTGTGAACGATAAAGATGATCATGTTCTTCGTTTCGCGATTGAAAATCAAATAGATTATCTGGATATTACCAAACCGACTCCGGCTCTTACCAAAGCATATGATTTTGCTAAAAAGCAACCAATCAACAGCAGAATCGTTTTCAGTTCAGGTTGGATGGGCGGAATTGTAAGCGGATTGATCAATTCATTTTCTATAGAAATGGAAGATATTCAAAGTGTTGAACTTTTCGTGTATTATTCTGTGAAAGATCTGGCTGGGGAAAGTTCGGCTCATTTTATGGCGGAAAATGTAGCTAAACCTTTTGTGAATTATAAAAATAACCAACCTGTTTCTATCAAACATTTTCTGGATTCTGAACCGTTTGAATTTTCTTTTGGAATTGGTAAGCGACAGGCGTATAATTTTGATGTTCCTGATCTGTATATTTTAAATCAAATTGAAAAAATACCGAATGTCAGGGTAAAAATGACTTATAATTCAAAATTTATTACTTGGTTGTTGGGTGCATTTCAGAAAATTAAACTGTTTAATATCTTATCTTTAAAGGAAAGAAAAATGATTTTCGGATCAAGTGGAAATGGAGATCAGTCAGTTTTTGAAATTGTAGTAAAAACTAAAAATGGGAATAAGAAAATAAGCTTACAAAGTACAAAAGGACAAGCTGAATTAACCGCATTATCGGCTGTTTTGCATGTAGAAGAATTGTTGAAAAATAATCATGAGACTCAAATTTATTTCAGTCATCAACTTTATCGAGATTCTTCATTATTTGAATCATTAAATGCTTATGAAACCATCAATATACAAGTAACGGAATGAAAAAAATACTAATCATTAACGGTCATCCCAACAAAGATTCTTTCAATTTTGGAATTGCAAAAGCGTATAAAAACGGAGTGTTACAGTCGGGAGCTGAAGTTCAGGAAATTGTAATTGCAGATTTAGACTTCAATCCGAATCTGCAATTTGGATATCAAAAAAGAATGGAATTAGAACCTGATTTAATTAACACTTGGGAAAAGATTCAATGGGCTGATCATTTAGTTTGGATTCATCCTGTTTGGTGGGGTGGTTTACCTGCCATCACAAAAGGTTTTATTGACCGGCTTTTTCTGCCAGGTTTTGCATTCAGATACAGAGAAAATTCTGTTTGGTGGGATAAATTGTTGAAAGGAAAATCGGCTCACATCATTACAACATTAGATCAGCCAAGTTTTTATTACCGGTTTTTCTTTGGAAGACCTAGTGTAAATCAGCTTAAAAAATCAGTATTAAAATTTTGCGGAATAAAACCTGTGAAAGTTACTTATGTAGGAATTATAAAAACTTCGGATGATAAACAACGTGAAAAGTGGCTTGCGAAAATTAAATTATTGGGAGTAAAACAGAAGTAATTTTATTTAAAAAAACCGTCATTGCGAGGAGCGAAGCGACGAAGCAATCTCAACTTAAAAATAATGTTCAAACTTAACTGTCTTAAAGTCTTAAAACAACCCTAATGGTTAAAAAATTAAATATTAAGATTTATTTAAGTTGTTAAGATTATTAAGAGATTGCTTCGTCGCTTCGCTCCTCGCAATGACAAAAAGTAATGTTGGCGACGAATGCCCTAGCCCCGATTGTAGAGAAAATCCTTTTTTGAAAAAAAAGATTGTAACGGAAAGCGGGAAATAGCTCCTAAAAATAAGCACAATAGATAAACGATATAGTTCTGTGCCATTAAAAATCGTAAATTTGCACCATGAATAACGATACCATTTGTGCACTGGCTACGGCCAATGGAGTAGGTGCTTTAGGCATTATCAGAGTTTCGGGGAACGATGCTTTATCTGTCGTTCAGAAGTCTTTTCCTAAGAAAAATTTGGCGAAACAAAAGTCTCATACGATTCATTACGGCTATTTTATGGATGGCGATGAAGCGATTGATGAGGTGATGCTGTCTATTTTCCTGGCACCGAAAAGTTTTACGACTGAAAACTCTGTAGAAATTGCTTTTCACGGCTCTCCGCACATTGGAAAACGTATTCTTGAAACCTTGACCAAAAATGGAGCAAGAATGGCAAAGGCAGGAGAATTTACGCTTCGTGCTTTCATTAATGGAAGAATAGATCTTTCTCAGGCTGAGGCGATTGCTGATGTAATTGCTTCAGAAAATGAGGCTTCCAGAAAAGTAGCAATTAATCAGTTGAAAGGTGGAATTACAAATGAAATATCGTTTTTAAGAACCGATTTGTTGAATTTTGTTTCTTTAATTGAATTGGAGCTTGATTTTGCAGAAGAAGATGTAGAATTTGCCGATCGATCAGCTTTGAATCAGTTACTTGATAAAATTGAATTAAAATTAAATTCTCTGATCGAAAGTTTCCAATACGGAAATGCCATCAAAAATGGAACTGCCGTTGCCATCATCGGAAAACCCAATGCAGGAAAATCGACTTTACTGAATGCTTTATTGAAAGAAGAAAGAGCGATTGTCAGCAGCATTGCCGGAACAACGAGAGATACAATTGAAGAAATTCTTCATATTAAAGGTCATGCTTTTCGCTTGATTGATACAGCAGGATTACGTGATACAGAAGACGAAATTGAAGCAATTGGTGTCAAAAAAGCCAAAGAAAAAGTTGAAAATGCAAATATTTTGGTCTACTTAGCCGATGCTGCAACAGAAGATTTTTCTGACGATATTGAAATGATTAAATCGTTGCAACGCGACGATTTAAAACTGATTATTTGTGCTACAAAAATTGATGAAGTTTCTCCGACAACCTACGAAAAAGTCGAAACTATTTTCAGAAGCAAAATCTCTCAGGAATTTGATTTTATTAAAATTTCAGCCGTTGAAAATCAAAATATTCAAGACCTTAAAAACGAGTTATCTTCTTATGTTGAACAGTTAAAATCTGCAGAAAATAACGTGGTGATTACCAATCAGCGTCACTTTGAAGCTTTAGGAAAGTCTTTGGATGCTGTGAATAAAGTAAAGGAAGCGATTACTTTTCAGATTTCTACGGAATTGCTGGCTTATGAGTTGAGAAATGCTTTGGAATATCTTGGTGAAATTTCCGGTGAAGTGACGAATGATGAGGTGTTGGGGAATATTTTTTCTAAGTTTTGTATCGGAAAGTAGAATATATAGATTGCAACTCCAATAATACAAAGATCCCTTTAAATATAATATTTAAGGGGATTTTTATTTCATGTTTATTAAATATATCAATTTATAAAAAGTCTTTGGGACAAATTTACTACACAATAACATAAGTGAAATTTGCAGTATTTCTTATTTTGTAATAAGGATTACCAGTGAATTACTTTATAAACTTCAATCCAAACTAGTATCGAAAATCAATAAGTTTTTAATTAATAAAATAAAAGTCTACTAAATTTATGGACTTTTATAAATGTTTTTTATATTTGCATTCCAAACAATCGGGGTGAGTAAACAAATACAATTAACAAATCCTATTTTAAATAAAAACATTAATAACCTTTAATTCAATTAAATGAAAAAAAACATTTTTTTTCTTGCAGTTTTTGCAACTTTTGCGTGCAGTGGCCAAATCAAAAAAAATAAAAACAGTGCCTATCTTAATGAATTGGTATCAACTATGCAGGGTACTTATTCTTCTGCAAAACAAGCTAAGGTAGATTCAACTTATTTCAATATTTCATTGAAAATGATTCCAATTTGGAAAGATAGGGGTAACTATTTATATGTAGAACAGGCACTTACAAATAAGCAGGACAAGCCTTATAGGGTTAGAATTTATAAAATTACACAACGTAATGAAAATCAATTTGTAAGTGAAATATATACGTTAAGAAATGAAAAAGATTGGATAGGAAAATGGAACGATCCCTTAGCATTTGAGAAACTTTATGAAAATGAGCTTGATCCGAAACATGGTTGCGAAGTTGTTTTGAAGCGAATCGAAAAAAACAAGTTTTCTGGTCAGACCGGAATAAAAACCTGTGCAAGTGAACTTCGAGGTGCTACTTATGCTACATCAAAAGTTCTCGTTTCAACTGATCAAATTCTTTCTTGGGATCAGGGATTTGATAAAGACGGAAAACAGGTTTGGGGTGCAGTAAAATCCGGATATATATTTGAAAAATAATTAGCATTCAAATGATAACTTATACTGAGCGACACTATTTAGTTGTCGCTTTTTGTTATTAAAAAAAGATTTTTACTCTTTGAAATAGAAGGCTAAATAATAAAAAGTTGTTCAATTACAATTTGTAAAAGTTTAATAAATAATCCTTTAACATATCAAAAGCAGACGATACTCCCCATCATTCTCAACTGGAGCCCTATGAACACAAGGTAAAACTTTCTGTTCGGGATGATCTACGGCTAATTTCCAGAGATGTCCTAATCCCAGATTTATTGGTTCTGCATTAGGTTTAGGTTGATAATGCAAATCAAAATAATATTCCTTTAAGAAGGTTTCAAATTCTGCTTCCGAACCATTATGTAATTCTTTAAGTTTTTCGCGGATTTCTGAAATCAAAATTTTTTGTTCAACCTCATTATTGGATATAATATCGCTCGCAGCACCGTGATAAGTACATAAAAAAGTATTAGTACCAATAGTTGAACGATCTACATGAAAAGAATATACATCTGTTGAAATGAAATCAAGCTCCTCATCTCGTTCATAATTTTTAAGTAAATTAAGAGAAGGTGATGCTCCAAAATCGGTTAATAATTGTAAATCATTTAAAATAATTTCTCTTGCGATATTTCCATTTTCTGAAAGTTGTAGTGATAAAAGATCCTCAATGGAAACTTCCGTAATGTTCTCTTTTAAATGAAGTTGAGATACAATTTCTTTAAAATCTCCATTCAAATTTCTATTCCAGCAAATTGAATTCATTTCTCCCTGAAAATCGGTATTTATAAGTTCAGAAAAAGTAGAAACTAATCCAATTTGATTGCTGTCAGAAAACTTATCATTCATTTTTTTAAAGAAATATTTAATAGCTTAATTCTTTACAAAAATAAGGAATAGATTAGAAAAAAATATAATGTAACTATTGGTTTTTCAATGAATGTTAAATTGTTTTCATCAAATTCTCTTATTAGCAATCTGTGTTCTAATTTTCGAGTAAAATTATTGACTCTCAAATCGTTTCTGAAATAGATTTAGTAATTTCCAAATAATCTTCCACCAGATTATCAATATTTATTTCGTCAATTGGTCTAAATCCGAAGTAATAATAGTCTCCATGAGTTGGTTTTAGATATGTCTCAAAATTATGTTTAAGCTTTCTTGTTTTGATCTTTTTTAATGTATTGCTAATTCCTTCATAGTCTCACTTCTTTTTCCATAGTTTAATCACGTAATCTGAACCAATGATTGTATCACAAAAATCAAAAAGGTTATTAGAAAAAATATATGTTAAGGTTGGGGTGTATGTAGCATGATAAAAACTTTCTCTTAATGCTTTTAATAAAATTTCGACATCTTTTTTCTCAAATGCTATCTTGTTGGTATAATCTTCAGCACTTTTATCAAACTTTTCGGAATATTTAAAATGTATTTTTTGACTGCTTAGCAACCTATCGACGAATTTTCGTAGTGGTTTTATCTGATCATAATCTTCGGTGTAGTGCCCTATATCTAGCGAATTAGTGTCTGAATAGAGCACCATGTTTTGAGACGTTACAATGGCCATATTTTCATTCAGGTAAATTTTTGCGTGTAGATCTTCTATTAATATTGGTTCGATGCCTATTTTTCGCAACGGTTCCAGATTTTGATGTGCATTAGCTCTACAATAAAATGAAATTTTTATATTTCTATTTACGGCCAGTTTTAGACGTTTTTTCATTTTCTCCCAATCATTAATGTCTACATAAGGAGAAACAATAATTAATTCTTCTTCGGCTTCATCAATCAAAGTCATGATTTTAGATGAAATTTCTAATGGTTCTATGTAATTCATGCCTCATATTTTATGATTACTTGTCAAAGTTGAAAAAATATCAATATGTACTACTGTTAGTGCGTAAATTATTTTTGATTTGAAAGATAAGCATTAAATTTTTCATTTAGCATTTCACATTCATGCTGCAAAATACCAGATTCAATAATGGGAGGATTTCCCCATTTCGGAACAGTTTCAGTTTCAAGAATATTAAATTCTGAAGATTGCCCGCCAACAAAAGGTACAGAAACTCCAAAGACAATTTTTGAAATTTCGTGATGCCTGATGAGATAAGAACACATAATACAGGGTTCGTGAGTAGAGAACATGATAGATTTATCCAAAATATCTTTATGTCCTTTTTCCAATGCATCTTTAACCGCTAAAATTTCTGCGTGTTGAGTGATATCGCCTGTTGATTTTCCGGATTCAATTCCTCTGCCTATAATTTTATCTTCAAAAACCAGTAGAGATCCGACCGGAGGATTTCCTTTTTCTAATGCTTGTTTGGCGAGTTCAATGCATTCAAACATATATTTATCGTTGCTGTTCATTGTTTATTTTTTAATTAAGATTCACCTCTATTGAAGCCAATAGTATTTCTATAAACTTGGGGCGATATATCTGTTTTAATTTTAAAAACCCTGCTGAAATAGTATTCGTCATCATATCCGAGCTCGTAGGCTATTTCTTTAATCGTTTTATCGGTGAGGTATAATTCTCTTTTTGCTTCAATAATAATTCGTTCGGTAATCAGGTCAGAAAGTGTCTTATTAAAATGATTTTTTGTGATTCTTGCAAGTGAAGCAGGAGTTTGATGCAACATATCGGCATAGTCACTAACCGAATGTTTTATTTTGAAATTATCTTCTATCGCATTTTTAAGATTCTGGATAATAAATTGTTGTTTTACATCATTATTTCCTGTTTTTTGAAAAGATTGCTGGTCTAATTTTAATCTCGTGGCCATTACAAGCAAAATTTTAAGGTAAGAAACAAGCACTTCGTCTTTCCTGAAAGCTTCATCTTTCAGTTCATTTGCAATTCCTTGAATAAGGCTCATGATGGTACTTTTACAGCTTTCATCCAAATAAACAAATGGCTGTTGATAGATATTGTTGAATAAGATACCGTTAGCTGCAATTTCCTGATGATGACGGTAGATGCAAAAGAAATCATGGTGGAACTGTATCGAAATACCTCTCAATGGCTTTTCCGAACACAACATAAATGGCTGATAAGGATAGAATGCAAACAATGTATTCTCTTTAAATGAATAATCACACAGATCAACCTTAGCAGTTCCTTCACCGGAAGTTATTAGTATAAGCGTAAAATAATTATTACGCTGAATATGATCAAAATAACTATTGTTATCAAACTCAAATAATTTGAAAGCTAAATTTCCATTCTGCTGGTTCACGAGTGTATATACAGATTGAGATAACATAATGCTTACAATTTAATTAATATTTTTTATAATCTTAGAATTAAAAAACCGTCCTCCGAAGAAATCAGAGGACAGTTTTCAAAGTTTGGCTAGAAAATTAAAATATCATAACCTTCATTTCTCAGATTAAGAAAACTTGGCAGACCTGGAGTTCCCGGAACCTCATTATCATTCAATAAATCATAACCGGAAATTTCAGTACCAAACACCGCAACGCAACCTTTCGAAAGACCGTGTACATAATCTTTCACTTCCTTGTAAAGTCCATTCACCGGATGTTCAGGTTTTTCAAGTTGTTCTGGCCATCTTATACCTGCTCCCTGAAAAATGATTTTTACATCCTCACCCGCATGCTTAAATTCATATGCTGATGCTAAAGCGTTAAATACTCGTCCAAGTGATTCCTCTGAGCCAGCCTTGGGATCAGAAAGAATAATAATTGCTGTTTTTTTCATTATAAAAAATTTATTTACTCTGCAAAGATGTGGGAATAACGGTTTTTAAAGAATGGACGATTTTTACTTTATAATGGAGATTTTTTTGAGAAAAATTTAAAAATGATTGTTTTATTTAAAGCTTTTCTGACTTTGTCGAATTGTTGTTTTAAGGAGCTATTTCCAGCTATCCACTCATACTCCTCGTGCTGCCACACTCCATCGCTCAAACCCTCCCACGCTCCAACTCTTACTGCGGGGTAACCGTTTCTATCTGGGCTAGGGTGGCGGTTTTAATTCAAAAGAGATTTACGATCATAAAAATGGTCAATAAATCAATAATTTTAATTTTGAACAACATGTTGCAAAAATAAAGCGAACTTTCTCATGAAAGCTCGCTAAATTTTAAGTCTTAATTTTAAAATTTCTACAAAGAACCCGGTTTTACAAACGTCTGCCATCCTCGCATCGTATCAATAAAACGTTCGCTTAATCCTCCCTGACGAAGAAAATCAGCCGTCACAGGAAGTTCTGGACTGTCATACATCGGGTTTGCCTTTACCTGAAGAGGAAAGTCACGCTGAAGAATACCTGCCCGTGCAATTAAAACAAAATCACAGCCTTCATCCAAAAGCTCTCCCGCACGCTGTGCACTCATAATTTTACCGGCAGTCCCCAAGCGCACACCTTTACGAGGAAGTTCGGTAAAAACGCTGAGCATAGTTTTTCCTTGAAACTTTCCTTCCCGAACAACCTGAGCCGAATCCCAAAGAGCCAGATCCAAATAGTCAATGAGTTCACGATCAAAAATATCGGCAGTAATTTCACGTAACTCTTCCAAACGTAATCCGTAACGTTCAATCGACAGTCGCCAACCTATCTGAAAATCAGAACCGCATGCTTTACGAATTCCTTCTATAACCTCAATCGTGAAACGTGCCCGATTTTCTAAGCTACCACCGTACTTATCCTTACGGTCATTCAAATCCGGAGACATAAATTCCGAAAGAATCCACCCAAAAGCACCATGAACTGAAACTCCATCAAATCCTGCTAATTGCGCTCTTTTTGCCGCGGCGATGAAGCTGTCACGAATTCGATCTACTTCTTCAGTTGTGATGGCTTTAATATTGGGCAACGTTTTGCTCGAAGCAGGAGAGGGTATTCCTCCTAATAATGGTTTGGCTCGGTGTCCGGCATGGTGTAGCTGAACAGCAGACAATCCGCCTCCTTCATGAATTGCTGTGGCCATTTGAGCCAGACCCGGCAAATGGGCATCGCTGTGAATGCCTAACTGACGTTCAAATGCAATACCTCCTGCTTCCACAGTAGCGGCACTGGTTTGGATCAGTCCATAACAACTTTGCGAAAGCTGTTCAATCCATGATTGATCATATTGAGATGCTGTACCGTCAAAATCACTTTGCTGGCTGGTTAATGGTGCCAACATAAAACGGTTTCTCATTGCCGGACCATGCAGCAAAGTAAGTGGTTTGAATAAATCTGAAACAGACATTTTGTTTAAATTTTATGGTTTTTTATTTGTATCAATTTTTGTCTGTTGCAAAGATGCGTTCATGGGAGTTCGCGAAAAATGGAGGATTTTTACTATTTAATGGATGTTTTTGAGTATTAAATTGAAAATATTAAAACTATACTTCTGAAATCAAAAAAGGATTACCATGTTGGCAATCCTTCTTTTTGATCTTTCTAAAGCTTATATAGTCTAAGGTAAACTAATTTTTTTGCCCTGTTCAAGGAAAATATAATTGACTTTCAACGGATTATTTTTCAATAATTCCTCTTTTATAATCTCCGGATTATTACCTGTTGGTTTTCTGTGAGTGACTACGATATTAAGGTTTTCAAGATTTTTTTGTCCGATTTTTTCTTTCAATTTTCTTAATTCTTCTAACAATAATTTAGGCGTTAAATGTCCAAAAAGCGACTTTTCAGACTGACTGTTTGGAAAAGAAACTTCAATTAGTATCGTGTTTAATTGTCTTTTTTTTATCAATGGAGCGATGTCGTTCCAAATAGTATTCAATTTATCAGATTTCTCAACTCTGTCAGCGCCGGTATCGCCAAAATACAGCAAATAATGGTCCTCTTTTCTTACTAAAACAGCACTGCTTTTATAAGGATTTACATGACTTAGTTCGTAAGATTTCAGGAAAAAAGAAGTATTTGAGGCTGGAATTTCCACTCCTTCTTGCAGTTCATTATAATGATACTTTCCGAGTATTGGTTTTTGCCCCTGATCAGCAAAATTAATCCACGTATCATTTATAAAATAATGATTTTGAAGAATTTGAATTACTGGAGCAATAGCATAAATATCCTTTTTAGAATCAGCCGGAGAATTGATAATTAACCCAGATAAATGATCCAGATGACCGTGAGAAATAAAATATCCTTTAATCTGATCTTTTAAAACAGCTTCGGATGTTCCGGTCAAACTTTTCAATTCAATGGCTTTTCGAATTCCGGCATTTACTGTTCCTGCATCAAGACAAAGAAACGACTTGTCATTGGGCGTTCCTACCAAATAAGCCGATAAATTATCTTCCTGTTCTCCGCCATAAATGCCTAATGGAATAAGGTCAAAATTTTGTGCCTGAGAAGCAATGGATAACAAGATCGCAAATAAAGAAAATTTTATTTTTTTCATTATAATTAAAACTTAAAAAACTGAACTTTCATGGTAATTCAGGGCAAATTTACACTATTTATTTGAAGCTTTTTTGACTATGTTTAATTGTAATTAATTTTTTTAAGGAGCAATTTCCCGCTTTCTGCTGTATCTTTTTGGTTACGGCCTCCGCTTCGCTCCGGCTGCAACCAAAAAGGATGTCGCGCCAATCGGGGCTAGGGTTGTAGTCTTTTATTTCAACATTGAAGTCTCTACAAAGTTTGTCATACTGGAAGCGTCTAGGCGCAAATCTTTCTATTCTTTTTTCTAACAGTACGCTTAGATGCCTCCGGCATGAAAAATTATATGGATATAACTTGTAACTAAATTTTATCGCAGATAAAATTCTTGCGCCTTAAAAAGAATAATTTATATGAAAACTTTGCGCCTTTGCGATTAACTAATAACCAACAACGAGCAACCAACAACCAAAAACTTCTCCACATGAAAGAGCAGGATGCTGTAGGTTCCTAAAATGTATATTTTTATTTTTGTTAATTAGTTTAATTAAAATAATTCAGGATTTACTGAAAATAATTATGAAATTTCAAAATATATCAAAATTCCTATTATCTCTGTTCATACTTTTTTTCTTTTCATCAGCGGTGAAGAGTCAGGATAAATTTCCGGATGGAACGGACATTCCGCAATGGTTTAGAGATAACAAACCGACAGATATTAATAAGTTAGGAAAAAAATATATTCTTACAGATTTTGGAGTTAAAAATGACAGCACCATTCTCCAGACAAAACAGGTTCAGGCGATCATTGATAATGCAGCTAAAAATGGAGGAGGAGTTATTATTGTTCCAAAAGGCACATTTTTGATAAGCTCTATTTTTTTTAAACAAGGAACACATCTACATTTAGAAAAAGGAGCAGTTTTAAAAGGAAGTGATGACATCAACGATTTTCCGGTCGTGACAACAAGAATGGAAGGACAAACCGTAAAATATTTTCCGGCATTAATAAATGCAGACGGATTGGACGGTTTTACGATTTCAGGAAAAGGAACACTGAACGGAAATGGTTTACGCTTCTGGAAATCATTCTGGAAAAGACGTGAATGGAATCCTAAATGCACCAATATGGATGAAATGCGACCTCGTATCATCTACATTTCAAATTCTAAAAACGTTCAGATTGAAGATATTACCGTAAAAAATTCACCTTTCTGGAGTACACATTATTATAAAAGTCAATTCGTAAAGTTATTAAATTTAACAATTTTAGCTCCAAAAGAGCCTGTAAAAGCACCAAGTACAGATGCAATTGATATTGATGCGTGTTCTAATTTCTTAGTTAAAAATTGTTATTTATCAGTAAACGACGACGCCATTGCATTGAAAGGCGGAAAAGGTCCAAAAGCAGATAAAGACCCAAATAATGGTGAAAACAGAAACATTATCATTGAAAACAACACTTTCGGATTCTGCCATTCTGCATTGACTTGCGGAAGCGAATCGATTCACAATTACAATATCATTTTCAGAAATTCGACAGTGAATGATGCTTCGAGATTGCTGCATTTGAAAATGCGTCCGGACACGCCGCAACATTACGAATACATTACGCTTGACAATATCAAAGGAAACGTAAAAACTTTCTTATTTGTAAAAGGCTGGAGCCAGTTTTTTGATTTGAAAGGAGAAGAAGCGCCGAAAAGGAGATTAGCAAATAATATTGTCTTAAAAAATATAGACATCAGTTGTGAAACAGCTTTCGATATTGAAAAATCAGACCTGTACGAGTTGAAAGATTTTACGTTGGAAAATCTGAAAATCAAAGCATTAAAACCTGAAGAACAGAATTTAAATGCTATTGAAAATGTAAAGAAAACGAATGTAAATGTTACCAAAGTAGCTTCTTTAGGTCAATCATACGATAAAAAAGACGATTCCGACGAAGGCAAAAAATAATGAATTATTCTTCCAAAATATTCTTTCTGTTATGTTTGTGCTTCCAATTGCTGCATGCTCAAAGTAAGGAAATTCAATTCCTGAGCGGGACAGATTCTGAGCATACGAAAGAATGGGATTTTTGGATAAATGGAGGTCGGAAATCCGGAAATTGGGATAAAATTCAGGTTCCTTCTCAGTGGGAACAGCAGGGATTTGGCTCGTACAATTATGGAAGAGATTATGTGACGTACGGTAAAAATTTTAAATTTAATGATGAAGTAGGTTTATACAAACACAAGTTTTTGGTTCCAAATTCATGGAAAGGAAAATCCATCAACATCGTTTTTGAAGGCTCAATGACCGACACCGAAGTGAAAATTAATGGAAAACTTGCCGGAGCAATTCATCAAGGCGCTTTTTATGAATTTAAATATGATGTTTCAGACAAAGTAAATTTTGGAAAAGAAAATATTCTCGAAGTCAAAGTTTCCAAAATGTCCGCTGACAAATCTGTCAACAATGCTGAACGTCTTGCAGATTATTGGATTTTAGGAGGGATTTTCAGACCTGTTTATCTCGAGGCAACTCCAAAAGAAAACATTTCTTCAACATCAATTGATGCAAAAGCAGACGGAACTTTTCGTTCCAATATTCATTTAAAAGGAATTAATTCAGTCAATAATTTAAAAGTAGAATTATTTGATGCTAAAAATATTTTGATTGGAGAATCTCAAATTAAAATTGAAAAAGGAGATACTTTAAAACAAATCCAGTTTTCCTTTAAAAATCCCAAACTTTGGACGGCAGAAACTCCGAATGTATACAAAGCAAAATTCACTTTAAATAAAAATAAAAAAAACATCTACGAAACCGAAGAAAAATTTGGTTTCCGAACCATTGAAATCCGAAAAGGTGACGGAATTTACATCAACGGAACCAAGATTAAAATGAAAGGCATTAACCGTCACGTTTGGTGGCCGGAAACGGGTCGAGCAGTCAGCAAAAACATCGATTTAATGGACGTTCAGCTCATCAAAGAAATGAATATGAATGCCGTTCGCTGTTCGCATTATCCGCCCAATAAATCATTTTTAAAAATTTGCGATTCGTTAGGATTGTATGTTTTGGATGAATTGGCGGGTTGGCAAAAAAAATACAGCACAGAAGTTGGGAAAAAACTCGTGAAAGAAATGGTTACGAGAGATGCCAATCATCCCTCGATCATTTTTTGGAGCAACGGAAACGAAGGCGGACATAATTTTGATTTGGATACAGAATTTGCAAAATATGATGTGTCAAATCGCCCCGTCATTCACGCGCATCACAAGCCGGGAAATGCTTTCAACGGGATTGATTGTAATCATTACGAAGATTATTACAGCACACAAAAAATCCTCGAAGGAGAAAATATTTATATGCCGACCGAATTTTTGCACGCGCAGGATGATGGCGGCGGCGGAACTTCTTTAGCCGATTATTGGGAACTTCACTGGAACTCAAAAAAAGGCGCCGGAGGTTTTATTTGGGCGTTTGCAGATGAGGGCTTGGTGAGAACCGATTTCAATAATCAGATTGATGTAAATGCGATCAATGCTCCGGATGGAGTTGTGGGTCCGCATCGTGAAAAAGAAGGAAGTTTTTATGCGATCCGCGAAATTTACAGTCCGGTAAAAATTGATATTAAAACGATTTCAAACGATTTTAACGGAAATATTCCTGTGGAAAATCGATATCATTTCACGAATTTAAATGAATGTCAGTTTGAATGGAAATTGATCAAATTTAAAACACCATATTCCTCAGAATCAGGATTTGATGTTCTGCAAAAAGGAAAAGCAGAATCTCCGAATATTAAACCGACAGAAAAAGGAAATATCAATTTAAATCTTCCTCAAAACTGGAAAGAAAGTGAAGCTTTATCATTAACAGCGACCGACCCTTTCGGAAAAGAGATTTACACATGGACTTGGAAAATTTCGTCTAATGATGAAATTTCAAAACAGTTTCAGAAAACTTTAACGAAAGAATTTCCTGTTTCTGTTGTGGAAAATGATTCATTATTTATTTTAAAATCAGAAGAAAAAGAATTTTCAATCGGTAAAAAAGACGGATTATTAAAATCAGTTATTTTAGATAAAAAAGGCAAGAAAATGACCTTCCGAAACGGACCGGTTTTCGTGAATGGAAAAACAGAATTATTATCCATAAAATCTTTTGCGGAAGGGAAAAATCAAATCATTGAAGTATCCTATAAAAACGGAAATAAAATAATTTGGAAGCTGAATCCTAACGGAATTTTAGAGTTAAATTACGGATATGCACTTTCAGGCGATTATCCGTTTGTAGGCGTAAGTTTTGATTATCCCGAAAATTATGTCATCAATGCAAAATGGCTGGGAAAAGGTCCTTATCACGTCTGGAAAAACCGTACTCAGGGACAGACGTTTAATGTTTGGCAAAATTTGAAAAATTCAACAAGAACAGGTTCTTCACCTTGGATTTATCCTGAATTTAAAGGATATTATGACGATATTTCCTGGTTGCAGCTTGATACTGCAGAAGGGAAAATTACGATCGGAACAAAAGAAGAAAAGATGTTTGTAAGACTCTTTGATTTTTATGGAATTTACGGTGCCGAAGGTTATCCGAAATTACCAAGCGGAAATATTTCATTTTTAGATGCAATTCCGCCTTTGGGAACTGTTTTGGCATTTAACATTAACGATAAAACTGAATCTTTAGGAAAGGAAAGCGAACAGAATCATCTCAACGGAACTTTTAAAAGAACGCTTTATTTTTATTTCGGTTTGCCGGATTTAGGTGATGAAAATAAACAGTTTACAATGCCGAAAGAAAACATTTTAACGGATTAAATTATGAAAAAGATAGGATTTTTAATGGTTTTTTTAAGCTCGTTTTTGTTCGCGCAACAGACAACTTTCAAGTTTGATTTTGGCGGAAACAGAACGGAAAACGGATTTATTCCAATCACTTCAACCTCAAAATTTGACAAGAAAATTGGCTATGGATTTATGGATATCTCCAATTTAAAATCCGTTGACAATGGAGGAAATGCATTGACGGGAGACTATATCACCAGCGACAAACCTTTCTATTTTTCGGTGGTAATTCCTGAAGGAAATTATGATATAAAATTAGCGTTAGGCGACAGCAAAGGCAATTCTGAAACGACGGTTCGTGTAGAAAATCGCCGTCTGATGCTGGATGATGTGAAAACAAAAGAAAAGGAAATCATTGAAAAATCAATTACCGTTCATGTTAAAGACAGCATCATTCGTAATCAAAACGGAACTCAGATCGGGATCGTAAAATTAAAACCGAGAGAAACAAAATATCTGCATTGGGATAATTTGTTGACCATTGAATTTAATAATAAAGCTCCAAAAGTTTGTGCATTAATCATTCAACCCAACAAAACAGCAAAAACGATTTATATTACAGGAGACTCGACGGTTGTGGATGCGCAGTACGAGCCTTGGGCTTCTTGGGGACAGATGTTGCCGTATTTTTTTGTTCCGAAAGAAGTCGTGATTGCCAATTATGCCGAAAGCGGGGAAACGTTGAAAGCCTTTGAAGACCGCCACCGAATTGATAAAATTTGGAATAAGATAAAACCCGGAGATTATCTGTTCATCCAGTTTGGACATAATGACCAAAAGTATGGGAACAGCACGAAATCCGGCTACAGAAAAAGGTTAAAAGAATGGATTAATAAAGCGAAACAACTGGGAGCGATTCCGGTTTTGGTGACTTCAATGAATCGTCATGTTTTTGATGAAAACAATAAAATTGTCAATACTTTGGATGATTTTCCTTCCGCGATGCGTGAAATTGCAAAAGAAGAAAATGTATTTTTAATCGATTTAAATGCCATGAGCAAAACGCTATTCGAAGCGATGGGACCTGAAAATTCTAAAAAAGCATTTGTCTATTATCCCGCAAATTCTTATCCGAATCAACCGAATGCTTTGGCAGATGACACTCATTTTAATACATATGGAGCTTATGAATTGGCAGAATGTGTGGTAAAAAGTATTGTAGACCAAAAATTGCCTTTGAGTAAATTTGTTTCCAAAAATTACAAAGGTTTTGATCCAAATAAACCTGATGCAGCCGAAAAATTTCATTGGCCTGAAAGTATCTTTATGGAATCTTTAAAACCTGATGGAAATTGAAAAATAAATGGTTAAACAGGCGAACCACGAAGTGGTTCAATATGAATAGCTCCGGGTGAAACCCGGTGTAAAATGTGAATAACATCATGAAAAAAATCGGGATAATACCAATAATACCATCCACAACCGGTTAAAATATGAACATCATCTGGTAAAACCCGATTTGAAAAATAGGAATCAAAAATGAATATTAAAAATATCATAAAACTCAGTGTCATCTGTTTTGCCTTCGGAAATCTTTCCGCACAAAATCCGTGGCCCAAAACTACCGAAACCGCAAAACCATGGACGCGTTGGTGGTGGATGGGAAATGCTGTGGATGAAAAAGGATTGGATAAACAACTGACAACACTTAATAAAGCAGGTTTTGGAGGAGTTGAAATCGTTCCTATTTACGGAGCGAAAGGATTTGAAAATCAATATATTAATTATCTCTCTCCTGAATGGATGAAAATGCTTCAGTTCACCACAAACAAAGCAAAAAGTCTGAATATGGGCGTTGATATGGCGGTCGGAACGGGCTGGCCAATCGGAGGGCCGCAGGTAAGTGAAGAGGATGCTGCCACAAAAATGATTGTTCAGACTTATACAATTTCATCAGGCGAAAAATTTTCAGAAAAAATTGTTTTAAATGATGAAAAGCTTAAAAATTTAAAAACAATAAAACTCGATATTGTAACCGCTTACAATGAAAAAAATGAAGCGGTTGTCTTAAACGATAAAATCACAAATGACGGCTCTCTCAATTGGAAACCCGATTCCGGAAAATGGACGATCTATGCGGTTTTTACAGGTAAAACTTTACAAAAAGTAAAACGAGCAGCTCCGGGTGGTGAAGGATATACATTAGATCATTTTTCGCCTGTTTCAACGGTAAATTATCTTAAAACTTTCGATAAAGCTTTTGGAAACTCCAATTACGGCGTGCGTTCTTTTTTTAATGACAGTTACGAAGTTTATAATGCCGATTGGACGCCTGATTTTAAAAATGAATTTAAAAAAAGGAGAGGATATGATCTAAGTCCGTACATCAAATATTTGATTAATAATGATGAAAACGAGGTAACGACAAGAATTAAATCTGATTACAGACAAACGTTGAGCGAATTGATTTTACACAATTTTGCAGATAATTTCACCAACTGGGCGCATTCCAAAAACTCAAAAAATACCAATCAGGCGCACGGCTCACCCGGAAATTTGCTGGATTTATACGCCGCAGTCGATATTCCTGAATCTGAAACTTTTGGAAGTTCTATTTTTGAAATTCCTGGCTTGAGAAGAGACAGCGCAGATATTCAAAAATCAGATATGCCTGATTTTAATATGTTGAAATTTGCTTCTTCTGCAGCCAATGTTACAGGCAAAAAATTAACTTCAAACGAGACTTTTACGTGGCTTACGGAGCATTTCAAAACCTCTTGGTCACAGGCAAAACCAGAAGTTGAGCAGGTTTTCTTATCGGGAATCAATCATGTTTTTTATCATGGGACAACTTACACGCCGGCTGATGTTTCTTTTCCGGGGTGGTTATTTTATGCTTCGACGAATTTTGTTCCCGAAAATAGTTTATGGCCACATTTAAGTGGATTGAATTCTTATGTTGAACGTACTCAAAGTGTTTTGCAAAGTGGAAAATCTGATAACGAATTGCTGATGTACTGGCCTATTTATGACCAATGGGCAAGTTCAAAAGGAAAAGATATTGCTTTTAAAGTTCATAACGTTGAAAAGTGGTTGCAGCCAACTCCGATGTATGAGAATTTGAATAAACTAAACAAAATGGGTTATTCACTTGATATGATTTCAGACAAAATGATTAACGAATCAAAATCGGAAAATCAGAAAATTCAGACTGCAAAAGAAGGATCTTCTTATCAGGTTTTAATCATTCCGGAATTGACATATTTACCGGAAACTACGTTAAATGATATTTTGAAATTAGCCCAAAATGGCGCTTCAATTATTTTTCAAAACGAACCAAAAGATATTCCCGGAAACTTTGAAGTGGAGAAAAGAAGAAATCAATTAAAATCTTTATGGAATCAAATTCCGTTTCAAAATCAAGGTGGAAATATAAAAATTGCAAGCTTTGGAAAAGGTAAAATTGTTTTAAGTTCAGATGTTGAAAAAGGATTAGAATATTTGAAAATTCAAAGAGAAAAATTAACGGACACGGGATTGAAATTTGTGAGAAGACAGTTTGACGGCGGAAAATATTATTACATTGTCAATCATACTTCAAAGCAAATCAATCAATTTGTTCCTATTAATTATACAGGAAAGCAAACGACGATAATGAATCCTGAAAACGGAGATTTTGGAGTTGCCGAAATGCAAAATAATTCTGTTCGAATTCAGTTGAAATCCGGAGAATCTTTAATTCTGAAAAATTCTGAAACTGTTGATTCATCCATCTCAAAATGGAAATATGCAGAGAAGACAGACGCTCCGATAATTTTAGATCAGACTTGGCAATTGAGTTTCAAAGAAGGCGGTCCCGAACTTCCAAAATCAAGAAATTTAAAAAAACTGGAACCTTGGACGAATTTTTCTGACGATCCTGCAACGCAAAGTTTTTCAGGAACAGGAATTTACACCACGACTTTAAATGTAAAGAAAAAAAATGCAGACGATTATCTTTTAAAATTTGATAAATTGTACGAAAGTGCAAAAGTGATTGTCAACGGTCAGGATGCGGGAATTGTCTGGAGTATTCCTTTTGAAATTAACATTGGAAAATACCTGAAAAAAGGTAAAAATACCATTCAAATAGAAGTTTGTAATTTAATGACGAATAGAATTCGA
The DNA here is from genome assembly GCF_058795655.1 of Chryseobacterium sp. GW823-FHT05E08. Classification (NCBI taxonomy): domain Bacteria; kingdom Pseudomonadati; phylum Bacteroidota; class Flavobacteriia; order Flavobacteriales; family Weeksellaceae; genus Chryseobacterium; species Chryseobacterium sp. GW823-FHT05E08. The sequence continues at coordinate 255,523 of NZ_JBXAHY010000006.1, read as the reverse complement.
TATATGGATCAGAATAAAATTACGTGGCGAAATTATAATGAGATTAATTTTGTAAACATTAATTATAAACCGTTTGATGCATCCAACTGGAAAGTTCAGCCTTCTGGTTTGGATGGTAAAATTCAAATAATTCCACTAACTTACTCGAAATAAATTTTAAACATAATGAAGCAGACTATTTTAAAAAAAATTGCATTAGGAACCTGTTTTTTGCTGGCTGGTTTTTACTATTCTCAAAACAAACCAAAAGTCGTGTTGGATAATTTTTTCAATAACGAAAAACAGCAAGACAAGGAAACCGGAGAATTAAAATCCGTGCATTATACATGGGAAGATAAAACAAACGGTGGATTTTCTTTGTTAGGCGAAATCTTCACAAAGCAAGGTGCGGAAATCAGCACTCTGAAAACGGCTCCCTCAAAAAAAGATTTGAAAACGGCCAATGTCTACATCATTGTAGATGCGGATATTGACAAAGAAGCTTATGGAGGAAAGGCAAATTTAATTGATCCGGCAAGTATCAAAAATCTGGTAAAATGGGTTAAAGATGGTGGCATTTTAGTTTTGCTAAGCAATGATCACGGCAATTCTGAATTTGAACATTTTAACAAACTGGCCGGAGAATTCGGAATTCATTTCAATGATGACAGCTATAACCGCGTTCAAAAAAGAGAATTTGAGCAAGGTGCAGTAAACGTTCCGTCAGGAAATGAAGTGTTCTCTCAGCAGAAACTATATATGAAAGAAGTGAGTTCGATCGATGTAAAATCGCCTGCAAAAGCTATTTTGACGGCAGAAAATAAAAACATTGGAGCTGTCGCTAAATTTGGAAAAGGGACGGTTTTCGCATTGGGTGATCCTTGGTGTTATAATGAGTACATCGACGGCAAAAAATTACCGACAGATTTTACCAATTATCAAGGAACAGAAGAATGGGTAAAATGGTTATTGGAACAAGTTTCCAAAAAATAATCAAATCTGTGCAATCGATTGAATTTGTCTGATGAATATTTGGGCAGCTTAATCCGCCTTCCACTCCCAATCTTTTTGTTACACTGCGTTTCACAAAAAGGATTTCCGTTCAAGTCGGGCTGCGAGAGATTCAACGGGAAAATCCTTGTCAAGGTTCAAAACCTTGACAAGGATAAATCAACATAAATGGCTTTTTTATCCTGAGTTTGTCGAAGGAAGCCAAAACATAAAAATTTTACTAAAAATAATGTAGAATTATGAAAATCAAGTATATCTTTATTACATCCGCTATTTTTCTTTCGCAAGCAATTTTTGCACAAAGACAAATGGAATACCTGAAAAGAGGAATCGTAGCCATACCTGCAGAATCAGGTGTTTTTGTAAGCTGGCGTTTGTTGGGAACAGAAGCCCAAAATACTCAGTTTGATCTCTATCGAACTGAAAATAATTCAACCAAAAAATTGAATGAAAAGCCGCTGCTCAATGAGACTAATTTTTTAGACAAAACAGCAGACAAAGCAAAGAATTATACTTATTTCGTGAAATCCAACACTGAGGATAAAACGGTAGATGATGATTCTGCGAAGTATGTAGCTTCTCAAAAACCGTATTTTTCTATCCCTTTAAAAACTCCGGCCGGATATACCCCAAATGATATTTCTGTTGCAGATCTTGACGGTGATGGGGAATATGAAATCATCCTTCATCAAACCGGACAATCCCGTGATAACAGCCAGAAAGGGATTACGGATGAACCTATTATTCAGGCTTACAAAATGAATGGAACGTTCTTATGGGAAATCAATTTAGGGAAAAACATACGAGAAGGCGCTCATTATACACAATTTCTGGTGTACGATCTAGATCAGGATGGTAAAGCGGAAATCGTAATGAAAACCGCAGATGGATCAAAGGACAGTAAAGGAAAAGTTATTGGAGATGCCACAAAAAATTACGTCAATGAAAACGGATTTATCCTTTCAGGTCCTGAATATCTGACAGTTTTTAATGGCGAAACAGGAGAAGAAATTAATACCGTCAATTATCAGGTTCCAAGATTTGCAGGGAGTTTGAATCCAACTGATGAACAAATGACCGAAACCTGGGGCGATGCAAAAGGAAATCGTATAGACCGATTTTTGGGAGCAGTAGCTTATTTAGACGGTAAACATCCGAGTGTTGTAATGTCGAGAGGGTATTACACAAGAACTGCGATTGCAGTTTGGGATTATAAAGATAAAAAACTCAGTCTGAGATGGTTATTTGATACCGAAAGTTCAGAAGAAAATAAAAAATTTCGTGGACAGGGAAACCACAACCTAAGCATTGCTGATGTTGATAACGACGGAAAAGATGAGATTGTCTATGGCGCAATGACCGTCGATGACAATGGAAAAGTCTTAAACAGCACAGGCTATGGTCACGGCGATGCTTTGCACGTTGGTGACTTAGATCCTTCAAATCCGGGATTGGAAATTTTTGATATTCAGGAAAGATTCGACAATGCAGGCTCACATTTCAGAGATGGAAAAACGGGAAAGGTTTTATGGAAATTACCTTCTTTAATTTACAGTAAGCAAGGCAAATTCCAAGGTCCGGGAAGAGGTCTTTCATTAAATATAGATCCTCGTTACCAAGGTTCTGAATGTTGGGCTGCCGGAGCGGGAGTTAAAGGTCTTTACGATGCCAAAGGAAATAAAATCAGTGAAAAAAATCCGTCAGTTAATATGGGAATTTACTGGGATGGAGATTTTTTAAGTGAAATTTTAGACGGAACTTCCGTGTCAAAATGGGACTGGAAAAATGAGAAATCAAACTTGATATTTGATGCTAAAGATTTTCAGTGTGAATCAAACAACGGAACTAAGAAAAATCCTTCTTTAGTTGCAGATTTATTTGGAGACTGGAGGGAAGAAGTAATTTACAGAACCTCAGATAATCAGGAACTTCGAATTTTCAGTTCGACAATTCCTACGAAGCACCGTTTGTACACTTTGATGCACAATCCGCAATATCGTTTGAGTATCGTTTGGCAAAATGTAGGCTACAATCAGCCCCCGCACACGGATTATTATTTGGATGAATCTGTTAAAGAAATTCCGAAACCAAATATAATTACTGTAAAGCATTAAATTATCAATAGGAATGGGCTTTAGCCCGTTTTTAAAATTTAAAATAACCATTTGGCTTTAGCCAAAGTCTAAAATAAGATTTAAATTAAACTAAATAAAAAGATAATAATTATGAAAAAGATACTCATGAGAACTGCTGTTTTTGCAGTAATTTTTGGAGCTTTATCCTCATGTTCAGTTCAAAAATCAGCAACAAATAATATTGATCTTCCCAATAAAAAAGAAGTTCTGGAAACTGCAGAAAGAGCCAACCAATATTTCATGGACAAATGGCCAGATACCGGAAAAGAAATTGTAGGAAAAAAAGTTTGGCCAAGCAATCTGTGGACGCGTGCAGTTTATTATGAAGGATTAATTGCATTATATAAAGTAGATCCTAAAAAAGAATATTACGACTACGCAATGTCATGGTCTGAAAAGCATAATTGGGACATGATGCGCGACACTTATACGCGTAACGCTGATAATCAAGCTTGTGGACAAACGTATTTGGATCTTTATGAAATCGATGGTAAGAAAAATCTGGAGAGAATTAAATTGGTAAAAGCTTCCATAGACAGTATGATGGCTACTAATAAAGTAGACGACTGGTGGTGGATTGATGCGCTTCAAATGGGAATGCCTATTTTCACAAAACTAGGTAGAATGACAGGTGAGAAAAAGTATTTCGATAAAAATTACGAAATGTATGCCTTCACAAAATACAAGCACGGAGGAAATGGTCTGTACAATCCAAAAGACAAACTTTGGTGGAGAGATAAAAGCTTTGTACCGCCTTATAAAGAACCAAACGGGGAGGACTGCTATTGGAGCCGTGGAAATGGTTGGGTAGTTGCTGCTTTGGCTCGTACATTGGAAGATACTCCAAAATCTGATCCTCATTATCAGGAATATTTGCAGGATTACAAAGATTTGTTATCAGCATTGCTTCCAATTCAGAGAGAAGATGGATTTTGGAACGCGAGTTTGCATGATCCCACCAATTTCGGAGGAAAAGAAATGACAGGAACCGCTCTTTTCGTATATGGAATGGCATATGGAATCAACAACGGTTTGATTGATAAAAAAACGTATTTGCCTGTTGCTATCAAAGCTTGGAATGCGATTGCAAAAGATTCTGTTCAGCCTAATGGATTTTTAGGTTGGGTGCAGGGAACAGGAAAGGAACCAAAAGATGGTCAGCCACTTTCTGTAAGCAAAGAACCTGATTTTGAAGATTATGGATTGGGCTGTTTATTGCTTGCAGCCAGTGAAGTTTATAAATTGAAATAACTTTTTATTTCCCACAGATTTCACAGATTTGCACAGATGAATGCGCATAATTTGACAATTTAAATAAGGTATAACGTAAACATCTGTGCAAATCTGTGGGAGAAAAATTACTTTAAATATCCATATGGTCGGGCTTTAGCTCGACTAATTAGCCAAAAACTTAAAAAATTATATACAACCTTAAAGCTTCAATATTTAATTAATATTAATAGAATTAAGAAAAAACCTTAATTTTATTATCGAAAAGAGAATATACTATGAATTGCATGACACTACAAGATGCGCAATCGATTTCATATATTTAATTTTCAAATTCTAACCATAAGATAAATTATGAATGCATTATTAGGGATTTTTTTCCATTTCTTAGGAGGCTTTTCTTCGGGAAGTTTTTATTTACCGTACAAAAAAGTAAAAGGATGGAACTGGGAAACATATTGGTTGATAGGAGGGGTCGTTTCGTGGATCATTGTTCCGCCTTTAGCAGCATTTCTTACCATTCCTAATTTTTGGGAAATTATACAGAATGAGAGCTCTTCAATCTTGGGACTGACGTTTTTGTTCGGTGCCTTGTGGGGAATTGGTGGTTTTACTTATGGTCTAGGCGTTCGATATTTAGGAGTTGCACTTGGAAGCAGCATTATTTTGGGGCTTTGCATGGTATTTGGTTCGTTAGTTCCATCAATATATTATGAATTTTCTCCGCAAACAGGAAAAGACAGCATCGGTTTGCTGATTTCCAATAAATGGGGACAGATGGTTTTGTTAGGTCTTTTTGTCTGTGTCATCGGAATCGTCATCAGCGGAAAAGCTGGGATGATGAAAGAAAAAGAATTGAAAACAGATTCATTAGATCCTCATGGTACTCAAGTAAAAACGGAATATAAATTCGGTTTAGGATTAATAGTTTCCATCATATCAGGAGTTTTAAGTGCTTGTTTTAATTTTGGTCTGGAAGCAGGAAAACCAATGGCAGACGTAGCCAATGAATTGTGGAAAAATGCAAATCCGGGACAGGGAGAATTCCTTTTTCAAAACAATGTAACGTATGTCGTTGTCCTTTGGGGCGGAATGGCGGTCAATCTGATAGGCTGTTTATATTTAGCTATTAAAAATAAATCTTATACAGATTACGTGAAAAAAGATGTACCGGTTTTACGAAACTTAATTTTTTGCGCACTTGCCGGAACAATGTGGTTTTTACAGTTTTTCTTCTATGGAATGGGAGAAAGCAAGATGGGAAATGGTGCCAGTTCGTGGATTTTACACATGGCATTTATCATTTTAATCGCCAATTTATGGGGTGTTATCATTAAAGAATGGAAAGGAGTTTCTAAAAAAACAACTTCTACTATAGCTGTAGGAATGACGGTAATGTTTATTTCTATTTTGATCGTAGGATATGGAAATTCCTTACGTTAGAATCATTTTTCGGTAACCTTTACAATCCTTTTAAATTATCATCATACAGGTAATATATAGTTTAGTTTTTTATAAGGCACTGATATTTTTCAGTTGCCTTTTTTTTATGCTAATAGATTACTGTAATTTTTTTTGAAACAGAATTGATTATTAAATAATTATGTTGTTGTTTTAAAGCTAGTTGCAGATTTAAAAATTTATTTAAAGTTATTTCGCCAAATTGTTATTATTTTTAATTTTTACATTAAATATTTATACCTAATTAAGATAAATTATGAATTTTAAGATGCAGGATATGGCAGGATGCCGAAATTTTTGTAACAATGTACATTGGCTAAATAATAATTTAATGTTACTAAAACTTAATATATGTCTTTAAAAATTACAAACAAGAATTTAAAGCCATTAATTGCACCTTTATTTCTGCTTGCGTCTGGTTTTGTCTTTGGGCAAACAACAATTAAGGATACTGCAAAAGTAGGAACGAAAGAGATCGAAGAGGTTGTGGTTATAGGCTACGGAAAAGTGAAAAAATCTGACTTAACGGGAGCTGTAGCTTCAGTTTCTGCAAAAGATTTGGCTGCCACACCAGCAATGAATGCTTTACAGGCATTACAGGGAAGAGCTGCAGGTCTGAATATCGTTACAGCAGGTGGTGCTCCTGGAGCAGGTGCAAACGTTACCCTTCGTGGTGGTGCATCGATCACCCAAGGTACAGAGCCACTTTACATTGTGGACGGTTTCCAATTGGATAATGCATTGAATGTTATTAATCCAAATGATATAGAAAGTATTGACGTACTAAAAGGAGCTTCTGCAATTGCGATTTACGGGGCACGTGGTTCCAATGGTATTATTGTTATTAAAACAAAAACCGGGAAAAAGGGTAGAACAACTATTAATTATAACTCTTTTATGTCATTTGACATGCTTTCGAAGAAGCTGGATATGGTCTCAAATTCGGAAGATTATGTAAAATATCAATATGAACTGGCACAACTTTCAGGAAAAGCAACTCAATGGAGTAATGTTTTCGATAACAGTTTAGGAACTGATACTCCTGGATTTTATACCGGAGTTTATGGTAGAATCAATAATAGATATGCATCGGCTCCTGCATTAGATTGGCAGGAAAGAATGCTTGGTGGAACGGGGACAACCCAAAACCAGAATGTCAACGTCTCTGTAGGGAATGAGAAAACGCAGGCATATATCAGTTATAATTACAATAAACAAGAGGGTTTATTACAAAATTATAGTGAAACCAGAAATTCATTGCGTGCCAACATCAATTCAGAATTATATAAAGGAATCAGAGTAGACTTCAGCTCTATGTTTAATTCCAATTCTACCAACGGAGGTGGAGCATATTCGGGAATGAAAAAAATCCTTCTTCAGCCAATCACTGGAGGAACTAAATTTACACAGGATCAGTTATTTAATACCCAAACATATGGTGATTATTCGGGATTAGATTCAAGTTTTGATACAGAAAATCCATATATAGAAACCCAGGCATCTCAATCCAATAGACGTTTCAGATCATTTGTGGCTAATGCAGGTGTTGAATTTGATTTTTTGAAAAATTTCACATTCAGAACAGCAGGTTCTTATAACTGGAATAACAGTAAATCTACAACATTTTCAGATGAGAACTCACGTTCATTTTTAACAGATCCTGTAAATACAGGAATTAACGGAAGTATTGGAAATGCAGAATCATTCCGTTATCAGATTACCAATACTTTAACGTTTAATAAAACATTTGCAGAGAAACATAGAGTTAGTGTTTTAGCAGGGCAGGAAGCTGTTTATCAGGAAGCTGAAAGTAATAGCATGACATTAATCAAATTTCCGTTTTTTAATTATGGATTATATGATATTGACAATGCAACAGTGTCCAATAAAAATGTAGATAATTCAAGATATGCAATAAGTTCTTTTTTTGGACGTGTAAATTACAGTTATGATGATCGTTATTTATTAACTGCTACCTTTCGTAGAGACGGATCTTCGAAATTCGGTTCAGATAAAAAGTGGGGTAATTTCCCGTCAGTAGCTGCTGCTTGGCGTATTTCTCAGGAAAATTTCTGGCAAGACAGCAAGATTAATAAAATTGTCAATGATTTTAAATTAAGATTTGAATATGGTATCACAGGTAACAATGATATTGGGAATAGTTTATACACAACAAACTTAGTTCTTACAACTTATCCTTCTGATAATAATGCTACTAATCCAGCATTTACAACAAGTTCTACCGTGGGTAATAAAAATTTGCAGTGGGAAGAGATGAAAGCAACGAATATTGGGGTAGATTTAGCCTTCTTCAATAATAGGATAAAACTAACTTCAGAATTTTACAATAATGATATAAATAAAATGTTGCTGCCTGTTGGGTTGCCAGTGTCTACAGGTTATACAACAAAATATGAAAATATTGCAGTAATGAGAAACCGCGGTATGGAATTTACGCTTAATTCTATTAACGTAAAAACAGGAGCCTTCAGATGGTCAACAGATGCGAATATCGGTTTCAACAAGTCCAAAGTTCTTGCTTTGGATGGAAGAGACAACAGGCCATTTAACGCAGGTGGAAGCAGATCAGGAATGGTAACTTATTATGCTAAAGTAGGTGAACAGTTGGGAGATATGTACGGATATGTTTATCAAGGGGTTTACACAACTGATGATTTTACACAGGCTGCAAACGGAACACTTACTTTAAAACCAGGTGTTGTAAAACCTGCTACCGGAACTCCTAAACCGGGAGATATGAAATTTGCAGCAGATAATGAGGCTGGAGATCAGTTCACAAGAAAATTAGTGAAAATCGGAAATGGTACTCCTGATTTTATTGGAGGTATCAGCAATAATTTTTCTTATAAAGGATTCGATCTTGCTATATTCATGAAATTCAGCGTAGGCGGTGATATTTATAATGCCACTAAACAAAGTTTGAGCCCGTATGCTTTATACCAAAATGTTCCTACAGAATTCGGAAACAATTATTATCATTTGATTGATCCTAATACAGGGCAGGCAACGACAAATTTAGTACGATTAAAAGAACTTAACCCTGATGAAAACTCAAGGACTTGGAGTTTAAGCAATACAAATACAGCTAATATTGCTTATCCGTCATCATATTATGTGGAAGACGGATCGTATCTGCGAATTGCTCAGTTAACGGTTGGTTATAGCTTAAATAAAGAATTTTTACAACGTATCGCAGTAACTAATGCACGTATTTATGTTACAGTAAACAATTTAGCAACAATTACCGGTTACTCTGGTTATGATCCTGAAGTTGCGGCAGCATCCGGAGTTGCAATAACACCGGGGTATGATACTTCATCTTATCCACGTTCAAGAAGCTATGTTCTTGGGATCAATTTAACTTTTTAATATTTAAATATTTAGATCATGAAAAATATATCTAAAACATATAGATCAATAAAAAAAATACTCATACTTCCATCTTTTATAATTGCCGGAATATTCATCAATTCGTGTAGTGCAGACTTTTTGGATCAGCCAGCTTATAATATAACTGATACCAATACGGTATTTCAAAGTTTAGATACTGCAGATTTGTTTGTTCAGGGATGTTACAGAGGTCTGGTTCCTACAGAAATGTATTATCAGCTTGGAGCAGGAGATACAGTAACTCACTCTTCTGAAGATGGTTCCACTAATAATTCCAAATACAATATTTGTAATTACCAGTATGATGCTTATACGCCTAATACAGTTACAGGAATCTATGCAGCAATGTATTCAAGTATAGAGAAAACCAATATTGCGATCACCAGATTAGCTTTGATGGAGCCCAGCGTGAAACGTAATGCTCTGATAGCAGAAGTAAAAGCGATTCGTGCATTTTGTTATCACAATTTGATCAGAGTATATGGAGATGTTCCCGCCGTTTGGATTCCTTTGGAAGATGCAGATCCTAACGATCCTAATACTTTATATCCAAAACGTACTTCCCGAGATATAATTTACGATCGTGTTATCGCAGATATGCAGGAATCGGTAAATGATTTACCTACTACCGGAACAACTGAGCGTTTAACAAAAGCAGCAGGTAATGGTTTGTTAGCAAGAATCGCTTTATATGCTGCAGGGTATTCTCTAAGATGGGACCTTAATAGCCCAGCTCCTGGTACAATGTCTCGTAGAAGTGATAATTCAAGAGTTCAACAATTATATCAAATTGCAGATAACGCGGCTGCAGCTGTGGTTAATGGAGGAACTGCTAGTTTAGTACAGGCTCAGGGTGGTAAAAGTGGTTTCGAAGCTTTATGGTTCAATTTTGATCAAAGAAAATTTGCAGTAACGAATTCGGAAATGCTTTGGCACATCGCTGAATACGGCGCAAATACCAATTCAGCTTTTGGAGTCTATGCAATGGAAGGTTCTCGTGGCGGAACTTATGGTTCTCGTAAAGCACTGCAATTTATACTTCCAAGCTATTATCTTTCTTTTAATCAAGGCGATACACGTAGAGATGTTTCTTGTACTTCTTACAGTATTTATTTCTTAAATGCTGGGGCAGCTACAGATACTTGGGTAAACGCAGGAACTACATTCTCTTGTATTATGTCCGGTAAATTTAGAATGGGATGGTGTGTGGCACCACAGGCGGCGGATGCACGTAATTTGAACATTCCGATTCTAAGATATGCTGATGTTTTATTAATGTATGCAGAAACTCAGAATTATTTAAATGGAGGACCTACCGCTCAGGCTACAGCAGCATTACAACAGGTAAGAAACCGTGCAGGAATAGGTTCATTACCAATACCAAGCGGTCAGCAGGCATTCGAAAGTGCCATTGTTCAGGAGCGTAAATGGGAATTTGCAGGGGAATTTAATCTTCGTACTGATTTAATTAGAATGAACCGTTTGGCAAGTGAAATTGATGCTACAAAACAGGCAATGAAAAACTTATCAAACAAAACCGGTCAATACGCAAATACGCCTGCTCTGCGTCTTTATAAATTTGAAAAAAATGCACAGATTTATGGAGATCCGTTTTTAGCACTTAAATATATTGAAATAACGAACCCTGCAGAAATTGCAATCGTTCAAAACGTTCCTACGGCTGCTGCAAATTTTGCAGCTTATCAGACGGCTTTGGCGAGTATAGTTACAGCACACGGACAAACTGTAGTAGCTGGCGACAAATGGTATCCTACTAAGATGTTTGAAGCCTATACAAGTACTTTTAATGGTAATGCAAGAAAAGCGGTAGGATTTACTGGAGGCTTCAATGCACTTCAGATCGGAGCTATTATTTATACAAAACCAACAGGTTCTGTTGAAAACGGTGGAACTTATCCAAACTGGATCGAAGGTGGCGGAGATGGTCTTTTCTACGGATTTGTACCAAACAAAACAGAATTACTTCCGTTTGCAGCGCAGTCGGCAGGTCATCCTTTAGTTGATAATCCAAATCTTACGCAACTTCCGGGGTATTAATTAATAACCAATTGAAACTTATTTTAAACATTGAGAAAATTTTGGTTGAACAAAATCAACTTAAATTTTCTTAATAGTTAAATTTTTAAACAAAAACTTTATCACAAAATATTAATTATAAATAAACTCAATTAGATTGCTGTATAAATGAATTGATTTAATGAAAATTCAAACGTTAAATTATCTTTAAATAAAGAGTTTAGCAGTATAGTACGGGATACTGAAAAAAATATAACAATCTAATTTTGGGTTACAATTTAGAAATATAAGACAAACAATGGAAAAAGTAAAAACATTCAAATACGTAGACTATTTATGGGATGAAAATAAGGCGGCAGCTTTAGGAGATGATCAGGTTGCTTTATTTTTATACCGCTCAAATATATTAGGGGCAGATTTAAGAATTACCAATTATGGAGGAGGGAATACCAGTTGTAAAACACTTGAAAAAGATCCATTAACCAACGAAGAAGTTGAGGTTATGTGGGTAAAAGGTTCAGGTGGCGACATCGGAACACTAACAAGAAAAGGAATCGCCGGATTATATACAGAAAGATTAAGAAACTTAAAAAATGTTTACCAGGGGTTAGAAGATGAAGACAGAATGGTAGGTTTGTTCAACCACTGTATTTTTGATTTGGATAGCAAAGCACCTTCTATTGATACACCTCTTCATGGTTTACTTCCATTCAAACATATTGATCACCTTCATCCGGATGCTTTAATTGCTGTAGCTGCTGCAAAAGACAGCGAAGCGATTACCAAAGAAATCTGGGGAGACACAATGGGCTGGGTTCCATGGCAGCGTCCTGGTTTTGATTTAGGATTACAATTAGAAAAATGCTTACACGATAATCCGGGAATCCGTGGAATCGTTTTAGGAAGCCACGGATTATTCACTTGGGGAGATACTTCTTACGAATCTTACATCAATAGTTTAGAAGTAATCGAAATGGCTTCTGAATATATTGCTAAAAAAATTGAAGAAAACGGACAGGTTTTTGGTGGTCAAAAAGTTCAATCTTTACCTTCTGAAGAACGTAAAAACAAAGCAGCTCAATTGATGCCTTTATTGAGAGGTTTAGCTTCATCCGAAAACAGAATGGTAGGTCATTTTACTGATAGCGATGTAGTTTTAGAATATATCAACAGCAATGATCTAGAGCGTTTGGCACCCCTTGGAACATCTTGTCCGGATCACTTTTTAAGAACAAAGATTCAACCTTTGGTTTTAACTTTAGATAAAAATGAAGATTTAAGCGATTCTAAAGCTATTTTAGATAAATTAAATCCACTTTTCGAACAATACAGACAAGAATACAAAGAATATTACGAAACTTGCAAGCATCCAAACAGCCCAGCAATGCGTGATCCGAATCCTGTGATCATCATTTATCCGGGCGTTGGAATGTTCAGTTTCTCAAAAGATAAGCAAACAACTCGTGTTGCAAGTGAATTTTACGTCAATGCAATCAATGTAATGCGTGGAGCAGAAGCTATTTCTGAATACACATCATTACCAAGACAGGAAGCATTCGACATTGAATATTGGTTGTTGGAAGAAGCAAAACTGCAAAGAATGCCTAAAGAAAAACCACTTTCAAGAAAAATTGCTGTCGTAACGGGAGCAGGAGGTGGAATCGGACAGGCAATTGCTGACAAAATGGTTCAGGAAGGTGCTGTTGTAGTTTTCACAGATTTAAATCAGGAAGCTGTAGAGTCTGTTACTGCAAAATACAGCAAAGATCAGGCGGTTGCCGTCACTTGTGATGTGACGAGCGAAGAAGCGATTGCTAATGCTTTTAAAGAGGCGGTTCTGGCATTTGGTGGAGTAGATATTATCGTTCATTCCGCAGGGTTGGCTATTTCTAAATCTTTAGAAGATACAACAACAAAAGATTGGGATCTCTTAGAAAATGTCTTGGTAAAAGGACAGTTTTTAATGGCGAAAAATGGGGTAGAAATCATTAAAAAGCAAGGCCTTGGAGGTGATATCGTAAATATTGCAAGTAAAAACGGTTTAGTTGCTGGTCCAAATAATGTGGCATACGGAACTGCAAAAGCAGCACAACAACACATGACAAGATTATTAGCAGCGGAATTAGCATCTGATAAAATCCGTGTTAATGTTGTAAATCCTGACGGAGTTATCGTTGGAAGTAAAATCTGGGAAGGTTCTTGGGCAGAAGGCCGTGCAAAAGCAAACGGAATTTCTGTAGAAGAATTACCAGCATTTTATGCAAAAAGAAATTTATTAAATGAAATTATCCTTCCGGAAGACATCGCCAACGGAGTTTTCGCGTGTATTGCAATTTTAGATAAAAGTACAGGAAACATCATTAATGTTGATGGTGGAATGGCAAACGCCTTTCCGAGATAAAATTTTAATGCTGAAATAAGAATTATTATTAAATTGGAGGTTTAATATCACGTTAAGCCTTCAATTAATCAAAAATAATTTTCTTCACACAGAGCCACGAAGTGGCGACATATCAACAGCACAGGGTGAAACCCTGTGAACAAAAATGAATAAAGATTTTAAAAAAATCAAATCATGATTATAGGAAAAGATATCATTGAACAATATAATAAAGGAGAAATTGAAAACTTTAATACAGATTTCGATTTTCTACAAAATAAATTAACAAAATCAGGCTCGAATGTTACTGAAATCGTCAACAAAATTGCCGATTTTCAAGTGGCTATTCCGAGCTGGGCATTAGGAGCTGGCGGAACCCGTTTTGGAAGATTTTCTTACGGTGGAGAACCTTCTTCTTTAGAACAAAAATTAGATGATGTAGGATTGATTCATGCTTTAACGAATTCTGCAGGAGCAATTTCTTTGCATATTCCTTGGGATATTCCGAGTGATGTAGCAGCGATTAAAGAAAAAGCAGCGTCTCACGGACTTATTTTTGATGCGATGAATTCTAACACGTTTCAAGATCAGCCGGGAGCAAAAGCATCTTACAAATTCGGTTCTTTGAACGCTGTGAATGAAGATTCAAGAGCGTATGCGGTGGAACACAACAAAGAAGTGATCAGAATCGGAAAAGAATTAGGTTCAAAAAGCTTAACTGTTTGGCTGGCGGACGGAGCAAGTTTTCCGGGACAGTTAAATTTCCAGACAGCTTTATCAAACACTGAAAAAAGCTTAAAAGAAATCTACGCAGGAATGCCAGAAGACTGGAAGCTTTTCATCGAATACAAACCTTACGAACCGAATTTCTATTCAACAACAATCCAGGATTGGGGAACTTCATTCATGTTGGCAAATGCTTGTGGAGAAAGAGCTTACACGTTAGTTGACTTAGGTCATCACTTACCAAATACAAATATTGAGCAAATCGTTGCAACCTTAATGTACAAAGGAAAATTAGGTGGTTTCCACTTTAATGACAGCAAATATGGAGATGATGATTTGACAGTTGGTTCAATCAAACCTTATGCTTTATTCTTGATTTTCAATGAATTGGTATACGGAATGGAAAACAATGCTAACAACCCGTATCCAGCTTGGATGATTGACGCAAGTCATAACATCAAAGATCCGTTGGAAGATTTATTACAATCTTTGGAAGCTATTTTAATTGCATATGCTCAGGCTCTTTTGGTTGATCAAAAAGCATTAAAAACAGCACAGTTAAATAATGATGTTGTCGGAGCGCAAGACATTTTGCAGAACGCGTACAGAACAGATGTCCGTCCATTATTAAGAGCTGCAAGATTACAGACAGGTGCGGCGCTTGACCCGATTTCGGCTTACAGAAATTTAAAGGTAAGAGAAAATTTAATTACCGAAAGAGGTCTAAATGTTAAGGCAACTGGATTGTAATCCTATTTAAAATTGATAGTTTTAACTTTTGAGTGCAATCGAAAGTTTTTATTATATGTATCCTTATTTTTTTATCATTAAGGTTGAAAGTGTTTAGATGAGTAGGGTTTTAGGCATTGCTGCTTAAGAAATTAGTGGATTTTTTTCTTAATGCATCTTACTATCTGAACACTCCTTAATGGTTCAAAAAAATAATATTTAAATGAATATTCAATAAATATAATTATCATTTGCTGAGTGAAACGCCCTTGCGAACGTAAAAACGAATAGTAGTCAAAAAAACTTTGCGAACTTTGCGTTTAAGATTAAAATTTCAATTAAAACAGATTAGTGTTATTAGTGAAAACATTAGCGCTATTTGTGTTTAAAATATAAAAATTCATCACAAGAATGTCCAAAAAAAAGGTAACCATAGTATTTGATATTGGAAAAACCAATAAAAAGTTCTTTTTATTTGATAAAAATTATAAAGAGGTTGTTCGTGAATATACAGAATTACCCCTCACAACAGATGAAGATGGTTATCCCACGGAAGATCTTGTTGCATTACAAAACTGGATTAAAGATAATTTCAATGCCATTCTTGAAGATGAAAAGTATGAAGTAAAAGCGATCAATTTTTCCACTTACGGAGCAAGTTTTGTGCATTTGGATCACAAAGGAAATATCCTGACGCCTTTGTACAATTATACCAAACCGATGGATCAGGAAATTCTTGATTTATTTTATGAAAAACATGGAGATAAACTGAAAATTGCCCGAGAAACAGCATCACCTCAATCAGGAATGTTGAATTCAGGTTTGCAATTATTTTGGTTAAAATATAAACATCCCGAAACATTCAAAAAGATCCGTTACAGCCTTCATTTACCTCAATATTTGTCGTATCTGTTTACAGGAATCTGTGTTTCGGAATTTACGTCAATCGGCTGTCATACCAATCTATGGGATTACGATAAAGCGGATTACCATGATTGGGTTTACGAAGAAGAGATTGATACATTGCTTGGACCAATTGTGCCAACTTCGGCAAGTATCAATACCTCTTACAAAAACAAAAAAATTAAAATCGGAGTCGGAATTCACGACAGTTCTTCAGCATTATTACCCTATATTTTAAGTAAAAAAGAACCGTTTTTATTGCTTTCTACAGGAACCTGGAGTATTTCTTTAAATCCTTTTAATGATGAAAGTCTTACCGATGAAGATATAGAAAACAATTGCCTGAATTACATGCGTATCGACGGTAAACGCGTAAAAGCATCCCGTTTTTTTATGGGAAATGAATACAAAATTCAGGTTGAAAAATTATGTGCGTATTATGGAAAAGAGTATGGTTTCCACAGAGAAGTACAGTTTGATCAGGATTTGTATCTGCGTTTAATGAAAAATAAGAATATTTATTTTCGATTTGAAGGAATTATTTTGAAACGAAAAATGATTACTGCAACAGATTTAAATTCTTTTACTACATTTGAAGAAGCATATCATCAATTGATGATTGAATTGATGGATTTACAGATTCATACCATTACAAACGCAATCGGAAATTCGGATATTGAAAACATCTACATTGACGGTGGATTTACAGACAACGACGTTTTTATGAAACTGATGTCTCACCATTTCCAGCATTACAATGTGATGTCTACACATTCTCCGTTGGGTTCGGCATTGGGAGCTTCTATGGTTATTTCCAACAAAAAAATCGACGAAACATTTTTACAGCAGCATTATCAGATGAAAGTGCTTCAACCGTTAATTCTTAATTTATAAAATATTTTAGGTGTTGGTTAATAGTTGTCAGCTGATGGCAAAATCTCAAAAACCAACAACTATCAACCAATAACTAACAACTAATTATGGCATTTCCATTTGATACCCGTTATGCTTCACTTGAACTTTTGATTGAAAGAGCAAAAAAAAGAATGCCCCGTTTTGCTTTCGAATATCTGGATGGCGGATGTAATGAAAATATCAACAGAGACAGAAATACAAGCGAACTGAGAGAAGTTCTGCTTCGTCCGCAATACCTTAACAACAATTATGCGGAAGCCAATATGGAAACTGAATTATTTGGCGTAAAATATTCCGCACCATTCGGAATTTCTCCTGTTGGTTTACAGGGATTAATGTGGCCAAATGCTCCCGAAATTTTAGCAAAAGCAGCTTTCAAACACAATATTCCTTTTATTTTAAGTACAGTTACAACCAGCAGTATCGAAAGAATTGCTGAATTAACAGAAGGAAAAGCTTGGTATCAATTATACCATCCGAGAGAAGAATGGTTGCGTGATGATATTCTCGACCGTTGTGAAGCTTCTGGTTATGATGTTTTGTGCGTTTTGTCTGATGTTCCGACTTTTGGATACAGAGCAAAAGAAATCCGAAATGGTTTGGCAATGCCACCTCAGATTAACTTCCGAAACGTTTCTCAAGCTTTAGCGAGACCGGAATGGTGTTTGGAAATTCTGAAACATGGAGTTCCTAGTTTTAAAACCATGGAAAAATACATGGATAAAAATATGGGAGTGAAGCAATTAGGACAATTCATGAATTCTACATTTTCAGGAAGATTAAATTCTGATAGAATAAAAGCAATTCGTGATAAATGGAAAGGTAAATTGGTCATTAAAGGTGTTGCTTCTGATGAAGATGCCGCAGAAGCAGTACGTTTAGGTTTTGATGGAATGATCATTTCCAATCACGGCGGAAGACAGCTTGATGCCGGAGAATCTACGATTGCTGTAGTCAAAGAAATTAGTGAAAAATACAAAAATCAAATCAAAATAATGATGGACAGCGGTGTGAGAACTGGTCCAGACGTTGCCCGCGCTTTAAGCTGTGGCGCTGAGTTTACCTTTATGGGACGTACTTTTATGTATGCAGTCGGAGCTTTAGGCGAAAAAGGCGGTGATCATATTATTGAAATGCTTAAAATGCAATTCAGACAGGTTTTGGAGCAGGTTTGTTGTGAAAAACCGGAAGATTTACAAAACTTTAGAGTAAAATAATCCAGAATATTTTTCAGATTTAAATATCTAAATTAAAAAATTCGCAAGGTTGTCTTTGCGAATTTTTTGTATTCAATAGGAACGGGCTTTAGTCCGTTTTCAATAAAAGAAATTTTACATTGGCTTTAGCCAAAACTTAAACTTTAAAATATTTTTAAATGCAAAGATTTAATAAAAAAATGTATTATTTAAAGGATCAAAGTAAGGCGACAAAGTCGTTGATGAAGACTGCTTAATAATAATCAATTTATTGATTCCATCCTTTGCTCACTTAATATATTTAAAATCATAAATAAAACTTTGCGTCAAAAAATTCAACAGCTCAAAATAAAAAATTCGCAAAGACAACCTTGCGAATTTTGTTTATTATAATTTGAAAATTTATTTCTTCTTTTCAGATTTCACAGCCTGTCTTGCCAATAATTTCCAATCATTTTTCACTTTTGCCCAAACTAATAATACATCCAACGTTACATCACTGGTTCCTTTGCCAAGGTCATTAGTTTTCGCATAAAAATGATGACGAACAATCGCTGTGTTCCCAACGATATTGATATTTTGATTGGTAATATCAATGGTTTCAAAAACTGATTTTTTACTGGATAATTTGTCAACAAATTCTGCTGAATCATCTATATGACCTCCAGAATGTCCGTAAGTTAGTTCTGGTAAAATCAAAGATTCTAACGATGATTTATCACCACTTATCATAGCTAATCTTAGCTTCTCAGCAACATCAGTCACCGCATCTTTATCATTCTTTTTCTGTCCTGAAACAGCAAGTACCATGAAAAAACTCATGGCAAAAATTAATTTTTTAATCATAATTAAATTAGATATTTTTTTTTGAAAGTATATTTTAAAAATTAATGTAATCGATTGCGCATTTTTGTAAAAAATATAAACTTTAAGTTTTAAAGAGAATCTCTCTGAATAAATTTAAAAACATTATTCACCTGTTCTTTTTTATTTTTCAGAATCATATATGCTGCAGATTCTCCCATCGCTTTAAAATCTGTTGTAATAACGGTAATTCCAAGCAATTCTTTCAGTGGAGTTTCATTGTAAGAAATAATTCCGATGTCTTTGCCTAATTCAAGATTTTTCTGTCTGATTTGTTTAACCAAATTCACCAAATCACGTTCCCGGATGGTGATGAAAATATCTTTCTCCTGTAATTCCATGTCGGGATAAATTTCATCAAGAATTTCATAATCAAGTTTAAAATCTTTACAAAAATTCTCAAAACCTCGTACAATACGGAAAGGATAGGGATGAATGGATTTATCTGGATAGACCAAAATGATCTTTTCATATTTCTTGATTTTGTCTAAACCTTCCTTCAGGGCATTGTAAATATCATGTTCAAAATCCTGAAAAATAGTACCGTATTCCCCTGAAATATTGGGTTTGGTATTATCCAACAACAATAACTTATTTTTCGGAATTTTTTCAATCATATCAAGAACTTCCTGTGTCGAACTGGTATGTTTTGACTGCTCATCACGGAAATGAGGCATGATCACATAATAATCGAATCCACCGAGGTTCTTTTTTAATGAATTAATGAAAAGTGTCTCATCACAATGATAAATATACATCTCCACATTGCCTTTGGTACCGATTGCATTGACGAAATAATTATAAATCATCATCTTATAAGTACTAGGCTTGTTGATCAAAAAGAAGATGTTAATGATATCATTTTTATTGATACGCGAAATATAATATCCTTTTCCCTTTACCGATTCAATGATTTGTCTTTTTCGAAGCTCTTTATAGGCTTTTTCCACTGTATCTCTTGAGAGGAAGCAAGACTCACTAAGCTCGTTGATAGAAGGAATTTTTTCTCCTATCTGAATTTCTCCTCCATCAATTCCATTCAGAATAGAATCTACAATTTGTTTGTATTTTGGAACTCTGGAGTGTTCATTTATCTGTACTTCAAATGTTTCTGCCATGGCTTTTCAGATAGGAGAGATTAAAACGGTTTTAAAGAATCTAATTTATAAAAAATTAATCAATGATTGCAGATAAGTTGTAAAATTTATGTTGATATCCTTGTATTTTTTTTGATTATTCAAAATAAACCTAAATCCATGGATTTTTTACGATAAGATAACTTCATTCTGAGTAAAAACGGATCATAAAAAAAGCCTGCCCCTTTCAGGACAGACTCCAACTAAGTATGAATGTAAAATTTTAAGGCATTTTTTTGAAACCTTCCGCTTTTATTTTCCAAGTTCCATCCTTCGGAAAGCCGGGGAATTCGCCTTTTGAGCTGTCCCAACCTTCAAGCATCATGGCAACGGTTGTTAAAACACCGCCATTTCCGGGAAGATAAATTCGTAAACGACCATCTTGATAATTATGACCGTTTTTCAGGTAAGTATTGGTTTGAATATTCATGAAAAGCGCATCCAAAGCTTTGTTTGGAAGTCCCAATCTTGCTGCATTCATTGCCGTCATCGGGAAATCCCAACCCCAGGTATGTTCCCAGTTCCATCTTTCCCAAACGATATCGAGTGTGTTTTTCATGATTTTTTTATCCAATTTCGGAGATTCCGGAATCATTCCCAACGCTCCAAGAACTGCCGGGTGATCGGTCATCCATTTTGGATAAGTGAAAGAATCTTTTGCAGATTCGGTCGACAAATAAACGCCATCCTGAACCGGAAGCGGAGCCAATTTTGAAATGACATCATCCCATTTTTTATCTCTCGGCTGTCCTAATCTTTCCTTCCATTCTTGAGCAACTTTCAGTGCCCAATCCCAATATGCAACCTCATAAGTTGGATTGTAAGTATCTTTCGCAGGGAAAACTTCCTGTGCTGGAATCACACCTTTACCCAAATTATAACGTTTTTTTTCTTTATCGTAAGTGGCGAAATCTGCCATAAAATCTGCTGTTGCAAAAATCAGATCTTTATATTTTTCTAAGACTTTTTTGTCCTTTTTATCGCGATACAAAAGTTCGGTCATATAGATAAGATGCGGTTGTTCCCAGATTAAAAATGCAGCTACAGAAGATGGACTTTCATTTCCGTCATTATCAGACATTTTGATCCATCGAACACCTTTGTAGCCTTGTCTTTGGGCTAAAGCTTTTGCTTTTTCAAATGATCTGAAATAATAATCCAATTGTTTTTCCAGAATTTCAGGTCTTCCCCACAAAGCGTAGTGAACACCGTGCCACCAATGCATTTCTGTGTGCGGTTTTCCGTACCAGCTGTTGAAAGTTAAACCCGTTTCCTGTGGTGGATTGCTTCCTCCGCATTGTACTTTGGTTAAGTATTCTGATAAAACAACTCTACGTTCCAGTTCATTGGCTCTTGGGTCTGTACTTCCTTCAAAATCTACGGCAGCGCCACTTTCCCAGAAAGATTTCCATCCTGAAGTACTTTCTTTTTCAGCGTCAGTAAATAATGTTTTACTGCTTTTTGGATTTTTAGACGAAAATTCAACACTTAATTCTATTGTTTTGTTTTTAGAAGAAGGTTCGTAAACAAAATAATGTTTCCCCGCTTCGCTTAGTTTTCCTTCTGTAAAATATAATTGAGTGTAATAATCAGCACTTTGTAATTTATGTTCAATCAATCCCTGAGTTGGGTTTGATGAAATAATTTTTGTTGAATGATCTTTTTCATTGCCATAAAAAACTGCGTCATCCAAGAATTGTCCGGAAGGAGAAGGGTAGTGCGCAAAAACTTTTAATCTTTTTTGAGTAATTAAATCTGATTCAATTTTAACTCCAATTTTATCTGAATTTTGAAAAGATGCCGTCCAGACTTTTACGGGTATTCCTTCCAATGAGAATTCACTCGTAATAATTCCTGTCCACAAATCAATTTTCTGATTGATGTTCTGTAAATCTGAAATTTTGGCTTTCTGACCATCTTTTTTATACAGTTCAATCCCTACATTTCCCAACTGCAAACGATGTTGATTCACACGGTAATATTCAACTGCTTTTTTATTGCGTTCCGGTTCTTTAAGTTGAACGCTGTACAATGCTTTTCGTCCATCATTATTGAAATCGTAAGCTTTTAACGTCTCATCAAATTTATAATTTTCGGTATTCGGAAAACTGTTCCAGCCCCATTCTGACTGAGTTCCTAGAGAAACTCCATTTTTGTAAACCTCAGGAAATGACTGCATTCCGGTAATATCAACCGTGTACGCAAATTTTCCGTTTCCGACCGTCAAGGAAGATAAAGTATCAACTTTTGTATTGACGATATTATGGCGTTGAACGACTTTTTGACGGTCAATTTTCTGGGCATTGAGAGAAGAAAATCCAATGCAAAAAAGACTCAGATATATGACTAATTTCTTCATTTTTTTAATTTATTTTATGATTTAACCGCAAAAGAATCAAAAGATTTTAGCATTGAATAGATATTTAAAAGACGACAAAATAATAGATATAACATTTTATATTTTGTAAACTCTTGCAACACTTTATTTTCAAACATTTCTTTTGAAGCTTTCGTGGTAAAAAGCTTTAATTATTTTTTATTTTAAAACAGTAGCACTCATCATTCCGATGACAACATCGTTGCTTACTGCCGTTAATTTTATAGTTTTTAATTCTTTGTTCGGGTCAATAGGTAAATCCAAAATCGTTGCTGCACCTCCTTCTACAGCGCGGTCTGTAAATCCTTTGATACCTGAATATTTGCTTAAACTTCCACCTTTATATAATTCTCCTGTTTTTAATTTAACTCGGTACGGAATTTTATCATCCGGAATTTCAAAAGCATAATTATCATCAAGCAAATCCTGTTCGATCGGCCACCAATTGGTTGGATTTTTTAGTTCTAATCCTGTAGTCGAACCATCAACATATTGAACGGTAATTTTTCCATTAATAATCTGCGATTGCATCGGATTCGTAGAACCTGCCATCAGAAAATAGATTTTTTTTCCTTTTCCTGAAACTGGAATTTCAACCGACTTCGGATAATTATCCCACTGGCTCGTAAAGACAATATTTTTCTCCGAATTATCAATTAAAAAAGGAACTCCAAGAAAATCAACTTTGCCGTTTTTTCTTTTATTCATCAATCCGCTGTCGTCGATTTGAGCATTGATTAATGGATAGCACCAATTTCCAATTCCCTGCCACGGAAGTTGTAATGTCGGAACATTTAGCCTTGGCGAAAGATATTTTTGATTGAAAATTTGGGTTACGTTTTCATTATATTTTGAAGCTAATGAAATGGTGTTGAATTCTCCTTTGTTTTCAATTTCCCAATCTGTGATTTCTATATTTTGCTTAATTCCGTTATATTCAAGTTCAATAAAATTGGTTCCTTTACTTAAAATATTTTGAGGAATTTCAATTGATGTTGATTGATTTTTCTGAACTGAAAAAGTTTTATTTAAACCATTAATACTCAATTTTCCATTAATCTGATTTAATGATTTTGATTGAATTTGCAACTTTTTATTCACCCATTTTGTCTCCAAAGGATAACGGATATCTACATTTACAGGCTGCCACCATTTGGTTCCATTTTGCTCTAACTGCACGAAAAAAGTTCCTTTTCTTTCTTCTTTAATTAGTTCAAATTGATTGTCTTTTCTATTTTTAATTAATTCCTGTGGATCAAAAACTGCTTTAATCTTCTTTTTTGAATCTAAATTAAGTTGAAGGTTTTCAGAAATGTAGCTTACATAATCTGTCTTTTCATTTTTTAATACTTCTCCTGAATAACTAATTTCAATCTTAAATTCTTTTCCAATCGGAGTTTCAAACTGTAAAAAAGGTTGTGAAATAGAATTTGGGTTTATCACGAATTTCACATTTTTACCATTCACTTTCACCGATTGTATTTGAGTATAATTCACAGGAATCTGCATTTCCAAAACAACCGATTTTGAATAATTTGATTTGAAAAAATATTCAGCTTTTTTTGAGTTTCGGTTAAATTTAAATTCCCAATCAGGAAGTTTTAGCTCAGCAAAATTCCAACCTTTAGGAAAGCCTGGTTTGATACTGATTTTATTTTCTAATAATTTAGGATAAACCCCGAAAAGTCCTTCTGTTAAAGTTCTTGCAGCAACACCAATCGGGTCGGCAAAATCTCTGTACAATTCACCACGAAAAGCATCGTAATGCGACAGTTGTTCAAAGTTTCCCGGACTGATTCCGTAATACATGCTTTCTGCCAAATTGCCTTTCCAAAGTCGGTAAGCATCTTCAGTTCTACCAGCTTGCCAATATGCCAATGCGGTTTGTAAATTCTCTGCCAGAGCTACATTGTTGATCGACCAATCATATGGTTGCCAATTTGTAGTCGACAAAGTATAATAGTTTTTATCAGCTTCTCCCTTTACTTTTATCGGAATTTTCGGAATATAATTGTTGATATATTGAGTATTTTGATAATCTTCAAACTCATTTAAAATATAAGCATCCGAAACGTGATAAATTGACCAAATTCCGGGTTTGTCATGAAGAATTTGATTGCCTAAAGTGTCTTTATATTCAGCGAAATATCCTTTGTTTTTAATCCAAAGTTGATTTTTCATGGCGTTCAAAATCGATTCAGCTTCTTTTTCGTAAGGTTGAGGATTTTCGCCAATAATTTTCGCCAATTTTGCCATTTCGCGGTTGGCTCTGTAATTATAGGCAGAAGTATGAGTAACTTTTCCACCCGAATATTGTAACGCATCACTTGCCCAAATTGCGGCATAAGCATCGTAAAGATCACCTCTTTTGAAATTTCGTTTTTCCCAATCCATGTGACGAACCATCGTTGGCCACATTTTTTTTAAAAACTCAACGTCTCCGGTGTAATTGAAATGAGAAAATATCTGATCAAAGAAAACCAAATTCATATCATAATGATGTGGTTTTGAATTGTCATTTGGATTCCTCGAAATATATCCGCTTGAAAATACAGAATTTCCTATTTTTTCAGCATGTCGAGCTAAATGGAGTAAAGTATCCATCTCAACAGGTGCGAAATCTGGTTTCAAAACCTGAGAATTTGAATAACTTTCAAAATGTTCTTTTGCACGGTCGTGCCAACTGAGAGCGTCTGCGACATAAGCACCACGCCACGCATTTAACCGCATTCTCCACGCTACAGCGCCGTGAAGATAGGTTGGACTTTCCCAAATTCCGTCTGCAGCAACGGCTAAAGTTGCCCCAAAATTATTTAAATCCGAATCGGGAGTTTTTAACTGAACTCGATTGGTTAAATTTAAACGAGATTGTTCAGATTCGTTAAAAATATTCTTTAACTCTTCGTCTGAAAAATATTTATCTGATTTTCCTTTTGCAATTTGAATGTAAACAGGATTTTTTTCTGCCGAATATGAAGCGTAAATTATCGGAGATTGTTCATTTTTATTGTGAGTAAACTCATCAAGTTTTTCTAAAGTTTTTGCATCAGTGAATTGAAGAGAATTGACATTTGAAAAACTTCCGTTAACGATTTGAGTTTCTTTTTTCTTGTTTAAATAATTTAATTGAAACTGATTTTTACTGATTTTATATTCATTAATTAGACAATATTCAGGCAACAGATAAAATCCTGATTCTGGATCTGCTCCAATATCGCCGTTTCTACTGAATGTTGTTCCGCTCGCTCCGCCATAAACAGCGTAGATTTTTGTTGAAGAATCTACATTTTCTGTTTCCATTTTTAAAACTAAACCTTCTTCTTTGGATTGTGCTAAAACGGTTAGTTTTAAAGTTCCAAATCCAAGAATCGGATCTTTAATATTGTAAAGCATTGATCCCGGACGATAACGGGTTTCAATCCTTTCTGCATTAATCAATTTTTTAATGGAATTCCCTTTTTGAATAACGAACTGAAGATTTCCGCCCATTCCGGGAAGATACAGCGCGAATTCCGGTAAATCTCCGGCTTCGACTCTTGAAGCTCGGTTGTCTCCATACAAAGCTCGGTTGAAACGGTATTTTCCATTAACCAATAAAAAATCACCTTTATCTTCCTTATAATGCAGTTCTCTCTCATTGTTCTGCCAATGTTTTGATTGGGAAAATGAAAGTGAATAGGCAGATAAAATGATACAACCTGCTAAAATGGATTTTCTTCGCATTTTATTTAAAATTGGTTAAAGGTTTTCCGTTAACAGTTACGTTTTTCAACGTCACATTTTTCAAGAAATCAACTTTATATGGTATCTCAACGCCATTCATTTTGGCATTGATCATGGTGAAATCTGTTATCGGCGAAGATTCGTAAGCATCAGAAAGAACGGCATATTTTCCACCTTTTTCTACCTGTAAATTTTCTACCCAAATGTTTCTGATGGTCGGAATAAAATTACCGGGTTTTTCATAATGCATGTTGAAACGTACGGCTGCTTCTTTATACGCGCCAACTTTTGTATTGTAGAAAAATACGTTCTCAATGATTCCACCGCGGCTTGAACTAGTTTTAATTCTTAAAGCTCGGTCAAGATTTTTACTGTCCATCACATTTCCTATGGCGTAAATGTTTTTTGCTCCGCCTGCAATTTCGCTTCCGATGACAACGCCACCGTGCCCGTCTTTCATTTCACAGTTTTCGATGATGTGATTTTCTGCGGGTTTCCCGATACCTCTTCCATCTTCATCTCTTCCGGATTTTATGGCAATACAATCATCTCCGGTATCGAAATAAGAATCTTTAATCCAGACATTTTTACAGGCTTCAGGATCAAAACCGTCGTTATTAGGGCCATGACTGATTATCTTTACTCTTTCAATTAAAACATTTTCACAAAGAACAGGATTCAAATTCCACATTGGAGAGTTTTTAACTAAAACATCCGCCATGTAGAAATTTTTACTTTTATAAGGCTGAACAAAATTGGGTCTCAGATAATGTCCATCGCCAAAAATTCTTTCTCTCGGATCTTTTTTTGCGGCCATATATTCGTGAAGTTTTGCACGAGCTGGATTTTGTCTTCCGGGACGGGATTCGTTGTAACCATATTGTTTGGCTCCACACCAAAACCACCAATGGTCATTGTCCGAATTTCCGTCTAATGTTCCTTTTCCGGTTATGGCAATATTTTCTTCTTCGTAAGCGTAAATTAGGGATGAATAATTCATACATTCCATTCCTTCCCATCTTGTAAATACGATCGGATAGTCATTGCTATCTTGGCTAAATAAGATAATTGATCCTTCACTTACATACAGATTGACATTACTTTTTAAATAAATAGCACCCGTCAGAAAAACTCCTTTTGGAACTACAACTCTTCCTCCGCCTTCTGAATTACATTTTTCGATTGCTTTCTTAAATGCTTCTGTATTTTTTGTCTTTCCGTCGCCAATGGCACCAAAATCAGTAATGAGATAGTCTTGTTTTCTGAAATTTGGCTTTACAATTTGTTTTTTTAACGCATCAATTTCTTTTAAAGGCTGTTGTGCTGAAGTCCAAGGTTTATATTGAGCCGAAAAAGGGATCGATATCAATAGTAAAAGACAGAATAAAGCATATTTTTTCATAATGATGGAGTTGTATAGTTTAAGGAAGACTATTTTAAATAATTTTCTTTATTTATTGCAATCTAAAATAATTGTGATAAAAAATTATCCTGCACTGTCGGTATTATAAAATTTTTTTCAATGTTTTAATTAAAAAAATATATCAGGGAATATAAATCAAAGTAAAAATATAGATTCTTTACATTCTATTTCGAGTTTCGGAGGTAGATTTCCAAATACATCAAATTCAAATGTAAAGTACGGAAATGATCTTTCAGATTTCAGCAGAACTGACCGAAATAGTAGACAAAAAGAGTCGAAATTGAATATTTAGAAAATAGCTGCATTTATATTGTTGTTGATATTGATTGCATCGTATTCCTGCTATTTTGTTTCTGTATGCAGTGGAAAAGATTTTGAAATTCAACTTGGAGAACTCAAAAATTGGTAAAATTGAAAGCGAATTTTTAAAGAATAAAAACCTCATTTTCTTGATTAATATTTAAAAATAAGATCGGCTTGAAGTCTTATTTCAAGCCGTTTTTAATATTACTTTTTCCTCCCATACATCAAAATCCTCTTAAAAGAATAAATAGCCGGAAGTTTCGGAAAATTCTTTGCAATTCTTTGTTTAAATTCTGCTGTAAAAGATTTCTGTTGCTCCTCATCCAATTTTTCCAAATAAGGTATCAAAGCTGATCCTGAAATAAAATTAAATAAAGTCTCATGATCTTTGGCGATGATTGGATAAACTTTTTGTGAAAGATTCAACTCTTCAATTCCATTCTCAAATAAAATCTGGGCGTATTCATCGATCGTGAGAACTGCAGAAGGACGATTCCAACTGTTTAATTGTGACTTAAAAGGTTCTTCATCAGCCATTTCAAACAAAATTTGATTAAGAATATTTCCCGGTTGATAAGGCATTTGAACGGCTAACTGACCGTCAGTTTTCAATTTCGATATCAATTTCGGAAACAAAGTTTGATGATCGTCAGACCATTGCAAAGCAGCATTGCTGAAGATGAGATCCCAATTTTTATCACGATTCAAAATTTCTTCGGTGGTTGCTTTTTGGAAATGAAGACGGTCATTTTCAAGCGTTTTAGATTTTTCCAACATTTCACTTGAAGAATCAATTCCAACAAATGTTGCGTTTGGAAATTTCTCTGTAAGAATGGCGGTCTGTTCGCCTGTTCCACAACCGAGATCAATCGCTTTCATGTTTTTTTCATCTTTAATAAGATCAGCAAGATCAAAAAATGGTTTGAAACGAATATTTTTAAATTGATTATAAATGTCAGGATTCCAAGGCATAATTTGTAGATTTTAGGTGGATTCAATTTAATAATTTTAGAATAAATTGAAGAATTTTAAATATTAAAAAAGACTTAAATTAATGTTGGAATTTGAATGATCTAGAACATAAATGAAGCAAAAATTATGATTCTTTCTTATTTTAGCAGAATGAAAATACAAATCATCAGCGACTTGCACCAAGAATTTGGATTAACCGATCTGTTTTTTGATAATGCTGATTTGGTCGTACTCGCTGGCGATGTAAATTTGGGAACAAAAGGAATTGAATGGATAAAAACTAAAATTCCACACAAACCCGTAATTTACGTGTTGGGAAATCATGAATATTATAAAGGTTCTTACCCAAAAACGTTGAATAAAATAAAGTCTGCTGCTCAAGATTCCAATGTTTTTGTGCTTGAAGATTCTTTCGTAGATATTGATGGAATTCGTTTTCATGGCGCAACATTGTGGACAGATTTTTCAATATTCGGAAATCCAATGCATTACGGGATGATCTGTCAGCCCAAAATGAATGATTATAAAAAGATAACACGCGATCCTTCTTATTCAAAATTAAGAACAATTGATACTTTTAAAATTCATCAATTTTCAAAATTATGGTTACAGGAAAGCCTTGAGAATTCAAAAGGGTTGAAAAATATTGTGGTTACTCATCATGCGCCAAGTATTCAGTCTGTTCCCGAGCAGTATAAAAAAGATCCGATAACCTCAGCATATGCCTCAAACCTTGAAGATTTTATTACAGAACATCAACCTTTATATTGGATTCATGGACATATTCACACGCCTTGCAGATATAAAATTGGAGAAACGGAGATCATTTGTAATCCTCATGGTTATATCGATGAAAAATACAATGGCTACGATAAAGAATTGATGATTGAGATTTAATTAAAATTTTAAGATGATGTTAAAGTAAAATAAAATCTGTTGCGTCTATTACGATGAAGCAGGTTTTTAAAAATTATCATCATGAAAAATACAAATATACACGAGGGAATTATACTCATTCCAGACTTCAATGGGTTTACAGAATTTGTATTCAATACAAAATTGTATACAGGTCAATATATTGTAAGAGAGTTACTTTCCACTTTGTTGGAGGTGAATGATCAACATTTTGATATTTCTGAGATCGAGGGTGATGCTATTTTATTTTATAAATATGATTCGAAACCATCGATTCAAACTGTTTCAAAATTGCTTAATAAAATGAGGAATGCTTTTAACAGAAAAGTGAAAGAGTTAAGCGAAGTTTTGAATACTTCCATCGATTTGTCATTAAAATTCATTGTTAATTATGGTAAATTTTCACAATATACTCTCGGAAATTTCAAGAAATTGTACGGTCCAACGGTAGTAGAAGCCCATCAATTACTTAAAAATAACTTTGCAGGACAGCCTTCTTATGCCTTATTCAGCAATTCTTTTCTGGATAAGACGAATGATTTTGAGAACGGTGCTAATGGTCAGTTATATTTACCGGAGGTGGGTGTTATTCAGTATTTTGAAAAAATAAAACAGCATATTTAAATTTTTCTTTACAAATTTCTTATTACAGACGTTCGAATAAATTTGGACGTTTTTTGTTTTAAAGATGTTAATTTTATCTATTCTTTATTAATATTTTACAGTAACTAATCTTTGTGTTTTTATAACGTAAAAGTGAATTTCAATAAGCCTGAATTTTTTTCACGATTTGGTGTAACATAACTTCAATGATAAGTGTCTTATACATGAAACTCAATTTTTACATGAAAATATTATTAGCTCCAATCGCTTTATTAATAGGTTCCTTAGTTTTTGCCCAGACCGCGAAAAAAGATACCATTAAAGGAAAAGATATAGAAGCTGTTGTTATCACTGCCAAAAAACCTACCGTAGAATCTAAGGTTGACAGAACGATTTTTAATGTTGCCAACAGCTCGATCGTTGCAGGAAATACAACCTGGGATGTACTTAGAATGACACCTTTGGTGAGCATTGACAATAATGACGCAATAAAAGCGGAAGGAGAATCCGTAACAGTATACATCAACGACAGAAAATCTGTTTTTAAAGGCAAAGAATTAAAGGAATATCTTGCGACCATTCCCGCAGATAATCTTTTGAAAATCGAAGTCATTACAAGTCCGTCTTCACGTTATGAAAGCGCTGGATCTGTCATCAATATCGTCCTAAAAAAGCGTGATGATGAAGGATTGAAAGGAAGCGCTACCTTCAATAACAGACAAAATAGAAAGAACTCACAATATACCAATCTGAATCTTAATTATCACAAGAAAAAATTCACCCAAACGGTGATTGGTAGCTATAGTGATAATACCTATGTTCAGCAAAACTCGATCTTCAATACATTGTATGAAAACAATAAAATTACCCAGATAGAAAGTGAAAGCATCTATAAAAATAGAAGTCCGTCTCTTTCCTCAACTTCCGAGTTTGAACTGAATGATAAAAACAATATCGGACTTATTCTTGAATATTACCAAAGCAAGACATCTTCTACTTCTGATGCAAGCGGAATGAATTTTAATAAGGATGGTCTTCAAGATTCTTATATCCAAAATCAAAGTTCAAACGGGCTTAACCGAACGGTAGGAACCAACCTTTTTTATAAATATTACGACAAAGAGAAAAATAAAATTTTAGATATTAACGTCGGAACTAATTACAATTCTCAGGAAGATAACAGCTTTTTTGTGAAAGATATCAGTACGAATCCTATAGCGAATGAATTAGGAATTAATTCTAATAATGAGATGCGAAATTACTATCTGAAAGTAGACTACACGCAGCCGTTAGGAAAATCGGGAGCTACATTTGAAGTTGGCGGAAAAATGGATTTTAATAATAACGTTATTCCAAACAGTCTTTATGGAAATAATCTTGACATCGACCTTCGTACAAATGATATTTTCCGTTATAGTGATAATATTAATTCCCTTTATGCAAATTATAGTAAAACTTTCTTTAAAAAGTTAGAAACGAGAATAGGACTTCGTTACGAACACATCGATTTTAAAGTACGTGAAGACGTAGCCGGAACTTACAGAAAAGATTCCTATGGAACTTTTTTGCCTAATTTATTGTTAAAATATTCTTTCTCTGATAAATATGATCTGAGTGTAACCTATAACCGAAATATTTGGCGTCCTTGGTACTCGGAATTTAATCCGTTTCTTGTTCCCAATAATGACGGAATTTATACACGAGGAAATATGGATCTGGAGCCCAATCCAAGCGACAGAGTGGTCATGAAACTAGGCGTTTTTAAGAAATATTTCCTTTCTGCAAGGTACATGTTTACAAAACAGGATTACTGGACAACCTATGATGAAGAAAATAATAAAACAGTTTCATATCCCGGAAATTTCCCTGGAAAAGTAGAAAAATACTATCTTTTTGCAAGTACCAATCAAACTTTTCTTAAAAATAAACTGAGCGTAAATGTAGGTTTCGGATGGTATTATATTGATAACAGCGATTTTAATAAAAAGAACGGACTTATTAAAGAAGATGGTTCAGGTCCTAAAAGTTATATCAGCTATTGGGGTGGCTCTACCAATCTGT
Source organism: Chryseobacterium sp. GW823-FHT05E08 (assembly GCF_058795655.1). Lineage (NCBI taxonomy): Bacteria > Pseudomonadati > Bacteroidota > Flavobacteriia > Flavobacteriales > Weeksellaceae > Chryseobacterium > Chryseobacterium sp. GW823-FHT05E08. The sequence goes on along the minus strand of NZ_JBXAHY010000006.1, from coordinate 223,033 downwards.
CATACACCAATCTGTTTAATAAAAACATTAATTTGAGTGCTTGGGTTGAACTTGCTAATCAGAATAATGGAAATTCTTTGGCCAACAGAACAAACATTTTCCACAATATTTCGATAACCAAGATTTTCCCGAAAACACAGATGGAAGCCAGTGTACAGCTAATGAATATTTTCCAGAGACCTAATTTTGATTCTACGACTTTCAGTCCAAAAGGAACTTTCAAAAACTCCTCACAATCTGATTGGTACGGAGTTTCTCTTACCTTCGTAAAACGTTTCGGAAACCAAAAAGTAAAAGACAATACCAAAACCGATGTTGAGAAAAACGGAGGTGGCGGAAAGTAATTTTTTTTAGTCTAAAATATTTTCAATTTAAAAGTGACAGAAGTAATTCGGTCACTTTTTTTGATTTAGATTAAAATTGTTGATAGTATCATTTGATAAATAGGAGCGGACTTTAGTCCGCTTTTCTTTTACATAACAACTTAGGCTTTAGCCAAAATTTAAAATGAACTCAAGCCTTTGAAAACCTCTACTATTACTTATTCATTTAGTTTGTCATTCCGTAGGAATCTATATTTAGCTTTTAAGTATAGCTGTTGAGATTCTTCCAGAATGACAAAGATGATGTGTTATTTTATTAATGAAAAAGCTCAGATTCCAATCAGAATCTGAGCTTTACATTTTATTTTTAATAATGAAATTGCTTACTTCAACGTAAACTTCACTTTTGTTTTAATCGCATCAGAAGAATTTCCGATTAACGCTTCAAAATCTCCCGGTTCTGCAACCCAGTCGTGTTTCGCTGCATCAAAGAAACTCAACGCTGTTTTATCAATTGTAAAAGTCACTTCTTTTTCTTCTCCGGGATTTAAAAATACTTTTTCAAAACCTTTTAATTCTTTTGTAGGTCTTTCAACAGAAGATTTTAAATCAGAAATATACAATTGAGCAACCTCAGCACCGGCTTTTTTTCCTGTGTTTTTAACAGAAACCTTGAATGTGATTTTATCGTCTTGAGAAATTGTTGTTTTATCAGCTTTAGCCTTTCCAAATTCGAATGTTGTATAGCTTAAACCATGACCAAAACTGAATAAAGGTTTGATCTTTTTTGTGTCATGCCAACGGTATCCAACAAAAATTCCTTCATTATAAGTAATATTGATTGGATTTTGCTGATCTTTTCCTTTTCCGGCAGCCAGTTCTTCCTTATTTCCAGGATATTCTCCTAGTGTATGAGCAGAATTATCTTCCAGCTTCACGGGGAAAGAAAATGGCAATTTTCCTGATGGATTGGCGTCACCTGCCAACACGGAAGCGATAGAATTACCTGCTTCAGAACCCAAATACCAAGACTGAATAATTGTCGGAACCTCCTTTACCCAAGGCATTGCCACTGCATTTCCTGAAACCAGAACTACAGCAAGATTTTTATTTGCTTTAGCCAAAGCAGCAATCACATTATCCTGATTGTAAGGTAATCCGTAGCTTTTTCTGTCGTTTCCTTCGCTGTCCTGGAAGTCGGCTTTATTTAATCCGCCAACGAAAATTACATAGTCAGATTTTTTTGCCAATTCTACAGCTTCATTTAATAATTCTGCTTCAGAACGAGTGTCTTTTAAGTCTTGTCCAGATTTTACGCCATTATATTCTCCGCCAATATCTCCAACATATCCTCTTGCATATTGCACATCAGATTGTTTCCCGAATCTTGCTTTAATTCCGTCTAAAGGTAGGGTTTCATATTTCACTTTTAATGAAGATGAACCACCGCCAACAGTCATGATTTTAATGGCATTTTCACCGATAACAGCAATTTTTTTAGCCTTATTAATATCGATTGGAAGAACGTTTCCTTGATTTTTCAATAAAACAATACCTTCTTCACCGATTTCTTTAGCAACAGCTTTATGTTCCTCAGAAGCTACATTTCCGAAAGGTTTGTTTCGGTTCATTGTCGTTTTGTAGGCAAGATTTAAAAGCCTTGTTACTTTATCGTCAAGTTCTTTTGTGCCGACTTTTCCTGATTTAATCAGATCTAAATAAGGTTTTGCTAAATAGTAATTATCGTACGCATTTTTTGTTCCTGCAGAAAGTCCGTTTGTCCAGCTTCCGAATTCAAGATCCAATCCATTGTGGATGGCTTGTTCAGTATTGTTTACGGCTCCCCAATCGGAAACGACAACGCCTTTGTATTTCCATTCTCCTTTTAAAATATCATTTAAAAGATATTGATTTTGGCTTGCATACTGACCTTTGTACATGTCGTAAGCACCCATGATGGTCCAAGACTCTCCTTCTGTAACCGCAGCTTTGAAAGGCGGAAGATAAATCTCATACAAAGTTCTGTCATCAATTTTCACATTGCTTGTATGGCGGAACATTTCCTGATTATTAAGAGCATAATGTTTCACAGAAGTCGCCACACCGTTTGATTGCACACCTTTAATGTAAGGAACAACCATTTTTGAGGTTAAATAAGGATCTTCACCCATGTATTCGAAATTTCTTCCGTTCAAGGGTGTTCTGTAAATGTTTACTCCAGGCCCCAAAAGGATATCTTTCTTTCTGTAACGGGCTTCTTCACCAAGAGCTTTACCGTAATTCCATGACATTTTTTTATTCCATGTAGCGGAAAGAGCGGTCAGAGCAGGGTAGGCGATGATAGAGTCGTTCGTCCAGCCGGCTTGGTTCCATTCGTCCCACATTACTTCGGGACGTACACCGTGAGGGCCGTCTGTTGTCCAGAATTCAGGAATTCCCAATCTTGGAACTCCGGGAGAACTGAACTTCGACTGTGCGTGAAGCATCGCCACTTTTTCTTCCAACGTCATTCTGGAAAGCGCATCCTGAACGCGTTGTTCAACTGGTTTGGATTCATCCAAATAAACGGGTAGAGTTGTATTTTGAGCCATAGAATAAGCAGAAATAAGAGTGAATAAACTTACGATGGCAGTTTTCTTTAACATAAAAAACCTTTTTATTGATTCGTAACAAAATTAAGGAAAATATTTATTATCTCAAATTGAGAAAATATAATTTTTGCATAAATGGTTATTTATAATCAATTATTAATTAAAAATATGCAGGTTTTTAACTGAAGTAAGTTTTGGAAAAAAATTAGGTTCAAATAAAAAAAGCATCATTTTGGAAAATAAATTTCTAAAACGATGCCTCGGTATATAATAATAGAATATGTGTAATGTGAATGGTCAATTCTGAAGTGTCAATCGCTAATTTTACAGTATTATGGAAAAATTGACTTATTGACTACTCACAATTGACCTTTTCGCTACCAACCTTTAACAGCTCCGCCTTTGAAAATTTCTTCGGCTTTCTTCACAACTTCGTCAGATTGATAAGCTTTCAGGAAATTTTTAACCTTTTCATCGTTTTTATTATCCTCTCTTGAAACCACAAGATTTACATAAGGAGAATCTTTATCTTCTTTAAAAATCCCGAATTTAGTTTCATCCAATCCAGCCTGAGCTGCAAAATTGTTATTAATAATCGCAATTACAACTTCTTTATCATCCAAAACTCTTGGCAATTGTGGAGCTTCGATTTCTACAATTTTTAGCTGTTTAGGGTTATCAACAATGTCGGTGACTTTAGGCAGTAAACCAATTCCTTCTTTTAATTTTACTAATCCGTTTTTCTGTAAAAGAAGCAATGAGCGGCCACCATTTGTAGGATCATTTGGGATAACAATCGTACTTCCGTTTTGAAGCTCGTTGATATTTTTAATCTTTTTTGAATACGCCACGATCGGATAAAGGAAAGTATTTCCGACAATGGACAATTTATACCCTCTCTGTTTTGATTGCTCATTTAAATAAGGTGCGTGCTGAAAAGCATTAGCATCAATATCTCCATTATTCAGCGCTTCATTTGGAACTACATAATCATTGAAAGAAACGAGCTCAACTTCAAGGTTGTATTTTTCTTTAGCAACTTTTTTTGCTACTTCGGCAATTTCCTGTTCCGGACCTGATGTGATACCGACTTTAATGAAATTCGGATCTTCTTTTTTTGGTGAATTACAAGCTGTGAATAACAGCAAACCAGCTGCTAGAAAGCTTAAAATCTTTATTTTTTTCATTGTAAATTATTTTCTTTAATTATATTTTTTTGTTTTAAACGCAAAGGCGCAAAGGTTTCTAATCTTTATGCGGATTTAAGGCGCAAGAAAATCTTAGATTTTCAATATAAAACACTAGATTTTGTATACACAATCAATTTTATCGAAGATAAAATCCTTGCGCCTTAAAACATTTATTATTTATTTTTTGCACCTTTGCGTTTAACTAAACTCAACGGTGATCAAATATTTTCGCCAATTTATCACCCGAAAACTGAATGATAAACACGATAGCCACCAATAAACCTAATACAAGATTCATAATAACAGCATCATAGCCAATGTATCCATATTGGTAACCAATTTGTCCCAATCCGCCTGCACCAACAGCTCCGCCCATTGCAGAATATCCGACTAAGGTGATCAAAGTGATAGTTGCATTGTTAATTAATGACGGAAGTGCTTCGGGAAGCAAAACTTTTTTAATGATTTGAAATGGAGTAGCACCTAAAGCTCTGGCAGTTTCAATTAAACCGGCCGGAACTTCAAGTAAACTGTTTTCAACTAATCTTGCAATAAATGGCGCTGCACCAATACTTAACGGAACCAATGCTGCATTTACTCCAATAGATGTTCCCACCAAAGTTCTTGTGAAAGGAATCATCCAAACAATCAAAATAATGAAAGGAATGGAACGGAAAATATTAACCAAAACAGATAAAATCCTGTTATAATATACATTTTCCAAAAGTTGCCCTTTTCTTGTCATAAATAAAAGAATCCCGAGAGGAAGACCTAAAACAAATCCAAAAAATCCTGAAACAAAAGTCATATAAATTGTTTCCCAAACTCCTTTCGACAAAAGCGAAATTACCGTATCACTAAGCATAACCTTTTACTGTATTTTGAATTTTATTCTGATTAAAATAATAGATTGCTTTTTGGTTTTCTTCTTCTTCCCCTTGAAGTTGCAATAATAATTTCCCGAAATTTGAATCACCAAGATATTCTACATCAGCTTTCAAAAGCTTGTATGGAATTTTATATTTGTCATAGATTATTGAAAGAAGATTTTCAACAGATATATGTTCGTCAATTTCGATTTCAACAAGTGGAAATAATCCCGCTTGTGGGTCTTTTTGTAGTTTTTTATTAAGTTCTTGCGGTATAGTCATAACACCTGAGTTTAAAAATTGTTTGATGATCGGATTGTTTTTATTAGAGATGATCTCGCTTAAAGTTCCTTTGGCTAAAAGTTTTCCTTTGTCTATCACTGCGACGTGGTTACAGATCGATTTGATAACTTCCATTTCGTGAGTAATCAATAAAATGGTAATTCCCAACCTTTGATTAATATCCCTCAATAACTGTAAAATTGATTGAGTTGTCGCAGGATCCAACGCACTTGTTGCTTCGTCACAAAGCAGGAGATACGGATCGTTTGCAAGCGCTCTTGCGATGGCAACTCTTTGTTTTTGTCCGCCCGAAAGACTTTTAGGATAATCGTTGGCTTTGTCTTCCAATCCTACGATTTTCAGTAATTCGTTTACTTTATTTTGAATGTCCGATTTATTATTGTTATCTAATTCTAAAGGAAGCGCCACATTTTCAAAAACGGTTCTTGAAGAAAGCAGATTAAAATGCTGGAAAATCATCCCGATTTTTTTTCGCTCTTTTGCTAATTGTCTTGAATTTAATTTCGTAAAATCATTTCCATTAATAATAATTTGTCCCTGATCTGGTTTTTCCAATAAATTCACTATTCTTATCAGGGTACTTTTCCCTGCTCCGGAAAAACCGATGATTCCTACAATATCTCCTTGTTCAACATTTATACTTACATCATCAAGCGCCTTAAAAGACTGCTTTTTCTGATGAAATGTTTTTGAGATGTTCTTTATTTCTATCATTTTTTTACTTAAAACTTTTATATAGGTTGATAAGGTCTGCTATTTCTGTTCACGTGTCTTATCACTCTTCTGATTTTTACTTTCGATCGTTTTGAAAGTTTGAAATATTTGGTAATATTAGTAAGGAGAACTCCAATTAATATGACTGATAAACCATATAACTGGCTTCCGTTGATCGTTTGATTAGCAATAATCCAGCCAGAAATCACCGTTACGATTGGATTTATATAGGTGTGCGTACTTACCAAAGCTGCCGGTTTTACAGATAACAGCCAGATATAGGAAAGATATGCGACAATAGATCCGAAGAAAATCAAAAATAGTAACCCCAGCCATGCTGATAATGGAATTCCTGTGATCGAAAAATGATTCCATTCTTTTCTGAAAAAAGCAATGATGAAAGATGCAATTCCTGCAATGATCAGCTGTTGCGCAATATTCATAAAAGTAGAGTGGCTCGCCGGATTTTTCTTAGAATATAAAGATCCCAAAACCCATGTTACTGAACTTATTGCTAAGACAATAAATGCCGTGATTCTAACAGATTCACTTACGGTTGAGTGATGAGCGTTAGAATTAACACTTCCTTTTAGAAACAAAATCAACCCAATAAAACCTATCGCTAAACCTATCGGAATAAATTTATCCGAGAAATAGTATTTCCAGTTTTTCTTATCAATCGCGATGAACCAAAATGGCCCCGTTGCAATGGTGATCGCAGCTTCGGAAGCGGTGACGTATTGTTCGCCCCAGGCTACAAGTCCGGTTCCTCCGGTAAGAATTAAAATTCCTGTGATGCCGTTTTTTCGCCAGTTAATCACAGAATTGGCTTTTTCACCTTTTGCGGTAAGATAGCCCAACATTAATATTCCCGCTGCTAAAAATCTAAAACCAGAAAGTATAAAAGGAGGAAATCCTTTTAACCCGAAAGAGATTGCTAAAAATGTAATTCCCCAGATTACATAAATATTCGTAAATGCAATCGGGATCAGCCAGTTATTTTTAGAGTGAGTCATTGTTAGTTATGTTTTTTGATGTTGTTTTTTTGAAATAAAAAAGGCCCTACAACGTGGTAAGGCCTTTAAAAATATGTCATATAAAAGTAAGGTCAACCACAGAAATTTTGATGAAACATAGGCATACAGCAATCCATCATCATCATATTGATGTTATGTTTCTGTAGAGAATTATATTTTAATTCTGTCTTCATTTTATTTTTTGTTCATTAATATGGTGCAAATATAAAACATATATTTTTATTAGTCTACTAAAATAATAGACTTTTTGAAATTAATTTTGATTTAAATATTTAAATTATTGATTGTTAGTTTTTTATATGAAGTGATTTACTGTTAATTATATTTAATTCAGAGTTTATAGAAGTATTTTATTAAGAAATGAGCACTTAGTTGTCATTCTGACGAAGGAAGAATCTCTCTTTATATGATAGATTCTTTGTTTTATCATTTTAATCAAAATAGCAAACCAATATTATAATTTTCACAAATTCTAAATTTTCAAAAAACATCATTTATTAAACTAGTTAAATGTGCAGCATTTCTCATCACCCTAAATTTGTCATATCAAAATAAAACAATAGAAAACATGGAAAATAGAATTTTAGGATTACACCACATAACAGCAATTGCTGACAACGCAAAAAGAAATTTTGATTTTTATACTCAGGTTTTAGGACTGAGATTGGTAAAGAAAACGGTAAACTTTGATGATCCGGGAACGTACCACTTTTATTTCGGAAACGAAACCGGAACTCCGGGAACGATTTTAACTTTCTTTCCTTGGGAAGGAATTGGGAAGGGAACAAACGGGAGTGGCTTGGCAACACACATCGGATATTCAGTTCCAAAAGGAAGCTTGGAGTTTTGGAAAAACCGTTTTCAACAGTTCAATGTAAACGTTGAAGAAGGTGAAATTTTTGGTGAAAAATTAATTTCATTTAAAGATCCGGATGGTTTACAATTACAGTTTATCGAGTCATCAACTCCGGACGACAGAAAAGTTTGGACAACCGATGATATTAAAGATGAAAATGCTTTAAAAGGTTTCCACAATGTGACTTTAACATTGAAAAAAGCAGATCCAACGATCAAAGTGTTGACAGATATTTTAGGATATAATCTTCAAAAACAGGAAGGTGAAAGATTCCGTTTCGCAACAGATTCAATAGAAACTGCAAATTTGATTGATATTATTCAAAACGATAAAATTGTAGCAGGAAGAAATGCCGCGGGAACCAATCACCACATCGCTTTTAGAGTGAAAGATGACAATGTTTTGATGGAATATCGCGAAAAAGTAATGTCAGCAGGATTGAATATCACTCCAAAAATCGACAGAGATTATTTCTACTCATTATATTTCCGTGAGCCAGGTGGAGTTTTATTCGAAATTGCAACTGATAACCCTGGATTTACTGTTGACGAACCTTTAAATGAGTTGGGAACAAGTTTAAAACTTCCAAAACAACACGAAGGATTACGTGATAAAATAGTTGGGGTTTTACCGAAGTTATCATAGATCATTACACAGTTTTATCAAAGGTCTTACCTTTAAATTATTAATTAAAAAATCAAAAACAATGGAAAGAACAGAAGTAGTTTTAGGAAACGTAAAAGGAGAAGTTCAACTTTTCTCAGACGATAACAAAGCAGGAAAAATGGATATCTCGGTAATCGGAAAAAAATTAACCGTTTATCATACAGAAGTTAATGAAGAATACGCAGGAAAAGGTTTTGCAAAAATATTATTAGAAAAACTGGTTTCCTACGCAAGAGAAAATGAGCTTAAAATTGTACCGTTGTGTCCATATGTTCATGCACAATTCAAACGCAATCCGGAAGAATATAATGACGTTTGGTTGAAAGAAGAATTGTAAATAAGATTCTTTAAACCTTACACCAACCATCAAAGCAAACAACCAGAAACCAATAACTAAAAACTAAAGAAAATGCCACTTATAACAGGACTTCACCACGTTACAGCCATCACAGGCGATGCACAGGAAAATATAGACTTCTACACTGGAGTTTTAGGACTTCGATTGATAAAAAAGACGGTCAATTTTGATTATTCCGATGTTTATCACTTCTATTTTGGGGACGAATTTGGAACTCCTGGAACGATTATGACTACTTTCCCCTATGGAAAAGGCTTGGTAAACGGCAGACATGGTAAAGGAATGTTGAATACAACAGCATTTTCAATTTCAATAGATGCATTAGATTATTGGTTGAATCGACTTGATCAATTTAATATTCCTTACAAACAGCCACAGCAAAGGTTTTCCGGTGAAGCTTTTATTTACCTTGAAGATTTTGACGGATTAGGATTAGAATTGGTTTTTAATGATAAAGATAACCGAAAAGGCTACTATAACGGATTTATCCCAAAAGATTATGCCATCAAAGGAATCCATCACGTAGAAATCTGGTTGGATGCTTATGAAAGGACGGCAGCTTTGTTGACAACCCAAATGGATCACAAATTAATTGCTGAAAGTTCAGACAGATTCAGATTCGGGACAGATGATCAGCCCGGAAAATATGTTGATTTGGTTTGCACTCCAAATGCTTTGAAAGGTCTGGCTGGAAGAGGAACCGTTCACCACGTTGCGTTTGCGACGCCCGATGCACAATCACAGCTTGAAATGATTGAAAAATTAAACAAATTCGGCTTGGAACATACCGAAGTGAAAGACAGAAAATACTTCACTTCCGTATATTTTAAAGAACCGGGAGGTGTTTTATTTGAAATTGCGACTTCAGGTCCGGGATTCGATATCGATGAAGAATTGGCCTCTTTGGGTGAAGATTTAATGCTTCCGGAAAAGTTTGAAGAAAAAAGAGAACATTTGATCGACGTTCTTCCAAAAATTAATTATCCAACAGAAAAATACAGATAAGATAATGAACCACATTTTAGATATAAAAACAGCAGGAAAACCTTTAGACCAAGCCGAAAAAGCTTTAATTATGATTCATGGCCGAGGTGGAAGTGCACAAGATATTTTGAGTTTATCACAACATTTAAACGTTGAAGATTACGCAATATTGGCACCACAGGCAACGAATGGAAGTTGGTATCCTCTTTCATTTATTGCTCTTGTAGAACAAAACGAACCATGGTTATCATCGGCAATTGAAACTATTGATGAAACAGTGAAAAATGCTTTAGATTCAGGAATTAAACCAGAAAATATTTACTTTTTCGGATTTTCTCAAGGCGCTTGTCTTACTTTGGAATTTTTAGCCCGAAATGCACAAAAATTCGGTGGAGCAGTAGCAATTATTGGTGGAGTCATTGGTGATAAAATCAATCGTGAAAACTATAAAGGAGACTTTGCCCAGACTCCAATTTTCTTGGGAACGAGCAATCCTGATTTTCATGTTCCTGTGGAAAGAGTGTATGCTACAGCCAATATTTTAAGAGAAATGAATGCCGATGTTACCGAAAAAGTTTACGCTAACTTTGGTCATTCAATCAATCAGGAAGAAATGGAATTAGCGAATTCAATTATTTTTAAACACAATTAAAATCGACATAGGAAACTGAAGCGTTAAGAAAATAAATTCTGTGAACGTTAAGAAAATTCTACTGTTTGAAGCGCGAGACAAATTTTGAATCGAAGAACAAACCATAAATTCGCGCAAGTTTTAGAATTTTTAGAGAACAGAATTTATTTTTAGCATTCAGTTTCTAAGTCTTGAATTTTTGTTTCTTTTGTTTCAAGACAAAAGAAATTTTAATAAAGAATTTACAGCGAGAAAAAAAGAATGTCATTTCATATGTAAATTATAAAAAATGAAATAGACAAAAGAAGATTAAAAAAACTAACTATGCACGAAGATTTACTTTTAATACTAGGACTTTTACTACTCGTCATGCTCCTCGTGATGCTGGCGCAACGCATCAAAATTGCTTATCCCATATTCTTGGTATTGGCAGGATTGGGAATCAGTTTAATTCCGGGAGTTCCGATTTTAAAATTGGATCCGGAGATTATTTTCCTGATTTTTTTACCACCACTTTTATACGAAGCAGCTTGGTACACGTCTTGGAATGATTTCTGGAAATGGAAACGAACAATTTCATTAATGGCTTTCGGGTTGGTATTCCTGACGTCTATTGTTGTAGCTTTTGCTTCTCAATCTTTAATTCCGGGGTTTACTTTGGCATTAGGTTTTTTGTTGGGAGGAATTGTTTCTCCACCTGATGCAGTTGCTGCAACAACAGTTTTAAAAGGCTTAAAAGTCCCAAAAAGAACCCTTGCGATGCTGGAAGGAGAAAGTTTGATCAACGATGCGTCATCATTAATTGTTTTCCGATTTGCTTTAGTAGCAGTCACTACAGGAGCTTTTTCAATGCAAGAAGCAACTGGACAATTTTTTCTCGTTGCCGGAATGGGAATCGTGGTAGGAATTGTAGGTGCCCACATTTTCTATGCTATTCACAAATTTTTGCCGACAACTCCGGCCATAGATGCGGCTTTAACAGTAATGACGCCTTATATTTTATTTCTGAGCGCTGAACATTTTCATTTTTCGGGAGTAATGGCGGTCGTAAGTGGTGGACTATTCATGTCTTTCCGTTCACATGAAATTTTTAAAACAGGAACAACAAGAATCAATATGACAGGCGTTTGGAATACATTGATTTTTGTGATGAATGCATTAGTTTTTGTATTGATCGGGCTTGAACTTCCAGATATTATCAATGGATTGGGTGAAACTTCTTTAATGGAAGGAATCAAATATGGTTTAATTATTAGTTTAATCGTCATTGTTGTACGTCTGTTGTGGATTTATCCGGTGGCACATATTCCGAGATGGTTGAGTAAAAAAGTACGAAGAGATCCAAGTCCTGGGTGGAAAAATCCTTTGATTATCGGTTGGGCAGGAATGCGTGGAGTAGTTTCTCTGGCAACAGCTTTATCAATTCCTGTGATGATGAATGATCAGATCGAATTTCCGATGAGAAATTTAATTATCTTCATTACGTTCATTGTGATTTTTGTGACTTTAGTTTTTCAAGGTTTGACACTTCCTTTGATTATTAAATTAACCAAAATCGGCGAAATTGATGATATTTTACCTTCTCACGAGCAACAGGCTGGAATTCAGATAAGATTAGATAGTCTGGCAGTTGACAGATTAAATGAAAAATATGAAAAGGGTTTAACAAGCAATAGTTTAGTCGAAAATTTCAAGGACAGTTTACAAAACGATATCAAATTGCAAAAAGGGCACTTGAGTTCATTGGAAATGTGTTCCAACAGGCAAAATGATTTGAAAGAATACCATCAGATTATGCTTGATATTTTTGCCATGCAGAGAAAGGAATTATTTACGATGAAAAGAGAGAAATTTTTCAGTGATGACGAGATCCGAAAAGCAGAATCTCAATTAGATTTAAATGAGTTGAAAATCACGGGAACTAAACATTTTTAAAAACAACAAAATACACAATGAAAACATTACAATTCCTAGTTATCGGAAAAAATCAGGAAATATTGGATACTTTAAAAAGAATCATAGAAAATAATGAAGGCTGGAAAGCCGAAATTAAAAGTGAAGAATTGCTTTGCTATGATTATCTCAAAGAAAATCAGGTAGATATTGTTCTTTTAAGTTCAGGTTTAGAAGAGCAATTTGAAAAAGATATTAAAGCTTTTTGTGAAAATTTGGATCAAGAAGTTAAGGTAATCGACCATTATGGCGGAGGAAGTGGACTTTTAAAGAACGAAGTTTACGCACTTTTCCCTAATTTGCAGCTGTAAACTTAATTTATGTTCGAAAATATCATCAAAAACGTAACACGATTCATCAATCTTAGTCAAGACGAAGAAAAATTTTTCACAGATTTACTCACTTGCGAGACTTTTCCAAAGAAAACAGTTTTATTAAGAGAAGGAGAGGTTTGCCAGTTTGAAGGCTATATTCAGAAAGGTTGTGTTAGAGTGTATTATCTTGATGATAACGGTTTCGAAGTCACGATTTTATTCGCCATTGAAGATTGGTGGACGAGTGATATTGCATCATTTCAGGAACAAAAACCATCCAAATTGTATATCGAAACATTGGAAGATTCAGAAATTTATATGCTGACTCCCACTGCAAAAGAAAAACTATTAAAAGAATATCCAAAATTCGAAAGAGTTTTCAGGATGTTGGTGCAACGAAATTTATCAACCCTTCAAAACCGTTTGGTGAATACTATTTCGAAAAGTGCATCAGACCGATATTTAGAATTTGTAAAAGTATATCCCACAATTCCGCAAAGAGTTCCGCAGTATTATATTGCTTCTTACCTTGGGGTTTCAAAAGAATTCGTGAGCACAATCCGAAAGAGATTAGCTTCAAAATAGAAATGGTTTTGTTTCCTTCATTTTACAAATGGAGCTGATTTTTAAACCTCAATTCTACAACTATTTTCATAAATAACGACCAATTTCCTATCAATAGAAACGGGCTTTAGCCCGTTTAAAAAGTATACATTCCATAATTGGCTTTAGCCAAAACTTAATTATTTTTTAGCGGAAGTTTCCAAGTCTTGAATTTTTCTTTCTTTTGTTTGACTACGTCGAATCTTCGATTTCAAGACAAAAGAAATTTAATTGGTTGGAATACGCAAAGGCGCAAAGCTTTATAATTAAAAACGTTTTTAAGGCGCAAGAAAATCAGAGATTTTTAGCAAATTATCCATAATTAATTTTATCGCAGATAAAATCCTTGCGTCTTATCTATACATTATAAATAACACCTTGCGCCTTTGTGTATTCCAACAAAAATAGAATCAAAAAAATACTTTAAAAAGCAATTTATTAAACTAGTTAAATGCACAGCATTTTCCCTCTCCCTAAATTTGTCCTATCAAAATCAAAAAAATAATTAACAGATATGGACAGAAAAGATTTTTTAAAGAAAGGTTTACTAGGAACAGGAATGTTTGTAGCATCAGCTTCACTGGGAAATACCATGAAAAATGAGATTGACGAAATTGAGCCGCTAGAACCGATCGGATACAATCATTTACCTAATCCTGAGTCAAAAATCAAAGATAATTCAGTTATTCATAAAGCAGATTCAAGAGGTAAGGCAGATCATGGATGGTTGGTAAGTAATCATACTTTTAGTTTTGCGAATTACCACAATCCAGAAAGAATGCATTTCGGTGTTTTGAGAGTCTTTAATGATGATAAAGTAGAAGCTGGAAGAGGTTTCGGAACACATCCTCATGATAATATGGAAATTATCAGTATTCCATTAGAAGGCGATTTGGAGCATAAAGACAGCATGGGAAATTCTGCTATTATCAAAAGTGGAGATATCCAGGTGATGAGCGCCGGAACGGGAATTATGCACAGCGAATTCAATAAAAATACTGATAGCGAGGTTAAATTTCTTCAAATCTGGGTTTATCCAAATAAGAGAAATGTAACGCCGAGATATGATCAAATTACTTTAGATAAAACAAAAAGCAAAAACAAATTCCAGCAAATATTATCTCCGAATGCTTATGACGAAGGAGTTTGGATCCATCAGGATGCTTGGTTTCATTTAGGGAATTTTGAAAATATGATCGAAACCAATTATCAAATCAAGAAAAAAGGAAATGGAGTCTATGCTTTTATCTTAAAAGGAAGCGCAGAGATCGAAGGTCAGCAATTGGAAACGAGAGACGGTTTTGGAGTTTGGGACATTTCAAATTTGAATATTAAAGCAACAACAGAAGGTACAGAAATATTATTGATGGAAGTACCAATGACAATGTAATAAAATTAAACGATCACTTTTGTGAGAATTAAATAGTTGAAAAAATAGGCTTGGGTTTTATAATCTGAGCCTATTTTTTTGATTGACTGTATTCTAAATTTTCATTATTGTTTATGATTTAAGTGTATGATTTGAAGTAGTTTATATTAATATATTTAATGGTTTTATTTTGGAGATATTTCTACTTTAATATTAAATGTGAAAATATTCAACATTTTTCTACAATCACGTGATTTATTAAACTAGTTAAATGTGCAGGGTTTCTGATCGCCCTAAATTTGTCATATCAAAATCAAACAAATACTTCAATAAGTTTTAAAAATCAATACAATAAATAAACAAACAACATTTAAAAATTAAACATTATGAAAAACTTAATTTTAACATTCGCAGCAGTTTTACTTTCATTTGTAGCATCAGCTCAAAAACCGGGAAAAGGATTATTAAACCCTACCAACCATGCCTTAGTATTAATTGATCATGAAGGGCAGATGGCTTTCGCAACAAAAAGCATCAGCATGGAAGAACTGAGAAATAATGTAGCCTTAATCGCAGGCGGATCAAAAATCTTCAATATTCCGACAGTCGTTACAACAGTAGCAGAAAAATCATTTGCAGGACCTGTTTTCCCTGAAATTTCTGAAGTTTACCCGGAAGCAACCAGCGGTTATGTAGACAGAACAACGATGAATACTTGGGAAGACATCAATGCTCACAAAGCGATCACAGGAAAAAATAAAAAGAAACTGGTTTTTGCAGGGTTGTGGACAAGTGTATGTATTGTAGGTCCTGTTTTATCAGCAATCGATGAAGGATATGAAGTATATGTGGTTACCGATGCTTCAGGTGATATTTCAAAAGAAGCTCATGATCAGTCGATTACGCGTATGGTTCAGGCTGGAGCACACCCAATTACTTCAGTTCAGTATGTCCTTGAATTACAGAGAGACTGGTCAAGAAAAGAAACATACAAACCAGTGAATGATTTGATGAAAAAGTACGGAGGTGCTTACGGATTGGGTATTCAGTATGCTCAGGATATGCTTAAACACTAAAAAAATAATACCAAAGCAGGTTGAAACAGACCTGCTGTTTTCTTCAAATTATAAATCATAATCATCATGAAATCATTCAACAAACTTATATTCTCTCTGATTCTAGGCACAGGATTATTGAACGCTCAACAGGCTGATTTAATTGTAACCAACGGAAAAATTACCACTATGGATGACAAAAATCCGGAAGTTCAGGCGGTTGCTATTAGAGACCATAAAATTTTTCAGACAGGAACAAATGCTGAAATTTTAAAATTAAAAGGAAAGAGCACGAAAATCATCGATGCAAAAGGAAACAGAGTAATTCCCGGATTATTTGACAGTCATTTGCATGTGATTCGCGGCGGAAGATTTTATAATATAGAACTCCGCTGGGATGGCGTGAAAACTCTGAAAAGAGCATTGGAAATGTTGAAAGAGCAGGCTCAGAGAACTCCGAAAGGACAGTGGGTAAGAGTAATCGGAGGCTGGAATGAATATCAGTTTGAAGAAAAAAGACTTCCGACTTTAGCAGAGATCAACGAAGCGACAGGCAGTGTTCCGGCTTTCGTGATGTATCTCTATGGAAAAGCCTGGCTGAACAAAGCCGGTCTGAAAGAATTAAATATCAACGGAGATACGCCAAACCCGATGCAGGGATTAATTGAAAAAGATAACAACGGCGACCCTACAGGTTTATTGGTGGCAGAACCCAATGCTTTTATTCTGTATTCAACGTTGGCAAAATTACCAGAGCTGACAGAAGCTGAAAAAGAAAATTCTACCCTTCAGTATATGACAGAACTGAATCGTCTTGGAGTAACCGCTGTAATGGATGCGGGAGGTGGTTTTCAGAATTTCCCCGACGACTACGGTACAACAGATAAACTGAATAAGGAAGGAAAAATTACCGTTCGTCTGCCTTATTATCTGTTTGCTCAGAAGAAAGGCTCTGAACTGGCGGATTATACAAAATGGACAGGAATGGTAGAAATTGATGATCACGGACATAATGATTTTAATGATATTGATTATCACGTAAACGGGGGCGGTGAAAACCTGGTTTCTGACGGAGCAGATTTTGAAAACTTCCTTTTTCCGAGACCTGAGCTTCCCAATACCATGGAAAAAAGCATGAAAGAGGTAGTCAGTCTTTTGGTGACAAAAAAATGGCCTTTCAGAATTCATGCTACCTACAATGAAAGCATTACGAGATTTTTGAATGTCATTGAAGAAGTGAATAAGGAAAATCCTCTGAACGGACTGGTTTGGTTTATTGATCATGCAGAAACTGTGACAGAAGAGAATATGAAACGAATCAAAGCATTGGGCGGAGGTATCGCTGTACAGCACAGAATGGCATATCAGGGTGAGAGTTTTATTCACCGTTACGGTAAAAAAGCCGCATTAGCTTCTCCTCCTGTAAAGAAAATGCTTGAAATGGGAATTCCTGTAGGATTGGGAACAGACGGAACAAGAGTCGCGAGCTACAATCCCTGGGTTGCTTTATACTGGATCACTTCAGGAAAAACAATCGGTGGAACTCAGGTGATGGCAAAAGAAAATACACTCGACAGAAAAACAGCTTTATCACTTTCTACATATGGAGGATATGAATTGATAAAAGACTACGAAAAAGGAAAAATTCAGAAAGGATATTTTGCAGATCTTACGATTTTAGATAAAGATTATTTCACGGTTAATGAAGAGGAAATCAAAAACATTACTTCAAAATTAACCATCGTAGACGGAAAAGTAGTATACGGAGACGAATCTTACAAAAACGTTGCTCCCGCTTCATTGCCCGTACTTCCGGAATGGTCACCTGTAAAATATTACGGAGGTTATCAAACCAAATAATCATTTATATTTTAACTAAATAATATTTCGCCACCATAAAATTCTTCTCCATTGGATGGTGGCGAAAATTCAAAGAATTTTTGACGGATTGGTTCATAAAAGTTAGCTTCTAACAATCAATGAAATTGATTCCTCTTTGCTCCTTTAATCTAAAGTTTTAAAAATCATTCTTTGCGTTAAAAAATTCACATCATTTAAATCAACCATTGAAAATCAAATTCAAAACCATGAAAAAACTGACCATTATCCTATTGCTATTGCAGATTATTTTCCCGAGTTATCTTTTTGCTCAGTTTAAATTGATGAGGTTTGATGAAGATTATTCTGCCTATAAAGACTCAACGGAAACGTTTTATAATTCAATAAAATACATTCCGTTATCCGAAAAAAAAGACAAATACCTGTCGCTGGGCGGAGAAGCAAGACTTGAATTTGTAGATTTTAATAATGAAGATTGGGGAAGACTGGGAATTGGAAGCAATCCGTTTTTAATCCAGAGATATACAGTGCATGCAGATATACATTTGGGTTCAAGGGTGAGAATTTTCGGACAGCTCAGAAGTGCCTGGGAAAACGGAAGAAAAAACGGTCCGAGACCCATTGATGAAGATCATTTGAATATTCAGAACCTTTTTGTAGACGTTGATGCCATCAAAAATGATAAAGAAAAACTGACGATCCGTGCCGGAAGGCAGGAACTGGATTATGGAAGCGGAAGACTGATTTCTGTACGTGAAGGCCCGAACCTGAGACTTTATTTTGATGGATTAAAATTCATGTACAAAAGAGGAAATTTCAGATCAGATGCTTTTATGATGATGGCAAGTGAAGTGAACGTCGGAGCTTTTGACAATACATCTTCAAAATCAATTAATCTTTGGGGAAGTTATAACACTTTTATCCTTCCCAAAAGAGGAAACATAGAGTTTTACTATTTGGGAATTCACCGTAAGGAATCGCGTTTTGAAGACGGATCAGGAGCTGAAACAAGACATACATTAGGCGGAAGATTCTACAGATATGGCGGTGGATTTATTTACAATTTTGAAGGGGCCTATCAGTTCGGAAACTTTAATAAAGGAAATATCAGTGCCTGGACAGCCTCAGCAGATATCGGCTATATGTTCGAAAATGTAAAGGGAAAACCTACGGTCAACCTCCGAAATGACTATATTTCAGGCGACCGTAAAAAAGGGGACGGAACACTGGGAACATTCAATCCTCTCTATCCAAAAGGCGGTTATTTCGGATTCAATCCGCAAATCGGTCCTGTGAATCTGATTGATATTCACCCTTATGCAACGGTTGATCTGAACAGTAAAATAACAATTCAGGGAGACGTCGTTTTCAACTGGCGATTTTCAGTACAGGACGGCGTTTACAGACCCAGCGGAACATTGAATCTGACCTCTTCAAACTCGACCAAGAAATATATAGGAACGGCTTTTCTGGGAAGTATTAATTATAAAATCAATAAGTTCCTGACCTTCAATACCGGAATTCAGTATTTCAAAACCGGAGCGTTCGTCAATGATGTGATCGAAGATGATAAAGACGGTCTTTTTATTAATTCCAGAATCGTATTTAAATTTTAAATGAAACAATAATATCACAAACATCTATTCAAAAAGCAAGAATTTTCAATGGTATTATTTGTAAAAATATTTGAGCTATTTGTGTTTTATTATCCCACATCAATGTGAAATTTTTAGATAGAAACTACCTTTGAAAAACAATAAGACAAATAATAAATTAGAATTAAATCTTACAAGTTAACATCGGAAAACTTAGCTGAGTGAAACGCCTTTGCGAACTTAAAAACAGAAAATATTTAAATAAAAACTTTGCGCACTTAGCGTTAAAACAAAAATCTTAAACTTTAAAATAAACCTCATGAAAAATACACTAAAAAATAGCTTAAAAAAATCTCTATTCATCGCAGGATTAGCATTTTCAACCCTTACTTTCGCACAAACTGTCTCAGCCAACTCATCTCCAACACCCACAGCCATCGGAACATCAAAAAACTGGGGCTCCGTTGACGGAATTTCAATGATTGGACTCGTTCAGGGGCCGTCTTCCGCAGATGCTCAACTGCAGGTAGCCTGTGTCTTCGAGTATACGGAAAATGATATTCACAGCGCTCAGGCATTACCCGCAAACTTAAATGGTTTAGTCCATTTGGATGAGGCTTTGAAAGGTGAATTCACCAAAATCAGACAGTCAGGGCAATTTCAGGGGCACTCATTGGAAACAATTTTAATTACCCCTCCGGCAGGCTCGATGTCAGCAAAAAAACTTCTTTTAATTGGGCTGGGTGATCGTAATAAATTCACTCCCGAACTGATGGCTTCCGTAGGAGAAGTGGCAGCTCGTGAAGCAATGAGATTAGGCGTAACCAATTTCGCCTTTGCCAGCGACCTTAAAGATGCAGGAATTGATTCTCCAACCGCTCTGGTAGCCGGAAATGTAGTGAAAGGGATTGTATTGGCTAACCGTTCTGAAACTTATTTAAAGGAACACAAATTATCAAATACAAAGAAATTAGAAAAAGTATATCTGTTGGCGGGACCGTCTTTCTTTGAAGTAGCAGGTGGCGGAATTAAGGATGCCATTGCAGAAGTAAATAAAAAATAATGAGGTTAGATTCATTAATATTGTTGAGAGCTCTCTTTTTTAAGAGGGCTTTTTTTGTGTTAAGGTAAACCATAGTTTATGAGTAGATTTTTATTATATTAGGTGGCTAAAACTAAAACTAAACATTACTATTAATCTATAAATTAAGATTAAACTAATAATTATGAATCAATTTGAATTTACCACCGACGAGATTTTTTTGGCATATAAAAAGGTTAAGCATCATTTTTATTACGATAATGGGAATTTACTTGAAAAAGAAAAAATTGCTAATTTTGAAGATAGAGTTTTTTTCTCAAATAACAAAGAAGGTGCTGACCTTTGTGATGAAGCAAAAATAAATAGATTAAAATATTTATTACGAAAATGCTTACTGGATTTTATAAAAAATAATTTTAATAATTGGGAAAGCCAAAGTGAAAATTCAAATCTGATAAATAAAATTCAAATTGTTAAACTTCCTAAGAAATTAAAAAAAACAAAAATAGATGTTATAACCAATAAATCTAATATTAATACTGATTTTGAAGTAGAAAGATATAGTTATTTTGCAAGCTTTCCGGTAGAAGTTCATATACTAACCGTTTTATGGATTATGTTTAGTGGAAGGTATCTTAATAACTGTATTCATAGTTCTAGTTATGCTAATATTTTAGATATGGAATTTTTGGGAGATAGTAATCAACCTAGTGACAATTTTAAACTATTTAAGCCATATTTTGTACAATATCAACTTTGGCGAGATACGGCAATTAATAAAGCCGAATCTTTAATTAAAGAAAATAGAAATGTTGCAATATTAAGTTTAGATATTAAAAATTATTATCATTCTATAAGATTAAATCTTGATTCAGTATTTGAAGAAATTGAAATTAGAATTAATAAAGAAGATGATGTTTTTGGCTTTAATTTTAATAAGCAAAAAGCAAATATAATAAACAGATATTTTTTACAAATACATGATGCTTATAAAAGAGTATGTCAAAAAGATAATGATATTCTTGATGGAGAAGATATAACGGATAGTGAATTTTCGTTGCCTGTAGGATTGATTTCCTCTGGAATATTAGCAAATTATTATTTTAAAGAACTTGACGATAGAATAATTAATAAAATTAATCCTGCTTTCTATGGTAGATATGTTGATGATTTAATGTTTGTCTTTTCAGATATTAATCATTTTATTGATAAAAAATTAAATTCCTCTATTCTTACTTTTATCAATAAAAATTTTGTTAAAAAAGGTATATTAAAAATTGTTTCAAATAATGAGAAAATAAAAAAGGTATATTTTAATGGTGAAGAATATATTGATTGTATAGATGCAATTAATGAAAATAATTTTACAGATTGTTTTGATGTTCTAGATTTTGATGAAGAGAAAAGAAATTCATACTTGCTAGAAAATGTAGAGATCAAAGTTGACAATAATACTGATATTAATTGTCATAATATTGTAGACAATTTTAATTATGAGTATCTTAAAATCCAAAGTTCGAAAGTTGTTTTGCACTATTTAGACCATAAAGAATCAAAAGCAATAATTAATATTTTTAAGAAAAAATTAGACGATCAAAGAAGTGAGTTTCGATTTTTACCGGATGAAGATGAAATTAGTGAAAAATTTGATGAAGAGGCATTTGAAATAAGATACAATGATTCTATCAATAAATTTAGAAGTATTAGTGATTTTTCAGAAAATAAATATGGGGCTTCAAAATTTTTAGCAAAAAAAATATTTGCAAAAAGTTTTGGAGATAATGAACTGGATGAGGAATCAGATGATCAAATATTAACTTTTTTCAGAGGTGAATTAGCTATAAAATTTTATTCTTTATGGGAAAAAGTAGCGACATATTTTATAATTAGTGGTCGTTCTGATTATTTAGTGAAATTTAAAGAAAATGTATGCTTTGCTATTAAACATACAAATTTTAAAAATGATAAAAATGGTGATATTAGGAAATATTTTGAAAAGTACTTAAATGTTTCACTTTCAATACCTTTGGCTTTAAATCCTAAAATTATAAATGATGGAATTTTTAAAAAACAAAAAAATGATCAAAACTTTTTCAAGGATTGTCATGAATTATCAATTAAAATTAGAAAAAGTAATTTAATCAGACATTCTCTTTTAGCTATTCCAGCTAGTAATCTTACTAAGATTTTACTTACAGATTTAAATCTTCTTGATAAAAACTTTAATAAATATTATATAGAAAATGTTAATAATCAAGATAATTATGACGTTTTTAAATTATGTAAGTTACTTTGTTATTTAGCGCCTAATTATGTTCAATTTCATGAAGTTAATATTTTAAGAATTATTCATATAATTACAAATTTAGATGAAAATGAATTAAATAAAGAAAAAGATAAAAGAGAGGAATTTTCATATTTATATCCAAAATTAAAGAAAATTGTACCGACAAGCATAGAAACTCACGAAGTAACTAATGAAATGCTTGAAAATCTGAAGAATGCTAAGGCGATAGATGTGGTTTTGCCTTCAGAAAATTTTGTGGGAATAGATGAAGACCTTAATATTGATTTAGATATTATTAGTAATATTCCAGACGATAGCTTTACGTTGTATTATTTTATTAATTATTCTTGGAAACGTACATTCAAACGACAATATGAACATGATCTTAAGAAAAGTTATTTTAGTATTGATTCAGAAAATAATATTAATTCATCACTACAAGCTTTGCATATAAATATTAAAGGTGAAAAAATAGACAAAAAATTTGAAGAAGTAAATAAAAATATAGCAATTGCCAACATAAAAGTTAATCAGTCAGATATATTAAATAGTATAAAAGGAAATCCAAATGTTAAAAAAGAAAGAAGAAAAATTATTTTTGATTTGATAAATGAAGCTGATAAAAATGAGGCTGATTTATTAGTCTTTCCAGAAGTTTCTATACCTTATTCTTGGGTCAGATTATTAGCTGAAAGAAGTCATAAAAGATATATGGGAATAGTAGCAGGTTTGGAACATTGGGTTAATAAAAATGAAGTGGTCTTTAATTTTATGGTTACAGTTTTGCCATTTAAAATTAATTATTATACAACTTCAATAATAAAACTAAGATTAAAAAATCATTATTCCCACGCAGAAAAGCATTTAATAAAAGGATATAGATTGTTAATTCCTAATGAAAATATTAGCTATAAAATGTCTTATGATCTTTTCCATTGGCGCAAAACTTATTTTTCAGTTTATAATTGCTTTGAGTTAGCGGATATTTATCACAGATCATTATTTAAATCTAAAGTTGATTTTATAGTTGCTTCTGAATATAATAAAGATACAAATTATTTTTCAGATATTGCGGGAGCATGGGTAAGAGATATTCATTCTTATTTCATTCAAGTTAACTCTTCTGATTTTGGAGATTCTCGTATAATTCAACCTTCAAAATCAGAAGCGAAAGATTTGATACAAATTAAAGGAGGTAAAAATTCAACGGTATTAGTAGATAATATTGAAATAGATAAACTTCGAGATTTTCAATTTAAAGAATACCACTTGCAAAAAGATGATATTGATTCAAAAAAAACAGTATTAAAACCTACACCTCCAGATTTTGATAGAAGGAATGTGAAAATTAGAATTGAGAATAAAGATTTTAAAGATAGTTAATCACCCAAAATCCAAAAAAATTCCCGATTTTTGCAACCCTTTCAATAATCCCGAAATTCATGAAGCTTTGTATTGCCGAAAAACCCAGTGTTGCCAGAGATATCGCCAAAGTATTGGGCGCAACCACGCCTAAACAAGGGTATATGGAAGGAAACGGCTATTGTGTGACATGGACGTTCGGACATCTTTGCACCCTGAAAGAACCTCACGACTACGGTCCTCAATACAAATCCTGGAATCTGTTTTTACTGCCGATTATTCCAAATAATTTTGGGATCAAATTAATTCCCAACAAAGGTGTTGAAAATCAGTTTAAAGTGATTGAAAGATTGGTAGAAGAATGTGATGAGGTGATCAATTGCGGGGATGCCGGGCAGGAGGGAGAACTCATTCAGCGTTGGGTTTTGCAGAAAGCAAAATGCAACAAACCGATTCAGCGTTTATGGATTTCTTCCCTTACCGAAGAAGCAATTAAAGAGGGTTTTCAAAACTTAAAACCGGCCGAAGATTATAAAAATCTCTATCTCGCAGGAAATGCAAGAGCAATTGGCGATTGGTTATTGGGAATCAACGCGACTCGACTTTTCACCAAAAAGTTTGGCGGAAATAAAGTGGTACTTTCTATCGGAAGAGTGCAGACTCCGACGTTGGCGATGTTGGTTCAGCGTCAGAAAGAGATCGATGCTTTTAACACCGAAGAATATTGGGAACTGAAAACCAAATACCGCGACGTTATTTTTAACGCAGCGATTGACCGTTTAAAAACTTTAGACCGCGCCGAAAAAGGATTGGAATATCTTAAAGTAAATCCTTTTGAGATCGTTTCTTTTGAAATTAAAGAAGGAAAAGAAAAAAATCTAAGGCTTTTTGACTTGACCGGACTTCAGGTGGAAGCCAACAAAAAATATGGTTATTCTGCGGACAGCACTTTAAAATATATTCAAAGTCTTTACGAAAAAAAACATGTGACTTATCCGCGTGTTGACACGACTTATCTATCGGAAAGTTTATATCCGAAAATTGAAGGGATTCTTAGAAAAATGCATTTCTATCAGGAGCTGATTGCTCCTTTATTAGAAGCGCCAATTCCAAAATCAAAAACAGTTTTTGATGATGCGAAAGTAACGGATCACCATGCGATTATTCCAACGGAAGTTCCGCCTTCTCAAAATCTGACGAGGGAAGAAAAATTGGTGTATGACCTCATCGCAAAACGTTTTATTTCAGTTTTTTATCCTGAATGTAAAATTTCAAATACATTGGTTGAGGGTAAAGTAGGAACAATTCCGTTTAAAACAAGTGGAAGGCAGGTTCTTGAACCCGGTTGGAGAGCTGTCTATGTAAAAGATGCCAAAGAAGAACCGACTGATAAAGAAAAAGATAAGGAAGAGGAACAAACCATTCCTGAATTTGTTGCTGGAGAAACCGGACCGCATGATCCGATGATTCACCAGGGAAAAACTTCGCCACCAAAGCCTTACACGGAAGCAACGCTTCTGAGAGCGATGGAAACTGCCGGAAAACAGGTGGAAGATGAAGAACTTCGTGAACTATTAAAAAATAACGGGATCGGAAGACCATCAACCCGAGCCAACATTATAGAAACACTTTTCAAACGCCAGTATATTGAAAAGAAAAGAAAAAATCTGATTGCCACCCAAACCGGAATTCAATTGATCGATACGATTGAAGATGAATTGCTGAAAAGCCCTGAATTAACTGGTGAATGGGAATTAAAGCTTCGTAAAATTGAAAGTGGTGAATATGAAGCCAATCAGTTCAAAGAAGAATTGATTCAAATGGTAACGGAGCTTACCAAAAAAGTGGTGGACGGAAAAGGAAAGGTCATCATGCTTCAAGAAGAAGAAAAGGTTGTTGAAAAGAAAAAGCGCGAACCTGCCGTAAAAAAAGAACTTCAGACTTGGGAAGAAACCAAATGTCCAAAGTGTAAAGAACATAATTTAATCAAAGGAAAAACCGCTGTCGGCTGTTCCGATTTTAAAAATTGTGGCTTTAAGATCTCTTTCGATATTTTCGGGAAAAAGATTTCAGATAAACAACTTTTAGACTTAGTTTTAAAAGGAAAAACCTCAAAATTGAAAGGTTTTACAACACATCCGGAAAGTTTGGCGGAAGGAATTTTATTGTTGTCTGATGATTTTCAGGTTCTGCTTAATTAATATTTAAACACAAATTGCACAAATATTTTACACTAATAACACGAACATTATTCTCAATAATATCAATAGGAACGGGCTTTAGCCCGTTTTCGTTTTAAATAACCTTCAATGGCTTTAGCCCAAACTTAACTCTTCTTAATGTTTCAAAAATATAACCATTAAGATTTAATTAAGAAGTAAAGATGAATTAAGAATTAATTTCATTTTAAGATTTGCGCTATTTGTGTAAAAGATTTGTAGAATTTGTGTTTAAATTTACCATCCAAACAACAATCAATGACACCCGAAAAAAAGCAACTCATCACCGACAGCTTCAACCGCTCCGAAACCTTAAAATTCTACAAAGCAGAATTACTGGAAGTCGACACAGACTTCATCTCCATGAAAATCCCAAAAATGGAATTAATGACCAGAAAAGCAGGAATGTTCAACGGTGCAATGATCGCTTCTTTGGTGGATGTTTCTTCAGGATATGCGGCAGTTAGCCATTATGAGCAAGATTGTTATGTAGTCACAGTCGAATTAAAAGTGAATTATTTGAGACCTGCAATTGGTGATGCTTTGGTTTCAAAATCATATGTTGTGAAAGGTGGCGCAAAGATCAGTGTCATCAGAACAGAAATCTATGTTGTTGATGAAAATGGAGGTTCCGAAAGTCATGTGGCAACTTCATTAGTGACGATGATGAAGATAAAATAACTTTAAGTATTAAAAAAAACTCACACACTCAAACCCTAATACTCTCATACTCTAATACCCTCAAACAAACTCTCAAACAAAATCAGAATGAAAATGCCTGAACAGAAAACTGCAAATAAGCATTATTCCCTACAGGATTCCACATTCCCCAAATGCCGACAGGAAGTTTGTAACCTGCAACCATAAATGTTTTAGAGACAATTAAACTGACTTCATTGATACCATCTTTTTTAGCAAAAAAATTGCTTTCTTCTCCGGCATGATTTAACGCAAAACCGTAGCCAATTCTTGTGCGGACTTCCAGATTTTCATCAACATTTTTATAAACAGGATATTCTGCAGAAACGAAGGATGAATATTTGTTTTCCGTATTTTCTTTATTCCGGTCACGCCCAAAAACAACAGTGTTTGCACTTAAAGTTAAAGGAATTTTATCACTGATGGTGTAGTACGATCTTAAATCCCAGAAGCGACCTGTTTCACTGGCATTGTAATTAAAAAACTCTTTGTTGTTATAAGTTGCATCGGGTGAAAAGTTATAGATGTCCCAAAGTTCAATTGTCAAATGTTTATTTTTATATCCAACATAATTATTGAACTCTTTGTACGAACCGTCAAAATTTCCACCGGTCCAAAATCCGCCGTAGAAATTTTTTCCGTCTAAATGAATGTCTCCTGTATAAACTAAACCTGAAGAGACTTCAAGTCCTCGCCATAAATGACTGTTTCTTAGTTGTAAAGCTGAATGTATTTTTTGCCCGTAAAGCACTGAGCTTCCGATGATAATTGAAGAAATTATCAATAATTTAGTTTTGATCATGATGCTGTGTTTTTAGATTTTTGTTGTAGCATCCCTACATCCGACAAATAAATGCCGGATAATAGGAATGCGTAAACACAAAAATGAATATTGTTAGTTAATTAAATCTTTCTCTCTGATTTTTGATCCGAATAAAGCGTAGGAAAGCATTAATAATTCACAAACTACGGTTAAAATCCATGTCCATCTCCAAGATCCGAAAGCATCTGCCAATCCACCCTGAACAAGCGTAAATACAGCTCCTCCAAATACCGCTGAAATGAAAACTCCCGAAGCTTTTGAAGTATATTTGTTCAAGCCTTTGATGGAAAGTGTGTAGATACAGCTCCACATCGATGAGTGTAAAAGTCCGATGGCTACCAGGAACCAAAGATTTTGAGTAATCATTGAAATAATCGCTAAGATCGTTGCCAAAATAGTGGTAACCGCCAATTGAGTTTTTGCTGAAATATGACTCAGAAAACTTGAAACTGATCTTCCAACTAAAAATCCTCCCCAATATAATGTGGAAAGTAAAGCGTGGATTCCCAAGTCCATTCCGCCAATCATAATGTCTGTTTTTCCGAAGAAAGTAATGGGATGGCCGGATTCTGTTAGTTCAAAAGCATGAAGATTTATATTCGCACCAATCGCAACTTCGGTTCCAACATAGAAAAATATCGCTACAACTCCGAATGCAAAATGTCTGAACGACCAAATACTTCTTTCCAGTTTTTCACCGCCAACGGCTCTGGTGTTTTCAATATCAGGAAGATGAAGTCTTTTTGTGATTAAAATAACGGTTAAAATACACGCTATCAATACAGAAAGAGGAAGTAATAATTGTTTAATTTCAATACTTTCGATAGAAATTCCGCTGAACATCACAACAGTAACGAAGAATGGAGCAGAAGTGGTTCCGATAGAATTAATTGCCGTTAAAATATTCAATCTTTGTACAGGCTGAGTGCCTTTTAACTGATAAGAAGCAGCATAAGGATTCACAACAACCTGAATAACAGCCGCAGAAGTTCCCATTAAATAAGATCCCGCAACAAAAATGATGAATCCAAAAGGGATAACAGCATCAGCAACACTAAATTCCATATTCGGATATTGCGAGCCAAACCATGACGAGAACAAATACATAAACAATCCTGAGATCATGAATAAAAGCCCTCTCAAAATGGTATTTTTATATCCGAAAGCATTCACCCATTTACTTCCTAAGGTTCCATTTAATAAATATCCTAAAAAGAAAAAGAAGGAAATTAAAGTCGTGAAAGTATTTTTCAAACTTCCTGCATGAGAAAGAAATGTGAATTTCAAAGGAGCTTGTAACTGCTCGTTTACGGTGGTTAAAAAACCGACAATGAAATAGATAAACGTAATAATAGCGAACGGAAATACGCTAGTATTCGTCTTTGTATCAAGGGTTTTAATATCTGAATTGACTATCATAAGTGTTTGTTTTTTATATTATTGATTCTAATACCTGAGTTGTTCCCTGATTTTTAATTTCGCTTACAAATCTTTCATAAAGCTGAATAAATGAGTCTGATTCTTTCAAATCAACGCTTTTAAAAGCAGATAAACCTAAGAAATCGAGAGGGTTGTCACTTGAAATTAATTTTTCATCATTTTCAGCCATCCAAGGTTCTGCAACGTCGTAAGAATGACCTTTATCATCAACTTTATATTTCAAATACTGTCTGTAAGAAGCGAACAGAAAGGCAACACGAGTGAGATCTTTATCATCACCAATCATTTTTGCAAGGTTCGGCATAATGTAAACCGGAAACTTTGAAATTCCGTCAAAACACAGTCTGCTCACCTGATCGCTAACACTATGATTGGCGAATCTTTCAATTAAAGTCTGTTTATATTTTTCCAGATCGGTATTTTCAGGAGCCGGAACGTAAGGAGTGATGTCTGTATCCATAAAATCACGGATAAACTTTACGATACTTTTATCTTCCATGGCTTCATCCACTTTCCTGTAACCTTTTAAAAATGAGGGATAAGAAAGAAGAGTGTGAGAAGCATTCAATAAACTCAGTTTCATATTTTCGAAAGCTGTAACGTCTTGGGTAAATTCTACTCCAACTTTTTCCCAATTCGGTCTTCCGGCAATAAAATTATCTTCAATCACCCATTGTGTAAAATCTTCGCAATACACGGGAGCTTTATCGTCGATTCCACTTTTTTTATTCAGTTTTACAATATCTTCGGGAGTTGTTGCAGGTGTGATTCTATCGACCATACTGTTCGGGAAAGTCACGTTTTCCTTTACCCATTCAGCTAAATTTTTATCCTGAGCTTCAATAAAAGTAGTGAAAGATCTTTTTGCCGTATTTCCGTTGTGTTGAAGGTTATCGCACGATAAAATGGTAATACTTCCGTTTCCGTCGGCTTTTCTTTTACGAAGACCTTCCGCTATAAATCCAAAAACAGTTGTCGGATTGTTCGGATTTTCAATATCATACTTAATTTTTTCATCATTTAAATTAAACTCATTGGTTTCTTTATCTAAATTATAGCCTCCCTCTGTAATCGTTAAAGTGATGATTTTGATGGAAGAGTCTGCAATTTTATCAACAACAGCTTTTGGATCTTCAACGCCCCAGATTAATTCCGTTAGCGAACCTATTTTGTGAATTTCATCTTTTCCGTCTCTTCCGCAGATGGTCAGAGTATAATCAAGGTTTTGGGATCTTAAATTATTAACAATTTTTTCATCAGATGGAAGCAGACAAACCCCGCAGATTCCCCAATTTTGCTGGTCTTCATGTTTTAGCAATTCATTGGTGTAAAATTGTTGATGTGCTCTGTGAAAATTTCCAACACCAATGTGCAGAATACCGGATTTTATATTTTTAGAATCGTATTGATAGGCTTGTATATCCATGAGAAAAATTTTATATATTTTTTAAATAATAGTCGATTTCTCAAACTTATATTAATTTGATTATTGATAATGTTTTTTATTTGAAAATTCTTTATGGGAACGTTCCCAAAAGTTTGGGAACGTTCCCATTTGTGTAATTTTTGTGTATTTTTGATGAAAATCAACCTCAAAAAAGCACCTGATGAAACGAATTACCATTAAAGATTTATCCAAATTCCTATCCTTGTCGACTTCTACGATATCAAGGGCGCTTTTGAATGATAAAAATATCAACCCCGAAACTCAGAAAAGAGTAGTGGAAGCAGCCGAGAAATTAGGTTATAAACCAAACGCTACAGCTTTAAGCTTAAAGTACGGTCAGACAAAGAATATTGGGCTTGTAGTTCCCGAAATGATCACGCCTTTTTCTTCAAAAGTTCTTCAGGGAATTCAGAATATTTTGTATCCGTTGGGATATAGGGTAATTATCACTCAATCGGACGAAAATCCTTTAATTGAAAGGAAAAATCTGCAACTTTTAGAAGAATTTAATGTTGATGGAATTATTATTAATCTATGCCATGAAACCTACAACGAAGATTTATACAAAGAGATCATGGATAGAGGGATTCCATTTGTTTTTTTTGATAGAATTCCGAGTAAAACATTGGACGTTTCAAAAGTTGTAGTGGATGATAATATTAAAGCGTCTTTGGTGGTTGAACATTTGATAAATACAGGCAGAAAAAGGATTGCCCATATCATGGGGCCGTCCACAATTCGTAACGCGATTGAGAGAGAAATGGGCTACAAACGTATTTTGACTAAACATAATATTTTCGATCCTGAACTAATCATAAAAACAGACGGAATGATGTTCGATGCCGGAGAAAACGCCGCGAAACAATTATTAGACAAGAAAATAGAATTCGACAGTATTTTTGCTTTCAGTGATACATTGGCGATTGGAGCGATGAATTATCTTCTTGAACAGGGAATGAAGATCCCGGAACAGATTGCTGTTGCGAGTTTTTCAGGAACGGAATTGGCAACAATTGTACACCCGAAATTAACAAGTGTGCAACAGCCTTTGGTCAAAATGGGCGAAACTGCGGCGCAATTAATTTTAGAAAAAATAAAAGATATTTCCGCGCCCAATCAAACAATTGTTATGGATACGGAATTGGTCTATAGAGCTTCAACTTTTCATTAAATTTTTAATATTCAGAAATATATAAAGCTTATTTTAATATTTGATTTAAAATTTTCTTAAATTGAACTAATTGTTATCGATTTATTTAGCCTAAATGGAATGGCTTTTGCTCGGTAGCACCTATAAACATTAAAAAATCAATTACTATGAACTTAATTATTCGCCTGTTCGTAACTGCGATAGTTGCGTATCTTTTAACTAAAATCTTACCCGGAGTACATTTCGAAGGTTTCTCAACGGCAATTATTTTTGCGATCGTTTTAGGAGTTTTAAACCTTATCGTAAAACCTATTTTGAGTCTTTTCGGGCTTCCGCTTACGATCATCACTCTCGGATTATTTGCGTTGGTAATCAATGCGATCATTATCCTGATAGCAGATTATTTCATTGACAGTATGACCGTTGATGGCTTCTGGTGGGCATTTATATTCAGTATTGCACTTTCACTGGTCACTTCATTGGCCAATTCTATGTTCTCGGATGGAGATTAAAATAAAGCGTTAAATTCATATCAAATAAAAATCCGTCAGTTTTTTAGCTGACGGATTTTTTTGTTTTTATTTCTTGATAAATTTTAAAAGAGTGACGTTTCCCTGCTGATCTTTTAATTTTATAAAATAATTTCCTGCGGTAATATGACTGAGCGATATTTCTTTTGAAGAAAGTTGATTTTTAGAGATGACTTTTCCACTTATATCAATAATTTCATAATCTTTAAAATCTTTATTGGTATTGATTTTTAAAACATCAGAAACCGGATTAGGATAAACTTTTATCAATGTAATATTCTTTTGAGCTTCATTTGTGTTCAAAAACAGGCATGAAGGCGGATTGCTGATTTCCCCGTTGGTAAAATCGTAATATATTGTACTTCCCATCGGGATCATATTGGTGCTAATGCTCGTAGGAATATTTGAAAATGGAGTACAGTTATTAAAACTTACATTAGCATTTTCAAAATTTTTCGTGATTTTGTACCAGCCTTCACATCCCGTATTTGTCATTACAAATCCCGGCCAGAAAGTATCAATTACTGATCCGTTGATGGAATTGGGATTCACCATGTCAACCATTGCACAGCCTCCGTTTGTCCAGGCTGAAGGTACTTTAAAATAAATATTTGCTGTTTGGATTGCTCCTGTGTAATATTTTTTAGTGAACACAGACGATGTACCTTGTCCATTGACTAAAAATGCTTTAATTTCCTTATTTTGATTAATCATTACCTGTAAGTTATTTACTGCTGAACTGGAATTCAATGTGGGAGTTGTTCCATCTGTAGTATAATAAATCGTCCCATTTCCGGATACTATAACCTGATAAGGATCGTTGTAATGCGTACCTCCGGGTGACATGTTGATTTGCGAAAAAAGAAATAATGATGAAAAATGTAGTGCAATAAGTAGAATTTTTTTCATTGTAATTAGTTTTAATAGTTAATTACAAAATTAATCAAATATAAATTATAACTGCTTCTTTAATTTGAATTTTAAACACATTTACATACCTTTGGAAATCTTTGAATTAAACAAGAATTATAAGATCGTTATGCGATTTTATAGGTCGTAAAAATGAATATCAATATATGAAACTTAAGTACAGTCTGCTGGCTTTGGCAGCTCCGCTCTTAATGAATGCACAACAATTAATGACTCCTGAAATCCTTTGGACTTTGAAAAAAGTTGGAGTACAGGCAGTTTCACCGGATCAGTCTTCGCTTATTTATAAGGTAGGACAAGTTGATTTAAAAACAGAAAAAACAAAAAGTGAGAACTATTTTCTAAATGTTCTTAATAATCAGGCTTCTAAAATCGATTTGGGTAAAAAAGCTCTTATTCAGTGGGATAAGAAAGGGATTTACGCTCAGGAAGGCGATAAAATTTTCCATTCAAAAGACAATGGAAAAACCTGGACTGAATTTTACACTATCGGTGAAGTTGATAACATTGTAATTTCTCCGGACGGAAAGAAAATTGCTTTCAGTAAGCAGGTTTTGGTTGAAAAATTAATGGGGAAAGATAAATATGCTGACACTCCAAAAACAACTGCTCAGGTTTATACAGACCTAAACCACAGACACTGGGATTATTTTAATGAAGGAAAATACAACCACGTTTTTGTAGTAAATACTTCTGCTAGTGTTGATTCTGCGAAAGATTTATTGGAAGGAAAAACTTGGGATTCACCTCAAAGACCTTTTGGTGGAGCAGAAGATTTCATCTGGAGTCCGGATTCTGCACAACTTTTATATGTTACAAAACCGAAAAGCGGTAAAGAATATTCTACAAGTACCAATACAGATATTTTCGCGTACGATTTAGCTTCAGGAGCAACTAAAAATTTAACTGAAACCAATAAAGGTTACGATGTAAATCCAAAATTCAGTCCGGACGGAAAATCTTTGGTTTGGCAGAGCATGGAAAGAGACGGATATGAAGCAGATAAAAATGACATCAAATTGATGGATTGGAAGTCTGGTAACACCTCAAATCTTACAAAAGCTTGGGATGAAAGCGTTTCCGGAGATGTTTTCTGGAGCGGGGATTCTAAAGCTATTTACTTCACGGCAGCTTTCAGAGGAACAAAACAATTATTTTCTTTAGATCCTAAAAATGCTAAAGTTCAGCAAATTACAAAAGGAGATTTTGACGTAAACGAAATTTTTGCTGAGAATAAAAATTCATTGGTTGTTGGAAGAACAGACGTAAATCATGCAACAGATCTTTTCTCAGTTAATCTGAAAAATGGAGAAATGAAGCAGGTTACCGAAGCTAATAAAGATATGTATTCTAAATTGGCTCAGGGAAAATCTGAATTAAAAATGGTGAAAACAACGGACGGAAAAGAAATGGGCGTATGGTTTCATTATCCGCCAAACTTTGATCCGAACAAAAAATATCCAACCTTAGTTTATTGCCAAGGTGGTCCTCAATCTGCATTGACTCAATTTTTCAGCACAAGATGGAACTTTGCATTAATGGCAGCAAACGGATACATCGTGGTAGCACCAAACCGTCGCGGAATGCCGGGTTGGGGAACAAAATGGAACGAAGAAATTTCTAAAGACTGGGGCGGACAGCCGATGAGAGATTATTTGGCAGCAACAGATTTTGCAAAAACGTTACCTTATGTTGACGGAAGTAGAGTAGCAGCCGTTGGAGCTAGTTATGGTGGTTACAGTGTATTTATGTTGGCTGGAATTCACGAAAATAGATTTAAAACATTCATCGCTCACGATGGATTGTTTGATATGAAATCTTGGTATCTTACAACAGAAGAACTTTGGTTTGCTAATTGGGATTTGGGTTCTCCATGGGAAAAACCGCTTCCAAAAGCATATACAGAATTTAACCCAAGTAATTTTGTTGATAAATGGAACAAGCCAATCATGATTTTCCAAGGTGGAATAGATTTCCGTGTACCTTACGAACAAGGTCAGGAAGCTTTCCAAGCTGCAAAATTGAGAGGTTTGAAATCTAAATTAGTCTATTTCCCGAACGAAAACCACTGGGTTCTTCATCCGCAAAACGGTTTGGTTTGGCAGAGAGAATTCTTTGATTGGTTAAAAGAAACTTTATAATTAGATTGTAATCGAATTTAATTGTTTGAAAATATCAATAGGAGCGGGCTTTAGCCCGCTTTTTGTTTGTATTTCTTTGCTGAGTGTTAACGCCTTTGCGAACTTAAAATATGAAGTCGTTTTGTAAAAAAAACTTTGCGAACTTTGCGTTTAAAATAAATTCACAATTTTATAAAATTCTATATTTAGAAATGGAAAACAGAATCTCATCATTTCCGCCATTCATAGATAATCAATCTGAAATTTTAATTTTAGGTTCAATTCCCGGTGTGAAATCGTTAGAAAAACAGCAATATTACGCTCATCCTCAAAACAAATTCTGGAAAATTATTTTTGAATTATTCAATGAAGATTTTACACAAAATTATACTGAAAGAATTGCTGTTTTAAAGAAACACCATATCGCCATTTGGGATGTGATCGATTCCTGCGAAAGAAAAGGAAGTCTTGATTCTGAAATAAAAAATGAAGAGGCCAATCAAATTGGAGAACTGTTGGAGCAGTATCCAAACGTAAAAGCTATTTTCTGCAACGGCGGAAAATCATATAAAAATTTACAGAAAATTTTAGGAAAGAATTATAAACTTCCAATTATTTTATTGCCTTCAACAAGTCCGTTACACACGGTTTCTTTTGAAAAAAAGTATGAAGAATGGAAAGCTATTTTGAATTTTTTATAAATATTAGTTAACTTAAATTTTACATAAAGTTTGTGATTCTGGAGGAATCTAGCCAGTTTTGTAGAGATGCTTCGACTACGCTCAGCATGACATTTCTAATACTAACAGCATAATTTAGCGGGGCTTGTGTTTCTAGCAGTGTCATGTTGAGCGTAGTCGAAGCATCTCTAAAGCCCTCCAACTCTAAAACTCTCCAACCCTAAAAACCCTCTTCAGCTCAAAAACTCATTCAATCCTTTCAAAAGCTCCAATTGATTTTTCGTTCTATCCAAATTATGTTCAGCGTATTTTGTTGAATAATAAATACTTCCATTTAAATAATCCGTCAAAAAACGAATTTCCTGAATATAAATTGCCACTTGAGCTGCATAATCAAGATTCTCAGATTCTTCTGGAGTTAATTTTTCTTTTAAATGAAATAAAAATCCTTCTTTTACGGCATTGTAAATTTCATGATTAAAATTATTTTCAGCACTTCCATCATCTTCATTTGTAGTGTTGGTGTAGGACTGAATCATCGTTCCAAAATCGTATAAAATCGTCGAAATCATCACAGTATCAAGATCGATAACGGCTAATGCTTTATGGTTTTCATCAAACAGAATATTGCTGATTTTGGCATCGGCATGAACGATTCTTTTAGGAAGTTGATTGTTTTCAACCATTTCAATCCATTTATTAGGCAAAGACAAAAATTGGTTGGTGGTTTCTATTTCAGTTTTGGCGTTTTCAATTAATTGAGGATCTGCATTTTCTAATGCATTTTTATAATCATTCATTCTTTTCTCAAAATTGAGGAAATCGGGCAACGTTTCTTCAATACTGGGAAGTGTTTTCGTATTTATAGTATCAAGAAAATGACTGAATGCTTTTGCTGCTTCAAAGGCG
This sequence comes from Chryseobacterium sp. GW823-FHT05E08, assembly GCF_058795655.1. NCBI lineage: Bacteria > Pseudomonadati > Bacteroidota > Flavobacteriia > Flavobacteriales > Weeksellaceae > Chryseobacterium > Chryseobacterium sp. GW823-FHT05E08. The sequence continues at coordinate 186,145 of NZ_JBXAHY010000006.1, read as the reverse complement.
ATTTCCGGTGACGGAACTTTAATAAAAGTCACACTGTTTTCAACAAAACTTTGCATTCTCCAAAGCTGTAAATTTTCATCCTGTACTAAAAATTCTTTTGAAAGAGAAAGAATGGGTTTAATTATATTTAATTGATAACCATTGGATTGCAATAAACAATTAACCTGTAAATGATTAATGATAATTGAATTTGAATTTTTAAAAACGTGATTATTAATTCTCTGTAAGATAAATTTTTGATCAGTATCCTTATTTTCTACGACAAAAGTAGCATTGATCAATCCATTTGTGATAGAATCGACGGTATAATTTTCTGTAGTAATGAATTGTTGAACAATATGATCTACTTCCATAAAATCTGTGGATATCGGTTATTTTCAATTTCTTTTTCAAGATAATTTTTAATAATTTCTTTGTCGTCTGCATACGTCATTCCCATCCATTGCGAGGGTGAAGATTTTACTAATACTTTTACCTTATTTTCATCCATCATTCTCTGAACAGCGGACGGAATATAAAATTCTTCTTTAGGCAAAGGATCTGAGTTAATAAAATCACTAAAATACAATTCCAAAGAATCAAAAATTTTAGGATGAAAAATAAAATAATTCATCGAAACCAAAGTTTTAGGATCAACTTTTATATCTTTTTCATTTTCAGTATAAATAATTGATTTTTTTTCCTTGCGAATCGATGTTTGCTCTTCAACTTTTATTAAATAATTCTCAGAATCCAAGGTGCAAATTCCTCTCGCAACGGTACCATTTTCGCTCAATGTTGTAGCTAAATTATACGCAACAATTTCAAATTGTGATGGTGAAATATTCCCAAGATCAATTTCCTTTGAAGCAAGCTGATAAACCTCTTTTCCATAAAAATCATCAGCATTGATGACTGTAAATGTTTCATTAATAATCTCTTTTGCGCAAAGAATAGCATGACCGGTTCCCCAAGGTTTTTGTCTTGCGGAATGATCGTAATTTTTGGGCACAAACATTTCCTGTTCCTGATAAACAAAATACAGTTCGAAATTATTATTTTTCGAAATTTTTTCAAGCCTTTCAATATAACTTTCAGGAATAAAACGGTTGAAAACCACAACCACTTTATTGAAACCTGCTTCCAGAGCATCATAAAGAGAATATTCCATGAGAGGAGAGCCGTTCTCTAAAATTCCGTCTACCTGTTTCAGGCCTTTGTATCGGCTGCCTAAACCTCCGGCTAATATGAGAAGTGTTTTTTTAGAAATCATCTGTCATTCCAAATACGGGTTTACGGTTTTTCCACTGTCCTTTCGTGAAATCAGGGATGTCAATTGCCTGACCTCCTTTTGCGATGGATTTTTCGCTGAGCGGAGTGATTGAGTACCAAGTCGCAAGATCATAAACATCCATTGGGAATTCTATATTTCGTTTGATACATTCAATAAAAGTATTCATTACGAAGAAATCCATTCCGCCATGTCCGGCTCCTGTAGCCATATTTTCATATTTTTTCCACATTGGATGATCGTTTTCTGTTAGCCATTTTTCAGGATTGTCCCATTTGTGGGTGTGGTTCATAATTTTTTCGAAATAAATATGTCCCTCACTAGGTCCTCCCGATCCGAAATCCTGCCAAAGTCCTTCTGTTCCCTGAACTCTGAATCCCAGATCATAAGGTCGCTGTAAGCTTGTATCATGAGTTAAAAGGATGGTTTCTCCGTTTTCACAGGCGATTTGCGTGGTTACAATATCTCCCTGATGGAATTTTACTTTTGCATTGGGATGATTTTCGCCACCTTTTGCATGTTCTACAATATATTTATGTAATCCTACGGATTTTGAGGAAAATGAAGATAGTCTTGTTAATCTGTTTCCACGGTTGACGTTCATCATCATGGAAACTGGCCCTAATCCGTGAGTAGGATAGAGTTCACCATTTCTTTTTACATAATGTTCCGTTCGCCATTTTGCTTCACTGAAACCTTTTGCACCAAATTCAACTCCCGAATTATAAGGAGTAACTCCGTCATTAAATAAAACGCCACGCAGATCATGTTCGTAACCACCTCTTCCGTGAACCAATTCTCCAAACATGCCTTTACGAACCATGTTGAGAACAGCCATAATATCTCTTCGGTAGCAGACGTTTTCCATCATGAAAATAGGAACTTTTGTTTCTTCGTAAGCTTTTACAAACTCCCAACAATCTTCAAGTTTAATTGCTCCGGCAACTTCCATTCCTACAATTTTCTTTGCACGCATGGCTTCTACACCTTGTGTCAAATGCCATTCCCACGGAGTCGCGATCACTACTGCATCAATATTGTTTTGTTTTAATAGATTTCGATAATCATATTCACCATTTGAAAATTCTTTTGCGACAGGCTTGCCGTTGTCTTTAAGTATTTTCTGACATTCGGCTAACATGATTTTACTGGGATCTGCAAAGGCAATGACTTCGACATCGTTACGTTTTGCAAGTAATTTTACATGTTCTCGTCCTCGAAGTCCGACTCCGATGAAGCCTACACGAATTTTTTTGTCAGATTTAAAACTTTCAGAATAAGCAAATAAAGAATTGGGCAAAACAAGGGCGCCAAAAGTTGCCAATGCTGTTGTTTTGATAAAATTTCTACGGGAATTATTCATCTGTGTATTTTTATTTTTAAAGATATTAAAATATTAATATCAAAAAGCTAATTATATCAAATTATGACCATGGATAAAGCAATTGATTGTGATCTACGAATCTTTTTATTCTATTTTAAGCAAAAGGATTGTTATATATTATAAAACAGTCCTTTTGCTTAAAGATTTAAATAATGTGTCTTTTTGTAGAACAAATTTCTTTGTAATGTTACTGTCTGTAGTATGAAGTTAATATTTTTTCTCTCATTTTGTTTAAATATTTAATATCTTTTGTATTTGATAAAATAATTAGCGTAACATTTTTATCAATCAAATGCACCCAATTTGCGCTGTGACCATACCCTTCACCTTGACGTTCCGCAAATAAAGTGTCTACTGAACCAAATTTTTTAGGATAAACCCAAAAACTGAATGCAGTATCTCCAAGCTCTTTATATGGAGTAAGCATCGTATCCACAGTTGATTTTTTAAGTAAAGTATGATTGAAAATTGCTTGATCAAAAACTAACAAATCTTTTGGAGTAGAATACATAGCTCCGGCACAGTAAAGATTATCAATATAAGTATTTGTAGGCATGTGAAGTGAGAAAGCGTCGGATTCATCGGCAGAATAGCCTTCATCAATATTTTTAACAATATCATTATGATGCAGAAATCCTGTGTTCTGCATTTTCAGAGGAGTTAATATTTGTTCTTTTAAAACCTCTTCAAATGGTTTATTGTATATCTTTTCAATGATTTTTCCAAGTAAAATATAGTCACCATTGTTATAGCTGAACTTTGTTCCTGGTTTGTCGATCAGCTTTTCAGATAAAAAAGTGGTGATAAAATTATCAAGATCCCAAATTGTATTGTCATAAGCCTGATGAATAAATTCGGGTGAACTGATGTCTTTATGAAATCTTCCGCTGCTGTAGGTCAACAAATTTCGTATTGTTGCTTTTTTCGCAGCTTCTCCTTTGTATTCAGGATAATATGTTGAGATTGTAGCATCCAGATTAAGTTTTCCTCTTTCGTACAACTGCATGATAAGCACAGCTGTAAAAGTTTTAGTAAGAGAAAAAATATGGAATCTGGTTTCGTCTGAGAAATTTATATTGTAATGTCTGTTGGCTAAACCTTTATAAGTAAGCAATTCAATATTGCCATTTTTTACTAATAATACAGAGCCATTGAAATTGTCTTTCTTCACACAGGAATCGATTACTTTTTCGACTTTTTGGAGTTGTGAATAAGCTATGTTGATGGTGATCAATAATAGCACAGTCAGTAAATTTTTCATGGATGTATATTTTTAACAATATTGAATTACTTACATTGTAAAAATAATTAATTATTAAAGATCTGATTTAAATTAATCATCAATAATTATTTCTCTATCGTATAAACTTCTTCGTAAGGCTGAATAAGCACCCAACCATGACCTGAAAACTTCATTTGAAATTCTTCTCCGCTTCCTCTTCCGATCAGGCTTTTGAAAGATACGTTGGTTTTCAGTTCTGGACTTAGATTTCCGGACCATGCAACTGTTGCGTTCGGATCTGTAAAAACCGGAGCATCTGGAGTTACCAATAAAGTCAGAGGATCACCGTGAGTTGTGATTGCGATATGACCTGTTCCTGAAAGTTTTACCTGAAATAATCCGCCAGACATCATTCCTGCAACGCTTTTCAACATCGTGATGTCATTTTTAATGCTTTGTTCGTGAGCCAGTACATCATTTCCATTGACGCAGACAGCTTCATTGTTTAAATAAAGGATACGAACTTTTTTCCCGGCATCTGCAACATATAATTTTCCTGTTCCTTCCGCTTTCATCAGCTTTGCGCCTTCACCGCTGATTGCTTTTTTCAAAAGATTTCCCAGTCCACCGGAAAGCATTCCCTGTTTCTCAAACTTTACATTTCCAATGTAACCGACCATGCTTCCTGCTTTAGTCCATACAGACTGGTTGTTTAGGTTGATTTCTAAAAGTTGTGGTTTTTCAAGTTCGAAATAGTCTCTTTCCTGTGGATTCTCTTTTGTTTCGTTAACGAAAGCTTCAATTGAATACTTACTCATGTGTTTAAAGTTTAATTTTTTAATGTTCTCAAAAATAAACTTTTTTCGGCTTGAAAAGTACCGTGATATTACGGTTTTTAATATCATGTTAAATAATACTTGACAAAGGGGTATCCAATGTCGTATATTTGCAACTCGAAAATTACACCTTGTAATTTCATTAAATTTTTAAACCGTAATTTAAAAAATGAAAACATCAGATTTTAATTTTGATCTTCCTGAAGAATTATTGGCAGAACATCCATCAGAGCACAGAGATGAGGCTAGATTAATGGTTCTTGACAGAAAAACACAAACTATCGAACATAAGTTATTTAAAGATGTGGTTGATTATTTTGATGAAAAAGATTTATTTATTTTCAACAATACTAAAGTTTTCCCTGCACGTCTTTATGGAAATAAAGAAAAAACTGGAGCTAAAATTGAAGTTTTCCTTTTAAGAGAGCTTGATAAAGAGACTCGCGTTTGGGATGTTTTGGTAGATCCGGCAAGAAAAATCAGAATTGGTAACAAATTATTCTTCACAGAAGACGAATCTTTGGTTGCTGAAGTTATCGATAATACTACTTCTAGAGGTAGAACGTTGAGATTTTTATTTGATGGTTCTTACGAAGAATTCCGAACTAAATTAAAAGAATTAGGAGAAACTCCACTTCCAAAATACATCAAAAGAGCAGTAGAGCCTGAAGATGCTGAAAGATATCAGACAATTTATGCTAAAATTGAAGGAGCTGTAGCGGCGCCAACTGCTGGTTTACACTTCTCAAGACATTTAATGAAGAGATTAGAGATCAAAGGGATTGATTTTGCTGAAGTTACGCTTCACGTAGGATTAGGTACTTTCAACCCAATTGAAGTTGAGGATCTTTCTAAACATAAAATGGAGTCTGAAGAAATCATCATCGATGAGAAAAATGCAGACATCATCAACAGAGCGGTAGACGAGCACAGAAGAGTTTGTGCAGTAGGAACTACTACAATGAGAGCTTTGGAAACTTCTGTTTCTTCAAATAAGAAAATTTCTGCTTTCAATGGTTGGACGAATAAATTCATCTATCCGCCTCACGATTTCGGAGTTGCAAATACAATGATTACTAACTTCCACACGCCAAAATCAACTTTATTGATGATGATTGCAGCGTTTGCAGGAAGAGATTTCATTATGCAAGCTTACGAAGAAGCTGTAAAAGAGAAATATAAGTTCTACTCTTACGGTGATGCAATGTTAATTTTATAAAAAGATAATAGGAGATAGGATTTAGGGCTTAGTTTGTCCCTAGATCCTAAGTCCTAATACCTAAACCCTCAAATGAAAGATATCCGTACTTTATCACTAGACCAGCTTAAAGACTATTTTTTGACTTTAGGAGAAAAGCCGTTTCGTGCGAAACAGGTTTACGACTGGTTGTGGAGTAAAAATCTCCATTCGATTGATGAAATGACGAATCTTTCGAAAACGCTTCGTGAAAGAATTTCCGAAGAATATACTATAAATCCTGTTTCTGTTGATCAACTTCAAAGAAGTACAGACGGAACCATCAAAAACGGAGTGAAACTTCACGACGGATTGTTGGTAGAATCTGTTCTGATTCCTACAGAAACAAGAACTACAGCTTGTGTTTCTTCACAGGTTGGATGCTCATTAAACTGCGAATTCTGCGCTACAGCAAGACTGAAAAGGATGAGAAATCTTGAAGTTGCTGAAATTGTAGATCAGGTTGCTTTGATCGACAGCCAGAGTAAAATGTATTTCGAAAGACCGCTTTCCAACATTGTTTTTATGGGAATGGGAGAGCCGATGATGAATTACAAAAACGTAGTGGAAGCCATCCGAAAAATCACCCAGCCGGAAGGTTTGGGAATGTCTCCAAGAAGAATTACTGTTTCTACATCAGGAATTCCAAAGATGATCAAAATGTTGGCTGATGATGATCTGCGTGTGAAATTGGCATTGTCTCTTCACTCAGCAATTGAATCTAAGCGTAACGAAATCATGCCGTTTTCGGATAAATTCCCATTAACGGATATTATGGATTCTCTTCAATATTGGTACAAAAAAACAGGTTCAGTAATCACTTTTGAATATTGCGTTTGGAAAGGTATTAATGATGGGGATGAAGACATTAAAGCTTTGATCAGATATTGTAAACAGGTTCCTTCTAAGGTTAATTTGATTCAATACAACCCGATTGGCGACGGAAAGTATGATAAATGCAACAAACAGGCAGAAGAAAACTATGTTCGTCAGCTTGAAAATGCAGGAATCACCGTAATGATCCGTAAAAGTAGAGGAGGAGATATTGACGCAGCTTGCGGACAGTTGGCCAATAAAACGGCTGATGCTGTGAATTAAAATTTCATTAAAAAATCAAAAATTAATTCTTAACGATTTCTTAAAATCCTACATTTGTATAAAACTAATGTACAATGACGGATTACTTTTTAGGTGAAGACGGATTAGAAAATGTCTATGCTTGGTCGATCCCGATTCTTGCTGCTGTTATTTTGGCGGAAATGATCTACAGTCATATTTCTGAAGCCAAATTATACAATGGAAAAGACGTTGCAACAAGTGTTTTTCTTGCATTGATGAACTTCGGACTGGATCTTTTGATGAAAGTTTCCGCGATGGGGGTCATGTTTTTCTTCTACAATCACCGAATTTTTTCCTGGGATTTTACAATCTGGTATTGGTTGATTTGCTTTGTGATTACAGATTTTGCGTATTATGTTCTTCATTATGTTGATCATCATTCAAGAGCATTTTGGGCGGTGCATATTACGCATCACAGTTCGGAATATTTCAATTTAACGACAGGTTTCAGGAGTCCGGTTTTACAACCGCTTTATCGGTATTTATACTTTTCTCCCTTAGCTTTTTTAGGTTTTAATCCTTGGCATATTATGGTCGTTTACGCGATCGGTCAGGTGTACGGAACGTGGGTTCATACGCAGACTGTAAAAACTATGGGGATTCTTGAATATATTTTGGTGACCCCTTCTCATCATCGTGTTCATCACGCTTGTAATATTAAATATCTTGACAGAAATATGGGAATGTGTCTCATTATTTGGGATAAAATTTTCGGAACTTTTGAAAAAGAAGATCCCAATGTTCCTGTGAAATACGGAATTTATCCAAAAATGCCCGATAACAAACCTGATACAGTTCTTTTTTATGAATGGAGAAAGATTTGGAAAGACATCAAACAATCAGATTTAAAATTTTCAGACAGAATCAATTATCTTTTTAATTCTCCAGGTTGGAGACATGATGGAACCGGAAAAACGGTTAGACAATATCAAAAAGAACATTTGGAAAAGCAAAATAAAAGACAGAAATTGAAGAGATCAGCTTGATTTTTCAAACACAAATAAGCACGAATGTTTTTCACAAATTACACAAATCTCTTCTAAGAATTATATTACGATACAGTTTGTCCTTCTGAAGAAAGAAGGAAGAATCTCAACTCCAATTGTAAAGCTTAGATGTCTGCGAAATGATAAAGTAAACGCATAAATTTGTGAAATTTGTGCAAAAATCCGTGCAATTCGTGTTTAAATAAAAATTATTTTTACTGCATGAAAAAGCTTTTCCTAATAATAACAACCGTAATTTCCACCTACTCATTTTCGCAGCAGTCTGATTTTCTTAAAATTAGGAAATATAGAATCAATTATCTTGATGAAAAATTAAAAGAAACGTCTGGATTAAATTTTTTCAATGATAAATTGTATACTTTCAATGATAGTGGAAATTCTCCCGAACTTTTTGAAATTGATAAAAACTCAGGAAATATTCTCAACACCTTAAAAATTAATGCTAAAAATAAAGATTGGGAAGCGCTCGCAAATGATGGGAAATACTTCTACATAGGAGATTTTGGGAATAATGGCGGAACAAGACGAGATTTGGAAATCTATAAAGTTCCTTTTCGAAATAATGAATTGAAAAACGATTCTGTTAAAATAATTTCATTCTATTATCCCGACCAGACAGAATTTATTCCTAAATACACTAATACTGATTACGATGCAGAAGCAATGATTTATTTAAATGGAAAACTGCATGTTTTTTCAAAAGAATGGGCTTCAAGATCGGTTTCGCATTATATTGTTGATCCTGAAATTTCAGAAAAACAAAAAGCCGAAAAAATAGAGTCATATAAAACTAATTTCGTTGTTACAGATGCTTCTTATTTTGATAAAAAGCTTTATTTGATAGGCTATACAAAGAAAACAGAAGTGTTTTTGGATGTCTTTGATGAAACAGAATCCGGAATCTTTTTTAAGCAAAAAACCAAGCATTATTATCTCGGAAGTTCTTTGTCAATCGGGCAAATCGAGGGCATTGCTGTTGATGAAAAAGGAGTATATATTTCTGGTGAAAAATTCAGTTCACCGTTGGGAGGTGCAAAGCAGAGTTTTTATTTTATTCCGAAAGATAAACTCTAAGATTAATTTCACTTAAAATTGACTGAAAAAAATTATCTTTGTGATATTAATAATTATTATCCATCATTCGTAGATTTTGGCAAATATTGTAGAAGACATCAAACACCCGATCAATGAGGAAATGAAACTTTTCGAGCAGAAGTTTTATGAATCAATGCAAAGCAAAGTGCCTTTATTAGATAAAGTAACTCGTTTTATCGTTACTACTAAAGGAAAACAGATGCGTCCGATGTTTGTCTTTCTTTGTGCAAAACTAATTGGCGACGTCAATGAGAAAACTTTTCGTGGAGCTTCCATGATCGAGCTTATTCATACAGCAACATTGGTTCATGATGATGTGGTGGATGAAAGTTTTAAAAGACGTAATTTTTTCTCAATCAATGCGTTGTGGAAAAATAAAATTGCCGTTTTGGTAGGAGATTATCTTTTATCGAAATCGGTTTTATTATCTACTGACCATAAAGATTACGATCTGCTGGCCGTTATTTCAAGAACGATCCGTGAAATGTCTGAAGGTGAGCTTCTTCAATTGGAAAAAGCCAGAAAATTAGATATTACGGAAGATGTTTATTACGAAATTATCCGTCAGAAAACAGCTACTTTAATTGCTGCCTGTTGTGAGATTGGGGTTTTATCCAATAATGCTGATGAAACGCTTGCTAAGAAAATGCAGGATTTCGGAACGTATACAGGAATGGCTTTCCAGATTAAGGATGATTTATTTGATTATTTAAGTTCAAATGTGATCGGAAAACCTGTAGGAATTGATATTAAGGAACAGAAAATGACCTTACCTTTGATTCATACTCTGAAAATTGCCAGCGAAAAAGACAAAAAGTATTATTTCAATACGATAAAACGTTACAATAACGATCAAAAGCGAGTGAAAGAGCTTATCGCTTTTGTTAAAAGTTCTGGCGGTCTGGAATATTCAATCAAAATAATGAAAGAATTTCAACAGAAAGCAAAAGATATTCTTAATGAATTCCCTGATACTGAGGTTAGAAGATCTTTGCACAACATGCTGGATTATGTTATCGAAAGAAAATTTTAATTAAAAAATATTTACCATAAAAAAAACGGAACTCAATGAAAGTTCCGTTTTTTGTTTATTTGGTTTTGTATTTTAAATTTTTTGCACTGTTACATTCGTGACATTTCCGCTACCTGTTCCTCCGGTTTCTGTTGCTAAAATTGTACAGCTGGCATTTGTTGCAGCTGTAAAGCGAATTTGATAGCCTGAAGTAGGTATAATAACCAACGTTGTGTAATTCATTAATTCTCCAATAGTGCCACTGGTGACTGCAGCATTATAGTGACTTCCTCTTGCTATATAATTAGCATCGGGAACGGGGCGTACACCTAAAACAATCTGAGTTCCTGCTGATGCTAAATTGGTAAAACTTGCCTGTAAAGTAACGATGTAATTTCCTGGCTGATTAAAAGTGAGAACACCTGTGGTTGTATTATAGCTATAGTAAGGTGAAGTTGCCAGAGGTGTTGTAAAAACTAATGTGCTGATAACTCCGCTAGTATGGCTTTGATCTCCTGCCAAACGTGCATGAAATAGTGAATAATCAGTAAAATTAATCGTTTTTAAAATACCATTTGCATCAGCTACTACGGTTCTGTCGGTACCTCCAACGCCAATATTTGTATTAATATCACGAATACGGACGTTACCTGAAGCAATATCTAGTTTCTCTGTAGGAGCTATTGTTCCTAAACCAAAATTTCCTGTTGAGGTTACAACGGCATCATTAAGCTGTTGAGCAGCAGTTGGCGCGCCCGTTGCTGCATTGTCTTTGGCTCCGTCAACGTGTAAGGCTGTTTGGGGATTGCTAGTTCTTATACCAACTTGAGCATATTGATTAGCACTAATTAATAAAGTTACGAGTAAAATAATTTGTTTTTTCATTGTGTATGTTTGTATAATATTTTACAAACATAGCTAGTTTTTTCGATAAAAAATGAATATTAATTGTATTTAACGTTAATTTGTTGCGAATTATTTAATTATATCACTTAAAATTGATGTATTGTATAAATTAATTCATATTGTTATGAATTGTTTTATTGCTATTGTTCCTGAATATGGTACTTTGTTTGGTTGAAAGTATTATAGATTTATCACAGAACTATGAAATTATTGTAATCTTTATGTAAAATTTATATTAAAAAAATCATAAAATATTGTTTAATAATTAATTAAAACAATTCTATTTTATATTAGAATGTCTTAATTATATTGAAAAGCTTCGAATTATTATGTTAAATCGTCTGATTTGTTGAAAATTTAAAATTAAATAATCCTTACAGTTACAATTATAACAGCCAAAACAATACAAAATAAAGCGATTAAAAATAAATAATCCGCAATGGTCTCAAATTTACTTTCTTGCTTATCATTTGTTGTTCTGATAGCCAAAAATGAGAAGAAACAACTGCAGGCAAAAAAGATGCACGCAACTCCTGCAAATTCGTCTAAATGGGTATTGCCACTTATTTTAGTGATCTTTAAAGAAGTAATAATTAGCAATGAAAATCCTAAAAGGTTACTCGATGCGTTAAGAATATGACCCGACTTTTTTTCCATCTTTACAAATTTATTCTAAGATAAACACAATTTTTTTTATTATCAAATTTTTAAAAAAGATTATTAAAAATTAAAATTAATTTAAAAAGTGTATATTAGCAAAATACTTCGAAAACTAAAAATTTTTTATATTGGCTATGCAAACAACCTATATTGAAACTCAGCAGATTTCCTTTCAAGATTTTAAAAATCAAATACTTGAAGATTACAAATTAGGAAGAATCTCTCGTGAAATGTCTTATCTGGGCAGAAGAGAAGTTCTTACAGGAAAAGCTAAATTTGGTATTTTTGGTGACGGTAAAGAGTTACCACAGTTGGCAATGGCGAAAGTTTTCAAAAATGGAGACTTCCGTTCAGGATATTACAGAGACCAGACTTTTGCATTAGCTGCAGATGCTTTAACGGTTGGCAGTTTTTTTGCCCAGTTATACGCAGATACAAGCGTTGAAAGAGAGCCAGCATCAGCCGGAAGACAGATGAACGGGCACTTCGCAACAAGAAGCTTAAATGAGGACGGAAGCTGGAAAGATCTTACCGCTCAAAAAAATATCTCATCGGATATTTCTCCGACAGCCGGACAGATGCCTAGATTATTAGGGTTGGCTCAGGCTTCAAAAATATATAAATCAGTAAAATTTGACGGTTCTGAAAAATTCTCAAAAGAAGGTAATGAAGTTGCTTTTGGAACAATCGGGGATGCTTCTACAGCAGAAGGCCATTTCTGGGAAGCTTTGAATGCTGCTTGCGCGCTTCAGGTTCCTATGATTGTTTCTATTTGGGATGACGGTTACGGAATTTCTGTTCCGACTAAAAATCAGAGAGCAAAAGCTGATATTTCTGAAATGTTAAGCGGTTTCCAAAGAAAAGAAGGTGAAAACCAAGGTTGCGAGATCATTCAGGTGAAAGCTTGGGATTATCCTGCATTATTGGACGCGTACGCAAGAGCAGAACAATTTGCAAGAATGGAGAGCGTTCCTGTGGTAGTTCACGTAATTGAAGTTACACAGCCTCAAGGTCACTCAACTTCAGGATCTCACGAAAGATATAAGAATGAAGATCGTTTAGCTTGGGAATCTCAGTTTGACGGATTGGTGAAATTCAGAGAATGGATCTTGAATTATTCAATCGAAATTGAAGGAAAAGAAGAAATCATTGCTTCTGTTGAAGAATTGGATGCAATAGATGAAGAAGCAAAAAAGACTGTAAAGGCCGGACAAAAATCGGCTTGGGAAAGTTATCAGAAAACAATTACGGATTTAATTCAATCAGTTTTACCTTTAGTTGAAAATATTAAAGGACAAAATACTGAAATTGAAAATTATATTAATCAATTCAATAAATTAGTTTCAAAAGCTAAGAAAGATGTTTTCCATTTGGTAAGAAAATCTTTATTAGCAACAAGAGGAACAAATTCTGTAGAGAGAAATCAATTGATGCAGAAATATAATGAGATTTTTGAGGTTGAAAAAGACAATTATTCTTCTCATTTATACTCTCAGTCTCAGTGGAAAGCTGAAAATGTAAAAGAAATCAAGCCAATTTATTCTGATGCTTCTGAGGATGTAGACGGAAGAGTAGTGGTTAGAAATAATTTTGATAAAATATTCGAAAAATATCCTGAAACTTTAGTTTTTGGTGAAGATGCCGGAAATATCGGTGACGTAAACCAAGGCCTTGAAGGAATGCAGGAAAAATACGGTGACGTTCGTGTTGCCGATACAGGAATTCGTGAAGCTACAATTCTTGGTCAAGGTATTGGAATGGCGATGAGAGGTTTAAGACCAATCGCTGAAATCCAGTATTTAGATTATATTTTGTACTGTTTACAGGGAATGAGTGATGATTTGGCGACGGTTCAATACAGAACAAAGGGCGGTCAGAAATCACCTGTAATCATCAGAACAAGAGGTCACAGATTGGAAGGAGTTTGGCATTCAGGTTCTCCAATGGCGGGAATTTTGAACCTTTCAAAAGGTATTTTGGTATTAGTTCCAAGAAACTTAACGAAGGCTGCCGGATTCTACAACACAATGCTTCAAAGTGATGATCCATCTATCATTGTTGAATGTCTGAACGGATACAGATTAAAAGAAAAGCAACCTGATAACTTAGGTGAATTCACTGTTCCTGTCGGAAAAATCGAGGTTACAAAAGAAGGAAAAGATGTTACGTTGGTAACGTACGGTTCGACTTGGAGAATTGTAATGGATGCAGCAGAAGAACTGGAAAAGCTAGGAATCTCTGCGGAAGTTATTGATGTTCAGTCATTAATTCCTTTCGATTTAACAAACGAAATTGCTGAAAGCGTGAAGAGAACAAATAGATTAGTCGTAATCGACGAAGATGTAGAAGGAGGAACTTCAGCGTTTATTCTTCAACAGATTTTAGAAAAGCAAAAAGCATTCAGATTCTTGGATTCTGATCCGTTGACGATTGCTGCAAATGATCACAGACCTGCGTATGCGAGTGATGGAGATTATTTCAGTAAGCCATCTTCTGATGATATGGTTGAAAGAATTTACGCAATGTTTAACGAAACAAATCCTGAGAAGTATCCTGCGATATTTTAATTGGAATTTTAGATAAATTTTGAAACCGCTTTCTTTGGGAAGCGGTTTTTTTCTATATTAGAAAACTGGAAATTATTCTATAGATAAAAATAACACCTAACTATGAAAAAAATATACTTTTTAATAACAATTTGTATTTTGCTTACAAACTGCACGCAAAAAATAGAACAACCTTGTGATGATGCATTTATTCGTGGAAATAATTTTGTTTTGAGTTCCGATTTTGAAAATGGAAAAAAAGAGTTTAAAAATTCTATACGATCTCATCCTGAAAATGCAAATGCATATTACGGACTTGCTTATACTTATTCTCTCGAGGGAAATACTACCGAATCAATAAGAAACTATTCTAAGGCTATAGAATTGAATAAAAGCTTTACATTGGCTTATTATGGAAGAGCAAATATTTTTTTCATTAATGGAAATTTAAAAAGCGCCAAAGCTGATATAGAAAGAGTTATTGAATTGAATGATAAATTATCTTCTGCTTATCAATTATTAGCTAATATTGAGAGTCAAAATTCTAATTATGATGCTGCTCTTGAAAATATTGATAAATCAATCCTTCTCGAACCTAATAGTTCTGTTTCATATTTTGTTAAAGGTGTATTACAAGGAGGTAATAACGATTTAGAAAATGCGATTAAAAGCCTGTCAAAATGCTTAAAACTAAACCCAAATAATGGAATGGCTTATGTTTATCGAGGTACATTTAAATTACAAATTAATGATAAATCGGGTGCTTGTGAAGATTTTCATAAAGCTGAAAGTGTTGGATTTAAGTCACAAAAATATATAGACGATTATTGTCATTAATTAGAATTCTATAATTTTAACACGATTAATTAATCGATATCATCAATATTGAAGCTATCAAACCTCAACCGCCTTCTTAGTTTCCTTATCAATCAGATTACAATCCTTATCATATTGCACTTCCTTATTATCAAATTTCGCTTCCCATTCTTCCAGCAAATATAAAATAGGCAACAACGCCAATCCCTTTTCTGTCAGCGAATATTCAACTCTTGGAGGAAGTTCTTTAAACTCTTCTCTGATGATCAATCCGTCGGTTTGCATTTCTCTTAACTGGTCGGTCAGCACTTTTCTTGAGATCACATTAATTCGTACGGCAAGTTCTCCGAAACGAAGTTTACGATCTTTGATAACCAATACAATGATCGGTTTCCACTTGCTTCCCAATGCAGACATTGCTTTGCCTAGAGGACAGCTGTATTTCATTAATTCACTCTTTACCATACGTTACTTTTAAGTTACTAATGTAAGTTACTGCGAAGTTACCACTTTTTTTCTTCATAAGATACAAATCCGAACTATTATTAGTTACTTTGTGTAACAATTTAAAAATGTTAAATATAAAATAATTGCAAAATGAGTATAGACGCATTATTTAGTCCATTTAGTTATAAAAATCTTCAACTTAAAAATAGAGTGGTAATGGCTCCGATGACAAGAGCTCAATCTGATAACGGAGTACCCACCCAGCAAATCGCAGATTATTACGCAAGAAGAGCGGCTTCAGAAGTAGGTTTAATCCTTTCTGAAGGTACAGTAATCAATAGACCCGGTTCAAAAAACATGCAGAATATTCCTGATTTTTATGGAACAGAAGCATTAAACGGCTGGAAAAATGTAATTGATGCCGTTCATGAAAATGGCGGAAAAATGGGACCTCAGATCTGGCATGTAGGTGATACAAGAAGTTCTGAAGATTATCCTTTAGTTGATATGGAAAAGGCTTCTACAATGACGTTGGAAGATATTCAGGATACGATTGCTCAGTTTGCAGCTTCTGCAAAATCGGCTAAAGATCTTGGATTTGATGTTCTTGAAATTCACGGAGCTCACGGGTATTTGATTGATCAATTCTTTTGGGAAGTAACCAATACAAGAACTGACGAATACGGTGGGAAAACATTAAAAGAAAGAAGCAAATTTGCTGTTGATATCGTTAAAGCAATGAGAGCTGCGGTTGGACCGGACTTCACAATTATTATCCGTCTTTCTCAATGGAAACAACAAGATTATAAATCTAGATTAGCAACAACACCAGCTGAAATGGAAGAATGGTTGTTACCTTTAAAAGAAGCTGGCGTAGATATTTTTCATTGTTCACAACGTCGTTTCTGGGAACCTGAATTTGAAGGTTCTGATTTAAACTTTGCAGGTTGGGCTAAAAAAATTACAGGACAACCAACAATCACTGTAGGTTCTGTAGGTCTTGAAGGAGATTTTATGGGTGCATTTGCAGGACAGGGAACTGAAAAAGCAGATTTATCAGAATTAATAAAAAGACTGGAAAGAGGAGATTTCGATCTTGTTGCAGTCGGAAGAGCACTTTTACAAGACCCTGAATGGGTGAAAAAAGTAAAAGAAGGAAATACAGACGATCTTTTAAACTTTTCAGCTGAAAGTTTAGGAGTTCTTTATTAAAAAAGACAATTATTGAGTTGTGAATTTACTTCGCTGTTAGACTATTAGCTTGGTAAACCATTGACAATTCACTTATTTATATTAAATTTTCTACCTAATTATTTTTTTAAACAAAAACCGCTTCCGGAATTTCTGGAAGCGGTTTTTAATTTTGATATTTGAATTGATTTATATTGAATTTTAACTTTTTTAACCACAAAAGTCACAAAAGCTTTTTTGATTAGTTTGTTTTACAATATGAAAACAATAAAGTTTACAAAAGAAGAAAATCAAAGATTTTCAAAAAACTTATGTGTACTTGTTGACAGAATGATTTTTACTTAAAAATCTTAAGTGTTAAAATCTTTTGTAACTTTTGTGGTTAAAGTTAAAATAAGTTCAAAAACAAAACCGTCCTCAAAAAATGAGAACGGTCTATTAACAGATTTAAATATCTAAAATTGTCAAATAAATGACAACAGTGATTTCTTATAAACCAATATTTTCAGTTGGTTTCAATTGCTTTAAAATATTCTTTGGAATGGCATTTTTGTGAACCAAGATTGCCGTTGATTTATATTCAACATAAGGTCTTGTTACATAAATATATCCTTCAAAATCGTTGGTTACACCCCAAGAGTTTTTAACCATATAATATTCTTTTCCGGACTGATCTTTTGCCAATCCTACGATGTGCATTCCGTGATCATCGGTTGTAGAAAGGTTATTCAAAGCTTTTTGACGCATATCTTCTGTGATCGTCTTGTCTTTTTTAGGCTCTGTGAATAAAGTTCCTTTGTTTTCAGCATTGATTTGGTCTAATTCCATATCAGGAACGTATGCTACACCGTTTTTATATGAAAAATAAGGCTCAGAAACGTCAGTTGCCCAACCTACAGAATATCCTTTGCTAACTGCATTATCAACGATTGTTGTGATGTCTTTCATTGGAACATTCCAGTCAGAATCATGACTCCAGTTATCAGGAATTGGAACTACAAATTTCTGGTAGTATGGATAATCTTTGTAAGAAGAAATTTCTACATAATCTTCAGGATTAATGCCTACAACTTCCTTAGCAAAAGTCTTTGGAGTATAATTTTTTCCGTCATAGGTAAAGTTAGCAGGAACTTTTCCTAAATATTCATCTAAGATCGCATCTACAGAATCCATCCAATTATCAGAAAGTTTCCCTTTTGTAGCTGCCTGAACCAAACTATCCAACACAGGCTTTAATTTATCCTGCATTTCTTTGAAATTGTTGGTTGTCTGACCATTTTTCAAACCTGTATAAGCTTCCTGAGGTACAGCTCCGTACTTTTTGTACATATTGACAACATCATGTAATTCTCCTCCGTCTCCCCAGCTGATTGCTCCGTTATTAAGAACGTATAATTTTGCTTTATCGTGATAAGAATTTCTTGCTGTAAAAATTTCTGCCAAATCAACAGGTTTTTTACCCATTCTCTGCATTTCAGATTCAAGGAAAGAGTTTCCTGAATAACTCCAGCAAGTTCCAGATGAACCCTGATTTTTTACTGAAGTTGCCCCCACGTCCTTTAAAGTCGTGAATTTAAAATTGGCATTTTGAGATTGATTGTTTTTTAACTTATTGATTAAGTCATCCTGTGCAAACATCATACTTCCTGCAGACAAAACAAAAAGTAATGATGCAATTTTGTTATTTTTCATTACTATAAAAAGATTATTTATATGAATAGTCGGTAAGTTATAAGATATGTTACAAAGGGAAAAGTTAAATTTGAAATGAAAGTTTTTTATGAAAAGGTAGATGGAAGGGTAGGGAAGTTGGAAGTGGGGAGCTTGAAGTTAATATTGAACAGTTTATTAATCAGAGTTTAAGAAGGTTTATGTCGAAAGTTCAATATTCCCTCGAGTAGATTTTTGAAGTGTAAATCATGTCGAGAATTTAAGTTTAATTAAATTTTTCAATATTTTTTTTTTCATTTCATTATCAAAAGTACTCGAACGAAGATCGTTTAAAACTAATTAATCTTTTAAACTTTAATAACCTCCAGCCTCCAGCTTCCAACCCTAATAAATCTCTTTGCTACATTCGCTATTTTCCATTAATTTTAAAAAAAGTTTATCATGTTTCCAACCTTTTTGAAATTTTCTGCATCTATACTAATATAAAGCCTGACTATGGAAAGAGAATTACTGTTAGAATGTCAACGGAACGACCGCAATGCACAGCGGAAGGTTTACGAAAAAATGGCGGGAAAATTATATTCGGTCTGTAAACGCTATCTTAAAAACGATGAAGATATTGAAGAAGTATTGGCTGATACGTTCTACAAAATCTTCACGAAGATCGATCAGTTGCAAAATCATGATATTTTCGAAGGTTGGGCAAGAAAAATTGCTGTAAACGAATGTCTGCAGAAATTAAGAAATAGTAAAGCTTTACACATTGAATTGGAAGACAGCCACGCTGAATCTTCAGATTCAACAGATGGGATCTCCTTTGAGAAAGATATTTTGGGTTTATTAAACTTCCTTCCTGAAGGTTGTCGTGCGATTTTTAATCTGTTTGCGATTGAAGGCTATCCGCACAAAGAAATTGCAACGATGCTTTCAATAAGTGAAGGAACTTCAAAATCTCAACTCAATTTTGCAAGGAAAAAATTACAGGAACTTTTGATCAATCAAAACATTTAAACTTTTAAGACAATGGAAAATAATCACGATATCGATAAAAAATTCAATGAGGCTTCTAAAGATTTAGAAGAACCTGCGACTTTTCCGGGTTTTGATAAAGTTTGGGCTAAAGTTGAAGAGAAATTAGATAAAAAAGAAGAGAAAAAAAGAATTCTCCCAATCTGGCTTCCATATGGAATTGCAGCGAGTTTATTGATCGGTGTAGGAGGATTTTATTTTTTGAATAAAAAAGTAAATATAGCTGAGTCTACAAAACCGATTATTGCAAACAATAAAGTAATTCAGAAAAATACAATTGCTCCATCTGAAAAAATTCAGAAGATAGATGAGATTGTAAAATCAAATATTGAGAAGGAAATTTCAGTACCAAACCCAGTTGTAAAGCTTGAGGATTATGCGGTTAATTCAGTGCATGTTCCTTCTCTATCTCCTGTTTTCGATGCTGCGCCGCAAAGTATTCCAACGCCTCCGTCTATCGCTCCCTATAAAATGGAGGATACCTTAAAACAAAAGAATATTGAGGAAGTTGTTGTAACCGCTTTTGGAATGAAAAGGGCAAAAAAAGATATTACATCTTCTGCACAAACAATTTCTTCTGCTGAAGTTGAAAAGAAATCTAATAATCCGCTTTTAAGTTCTTTACGGGAAACATCCGAAGCAGAATCTCTTACGCCTGATAACGGAGTTGATCCTGAGGTTATGGGTTATAATAAATCAAATGTAAAAAGGAATATCGCAAAAGTTCCGAGATTGGCAGAAAAAGTAGGAAATAAATATTTTACAAACTCATTGCAAGGGTCGGTTTCAGGGCTTTCAATCAATATGGGTTCAGGAAAAATCGAATCTAATAATGCCATTGTTATTCGTGGAGTGAGCTCGGTCAAAGAAGATGCAAATCCTTTATATATCATCAACGGAGCTGTTTCTGATGCTGCAAAATTCAAGAGCTTAAATCCAGATTCGATTGATACTATGACCGTTTTAAAAGGAGAAAAAGCAACTTCAATCTATGGAAGTAAAGCTGCAAACGGAGTTATTGTAGTGGAAACCAAAGATGCTTCAAAGGTGAAAGATGTAAATGAAAAAAAACATTTAGAAAACAAGGAAAAACCGTAGTCTACTCACAGATTTATTAAAATTTTAATCGTTTTCAATACAATGAGTTTGAAGGAAAATTTCCTTTGAAAGTGCCATTTATTAATATAATTTAAAATATGAGAAAATTTTATTTATTGCTATTTCTTCTTGTTTTTAAAATTGTTTCAGCGCAGAATTCGCAGCTTTATTATTCCGGAATATTTTTAAGTCATAAAGAAAAACCACAGAATTTTTTAAAGGTTTTAAATAAAAACAGCGGTGTTTATGAATTAACCGATGAAAAAGGCTTCGCCATCATCGCTGCAAAAGCATACGACACTTTAGTTTGGAATAACGGGGAAAACAGGCTCGTTGTCTACGGATTAAGTGAACTCAAAACAATTTTAGAAAATAAAATTGATAAAAAAAGAGTAAAAAATGTTCGAAGCAAAGCTTATGACAGCTTAGTTTCTAAAAATACGAAAGATGAATTTAGTATTGAGAATTCTCCTCAAAAGTTGACGGTAAAATCAGATGAAAATTTTAATTCAATAAGAAAATTAAAAGAGATTACTCAAGATACTTTTAAACTTAAAAGGCAAACGAAAACATATTTGAATTTTAATGGAAATTTCACCACTTCTTTTGACGTCAAAAGTAGAAATTCTGTTCCGCAGGCTCAAACTCAATATGTTCAGGGAAGATCGAAAAATGGGCAACTGGTTTGGCAAGGTCCTGAAACCAATGAACTCTTCAGTTTCGGACCGAATATTTCCACTTTAGGATTTGATAATCAATCGTATGAGTATGACCAAAACGGAAGATTAATTCCTTTGATAAATGAAAATTCACCAGCAAAAGTTTACAAAAATGATCTGTTTAAAACGACTGTCGGCTACAACAATCAATTAAGATTAAATGGATTCATCGGTGATAATGGTTATAGCTATAATTATAGTGATAAATTCCGGCTATCATTAGATTTGGGACAGCAGAAAGATCAGATGTATTTTATTGATCATTATAATGTTATAAATTCTTTTAAAACGAAACTAAGTACAAAAATTTTAAAATACAGCTTAAATTTTGCCTTTAATTATGAAGAAAATAAAGCCACAAACTCCAACAGAATTGGGCTTTTTAACAGAGCTTACCAGAATTCTTTATTGACACCGATTTCTTTTTCAAATGAGCAGAATTTGTATTTATCAAATGGTTCACAAAGAAGTTACAGCAAGTTTGCAGACAATCCACAGTTTTTACTTGATCAGGAAAATAAATACAATTATCGGGATAACAGAAGACAATTCAGTTTTGATCTGGCGAGAAATTGGGGTGATTTCAGGTTAAATATCAGTCAGTCTTATGAAAATGATTACTTCTGGAATTTAGACAGTTACAAACCTTCAACTTACGGATTTGCCAATGGAATTTTAAATGAAAGAGCTCAAAATAATAAATTATATAATTCTAATATTTTAGGAACTTATTCTTTTGGAAGGTATGATTTTAGGAGTGAAGTGGGTTTTAATCATATTTTGAATGATAGAGAATCAAATATTTACAATAATTCAAATAATAAAAATTATTTATATCAAAGAACGTCACAGGATTATATTTTTAATTACAAACTTGATTACGATGATTATGATTTTAAGGCAGGAACTAATATTGGAAACGCATTCTATATCTCGAATACTTCTAAGGAAAATAATTATTGGCTTCCAAAAGTAGGCGCGTACGTCACGTTTGAAGATATTTTTAATTGGAATAACATCAATTTTAAAATGCTCGGAACATATACACAATTGAGTTCAGAGCCGGAAATTACAAGATCTTACGCGTCTTACGGAACGACTTTATTTAATGCTCAAGATTCGTATCAATATTTCCCGATCAATGAAGTGGAAACCTTTAAAAATTTATCAAATATCAACAGCAAAGAATGGAAAACCGGTTTTGTATTGAGTTACAGGCGCAAACTGAATGTAGAAGCCGAATATTTTAAAAGAAAAACGACTAACGATATTTTTCCTGTGTTTGAAAATAATCAGTTGAAATTAAAAAACATTGCAGATCATACGTACAGCGGGTATGAAGTAAACTTTTCTTATGACAATATTTACTTGGATAGAGATTTTAGAATGAATCAGAAAGTTTCATTTTTTAAATATAAAGATATAGTTGACAGGGTAAATACTGGCTACAATAATCTTGCGCTTTCGGGTTTCAGTGATATTTATAAGACGCTGACGGAAGGCCAGGTTTTAGGTGTTGTCATGGGAAGTTATTTTGAGAGAAATGCTAATGGAGAATTGATTATCGATGAATTTGGTTATCCGAAAAAAGCGGACGGAATGAAAATAATTGCAGATCCGACTCCTGATTTTGTTTTGAAATTCAATCATAATATAACGTACAAAATGTTGTCATTAGACATCAATTGGGAATGGAAAAAAGGCGGACAAATTTGGAACGGAACTCAAGCTGTTCTTGATTATTATGGACGTTCTCAAACTTCTGCTGACGAAAGAAATATCAAAGATTATGTTTTTCAAGGCGTAAATTCCAGTGGGAATGCCAATCAGATTCTTGTTGATTTTTACAATCCGAATCAAGATGTTTCGGAAAATCGATGGACGAGATATGGATATTTGGGTGTTGCAGAAAATTATGTTCAAAAAGCAGATTATGTGAGAATTAATAATATTTCTCTGACTGCGAAATTTGATGTAGGCAATTTCAAAAAAAGCTTGGGAATTACATTTTATGTGAATAATATTTTGCTTTGGCAGGCAAATAAAGGCGCAGATCCTAATCAGAATTTCTATGATTTTGACAACGGAAGGGGGCTTGATTTCTTCAATCTTCCTTCATATAAGACTTTTGGATGTATGGTTTCATTTCAATTTTAATTTATGAATTTCAAGTTTACATTATATATCGTACTAGGATTTTTGTTTTCAAATTTGAGTTTGAAAGCGCAAAATCAGTTTAAAGATTTCGAGAAAGAAAAGACGTATATACAGACCAATCATGTTTTTTATAAACCTGGTGAGGAAATGTACTTTAAAATTTACATTGTAAAAGCAGAAAATAATCTTCCTGCCGATCAAAGTAAGGTCGTAAATTTTGAATTAATTGATCCAAGCGGAAGCGTCATTAAAAAAGATAAATACGAAATTAAAAACGGCTATGCAGAAGGATATTTATATTTTAATGATGAAATGAAAGGCGGAATTTACAAGATTCGTGCTTTCACAAATTGGATGCAGAATGAAGAAGGCAAAAATGCATTTGAAAAAGAAATTACTTTACAGAAAATTGTTTCCCCAAGAATTTTGATGAAGCTCGATTTTCCTAAAAAAGGGTACGGAGCAGGAGATGAAGTATTGGCGGATTTTTCGATGAGAAGTCTGAGCAACTTGCCGATTCCTTTTTATGAAGCGGATTTTACAGTGATGCACAACGGTGAAATCATTTCACAAGGAAAATTAATTACGGATAAAGAAGGAAAAAAACAGTTGAAATTCAATCTTCCAGCAGTTTTAAAATCTTCGGATGCTTTGTTGAATATTAAAGTAAATTTTGATGGATTTACAGAGTCCATTTCCAGAAATATTCCGATTGTTTTGAATAATCTTGATATTAAATTTATGCCTGAAGGCGGAACTTTCATCAATGGAATCGAACAAAATATTGCTTTCAAAGTTTTAGATGAATTTGAAAAACCTGTTGATGCCGTTTTAGCGATTTTTAACCAAAATAATCAAAAGGTTGCAGACGTTTCAGCTTATAATTTCGGAATGGGAAATTTTCTTTTTACACCTGAAAAAGGTGAAAATTATTATGCTAAAGTTATAAAACCGGAAAATATCACCCAAGTTTATCAACTTCCGATAGTTAAAGATGAAGGTGTTGTTTTTAACGTAAATAAAGAAAATGGAAAGATCAGTTTTAAAATTATTTCAACAGATGAAAGAAATGTTGTTGTGAAAGGAAGTTTCCGTGAAAAAGAGGTTTACACGAAATTATTTTCTTTAAAAAAGGGATTGAATGAATTTCAAATTTCAGAAAACGAACTTCCGATCGGAATTTGCAGATTTACCGTTTTTGAAGTTGAAATTCCTCTTGCCGAACGTATCATTTTCGCCAATGAAAACAAGCAGATGAATGTGAAAATAACACCAATCAAGAAAAATTATCTTCCAAGAGAGAAAGTGATTGTAAACGTTGAGACGACAGATGAAAATAATCAACCGATTCCCGCCAATCTCGCTATAAGCGTAATTGATGACAAGCTTTGGACATATGCCGACGATAAGCAAAATCATATCATCTCTTGGTTTTTAATGGATTCTGAATTAAGAGGAAAAATTGAAAAACCACAGTTTTATTTTGACAAAAAAGAAGAAAAAGCAAAAAGAAGTCTTGATTTGGTAATGCTTACGAACGGTTACAGATATTTCGAACTTATTCCTAAAATTATTAAAAATCAGAAATATAAATATCTTCCGGAAAAGAAAAATCCGATCTACGGAATTGTAGAAGATGAAAATAAAAATCCTGTAAAAGCTGAGGTTTATTTGGTCAATGGTTCATTGATCAAAAAACAGGTCACTTCAGATGACGGAACGTTTTATTTTTCAGATTTGAATGGAGGAAATTCTTATAATCTGGTTGCAAAGTCTTTTCAGCCAAAACAGGAAGTTAAGATCAGAATTTTGTCATATAAATTAGCTGTAAATCCACTTGCCAAAAAATCGTTGAACAATGTAAATGTAGAAGAAGTGGTGAAGGAAGCCGTAAAAGAAGCGGATAAAAAATTAACTAACGAAGAAAAAAATAAAAGTCGTACGGAAACCCGTACCAATACTTCCAAATTGAGACGTTTAAGTGATACCGTAAAATCACAGAATATAGAGGAAGTTGTTGTTTTGGGATATTCTCGTATGTCTGTAAAATCGAAATCAACCGCAGCAACGGTAACAGTAGAAAATAATGATTTTCAAAACTCTAATATAGCTTCAGTTTTGAGCGGTAAGGTTGCCGGGCTTATTATAAATACGACAAATGGTCTACCGGGAAGTCCTATTAATGTACAAATAAGAGGATCTGCTTCGATTTCTAATAAAACTCCTTTGTTTGTGGTGGACGGTATTCCGGTAGAGAACTTTAAAACGACGATTAACCCTGATGATATTAATAGTATTACAGTTCTTAAGGATGCTGCTGCGACTTCTATTTATGGAAGTCAGGGAGCAAACGGAGTTATTGTCATCAATTCTTTCAAAAACCGAATGTCCCACATCAAATTTGATATTACTCCAAAATCATATTATGCTGTGATGACCATTCCTCGAGATAGTTTGGTGAGATATTCCTACAGTAGAGATTTCTACTATCCCATTTACCAAACGACAAATACCTCATATCGACACGATTATAGAGAAAGTATTTATTGGAATCCAATTGTAGAAACCGATAAAAACGGAAAAGCTCAGGTTGAATTTTATAATTCTGATGCCAATACAGCTTTCAGGATTATGACGGAAGGAATTTCGTCTTCGGGATTAATTGGAAGGGACGAAACAGCTTATGCCGCGCAAAGTCTGATCTCAATTGATGCTAAAATTCCGCAATATTTAACGAGAACAGATCAAATGACTATTCCTGTTGTGATTAAAAATAATTCGTCCGAAACCAGAAAAATGACAATGGATGTGATAGTTCCAAATCGAGTTAAATTGATGAAATCTGATAGTATTATTACGTTAAAGCCATTAGAATCTGGAAGATTATTTGTGCAAATACAAACAGATGAAATTATTAATTCTAATATTCAGTTTAGCGTGAAGTCAGATGATTTCAGGGAGACGATGATTCTTCCTTTTGGGGTTGAAGAAAAAGGTTTTCCACATTATTATTCGATCATTAATAATAAAACCGAGGATATAAAAATTGATATTCCGGAATATATCAACAGAAGTTTTTTCGCATCATATTATGTTTATGAAAATACAGCATTACAGATGTTTGAAGATATAGAAAGACTTAAAAGAGAACCTCACGGATGTTTTGAACAGTTGTCCTCAACGGTTTATCCTAATATTTTTATTCTGGATTATTTAAAATCTGTCAAGAAAATTACACCAGAAACAGAAAGTTTTGTCATTAGAAACATGAAAAAAGGCTATCAGAAAATGTTGAGTTATAAAAACAGGGATGGCGGTTTCGGATACTTCAATTCTGCGGAATCTGATGTGGCAATTTCTGCTTTTGCTTTGCTGGAATTTAGAGATTTAAAAAAATATGTGAATATTGATTCAAAACTAATTCAAAACCTTACCAATTTCATTTTATCCAAGAAAAATCAAAACGGAATTTTTGAAGTAAGAAAAAGTTATGAAATCAATCATCCTTATTCTGAATTTGCATGGTCGAGAAATATGTATGTTTTATATGCTTTGTCTAAAATCGGCTTTAAAAATGAGCTGGAAGATTCGTATAAAATCAGCTTAAATAAAGCTTTAGCAACTAAAGATTCTTACCAATTGGCTTTAATGGCTAATGCATCTGTCAATCTAGGAAAGACAAAAGAATATGAAACAATTTTGGGTCTTTTAAATAAACAATATGAAGAAAAAAATGTAAAGACAAAAACAACATTCACAGGATCTGGTGGAATATCTGCCAACGCAGAAACATTGTCGCTGTATGTCATGGCTTTACAAAAAGATGAAAAATTAAATCAGTTAAAAATCGCAGAAGTTGCTGATGAATTAATCAATTACAACGGATATTACGGTTTTGGTTCTACACAGGCAACAACGTTGGCATTGGAAGCTTTAACTCAGTTTTTTGCTAAAAATGAGAAGCTGTATGGTAATGAAAAACCTAAAATAAAGATCAACGGAGCGGAAGTTAATGTCAATAATTCATTAGGATCTGCCTTTAAAACGGGCGAAAATACAATCATTGTAAATTACCCGACTCAAAAAGGTCTTCCTTATAAATTGGATTATCAATATTTCACATTGCAGGCTCCGAAAAGTACTGATATTCCTTTAACAATGGAAACCAAATTAAAATCTGAAATTTCAAAAGTAGGAGAGACGAACAGAATGACGATTTCAATTAAAAATAAAATCAACGGTCAATTGCCGATGACGACAGCCAAAATCGGAATTCCTGCCGGATTGACGTTGCAAAATGCATTGCTGAAGGATTTGATTGATAAAAAACAGATCGCTTATTATGAAATTTTTGATAATTATCTGGTTTTATATTGGGAACATTTTGCCGCCAATGAAACGAAAGTTATCAATCTAGATTTAAAAGTAGAATTTGCCGGTGAATACACAGGAAAAGCGAACAACGTATATCTTTATTATATGCCCGAATCTAAGTTCTGGAATGAAGGAATTAAAGCTAAAATAGAACCTTAATTGAGAAAAAATTAAAATAAACTGAAACTTTTTTTAATTTTTGCATCTACTATATAAAGCTTGATTATCAGGTTTAATTGTGCCCATCAAATTTATTTATATTTAATAACGAAAAAATGATAATGAAAAAAATTAGTATATCAATATTGGCTTTGGCTTTATTAGGAAGTTGTAAGACCAAAACTGTTTCAGACTCTACAAAAGAATCAAAACCTTTAAGTGTAAAAAAAGATAAAGATCAGGACGGAATTCCCAATAAATTAGATCAATGTCCGGAAATTGCCGGACCTGTGGAAAACAACGGCTGTCCTTGGCCAGAGACGGATGGTGACGGTATCATCGACAAAGACGACGCTTGCCCGACAGTTGCAGGTCCTGCGGAAAATAATGGTTGTCCTTGGCCTGACACAGATGGCGACGGAATTCTGGATAAAGATGATGCCTGCCCAACAGTTCCCGGAATGCCGGAATATAATGGTTGCCCGAAACCGAAACGAGTGACAGCAGAGGAAATTTCATATTCAATAGAAAGTGTCGCAATGGTAGGTTCACAGAAAAGGCAAAAGGGTAATGTTCTTTCAAAACCTGTAAAACAGGCTAAAACTGCAACAGATAATAAAGTTTACAATAAGAAAATTACGACAACAGCCTCAAAAAAAGGGGTAAAACAAATCAGTAATACCGACGAAGAATACAATTCATTGGTTGAAAATCCTTTTGAATCAACCAAAAATCAGCCTGTTTCTACGTTTTCTATTGATGTGGATAATGCTTCTTATTCCAATATCCGAAGAATGATCAATTACGGAAGTATTGTTGATAAAGATGCGGTGAGAATAGAGGAAATGATTAATTATTTTAAATATGATTATCCTCAACCTGAAAATAAACAACCTTTCGGGATCAATACAGAATACAGCGATTCTCCATGGAATCCTAATCATAAACTGTTGAAAATTGGACTTCAGGGTAAAAATCTGGCGATGGAAAATCTTCCGAATTCCAATATTATTTTTCTGATTGATGTTTCAGGTTCTATGGACGAGAGCAATAAGCTTCCTTTGTTAAAATCTTCGCTTAAAATTTTGTTGGATCAACTCAAACCACAGGATAAAGTCGGGATTGTTGTCTATGCTGGAAATGCCGGAACTGTTTTGGAACCGACTTCTGCTGCAGAAAAAGAAACGATTATTAAAGCATTAGATAAACTTCAGGCAGGTGGAAGCACAGCAGGAGGAGAGGGAATTGAATTGGCTTACAAATTGGCTCAGGAAAATTTTATTAAAGGGGGAAATAATCGTGTAGTTTTGTCTACAGACGGGGATTTCAATGTTGGGATTTCTTCCGAAAAAGGGCTTGAAACTTTAATTGAAGAAAAAAGAAAAACCGGAATTTTTCTTACCTGTCTGGGCTACGGAATGGGAAATTACAAAGACAACAGACTGGAAACTCTAGCAGATAAAGGAAATGGAAACTACGCTTATATTGATAATTTACAGGAAGCTAATAAGTTCTTAGGAAGAGAATTTGCAGGAAGTATGTATACCATTGCTAAAGATGTGAAAATTCAGATTGAATTTAATCCGAAATTTGTAAAATCGTATCGATTAATTGGTTATGAAAACAGAAAATTAAGAAATGAAGATTTTACAAACGATAAAATTGATGCAGGAGAATTGGGAAGCGGGCACACGGTAACTGCTTTGTATGAAGTGATTCCTACAGGTGTAAGTTCTGCATATGCTCCAAAAGAAAGCAAGTTAAAATATTCTTCAACTTCAACGACAGAAAATTTTGGAGATGAATTGGCGACTGTAAAGTTCCGTTACAAAAAGCCTGATGGAGATAAAAGTACAGAGATCACAAAAGTAGTGAAGGATTCTAATGAGTCTATTTCACAATCGAGTCCGGATTTCAAATTTGCAACTTCTGTTGCCTGGTTCGGGTTGGTTTTAAGAGATTCTAAATTAATCAAAGAAAAAGATCTCAATACAATTGAAGATTTAGCCAAAGAAGGGAAAAATAAAGATGAAGAAGGCTACAGATCTGAATTTATAAGATTAGTTGAAAGCTATAAAGCAATCAAAAAATAAATATAAAACAGGCATTCACATCGGATGTCTGTTTTATTTTAAAATAGACTTTCAAATATTATTGAAAGTTCAAGAATTATTATTACATTTGTAACAGAAATTAAAAGATCAAACAAAATGCAACTTTCAGAAGCTAAAGAAAAATATATTCAGACTTGGGGAACATTCGCTACGAATTGGGGAATCAACCGTACGATGGCGCAGGTTCACGCTTTGCTTTTGGCAAGTGGTAAAGCATTGTCTACCGATGAGGTGATGGAACAGCTTGAAATTTCAAGAGGAAACGCCAATATGAATCTTCGCGCTTTGATGGATTGGGGAATTGTGAAAAAAGAATTCGTAAAAGGCGAAAGAAAAGAATATTTTTTAGCTGAAAAAGATGTTTGGTATCTATTCAAACAAATTACAAAAGAGCGCAGAAAAAGAGAAATCGAACCTGTAATTTCCTTTTTAGAAGAACTTAAAAATATTGAAGATAAAGATTCTGAAGGTGCCAAAGAATTTATTAAATTAATGGATGATTTTAGCTCGGTAACAGGAAAAATCAACAATATTATGGATCTGGCGATCAAAAGTGATGATCACTGGCTGGTCGGAAAGATTACCAACTTATTAAAATAAAAAGGACTTCAAAATCCTTTTTTATTTCAGATAAACTTTCAAAAATTATTGAAACTATAATATTTATAAAATGTTCAATATTATTTCATACTTGCTTTTTCTTTCCATCAGTTCTTATATCACGATCGATGTGGGCAGAAGATGCTTTAATTCCGGAAAAGTGTATTTGGAATATCTGATCAAAGACAAACATTTTTGCTTAACGGTCAACAGAATACTTTTAGGGAGTTATTATTTGGTCAACCTCGGCTATATCGCTATCAGCTTGAGTTCTTGGGGGAAAATAACAAGTATGGAAGAAGTTTTGGCAACTGTTTTTAGCCGTATCGGATACATTATTTTGATTCTTTGCTTTTTACATTTTACAAATATTTTCATGCTTTACATTTTAAGAAAAAAATTAACAATAAAATAAAATTATCATGACTACAACTATCCTTACCCAAACGTACAACTTTTCAGCGTACATGATCTACTTACCAATTGTAATCGCACTTACGGTTTTGGTTTCTCAATTTCTGTTTAAAAATTCAAAAACTTTTATGATTGATATTTTTCACCAGAAAGAAGACATCGCAATGGCAACAAATTCACTCTTTAAAATTGGTTTTTACCTTTTAAATATTGGATTTGCCTTATGTATCATCGAGTTTTTTCAAATCGAAACCGTTGAAAGACTTGTAGTTGCTTTAAGCAAAAAGATCGGTGGTTTTTCAATTTACTTAGGAATAATGATGCTTTTAAACCTGTTACTTTTCTTGAAAGGTCGTAAACACGCCATGAATAAAGAGAAAGCCAAAACTGAAGAACTTGCTAATTCCGAAAATTGAATATTATGAAAAATTTAATCATTCATTTATTTTTAATCCTTTATTTCGGAGGAAAAACAAAAAAAATAGACTTTTAAAAATATAATACTATGAAAACTCTTTTACAATATGAATCAAAGATTCAGCAGATACTGATTGCATTATTTATCGTCACCATCATCACAATAATAGTGTTTAAAAAAGATCTCTTTTCGATGCTATTTATAATTCAATTTTTTGTTATGGCAATTATACAATATACTTTAAATACAGTCAAATTTTTCAATAAAAACTATGTGAGGACAGACTCTCGAAAACTGTATATGTTTCTTTCGACATTTGTAGTTTTAGGTTTTC
Organism: Chryseobacterium sp. GW823-FHT05E08; assembly: GCF_058795655.1. Taxonomy (NCBI): domain Bacteria; kingdom Pseudomonadati; phylum Bacteroidota; class Flavobacteriia; order Flavobacteriales; family Weeksellaceae; genus Chryseobacterium; species Chryseobacterium sp. GW823-FHT05E08. Next base: position 154,310 of record NZ_JBXAHY010000006.1, on the reverse strand, counting down.
TTACTTGGAAACTGTCTTTTGTTTTTCATTGGGATGCTCTCGATCAACTATCAGGAATTATGGCTTTGTCTTGGACAATTCTTACCCCAATACTTATTTTTCAATCATTATTCATTAGTTTATCTGATTCTAAAAATAAGAAAGATAATAAAAATTGATTTTAGCGAAAAATTCCAATCAATTGGAATAATAAACTTTAAAAAACAAAAAAATGAATCATCTCGAACTCACAAAAAAAGTAGAATGGAAAGACCTCAAAAAACTTTCTGTCAAAGAAATGCTGATTGAAAATAATATCAGTTTGCCATGGCTTTTGATTTCACTGTTTTTGGCTTATAAAGGATATTATTGGATTGCGCTTCCGTTTTCGGGATTCTATTTTCTGACCGCATTGAGACAAGTTCACAATGGTTTTCACAATTCCTTGGGAACAGGAAAATTTCTAACTTGGCTGTCAATGTATCTCAACAGTATTTCAATGATAGCTTCGATTCATGCTGTGAAATTCAATCACATCAGACATCATAAATTCTGTCTTTCAGAAGAAGATTATGAAGGGAGATCTGCTTCAATGAAATGGTATGAAGCTATTTTTTATGGTCCAAAACATATGTTTTTAATTCATTGGATCACTTTCAAATTGGCAAATAAAAATTATAAACGGAATATGATTTTAGAATTAATTTCGATTTTAGCTTTTGTATGTATCGCTTTTTATTTTAACATTAACTTTTTGATATATCACATTTTAATTATGTTTTTTGGAGAATTTTTAATGGCATTTTTCGCAGTTTGGACAGTTCATCATGACACTCATGAAAATCCAAACATCACGAGAACGCAAAGAGGATTTTGGAAAAAATAAACTGACATTTAGTATGTTTTATCACATGGAACACCATCTTTTCCCTGCAGTTCCGACAATAAAATTACCCGAACTCGCAAAAAGAATAGATAAAGTTTTGCCTGAATTAAATAAAAAGCAAACCTTCTAACAGAATTCGGAAATCGCAACGAGACGATTTAACAGAGGATGAAATCCTATCAATCATAAAAATAAACATAAATAAAAATGTCAACCATCCATCTAAAAACAATCATCAAATCCGATATTCACACCGTTTTCGACTTAGCAAGAGACATTGATTTACATCAAAAATCAACTTTCAAAACAGGTGAAAAAGCGATCGCCGGTCGAATTTCAGGATTAATTGAAGAAGGCGAAACGGTGACTTGGCGGGCAAAACATTTAGGTGTTTATCAAACCCATACCTCAAAGATTATCAGCATGGAAAAACCTTATCAATTCACAGATATCATGTTAAAAGGAACTTTTAAATCATTTAAGCATCAACACATTTTTAACCAAGAGGGCAAAAACACAATAATGACTGATATTCTCGAATTTGAATCCCCATTTGGAATCATCGGAAAACTTTTCAACCATTTCTTTCTTAAAAATTATATGAAAAATTTTCTGTTAGAACGAAATAAATTAATCAAAATGACCTCAGAGTCTATTGCGAGCCACAAAGTGGCGACTTAATAAAGTATGGGATGAAATCCTATCAAATAAAAAGCCATCAATTAATAACAATCAACGATCAACAAAAATCATGAACTTCCTAAAAGCCGAATGGCGAAAATTAGCAATCATAAATTTCGAAATCAATCCGGAAATTCTAATAAAATACCTTCCCGAAGGTACCGAACTCGATTTCTACAAAGGAAAATGTTATATAAGTTTGGTTGGCTTTATGTTTTTAAACACAAAATTATTAGGATTTCCAATTCCTTTTCACAGAAACTTTGAAGAAGTTAATTTGAGATTTTATGTCAAGAAAAAAGAAGGAAATGAGTGGAAAAGAGGTGTAGTTTTCATCAAAGAAATTGTTCCGAAACCTGCTTTGAGCTTTGTCGCAAATTCAATTTACAAAGAAAATTATAAAACCATGCCGATGGAAAATTTTATTAATGAAAAAGATGGAGAACTGTTAATAAAATACTCTTGGAAAGATAAAACTTGGCATTCAATAGAAATCACCGCTGAAAGCGAATTACTACCAATGCAAAATAATTCAGAATTTGAATTTATCACCGAACATTATTTTGGTTTTACAAAAAGAGAGAACAAAACTTCAGAATACGAAGTCTGTCATCCAAAATGGAATTATTATCTGGTCAAAAATCATCGGCTAGAAATTGATTTCAATAAGATCTACGGAAAAGATTTTGGATTTTTAAATAATCAAAAGCCAATTTCCGTAATGCTTGCAGAAGGCTCTGAAATTGAAGTGAAAACTAAAAAATATCTAGTTTAAAATATGTCCCAAAAACACTTAGTATTAGCGCTGTCATGCTGAGCCTGTCGAAGCATCTCAACAAAAAATCATTAACTTGTAACCAACAACTATCAACCAAACCAAAATGAAAATAATCATCGCTGCCGGAACCGGTTTCCTAGGAAAAAATCTGGAAAAATATTTTACAGAAAAAGGAAATGAAGTTTATATTTTAACAAGAAATCCAAAACGTAAAAACGAAATTCATTGGAATGCCAAAACTTTAGGCGAATGGAAAAATTGGATTGAAAATGCTGATGTTCTAATCAATCTCACAGGAAAATCTGTCGATTGTCGATATACCGAGAAAAACAAAAAGGAAATTTATTCTTCAAGAATCAACAGTACGAAAGTGCTTCAACAAGCCGTTGATCAATGTGTTAATAAACCTAAAGTTTGGTTGAATGCAAGTTCAGCAACAATTTACACACACTCAGAAACACAATTAAATACAGAAGAAAACGGAATCATTGGCGACGATTTTTCCATGAATATCTGCAAAAGCTGGGAAAAAGAATTTTTTACTGTTAAAAATGAAGATGTGCGAAAAGTAGCGTTACGAACTTCGATTGTTTTAGGCAACAACGGAGGTGCTTTTCCAAAATTAAAATTGATTACAAAATTAGGGCTGGGCGGAAAACAAGGACGAGGAAATCAAAATGTAAGCTGGATTCACATCGATGATTTTTGTAAAGCGATCGAACACATTATTAATAACGAAAATATGTCCGGAGTAATCAACGTAACTGCTCCAAATCCTTTGCCTAATGAAGAATTTATGAGGAAATTAAGAAAAGAAATGAAAATCCCATTTGGATTAAATGCTCTTGTTTGGCAATTAGAAATTGCGTCAATTTTCTTAAAAACCGAAACAGAATTATTATTAAAAAGCAGAAACGTTTATCCCGAAAAATTAATCAAAAACGGATTTGAATTTTCTTATCCAAATATCGAATCTACATTTAAAAATTTATCTTAAACTATATCTTGATCTCAACCTAAATCTTTTATGACTTTTGTGGTTTTAATAAATGATGATTAAATTAGCGAAAACTAAACGGTAATGTTAATCAGACAAAAAGCAAAAACCATATTTCTTTCCTCAATCCTCATATCATCCACTTTTTTTTCACAGGCTCACAATGTTTCGGAGGGCTACCAAAAACCGACTGATCCGCTTGTTATTCAGAATCTTGAAAACTGGCAGGATTTAAAATTCGGATTGTTTATGCATTGGGGAACTTATAGTCAATGGGGAATTGTCGAAAGTTGGAGCCTTTGTCCTGAAGATGAATCGTGGACGCAGCGTAAATCCGAACACGGAAAATCTTACAATGAATACGTGAAAAACTATGAAAATCTTCAGACGACTTTCAATCCGACTCAATTTAATCCTCAAAAATGGGCAGATGCAGCAAAAAAAGCCGGAATGAAATATGTGGTGTTCACAACAAAACATCATGATGGTTTTACTATGTTTGATACGCAACAGTCTGATTATAAAATTACTTCACAAAAAACGCCTTTTTCTAAAAATCCGAAAGCGGATGTAACGAAAGAGATTTTCAATACATTCCGAAAAGGAGGCTTTAAAATTGGAGCCTATTTCTCAAAACCCGATTGGCATTCTGATGATTATTGGTGGTCGTATTTTCCGCCAAAAGATAGAAATGTCAATTATGATCCAAAAAAATATCCTGAAAGATGGAACAATTTCAAAAATTTTACATTTAATCAGCTAAACGAGATCACTTCAAACTACGGTAAAATCGATATTCTTTGGCTAGACGGAGGTTGGGTTCGCCCATTCAACACCATCGATCCAAAAGTAGAATGGCAAAGAACGATCAAGGTCGAACAGGACATTGACATGGATAAAATCGGAACAATGGCGCGAAAAAATCAGCCCGGAATTATCATTGTAGACCGTACCGTTCCCGGAAAGTGGGAAAATTATGTGACACCCGAGCAAGCCGTTCCTGAGCACGCGCTTTCGATCCCGTGGGAGAGCTGTATCACGATGGGTGACTCGTTTTCTTACGTTCCGAATGACAATTATAAATCATCTCAGAAAATCATTGAAACTTTAGTGAAAATCATTTCGAGAGGTGGAAATTACCTGATGAATATTGCTCCCGGACCCAACGGAGACTACGATGCCATCGTTTATGAAAGATTAAAGGAAATCTCAACTTGGATGGATAAAAATCAGTCTGCTGTTTTTGCAACAAGAGCTGTTGCACCTTATCATGAAGGAGATTTTTATTATACTCAAAGCAAAGACGGAAAAACAGTTAATATTTTTCACATTGATGAAAAAACGAATTATCAGGCTCCATCAACTTTAAAATTTACAATTCCTGAAAATTTTAAACCAAAATCATTGAAAATATTAGGAATTTCCTCAAAAATTCAATGGAAAAAATCAGGAAATTTTATTGAAATAAATTTACCAAAAGAAAGAACTCAATTAAAATATTCAACTGTAATTCAGATCACACAATAGTTTGATTTGTAATTAAAATGACATAGGGAATCGGAGCGTTAAGAAAATAAAGTCTGTGAACGTTAAGAAAATTCTACTGTTTGAGCGCGACACAAATCGTTAACTGAAAAACCACTATTAAATTCGCGCGAGTTTTAGAATTTTTAGAGAACAGATTTTATTTTTAGCGGAGAGTTCCAAGTCTTGAACTTTTGGTTCTTTTGTTTCAAGACAAAAGAACTGATTTTAAACTAAATTATTTACGATGCCTTTTAAACTCAGATTTAAAATTATAGTAATTTCATTATTGAGCATTACATTTATTAACGCTCAAAAACCCTTATATAAAGATTCAAAACAGCCTGTAGAAGCTAGAGTTCAGGATTTGTTGAAAAGAATGACTCCCGAAGAAAAATTCTGGCAGTGTTTCATGATTCCCGGAGATTTGGACAATGTTCCGAAAGGTCAATATTCCCACGGAATCTTCGGATTACAAGTGAGTGCAGGAAATCAAGGAGGTGGAATTGCAGGGCAATTGCTGAAATATAATGCCAATGAAGATGCAGAAAGATTGGCAAAAAAAATCAATGCAATTCAAAAATATTTTGTGGAAGAATCACGGTTGGGAATTCCTATTATCCCTTTTGATGAAGCTTTACACGGATTGATGCGTGAAGGCGCAACGGCTTTTCCACAAGCGATTGGTTTGTCGGCGACCTTCAATCCTGAGTTGATGAAAGAAGTTTCAACAGCGATTGCAAAAGAAACGAAATTGAGAGGAATTCGTCAGATTTTAACACCTGTTGTCAATTTGGCGAGCGACGTTCGATGGGGTAGAACGGAGGAAACGTATGGTGAAGATCCGTTTTTGACTTCCGTGATGGGTGTAAATTTTGTCAGTTCATATGAAAATCAGGGAATTATTACCACTCCAAAACATTTTTTAGCGAATGTCGGAGAAGGTGGAAGAGATTCATATCCAATTCATTGGAGCAAAAGATATTTGGAAGAAACGCATTTGATTCCTTTTCAAAAAGTCTTTAAACAAGGGAAAAGTCGCTCGGTGATGACCTCTTACAATTTGCTGGATGGGCGACCTTCAACGGCAAATCATTGGTTATTGACCGAAAAATTAAAAAAAGATTGGAATTTCAAAGGTTTCGTCATTAGTGATGCAAGCGCGGTAGGTGGAGCAAATGTTCTCCATTTTACGGCAAAAGATTATGATGATGCTTCTGCACAGGCGATCAATGCAGGTCTTGATGTAATTTTCCAGACAGAATATCAACATTATAAATTGTTTATTCCACCATTTTTGGATGGAAGGATTTCACAGGAAAGAATTGATGATGCCGTCGCGAGAGTTTTAAGAGCAAAATTTGAATTGGGTTTGTTTGAAAATCCTTACGTTTCCAGTAAAGATATTGAAGAGTTAAAGAAATTAAATCACAAACCCTTAGTAGAAAAAACAGCCATTGAATCTTTTGTTTTGCTTCAAAATAATAATCAAACGCTCCCGATTTCGGAAAATATTAAAAAGATTTTAGTGATTGGAACTGATGCTGTTGATGCAAGATTGGGCGGTTATTCCGGGCCGGGAAACAAGAAAGTGAGTATTTTGGATGGAATTAAAAATTTCACTAAAAATAAAAATATTGAAGTAAATTATTCAAAAGGAATTGATTGGAGCTTGAAGAATTTCACAACCGTTCCAGCTGAGTTTTTATCTTTTGAAAATCAAAAAGGTTTGAAAGGAAATTATTTTTCCAATTCTGATTTAAAAGGAAATCCCGCTTTTGAAAAACAGGACGAACAATTAAATTTCAAATGGACTTTATATTCTCCAAATCCTGAAAAGCTACAACCCGACAATTACAGCGTTCGATGGACAGGAAAATTAGAAGCTCCAAATTCAGGAAAATATCAGTTGGGTTTAAGAGGAAATGATGGCTTCAGATTATATGTAAATGGAAAATTGTTGATTGACAATTGGGAAAAGTTGAGTTATTCCACCAAAACTGTTCATATAGATTTTGTAAAAGGTCAAAAATCTGATATTGTCATTGAATTTCATGAAAACAGAGGAGAAGCAAATATTGAATTGATCTGGAATTATGGCTTAAATGATTATCAGAAAGATTTTAATAATGCTTTAAAATTAGTTCAAAATGCAGATTACATCATCGTTACGGCGGGAATTCATGAAGGTGAATTTCAGGATCGTTCTTCGTTGAGTCTTCCCGGAAATCAGGAACAATTTATTCAGGAAGTTTCAAAATTAAACAAACCGACAACAGTTGTTTTGGTTGGTGGTTCTGCAATAAAAACTACGGATTGGAAAGATAAAGTCGGGGCTATTTTAGATGTTTGGTACCCGGGAGAAGAGGGTGGAAATGCCGTTGCAAAAGTGCTTTTCGGGGTAGAAAATCCATCGGGGAAATTGCCGATTACGTTTCCGATTGAGGAAGGGCAGTTGCCTTTGACGTACAATCATCACCCGACAGGACGCGGAAATGATTATTATGATTTGAGCGGCGAAGCGTTGTATCCGTTTGGTTTTGGATTGAGTTACACAACTTTTGAAATTTCTGATTTACAATTAAATAAAACAAAATATTCTGAAAGCGAAACGATTGTTGCTAAAATTAATGTTAAAAACACAGGCTCGAAAGCGGGAAGCGAAGTCGTTCAATTATATGTAAAAGATTTGCTGGCTTCGGTTTCAAGACCGATTATTGAATTGAAAGGTTTTCAAAAAGTAGAGCTAAAACCGGGAGAATCAAAGCAAATTTCAATTGAAGTTCCAATTCAGGAATTAAAATTTTTAGACGAAAAAATGAATTGGATTGTCGAAAAAGGCATGTACAGGATTTTTATCGGAAATTCTTCGAAAAACCTGCCGTTGAAACAAAATATTGAGATTCAATAATTTTAGATTATATAGGATTAAGATTCTATAACTTTCTTAAATGAAATACCTTTATTTATCTTTAAACATAATAGTAGATTAAAATTTTTGTTTGGCTTGGCGGTAAAATATATGGTATGATATCTGCACTTAAGAAGTGAAATTTTTTAATTTAAATATTCATTTTAAAATATAAATGTCATGAACAAATTTTTCATTTTATCCGCATTATTTTTAGGCCTGTCAATGAATGTTTCTGCTCAGAAAACGCAGGATCAAATCAATAAAGAATATGCTGAACAGTATAGAAAAATCAATGAAAATTCTAAATTATCAGGTCCTGAAAAGGCTAGATTGAAAAAGCAATTGGCTTTAAAACAAGATCAGGATAATAAAATATATGATTTAGCTTACAAGAAAAAATACGGAACTTCTAAAGATGGTAGAAAAAAGCAGGTTGAAGATAAAATTGATCAATTAGAAAAAAAATACGACAAAGAAAAAGATCTGATTGACAACAATAAAACTTTAACAAAAACTCAGAAAAAAACTAGAAAAGAGGCTCTGAAAAAAAGATACGAAAGTCAAAAAGAAGTATTAAAAAAAGAGAAGGATAAAATTTAATGGTACGATATATGTAATATTCACTACGAATCCGAATGAATTTAATTAAAAGTTTAAAATCATTCATAAATATAAATATCATGAACAAGTTTTTTATATCAACAATTTTATTAGTAGGATTATCAATGAATATTTCAGCACAAAAACATCCTACGCCACCACCACATCCTTCAAAAAGTGAATTGATTAATACCAAATCACGTGAGCTTGATAAAAGATATAATCAGGAAAAGAAATTGATTTTGAATCATCCAATTGCTTCAAAAAAAATGAAACAGGAACAGTTGAAGGCTCTAAATGAAAAATATAGAAGTCAAAAAAGATTACTAAAAAAAATGTAATAACAGACATTTCTTGAAATTATTAAAATTGAAATAGGTTAATTCTATATATCAGGTTTTGATGAATTTCAAATTAAAATAAAAATTTATTAAAGAGAACGTGTTTTATGTTCTCTTTTTTTGTTGGAAATATAATAAAAACAGGCTTTATTATGCATTGCCTCATGAATTTTCAGAAACATGAAACATCCAATATTTTTCCTTAAATTCGCATTAAAATTTTTAAGCTAATGAACTACGATATTATTGTCATCGGAAGTGGTCCTGGTGGATATGTTACAGCTATTAGAGCGGCACAATTGGGTTTCAAAACTGCAATTATCGAGAAAGAAAATCTAGGAGGAATCTGCCTTAACTGGGGATGTATTCCAACAAAGGCTTTGTTGAAATCTGCTCAGGTTTTTCATTATATCAACCATGCAGAAGATTATGGTTTGAATAAAGTGGAGCCAAGTTTTGAGTTCCCAAATGTAATTCAAAGAAGCCGTGGCGTTGCTAATAAAATGAGTAAAGGGATTGAGTTCTTAATGAAAAAGAACAAGATCGACGTTATTCTAGGAACTGCGAAAGTTTTAAAAGATAAAAAAGTTTCTGTTACAGATAAAGACGGTAAAGTGACTGAATATGCTGCAAGCAATATCATTATTGCAACCGGAGCACGTTCTAGAGAATTGCCAAACTTACCTCAAGACGGTAAAAAAGTAATCGGATACAGACAGGCATTATCTCTTCCTGAGCAGCCAAAATCTATGATTGTTGTAGGTTCTGGAGCTATTGGTGTTGAGTTTGCTGACTTCTATAACACAATGGGAACGAAAGTAACTGTTGTTGAATTTATGCCAAACATCGTTCCTGTGGAAGATGAAGATATCTCTAAGCACTTAGAAAAATCTTTGAAAAAGACAGGGATTGAAATTATGACTAATGCTTCTGTAGAAAGCGTTGATACAAGTGGAGAAGGAGTGAAAGCTACTGTGAAAACAGCTACTGGAACTATTACTCTTGAAGCTGATATCTTATTATCTGCTGTTGGTATCGCTGCAAACATAGAGAACATCGGTCTTGAAGAAGTTGGAATCCAAACGGATAAAGGTAGAGTTTTAGTAAACGAATGGTACGAAACTTCTGTTCCGGGTTACTATGCGATCGGAGATATTATCCCGACTCAGGCTCTTGCTCACGTTGCTTCTGCTGAAGGAATCACTTGTGTTGAAAAAATCAAAGGAATGCACGTTGAGAAAATCGACTATGGCAATATCCCTGGATGTACTTACTGTCACCCTGAGGTTGCTTCTGTAGGTCTTACTGAAAAGCAGGCGAAAGAAAAAGGTTACGAAATCAAAGTTGGTAAATTCCCTCTTTCTGCAAGTGGAAAAGCTACTGCAAACGGAAACACAGATGGTTTCATCAAAGTTATTTTCGATGCTAAATACGGCGAATGGTTAGGTTGTCATATGATTGGTGAAGGTGTTACTGATATGGTTGCTGAAGCTGTTGTTGCTAGAAAACTAGAAACTACAGGTCACGAGATCATCAAATCTATTCACCCGCATCCAACGGTTTCTGAGGCTATCATGGAAGCTGCTGCTGCTGCTTACGGAGAAGTTATTCATATTTAATATGGCTTCTAAATAACGATAAATTATTTACACTATATTTAAAAGCTCAGATTCGTTCTGGGCTTTTTTTATAAATGATACAACTATGAAAAAAATTATTTTATTACTGGCGTTTGTTTATTGTAATCTTCTTTTTTCCCAAAAGGAAGATAAATATCAGGAAGTATATTTTCCTGTAAAATATGTATTAAAAAGTTCTAAAGACACCATAAAAACGAAGATTCTGAATATTGGATTTTATACAAACGAAGAGTTTTCTCCCGCAACTTATATTAAACAGATGACGGTTTTAGATCCTTCAGGAAAAAGAATAAAAGTAAACGAAGATGATGTTCAGTATATGGAAATTGTTGACCTTAAGAAAGTTGAAAGAAAATTTATAAATGGAAAATCTATATTTTCTAAAGATCTTGGATTACTACAGGTGAAGTATAATGGAAAGAAAACAGCTTGGTATAGAAAAAGCTCTTATTCAGGGCCCATCTATACTTATGAAACAAATGATACCGATTATGTATTATTCCGTAAAGATAAAAGTGTAATTGAAATGCATTTAAAGATGCGGGGCTCTATTACTCAGCTCAAAGAAAAATTAAACGGTTATCCTGACTTATCAGCTTTAGTAGACGTTGTGATTGAAGATAAAGATATATTAAACATCCTTAAGCTCTACGACAAAAAATAAATATAGAGGAACCACAGATTTTTGTCTGTGGTTTTTTTATGCATTAAATATTTATATTTTTAAGATAAATGAAAGAATTATTAAAATAATTTTAAAATCCGCATTTTTAGAAAAATTAATCTCATTTTCTCCTTACGTTTTCTTAATTTTATTCTATGAATTTTGAAAAAACAGGACTGGTTTTATCTGGTGGCGGAACGAAGGGCATTGCCCATGCAGGAGTTTTAAAATTCTTGAAAGAAAAGAATATCAATATAGATGTTTTAGCATGCTGCAGCGCGGGTTCCATTGTCGGAAGCTTGCATGCAGTGGAAAAAACACCTGAGGAGATTTTAGATTTTTTTCAGTCCATCTATTTTTTCAATTGGAAACATTTTGCCTTCAATCAGCCGGGATTGGTTTCTTCGGTGATTTTTAATAATTATTTAAGGCCTATTTTTCAGGATATGAAAATTGGAGATTTAGACAAAGAAGTAAAAATTGTAGCGACAGAATTGGTTTCCGGAACTCAGAAAATTTTTGACAATAGTTTTAAGGTGACAGATGCTGTTATTGCTTCATGCTCTATTCCGGGAGTTACAACGCCTTATATTTTGGGAGAAGAAATGTACTGTGATGGAGGAGTTTTAAATAACTTTCCCGCAGACATTATCAGAGATGAATGCGATCAGTTGATAGGTGTTTTTGTATCTCCGCCTCATGATATTAAAATTAATGATTTAAAAACGATAAAAGCTATTGTTTCAAGGTCTTATGATCTTCTTTCATATAGAGTTGAGAAATCGAAATTCGAATATTGCGACTGGTTTATATCTTCACAGGACTTATCAAGTTATGGAACTTTCGAACGTAAAAAAGACCGTTTGGAAGAGATTTTTAATATAGGGTATAATGCAGCAAAGGACAGTTTTGCAGAAAGTAGTTTCTTTCCAAAATTAAAACAGTCAGGAACATAATAAAAAGAAACTCCCACTTTAAAATGGGAGTTTTTATGCTTAATTTTTTACGACTTGTCCGTCTTGATTGACGATCGTTTTTCCTGTATTGTCATCAACTTTTAAAGTGTAAGGCGCTTTTTTCGCTGAATTAGTTAAATAATTTCTCCAAACTTGGTAAGTAAAAGCGTTATTTACAAATTCATAGTAATAGTTACCGCCGGTACCATCAGGAATCAATTCTCCGTCTGGAATAATCATACTTGGCTTTGAAGTAATTTTTGCATTGGCAGCCCAAGATTGGTACAAATATTTACCGTTGGGTTGTTTATCAATTCTTATTTTAAATTTTTTAGTTTTAATAATTACCGTTTTGGGTACTTTTTGATAATTTGCAGTAACTGTTGATGATTTTGGTGATTCGTTTTTAATTTCGGTAGCATACGCCAATGAAAATTGAGCAATACAAAATGCTCCCAAGAGAATTTTTTTGATCATTGTAATGAGTTTTGATTTAGTTGGATATTCTCAAATTTAATGCCAATTCACGAATTTTTTGTTCAATGAAAATTTTATTGGTTTAATTAAATTTAAAGAGATATTTTAAATGAAAAAATCCTACAACTTGCAGGATTTTTTATATTTGATTTAATTATTAATTTCTTCTGTTACGCTTACTGTTTCAGTCTGAGTATAACTTGCAAAAGCTTCTTCCAGGCTTCCAAATTTGCCTTTAAATTCGTCAATCGGACAATCCTGAAGAATATTTCCTTTGTGAATAAGAATCACACGCGAACAAAGCGCTTCAACTTCCTGCATAATGTGCGTGGAAAGCAAAACCGTTTTTTCTTTGCCGATTTCTTTTACAACATTTCTGATCTCGATGATTTGATTGGGATCTAAACCATTCGTTGGTTCATCCAAAATCAATAAATCAGGTTGGTGAATAATGGCCTGTGCTAAGCCAACTCTTTGTTTATAACCTTTAGAAAGCTGACTGATTTTCTTAGATTTTTCAGGCGTAATGCCAACTAATTCAATCACCTCATCAACTCTCGATTCAGAAATTTTATGAATATTTGCGACAAATTGTAGGTATTCTTTAACATACATTTCCAGATAGAGCGGATTGTTTTCAGGTAAGAATCCAATGTTTTTCTTACTTTCAATCTCGTGTTCAGAAATGTTTTTTCCATTGAAAATTATTTCACCTTCATCTATTTTCAAAGCACCAACGATGGATTTCATTAGAGTTGATTTTCCGGCTCCGTTCGGGCCCAGAAGACCGATGATTTCGCTTTTATCAATTGAGATATTGATGTTGTTAAGTGCTGTTTGTTCACCAAATTTCTTGGTCAGATTGATTATTTGAAGTGACATAAATGAAAACAATGTTTTTACAAAAATAGAAATAAAAAACTCATCCGGGAAGAATGAGTTTAATTATGTTTTGTAAAGATTGATTATTTTTTATATTTCTTGCTTTTTGGCGTAGAAGACTGCGTTTTCGCAGGAGTATCATTCAATGGTATGGCTGTACTTGTTGAAGAGTTATAGCTTGTTGTGCCCATTGTAGAATTTGTTTTTGCTGCAGCTCTCTCATACAATGCAGATTTGCCGTTTGTTTTTCCAAAAAGCTTATCAACCTGTTTTTTGTTCAGAAACTGCGATTTTCCAACATATTTTTTGTTCTTATTAATATATTGAATAAACTGAACAGTAGGCTGCCCGAAGTTTTTCTCGTAATGGAGCTCAATAATGTCGTTAGGAAGTTCCAAAACAATATTTCCTTCCGGAGAATCGATGAAGCCGTCGGTAATCATTTTATATAAACCTTCAACATCTTTATTCATATTTTGAAATGAAAAAGATCTGAAAGTATTTAGATTAGCGGTATTAAGATCCTGATAGTTGATCGTAAATTTATCGTCTTTTTTATATAAACCAACGGAATTATCTTTGCCAATTTCCACTAAAGTTTCGTTTTTCAAGACCTTAATCTGTGAAAAAACCGAAATACCGAACATGCAAGTAAATAGTAGAATTATTTTTTTCATGTGATGATTTTTAATGTTTTATAATTTGGTATATCTAAATTACTAATAAAAACGCTAAAAAACAATTTTTATTCCTGTCAGCAAAAGTAGCATTTTTTTTTAATATCTATAATGAAGATACTGTTAATACTATGCCTTTCATTCTAGTATATCTCTAGTCTATATTCCTTTATTAATGAGGGTTTTATAAGGATTTTGACTGCAGATTGTAATATAAAGCTCACGAAGTTATAATAAATTTGTTTTAATATGTAATTTATTAAAAGACAGTTATTAACTAATTTTATTCACTTATAAATGAATTTTAATTTAAATTAAATGTTAATTCTGCGCTTTAAGTATTAAGATAAACCAATTTTTAGATAAGAATACTTTTAAACGATTTGAATTAGATATTTCAAAATCAGTGATTGTCGTTTTGCCGGCTTCTGCCAAAGAACGGGAAAATTGTAAATTAAACTTTTTTTCATGTGTGATATTTAAAAATTAAGGGAGCAAATTTAGCTAAAATATTCAACGTTATTTATGATACATCTCATTTTGATTAAAATTGATACTGTTAATTTTTTATCAACTATTTGATGATCCACAAGAAAGATATATTTTTGCAATCGAAAACATATAATCATAGGCTGATGATCATGTTGTTTTTACTAAAAAAACTAAAAACTAAAATCGAAAACTAATTAAATCATTAAAATGAAGAAAACTACACTTTACTTTACTAATTCGTCAAAACTAATTGTTTCCAACAATTTAAAATAAGAGTAAATCCTCAAAATTTCTTTAAACCACAAGTCATATTTAATCAATAGGGCTTATTTAACTATTTCCTGAAATCAGATGGGAATTTGTGTGGTACCGGAGGAAATTTTAGGTTGTAGGAACTACAATTCTACACTATTTTATCAACGAAAATACTTTCAAAATCAATTTTTATTAATTGATTAAAACTTATTTTTTATGGAGTTCAGAAACCATTCAAACGAAGCGGAACCGAAAAGCTAACGAGTAGGAAAATAGTATAAAAATTAAACATGAAGAGAATTATTTTATTAAAAACCATGAAAAAACTCTACTTTTTACTCTTAATTTTCATTTCAATTTCTGCCTTTGCACAAACGTATAGTTACACGACTTATAATAGTGGGAATTCAGGAATATGGAGCAACTCTATTTATGACATTAAATCTGATGCAAACGGCTTATTATGGGTTGCTTCTTACTATGGTATTTCAACTTTTAATGGAACTACTTTTACCAATTATAATACTAGCAACTCGGGTATTGCATCTAATGTAATTTTAAAAATTGAAATTGACGGTCTGGGCAGGAAATGGTTGGCATCTCAGTCCAATGGTATTATCTTATATAACGGAACCACCTGGACGAATTATACCACTTCAAATTCAGGACTGCCGAATAATAATATCATTGATATAGCTGTTGACGGGCAAAATAATCTTTGGGTTGTAACGGATGCGGGACTTACAAAATTCAACGGTACTACTTGGACTACTTATAATTCAGTGCCAAATATGAACTCAGTAGCAACCGATAGTAATAATGGTGTTTGGATTACCAATGATGGGGTATTGTACAAATTTAATGGAGTTGATTTTAATTTCATCGCACAGGGAACTCAAAAAATATTGAGAATTGCAAATAACACAGTGTATGTAAAAGGTTATGATAGTTTAATCACTTTAACAACAAGTGGAACTAACATCACATTTACCTATCAAAACACTTCTTGTCTAGCAGGATCTCAACTCAATGCTTTGGATGTTGACAGCAACAGCAAAGTGTGGATAGGGTTTAATGGACAAGGTGTACAAAACTTTACGAATTGCACTACTTATACTACTACAAATACAAATTCAGGTTTGCCAGATAACTATTTTAGTGCAATTAAAACACAAAGCTCCGGAACTATTTGGTTGGGAACATTACAACTTGGTTTGGTGAAAATGTCGCCAGTTACGGCTGTTTGTAATCCTCCAAACCAGATGTATACTTCTAATATTACATCCTCAACGGCTGTTCTTAACTGGCTGGAACCAACACCAGGCTATACTGGAGCTTATAAATATATATATTCTACCAGTCCAACTATGGCAGGTACGGTTACGAATACTGTTTCAACAATAGCGACTCTTGCAAATTTATTGCCTAATACCACATATTATTGGTGGGTTGCGGCTAATTGCTATACCAGTGAAAGTGCTTGGGTATCGGGAGGTTCTTTTACGACACTTCCTGTGTCTGTAACAGGTTGCTGGCAAAGTGTAAGTGGAGGTTATAATCATTCTGTAGGATTAAAAAATGACGGAACAATTTGGGCTTGGGGTAGTGGTGGCGCACACATAGGTGATGGAACATTCATTACCAGACAAACTCCGGTTCAAATAGGAACAGCGAATAATTGGAAAAAAATTGTCGCAGGCGGTTATTACTCAATGGGAATAAAAACAGACGGAACACTTTGGGCCTGGGGCTACAACGGAGAAGGCCGATTAGGTGACGGAACCTCTCTTGACAGATATGTACCCACACAAATCGGAACAGCAAACAATTGGGCAGATGTTTCTCTTGGAAATAATCATACTTTAGCCATAAAGACCAATGGAACACTATGGACTTGGGGTAGTAATTTTTATGGAGGATTAGGAGACGGAACAACAGTAAATAAACTTGTTCCGACTCAAATAGGTACAGCAACCGATTGGGCAAGTGTTGCAGCGGGAGCATATTTTTCTTTAGCGATAAAAACTAACGGAACACTTTGGGCTTGGGGTTATAATAATACCGGACAATTGGGTGACGGAACAAACACTAATCGACTTACGCCTAAACAAATAGGTACAGATAATGGATGGACCAATGTGGCTGCCGGATATAATCATTCTTTAGCAAGAAATTCTAATGAGGTACTTTATACTTGGGGAAGTAATGAAAAAGGCCAACTTGGTGATGGTACCCTTATTAATAAATTTGCACCTACTGCTGTTTATAATGGAGTTAAAACTATTTCTGCAGGGTTTCTTAATACTATGGGAACAACAATATACGGAAATATGTTTGCTTGTGGACTAAATGGTTTCGGTCAATTAGGTAACAATACGACCACCGATTCAAAATTAATCTTTGTAGGAAATGCTACTGATCATAAACTGGTTACTGCTGGATACGACCACACTTTATCTATAAATAATGATGGATTTTTGAAAGCGTGTGGAAATAACGATAGTGGAAAACTAGGTGACGGTACTACAATTTATAGACATGTACTTACTCCTGTTAATTGCCCTACAAGTAATTTAGCAGTGGATGAAATTTCAACAACATCGGATAATCTGAAAGTTTTCCCGAATCCTGTACAGGATATTTTGAATGTTTCATTTGATAAGAATATCCTTTCTGTAACGGTTTACAGCACGGCTGGGCAACAAGTTCTTACTAAAACTATCAATGATAATAAAGGAACAGTTGATGTTTCAACTTTACCTTCAGGAATTTACATGGTTAAAGTAAATGCTGTTAATAATACAGTGAAAACGGTAAAAGTAATTAAAAGATAATTTTTGCGGAAAATACTTTAAATTAAAATAAAGTAAGCTGATTTACAGCATAAAAACGGCATCACTTGAATTCAAGTGATGCCGTTTGGTTTTTTGATAATTGTTATTTAATGTAAGATACAATACCTTCTAAAAACAACATATATCTTCCTGGTTGATATTCTCCATATGAAAATAGATATATGACATCATTTTTTTTTAGATAATGAATTTCTAATTCCTCTTCAGATACATATTTTTCAATAAAACTGTTTTTTAAAGTAAATTCATTTTCTCTGACGATTGTATCAAAACTTTCATCATCTATTTCTTTTTTTAAATCTCTTAATGGGTTATTGTAAAAATCAATTAATTTGATTTTCTGATTTTCAATTTCAAAAATCTCTTTTAAACATTTTTCTTCATCGCCGTCAAATAATTTTTGTTTATTTATTTCGATTTTTTTGATCATATTTAATTTGTTATAAGTTTAATATATCCTTAGTGATAAACTCTGTTTTAGTAGTTTGCACGGTATAAATTTGAGTTTGTTATCTCAGTTTTTATTCTGCAATCATAGAGATTCCGGCATATCCCAATATTCAAACAAAGCACCAAATAAATCTTGTAGTTTTCTGCCAAAAATGTCGTTTTCACAATCAAAATTCTTCACAGCTATAGCACCTATAGAATACTTCTTATAGATATCATTCTCAGATAACTTAATATTATTGGATATCATGCTTTCAATATCAATAATTTGGTTATAGATTGACTTATATATTGATATTTCAGGGTATTTATCCGCTAAACTTTTAGACTCAATACTTAATTCACTTAGTAAATTATTGTATTCTTTTTTTGTATTTACTTCTTTGTAATTCATTGTTAAAATTGGGATTTAGGTATATATATCTGGCTTCCGCCGCCTTTTGTATGAACAGGTAATTCATTACCATCTTTATCTATTCTTGACCATGTGTCATTTATTTCAGCAGATGTACTTCTTAGACCTTCTGCATCTTTTGGTAGTATTAATGTTTCTCTGATTACTTCTTTTACTTCTGCCGTTTTTACTCTATCAGGTGTTTGAACATTGTATTTATCAGAAACTCCTAATTCACTTGGGGTATTATTTAGATTATCAGTATAATAATCTCCTTTCAATGCTGTACCTTCTGTATTCACCTTAGTATATTGTATTAATTTTGTCCCTTTTCGCAAATTAACAATTTCTATCGGTTTGGTAAAGTCAATACCTGAAATATGAGATTTGATTTGACGTTCGGTCATATCAGGATTATGTTTTTGATAAAATTCAATAGCTTGTTTTTTTCTTAAATCAAAAATATTTTCAATCTCATCAACTTTAGCCTTATTTACAATAGGTGTTTTTTCTTCTTTTATTACATCCTTTTCCTCATTTTTACTACCTCTGGATTTATTTTCTTCAATAGATTTTGGTTCATCTAAATTAGTTTTTTTTGGCGATTTTCCGCCCGTCAAATTTTCAGGCGTATCAATAAATTCCGAATGCTGCTCTGGGTTGTAAGGTTTTTTTGATTGTGTTGAAGTTTTATTTTTCTTCTTTGGAGGTTGCTCACCCTCTATTGCTGCTCCTTTTAAATTTTTACTACTTAATACCAATAAACCAGCGGTTAAAGTTAATTGTGCCAAAATTTTAACTGTAGCATCAATTTTTTCTGCTGTAGTTAAGTTTTTATTATCATTAATGGCTTGTATACTTTCTAAACCATCAGATGTAATCATAATTCCGGCAGTGCCATTAAGGGCAAAATCGGTTATAATGATATAACGCATTCCTGTTGCGGATATTTTTAAAATAGATGATGCTTTAACGATGCTTGATAATGAGCCTGCCATCCCTAAAAAGCTGGAAGCTATCATGATAACATCCAAAGTCAGGGTTTCTTTGGTAAGAGTGCCTTGTTGTACTTTATCGATAATACTGGCTGTACCGGAGACTGCTCCTGTAGCTCCTGCAGCTATAAATAAGAAAGGCGCAATAGGAGCGGCCGGTGTAAATGATGCCGCTAATCCTGCTACTGCCAAACCTAAAGAAGCCCAACCTGCTTTAGTAGAAAGCGATTCCCACATGGATTCTCCATCGGTAGTGAAATTACCTTTCATGGGAGGATAACCCAATGTATTTACCGGAATTTCATATGCTAATATGCCATCCGGATAGGTGTTTTTGCTGTCAAATTCTTTAAATAAATCTTTTATATTACTTCCTTCATAGGTACGCTTATGCAGTACACCTGGCGTAAGATCTGTTAATACATAATTTTTGGAATTTGTTTTGCTTTTTCCTAAAAATAAATTGAGAGATAGTGTTTCTGTAGTTTTTTCGTTTACAACAATGGCATTTAAAGCTAATGCTGTGTTAGGAAGAATGGTATTAAAACTTTTATCAATACTTCTCTTATACTCTCTAATGTTCTGAAGTGCTTTGTAATCTTCTTTTGGCAAGATCACTTGTTGGTAGGATGCTTGTTGCCCCGCCAGATGGTTATTTTTGTCTAATTCCAGGCAATGTATTGTAAAAACACCTGTAAATGAACCTAAAAAAGCGGCTGTTGTTTGCGACGAGTTCATATCCCAGCCATCTTTACCGAAATACATTCCTCTTTTATAGCCATGTACAACCGCATTTTTAGCATATTCAACACCTAGTAATGTGCTAACTCCATCCGCCATTTCTTTCGGGGTGTTGATTTCTGCAAACCAAAAATAATGATGGTCTTTAGGAATCGGTTTTCCTTTGATTGAATAATATAAGTGAGGAATATAGTCAGAATATGCAGTTCCAACTTCTTCAGGATTTTTAGTAGAAGATTCGGTTTTAATAAAGAAATCTGGATTGCTTTTTTGTTCTTTAACTGCTCCTTTCGAAAGATTAAAGTCTATAAATGCTATTTGTTGCCTGAAATCTGAATAATTTTGAATCTTATTCTTTTTCAAATTATCGGATGCTGCCTCTTCAAGTGTTTTAACTTGATGTTTTTTGGTATATGCACTAAACTCATTGGTGATAGTATTTTCTATAATAAACACAAATGTGTAAATGCCCGATTTTTCAGTATTAATTGAAAAATCACTAATTACAGTTCCGTCTTGTCTGAAAGTTTTTATATTTTCTACAAAATCAGGGCGATCTAAAAGGCTGTATACCGTACCGTCTTTTTGTATCAATACTTTTCGGACAACTTCGGGTAGATTAGACTTGCTTCCTAAGGCTGATATAACAGGGGTTTCATATTGATATACACATTCAAATTCTATTGGTTCTCCTTCCAGTGTATATTTTGTTTTAGATTTAATCCATGGATATGGTCTTTTAGCAAATATGACAACTTCTTCTATTAACTGACCTTTTGATGCCTGCTCCAGTTCTTGCTGTGACGCTGGTTGAGGTTCTTGTTGAGGCTCTTCAAAGTTTGCATATAATAATTTTATAGCTTTATATAAATCTTTATTGTTTTCTAATTCTTCATATAAATCTTCTACTAATCCTGCTTTCCTTTTTGGTTTGTATGTTTTGTCATAATATGTAATGAGTTCTTGTCTGTCTTCATAAGAGAGTTTGTCTAAAGCTTTAAAAACTTTATCTTCATCTGTAGCTCCAAAAATCCATAAATTTCTGTGCTCAAAAGCCTCGTATAGCATTTTAGCACGCTCAGAAACTGAAAGCTGATCTTTTTTCTCCTGTTTTTTTGATGCTCCCAGCACCTCATTCATTTTCAACAGGGTTTTTGAATCAAAAATTCCAGATTTTTGAATACCATGATCACTTTGAAAACTCATAAGCGCAATCTTCGTTTTATCACCAAAAAAAGTCTCATTTTCAGGTGCTCTGTAACCTAATGTACTGAGTGCCTTATTAAGAGCCAATACATGCAATCCGTTGTTGGAAAACTTTATGATGGATGAACCTCTTTCTACTTTATTAAATGCCCTGTTTTGGAATAGAGCGTACGTTATTTGGGTAACTTCTGTTTTTGCAAGGGAGATTTTAGCATCTTGACTGCTAATCGGGATGTATTTTTCTTGTTCTTCTTTATTATCGGTGGTTTGCGCTTCGGATCGGTTGGCTCTTGGCGCAAATGTTTTTTTATGTCTGCTCATGTTTTTGGTTATTAGATGAATTCATTTTTTTGTGCTAAAAGTTTATTCTGATTTTTGTACAAATGGACTAAGACGAGCCTGATTTTTCCCAAAAGCCTTTTCGTTTTCTATCGTTAAATAAGTACTTAGTAATGAATGTGTAATAATGGTTTCATTACGATCATGCAATGCCATTGATACATTTTTCATAATGTTGCGGATATTGGCACCGGTGTAAGAATATTCTTTAGCTAAATGTTTTAAAAGTTCATCACTTTCAAAGGTTATATTTTTAGGCAAATAATGCTCCCAAAGCGATTCTCGGGTGATTTCTGTCGGCCGGATTACATTGATAGAAACATCTATACGACGCTTAAAAGCATCGTCCATATTATTCTCAAAATTGGAAGCCAAAATTGTTAACCCATCAAATTTTTCTATTCTTTGTAATAAATAAGACACTTCCTGATTGGCGTAGCGATCATGAGCATCTTTTACATCAGAACGTTTTCCAAATAAAGCATCGGCTTCATCGAAAAACAACATACAATTTTTACCCTGCAGTCTATTGAATAATACTTCAAGATTTTTCTCGGTTTCACCAATATATTTGCTCACCACTTGCGAGAGATCAACATGATACATATCAATTCCATACGAATTAGCAAGAATTCCCGCCAACATTGTTTTTCCTGTTCCTGGAGCACCATAGAATAAAGCAATAAAACCGGGTTTAAAACCATGATCATTACTTTTGAAAAAGCCGTTTTCCAATGCGTTGATGTAATGTCCAATGGGTTTTATCTGTTCTCGAACATTATGTTCTAAAATAATATCATCCATCGTTAAATAAGATTGATAAAGCTTTCCCGGAAAGTAAGAACCGTGGTCTAATTGTGGTTTCTGACCCGACAAAAAATAGTTTAAATACGCTGTATCCAACTCAATTTTTCCATGAATAAATTCTGTTGAAGAACGATTGTAAATAATGTCATTTTTCAGTAAAACACTTCCATTTATCAATTGCGAACTGTAATGCGACCATAATGATAAATCTTTACCGGCCAGCAAAAAAAGTGCGGTTTGAAAAGTTGGTTTAAAACTACGGTTGGCTTTGTTGTATTCACCTCCAGCTTCAATAGCAAATGCATTGCTGCTTTCTTCTATTTGCACAAATGTTTTTAACATCGATGGATAATGAGCAGAAGCAATACCTAAAGCTAAAATTATCCTGTCTATCGCTGTGAGTTGGTACATGTTTATGGTAATAGAATAGGGTGATTCGTCATTTAATTTGGGGGATTCAAGTACTTCAAAAGCAATATTCAACTCTGTTTCATCTTCTAAAAACAATTCTCTGCATCGCATTTCAATAAGCGATTGCAGCCATTTCATTTCCTCACTTAAAGAGGTATGATTTATAGCATTGGTCAGATATAAATGATTAATTTCTTCTGTTTTTTCATTAACTTTTGTCTTTGTTAATGATTTTTCAAGGTTAATAGGAGATTTCATAATTTTATTTTGAGTTTACAGTGTTGAAATGAGATTATTGCTGATTTAAAACCAGTTTTAGAATATTTAGAAAAACGAGAAACGATTACCAGTTCACAAATATGAATTTTTCCTGCCATGGAAGCTTAACAAGACCAAGTCCCCAACCAAGTTTATCAAGCAAAATATCTTGTGCTTTTCGTTCTACTGTAAGGGTACAATCATGGTCTGTGACCACCAATTTACCCGAGCGCTGGAAAAATTCGTTTTGCAGTAATGCTGCAGATGATTTTTTCATCGGATTCCAATTGTGCTGTACACTTTCGATTACATTTTTGGCTTGTGTTTTATGCTTACGCGAAAGTTTAATATGCTTGTTAATGGTTTGATTCACTGGAATATTACATAAGAATTTTTCAAAAACCATGTCGTATTCAGGAGCGTTTGTTTTTCCGGTAGCGATATAATGTAATAAATGTGCGCACAATTCAGGATCAGTAAGTTGCTGGGTTTTTGGATCGAGAAGGTCACAATGTTCAAAAAAGGTTTTCATGAATGGATGTATCAAAATAAGCCCTGCATTTTGAATATATTGTCCATCGTTTTGACTTATTAAATCTTCATTGTTTTCAATTAAATTCTCATTAACCTGTGCATTTTTTTCATGGATCGTTTCTGTCGGATTTTTTGCTTTTTCAGATTTAGTTTCTGAATTATTTTTGATGCTTTTAAGAACTTCAAGAATTTCATTTTCTTTAATAAAAGGAAATATCTCAACCACTGTTTTCAAGTTTTGAGGGCTATTTTTTGTTTGGGAAAAACCTTGATGTTCTATTTTTGATATTTGTTTTAAAAGATATTCCCGAAGATTGCTATTTGATGTTTTCAAGTACTCTGATAATACATTTAAGACCAAATGCCACACGATTTTTCTGTCAGTATGGTTCAGTTTTGATAAATGACGTATAATATCAACCTTCAAGTTGATTTTTAAGTCCATATTTTTTAAAACCGCTAAACATATTTGTGCAATCTGCTCATCTGAAAGTTGATTGATGATTCGTTCCTGAACATTTTGTTTTGACAAAACAGAAATAATATTTTTTTGGAAATTATTAGCTAAAATTAGCGTCTCAAATACTTTTGGTTCCAAAAAAGCAATACTTTTTCTATCCGAATTCCACCAAGGCATAGATCCGTTTTCTAAAAAATAAATAAAAGTCTGAACTATTTTTTCTTGATTTTCAATAAGATATGCTTGGGTGTCACTTTCTGATTCTTGATTTGAATTTTCAATTGGTTTTGTAATTTTCGACAGTTCTTCTTTAAAGAGTTGAGCAATTTTATCTTTTAATTCAGTATTTAATGAGCTGTTTTTCACATCCAAATTCAATTCTAAACGAGGAATTTGCAGAGTATGATCAGCTAACGTATGTTCTAAAGCATTGACGTACTTTTCTATTTCCGGAAAAACATCAATAGACAAAAAGCTGCTGATATCATCTTTTATACGATTTGCTTTTTCTTTGTTGTTGACGGTAACTTCAACAAAAACTTTCTGAATGATATGATCTTGCTTCACTTTAAATAGATTTTAATTATACAATATTGATAGTCATCAATTTGCTTTTATTTTATTTGAACTCTCCTCCCCAAAAACCTGCAGGACAAAGACTCAGCTTTGATTTTTGTTTAGCGCTCAATCTACATCCGCAACCTCTGATAAATCCGTCTTTTGGACCATCTACAACCTCAAGTGTTTCAGGATTCATCCATTTCATAGCGTTACAATTGTTGCCGTTTTTTAGAGGACATGCATTACAAATTTGTTCTCTTAAAGAAAAAATTACTTCTTCATCTTGATTTGCCACGCCCATTTTTGAGCGTAATTCATTAAAGTGGCCGCCAATGATTTCATTGCGCTTGCCAAAAAGATTTTTAATATTCATGTGAATAGTTTTTTAAAATTATTGGGGTCAAAATTAGAGGAAGACGATGCTTTTTTACGAATAATAAGGCCTCTCTATTCTGTCTTTGCAGTAGATGATGAAATCAGTTCTTAGTAAAAAAGGCTTAAAAATTTTAGAAATTATCAGCAATAGAAAAGAGATATTCTGATGAAGAAAATATTGAACTTGTTTATATTTTTTTGGAGCTATTTCCCGCTTTCCATTACAATCTTTTTTTGCAAAAAAGGATTTTCATTGCAATCGGGGCTAGGGTGGCAGTCCGTTATTTAAATATTGGCGAATATCTGCTAAGAAGAAAATGAAAATAGATAAAATGAAATTTTAAACAACGTCAATAATTTTTGATTTAGAATTCGTCTTTAAACCAATAATTCACATTTAATTAATCTTCATTTTTAGGCTGAAATAAAATAATTTTTAACAATAAAACCATACCACATTTTCATGTGTACATTTCACTAAGTTTTGATTAAGGGAATTTTTATTTAAATTATTATTTTTAATTTGAATATTAATTATTTGATTTTTAGTATTTTATGATTATTATTTTTTCATTGTTTATTGAAAAACAAAAATCCTATTTACTGCAAAGACAGGTTTGACCCCTCAAAATATTTGTCTTTTGATTGGGGATGATTGTATGTTTGCACCATAATAATAAAGAACAGAAATTATGATTGATAACGTACTTAAAATTTTACAAACTAAGCTGAATGATCCAATAAATGGATTAAAAGATGACGATGGGGAAGTTAATATAGCTGTTGTTAATAATATCGCAAAACATGAAGACGAAGATTCCACAAATCTTAAAAATAAGGTTGTAATTACCCTATTGACTGTTGAGGAGGAATCTACAATGAAAAATACCCCAAGATACAATAAGCTAAAAACAACGCCAGTTCGCTATGAATTGGAAAGTGCTCCGGCTTATCTGAATTTATATGTAATGATCGCTGCCAACAGAGATGCTTATGACAAATCATTAGCAAATGTTTCGAAAGTGATTGAAATATTTCAGACAAACAATGTGCTGGAGGCTGATGATTACAAATTCAGAATCGAATTACACTCCATTCCTTTTGAGCAGTTAAGCTACGTTTGGGGATTACTAGGCGGAAAAGTAATGCCTTTTGCATTCTATAAAATCAGTGTAATAAAAATTGCTGCTGCTACAGACCCTGAAGATGTTCAATTAATTGATGTAGTAGATATTAAAAGCTTTAAAGTCGATTAATCATAAAAACAAAAATAAAAACTAATAACCTTTAACTTAAATTTTTAAAACATGCCAAATCCAACAACGCCAGGCGTTTCAGTTGAAGAAATTACTAAACTTCCAAATTCTATTGCATTAATAGATACAGCAATGCCTGTATTCATCGGGTACACCGAGCTAATACCTCAAGGTTATGATATTAATAATAGTAAAAATGAAAAACTAAAAATCAGTTCTCTTTTGGAGTTTGAAGATAAGTTTGGAAAAGCAAAAAAGGAAAGTATCGAACTGAAAGATATCAAAGATAAAGGATTAACTATTGTAACGCCGGAAGTACAATTTTTAATGTACTATTCGCTTCAAATGTATTTTGCCAATGGTGGCGGTCCATGCTATATCGTTTCTGTAGGTACTTATGCTTTGGCTTCAACAGGAGTGCAGTTAGCTTCCCTGAAAAACGGATTGGATAAGATCGAAACCCTGAAAGCTATTAAAGAACCAATTCTTATTGTTTTCCCTGATGCTGTCTCACTAGACGAAACCGGTTTTTATGACCTTTACAATTATACAATAAATGAAAAATTAGGATTAGAAGGTAAAAATAGGTTTGCCATTTTAGATACATACGAAGGAAATAATCTTACTACAGTAGATCATTTTAGAACTCAAGTTGTAAACCCAACAAGCCATGCTGCAGCCTATTTTTCTTATTTAAATACTATTTTGAATTATACTTTTGATGAAGAAAAAGCTATCGTACATACCGGTTTGCAACAAGCGGGAGAAAGTAGTGCTACTTTTTATAAAGGGCAGCTTGATGCTTTAGAAGAATTAGGAAGTTTAGCAAGCGAAGAAATCTTGGGCGGATCTCCGAGTGTTTCTGTACTTGCTGGTTTATTAGGCCATGCTATTGCAATTGCAGAAGAAATTAATGAAACTGCAGATGATACAGGTCAGCCAGGCGATCCAAAGGCAATTTTAGTAGAAGCAATTAATGAGGCAAAATTTGTCTTAAATGCGATACACGACGGAACAATAGACAATTTTGAGATGCCTGAGGATTTAGATGTAGATGCTCCTATTTTTAAAGGAGAATTTGATGACTTAATAAATGCAATTCTTGGAGTAAAAGACGAAAAAGGACATGCAGATGGTAAAAAACTTAAAGATTTAAAATCATCAAATTCAGCATTATACAATCAGATAAAAAAAGAAATCGCTTCGTTAAAAGTTGTTTTACCACCATCATCAGCAATGGCAGGAGTATACGGTAGAATAGACAGTACAAGAGGAGTGTGGAAAGCACCCGCAAATGTAAGTCTTAATTATGTAGTAGCTCCGACAGAAAAAGTTTCCGAACAGGAACAATCAGATTTAAACATCGATGACACCGGAAAATCAATCAATGCGATCAGAACTTTTACAGGAAAAGGTACTTTGGTTTGGGGTGCAAGAACGCTCGATGGGAAAGATAAAAACGATGATAGTACAGATAATGTATGGAAATATATTCATGTACGTCGCTATTCTGATATGTTGGAACAATCGATAAACGTAGCGCTCAAAGTATTTATTGATGAACCTACTATTTCCTCCACCTATTTAAGAGCAAAAACAATGATAGAAAATTTTCTTAACCAGCAATGGATAGAGGGTGCATTAGCCGGAAGTACTCCGAAAGAAGCTTACAAAGTACAAGTTGATGGAACCAAGGATGGTAATATTAATATTTTGAACGCAACTATCGAAATAGCATTGGTTCGCCCTGCAGAATTTATTGTATTAAAGTTTTCACACAAATTACAACAATCATAAAAAAATCAATCACGAACAAAAATTCGAAGTCGTACTTCGAGGAATAATTAATTTTAAATTTTAAACAAATGAATTACAACACACCTGGAGTCTATGTGGAGGAACATGCAAAATTTCCACCTTCCGTAGCACAAGTTGAAACAGCTATTCCCGCTTTTGTTGGGTACACAGCAGAAGGAACAAAAAACAAACCAACAAGAATCTCTTCAATGTTGGAATACGAAACCCTTTTTGGAAAGGCAAATCCGGAAGCTTTTGCTGTAGCTTTTAAAGATGGTGTTGCAACAGCAACACAAACTATGGTAAGCGATTTTAAAATGTACTATGCTATGCAAATGTATTTTGCTAATGGCGGCGGACCATGTTATATCGTCTCTGTAGGAGCATATTCTACAGTAAAAGTAGATGAATTACAAGCTGGTCTAGACCTGTTAAAAAAAGAAGACGAACCTACATTGATCGTTTTCCCGGATCTTCAAGGTTTAGTTGCTACTGATGCTGATGTATATGCCGCATCAGTGGCTTTTACTGCTGCACAAGCTGCTTTTACTGCTGCATCTTTAGCTTTTACTGCTGCTCAAGCTACTGCTCAAACTGCTGCTAATCAGTTGATCGAAGCTGAAGAGGCTGCTGAAGAAGCTCAGGCTGCATCTGATGCTGCCCCTGGTAACGAAACTCTTGCTGCTGCTGCTGCCAATGCTCAGCTTGTTGCTGCTGCTGCTCAACTTGCTTCTGATGCTGCAGCGCAAGCACTAATTGATGCTAATGCTGACAAAAATACAGCATCTAATATTAGCTTAGCTGCTTCTGATAATTTAGATAATGCTAATAGTGCTAACGATAATTTAGCTATTAGTAGGGTTTACTCTTTATATATTAGTGCTTTAAATCAGGCAGAATTATTAAAAGACAGATTTGTCATTTTGGATGTTCTTGGAGATGATTCTACTTTTAGAAGAGAAGTTGTTGGTACAGGTTTGAAATATGGAGCTGCTTATTACCCAAAATTAAAAACAGTTTTAAGTTATGATTTTGACGACGCTAACGTTTCTGTTACGGGTGTATCTGGAGTAACAAATTTAGCAGGATTGAAAGCCAAGAACTCTGAATTGTACAACCAGGCCAAAAAAGAAATTGAGTCTAAACCAGTTGTATTGGCTCCATCATCAACAATGGCCGGAGTTTATGCTAAAGTAGACAGTACTTCTGGAGTATTTAAATCACCTGCTAACGTTGGACTAAACTATGTAGTAGCACCTACCGTAAAAATTTCTAACAGAGAACAAGATAGTCTTAATGTACATCCTACATCAGGAAAATCAATCAATGCGATCAGAACTTTTACGGATAAAGGAACATTGGTTTGGGGCGCAAGAACATTGGATGGAAACAGCAATGAATGGAGATATGTATCTGTACGTCGTTTCTTCAACATGGTAGAAGAATCTGTGAAGAAAGCGACAGAACGTTTCGTCTTTGAAGCCAATACCGCAAATACATGGGTTCGTGTACAAACGATGATCGAGAATTTCCTTAACCAACAATGGCAAGATGGTGCATTGGCAGGAAGCAAACCTGAAGAAGCGTATTACGTAAGCGTTGGTTTGAACAAAACAATGTCTGCTCAGGATATTTTAGAAGGAAGAATGATCATTGAAGTGGGTATGGCTGCGGTACGCCCTGCTGAATTTATTGTATTAAGCTTTTCGCATAAATTACAAGAAGCATAAAATAAATTAAACTAAATAACAATTAAATATAAATAAAATTATGAGTACATATCCATTAGTAAAGTTTGCCTTTGAAGTAGATTGGGGCGGAACAAAAGTAGGTTTTCAAGAAGTATCTGGTTTAAATATTGAAGCTGGTCTTATTGAATACAGACACGGTGCAAGTCCGGATTTCAGCAAGATTAAAATGCCTGGATTGAAAGTTTTCAATAACATTACTTTAAAGAGAGGAACTTTCAAACAGGATAACGAGTTTTTCGCTTGGTTCCAGTCAATTCAATTGAATACGGTAGAAAGAAGATCAATCACGATCTCGCTTTTAGATGAAAACGGAGAGCCTGCAGTAACTTGGAAAGTGAAAAATGCATTCCCGCTTAAATTACAGTCAACAGATTTAAAAGCTGAAGGTAATGAGGTTGCTATTGAAACTTTAGAATTGGCACACGAAGGATTAACTATTGAAAATAACTAATATTAACTTTAAATTTTAAGAAAAATGAATTATAAAACACCTGGAGTCTACGTAGAGGAAATTGCAAAATTCCCACCATCTGTAGCACAAGTAGAAACGGCTATTCCTGCTTTTGTTGGGTACACAGGAAAAGGGCCAAAAAATGAGCCAACGAGAATCGCTTCTATGTTGGAATACGAAACAATTTTTGGGGAAGCAAAGCCTGAAGCCTTCACTGTTAATGTAAATGGCAGCTCAATTGAAGCTAATGTAACTCTAAGTCCGTTCAAAATGTACTATGCCATGCAAATGTATTTTGCTAATGGTGGCGGACCATGTTATATCGTTTCTGTAGGAGATAAAGTAGTAGGATATCCAAATACAGCAAATTTTAGCGATTTAAGAATAGGTCTTCTTACTCTGGAAAAAGAAGACGAGCCTACTCTTCTTGTTTTCCCGGATGCCGAAGCTTTAAATACCTCTGTTGTTGATATATACGGAATGGCTCTTGATCAGGCAGAGTTGATGAAAGACAGGTTTGTTATCATGGATGTTTTTGGGGATCCTTCTACGGCTGTAGATACTTTTAGAACTGCTTTAGGATCTGGAGACAGTGGCGAACGTTTAAAATATGGAGCTGCATATTACCCAAAATTAGAAACAGTTTTAAGTTATAATTTTGATGAGACAGAAGTTGAACTTATCCTCCCTCAAGCAAATTTTGCAAGAATTGAAGGTGCTACATATTTATCGGACGTGAAAACAAGCGATTCAGATTTGTACAACAGAGCAAAAAAAGCAATTGAGTCTAAAAGAGTAGTATTGGGTCCATCATCAACAATGGCCGGAGTTTATGCTAAAGTGGACAGTACTTCCGGAGTATTTAAGTCACCTGCTAACGTGGGGCTAAACTATGTAGTAGCACCTACCGTAAAAATTTCTCACGAAGATCAAGAAATTCTTAACGTACATCCAGAAGCTGGAAAATCAATCAACGCGATCAGAACTTTTACAGGTAAAGGAACATTAGTTTGGGGAGCAAGAACATTGGATGGAAACAGCAATGAATGGAGATATATTTCTGTACGTCGTTTCTTCAACATGGTAGAAGAGTCTGTTAAAAAATCTACAGAACGTTTCGTTTTCGAACCGAATACTGCCAATACATGGATTCGTGTACAAACGATGATCGAGAATTTCCTTAATCAACAATGGCAAGACGGTGCATTGGCTGGAAGCAAGCCTGAAGAAGCGTATTACGTAAGCGTTGGTTTAAACAAAACAATGTCTGCTCAGGATATTTTAGAAGGAAGAATGATCATTGAAGTGGGTATGGCTGCCGTTCGCCCTGCTGAATTTATTGTGTTACGTTTTTCACACAAATTGCAAGAAGCATAAAATAATTAAACTAAATAACAATTAAATATAAATAAAATTATGAGTACATATCCATTAGTAAAGTTTGCCTTTGAAGTAGATTGGGGCGGAACAAAAGTAGGTTTTCAAGAAGTATCTGGTTTAAATATTGAAGCTGGTCTTATTGAATACAGACATGGAGCAAGTCCGGATTTCAGCAAAATCAAGATGCCCGGATTGAAAGTTTTCAATAACATTACTTTAAAGAGAGGAACTTTCAAACAGGATAACGAGTTTTTCGCTTGGTTTCAATCAATTCAATTGAATACGGTAGAAAGAAGATCAATCACGATCTCTCTTTTAGACGAGAATGGAGAGCCTGCAGTAACTTGGAAAGTGAAAAATGCATTCCCTCTTAAATTACAGTCAACAGATTTAAAAGCTGAAGGTAACGAGGTTGCTATTGAAACTTTAGAATTGGCACACGAAGGATTAACTATTGAAAATAACTAATCATGGCTCTTTTATATCCTCCAACTAGTTTCTCTTTTATTGTTAATGGGATTTCAACAACAGAGGGTATTGACTCCAGATTTCAGTCTATATCTGGTTTATCAACAGAAATTGCAACCGAAGAATATGCCGAAGGAGGCGAAAACAGATTTCTTCATCAACTTCCTTTGAGACCAAAATATGATAATTTAGTTCTTAAGCGTGGTTTAATCGTAAGTTCCGGATTGATAAGCTGGTGCAGAAATGCTATGGAAAACTTCCAGTTTGAGCCCAGAGATCTCATAATTACTCTTTCAGGAGGACTACAATCTACTGCACCTTTAATGGTCTGGAATGTAGTTGGGGCATACCCGGTAAAATGGAACGTTTCAGAATTCAACGCAGAAGAAAGCAAACTTGCTATTGAAACAATAGAACTGAAATATAGATATTTCACAATACCTTCATCGTTAGCAAGCTTAGGCTTGTAATTTCTAAATCTAATCTAAGCACCTGAAAGTGTGTTAGTTTTCAGATAACATTCAGCAAAAAATTTTCAGATAAAAAAACATAAGATTGGTCTATAACAAGACTGAACACACTCTTTATGTGCTTAGATTTTTAAAAATAAACATGTTAAATCATTGGTTATTAGTGTTTTGAATATTAATAATTGATTAAAAAACAAACGAAATGCCAATAGAAATAAAAGAGCTTCACATTAAAATAAATGTGGACGAAAAAGTAGAAGCAACGACAACTGCCGCATCGGTAGATGAAGAACAAATCATGCGGGCAATCAGCGAAAGCGTAGAGCAGATAGTAAATATAGAACAACGTAAAAAAGAAAGATAATGAGAGGAGCAATTCAAAAATTAACAATCGGGACATACGAAAATTCTGATTATGAAAAAAGAATTAAGAATGGCGCCTTTAAAGCTTTTATAAATCCGACCGGCTTTTCTATGTCGTATAAGACGAAGCTCAATAAGGATCAATCACAAGGTAGTTCTAAAGTTAATTTAGGATATGTATCATCACATGCACCCGATTTACAATTAGAATTTCTATTTGATGGTACAGGAGTAACAGAAGCCAACGCTGGAATTAAGCTTATCAATATAATTAAAGGGAAATCGTTTGCTAAAAAAGCTGTAACTGAGCAAATTAAGGCTTTTCATGAAGCAACTGCTGAGCTTGCGGGGCCAATACATAAACCTTATAATGTTATACTTAATTGGGGCAGTTTTGAATTTAAAGGAATGCTTTCAGAGTTAACCATAGAATATAAATTGTTTGATAACGAAGGACAGCCTTTGAGAGCTATAGGAAAGGCAACATTCAGTGAATCAACTAGCCCAAAGCTTGCTGCTGCAAAAGAAGTTAAAAGTTCCCCGGATCTTACGCACAAAAGAACAGTGCAGGATGGAGACACATTACCCCTAATGACTGAAAGAATTTACGGAGATTCTAAATATTATTTGGAAGTAGCTAAAGTAAATGGTCTTATCAATTTTAGACAGCTAACCCCAGGACAGGATTTATTTTTTCCGCCATTAGAAAAAGTTTCATAAGATGAATAATAGTGGATACATACAAACAGCAAAAAATCCAGACTTAGTAACCTTTAAGGTGATGTCCGGAGGTACAGAATTACCTGGTAAGTACGGTGTGAAAAGCATTATTGTAGAAAACGAAGTCAACAGAATTCCTTATGCCAATATCGTTATTTTAGACGGAAGTGTGCCGGAACAGGATTTCAAATTAAGCAATGAAGACCTATTAATTCCTGGAAAAGAAATTGAAATCACTGCCGGATATCACTCCGAAGAAGAAACTATTTTTAAAGGAGTTATTGTAAAACATAACATAAAAATCAGAAACGGATCTTCTTACCTCATCGTAGAGTGCAGAGATAAAGCTGTAAAAATGACTTTAGGAAGAAAAAGTAAATATTTCTACGAAAGCACAGACAGCGATGTCATGGAAGAACTTATTGGGAATAACGGACTTACTGCCGATGTTGAAGCTACTTCAAATTCTCATAAAGAATTGGTTCAGTATCAGGCTTCTGATTGGGATTTTATGTTAACCAGAGCACAGGCAAACGGTAAGCTTTGTTTTGTCGAAGATGGAACTATCAAAATAGCTAAACCAGATTTTAGTGGTGAAACAGTGGAAACCGTTGTTTACGGATCATCTGTCCATGAATTTGACGGAGAAATTGACGCCAGAGATCAATTCAACAAAATTACAGCCAAAACTTGGAGCTATACCGATCAGGAATTAACAGAAGTTGAAGCCCAAGATCCTGCAATTAATCTTAACGGAAACCTTTCGTCAGGCGATTTAGCAAATGTTTTTGGAATTGAAGATCTTCAACTTAAACATGGTGGAAATCTTACCCAAGGTGAGCTTCAGGAATGGGGCGATGCGAAAGCAACTTTCCAGCAATTAGCAAAAACAAGAGGAAGGGTAAAATTCCAGGGAATTCCATCGGTGAAACCAGGAGTTTCATTAACCCTTCAGGGAGTTGGAAACAGATTCAACGGAAAAATTTACGTTACAGGTGTTCGTCACGAAATAGCAGAAGGAAATTGGTTGGTTGATGCTCAATTTGGACTTTCTCCAACATGGTTTTCAGAAACTTATGATGTAAGCGAAATGCCGGGTTCAGGAATTATTCCTGCAATTAGCGGAT
This sequence comes from Chryseobacterium sp. GW823-FHT05E08, assembly GCF_058795655.1. Taxonomy (NCBI): domain Bacteria; kingdom Pseudomonadati; phylum Bacteroidota; class Flavobacteriia; order Flavobacteriales; family Weeksellaceae; genus Chryseobacterium; species Chryseobacterium sp. GW823-FHT05E08. The sequence goes on along the minus strand of NZ_JBXAHY010000006.1, from coordinate 119,398 downwards.
TACACATTGGTGTTGTATCACAATTGGAATCTGATCCGGATGGCGAAGATAGAATTTTAGTGCAAATCCCAATCATCAACAACGAAGAAGAAGGAATTTGGGCAAGAATAGCAACGCTTGACGCGGGAGAAAACAGAGGATCATTTTTCAGACCGGAAATCGGAGATGAGGTGATCATCGGATTTATTAATGACGATCCCAATGATGCAGTCGTACTTGGAATGCTAAATAGCAGCGCAAAACCGGCTCCAATTGTAGCTTCTGATGACAATAACGAAAAAGGATTCGTAACCCGAAGCGAGATGAAAATGATTTTTAATGATGATAAAATTTCATACACGCTTGAGACACCGAAAGGCAAAAAAGTGATTGTAGATGAAGATGCAGATATCATTAAAATTGAAGATGAACATTCTAATATTCTTACCCTTAATAAAGACGGTATTAGTATAGAAAGCGGGAAAGATATCAAGATCAAAGCAAAAGGCGACATCACGATGGAAGGAACCAATATCAACGTAAAAGCCAGTGCACAGCTGAAAGCTGAAGGAAGTTCGGGTACTGAACTTAAATCGGGAGCAGTAACAGTCGTAAAAGGATCTCAAGTTAAAATTAATTAATCATGAAACCGGCAGCAAGAATTACAGACATGCATACCTGTCCTATGGTAACGGGAAATGTTCCGCATGTGGGCGGCCCAATAATTCCGGCGGGAGAACCTACTGTACTTATCGGAGGAAAACCAGCCGCAAGAGTAGGGGACAAAGCAATGTGTACAGGTCCACTAGACACCATCGCCTCAGGATCTTCAAGTGTAATGATAGGCGGAAAACCAGCCGCAAGAATGGGAGATTCTACTGCTCATGGAGGGGTAATCACCGCGGGTGAAGCTACTGTTTTAATAGGTGGATGATATTTAAGAATTGATTATGAACTATCATTTAAATAGATCTAACTAAAACTAAAAATGTAAAACATCCCTAACAAAACAGTAAGAATAACCAAAACTCTATGTTACAGATGCAAGATGTTACAATTAAATATAATACAAATAACGTATGAAAATAAATACAGATTTTTTAGGAATAGGCTGGAGTTTTCCGCCTGAGTTTAACGAAACTGAAGGAAAACTGGCAATGACCACAGATGTGGAAGACATCAATAATAGTCTTATGATTTTATTGTCAACGCGCCCCGGTGAACGTGTAATGTTCCCAAACTACGGATGCGACCTGCAGGAAATGCTCTTCAAACCTCTGGACTTAACGCTGATCACCCAAATGAAAGGAATCGTTGAGCGTGCTATTCTATATCATGAGCCCAGAATAAACATTTTAAGTATTGAAATTGATACTCAGGACGAGCTGGAAGGAGAAGTTTTGATACAAATTGACTACGAAGTAAGAAATACTAATACAAGAAGCAATATGGTTTTTCCTTTTTATAAAGGGGAAGCTACTGAAATATAATGAATTACGGGATGTCTGTAGCCATTTTGAATACTACCAACATTACATTAAGTATTGCATCTGACCATAGAAAGATAAATATAAACAAATGAAAAAAACAGATACATTTTCACATTATCGTGAAGGAAAATCACAAATGCAGCGCTTTTTAGCAGAATTAGATCCGGGCAATCTTGAATTACACGATTTCGATCTGTTTGATTGGCTATTATTCGCAAACAATTTTGCTAAGCGTGTAAACTACTTTGACAAAGATGATAATACAACACCACAAGGAAACTGGGGAAACTTCTTCTTGGGTGATGATACTGGTGATGCTGTTCCAAGGAGAGAAAGCGTTGAGTATAAAAGTATGAAAAAAGAGGTTACAGAGCTTATGTCCCAGTTTGAACAAGACAGCAACCTGACTCCTCACCTTACATTATTTGTTTGCTTTTTAAAATTATTAGATTTCTCGAAAAAAGCCTTCAATAATTTAACGAAAAGGCATTTGGATTTTTATTATAATGAAATCCTCCAAATTGAAAAAAATGATGCCAAATCAGACAAAGCCTATGTGATTTTTGAATTAGCCAAAAAAGCAATTCAGGAAAAAATTCCTAGTGGTACATTGCTGGATGGTGATAAAGACGCAAATGGAAAAAAACGAGTTTATAAAACAGGTGAAGAACTTATTGCCAATCAGGCAAAAGTAGTTGAGATCAAAAGTTTTTTAAACGATGTCGAAAAAAGAGAGCTGAAAATGGCTCCGGCAGCAAATTCTGCTGACGGTTTGGGTGATAAATTACCTGAAAACAGCAACTATTGGTGGCCATTTGGATATAATTCTGATGAAACAATCTTAGAAAAGAAATCTATTTACAAAGAACTTCCAAAAGCTAAACTGGGTTTTTCGGTGGCGTCATCATTATTCGATTTAAAAGAAGGTGAAAGAACAATTACTCTCAGAATAGATTTTAATAAAAATTCGACTCAAAGATTACAGAATCTTTCAAAAACTGATATTGAAAACAATATCAAAGTGCTTTGTAGCGGTGAAAAAGAATGGTTATCGGGTATCGTTTTAAAATGTATTAAAAACGAAGAGCAAACATTAGAACTTTCTTTTACATTATCTAAAGCCTTCCCGGCAGTTGTAAAATATGATAAGGAAGTGTTACTAGAAACATTTCAAACCGATTTCCCTGTTGTAAGGTTTATGATCGAGGGCGAAAAATACTACGATATTTACGAAGCTCTTTCAGAAAAACTAGTAAAAAATATAGAAGTATCGGTTGATGTAAAAGGAGTAAAATCTGTTCAGATAGAAAATGACAACGGTGCATTAAATTCTGAAAAACCTTACTATCCATTTACCGCACAGCCGATTAAAGGATCTAATTTTTACATCAAATTTCCTGAAATGTTTTCCAAAAAATGGCAGAATGCAGACATCACCATCAATTGGAAAAATACTCCGGAATCTATTAAAGATTTGTACAGTGGATATGTCATTAAACCCGATCAAAACATCAGCTTAACAGATTTTCAGGCACAAAGAACGCCAGTTGTAGATTCTGATGCTTATTTTAAAGCAGATACTGCATTGTTAGAAAAAGAAGTTTGGCACGAAAAAGCTAATGATATTGATGTATTTAAAAAAGTAGACGGCGGTTATCAAACTCAGTTTTCAATCAATAATACAAGTAATGAATCAGGTACAAGTGAGTCTATTCGATTAACATTCAACCAATCATCATTACAGGATGTTTATCCTAAATTGTATACACTGGCATTATCAAGTGATCCGAAAGTAGGAAAACTTATTCCAAACGAACCTTATATTCCTTTTGCTGAAGATATCGAACTGAATTACAGCGCCAAGGAAAATGCATACTCGTATTTAAGCAAAGATGCTGACGGGGAAGCTTCAAAAAGTAAAGGAGTGCAATTGTATCATGAAGATGCATTCGGACAATACGAAAAAGAAGTTGAAGTTAAGAGTATTGTTCCTGTACACCAAAATGGTGGTGAATTATACATCGGTTTGGATGCATTACCACAAACTACAGTTTCTCTATTAATCCAAATGCTGGAAGGAAGTGAAAATCCTTTGGTTGATACTTTCGAAGAAAAAGAGTTTATAGAATGGAATATTCTTTCAAATAATACTTGGATTGATCTGTCGGATTATATGCTGAAAAATGAAACCAGAAGATTCCTGGAATCTGGTATTGTAAAGTTCAACATTCCTAAAGATATCAACACCAACCATACAAGGTTTACCGACGGATTGGTTTGGATCAGAGCGAAATCAAAAAGAAGTTATGATGCGGTTTGTAAAGTTCAGGGAATTTATACACAGGCTGTTTTGGCAACATTCCAAAATCAGAACAACGATTTATCTCATTTAAATAACGGATTAGAAGCAAACACAATTACTAAGCTTATCACCAGAGTTCCTCAGGTAAAATCGGTTAGCCAGCCTTACAATTCGTTCGATGGTAAATATAAAGAAGCGGACACAGAATTTTACAGACGTGTAAGCGAAAGATTAAGACATAAAAACAGAGCCATTACGCAATGGGATTACGAGCATTTGGTATTACAGGAATTTCCGGAAGTCTTTAAAGTAAAATGTTTAAATCATACTTCAGAAAAATCATATATGGCTCCGGGACATGTAACCTTGATGGTGGTGCCGAATATTAAAAATAAAAATGCTTTTGACGTCTATCAGCCTAGAGTAAGTAGAGCAAGTCTGAATAAAATTCAAAATTATGTGAATGAATTAAATACGATGCATGTTAACGCTCAAGTAATTAACCCAAATTATAAAGAAGCAAAAGTAGATACAAAGGTTAAATTCTTTGAACAGTACGACGAAACATTTTATCTAAAACAATTAGATGAAGATATTAAAAAATATATATCGCCTTGGGCTTTTACAGATTCTAAAGATATTGATTTTAATGTAAAACTAAATGTAAATCAAATGATTAACTACTTAGAGCAACTGTATTATGTAGATTACATTGATGAAATAAAAATATTGGTGAATAATGTTTTACAAACACAATCTTTAATTGAAGTAGATCCAAAATCAATTTTGGTATCTGCCAAACAACACAATGTTACTATTGCAGATCAAGTATGTATTTAATAACAAATAAGAAGAAAATATAATTATGTCAGAAAATAAGCATATTAGTATATCAAAAAATATAGAAACGGAGGATCAGACAGATTTTCATTTTCTACGCAAAACAGGTGTTGAGTACATAGAAAAGTTAGGAGGAAAACTCTGGACCGATTACAACTCTCATGATCCGGGTATTACCACTTTGGAAGTTTTAAGTTATGCCATCACAGATCTTGGTATGAGAATGAACTTAAACATGGAAGATATTTTGGCATCTGAAGACGAAAAGAAAGATATTCATACACAGTTTCTACAGGCTACAGAAATTCTACCTTCCAGGCCGTTGAACGAGCTTGATTATAGAAAGTTGTTTATAGATATCAACTTTAAGTCAGGTCATCAAAGACCAATCCGTAATTGCTGGTTGGTTCCTAAAACCGAAAAGTTATATGTTGACTGCAAAACAGGGAAACTAGACTTTAAACCTATTGGAGATAAGACAAAAGATTTTGATGTAAAAGGAATGTATGATCTCTATGTAGATTATGCTGAAGATATTGATGTTGAGGATACTAATGGAAGAAAATGCGAAAAATCTAATGTCAATCTTAAAATATTAGACCGTTACCACACCAACAGAAGTCTTTGTGAAGATTTAGCCGAAATTAAGGAAGTCGAAACCCAAAAAGTTGCAGTATGTGCTCGTATCGGACTTGTAAATAAAGCCGATGAAGAGCTTGTACATGCTAAAGTGACAAGAGCGATTAATAATTATCTGGCTCCGGAGGTTCATTTTTATTCACTGAAGCAATTACTAGATAAAGGTCAAACTACAGATGAAATTTTTGAAGGACCACTTTTAGATAACGGTTTTATTGATACTGAAGAACTTAAAAACAGTCAATTAAGAAGAGAAGTTCGTGTTTCGGATATCATCAGTGAACTTATGAAAATTGATGGTGTTAAAGAAATTCATGAAATTTCTATTGCAGGCTGTGATAATGTCATCAAACAAACAAACGATTGGCTGATCTGCATTGAAAAAGGTAAAAAACCTGAACTATGCGAATTAAGTTCGTTCAGCTACAGCAAAGGTTCGCTTCCTTTAAATATCAATGAGGCAAAAGTTCAGGAGTATTTAGAAACTCTTAAAAGAGAAGAAGAACTACTTAGAGAGGACGCCAGACAAAATAAAGAATTGATTTTACCGCAAGGAACTTCATACGATATCGCAAACTATGCGACTATTTTGAATGAATTTCCGGATACATATGGAGTCGGAATATCAGGCATTATAGGAAATCAAAATCCGGAGAGAGAAGCTTTAGCCAAACAAATGAAAGGTTATTTATTGTTTTTTGATCAAATCCTTGCCAGCTACTTTAAGCATCTTGAAAAAGTAAAAGAAGTATTAAGTGTAAATGGTGATTTAACAAGAACTTATTTTACGCAGGCTCTTAAAAATATTAAAGGTTTTGATGAATTGGTTTTTAATTATGATACCGAAAGTGATGATAAACTTACAGATTCATTGTATGAAGAACTTGATAATAGTGTAGAACGCCGAAATGAAGTTTTAGATCATTTGATTTCTCGTTTTGCTGAAACATTTAGCGATTATACGTTCTTAATGAAATCATTGTACGGGAAATCTGCCGATGAAATTGTTCTAAGTAACAAAGAAAACTTCCTAAGCGAGTATCAATCATTAAGTAAAGATCGAGGATTAGGCTACGATTACACATTAATTGGAGATTCAGATAATTGGAATACAAATAATATTTCTGGTGCACAGAAAAGAATTGCCCGTTTGTTGGGAATTAAAAATTACTCTCAAAGAAATTTATCTCAATCGCCAGTCTCAATCATTAAAACTGAAAACGGTGATGGTAAATATAGCTACACTTGGAAAATAAAAGATGCAACCAGCAGCAATATTGTTTTATCGTCTGTAAATACATACGAAATTGAATATGCTGCAACCAAAAATTTGAATGAAGCAATTTATCAAACCATTCAAATAGATCAGGAAGACCTTGAAAATGCATTAGAAGCATTAGAAGAAGGTCAAGATAAGTATGATTTAATTGGAAATATACAAATTCGTTTTTCTGGAGGAGGTAATTATTATTTTGACATTGTAGATGATACCAAGGAGCAAAATGTTATGGCTACTCATAAAAAGACCAATCCTTATCCGGATTTAAACACATTGAAAATCGGGATTAGGGAGACGATGAAGTATTTTAAATATGATTTTACAGAAGAGGGTATTTTCCTTATTGAGCATTTATTATTAAAACCAACAGCTAAAGATTATAAACTCATGGGTGGTATCGGCTGTATGGAGATTGGAGCAACTTTTAGAATATCATTTGACATTGAAGCAGATTATTCTATAACCGACCCAGTAAAGTATTCTGAAGCCCTCATGTCTTCTTGTGAAGAAGATTGCGAAACAGATGTTTTTGATCCCTACTCTTACCGTGTAAGCGTTGTTCTTCCTGGCTTTGCTTATCGTTTCCAGGATCCTGATTTCAGACGCTATGCCGAAACAGTTATCAGGCAGGAAATTCCGGCTCATGTTTTAGCGAAAATTTGTTGGGTTGGAGACCGATTGAGCGAAAAGCAAGATGCTCAAAACGACTTGTCTGAATTTGAAGTTGCGTTTAAAAAATATCTTTCAGATAAATCGAAAAACAATACGGCTAATTTAGGAAACAGCATTCAGGATTTACTGATCGCTCTTACTAATTTAAATAATATTTATCGACCGGGAAGACTTTTAGACTGTGCAATAGATGATAATGACGGCCTAGACGGAAAAATAATTTTAGGACAATCAAACATATAAAAATTGAAAAACAATGAATGCTAAATTAGATAATGTAACAACCCAATATAGAAAGTTCAACGAAAATCAAGCGTTAACAGAAGGGCAATTAAACGAATTTATAGACTATTTTGAAGATCAGGACAGGCTATCAAGAACCCGTCTGAGTGGAGTAGGAGTAGTATGTGGTTTTAGATCTGAGTACGTAGATTTTATCTTACAGCCAGAAAATTCGAGAGGAATAGAATCCAGACCTGGAGATGTAGATCTTGAAAATCCCCTTCAGACCATCATGATTACGCAAGGCGTTGGGGTTACCACAGACGGAGACTTAATAACGTTACGCCAAAAAGGAGATAATCCTTCCGAAGTTACTATAGACTTCGAAGCTAAAAATTACAGATATTATAAAAATTATTCTGATAAGTTAGAATACCAATATTTTCGTATTGGAGGGAGTCAAATTCCTCTTTTAGAATTGTTTACGGAAAAGGAATTAAAAGATGCAGGTGCTAATATCGCAGATTATAAACCGGTAAGCGACCTCAGCAATATAAATGATAAAATTATACTTCTGTATTTAGAAAGTTACTCAAACGATGAATCACCTTGTGAAGATGCCGATTGTGACAACACCGGAGCAGAGCAAGTGTCTAATCTTAAAGTACTTTTAGCAGATTCGGCATCTGTTTCAGCTCTTATTGCGAGAGGCGATGCAAAAGATACTATTTATAAGGCTCACAATGCTTATGAAGAACTTTTTGATCATTTACCTAAAATAGAGGCAAAAAGAGTTATTCTGAATGCTGATATTACTTCGGCGAAGAAGTTAAGAGAAAAATTTAGGGATGCTAGTGATGCGGTTGCAGACTTAAGCAATGGTTTTAGTGCAATTGCAAGTACTTTTAATGTGAGTGTAAACCTTGGCGGGCAGTCACTTGCTGATAAATTGACTTCTCTATTGCTTCCGCAGGCAACAAGGGTAGAAGATTATCAATATCGATATGATTTATTAAAAGATTTAGTTGATACTTATAATGAAATTAAAGGGCTAGTATTACATCTAGATGTTGAATGTTGCCCAGGAATTACTTCATTCCCGAAACACCTTATGTTGGGAACGGTTGGAACAACACTGGAATTAGGAAAATATGCGCCTTTCCGTCACAGTTTTTATAATTCGCCTATCACGACAAATGATGATGAGAATTACGAAAAAGTAATAATGCTTGCCAATCGTTTTGTACAAAAACTAAATGGGTTTCAATCATATGTTGGACCTATTAAAATTACTCCTTCTAATCTTTATGTAAGATTGGGTGATAAAGCAATCCCATATTACTACAATGTAGATAAGCCATTATTGACTCAATGGAACTTTGAAAAAACAAAAACCGATAGAGAAACCTATAATTTAAGTTATCATACAACCAATTTGGCTGGTGAAGGTTTTGTTCAAGATCCATTGAATTATAATATTGACAATAATGATTTCTATAGAATTGAAGGCCATTTAGGATTGCCTTATAAAACGGCGCTACAAAATATTAATGATCTTAAAGCAAAATATGGATTAGCTTTTGATGTCATTGCGTTGGTTTTACAGAAAGGTGAAAAAACTGGTGGCGATGTGCCAAGAGAAAAAACAGTGTCAATTGATGATTTAAGAAAACAATTGGTGTCAATTTCCAGTGATATTAGTAACAAAAAAGATGACTCACAAAATACTTTACTAAACATCTCTAAGTTAGATGAAAAGTTAAGATTGTTAAACCAGGCTGAATTCGCAAAAGAAGGATCGTCAGAAGTTACTGTTGTAAAACAAGATCCTAAAAAAGACGACGTTGTAAGCGAGCTTTTAAGCGAATTTTTAGAAAGAAAATCAGGGTTAGAGCATGTAGCTGGAGTAGAACCGGGCGGGACTTTTGTTTTAATTTACGAAAATGAAACAGACAATCAGGTTCTTGCGGATTTCTCATTGCCTTACTTATGTTGTTCTAAAAAGGATCCTGTATTCTTGTCATTACCAAAAAGCAAACTGTGTCAGAAAGATATTCCAATTGAAATGACAATTGTACCGGTGAATGGGGAAGTGAAAGCATTTGTAAATAATACTCAAATACCTGTAATTACACAGTCTGCAGGTCAGAACTTATTTGATCCTAGTTTAGTTAATTCAGCTTATCTTGGACAGACAATTACCTTTACTGTTAATGATGATCCTGTAGAAGTACAAATGATTGTACATCCTCAACCAAGTATAACTTTAACAATGGATTCACCTGTTTATGATTATACTAGTAATGAAGCTACAGTTTATTTCAAGGTAGTAAACAACGGTTCAAGTCCTATCACAGCTTACCAATGGAGCTATGGTGATAATACTACAGATAATGCAGTTCCTAATACTAGTGGATTGGTTGCGCACGTATTCTCCATAATTCCAAATGAAAATACGACGTATCATACAACACTTAATGTTATTTCTGAAAGTACAGGTTGTAGCACACAAGTCGCTATAGATGTTGAATTAAGTGGTTTAAAACTGGTGTCTTGTAGTGAAAACTTTAATTATAGTGGAAGTGCTGGTACATACGAATATAATATAGATTTTGGAACAGATACAGGATATGCGGGTATTAATTATGATGCAGTTAGCGTACCAGACCGATTTGTTATTGAATGGAATGGTCAAAGGATCGATAGCGGTTTCGTTGGATTGAGTACTCTTAATAGTTCATTAATAGCTGCAGGAGTTAATCCGGCTGACATTCATACTGCCAACCCATCGAATGGAGCAGGTACATTAACCTTTAATAAAACCTCTGCTTTACCAAGGTTTGCTAAAGTTACCGTATATGCACCTTTGAAGAATACAGCGTGGAGTGTGAGAGGTATTTGTCCTCGAAAATAATAATAAAATAACTTTCTTAGACAGATTTTTCTGTCTAAGAAGTTTATTAATGACCTTAATAAATCATTAAAAAATTAACAATAATGAATAATCAATTAAGTAATATATCAACTCAATACCGCAAATTCAGCAAAGGACAATATATAGAGCATACCCAGTTCAATGAGTTTTTAGATTTTTTTGAAGATCAGGACCGTTTATCTAGAGTAATGCTGCAGGGAGTAGGTGTTGTATGTGGTCTCAAACCAAATCTTATTTATACAGATAAGCGATTGAGCGGTATACAGCTTTCTCAGGGAGCAGCGCTAACAACCGACGGAGATTTGCTAACCTTGAATAATACAAGTGCGGTGAGTCAAGATTTATATGTAAGTGACCTGAAAACCATTAACATAGAAAATAAAAACTATACACATTTTAAAGTGTATGATAATTTTAAGGTAAAATATCCGTCATTTTATGATGATGACAAAAAACAGATTGAGCTTTGGGAATTAGCAACAGCTCAGGAAGCAAATTCTGATTTTCAGTCTGTTAATAATCTTTCAAATTTAGAAGATAAATACTTACTTCTGTATCTGGAGGATTATGAAAAAGAAGTTAAACCTTGTAGAGGAGTTGACTGTGATAATCATGGAATCCAACAAATTCGAAATCTTAAAGTATTAGTTACTACAGAACAGGGAATCATTAATATTCTTGGAGATGATAGTGTTCTGCCTCTACCGGATCCTATTGATGGTAGTATTACGCCAAATAGAAAAGATCGTATTCAGCCTCATCCTTTATTTATAGAAGATGTATTGAGAGCTGAAAAACAAGAACGAGTTATTGTAGAACGACTTATTTTAGACAAAGGAGTTGATGCAAAATTTTCTTCTTATGAGTTAAAAGATTTGTACTCTGCTGCTTTAGAAAAAAATAATTATGGTGAGATTGTTTTTGAAAGAATCAATGCAATCTCTGAAATAATGGGACTTACAGTTGTTGGGCATCAGGGCTTTAAAAGTACATTAGAATATTGTCTTAATCAGACAATAGGTTTTCAGTATGCTTATGATGTCGTAAAAGATTTAATGGATACCTATTTTGAAATTATAAAATTACTTCCTAAATCTTTTACTAAAGGCTTTCCGGATTTGAATTCTTTTCCTAAACACATCATGTTGGGAAAATTAGTATCGGATACCCAATTAGATTCCTCAAGACATAAGTTTTATAATTCGCCTGTTTTAGATGATGAAAAAACAACAGAAAGAGTTAAAGCATTAATTAATCGCTTTCATCAACAGGCACAGAATTTTAGATATTCCAGTAGTTTTGAAGATGAGGCGCAAATTAAAATTACTCCATCCCAAAAACTAAATCCTCTTAGTAATAAAGCGATTCCTTTCTATTACCAGATTACAAAAGAACTTTTGAAAAATTGGAATTTTGATAAAACGAGTAACCGATCATTTGGAGATAATTTAGGATATGGTATCAATTTCTTTACCCCAAATACACAGATACAAGATGATTCTTTAAATTTTAATATAGATAAAAATTCGTTTTATAATATAGAAGGACATCAGGGCATGGATTACCAAATGGCCTTTGAACAAATAAAGAAAATCAAAGATGAGCAGCAACTAGGATTTGATATTATGCTTTTGTCTTTAACCGAATTGCTGGATAATAAAGACTTGTCAAAAGCTTATTTCAATGAGTATGTAGAAAAGCATCCGGGATTAGAACATAAACGTGGAGTTGAACGAGGAGGTACCTTTGTTATTGTTTATGAATCATTAGAAAACCCAAAGGTTTTTGCAGATTTTTCACTTCCATACATATGTTGTACACCAAAAATTGAAACTAAATTAAGTTTACCAAATACTGTTATTTGTGCTAAATCTGATCATATACCTTTTACGGTATTTCCTCTCAATGGAGTTGTAGAAGCTGTTGAGACAGGGTTTAATGAAGGTGTAGAATTAATCAATGGACAATATTTCTTTAATCCCCAATTAGTAAGTCTCGAATTACATGGTCACGACATTGCCTTTACCGTAAATGGAAAACCAACCACTTGTATTATCAAAGTCATTCCACAACCGAATGTAAGTATAGTGGTTACTTCTGTTGATTATCCAAGTGGTACTTCAACGGCAACAACAGTAAACTTTCTAGTTTCCGCACAAAACGGACAAAACTTTACAGACTATACTTATAACTGGGACTTTTGGGATGATGGTGGTTTGATTCCTCTAAACCCAGATACAAACGGAAAGGCTAGTTATACATTCTATAATCTGGATCCCAAAAAAATTCCAGTGATAAGAGTAAATGTGGATGGTAACGGATGTTTTCAAACCGTAGTTATAAGAGGTTGGTATGATGCTCCTGTTGAATTAAGTTTGCCGGCTGCTGTAGATAATATTATTTGCTCCGGAGCTGCTCGCATACCTTTTAAAGTTTCTCCTGTGGATGGAATTGTAAAAGCAAGTATCGGTGAAGGTGTAAAATTAATCGGAGGACAATACTTTTTTGACCCGCAAGCGGTAGATAAGAGTTTACATGGTCAGGTTATTACTTTTACGGTAAACGGACAACCAACCAACTGCAGTATTAAAGTTATTACGCAGCCGGATGTTCTAGTCAAAGTTGACCACGTTGATTATCCAGGCGCGGGTTCCAATGAAACAGTAGTGCATTTTATAGTTTCTTCTCCAAGTGGACAAGATTTCACGAATTATAACTACAGTTGTGATTTTGGGAATTATGGTAGTCAGGTTTCAATATATCCGGATTCTGTTGGGAATGCTAGTCATAAGCTCTACAACTTGGATCCTGAAAATATTCCGATAATAAAAGTGAAAGTAAGTAACAATGGTTGTTTTGAGGAAATATTTATAAGAGATTGGTATGATGCTCCTATTGTGCCTTCTGTTGTAATAAAAGACATCAGGTTCTCAGATGCAAATTGTTGCCAATATCCCATTCCTACTGTTACTGCTAAAGCAACGGGACCTACAAGAGCTGCATTAAAGGAGGGTATTTTTAAATTAAACGGAGAGGCTCAAGGATCATCATCACTTATCTATTCATGGGAACAATTGAAAGGTCCGGTAGTAAAGCTTACTGGAGCGAATACACTTGATCTTCAAGTTGAGGATTTAGTGGTTGAGAATTATGAATTTCAATTTACAGCTTTGGATGTTGACAGTGGAGTTTTTGCTAAATCTGATATATTGTCCGTAAATGTATATTCTTCGTAAATGTATATTCTTAAGGCTAATTAAAATTTTGTGTGATACATATTGTAAGGGGATGATTTATAAATTAAACAATCATCCCTTATACATCAATTAATTAATAAAATAAAAAAAATAATATAATGGAAGCAGCAAAATGCAAAGTTGCATGTAAGGTAGATTATGATTATGCTCCTTTGGTGCCTATTACATCTTCAACTGCGCACTATAAGATCAAAGATTCCTCAGGTTCATTTATTGAATATACTAAAAATGTCTTTCCCTCGAGTGGGGATGAAGTGATTCTTGAAGGTGTTCAATTTGCTGATGACTATGAGTTGACTCTAACATTAGATATAAATGGAGCTACTGATCAGAAAATAGTTACTTTTCAGGTAGACAACTGTAATCTCACGTCTTGTAAAACTCCGTCTATTGAGGATGTCTATTTTGGAACGAATGATCAAATCATTATGGACTATATAGTAGACAACAATAATCTTTATGCGGCAGAATATCAAATAGCAACAGATAGCCAATTTAATAATATTGTTCATTTTAGGGTCATTATGGGAAATGACTACACGGCTACTGAATATATTGAAATGAATGATGGAACTATTGAGCAGAATACTGCTTATCATGTCAGAGCAAGAAAACATTGCTCTACATCTGAAGTGTCAGGTTGGTCGGACGTAGTTAAGTTTACATCTGGAAAATGGAGTAGTCAAAAAGTTTTAGATGCTAATTGTTTGGCTAATTATGATGATCTAGATAGAGATATTTGCTTTGGGACAGGAGGTTACGCTTGGAAGACAAAAGTAACTCTAAATACATCTACACCGAATATTGGAAGTTTAATTTATTTAACTAATGGCAAACTTGCAATACCGGATAATATAAAAGATCTTGATCAAAGTGTGGACATTAGATTCAAAAATTATGGAATCAGATGGATAAGGTTCTCAAGTGTTACCCCAAATGTGGTTTATGTTGTAGACCCGGAAAAAGGTGAAATATTAGATACTGTAGATGGTTTTGATTGTTCAACATCCTAACATTACTTATCCGAAAAACCTTTAATAAAATCCTCAATTTTTGAGGATTTTATTTCAGTCAAGCAGTTTTTTTATTATCTTCTATTGTTTTTACGTCTTGTACTTATAATATTAAAAAGTTTAGCAACATCTTCCAGGTGGATTTCAAAATCATCGTAGTATTCGTTTAGAGAATGAAGAGTGATAACGCCTCTCTCAACATCGTGGTTGACGATTCGTTTTACCAAAATTCCTTTCTCTTTGTGAACGATTACAAAATCCCATTTATCATAATGTAGCTTACTCATCCAATAATCTTGTCTGATGTTTCTGCATAAAATAATGTCACCTTCCAGGTAGCTTTCGTAGGAGCCATTGTCCATGCTGTCACCTTTTACTTCAAAGCACATGTATTCTCCTCGGTGTTCTATATCGTCAGTAAAAGGAATCGTTGGTAGGCTTTCTATATATTCTTCATCTGCAAAATTATGTAAATAGCCGGCTTGTGCGTATTGATTGGCAAGCGGAACATTCATGATTTTTAAATCTGAAAAAACAACAGGAGATGCGCTGTCATTCTGTTTCTTTTCTTGTTCTTCCAGTAAATTGGTTACAAAATAAGCGGTTGTTTCTGGTATTTTTCGTTCGCCTTTTTCCCAATATTGTACGGCTCTGGTACCAACACCTATAGATTTTGCTATATCAGCCTGCTTCATTTTTAGTTTCTTTCGGATTTCTTTGAATTCTAAATAGTTCATTTTGATATGTTTATAGTTATTTTACGAAAATAAATGAAAAATATTCGCATTTATTTTTAATAATACGAACATTGTTCGTATATTTGTATTGTTGTTAAGATGTAACGCTACAAATGTACAAAATTATATTTAAAATTTAATATTATTTTAATATTTAAATGCTTTGCTTGAATTACTTTAATCCTTGTAATCAAAAAGTTAACTTGTATTTTTGTGCTTAATGGGTTTTGTAATTAGATTTTATTTATTTTGTTTTTATCCAGTGTTATTTAAAACGAAATAAATTTTTTAATCTAAAAAAATGTTAAAATTGCGCTTTTTATTTAAATATTATAGCTTTTTGTGCATGTTTAGCGATCTGATTAATGAAAAAAATGCGTTTATTTTTTTTAAGAATAAAAAATAAACCAAAAAATGTAGACTAGCACTACTGTTTAGCATATAAAATATCGATTAATTATAGCTATCAGTAAGATTGTTACTACATCCTAAAGAGAAAACAAATTTTGTGAAATAACCTCACTTATTTTTAAAGATAATTTAAAAGTAAAATATAATATTGTGTTCTTTTACAATAAGTTACGAAAGTGAATGCTAGCTATATGATTGTTTATAAAACATAGATTTCTTATAAGGATCAATAGAATCATTTACTAAAAAGTACAATTTAGAAGAAAGAAGTTGGGTATTATTTCTATTAGAAAATACCTGATATCGACTTCTGAAAAAAATCAAAATTAAATAATCTAATTAGACATCCGTTTAAAGGCTTTAAGCAGGCCTTTAAGGTTTCTTATCGACTTATTTAAACAATAAAAATTAAAAAAATATGAAAGCTTGTCTAATCTAAAAATAAACTTTTAACCATAAAAAAACTTTTAAACCACAAAATGAAACGTAGTAAAGAATTAGTAGAGAAAAGAAAGGATTTTGTCATTGATTATGTAAAACGTAATCAGGATAAACAGATGAAAGTGATTGTAACAGAGCTAACAGAAATGTTGTTTTTGTCTGAAAGAACAATATATAACATTCTTCTTCAAAGTTAGTTTGTAAACAGTAAAACAAAGTTCAGTTTTTGGATTTACAATACCTCCAATAACTAACCCGTGCATCATATTAATTAAAGAGGTTGTCCTAACATCTTTTTCAAATTTAAATTTATACATAAAATACTAAGGTGAAAAACGGTTTTTGCTTTTTAGTTCTATTGTTTTAGGTGAAACATAAACCTGAAAAAGAAGCCGTTTGACCTTAGATTGTTAGAGGAATCAATTTTAAAAGATAGAAAAATCAATTGTTCATTTAATAAAACTTAGAAACCATGAAAAAAAAAGAAAAGAAAAAAAATAAAAAGAAGAAAGAAAAGAAAGAAAAATTGCAAAAGTCTAGCAAAGACATCAGTGCTATTATCGATGAATTAGCCTATGGAAATGAAAAGGGAAATATTCAGAAAAGCAAAAGATTTTTAGACGATATGTACATACTGGCTCAAGAATAATTAAACATTTAAAAGCTATGGAAAAATCAAAATTTTTAATAAATAAATATATAGGAAAGAATGAATTTGGATAGTATAAAAGCCCTATTAATCGGAACTGCAATTGCTTTTTCAGGAGGATTATTGAGGGTACTAGTTTCAATACAAAATAAGGAGAAAAAACAACCATGGGAACATTTTATCACATTGGCAATAGTCGTAATTGTTGGTTTTACAATGAGTTATTTAATGAATAGAGCCGAATTGCACGACAAATGGTATTCAACAGGAGTATTATTTGTACTTGGCTACGGCTATGATAAATTCTTGAAAATGATCACTACAAATCTGCCTAATTGGATTGATAAAGCAGTGAATCTTTTTATTGAAAACAAATATGGGGTAAAAACTAATAGACCAACTGATGAAGCAGAAGAGGAGAAAGACGATGTGCTTCAATAGACAATTAAGTAATGAAAAACTCTTCACTGCAACTACGGAATCCATCGCTTAAAAAACAGATAATTCTCCTGAAAAAGAGTGAATTTTGAATATGAAAACCTGAAAACTCAAAAATAAGAAAGCAAAAAATATAAGTGGCTCAGCATTACCTGTTTCTCATCACCAAGTTGAAGAACCACTTCTAATTACTCAAAATTCTTTAAAAAAAATCTACCCTACACGGATATGATTTTTCACTTCAACAGGTATGTATAAAAGCGCAACAATATGAGTTGCGCTTTGTATACTTTTTAAAATAATATGTAATTAAAAAACACCAAGTCAATGAAAGCAGCAAAACCTGTAGAAAAAGACAATAAAGCCCACCAAAGACAAAGCCAGAAGCAAAAGCAGAAAGAACCTGTGGTTGTTCATCAATCTGAGGCAGAGGTGGCAGGTACACAAATGCAAAAATCGGGTAGTCCGAATGTTGTGACCGGATCAGGAAATCCTAATAATAATTTGGTCGGTCGAAATGGTAATAATCCAATGACTCAAACTATTTATGATCAGGGTTCAGAGATAATGTATGGCAGATTTCAGGAAAGCCTTAAACAAACCGGTGATGTCAACCATCCCGACACCAAAAAGGCTGAAAAAGATTATATGTCAACCAAAAATGTAAATCAGGTACAAGATTATAATGATCATAAATCGGGAACTTCTCTGCCTAAAACTTCACAGGATGAGACAACTAAAAGCAAAGTTGAAAGTCAAGAGGTCGTGTCTGAATTGATACTTCAATCAGGTGGAGATGGAGGAGGCAAATTTAGACCACCTATTGTATATCGAAAAGATGGTTATTACATCATCGATTTTCATAGCAACCAAACCGACTATGATGGTTCGATCATTAAAGATGAAAACCAATTCCTCAGATTTATTACCAAGGTCCTCAATGAGTCTGATCAAGTATTACCCAAAGATAAACCAAAAAGTGTAACACTTGAGGGGAACTTTGAAGGAATACCCAAATTACTTGAAAAAGGAGGTGAAATTAAGCATACGCCAAGTAAACAGGAATACAAAGTAGATGAGAAAAGTGCTGTTCAAGAAGGAAGTATGGGTAATGAAAATGGTACAGGCAAGTCCAAAAAATCGGTAGAAGAATTACAAGAAGAGTTTGATAGTTTTCCGCAAAGTGTAAAAAAACTTATTCGAGAATCTAAGAAAGGAAATCTAATAACGCCAGAAGAAAAACTGGCTTTAGCGCAGTATATATTTGACCATCTTACAGTACTCGAAATGTTAGATTATGCAAGTAAAGTTAGCGAAAGTGCAATGAGTTTAGAAGACTTTAAAGCCTCCATACGACAATACAAGCAAAGTAAAGCTGACCGAGAAACTCAACATAAACAAAGAAATGCTCTCGAAAAACAACTCTCTACGGCTAGTTTCAAAGAATTATACAAGTTATACAAGGATTATGCAGAGTGGATAAAATCATCTAGCCGAAATACTGCTATGACTACTACTATAAGTACTACGAGTAGTAATACACAGTCTAACGATATGGGTATTGCTTTGGCTAGTACTATTATAATGACAGACAAAGAAGAAATTCTTACTACTGCCTTAGAAAAGGCGGGTTACAAAGGAGGTATAGCAGAGTTTGAAAAATTGATACACGACTATGAAGCTGCTTTTGAAAAAGAAGCTTTGCATACCGCTATAGAACAACTGCAAAAATATAAGCACATCTTGTTTGAAGAAAAAAACAAGCTTGAAAACACTGCCTATTTGCAACAATTGCTAAACCAAATCAAAGGCACAGGAGCTGCCCATTTATATAATACAGGCAAAACCGAAAAAGCAGGCGCAACAAAATATCGAAGAAACGGCGAAGCCTTTGACGTAGATGTAGATTATCAAAAACTAGAGCGGGGACAACAAAAAATAAATAAAGCTGATTCTTTAGTAAATACAATACCACATGACTTAGTAAAAGAAAAACAGTTTGACAAAGCTGAATTTGCTACCATTTCTGATACGGCCAGCCTCTATAAATTCTTGAAAGTATATATTGAAGAAAAACAAGCGAGCATAAGTAATATAGAGGACAAAATAACCGAAGATCCAGAAGCAATATATGGAATGGGTCTGCTATACAATACTTGTAAACAGACTCAAGGTATTGTAAAAGGTTCTGTTCTCGATGAGATCTTGACAGACAAAAAAACAAATATTGAGGAATTAGAATTTGTAAAAAATATTGCTATTGCTTTTGGGGCTATAGTACTTACAATAGCGTCAGCGGGTACAGGTACTTTAGCATTGGTAGCTCTAGGTGCCAACTTTGCCTTAAGTGCCTATACTATATATGAGACTATAGAAACGTACAAAACCGAAAAAGATGGTTACAACGCAGGTGTATTGAGCGACGACCCCAGTCTACTTTGGGTAGTATTAGCCATAGCTGGTGCGGTGGTAGATGCAGCGGCTCTCAGAAGTGCCTTTAAAGCTGCTGAACCCATAGCTGCTGCAACTAAAGCCTTTAATGATGCCGAAGATGCTACAAGGGCAATAGATAAGCTCAAAAAGGATTTAGCAAAAATAAAAGACCTTGATGGAAAAATAAGCGAAAACATTGTAAAAAGTGCTGAAGCGCAAGCTAATTTTTCTAATGCGGCAAAACTTAGTATGCAATATACGAATGTGTTTGTAGGTGGATTACCCTCTATGGGGCATGCTATTGAAGCTGCATACTATGCCATTAAAGGTTTGGGACTTAACTTTGAAAATTTTTTATTGAGATTAGAAGCTAAGAACTTAATAAAAGCAAGCAAATTAAGTAGGAAAGAAATAAAGTTATTAGAAAATGTATTTGAAAAATCAGAACAGCTAGTTAATATCAAAGACCCAGCTTTTGTTAAAGAATTGGAAAATGCTCTCTTAAAAAAAGATTATATTTCTTTAGAAAAATTAGTGGAAATTGTAAGATATAAAGATGAAGCCTTAAAAATCTCTGAAAATGTAAGAGTTACTGGGAAATTTAGAAAATCAGGTGGATATCATGGATATACGGGTCACGCAATGCCTGATAATATAGTTGCGGATGTGATCGCAAATCCTGATTATATCTTCATTTCAAAAAATAAAAAAACATTTAATTTTTTGAAAGACGGGGATGTAGTAATCTTAGATACTTCGAGAAGTGGAAGTGGGAATGCTATTACGGCATATGGAAAATCAGGAATATTAGGAAAGAGTGGAGCTAAAGCATATAATAATCAAACAACAGCATTAAAAAAAGTTTACTTAGCAACAGATCCTGCCAAACCTGTTACTTTTCAAAATGTGATTGATGGTAAAATACCTGCAGCAGATGGCTCCTTCATACCACCAGCAACTCAAGTATATCCATAAACTATTGTATCTTGCAATAAAAAACAAAATTATGTATAAATTAACAAATAATGTAGATATAGAAATTATTACTGGACAGCAATTGTCTGCAACTCCTAGATTGCTTCTGTATGATGTAACAATTTATTTAACAACATGCAATAGTATTGAAGAAATAAGTAATGAAATATTAACAACTAATGGAAGTGATAAAGGGTGGTTATTTACAGAAGATAATGATACATTTAGATTTAATACCCAAGATAATTTGCTTACTGCTATTTATTTAGATTACAGCGAATTGGATAGATACCCCGGTCGTATGTTTGATTTAGTAACTGAAGCAAAAAAAATAGTGGGTATTCCTAAACTTGTTCAGCCTTTGTCATTCGATTTGGAACCATTCAAGTATAGATACTGTGCACCTTCTGATAATACTTGGTTAGGATATGGAGATGCTTTTTTAGATAGTCAAGAATTTACCGAATTACAAATAGCTGAAAATGTATCTTTATTGTTCAATGAGAATAACTTGTATTGTGCATGGCTTATGAAAAGCCCTGAACAATTTTTGGTCAATAAAATAGCTCCCATTGAAAAATACTCAGTTACTCCTTTTCTGAAGAAAAGTTTTTGGGATGTCTTTCAGTTTATAAATGAAGAGAGAATAGAGCTGATTAAAAAAGAAGATATGCATACATTTCAGGAATTACGGGCTTTATACAAAAGTATTAGTAATAACAGTGAAAAAAATCCTGGATTGGAGATCTTAGCAGAGAAGTTATTTGATTTTGCAGATAGATTTTCCTCTCAAGAACAAATGCTAAACTTTCACTAGTTTCTCAAAATAATTTCTTAAACTGATAAAATTAATAAAAGCTAAAGTAACAAGAATTCCCCGCTACCTCGCGAATCCTTTCATGTGGTACTTTTCTTTTCCAATAATTTCTTCAAAAGTTTTTATCTTTATTTCAAGGATTATTTTTATAATTAAGCAATACAAAAAATTGTACGGTACAGAAAAAATACTTAAAAATGAATGACAATAAAATAAATAATATAAGTGAGTATTGGGCAGAAATGGACTTTGATGTTTCTTCTTATTGTATTCGTTGAGATACTTAAAAAGCAAAACAATATTTGAATGAAAATGGAACAGACTTTATATATCGGTATGTTGTATTGGCAAATAAATGTGAAATTTTAATGAAAAATATATTTAATTTATACAGTTCGATAAAAGATCAAAATGATTACAAGATCGATGATTTGCCTAATTTTAATGAAATAGATATAAAAAATTTAATCATTAGTGATATTAATTTGGATGACCTGATCTGTGTAAAATCTGAATATAGCAATATCGAATTTAACAACATATCGCTTTATTCAGCATATTTTGTTCAAACATCATTTGAAGAATGTATCTTTCAAAATGTTGATTTTACAAAGTCGAACTTAAACAATACAATATTTAAGTCTTGTTCTTTTATATCATGTTCTTTTGCAAGTGCTGAAATAATGGGAGCAAAAATTACAAATTGTAATTTTAAGAAATGTAAATTTACCGACATAATTTTTAGTGAAAATAAAATTAGTAATACTCAATTTGAAATTACAGACAAATCTTTTTCTTCAATTGATAACAATATTGAGGAAAATGTAACTTGGTCTTTTGACTAAAAAAGCATTAAATAAAAAACGGATAATTAATAAGATTATCCGTTTTTATTTAGTAAAGCTGTTTAAATTTTTATTTTTCTAAGGAACAGATATTGATGAAAATAATGGTAGAAAAATTCTACAGGAAAAAAGTCATTTTGTATTTCATAAAAACTTGTTATATTTTTGAATCAATAAAGTAAACCAAAAACAATAACTAATTAAAACTTTAAACCATGAAAAAAGCAATATTCATTTGTTCAATTCTATTCAACCTATCTATTTTAAGTGCACAAACTATAGAATCTGGAAGTCGTAAGACAGCAGGTTACATCAAATCGGACGGAACAGTTGAAAACAGCAGCCATTCTACAATCGGTTACATCAAAAGCGACGGCACAATTGAAAACAAAAGTCACAGCACGATTGGTCGTATCAAAAGCGATGGAACAATAGAAAACAAAAATGGTTCTACTGTTGGTTATGTTAAAAGTGACGGAACGGTGGAAAACAGCAGTCATTCAACGATTGGATATATCAAAGACAACGGAACCGTAGAAAACAGCAGCCACGGTACAGTTGGCTATGCTGAGGGAATTGAAAAAGAGTGGGCAGCAGTGGCTTTTTTCTTCTTTAAAATGGATTAATAATCAACTCTGCGATAAATACTATTTCGCTAAATATAGTTAAAAAAATAAGGCTTGGATTTTATAATCTGAGCCTTTTTATTTGTTTAATACTATCTAAAATTTCTTTCTTCTTTAATGATTCAATTTTCCGGCTAACTGAATATTTAAACCAAGGAAATACAATTTTTACCAATATTTTAAAGAAATACTCCAAGTTACTGTAACTACAGAATAGACCGGGCAAAAAACTTTAATAAGAGTGAAAAAATCATGAATTTTGAACTTTAAAATATAATAGGATTTAAAAATCAATTAAGCTAAAAACATAAGCAGTTACGAATATTAAAGTATTATGGAAAAAAATGAATTCACCACAAAAGAGGAGTTAAAAGCCTATTTTGGAACAGGTAAATATCCTACACAAAGTCAATTTTCAGATTTTATAGATTCCTATTGGCATAAAGAAGAAAACATAGAGTCACAAGAAACATTAGCAACTGTTGTTAATAGAAATAATAAGATTCCTGAGCAAGGGATTAAATTTTTACAAAATGCAACAACGCCTTCTACTAGAGTTGAATTAAGGGTTAGCCCAAAAACCTGGTCTCAATGGTTTGGAAATATGAATCCGGATCATACAGGAATTTATAATCAGTCATTTGGTTACGGAGCTTTGCAGGAAATTACTACCGGAAGCGAAAATGTAGCCTTAGGAAATCATGCATTATGGAAACTTACGACCGGTATCAGAAATACCGTAGTAGGATCTGCTTCAATGAATGCTTTGAAAGAAGGGAATTGGAATGTTGTAGTGGGGCAGGCCACTTTGTATTATTTTGCTTCAGGTACAAATAATACTGCTGTTGGTAGGGTTGCGATGAGTAACTTTATAGGCGGGTATGGTAACACGGCATTAGGTAGCCATTCCGGATTTGTGGATGGTGGAACTCTGCATACCCAAGAGTACAACTATAATACTTTTATAGGATTCAGATCAGGTTATACTACGGATTTACCGAATAATCTAAAAGGTCATAATAATGTTACCATCGGGGCAAATGCTCCAATAGGTGGTGAAACGAATAATAAATTAGTCATTCATTCATCAGAAACAGTTTTAAATCATAACACCACACTTCCTCTTATAGGTGGAGATTTTGTTGAAAGAACTTTAGACTTTGATTCTTCATTAAAAGTTCACAGACTTCCACAAGCAGATTCTACATTTACCAAAAGCATCGTTGCTAAACCTGATGGAACATTCGGATGGGAAGAAAAAACAAATCAGCAGTCTTCAAGCGGAAATATTGCTACAACAGATTTAACGAATACTCAGGCAAGAGTTTTTACTCAAAATGCAAATTTTACCTGGGATACTCTGGGGAAACCTTATTATTTAAAAGGATTAGCTGACCAAACAGGAAATTTAACACAGTATAATAAAGTGTTAAGAATAGACCCTGTAACTAAACAAGTTGCAATGGGAGATTCTTTCGAAGTAGCTGTAACGATACCAGATAATTTAACGATTAATGCACCAGCAATGAATGTTAATTATACCGTTAATCATGTTTATCCAGACCCTGTTCCGTCTTTACCCCAAAACTTAATAGACTTAAAAAAATTTATGGCAACAATAGCAACAAATCAATATACACAAATACAAGATTCACAGGTTGTTTTTCAAAAAATAGATACAGCCGATAGAGGTTATTTTTCTAATGGAGTAGCATATATACGAAGTGGTGTTGAAAATAATGGAAATGAATATATAGCAAAATGTAGTTTTAATTTAGATATTTTAATGCCACACGACAAAAATTGGATATTATGTTTATCAGGAAGTATAAGTCCACATTATGATTATGCTAAAGGTTTACAAATAGGATTTTCAAGAACTTCATCATCTTTAGGTGTACAACAACCTGAAATAGGTACACTAAAACCTCATAGATCAAATTATGGGTTGGTGGGTTATGGTATAAATGCAGCAAAATATCTTGATGTGAAACCAACAGTAGTTTATACAAAAGTAGGTGAAGTTTTAAATATAACTGTTGCCTATAGTGATGGTACTACTTATTCTGTAAATACTGATGCACAAACATTTTTAGGAGATTATAGATTTATAATAACTTCTGGAGATTATTATGACATACACCAATATCCTTCTTTTTCAAATATAAGATATTATGTAGCACCTTAAAAATAAAATTAGAGTAGAAATTTTATTAGTTTGTCAACTTATCGAAGCAAACTCTATTTAAAAATCATTCGATTCTGAAAAATAAAGGTTACTGCAACTACAGATTAGGGAGGTCAAAAAACTTTTATAAGAGGAAAAAAAATGTGAATTTTGGACTTTGAAATTAACTAATGAATCATCCGATTCTGACAAAATAAAGGTTGCTGAAGCTACAGAATAGACAGGTCAAAAAACTTTTACAGTAACAAAAAATAAATTTTGAACTTTAAAGTATAAATAATAATCGAAACCTAAAACATTCAAGAATATTACAGTATTATGGAAAATAATGAACTAACCACAAGGGAGAAGTTAAAAACCTATTTTGAAACAGGTAAATATCCTACACAAAGTCAATTTGCAGAATTGATAGATTCTTTAAAATTTAAAGAGGATGTATTGACCAATAAAGAAGTGGCAGCTCTTGCCAATAGTTTGGAATCTATTGATAATGGGTATGTTACTTATAATGGAAACTACATTGGAAATTTAAAATTCCCGATCGTTATAAGCTCAAGGGATGAAGAAGATCAATTGATCACGATAGGCGATACCTTCGGCATCAACGAAAAGCGATACTTCTTAGGCAGTGCACCTTACACGATTAAAGCAAAAAACATCTCAGGAGAAGAATTACAAGAAAACGAATACTATGTTTTGACTTATCAAATAAATCCAAATTTTATGATTAATAAATTTTTTGGAAATAATCTTAATACGATTCCTGATGGGTTTGAATTTGGAATACTGGAAGGTAAAAGGTTCATCATACAAATTGTGAGACAAAATTTAGGACAAAAAATAAACATTTTAAATACAAGTATTAAGTTTGTTAATAAAACTGAAGTACCTATCGAATATAGAGCAGAGGGAGCTGGCTGGGGTGATAGATATAGGGCTGAAGACACTGTTACCGATCATTACGATATAGGAGGAGATTATTTGTACTTGCGGTATAAAGCAGACCTTAGAGAAGTCAATCAGTCCATAGAATGTAAGGTTTATAATGAAGAGAATGGCAATCTTTTAATGACAGGTTACTTGAATGCTGGTCAAAATAATCAAGATATTTGGGCTGGTGATACAATAAGAGAAATCAGGCACATAAGAATCGAATGTAATTATTATGTAAATGTAGACTAATAAAAAAACTAAAAATATTTGAGAAAAACCAAAACCTTAAAATGGTTTAATATATACGGAAATTCTATACTTACAAAATCCCATTGTCTTCCGTTTTCCATCTCCTTATCCATGCATTTCCAAACTAGGAAACTGTTAAAGATTTATTTCTCTATCGAAAACCACAAAAATACTTATTAGTAGGACGTTGGAAGTAATACAGCGACAGATTTACAATAAGGTTATCCTACCGCAATTACACAATTTACAAACACTTCACGGTTGCAACACGCGATTGTGGATGTATATCGTATCATTTACCATTGTGTTTCACTAAGGAATTGTAGAAATCAATGTTGAAAACACCTGATCTTATATCAAGTATTTTAAAAACGTTATAGATAGTATAATTCTATAATTCTAAAACAAAAAAAATCAATAAATAATATGTCAATACCATTAAAAACAATATACAGCTACTTCAAAACCGGTAAATTTCCTACTCAGACACAGTTTCAGGATTCATGGTCTTCATTCTGGCATAAGGATGAAACTAATATCGCGACTGTGGATAATTATGATGAGCAAGGAAATATTTCTGAGTTAGGAAATGTTTATACCAAAACTCAGAGTAATGATCAATTTATGTCTACCGGAGATTATACGGACGACAACGGAAATATCTTGGCTGAGAAGATAGAGGCACTAGGGTTAACTACGCTTATTGAAGCTGTTGAGACTACAATTTCAAGCTTTGCAGACCATTCAAGTTCATATAAATTTGAGAATAATGATTTTATAGCAATTCCTGACAGCAATGGCAATTTTTCATTGTACATGTTTAAAGGCGGAGCAAAAACGGATAAAGCTAATTATCTTCCAACTGGGATTTCAAACGTAACAATCGGAATGGTGGAAGGATTGCAGGCAGCTCTAGATAATAAGATGCATAAGCCTTCCGGAAATGGCAGTTTTTTCATCCGAGCGCTTGGTCCGGGGCCTATTTATGCGTCTATATCACCGGCAACTAACTATTTATTATCGTGGGACGGAAGTAATTTTAAAGAATCGAATGTGTATTACAATGCAGGGAAACTTGGCGTAGGCACAACTTCACCAACAGAAACACTTCATTTAAACAATGGTAGGATTCGCTCTAAAGCAGTTGTACTTGATGAAAATACCGAAACATTAATTAATCAAATTACGTACTTTAATAATAGACTTTTATTTACCGATAGTACCGGAACAAAAAAGAGCGTTCTTACGGTTGAAGATTTGCCAAGCGAATTTTTAAAGTTACCATCTAAATTAACTCAAGCCCAAAAAGATCAATTTGGTATAGATTGGAATAGCCAATATTCTAACGGTAATTTGAATGTCTACAGCATAACCCCGACAGTAATGAAAAATGATCATGTTGTCAGGTATCTTGTTTTACAGGGATTAAACTTAAATGTAAATCCTACTACGACTTCCGTTAAGTTTATTCCTGTTGGAAATGTCATTGGGACAGGAGAGATTGATTGTTTAGGTTTTCAAACTTTTGCAAACGGTCAATCTATGATTGTTTCGATTTATGGAGATTCTTTACAGCCAAATACTCAATATAATTTGATGATAAGAACTTCCACACCAACTATACAAACACACCGAACGGTAAGCTCTATTAATGTGGTCGAAAATATAAATAATATTGATCTTAGTAATCTTCAGTGGGATACAAAAGCTTATACACCAGGGCAGGAAGGAACGGTCTTCACAACCAACGGAGGAATGTTCGCTTATAATTCTAATACGGGTAATAAAGCTTATGCTTATGAGCCTAATGTATATGTTGCTGCAGCTAAGAGCAGCGCAATATTTGGGCTTAATAGTAATTTTTATTTAGAAATGAATATATCAGTGTCTCTAGTAGGTGGAGGTGTAGATAATACGAATGACTTTTACGGGAACTTAGGATTACTTCAAAACAATATACCTTTAGCATTAACAGACAATTCTTTTTTAAGAATAATAGCATCGAGTTTTAGGAGTGGAGGCTATCAAGCTACTATAGTTTGGAATAATATGTTGTCGATTCCAACAAAAATAGAGCTCTCATCAACAATTTTAAATGCCAATGTAATTATTATGAGACAGGGTAATATTTACACCCAATTCCTTACTGTAGGTAATGCTACAATAATACAGTCTGTAACATCTACTACAGAAGCAATTTCATTGTCTCTTGCTGTTTCTAATGGTACAACACAAAAAACCATTAGCGGATCTATAGTTCAGGCATTTACATTTTAAGTATAAAATAAATTAATAAAAACTCTCCAATAAAATAATCTCATGTCAATACCATTAGAAACAATATACAGCTACTTCAAAACCGGTAAATTTCCAACTCAGACAGAGTTTCATGATTCGTGGTCTTCATTCTGGCATAAGAGTGAATCTATCATTCCGTCCAATATTGCTACTGTGGATGAAAACGATGAGTTAGGAAATGTTTACAGCAAAGCTCAGAGTAACGATCAATTTATGTCATTAATTGATTTTGTAAATGATGATCAAAAAATTCTGGCCGAAAAAATAGAAGCTTTAGGTTTAACGACTTTAATAGAAGCTGTTGAAACTACAATTTCGGGATTTGCAGACCATTCAAGTTCATATAAATTTGAGAATAATGATTTTATAGCAATTCCTGATAACAATGGCAATTTTTCATTGTACATGTTTAAAGGCGGAGCAAAAACGGATAAGGCTAATTATCTCCCAACAGGTATTTCAAACGTAACCATCGGAATGGTGGAAGGATTGCAGGCTGCCTTAAATGCTAAAATGAATAAACCTTCCGGGAATGGTAATTTCTTCATTAGAACACTTGGTGCAGATCCAGTTTATGCTTCTATATCTCCACCAACTAACTATTTATTATCATGGAATGGAAGTGATTTTAAAGAATCAAATGTATATTACAACGCAGGAAAACTTGGTGTAGGCACAACTTCACCCACGGAAACACTTCATTTGAATAATGGGAGGATTCGTTCTAAGGCAGTTGTTTTGGATGAAAATAATGAAGTTCTTCCGGGTCAGGTTACATATAATAATGGCGGTTTTTATGGAACAGATCTTACAGGGACTAGAAGAAAATTAATGAATCAGACTTATGCTGATTATTTGGCTTTAGTAAATGTATTGACAGATGCTCAAAAAGACGAAATAAGAGTTAAATTAAGAAAAACAGGTGAAACATATTCAATTGCACAACCAAGAATTGATTTTATTTCACCACCTATTTTAGAGAATGCAAATTATGTTCAAGGAATTGTTTTAAGAGGTTTGAATCTTTTTTTAGATACTACTTCAGGTACAAGTTCAAATGTTAAGTTAAAACATCTTTCAAGTGGTCAAGAATTTCCGGTTACTAATATTTCTGTTAATCAAAATGACCCTACCTATATGAGTTTTGCACTTAATTTCAGTACACTTCCATTAGGTAAGTATAGAATTATAGTGTATAATCATATATCGGGTTTGCAAAATATTGATACAACTGAATTAGATTTAGTTAATAATCTGGCTTTTTTACCACTTCCAACATTAACATGGAATAAAATTACGGCACCGGGTGTTACTGCTGATCCGTCTGATTATACAAATGCAACAGGATTCTATATTAATGCTCCTAATCAATCTTATGATGGAAATTCTATAGCAATAAAATCATCTGAATTACTTGACAGTACATTACTTTCAACAGACTTTTGGATGACTATTAGTATTTCTCAATCATTTATTAGCACTGCATATCAAGGCGGTTATACGGTTGGACTTATTACATCCGCATCTCCTGTAAACTTAACGATGGGTTATGATTTTGGGTTATCTTATATTCCAGGTGGCGGGCAAAATTTCGTTCCTACAAATACAGCAGCCGGTAATATTACAGCTTCTACCAATAGATTGAATATAATAAAACGAGGAAATGTAATAACGTTAATATACAATTCTAACAATGCATTTAAACAAACGAGTTTCATTTATAATAATATCAATTCACTCTCTTTAGCATTCACTTTAGGAACTTTAATAGCTCCTAATTCTAATAATGTTGATATTCTGATGAAAATAGAAAGCTTAGTTCAATTATAAGCAGAAAATACCATGTTAAAAGAAAAACTAAAAGAGAATTAAATATTTAAAACAATGACATTTGAAAAAACAATTTCAGTATTTGAATTTGCAAGATTAATCATTTGATTATTAAAGATATAAGAGTTGCTGCAACTACAGAATAGGAAGAGCAAAAAGCTTTTATAAGAATAGAAAAAAGATGAAATTTGAACTGTAAATCATAAATAATGATTGGATCCAGAAAGAAATTTAACTAATACTTTATAATAGGAAGCCTTTTGCTCTTGAGATATGGGAACTTTTTTGATGTTTGAGCATTAAGACTTTATTAACTATTTCCAAATCAGTACAATAAATTAGAATGTAAGCTCTCAACTTATCTTACTGCTTGCCAAATCATCAATTCATACAATCAAACTTTTAATAAAATGACAGATTTAGAAACAATATTAAGTTGGTTCCGAACCGGCGACATGCCAACACAGGAAGAATTTCAAGAAACATTTTCTTCTTTTAGGCACAATTATACAAAAATTCCGATCGCAGAAGTTGACGGACTGCAACCATCATTGGAAGGAATTCAAGATGACCTAGGTAAAAAAGTAGATACCCCTTTAGTAGATGGGAAATTTTATATTAAAAGAGAATCCGGAGTTACCAAAACGGAAGTATTAGCTGATGAGACTCTTGAATCGGTTATCAATCGGAGAAATTATTCCCCAAAAGAGATAACATTTACTGGTGATGCTGCAACAACGATAAGAGATGGTGCTTTAGGTATGAATACTACCACCTATTCAATGTATTTTGGAAATTTGAATTCGGCTCATACAGGTATTTATAATGCTTCTTTTGGGTATGGGGCACTACAAAATGTGACGACAGGGCAAGGTAATTCTATGTTTGGTCATTATTCTGGAGGTTCAATTATTACAGGACAGTATAATACATTTTTAGGATATTCTGCTGGATATGATTTTAACAATACTTCTAAACAAACAACAGGAAATGTAAATGTAGGGGTAGGAAATAGTGTAATGGCTGCTCTTACATCTGGTTATAAAAATATTGGAATAGGGCAGTCGGCATTGGCTAGACTTACTACAGGAGCATATAATGTTGCATTAGGGCAGTCATCAATGCAATATCTTACTACACATAACAAAAGTATAGGTGTTGGGGCTCAAACAGGAGCGTTTGTTCAAGGTGAAAATAATGTTTTTATTGGAACAGGAGCAGGTAGAAGTAATACTGTATCTACAGTAGAGACTGTTAATAATAGATTAGTAATTCATAGTAGTGTTAATCTTGCACCAAATCCATCTATAGGAACAGAAAATTCAACAGATTATAGTGCTTCTCATAGTAATGGATTGATTTTAGGAGATTTCTCTCAGAGATGGGTTAAGTTTAATGGATACTTTGTAATAAATCCAGGAAATATGCCTAATGCTCAGGCTGATACAACTTATACAAAGAATATTGTAGCTAAAGCAGACGGTACTTTTGGATGGGAGGATAAAGTTATAGTTCCTACAGATAAAATTGTTCCGAGATTAAAGATATTAAACTTTACAACGGATGGAATTTATTACAACTTAACAGGATTCATTGAAAACTGTAATCCTAGTGATCCTTTCGGGTCAAATCCTAATCCATTATGGGAAATAATAAGTTTAGGTCCAGGGGGATATCCATTAATAGCAGTAAACGTACTGGGTAACATTTATGATTCCATGACTTCTAAATCAGGTGTATGTGCAAGATACTTTAATGTTTTCTTTAAAATAGAAGATCAAGGTGAAAATGCATCATTATGGAATGTAAACAAACTGATTCACTTAGTTTTTAATGGTTATCATAATTCTGATATAAATAATAACACAGTGCAAGCGGTAAAAAGAGTGGCAACTGGAACTTTTAAAAATTAATGTATAGCAATTAAGATAAAAGAAGAAGAGTAAATTTTTAATTTCAAAAATAAAAAAAACTTAAAAACCCCAATGGAGACAAAACAATTACAAAAATTATTTACTCATTTAGAAGAGGTTATTACATGGCGTATCAACAATTCTTTAGAAGATTTTAATATAGGAGCACCCGAATTTAAAACTAATGACCATGAAGGCTTTCAATTAGGCAACTATATTTCAGAAAAAGAGCTTACCAATCAAGAGGTTGTTATTCTTTTAATGGCTTTATTACCACGATTGGATCCTTCATTGCTGAAACGCATTTATTTAGAGTTTCCAAATAGTGTGTTGTTCGACTTCTGTTCAACCAGTGATAATGGCAGGCTCTTTCAACCAACAATTCAGGCTGTTCAATATATTTTAGGAGGAGACAGCATTTCAGAACGTCTGAAAGCGCTGGATTATTTCGGCTCAGATTCAGTTTTGATTAAAGAAGAACTCATTGTTTTTTCAAGCTCAGCTCACGAACATATACAAATGAATAGTCCGATAAGTGTTCATCAGGAAGCTTTTAATATTATAATTTTTGGATCAGAATTATTACCGAAAATGAGCAATGATTTTCCGGCAGAACAAATAAATACTGGTCGATCTTGGAATGATTTAATACTTCCTGAAATCACATTAAACGAACTTCAAAGCATTGAGGCTTGGTATAATAGCAGCCAGACTCTTATGGAAGATTGGGGCATGCAGAAAAAACTTAAGCCGGGCTTCCGGGTGTTGTTTTATGGAGAGCCGGGAACAGGAAAAACTCTTGCAGCAAGTCTTTTAGGAAAATATACCAAACGTCCTGTTTTTAGGGTTGATGTTTCTATGTTAGTCTCAAAGTACATCGGAGAAACAGAAAAGCAATTAGCTAAATTATTTGATAAAGCCGAAAATAAAAACTGGATTTTATTTTTTGATGAGGCAGATGCGATTTTCGGAAAACGGACTAATGTAAAAGATGCTCATGATAAATACGCCAATCAGGAAGTTTCTTATTTGTTGCAGCGAATAGAAACGTTTTCAGGGCTTATTATTTTGGCATCCAACTTTAAAAATAATATGGACAAGGCCTTTACGCGACGCTTTCATAGCTGCATAAAATTCAATAATCCAAAGCATGAGGAGCGTCTGCGTATTTGGCAACAAAACTTGCCTGAACAATTAGAACTTTCAGATATTGATTTAGAACAAATTGCCCAACGATACGAACTAACCGGGTCTAATATTATGAATGTAATACAAGATATAAGTTTAAAAACAATTGCATCAAAAGAGCCTAATTATAAGGTAAGTGTCGACATGTTATTAGAAAGTATCAAAAAAGAGTATGTAAAAGAAGATAAAATATTTACATAAAAGTTTAAAAATCAATTTGGTTTCCTCTAAAAAAATCTGTTGAAAAAAACGCTCGGAAGCTTGAAGAGGGAGGTTGGAAGTTATTATTAGTCTTATAACTTCCTGCTCCCAGCTCCCAACTTCCTATCCAAATAATTTTAAAAATAAAGCTGATGAAAGCAAAAATTCTGCTACTGATTATATTCAGTGGCCTCATATTGTGTTGCCGAACTAAAACTAAAATAGCAACCACTTACAAAGAAGACAAAAAAGAAACGGAAAAAGTAAAAGTTGATTCCTTAAGCTTACAGAGTTTACAATCTACCCAAAGTACATCCACCGATGTTTTACTTAAAGAAGAAAAAAATGAAACATCCGGAGAAATCTTAATTAAAGGAAAATCTGACGAGTCCAATCCCTTTGTTTTTCATAATGTTGTTGGAAGCGATACTATTCAAAGTATTTCCATCATGGGAACTGCGGAATACGCAATCACTAACCATTATGCAAAATCATCAAACAAAAAGACCGAAAATAGAAAAGAAGAATCTAGAAATAGTGTTCAAGATTTATCTCAAATAGCTGTTTCAAAAGAAACAATTAAAAAAGCTAATTCAGTAATTTCTGAAGAAACAAAAAAAATAAAAATAAACGGATTCGAACTCACCGCCTGGATTTTCATGACCATTCTTGGAATCACTCTAATACTCATCTTTTTCACCTATAAATATTTTAAGAAATGAAAACATCACAAAAAGGAATCAATCTGATTTTATCATTTGAAGGCTTCAGCTCTAAACCTTACCTGGATTCTGCAGGAATTCCCACAATCGGTTATGGAAATACATATTATCCCGGTGGCAAAAAAGTAACCTTGAAAGATCCTTCAATTAGTAAAGAAAAAGGAGCAGAATTATTTTCATCTGTTTTACCAACGTATGAAAAAATAGTTAATAATAAAATTAAAGTTACTCTTACCCAAAATCAATTTGACGCTCTTGTATCGCACACATACAATACAGGAGGATCCGACACTTTATTTTCTTTAATCAATAAAAAGGCAGATCCCGAAACCATTAAAGATTGGTTTACTTCGAGATATATTACTGCCGGAGGTAAAGTTTTAAACGGTTTGATCCGTAGAAGAAAGGCTGAGGCTGACTTGTTTTTTGGAAAATAGAATTCAATAAAATATATGGTTTTTTGGGGTGATGATCATATAAATAAGTCACTAATAAATAGGATCGTAAACGAGAGATAAAATCAAAAATCGCTCAAAAAATATAGAATTCCATTTAGAGCGATCAGCCTAAGAACAATATAGATCTTTCCCCAATTATCAATTTTATCACAACTAATTTTCAATAATCAAATGACTACACCAACACCATTACATACAATTTTGAGTTGGTTTCAAACTGGAGATTTTCCAACAGAAACGCAATTTAAAGAAACGTTTTTATCTTTTTATCACAAAGAAGAATTAATCCCTATAGAAGGTATTGAAGGGTTTGAAGAAATTTTTCAATCGTTTGCAAGTGCAGAAGCATTGCAGGAGCATTTGTCGGATTCTAGGGCTCATTCGGCATATTTGGCTTCACTTAATGCGGGTAATTTAACCTCCGCTCATGTGAATAGCTGGAAAAGCAGACTTGGAATCAGCAATGTTGCTACGATTGATAGTTCTGATCAATTGGGTAATGTGTACACTAAAATACAGACAGATGGTTTTGTTGATGAATTGAAAGATGCGGATAAAGACTTAGCTCTGGAGATAGGAAATATTAAAAAGATTCTATTATCTAGTGATTTGTCTTTAGATGAACTTCAGGAAATAGTCGATTTCATTAAAAAAAACCGTGATGACATTGAAGCTTTAAAAGCTATTCCAATAGGGGAATCAAGGGAAGATAAAGTAAAGCTGTTACTCGATTACGATTTATTAAACAGTCCGAAAAATCAACAGGAATTTAATAGGCAAATCTATGATAAGGTTTTGCTGATCTCACAAACACCTACAAGTGCAGTGGTACAAATTACCGGAAGTACCGTATTTCCTAATACCCTTGAAACGGAAAATGTCATCATTCAAGCTCGGGACAGTGTTACGGGGAAGAAAATAAATATTGATGACTATGCAACCAATCAAACCATACAGATTAACATGTTACACGACACCGCTAATCCCCTTAATATTCTCATTTTAAAAGTTAAACCATAAAAAAAATATAAAACTATGAATAATTATGCAGTAATAAGCAACAACGCACATCAGGATAATTTTTTTGGAGAGCTGCAACGCACTCGATTTCATTATCACGATACACTTCCTGATACGAGTGGAGCTCCCGCAGGTTGGATAATTGATTTTAAGAATCAGTTGCATCAATGGAACGGTACAGAATGGATTAATTTGGCTCAGAATTATGTACATCCTGATTATCCGCTGACAAATAATCCATTTCAAACAGATCAAACGAGCGGACTTCTATTATTAAGTCAGATACTTACAAATAGTTCAGGGCATGTTATTAAAGTAGCAGGTAGAAACCTTACCAATGCGGATATTGTCTCTATTTTCTTGAATGATGCAACACAGTCAGGTACTTATACGTGGTCATCAAATAAGATTAAAACTTATATTGAAAATTTAATAGGTCAAAGTCTCACAGGTGCATTAATTTATCAGCCGGGAGGATATATTCCTTCTACTTCTAAAGGCTCAATGACGGCTCCGTCACCAATTACAGCAGCTACTATTAAAACTGGAATGGTTTGGGTAATTACAGCAAATGGCTGGGTTGGAAATGAACCCGTTTCTGTTGGCGACCATCTTATCGCGAATACTGATAACGGATCAAATACTCCTGCAAATTATCAAATTATTGAAAAAGGTATTCCTGACATTGTAGATGCTACAGATTCAGTGAAGGGATTGATTCAAATCGCTACAGATGTTGAAGCTATTACTGGAGCTAATGATAATAAAGCAATGACTCCGAAGTCTACAAAAGCTGTTTTTGATGCAAAAATTAAATCTAAAACATGGCAAATTGGAGACGGTTCTTCCGCTGTTTTTTCAATTACCCATGGTTGGAATACCCTGAATGTTGATTATGTCTGTTATCGCAATTCCGATAATAGAAGAATAAATGTAAGCTTTGTGCCTACATCTGCAAATGATGTACAGATAGATGTTTTGGTACCTCTTACTCCGAACGAATATAGAATTACTTTAACCGCAAGACTAGATTAATGATCGCACCTGAATATTTTAACAATCATATCGCTGTAGAAGGCGAAATTGTTGTGAAAAGAGTTCCAAACGATACAGGTTCTGTGTTGGTTTGGAACTCTACAACAAAAAAAATATCAACAAGAACAGTCAGTGAAATTGTATCTGATTTGAATGTGTTGACTACAAACACTAATCAACTCGTAACAGGTCAAAAATATTTTCTTACCAGAGGAGGGAATCATGCACCTACAAATAATGCACTGCAAATTTATGCTGATGATGGCTCATTACCATCAATGACATATTCTAAAGGAGGTTCTTATGTAGGTCAGGTAATGTTTGATGAAGGAGGTTTCCATTTCAAAAACGGAGATAATAATAGCTATTATGGAATAACAGCTGGAGGATTTAAAAAAGATGGTTACAACAATGATTTTGCTTTATTAGCCGGAGGAGGTCAACTGGCCCTGAGCGAATTATCAAAAACAAATCATATACATAATTCACTGGAAAATAGAAACTTTTTCCAGAGCTCAGATTTAAACAATGAATTAGAGGCGGGTAAGTTTAAATTTAGGCCTGCTGTAATGTCTAACTCACCGAATATATTTCCTAATCCGCATAATGCTAACGCTATTCTTTCAATATCAACTTGGAGCGATGCTGTATATGGACATGATTTAGGATTCAGTGGAGATGGGAATATCTATCACAGAAGTAGAGATACGGGAGGTATCTATCAATGGAACAAAATATTAACAGAAGGGAATGCAAATCTCCCTAATTTTTCAAATTTTGTAACGACTAATACTCCTCAGGATATATCTGTAAAAAAATCCTTCTCAGGGGGTACAGGCAATGCTTATGATTCAGTTGCTTTAGAATTAAAAGGGAATGGTACTGCTGATACAATTTATCCGGCAATTTCCTTTCATCAACCGGGTCTTTATGCTGCTACATTGCAGTATAGGGCAAACGGATATCATTTTATGAATATCAATGGTAATGCTTTTGACTATGTTAGAGCTGCCGGCTATTTTAAAGATGGTTCATCTGATGATTATTTTTTAACTGGGAGCGGTGGTCACTACAGTAAATATGGTAAGGATGATGCTTGGGTACACTCTGGTAGAAATTTTACTGAAGGTACTTTAATAAGCACTGATATAGATTATTCTCAGATAAGTGGTGCACCTTTTTTATTAGAGATAAAAGGTAATATGTATGGAACTGGAGTATTGCCATTAGATGCAAAAATTCAGGGATACATTTGGGATAATACTATCGTAAACCAATCCGGATATTCTACTAATCCTGTGTTCAAGGGGATCGTGGCTTTAAACCTCAATAGTAAGCTGTGCTTTTGGTTCCCGTCATTAGGCTACTGGCACGGATTCTCTGTGAAGGTTAGTGACGTAGGTGGAGGTCAGCTTAGTACAGTAAATCATGTAACTAATATTGAAAATACGGGTGATCCGGGAGGTACCAAGAGAGTTGATATATATTTAAATCACTTACTCACAAAAGAGGAGTTAATTTCTGGAAATACATTTTGGGAGAAGAAAGATCTTGGTGGTTATTGGGCATTAGATTCAGATAAACCTATAGCCGGACTCAACGGAAATGGCGCGCAAATAATTTTATCAGGTGGTTTACTGGCTTCTTCTTCTTATACTGATTCACAATTTATTCCTACTAATGGAATTCATTCAAGAGGTTTTGTTCAATCTGATGAAGGTTTCCAAAATAGATATTGGAAAGCCGACCAAAGAAATAGAATCTGGTCTTTTGCAAATTCTGATAATCATGGTTTATCTTATTTTCAAGGTAGTGGCCATGTCTTAGGTGAAGGTATTAATTTTCACTTTGGCGATACAAGTTCTACAGGATATAAAGCATTTGTACAAAATAGTGGTAGAATATTTTCAGCAGTAGATGGTAACTCAGGAGACTGGAAACATAAAGAGTATGATGCAAATAATTATCTAGGTGCAGATTATGTAGGAGGAGGGCAAGAAAAACCTAATTCAATATATTTTGGAGCGGGTAAATTAAAATTACAAATGTTGGATGGTACTCAAATGGGTAATTCTAATTTTGGTTGGTCAGATGTTTTATGGATGTCTTCATATACAGGAGGCGATGTTAAAAAATCTACCGCTATTGTTTCATCTAAATATAGTGATAGAATAGGTTTTGTTAAACAAGATTATGATGCTGCTGATTGGGGAACTTTCCAAGAGTTTTGGACAACTAATAACTTAACTAATCCAGCAACTCAGACAGATTTAGATAATTATTATCATATAAATAAAGCTGCTATTTCCAATCAATCAGAATTAGTTCCAAATGGATTACAAAGTATTTCAGTAGGAAACTCAGGGTCTAATTTTGATGGTGAGTTAGCTAATAAAACACTTGAAGGGACTTTTGCAAACTTTAATGGCTATTCTAAGACATCAAAAGATTTAGGATTTACTTTATTTGCACCAACATCTACTGGACAAGGTGTTTATTATAAAACATGGTATGGAGGTAATCAAACAACTTGGAAAAGACTTGCTGAACATGCTGATTTATCAGGCTATACAAAATCTTTTGAGAATGCACACGCAGTAGGTTTTTCATCAGGCTTATCAACAGCAGCACCTTATATATATCATTCAGCTGATGGGTATGTATTTTTAGCTACTCAAACATGGGCCACTAATAAGTTTGTTAACGTTGATGGTCAACAAGATATTACCGGACTTAAGATCATTAAAGGTAGAGCAAAAAATACAGGTACAGGCTGGGGTAATACTAGTACATCAACTGATTATTCTTTTTTAGTAGAAACAGAAAGTGGTTCAAATGCTGATAACCAGTATACAGGTTCTATAGGATTTTTTTCTAATAGTGGGGCACAAGCTGGTATATATGTAAGAAGTAACGACAACAATGGTACATCTATGGCTTTTGCAACGACTAACATGTTTTCAGCAGGGCCTCAGATAGCTATGACTATTGATAACCAAGGTACTGTTGATCATGTAAGATCAAGACCTACATTTCAAGGGAATGTAATTTGGGATGCTGGTAATCTTACGACTACTATGGTAAGCAATTGGAACGATAAATTTAAAAATTTAAAGTATGTTGCTGATGTAAATTTAGTTTCTGAATCTGGAATTTATAGACAGGAAGGTCCAATATCAGGGTTTAGTTATACGACAACTTTAAATCTAAATTCGTCTGATGGTCGTCAGCAATTAACCATTGAAAGAGGCGGAGGTGGAATGAAATTCCGAGGAACTACAACAGGTTCAGGAAATTCAAACTGGTCAGACTGGAATGAAGTGTATCATACAGGGAATTTTAATCCAGCAAGTTATGTTACACAATCTACTTTAAATAGCCAGTTAGGTAACTATGCTACCTTGGGAGGAGTACAAACATTTACTAACACTAATACTTTCTCCCAAAGCCCTATTATACCGGCTGGTACTCTTTCGAGTCATGCCGTAAATAGAAGTCAACTTGACAATTTGCAGAATTGGGTAGGTCAGAACTATGTAGATGCTCCAGATGGTTACTCTGCAATTATTTCCGGACAAGATCTTAATAATATTAAAAATACAGGATTTTATAGAGGTTCAGGTTTAGCCAATGCCCCGAATACTGGATGGTTTTTTGTTATTGTTGAAGCGCATGATAGCACTTGGGTTAAACAAACTGTGACTACATACGGATCAGGTAATACCGCAAATATTACTTATCAGAGAGTCATGTCTGGAGGTGCTTGGTCTACATGGAATCAGGTATGGACTACAGGAGATTTTTCACAAAATAGTGTTAATAATTGGAATTACATGTCTAATTATGGCGTTATAGTAAACCAACAATTTACAAATAATACAGGCAATGGATTAATTGTTGTTGATAGCTATAATGGCGGAGAATCCGGTATATATAATGAAAATGATAAATCCTATTTGGCTGTATTACAAGATAAGTATTATAAATATTCAAGTAGCTATAACGATTGGGAAGGTATTAATTTCAGTCTAGAAAACAAAAACATTGGTATAGGTACAGAAGCTAATGACGCAGATAAAGTAAATGTTTTCGGCTCAGTAAAGGCTACTGAAAACTTTAAATCAAAGTATGAAGAACCTAATACTTTATTTATTCCAGACGGAAATCTAGCTTATCTTAATGACGAGATTACCAATGAAGATTATAGAATGAGATTATCTCATAAAATGATTGAACAACAGTCAGGGGTTACTCATTATGATTCTGATAATAGAATGTTAGTCATTAGATGTACAGATCCAGGTACGAATTTTGTCTTAGGAAAATGTTTTCCGGGACAACGAATATTGGTGTTAAATGCTAACGATAGTGGTGCGCAAGTATTTGAAATAAAAAATGTAGGTGTTTCATATAAAATAAAACCATATAGCTCGATTCAGTTATTTGTTTGGGAAGACATGTCAGTTTATAAATATGCAGAAAATCAGATGTAAAACTTGAAATTCACAAATAAAAGAATGTATAGATTCGGAACTGTGAAATATACAGTTTACGAACTTTCCAACGTTATATTGTACGTACTAAGATAGACTTCTTAAAGACTTTAAAAAGTATCAATCTGGTAAATACTGTTACGAAATAAATAAAAAATGGTGTCACTTAATTAAAGTGGCGCCATTTTTTTTGAATCAACTATTTGATGATCCGTAAGAAAGCCATATTTTTGCAATCGAAAACGTATAATCATCATTGATGAAATAGTGTTTTCATTAAAAAAAACTAAAACCTAATTTGAAAACTAATTAAACCATTAAAATGGAGAAAACTAGACTGTATTTTATAATACATCAATACTAATTGTTTACAACAATTTACAACAATAATAAATCCTAAAAATTTCTTTAGATACAAGTCGTATTTAATCAATATGGCTAATTTGATTAATTTCTGAAATCAGATGAGAGTTTTTGTTATACCAGAGGAAATTTGATGTTTTTATCAGTAACGATACTACGCTATTTTATCAACGAAGATACTTTCAAAATTAATGTTCATTCATTAATTAAAACTAAGATTTTATCTAAATTATAGTTTTTGATTTTGAAACATTTTCATTTTTTATGGAGTTCAGAAACCATTCAAACGAAGCGAAACCGAAAAGCTATACGAGTAGGGAAAAATTAAAACTAATAAACATGAAGAAAATTCTTTATTTCTTATTGCTGCTAATCAGCTTGCAGTCATTTGCCCAGTGTTGGCAAAGCGTGAGCTCAGGTTCCAGCCATTCGGTAGGTATAAAAACTGACGGGACACTTTGGGGCTGGGGAAATAATGCCGATGGGCAATTAGGCGATGGTACAAATACAAACAGAGCAGTACCTACTCAGATAGGGACAGCTACAAATTGGCTTAAAATATATGCAGGAAGTGCGCACACAGTTGGTCTTAAAACCGATGGAACACTTTGGGCATGGGGATTTAATGCTTATGGACAATTGGGTGATGGTACTTTTGCAAGTAAAAATGTACCTGTACAAATAGGAACAGCAACAAACTGGCAAACGATAATTGCAGGAAGCGCCCAAACAATAGCTATAAAAACAAACGGAACATTGTGGGGCTGGGGAAATAATGGTAGTGGACAATTAGTAAACACAGGAACAACTAATATAAATACTCCCACTCAAATCGGAACAGATACCAACTGGAAAACGGCTGCTTTGGGAATAACTCATACTCTTGCTATAAAAACGAATGGTACTCTGTGGGCATGGGGAGTTAATACTTCGGGGCAGTTGGGTGATGGAACTATAGTCAATAAAACTACTCCCACTCAAATTGGAACCAACACGGATTGGAGAGATGTGGCGGCTGGTTTTAGTTATTCTTTAGCGACTAAAACAAATAATGTTCTTTATTCTTGGGGGCAAAATGATCAAGGACAATTAGGCGATGGAACTAGCAATGCGTACAGAGCTACACCAAGTTCAATTTATCAGGGAGTTCAGAGTATTGCGGCAAGAAATGCATATTCTATGATTATTTTATCAAATGGATCTCTCTATGGATTTGGAGAAAATTCTGCGGGACAATTGGGTGATGGAACTACTACAAATAGAAATACTCCAAAACTCATAGGAACTGCTTTTGACAGAAAAACTGTTGCGACAGGTTTTAGAACTACACTTGTTATTAATGTAGACGGATTTTTAACTGCTTGTGGAGCCAATAATGTAGGGCAGATAGGAGATGGGAGCACTACTCAAAAAAATACGCTTGTTTCTATCAGTTGTCCGACGAGTTGTAATGCTCCGACGCAATTGTATACTTCTAATATAACTTCTACTACAGCTACGCTTAATTGGCTTCCGCCAACACCAGCACCAAATGGAGGGTATAATTACATGTACAGTACCAGTCCAACCCTATCAGGGGTACTTACTACTGTTGCTTCTAACAGTACTAATCTTAGTAATTTATTATCTGATACTACTTATTACTGGTGGGTTTCATCCAATTGTGCATCTGGAGCAGCTACTTGGGTATCTGGAGGTTCTTTCACTACGCTTCCTTCTACTACTGGATGCTGGCAAAAGATTACTGGAGGTTTTATTCATTCTTTAGGAATAAAAACAGATGGAACGCTTTGGGCATGGGGCAGTAATTCTTTCGGACAGTTGGGTGACGGAACTACTATTAACAAAAATACTCCAGTGCAAATAGGAAATGCTACAAATTGGAGAAAAATTAGTGCCGGTAATTCTCATAGTCTAGGAATAAAAACAGATGGAACTCTTTGGGCTTGGGGGACAAACTCAACTGGTCAATTGGGAGATGGTACTAATGTTGATAAATCTGCACCAGTACAGATAGGAACAGCTACCGACTGGGTAAGCGTTGCTGCCGGAAATAATTTTACCATAGCATTGAAATCAAACGGTACTCTTTGGAGTTGGGGAACTAATTTTGATGGAGAATTAGGAGATGGTACTTTCGTTTATAAAATGATACCAACCCAGATTGGGACAGCTAATAACTGGGTGAATATTGCTGCAGGAGATAGCTTTTCTCTAGCAGTAAAAACTAATGGTACTCTTTGGTCATGGGGGTATAATGCTTTCGGACAGTTGGGTGATGGCACAACAACAAATAAAAATATACCTATTCAGGTAGGACAAGATACAGGTTGGGCTGATGTTGCAGCTGGAGCTTATCACTCTATTGGAAGAAAAGCAAATGGATTATTATATACATGGGGACACAATGAATTCGGACAGCTTGGAGACGGATCTAATCTAAATAGATCAGTTCCAACGGCTGTGAACGACGGAGTTCAAAGCATTAGCGGAGGAAGATTCCATACCTTAGGAACTACGATGTATGGGAATATGTTTTTTTGCGGACTTAATACTGCCGGACAATTAGGAGATGGAACCACTACTAATAAAAATTGGATTAGCATGAGTAATGCTACTGATTATAAGCAGGTTTCTGCTGGTGGACTTTTTTCTTTTGCTATTGATAATAATGGTGTATTGAAAGCATGGGGAAGTAATGTTTATGGGCAACTAGGTGATGGAACTACTGTTCAGAAAACCTTACCTGTATCTATTTCTTGTCCATCAAATTGTAATCCTCCAAGTCAATTGTACAGCTCTAATATAACTTCTTCATCAGCTACTCTTAATTGGGTGGCACCGACATCGGCTCCTAGTGGAGGTTATCAGTATCTTTACAGTACAAATTCAACGATTGGTGGTATAGATGGAACTACATCTTCCACAACGGCAAATTTGACAAATTTATTACCTAA
The DNA here is from genome assembly GCF_058795655.1 of Chryseobacterium sp. GW823-FHT05E08. Classification (NCBI taxonomy): domain Bacteria; kingdom Pseudomonadati; phylum Bacteroidota; class Flavobacteriia; order Flavobacteriales; family Weeksellaceae; genus Chryseobacterium; species Chryseobacterium sp. GW823-FHT05E08. The sequence continues at coordinate 74,550 of NZ_JBXAHY010000006.1, read as the reverse complement.
TACTATTTACTATTGGTGGGTAAGTTCTAATTGTGGATCAAGCAGCCAGGTTAATTGGATATCGGGAGGATCATTTACTACACTTCCTACATCTACAACAGGTTGTTGGCAAAACTTTAGTCCCGGAGATACTTATTCATTAGGAATAAAAACCGATGGAACATTATGGGCATGGGGAGGCAATAATTATGGACAGTTAGGAGATGGAACGACTATTCAAAAGACTACCCCAACACAAATTGGAGTAGCAAATAATTGGTCAAAAGTATCTGCTGGTAAATTCCATTCTATAGCATTAAAAACAGATGGAACGTTATGGTCTTGGGGATATAATAATAATGGACAATTAGGTGATGGAACTTTAGTAAATAAATCTACTCCAACACAAATAGGAACAGCAAATGATTGGACAAGTATTACAACTGGAGACAGTTATACAATGGCTATAAAATCCAATGGAACACTTTGGGCTTGGGGACTTAATGATAGCGGACAGTTAGGAGATGGAACGGCAGTAAATATTTCTATTCCAACACAAATAGGCACAGCAAATGATTGGAAAATTGTAGCACCTGGAGTATACCATACTGTTGCTATCAAGACCAATGGAACGTCATGGGCTTGGGGACTTAATGGTAACGGACAATTAGGTGATGGAACTACAGTTCCTAAAAATATCCCAACACAAATTGGAACTGCTACAAATTGGAAAAGTATTGTTGGTGGACTTAATTATTCGTTAGGATTAAAAACCGATGGAACGTTATGGGCTTGGGGACTTAATACTTATGGACAATTAGGTGACGGAACTACAACTGATAAAATAAGTCCTATACAAATTGGATCATCAACAAATTGGCAGAGTATTGATGCTAACAATTTTTATACTTCTTTAGGAATAAAAACCGATGGAACACTTTGGACATGGGGATTCAATGATGTTGGACAATTGGGAGACGGAACTACAGACTTTAAATATACTCCAATGCAAATAGGAAATTCCACTAACAGACAGACTGTTATAGGAGGTTCATTCAATACATTTGTAATAGATAATAGTGGATTTTTATCAGGTTGTGGGTTTAATGGTTCTGGTCAACTAGGAGATGGTACATATGTTCGAAAGAGAATTTTTGTTCCTGTCGCTTGTCCTACAAGTGCTTTAGCAGTGGATGAAACTTCAACAGTATCAAAGAATGATAATCTGAAAGTGTTCCCAAATCCGGTACAGGATTACCTAAATGTTTCATATAACGAAAAGATTGCTTCTGTGACAGTTTACAGTGCAGCGGGACAATTGGTAACAACTAAAGTTATTAATGATACAAAAGGAACGGTTGATTTCTCAGGATTTGCATCAGGAGTTTATCTGGTTCAGATAAATACTGTTAATAATACGGTGAAAACAGTGAAAGTAATCAAACGATAAGTGTTGATAAAAAAGCTTTTATGTGAAAACTAGATAATAATAGTGAGATCATAAATTGATTAAAAATCAGTGTGTATGGATTTTCCTGCACACTGATTTTATTTTTAAACATTATGTTATTGAATAAAATCCCAACTCTCATTGGGATTTCATTCATTCTTTAGATATTTAAAATCGATAGCCAATACTCAATCCATATTTTGCAACCACGTCATGATCCGTTTTGTCTGCATTGAACAAAAGTTTTCCATAACCTGCGTTGGCTTCAAAAACAAATCCTTTTTTTGTGACTAGTTTATAACCCAGACCGGCACCTAGCGCAACATCATAAACATCTTTATTTTCAGTGAATGTCAGGTTATCTGCTGCGTATATTTTTTTTCCATCAATGGAAGTGAACGCTCCAAATCCTTCAACAAAAAAACCGGAAGCATATTTTTTTCCAAAATAATATCTGTAATACGGGGAAATGAAGTAATTCATATCCTCTTCTTTTTTATCATCATAAACAAAAAATGCAGAGATCCCCAATGATGAATTTTTGTTGAGATGCCGTTCAAAATTTACTTCCACAGCACCGGATAACGGGGTGATTAAATTTAATCTGATTTCATTGTTTTTCTGATAAAGATTTGCATCAGTTTCATTTTGAGCCTTAACAGAATAAAAGGCAAACAAAATGATTACCAGTAAAAAGTTTTTTTTCATAAAAAATTAATTTGAATTATTTGAATGCAAAACTCAAATAAATCAAATTAGAACGGGTTCCAAAAGCTTAAAAATGGATAAAATGGGACTTATTTGATGGTATTTTTATATTCATTGGGTGTCTGACCGGTAACTTTTTTAAAGGCATTATAAAAAGTCGTTTTTGAAGTAAACCCGGATTCTAATCCCATCGTCAACAAAGTATAGTTTTCATATTCCGAATTTGAAATCATTTCCTTGACGGCTTCCACTCGATATTGATTGATATAATGGGCAAAGTTATCTCCCGTTATCGTGTTTACAATTTGTGAAACATATCCTGCGCTTATGCCTAGCTTTTCAGCGACTTTTTCTCTGTTTAATGTACTGTCGGTATAAATGTGCTGATCCTTGCAAAGAAGTTCTAGTTTCTGAAAGTAAAGATTGTCAGCCGTGATAGATTCCTTATATTCTTGTGGGAAATTATTTTGTACAATTTGCACGTTACTATACGAAACAGCTGAATCTTGATTTAAAAAATGGTAGACAGCATCTTTGTTTTTTGCAAGCTTGTATTTGTAAATGCCTATATAAGCTGTCCAGTGCATAATAAACGTTGCACATAAAGCCAACACACTCATGGTAGAAGAAATGTCTATTCCAAAAAAGAAGCCAGTCATATAGGTAATTAGCCAGATAGATAATAATAAATAGAGTGTAGTTAATAAGGTAATTATCCATTTTTTCTCTTGTGGGTCTTTTAAGTGCTTTATCATAAAATAAGAGTAAAAAGGGGGAAACAAGATGATGATAAAGGCAAATAAAAGCTGGATCAGTCTAAGTATATTAATTATAAACATACCTGAATCTCCGATTTTATAAATTCCCAAAATATCATTAAGATGGTAGGTAATCGTAAAAGTAGAGGAATAGACAAACGGAATGTAGTATAGATAAGTTCTTTGTCTGTTCTTTACGGAATCATCTATTCGGTTTATTATAAACAGGAAGATGAAGACGGGTAGTAAAAATATCCACTCAATATAATCCAGAAAACGTAGCAAAGGATAGGACGTAAATGCACCTTCAATTTCAAAAACATAATTCAGTAAAACAATGGAAAGTGCAAATAGTAAGTAGGCTAAATATTTATTTGAATTACTATTGAATAGAGAAGACCTTAAAATGACTAAACCTAAGACTATTCCTTGGAAAATTGCAATATTTAAAAGTGTTGTATAGATCAAATTTTTATATTAAAAATTGTTTTTAAATATACCTCTTTCATATGAATTGATAAAACGAACTTATATTAATATCAAAATAAAAAACTCAATCATTTGATGAAAATTAAAAAAGAATAGTAAATCAATATCTTGAAAATTTAAACAACTTTGTTCTTTTTAAATTTCTAAATTTGCTCTATAACTATGAAATAGATGTTCGAAATTTTCCAAAAGTACCTCACAGACAAAATTGAGCTTTCCAACGACCAATTAGAATTAATAAGATCGGCCAGTAAAGAGAAAAAACTTCGCAAAAAACAATTTCTTTCGCAGGAAGGCGAGGTCTGGCATTACAATGCTTTTATCTGTCGGGGATTAGTAAAAACTTTCTCCATTGCTGAGAATGGTACAGAACATATTATCAATTTTGCGCCCGATAATTATTGGACAGGCGATCGTGAAAGCCTTATCAACGGAACAGTTTCACGTTTAAATATTGATGCCATAGAACCAACAGAATTGATCTTAATTGATAAACCTGATTTTGAAAAACTGTGTGCAGATATTCCACAGCTTAATCAGTTGGTCAATCAGCTTATTCAAAGAAGCTTTATTGTTTCGCAAGGAAGAATCCTGGCCAATATCAGCTTTACTGCAGAAGAAAAGTATGAGAATTTCCTTGCCAAATATCCTCACATCGTCAACAGAATTCCCCAGCATATGATTGCTTCCTATATTGGCATTACGCCGGAAACGCTTACCAGACTACGTAGAAATAAGGTGAAGAAATAATCTTAATTCATTTCATTGACATTTGTTTGGATTTTTTTCAAGCTTTTATCAATGGAAGATGAGGTCCTGTTGTGTCAATTTTGTCTTATTAAATAACAATCAAAATTTAAAAAGATGAACAAGACAATTTTTATTACAGGAACAAGCACAGGATTTGGAAAATTAACAGCAACTACACTTGCTAAAGAAGGTTATACGGTTATTGCAGGAATGCGTGGCGTGACAGGTAAAAATGAAGCTGCTGCCAAAGAACTGGAAGCATTACCCAATATCCACGTCATTGAAATTGATGTCACAGACGACCAATCTGTAAATAATGCTTTTGCCGAGACATTAGAGAAATTTGGAAAAATAGATGTTTTGGTCAACAATGCTGCCGTCTCCGGTTTTGGATTATTAGAAGCATACAGTCTGGACAAAATACGTCAGATGTTTGAGGTTAATTTTTATGGCGTTATCCGAACGTATCAGGCTGTTTTACCATCAATGCGTGAGCAGAAAAGTGGTTTAATCATCAATATTAGTTCAGGTGCAAGTGCACACACATCGCCATTTATGATTCCATATTTTGCGTCAAAATTTGGTGTGGAAAGTATAACGGAAGGTCTGCAGGATGAACTTAAACAATTTAATATCGATAATGTTTCCATACAACCCGGAGTTTATCCAACAGAAATGAATACTGGACAGAAAGCCGGAGTTAATGCAGATAAACTTGAAATTGCAAGTATTTATGATCCGGTTGCGACAGAGCAATTCAATGCCATAGGTTCCGCCTTATTTGGTAAGATGAAAGAGTTCAATATGGATCCACAAACTATTGCTGACGGAATTCTGGAATTGATACAAATGAAGCAAGGTTCCCGTCCTTTACGTTTTCCGCTGGACGCTGTTGCTCAGGGAACTGATCTTGAATTTATCAATGCAAGAGCTGAACTCAAAGCTAAATGGTTAGCAAAATATAATGATTAATTACTTTTCGAAAAAATTAAAAAGGGTTGAAGAATTTATGCTTCAACCCTTTTTTGTAGGTGGTTTTTGTTGAGATTAAAAGGAAATAGTTTTAAATAAATTTCAGTTTTATTGACATTTGTTTGTTTTTTTTTCAAGCTTTTGTCAATGGAAGAACGCGGTCAAATGGTAGAAATTTGCTTTATCAAATAACAATAAAAAAATTAAATAAGATGAGCAATTTAAAAAAACAAATCAAAGCAACTGCAGTCGCCAGTGCATTATTAGTATCAGCTTCAGTTTCTGATCTTGGCGCACAAGAGAAATCAAAAATTCTTGGTGTGGATCATGTTGGAATCAATGTTCCGGATATGAATCAGGCAGTTAATTTCTTTACAGATATATTAGGCTTTTCTGCAGTCACTACATTAGGTCCAATTCCTTTAGACAATGTTTGGAAAAAGAACAATCATATGCAGTCCGGAACTGGCGCAGTAACGATCAAAATGGTAAAAGCCGGAACTGGTGCCAATATCGAATTATTCCAATATCAGGATAATAAAGGCAGCAAACAATTTCCTGGTGGAGACGATCTTGGTGCAAGCCACATCGCTTTTTATACGGATGACATCAAGCAAAGTGTAACATTTTTAAAAAGTAAAGGCGTACAGTTTTTGGGTGAGCCATTTCTAATGCCGTCAGGCGATACAGAAGGTGAAACCTGGGTTTATTTCTTGACACCTTGGGGTGCAAAAATGGAACTGGTTTCTTATCCCAACGGTAAAGGTTATGAAAAGAATAAACCTGCTGCAATTCTATGGTCTCCGAAAGATTTTAATTCATCAAAATCAGAAATTAGTTCAAAAATTTTATCCGAGGCAGAAATTCGTTCATTAGTTGAAACACATCTCGCCATCTGGAATGAAAGTGATCTGAAGAAACGTGAAGCTTTGATGAAAAAAGTTTATGCCGACGATATCGAAATGGTAGACAGTAATTTTATCGCAAAAGGCTTTAAAGAGATCAACGGTTTTGTGGAAGATCTGCAGAAAAAAGCGCCTGGTTCAAAATTCACTCACATCAAAACGATTGATGTCAATCACAACATTGCACGTCTTTTCTGGCAAAACGGAACACCGGAAAAACCTGATGCTGTGACTGGAATGGATCTTTTCGTCTTCGAGAACGGAAAAGCGGTTAAACTCTATGTTTTCGTGGACAGCAAAAAATAATCTTCGAAATTAAAATCAATATAATCTACTTAATAATAACATTTAAAATTATCAATTATGAAATCTTCAATCATCAACCCAAACTCAAAAAATGAAACATTAATCCGTGAATTGTACAGAATCGCAGAAATCCAGGATACAAAAGGATTTGTTGATCTGTTCGCAGAAGACGGTTATTTCTGGGATGTCTCTGCGGGAACCAAATATTACGGTGAAGACATCGGTAAAACAGTAGATGTTTACGCCACTGCATTTCCAGATATGCACAGAGAATTATATGATCTGTATGTTTTGGAAGATGAGAATACAGTAGTTGTAGAATTATCTCTGAACGGAACGCATAAAGGTCCGTTACAATTACCATCAGGACCTATTGAAGCTACGGGAAAAACGATACAAGTTCCTTGTTGTGATGTCTTCAAAATCGAAAACGGCAAGATCAAATCATTCCATTGTTACACTGGAGCAACGATTATGTTGGGGCAGCTGGGAATCTTTTAATAAACATATTTCAAGGTGATTGAATTTTTTTTCACCTTGATTTTAAAAACCTTATCAAAAATGGAAAATATAATAGACCTTTTGAACTGGCGCTATGCTACTAAAAGAATGACAGGAGAAAAGGTTGCAGAAGTAAAAATCAATATCATTCTGGAAGCTGCACATTTGGCACCTTCAGGAATTGGTTTACAGCCGTATGAGATTATCGTCATCAGTGATTCTGAAATAAAAAAACAGATTCTTCCAATTGCTATGGATCAATTTGCAATTACCGAGTCATCACATCTGTTGGTTTTCGCCGTTTGGGATGAATATACTAAGGAAAGGATTGACCACGTTTTTGATCATCTCATTTTAAAACGACATTCTGAATCTGCACCTTATGAAAGACAAAGACATTTTGCTAAACAATTCTTTGGAAATATGAGCATTGAAGAGAATTTCCATCATGCTGCAAAACAAGCCAACATCGCTTTAGGTTTAGCCATTGTGGCTGCAGCATCACAGGCAATAGATACAACGCCAATGGAAGGTTTTGACCCTGTAGCTCTTGATGAGTTTCTTGACTTAAGTTCTAAAGGACTGAGAAGTTCGATGCTTTTGGCAGTAGGCTATCGGGACAAAGAAAATGACTGGAATTTTAAAAATGAAAAAGTACGCAAACCAATGGAAGAATTTGTAACTTTTTATAAATAACAAATCACTAAAATTTTCTATTATCCATTTTGCAATTAGTCAAGATATTTCTACATTTAACAATCTTGAAAAATGAAAAACATATAATCCAACACTTTGAACTTTCGCCGCAGGCAAAGGCAGGAATTGTGATTGTAAATATGGAAGATCAGGAAGTTGAAGAACACGATGTTTCTAAACCGCACCGGGATAATCACTGTCAATTGATGGTAGCGGTAAAAGGTGAATTTAGGTTAAATATTGATTTTGAAATCATTGAGTTTACTGCTCCGGCATTAATTTGTGTATTTCCTGAAGCCGTACATTATGTGTCAGAAGTAAAAGATCCAAAAGGATGGATGATCAGTTTTGATCCTTCGCTCATCAATAAAGAAGTGCTGCAGCTTTTAGAAAATAAATTTAATAATCCGTTTTTACTTCATCAGGAATCCGTTTTTTTTCAGCAAATCATTATCTTGTTTGATTTAATGGAGAAAGTACAACTACGAGATACAAATTCATACATCCAAAAAAGTATTAATTCTTTACTAAATGCACTTTTAAGTCTTATTGCTGGAGAATTGGTTGCCAATTTGCCCGCTGAAAAAGGGAAAGAAAACCGCAGTATTATTATTAAGGAAAACTTCATCAAACTTAGCAAAGAACATTTCAAAATCTGGAAACAGCCCGCACAATACGCCTCGGCACTTTCTATCTCAGTTTCTCACTTAAACGACACCGTAAAATCATTAACAGGAAGTCCGGTTTCCGCTCATATTCAGGAAGCATCGATTATGGAAGCCAAAAGATTGCTTTATTTTACAGAACAAACTGTTAAAGAAATTGCTTACGAAGTGGGTTACAATGAGCCTGTATATTTTGGAAAATTGTTTAAAAAAATAACAAAACTTACACCTCTTGAATTTCGAAAAAAATTCCGTGATCAGGACTATCCTTCCCTTTATTGAAACTATCATTAAGAGCAATCCTGTAAGTAGATTTGCCTTGTAATTAATACAATAATTAAAATGCAAAACGAAATCAATATCCCGGTCATACTCGATGCTGTAAGAAAAGTGGGGGATGCCTTTCTAAAAGATTATAAACAAAATCCTATACCGCAAAGTATGGATGGGCTTTTAAAACAGTTGGAAGACATCGATACCTTGTGTCTGACTTCTTTAAAAGAAAATTTATCTCTTGAATTTCCAAATACTCCTTGGAATATTGGTGACGAGTTCGATACTGAATCACAAAGAAATCCCGCTGGACAACACGAATATTGGTTGTGTGATGCAATGGATGGCGCCATACAATATCTTCAGCATATTGCGGGTTGGACGATCAATTTAGCCCTTATATGTGATGGAAAACCTTTATTTTCTGTTATTTATGATCCGTTGGCTGATGAAATGTTTTGGGCAAAAGATGGTGAAGGTGCTTTTATGAATGATAAAGTATTAAAAATAAGTCATAAAACAGATCTGGCAGTTATGCTTGCGGTTTTTGAGTATGGACATCAGGACAAATCCAACAATCATTTGAATGGAAAGATTGGATCCACGGTAACAAAACTGCTGGATAATTTTGGAATTGTTAGAAATTATGGGCCGCACGGACTGCAATTGGCTTATGTAGCTGCAGGAAGGATTGATCTGTTTATTCAGGAAGATCTCGATACCTATAATTGGATTGCCGGATTGCTTATCGCTAAAGAAGCTGGAGCTGAAATTTTAACAACCGATGGGAAATCTTGGAAATGGGGAAGTGAAAACCTCTTGGCAGCACAAAAAACGGCTGCTGAAAAATATCTCTCAATTAAATCTAAAATTTAAAATGAATATAGCAATCATAGGAGCTGGAGCTGGAATTGGATTGGAATCCGTAAATCAGGCGCTCGAAAAAGGACATACGGTAACAGCATTATCTACAAACACAAATCATATTACAGATCATCCCAATCTCATTAAAATAAATGGAAGTGCAACCTCACCAATTGATTTGAAAAAAGCAATTAAAAATTCCGAGGTGGTTTTGATAACTGTAGGAACAAAAAATAAAAAAGCAACAACCCTTTTTTCTGATATTGCCAAAACGCTCATTAATGTGACTGATGAACTTAATTTTTCTCCACCAATTTTGGCCATTACAGGTTTTGGGGCGGGAGAAAGTAAAAATTATTTAAGTTTTTTTATGCGAACGGTTATATCATTATTCCTGAAAGATCAATACATCAATAAAACAGAAATGGAAGAACTGATCACTAAAAGTAGTTTGAAATGGGAAATCATAAGACCCGGAATACTTACCAACGGAAGTGCAACCTCATCTTACAAAGTATTATCCGAACTTAAAAAAGGAATGAAAGTGGAAAAGATATCAAGAGCCGATGTAGCAAAATTCTTAATTGACGAAGCTGAAAATCAAAGATTTATTCATCAATATGTAGCGCTAACAAATTAATCTAAAAAATAGTGACAGAATTATATCCGCCACTATTTTTTAGTAAAGCCCCATTTTTAACATCTGGTCAGGATGGTATCTTGAAGACTGATCATTTTTGGTGAAATCTCCAGAGTAGTGCTGGAATCATAAATTTAATAGATAATTAACGCTTACGTGATTTAAATAAAAAGAGAATCCGATAGTTTCGCAAACAATTAAAAAACTATTAAAACACATTAAATTAATCATGATTCAAAGACAAAAATTCCTTGGATGGATGCTTATGCTTGCAGTAACAGGCATCGGATGCCAGAATAATGAAATTGCTTCAGCTTCAATGGAAGAAGAGCTTTCTTCAAAACTCAACGTTAATAAAGCGGCTACGGACGTAAGTGTCAATGCTTATGTGGATACAAGTACCTACATCAACTCTGGCTTTAGTTTTCTGAACCCATCTCAGATCGATAAAAACCGTCAGGCTATAGGCGGAAATGCTTACACCGAGGTATACGGGTTCAATATCCCTGAAGAAAACAGAGTAAGAGGAATCCGTTGGAATACCGATGATGAAACTACATCGATTTGGAGACCTCAAGGGATTGCAGGATTTACCAAAGATGGTGTTCGTTATCTGTTGGTGAGTTGGTATGCAAAAGATGATGCTGAGTATAAAGGTTCCCGCATTACGCTGATTGACATTAGTCCGAGTTCAAGTACTTATCTAACGTATCGTCATATTCTGTTGGTACAGCCTGATATTCCGGCAACTACAACGACTTATTCACAATATGGTTCTTACGCTCCATTGAACGTACATGCCGGAGGGATTGCCTATTTTAAGGGTAAAATATATCTAAGCAGCACAAATTTGGGTGTTCGGATATTTGATTTGAATAAAATAATTGAAGTGACCACAGGTGACACGACCAATGAGAAATGTGGTAAAGATGCCAACGGTAATTTATTCGCATTTAATTATCGATATATATTGCCTCAGATAGGGTATCAAAAAATTAACAATGCTAATCCTTTCTCCACTATACAGGTCAATGATGAAGGAACTCAGTTCTGGACAGGGCAATACTATGCAGGCAGTGCTGATGCTTCCATTGTTCCTCAGGTATTTGGTTTTCCTGTTGACGCGAATGGAACACTTCAAAATACAGGAATTGTCGCAGTGACCCCAAAGAATAGTCTTTTCACGGATAATCACGCTCATGGAATACAAGGGGTATTCCGAAAAGGGAACAGAACATGGCTTTCGTGTACCGGATCTCCAAGCAATTCTTATGGCTCCAATGCAAGATTAGCCCGTTATACCGATGGAGCCGATGATACTGTACGTTACCGATGGCCATACGGATCCGAATCTCTTTACTATGAATCTCAATATGGTTATCTGTGGAGTTTGACGGAATTTGAACCCAATGCCGGAGCACAGAACGGAAGTCAGGTCAATCGATGCATATTTGCGGTTGATTTTTCTAAATATGAATAGCAGAAATGCGTATTAGATTAAGAAATAAAAAAGAGGCTGTCTCAAAAAACAGTCTCTTTTATTTTTTAACAAAGACATACCCTTTATAACCCCGAAATTTTCACCATGGAAGAATTCGTCAACCTGAATAACTAACGGTTCAGAAATATTTTCAATTATTTTACTAAACTGTTAATATAGTTTTCCAAATTTGTATAACCTGTTTGCGTTATTGTTGCTGCATCTGCAGCGTCGTTAGCGTTCAGCTTATTTTTAGTTTCCCAGCTATCAGGAATGCCATCCATATCTGTATCTCTAAGCTTTGAGATTATCTGTTTCATTTCCGGTTGTCCGCCGGCATCAGCTTCAGTTTTGAAAATCTGACCTTTCTTACCGAGACTCTTAAAATACCCGATGATGCGGTTATCTACTACGTCCCGTTTTAGAGAAGAACCAGCTTCTGCCAGAACTATTTTCCAGGCATCATCCGCAGCATGAATTTTAACACTACTTCTTGACATTGCTGATGGTTCTTTTACCAGCGTGGCTGTTTGTTTGATAAAATCTTCATCAATAACCAAGCGACCGTTTACTTTGCCATCTTTGTTGAGGTCTACATAATTATCTTTGTGATAAACATGATCAGTAGGAGTGAACATGCTTAAAAAATCATTGGTCGAACTTGGCCCGGCAATAAAGTAATTACCAACAAGATCCTGATAATGGTCTGTAGCAGAATGTCCTCCAATGAAAGCGCTTTTGCCCCAGTTGTAGACTACATTATTAAGGTATTCAATTTTTGCTTTCGCCTTGGGGCTACGACTTTGGTTTCCTGTCCATAGACTGTGATGCACGGTCATATCTACAGGATTTTCCAATAAGGCTCCAAAACGCTGAGGATCTATACCTTCACCGATAAGGCAGTATTGGAGGGTAACATTGGTGCTGTTTTTTACATGCAGATTATCCCATCTGCCCCATTCTATAGAAACGTGGTCAAAGATAATATCCTTCAGGTCATCTGCTACTACGGTGCAAGCTCCTTTGGGCATATTAATGCTTCCTCGGAACCTAATATATCTTATAATGGAATTACCGCCAAAAGATACGCCATTGCCATAAACAGTGATGCCAGTTCCCGGTGCCGTCTGACCTGCAATGGTAATTCCGGGGGCAGCTGTAATTTTTTCTTTGATTTTGATCACACCAGCTACATCAAAAACAACAGTTCTGCCAGTCTGGCTTACCGCATCCCTAAATGAACCTGCGCCTGTATCGTTAAGATTGGTCACGTGATAAACATTGCCACCCCGTCCGCCAGCCGCAAAACGTCCAAACCCTTCGGCTCCGGGAAAGGCCAGTTGCTGTGCGTAAGTTAGTCCACAAAATGAACTTACTAAAAGTAATGATAAATATAGTTTTCGATACATAATATAATCTGATTACTAATTGATTTCTAGCTAAATTAGTATGAATGCCTTAATAGAGTGTCCTGCACCTTAGGCTTCAAAAAATCCTTGTAAAGTCTTGTACGCTGATTCGTTATAAGTATGTAAAACAGTCTTAATCTTTTCAGACAGAAATTACTTAATAGATTCAAGGCGGTCAAAAAAAATAGTAAGCACTTAAGAATCAAATCATCAAAATAAATTTTATATTAGTAACATAAATAGCTTTACGAAAGTTATGTAAATCAGATTGACGTAATGCAAGTCCAAGTTCTTTAGCTTTGTTAATTGACAGAATAGAAATTCGAGAAGGTAGAAAACAAATATACGGAAGCCAAATAGGAACCAATCCAAATAATAAAACTCAATATGTTTTACCTTTAATTGACCCTGACAATGTAGATAAAAGAAGAACAGAAGTTGGCTTAGGTTGAATCTCTGACTATGTTAAAAATTGGAATTTAATTTGAGACGTTGAAAAGTATAAAAATGAATTACCCGAATTAGAAAAATTAAATAAATAGAAAAAACGTTTGCTAGCAGCAGTTTGCAAAAATGGTGGGTTAGGGTTAATTTAAAAAGTTGAATTTGACGGGAAAAGTTTTCAAATACCTAAAATGAATATTGTTGCACAATGTATCGGTCAGTATAACAGTGGATTAGGAAATAAAAAAAACCGACATTGAAGAGTGAAATCTTCAAATGTCGGTCTTGTGACCAAGACGGGATTATCTTCAAACACTTTTATAGATGATTTGGTTCGTTTGAGCCAAATTAAGCAAGAACTACAAAGCTCATTTTTATCAATTTAATTTCTAAAATTCATAAAAAGTTAAATTATCAGTTTTCCAATAATTAGATGTCTTAAATGGTCTTGCACCCACAGCCAAAGAAGTATCGAATTATGTAGTGAAATATTTACAAAGGATTCCGATTGTTTTACAGCCCAATCATTTTAGTTTCTGAAAAAAAACTATAAACAAAATTAAGTATCAGTTTTTATATGATTCTATTTTCATTTTGTAAGATATGTTTATGAATTTTCCATTTGTTTGATGTTATTTTTCCAGGTTAAAAAAAGGTTGATCGTTTTGATCAGCTTAAATATTAAGATGAATACAAGAAAAGAAAATAATATAGTGTAAATTGAATAGCTTTTGAAAAAGATGATCTGAATAGCAAGAACGAAAACATTGATTGATAAAAAGATCAAAGTAATTTTTTTATGAGACAGTCCCAATTGTAAAAGATGATGATGAATGTGTGTTTTATCTGCTTTGAATGCAGATTTACCTCTTAAAATTCTATCAGTATATACTCTTACAGAATCTATGACAGGGATGGTAAATACAAATAGAATGAAGAAGATACCATAAGGGAAATTATGAGCTGTACTGTGGTCAAATTTCGTAATATAAATGCCCAGGCAAATTAATAGATATCCTAAAAATAAGGCGCCGGAGTTTCCTAAAAATATTTTGTTTTTTTTGGAAAAATTGTACTTGAGGAAAGCCAGGATACTGCCAATGAACAAAATGCCAATTCTTGCAAGGCTAACGTTGCCTTCTATAAGAGTGATAATAAAAAATAGACCAAAACCTATTCCTGCAACGCTTCCTGCCAATCCGTCTATTCCATCGATCAGATTAAAGGAGTTCACTGCAGTGGTAATAACCAAAACGGTAAGAATGTATTGCAGGTAAATATTGATTTCATAAACTCCGAATAGCCCGTACAAAGAAGATATTCTGATTCCGGATGTTGCTATTATTACACTCACACAGAGTTGTATCCCCAGCTTATAGATTGCCTTAATGTCCGTTTTGTCATCTAAAGTTCCTACCAACAGCATAATGTATGAAGTGATGATGATGGGAAGTATTTCTTTCAGGCTGTTACTGACGGTAACACCCATTAGCAAAATAACAACAATGCCTATTACTAAGCCTCCAATTAAAGGAATTGCCGTCTGATGAACTTTTCTTGAATTGGGAATATCTACTAATTTAAGTTTTTGGGCAGCAGTTCTCATCATCGGAATGATACACATCGATAAAATGAAGGCAAGAATTCCCAGTATGGATAGTTCTATACAATTTTTCATGGCGTTTGGTTTTAAGCGGTTTTATTTGAACTGTTGAACAGTTGTATATTTTTCAAATGTTCTAGGTTATATTTTTCAAGAATTTTTTTATCTAATTTTGAAATCACAGGGTAAACATTGGTTTTCTTATTGATTGTAAATGTTTCTTCAATTAGCTGACTGTATTTTTTTGCGATTTTTTTCCAGGTATATCTTCTCTCTGCTATTTTCTTCATCTGTATGGCACAATTCTTCAGATCTTCTTTTTTAATTTCAGTTAAAACATTTTTAAGATCTTCCTCATTGGAGAAATAAAAAGCCTGATGCTCTGTTGTGGTTCTGTTGTAAGAAACTCCATTGCTTATAATAGGGAGCCCTAAAAACATCGCTTCTACTAAAGAAGGATTGGTACCGCCTGCAGAATGCCCATGAATATAGAAAGAAGCATTTCCACGAATAAGGTCTATGAGCTCCTGATCATAAATAGGATCCAGAAGATGAATGTTTTTAAAGCCTGAATATTGCTGCTTTATATCGATACCATACTGGCTGTTTTTCCAGTTGCCAACCAATACCAGTGTACGATCAGGAAGTTCACTGAAAACTTTTACAATAGTATGAACGTTATTTTCTGGTTCTATTCTGCATACTTTTACAGCATATTCTTCTGATAAGAACGGATATTTTTCTATATTTTCAGAAGTTGGGATCAAATTTACTTTTGTATGGTCGGCACCATATTCTATGACTCTGCTAATCGTTTTATATCGTAAAGAAGTATAATCCTGGATAGATTCATTATCAGAAATATCAATATGGGAAAATCTCACGGCCAGTTTTTCTGCCCACCACAAATATAATTTTGCAGGTAAAGACCATTTGTCTCTTTTCCATTCTATACCATCAATCGAAATGATAATTTTTTTATGGGTAAATAATCTTACAAATGGTAATAACCATGCTCCTGCAACCCCTAAAACTAATAGAACGTCACTACAGAATAATGAGTGAAGAATAGACAAGGTATCATAAGGGATGCTTTGAATTCCGTTGGCATCAAGAGGAAGATATTTTAGTTTTGCGCCCTTCCAGCTTTCGGTTCTCTCTTCTTTCGTATATTTTTTTGATGAACAGTAGACTGTAAAATCGTAAGTATCAGCAAGCTCTTCTACAAGGTGAGCGGTTAACGTTTCGAATCCTCCATATTTAGCGGGTAAACCCACAGTTCCGATAATGGCTACTTTTGTCTTCATAATAGATGTATTTGATAACAGTATTACTATTCATATTCCAAAAGTAAAATCACTTTTAAATAATTGATAACCAATATTTTAAGTTGTTTGAGCTATGATGCCATGTTCCAAAAAATGGAAAATAAATTATAAATTGGAAATAATCTGTAGAGATTCCTTTTCAAAATAAGTTTCTGAAAACGAAAGACTTGTCTGATAAGATGCCTCGCTGAGAGATTGGTACACATCTGAATTGCTTAGTATATAAGTAATCTTTTCAGATAATTCGTCGATATCTTTAGAATGAATCAAAAATCCGTTTTTACCGTCTTTCACCAATTCGGTTACCCCGCCAACCGGAGGAACAATTGCAGGGAGACGATAACGCATTCCTTCCAGAATTGTCAGTCCGAAAGTCTCTACCCAAAGATCAGGATGAGATAAATTGACTATGATGCTTGCTTCCCGATAAAAAGGATGGGTATTGGTTTGTGTAGGATAGATGGTAAGGTTCTCCGGAATTGTTTTTCCTCTGAAATACTCCTGTATTTCTTTTTCAGAAGCATTCACAACCAATTTGAACAGGTAGCTGTTGTTTTTTTCTGCTAATTTTAAAAATTCGTCAACACCTTTGTATATTTTTAAAGAACAGATCATCAGGACAATCGGAACGGGCTTTTCCAAATATTGGAACTGATCTGCCTGATCTGTAAAATCACTTTCCAAAACATTATAGAGAAGGACCTGACGATCTATCAGAGATTCCTGTTATAAGAGATAATCTGAAACAAAAACGATCTTATCAGCAGTGTGTTTTGCCATTCCGAAAAGAAAATTTTTAAATATTTTAGGTTTTACGGAGGTTTCGTGAATGTGATAAATGATTTTGCAACCTTTTATTTTTCCGGCAATAGCTGCCCCAAAAGGAAGTACCGTATTAATATAGACGATGTCCTGCTTTTTTAGAAAAGACAAAAGCTTGATCATCAAAAGAAACTGGCTCACAAAAAAATTAGCTATTCTTACCCATGAGCTGGGGGAAAACCGATACCAAAAGAAATGATTTTTAACGTTGGGTATATCGGAAAGAAACCCTGTCCGTCCACCGGAAGTAAAAAGATGAGTATCAATTCCGTTTTTTGTCCAGGCTTTCAAAAGTTGCATCAGTACTTTCGGACTTCCGCTGTAATCGTTCAATAAATGGATGGCAACAATTCTTTTCATCTTACAGTTGGTTATAAATGTTGTTGAGATGTTCTCCTCTTTTTTCCCATGAGAATCTTTCAAGGTAATGTTTTCTGGCTCCGGCACTCATTTCTTTCTGAAGATTTTTATCCAAAAATAATCTGAGCAATGCGCCGCTTAAGCCCTGTATAGTCTGGTTATATTCCTGCTGGGGAACTGTAATACCAGACTGATGATTCACAAATTCTCCAGGACCTTCATTTTGAAGGCATACCACCGGTAATCCAAAAGAAAGTGCTTCCGGAACCACCATTCCTGCTCCTTCATGCGAAGGAAAAAGAAATACGGAAGCTTTTTGGTACATTTTCATTAGGTCTCTGCGGTCGATCCATTCAATGATTTCAATATAATCATTCATCTGGTTTTCGGTAATAAGACGCAGGTAAAATTCTTTTTGTTCACCTGTTCCTACCAGGATCAGCCTGCATTGCGCTCTGTCTTTTTCCGGAAGGCTATTGATAAACCCTACAAATGATCTTATGGTTAAATCAAAGCCTTTTAACGGAACAAATCTTCCCACGCTTATCACCGTAAAATCAGATTTTACAGTAATATCATTGCTTTGGAAAAAGTCTTCCGAAGCTACGGACGGATAGAGTGAATATTTATTTTCAGAAAGACCAAGCTTTTCAGGGACTCCGGTATTCATGCACCAGGTATGATCTGAATGTTTGATAGTGTTCCTTAATGAAGGCGAAAAGTTCCAGAAGAAATTTTTCACCATCCATGTGAGACGGTCTTTTATAAAATATTTTTTGGAATAATCTTGCAGATATTGTTTGGGAATCAGCGGATGATGTCCTACGGGCCCCCAGACCATTGGCTTATTAAGCTTCCATAAAAAACTTGGCGTCCAGTCGTTGTGAAAATTGACGTTATGAACAATATCAAAATCTAGTTTTTGTTTTTTGATAAACGAAATAATTCCTTTCTGCCAAAGATAATAATACAGCATTGCTCCCCGGTTGCCCTTTTTCCAGAAACGCATCCAATAGGGAAGATCAAAATAGAGAAAACGCATATTCTGATAAATGGTATCAGGATTTTCTGCCATATATTTATCGATATGTACTCTGTTATTTTCCCTTGTGATAGCGATCACTTTTCGGAATCTGGCAATTTGATACACAAAATTCCAGCCCATCGCATCTTCTGAACCTTTATAAGGATTCACTGCGTAGCAAGTTGCCAGGACAGATTGATTGGTTGTCATGAGTTCTTGTTTTTAATAGTTTTGCAGGAATGCCTCCTATAATACTGTTGTTGGGAAAAGATTTTGTAATGACACTTCCTGCCGCCAAAATGCAGCCATCACCAATCTCTACACCATCCAAAATGGTAACTTTGCTGCCGATCCAGCAGTTTTTCCCGATTTTGATTCCTTTTCTGTTAACCCCCTGATTTCTTATGGCAATATCTAAATCTTCATAATTATGATTCTCGGGATGACAGCTCAGGTACTGCCCAACGATGCATTCATCACCGATTTCCAGTCCTCCGGAACCTCCCAGATAGGCAAATTCTCCGATGCCTACATTATTTCCTATTTTTATCTTTTCTCCAATATTATTAAAGGAAGTGGAAACAATAATTCTGCTAAAAGCTCCGATAGAAACATTATTTCCGAATTCTATTCCCTGTTTTGACAATGCAGAAACATAGACATCATTTCCCAGTCTCAGGAATTTCCCCCATTTCATTTTGGAAGGATTAAAAAAGCTGACTCTCTTCCCTAAAAGCATTCCTTTTGGATTCTTAAAGAAGAAAATAACCTTTAATCCCCTGATGATGCTCCAGAGCTGAATCCATATCAGCTGAAGAATAGCTCCGGAGTTCAATGAATCATCTATCGTAAAATCAGGGTTTCTAAGTCTTATGATTTTTTCAACAATTGGTTTCATTTTGCAGTAATTATGGTGTTCATTATGGTATCCAAAGTCGTATCAAGATCATTGTTTTCAATGGAAAGATATTTTACATTCTGGTCTTTCTTATTCAGTTTTGAAAACAATGTGCTGTATTCTGTGGTCAAGTCCACTATAGAACGATAAGAAAGTTCTCTTTTTCTGCTGAGGATTTTTTCGGGAGCCGCATAAAGGAAGAAATTGAATTTCGGCTTCATCAACAGATGATATCCACTTTCAGTAACAGCCTTTGGAAGTTGGATATTACTTCGTTTAGCATCTGCAATAAAGTCGAAGTAATATCTGTCATATAGTACTATTTTTCCTCTTAGGACATATTTGAGGTAAATAATAAACTGCCCTAAAATATAATCTGTATAATAATACCCGAATCTGAATAAAGAAGAAACAGGACTCTTATTGTTCCCTTGTCTTGGCAGAGAACTCACCGCATCCTGGTGGGCTTTTTCTTTACCTTTGGTCCATACACTCAGAATAGGAAGAAGTGAGGGTCTGTGTCTCAATATTTTTACAGGTCTTCGATACCGTTTTTCTATCAGCTCAGAAACTTCAGAAATAACAGTGGATTTTCCTGCTCCGTCCACACCACTGAATGTCATGATAAAGCCTTTTTCTGAGAAAGAATCTTTCAGAAAATGGTATACATTTTTCAGAAATCGGAAACCTTTGTTGTCATTTTTTGTTTTCAGAACTTTTATGATTGTTTTTTTATCATTTGTTTTTTTTGAATCCACATGTTCTGAAATAAAATTTTTATAGGAATCAGGAATTTCCGATTCATTAAGATGATAAAAGAGGTGAATAAACCGGGCTGTATCTTTTTCAGAAACTTTATAGACTCCAAAACTGTTTTTAAATTTGTTTGCCAAAACTTCATTTGTATCCATGATTTGCAGGTATTTCCATTTCAACTGAGAGATGAGGTCAAGGTTAAGAATTTCATGATGCTTTGTGATAATTCTTACAGAGTACATAAACGATTTTTTAACGGTTGTAACGTTTTGTACGAGACTGTTGGCAGATAAAAAGGCAATCATCTTTTTTGCATTTCGGGAAGATATGATTATATCGATATCAGAATTTAATTTCAGATTTTCAGGAGCTTCGTTATGAAATTTTAAAGTGGCATAAGGGGTATGATACAGCTGATCAAAAATATCCATGATCAAAAGTTCTCTTTCTGTATTGTTTTCTGTAAGAAAAATATTTAAAGCTTCAGTCCAGGTCTGTAAAAGCCAGTGAATCTGTACATGCCATTTCTCTTGTTCCGAATATATTTTCAGGTATGATAATAGGTTGATGAGAAGATAAAATTTTAAATACTTTTCAAGTTCTTTATCGTCATACTGGAAGGCTATTGCATTTTTTTCCTTAATCTCTTTAAAAATATTCTTCCAGGATTTTTTCTGAATTAAGATACCGTTTTGGATAATAAAATGAAAAAAATCAAATCCTTTTGGTCTTTCAAAGGATGCCAGTTCCCAATCATAGATTGCCAGTGTATGGTCTTTTATATAGCAGTTCCAGGAAGTAAAATCACCATGAGAAAAAGAAAGATCTACTTTTTCGTTTTCATTGATGCCACTTAGGACAAGCTTTAATTTTCGTAATAAGTTTTTAGGAATCCGCTCATCATTTAGACTGTCAAAATCAGTTTTTAGATCCTGAAAATATCTCCAATCTGCTACTTTTGTACTTTGTGTTTTCTTTTTTGTAATGTCTAGTATTGTCTTTGCGTGTATAAGTGTCAATTCATTTACTCTCTCTCCGCCAGCAGAAATATCTGAAAGCTGTAGAACATATTCATTAACCATTTTTGAAGATGGGGTAATATATTTTGCATTGTTTTTGGATATTTTTAGGCTTTGAAATTCATTATGGATGAGTTGTTTTGCTTGCTCTGTACTTGCAATTTTATAAAAATATCCATCTGAAAATAAAAGACATTTATTATTAGGACCTACAGTTCCGGTAAAAATTGCCCAATCACTTTCAATGTCGAAAATAGGCTTTTCACCTGCTATATAGTACAATGTTTCTTTCTTGAAAATCAGTTTCTGTAGATGCATTACAAATAGTAATTTTACAAACAATGAGAACATTTTTGCCTTAAAGGTGGCTATATTATAGAACTTTAAAAATAATGGTCTTTTTGAATTTGAGCTCCAAAACCATCTCACACTCCCATCAGGGTTGGGGATGTAAGAAAAAGAAATTTTCACACTTTCTGGCTGTTGTTTCGTAAACAATCTGTATCCTGTATTTTTAAATATATTCTTCATGGCATTTCTTGTATAGTAAATAAGGATGTAAATAGTTTGCCAAGTATTTAAATGTTTGTATTTCAGTATTTTATTGATGTTTTTTAATTTTTATTTTCCAAAAAATGGAAAAATAGTGCAAGGGCTGGAATTTTAAACCACAAGATCCGGCCGTTTTTTTCTTAATATGATTTTTTGCGGGCGGGTAAGATGATTGTTATTTTTAAAGGCAATGGAAAAAATGATAATCTGGTAAAACATGATGCCATAATTACTCTCACCAAAGATTCCAAATTCTGTAAAAGAATTAATAACAACAGGAATCAAAATCCCGATCAGCATGAGTTTAATTTCTTTTTGTTCGGATAAAATAGATTTCACGGTAAAAAATACCTGAAATAAAACAATTGTAAAACCAATGAATCCCAAATTCATCAGTACCTGCATAAAGGTATTATGGGTCATTTTTCCAGGATAGGTATGGGCACTCTGAAAAAATTCTTTGTAATCGATCCGCATAAAACCGAAGCCTAAAAGCGGTTCTCTTGGTAAGCCTTCTGTTATCAGTGCCTTCCAGAAAGGAAGCCTTCCTGTAAGACTCATTACTTCTTCCAGACGGGATTGGTCTCCTCCTTTCAAAATGATACTGTATACTGCAAATGGTGCTACCGCAGCTACGACGGCCATAATTCCGAATTTAAGGGTTTTTCTTTTCGTTTGGTTCACATGAAAAAATATAATAAGCAACACCCCGATAAGCGAAGATCTGGACCCTGTCATATACAGAGCATACATGATGATAAGAATTTTGATGATGGTCCATACTTTATTTTTAAAGCGGTAAAGGTCAAAAATAAGACAGGCACATCCTACACCGGCTAACATTCCCAGTTCGTTGGGATTCATTAAAGTTCCGCCAAGTCTTGCTTCCTCACCGCCATCTGTGAGACGGAAAAAAACATCTGGAGCCACCCACATTCCAATGACGAAAACCAACTGAAGGATAAAAACAGAATTACCAAGCAAATGATAGAGCCTGATAGTATGTCCTTCAAAGTAGATATCCAGAATTTTAAGGCTTTTCACAAAAAAATAGGCAAAAACAAAGCTCTGAAAAGTCATAAACCACTGTAGGGCACTAAAGCCCGGATTTGTACTCCACGAAAAGGAGATAAACCCCAACGTAAGATAGGTCATATAAAGAATAGGGGAGAAGATGTTTTTGTAGGTAAGAGAATTGATGCTGCCATACCTGATTATTTTTTGATAAATAAGTATAGATGAAAACATAACGCCCATTCTTCCCACTACTTTTATGGCTCTTGTAATCGCGACATTCTCACTCCAGGTAAAAAAGCAGGCAACCATTAATAAAAGGACAATAAAAAGCTGGCTGTTTATTGTTTTTAAAAATTTTTGATGGGATATAGATAAAGTTTCCATATTCTATAGATGATAAAGTCCGGAATTCATTTCAGTGATAATATGTTCCCAATCGAATGCTTTTTCAACCATTTTCAGCGCATTCTGAGAAGCTGTGTTGTATTGGTTTTTGTCTGTCCATATTGCGTACATATCGCGCATAGCCTGGAGTAATAATTTCCTATCAGGGTAGGGAATGGTAATACCGGCACCATATTCATCAATTAAATAACCGATATTGGTATTTTGGGTTACGATACAAGGTTTTCCAAAATTGGCGGCTTCTATGACCGAAACAGGGAGACCTTCATTTCTAGAGGGATGTACAAAGACATCCATCTGATTCAGCAGCGAATTCTTTTCATCTCCGAATTTACTTCCCAACAGTTCCACTTTTTTTTCAAGCTGAAGATTTTTTATTTTTTGCTGAAGTTGATGCTTTTCATTACTGTCTCCAATGATCCAAAGCTTTGCATCAGGAATTTCTTTGATAAAATCTGAAAAGCTGTCCATGAGAATATCCAGTCCTTTGGTGAAAATATCCAGTCTTCCGATAAAACCGAACAGGATTGTGCTGTCGTGTGCTTTTTCAGGAAAGCTGTTGACTATTTTGTCGAATCCATACGTGATAAGAACGGTTTTGTCTGTCGGAAATATAGATTGGAGTCCCTCTATTTCACTTTCGCCGATGCAGTGTATTTTGGTTGCATTTCCGATTACCTTCTTTTCACAAAACCTTAAATAGATTTTTTTTACCCATTTGTTTTTGTTCATGGCAATGGTATTGTAAGCGCCGTGAGGGGTAATTACAAATTTGCGTTGATGTTTTTTCAGGAATTCACTTAAAGAGTAATATACGGGAATCCATCCTCCATGAAGATGAAAAATGGTGTTGTGATCTGCACTCAAAATTTCTTTTGTAAGGGCTTGAGGAATAGAAAAAGGGTTCTGACTTTTTTGAAAAACTTTGGTTTTAAAATTTCTTGCAGGATAATTAACCTCTGTATTTTCAGCAATTCCCCACACTTCTACCTTCCCGGATTTTTCTGCCTGCTGAGTTGCCAGATTGTACACAACTTTATTAACCCCGTTCATTTTTTCGGGATTGGCTTTACCTAATATAATATGCACTATGCCCATACAGAAATATTTTTTTTGTTAAGAAGGATCTTCCAGTACACAATCATTAGAATCTGGTTGATCACAAGTCCTGAAACGGCTCCATACAGTTCAAAATACTTTAAGAGAAAATGAAAACTCAGGAGCGAGAAAACAAAAGAGATACAATAACCGATAAAGAAAGCTTTATTTTGTTCCAAAATTCTGATGGCAATTCGGGTAGGGTAGCCGTAGAGGATAACGATATACAAAACGGATATTAGCCGGATAACAAAACCATACTGATGATATTTCTGCCCTCCCAGAAAAGTAATAAGAGGTTCTGAAAAGATAAAGAAGCCGGCAATAAGAATTCCCAGTACTGCCATTCCTTTCGACATATTTTTTAGAAGTTCTTTTTTTTCCTGTCCTTTATTCTGATAATGAAGCTGAGCCGTTTTCGGGAGGTAATAGTTTTCAACAGTCTGCAGAACAATATTGATGACTCCAAAAAAAGACTGCACAAGCCTTAATGCTCCCAAGGCATTAATACCAAGATAAATACCTGCGACCAGAGTAAAGAAGTTATTTGAAAACCATTGTACAACAGAGGCGCTCAGGAGCCATTTCCCTTCCATAAAATGATAGCGGAAGAGTGAACTGTTTTTGAAGCTAAAGTCTGAATTTCTTATGAAGTAGATGACTCCCGGAATGGATGCTATAAAATTAATAATACCTATGATATACAGGCTTTTAAATACATTGAGATTCTGTTCAAACCAGATTAAAGGGAAAACAGCCAGAAAAATGCTGTCAATAAAAAGTACAAGGTAAATGTGATCAACCGTCAATAAGATCTTTCTGACAAAATCCTGAAAAATATAGGCAGTTGTAAAAAGAATAACCGCTGATAAGTTGTTCTTAAAAAATTCTATGGCGGAAATAGGCAAAAACTTGGCTGTAAACAATAGCAAAGCAAAAACAAAAATCAATAGCAAAGCAGCCTGAAAAACAAATCCCAGTGATTTTCGGCTGAATTCTTTTGCTGCTGAAATCTGAAACGGCTGTACAATAACTGCATTGCAGATCCCGACAAGTAGATAGGTTACCAAAAGAACGGAAGAAAACAAACCAAAATCTGAAATACTAAGTTTCCTCGCCAGCAAAAAAGTGAGCAGAAAGTTGGATCCACTGAATATCAGCTGATCTGTGAAGACCAGAGATGATTGTTTGGACGCTATTTCTTTCAGCTTTTTCACCGCTTATTTTTTTTGGATTAATTTTTTTACGGTTGTGAGAATACTCGGATTGTAGCCTTCTTTATTAAGGATAAACCATAGATTATCAAGCTTATATTCATCTTTTAGCAGTTCTACACTCATAATACTTTTGGCAGCAGTTTTCCGGCTGTCTAAAAGGAAAAGATTCTGATCGGCAATTTTCAGAAAAAGAAGCGGCATTTTCCCTTGTCTGATGGCTTGATTATTAATAATACAAAGGTCTGTACTTTTTATTTTCTCGCGGATCATGTTGTGAATATCCGTTGAGGTAAGTTTAAGATTTTCATCCCCGGAAAAATTGATATAATGCTCTGCCTGAATATCTTTCAAGGTATTGGAAACATCCACCACCATAACTTTTTTTGATTGCATCTGTAGTGCTTTGATGAGGTTTTTGACGTGGAAGGTATGATGTTCGGGATTGTCATAGGAAGTGATACAGATGATATTTTTTTCTGCGATGATGCCTTTAAGTTCCATTTCAAGAATGTTCTCAAGAAAATAATAAGGTATTCTTTCTCTTTTTTTAATAAATGGTGTTGTGAAAGCGATGGGGATGGAACTGTTTTTCTCGATCGTATAGACATCATTTACTTTTGCTTTGGCAAAATGGATGGCATAGATAAGAGCAATAGAACCGATCATGCTCATCATAGCAGCCACAATGATAATGATGGAACGCATGGGAGATACAGGATGGGTAGAAATCTCTCCTCTGGTAATAATTTTGTGAAATGAAATTTTCGCTGCTTTGGCAATTTCAGCATCTATTCTCTTTTCATTAAGAAAATTATAATTTTTTTCATACAGATTAAACTCTCTGTTCATGATGTTGAGGAGTTTTTCTTTTTCCGGTAAGCCTACAAAAGACTGTTCAGCGATGCGGATATCCTGATCGATATCATTGTATTTGATTTGTAGATTTTTTTGTGTATTCCTAATGCTTTCGGTTTGGTAGTCCGTAAGATCTTTGATTTTAGTATCTATTATTTTTACCTTTTCATGTTCAGGGGTGTAGGTGAGAAGAAGATCTTTTTTTTCTGCCTGTAATTGCTTTATATTTTTCATCATTTCCGTGGAAAGAAGGTCGTTAAAGGCCTCAAAATTGGTGGCAAGATCCAGATAATTGTCTTTACCCTGCGTAATATATCCGTTAAGATCCTTTATCGCATCCAGGCTCATTTTCAGATTGCTTTTCTGGATTTTGAGCTGGGATATTTTCCTTAGATCCGTTTCGGTCTCCTGCGGAATATTGATGATATGTTCTTTGTTTTTGTAGTTTTCAATCTGATTCTCTACATCAGAAAGTTTATGGTTGGCCTGCCCGATCTCTCCGTTAAGGAAATCTACAGTAGTATTGGCGGCACGGTATTTATTTTCAATGTAATCCTGAATATAGGTTTCGGCAAGGGTATTGACGATCAATGCCGCTTTTTCGGGTACATTGCTTTTATAATTGATTCTGATTACCGGAACGTCTTTGTCCACAGAAACAATATCTAGGTTTTTATTGATGTTGTCCAGAAGTTTTTCTCTGCTTAAAAATTCAATTTCATATTGATCGATGATTTTAACATCTGGTCTGGAATGGATGTAATTTTCATTAAGGCTGATGAGTATTTGCCCATTAGCTATATGAACCGGAGTTCCGAAATTTCCCTTTTTCGGTGTGATAGTACCGGGAACGGTAATAGAGTAGGTTTGTTTGGATAGAACGTTTAACAGGAATTTTTTATCATTATTTTTATCATCACTGAAGGTCGCGGCTACTTTAATAGGCGAATCATTAAAAAGCTCAACCGACTGAACCTTTCCCTTTCTGTAGATTTCTGTAGATAAAGGGAGCTTCGAAAGTGTTTTCTCTATCAGTGAGGTCGATTTCAAAACCTCGATCTCTGTACTGATTTTGTTGGCAGAGGCAAACACATCGAAATCTTTAAAAAGATTGGCACTGGGAACGCCTTGCTGGGTATCGGCAAGTTTTAGTTTTGCTGTACTTTCGTACATCAGTGTTACATAGTTGAGGTACTTTTTGGCCGCCAATACAGAAATTGCCATTGCCAGGATGACAATGGGCAAACCTCTTAGCAAAGGTTTCAGAAACCGGACATTTTCGTTATTCATGATCGTTTTTTATAGAAGCCCAATGAGTATTGCTGCTGCGGAGGTAACTGTTGTAAAAGGAATAATAGTAGAGACTCTTTTATCAAAGTCCTTGCTCTTCTTAGAAGGTACAATAACATAGTCTCCCGGATGGAGCATAATATTTTGATTAGGAACATCTTTCATTTTGGTAAGGTCTATGTTGGTAACCCTTACGTTTTCGCCTTCCTGTCTTAAAATTTTCACCGATTTTAAGTTGGCGTACATTTCAAAACCTCCTGTTTTTGAGATAAGCTCAAGTAATGTATTCTGATCCTTATCGACCTGAATCACTGCGGGATTTCGTACTTCACCCATCACGGCAATTTCTTTGTTAAGAACTTTCACATCAACAATCGGATTCACAAGCCATTTTTTAAGCTTGGTTTTTATGTCTTCCTTCAGTTCAGGCAAAGATTTGCCAATCACAGAAGTTGTTCCTAATTTTGGAATTTCAATATTTCCGTTAATATCCACCAAAAGCCATTTTCCATAGACCTCGTTAGAGTTATAGATTCCATATACGGATCCCACACTCAGGTCGTCCTGTCCCCAAACTGAAAGTGTTATTTTGTCGTCTTTGCGGATTCTGTATTCGTAATTCGGGTCGAAACTAAAATCCTGCATAGTTCGTGATGGCTGCTCTTCTTCCAGCACATTATATGTTTTACAGGAAAAAAGCAACAGCATGAAAATGGATGATATGATGAATTTTTTTACCATAATTTTTTTAAAATAAAATTGAAAAGAATTTGCGGAAACCTTTTAATTTGTTTTGAGACATTTCTTCTCTTATTTTCAAGATCTTGTCTATAGTTTCTGTCATTTTTTCGCAGACATTCGCATCTTTTACCAGATAGTCAAATGCTCCGTATTTAAGTGCATTTACAGCAGTATCGATGTTTTCCTGTGCAGAGACCATGATCACATAAATGTTGGGATCAAAACGTTTGATTTTCTTTAAGACCTCAAAGCCATTCAGGTCTTCCATGTTATGATCCAGAAAAATAACATCTGGTTTCTGATGAAGCTCATCAAGACATTCTTCGCCACTGCTGAAGCAAATAATGTCTTCATAATGATGATTTTTCAAATACTGCTCATATACACTTGCACAGAATCTGTCATCATCTACAATAAAGAACTTTAAATTTTGACTATTTGTTTCCATCTTTTTTAATTTGAAAATAATAAGTCTATTATTGTGCCTGTATTTAATTATTTAAAAATCAGCAATTTATACATTTGTCTTTTTCCAAAATATGGAATTGAGTCTTGATTTTGGATGGTTTCTCATTATTTAATCTCCTCCTTCAGTTGGATTATTACGGTAATAAGAATCTTTTTTATGTTTTCAAATAGGACATACAGTTCAGCAAGATCTGTATGCTGTTCTTTTGCTGATACTTCCAGCTGCTTTACTTCTTCCTTAATGGAATATATACCTATGCCTTCTATACTGGGCTTGATCTTATGGATAAGCCTTGCTATTTCTGCATAGTCTTTCTCTTCAAATGCTTTTTCTACCAAAGGAATTGTTTCCTGGGTCTGCAAAATGAATATGGAAAGCATTTTCTGAATAAAATCCTCATCTCCTCTGCTGAGGATCTGTATATTTTTAAGATCATAAAGTGTTTTGCTCATATTGAATATCGTTGTGTTGGTTCTTCTTTGAATTTTGGTGTATTTGTGAATAATATTAAGCAGGTTCTCTTCAATAAACGGTTTGGTAATATAGTCATCCATTCCTGCACTGATACAGTTGTCTATCTCGGTTTTGAAAGCGTTTGCGGTAAGGGCGATAATGGGTGTTTCGATTCCAAGTTCTTCCCGTAATACTTTGGTGGCTTCTATACCATCCATTTCAGGCATCTGGATATCCATCAGAATAATATCAAACTTTTCTTTCCTTAAGAGATCTACTGCCATTCTGCCATTGTCCGCTTTTGTAACGCTGCATTTGAAATGTTTCAGAGAATTTTCAGCAATCAGCTGGTTCAGTTCATTATCTTCAACTAGCAATACATGAACTCCCTGAATAGAAATTTTCTGTTTCTTTTGGGAAGATTTTGAAGGTGATTCTTCATTTCCTTTTTCAACATTGAAAGTGATGGTTATAGCAGTTCCTTTATTTTTCTCACTATTTACTTCAATCTTTCCTTTCATTAATGAGACCAGCTCTTTGGTAATTGTCATTCCAAGACCTGTACCGCCATATTTCCTGGAAATAGAGCTGTCTTCCTGATTGAATTTTTTAAAGATATTGTTTATATACTCTTCACTCATTCCGATTCCGGTATCAGAAATGCAGATAGAGATTGTCTGATAACGGGAAAAGTCTTTAAGAACAGTACAATCCACCTTTATTTCACCTTTATCAGTAAATTTTAATGAATTGCCCATAATATTATACAGAATCTGTTCTATCTTTAAAGAATCTCCTTTTTGAGCAGGGGTGAGGGACTTTGAAAAAACAGCGTATAGTTGTAATTTTTTTTGTTTTGCTTTAGGTTGTAGAATGGTAATAACATTTTCGATACTTTCTTGCAATGAAAAACTTTTGCTTTCCAGAGACATTTCGCCGGATTCGATTTTGGAAATGTCAAGAATATTGTTAATAATCGATAACAAATGTTGCGAAGCATTATAGCTGTTTTCTACAAACTGTTTTTGGGTGGCATTAAGTCTTATTCTTTGCAACTCTCGTAGAAAACCTATAATAGCATTAAGAGGTGTTCTTATTTCATGGCTCATATTGGCGAGGAAGACTTCCTTGGCTTTGGATGCCTCCAATGCTTTAGCTTTTTCCTGTTTTAGTTCTTCTTCCAGTTTTTTTTGGTCTGTAACATCAAGGTGGATTCCTATTGAACCAAGTTGATTACCGTTATCATCATAATTGGGCGCTCCGCTTATTGCCCACCATCTAATTTCTCCTCTCTTATTTTTTACAGGAAGCTGATATACGCTTGAAACTCCTTTTTTTCTTAATAGGATCTGCTCTTTTACAAACTCAAGATTATTGTCTCCGTATACAAATAGCTGTGAAGGACTTTTGCCAATTAACTCATCCGGATCATAGCCAGATACATCACAAAAACTTTGATTGGCATAGCGGATGGTTTCGTTGTTGTCTACCTCCAGCAATCCCAAATTCATATTGGCAATGATGTTCCGGTATTTTTCCTCTTGTCTCTTGATGCGATCTTCAGCTCTTTTTCTTTCAGAAATATCTTTGATGAAGTAGCAGAAATATTTGTTATCATCCTGTTCTACAGCAATAACTGATATTTCTACTGTAAGTTCTTCGCCGTTTTTTTTGATAATGTTTCGTTCCAGCTGTTTATTCAGCATTGATGTGTGGAGCGTTTTATCTGCTTTCGGAATAATTTTTTCAAGAATTTTTTTACCTTCTACTTCTTCTTTTGTCCAACCGAAAGTAGAAGACGCACTTTTATTCCAAAAAGTGATTTGCCCCTTGTGGTTGGTAATGATGATGGCACTCATGGCAGAATCCATGATCATTCTGTTGCGTTCTTCACTTTGTCTTAGGAGGTTTTGGGTAACAACCCGTTCCGTTACATCATTATACTTCCAGAGATGTCCTTTGTAATGATCCTTAATGAAGATAGGAATATAATGTCTCTCTAAAAACTTCCCATTCCGGGTTTCCAGAAGTTCATTGGTTACGATTTTCTTTTCCCTAAGTATTTCATTAATTCTCTTGACAAAATAATCTTCATTCTTAAACAAAGCTTTAGACTCTTCCGCAGAATTTGTACAATCTATTCCAATCATGTCATCGGCGGAAATAGGTATATTAAACATTTTGCAAAACAAATCATTGGTAAAGATTATTTGTCTCTTTTCGTCTTCCATTAAGATTCCGGACTGGAGATTCGCCAATAGCTTTTTCAGAATTTCCACTGTTCTGGAAAGGTCTCTTTCAAGAATGATGCGCTCCCTTACGTTCACAAGAACCTGAGTAAATATGGTAAGGAGATTTTTCTCGGTATGTGATACTGTATGATAATTCCTGACAAAATCAAAACCTATAAAGCCCAGGCATTCATTTTGTAACATGGCAGGGATTACAAGTAGGCTTTTGATGTCCTGCTCCTTTAAGAGGTCTTTTAGATTGCTTTCCGGCAATTCCTGAACATCGGGATAATAAATACTTTCCCCTTTTTGGTTGGCTTCCACCCATTCACTGATGATGCCAAGAGGTACGTTCTGAAGATTGTCTATTTGAGTACTGATTCCTTCATTGCAATACTCATACATGTTTGAACAGGTGTTATTTGCAAAATCATAACTGAAAATATAAGCTCTGTCTGCCTTCACAAATTCGGACATTTCCTGAAGTGATTTCTGGACACTTTGTGGCACCTTTTTAAAAGGAATATTAATATACTCAGAAGATATATCCATTAACAGGTTCTGAAATTGGAGTTGCTGATTAAGCTGTTTCTCCAGGAAGATTCTTTTTTTTAGCTGTTCAGATACATAGGAGGACAACTCAGTCAGGTCTTCCGAATCCTGATGTTCAATCTTAGGATCAAGAATTTTGATGGACTCATAAAGATTGGAGATCAACTTTTGCTTTAAAATGTTCTCATTTTTAAGGTTGATGTAGATTTCCCGATACTCTTCCTCACTTTGTTTAAAAGCATGATCCATGAGTTCTTTATCTCTTTCAAAAGATTGATAAGACTGATTAACAGCATTAATGAAATTTTTGAACTGCGGCTGAGACTTACAGTCCTCTGTAAGATACTTGTTGATCTGTCTTTTTAAAAGGTTGTGAAATTCAGGTTCCATTTTTATTCAGTTTCGTTAACGGTGGTAATGGTAATAGTCTGGTTGTGTAAGGCACAATCATCAAAGGGCTCCAGAGGGGATATCTCTCCATATGAATAGAAACCTGTAATGAGGGTGTCAGGGCCAAAAACATCTCTCACCATTTCCACTTCTTCAGCAGTCCTGTCTCCTAAAACTAATTTTCTTCCGACACAGCTTACAATAATTGCCATTTTAGGTTTATTATGACTTATTTTAAGGCATTCACTAGCCGCATCATTGGCCGCACCAATCAACCGGTCCATGTTGGCCTTCATAAATCTTACTTTACTTTCTTCTGGAAGGTCGCCTGCAAAGACCATCATATTATCTTTCTCATTAATAGAAAGGATAGTACGTACAACCGGAGAGGAGGTATTGTCAGATTGAAGCGAAAGAGGGAAAAGAAGTGCTGAACCCGGGAGTTCTTCTGTATATTTTCCAAGATATTTCTTATAAAGATCAAGGGCATTTTTATTATCGATTTCATATAGAATGTTATGATGAGAACGGGTAACTGTTCTTTCCAACCCGAAGCTTTCCCACCCTCCGTATGATGCATGAGATAACTCCAGATTTTCTCCATAAAAACCAATTGCTACAATCTGATTAGATGAAGGGACCTGGTTTAGGCCAACTGCTGTTTTTTCAAATTTGTCCCCATCACCGGCTAATCCTCCTGAAATTAATACACGATCAGGGCGTCCGGCGTTCAGTCCCTGCACCAGCTGACTGCCATTGACGCGACTGCCATCTGATAAAACAAATACCCATTTAAGGTTTTCTTTAGGAAGCTTTTCCATAAGGGTTCTTCCAGCTTCGTAGCTGTTCGGAAAGTCTTCTATATTAATCTGTGAAGTTTTAATATGAGATGTTAAGAAACTGATAATAGTAACAGTTACTGTATTATCATATACTTCATTACAGAAAATTTCTCCGGACGATGATGATAAGGCAATCTCTGCATAGGGAAACTTTTCCTTTAGCTGAAAATAAAAATCATTGCTTTCAATAAGGTGTCTTGCTCCGTATCCTATTACCAGTTGAGCTTTTTGATAGTCAAGATTTTCATCATTCCTTTCATGTCTGCATTCTCCGTTTATAAAAAGTAATTTGGCAACTTTCATCTAGTATTTTTTTATTTCAACATTGTTAATAAGATTATAAATTGTTGATTTGCCTATATCCAAAGCCTTTGATGTTTTAATCACATCATTATTGTTTTTTTTCAGGAAGTGTAAAATGATATCTGTAGTATATTGTTTCAATGTTTTTTGCCCGTCGAGAAAAGACTCTGAATCTTTTTCAAGGGTATAAAAACTAATGTCATCTGCCGTTATTTCAGGATGGTCAGACATTACACAGGCCAGATCAATGATAGATTTCAATTCTCTTACATTTCCGGGAAAACTATAGGCAAGAAGCTTTTTTTTAGCATCAGCAGATAATCCTAAAGGTTTGATTTTATTTTCCTTTGAAAATAGCTCTATAAAGTGTCTCGCAAGAATTAAAGTATCCTGTTCTCTTTCCCGTAAGGGAGGGATTTCAATAGGTAAGCCTATAATTCTGTAATACAAATCCTCCCGGAAATTGCCTTTTTTTACTTCGTGGGCGAGATTTTTGTGGGTTGCTGTAATTACTCTTACATCCAGTTTTATTTTCTGATTTCCCCCTACTCTTGTAATTTCTCTTTCCTGTAGAGCGCGGAGCAGTTTACTTTGGATATTGAGATCAAGCTCTGCGATCTCATCCAAAAAAATGGTTCCTCCATTAGCCTGTTCAAACTTTCCGGAAGCTCTTTCCGCAGCTCCTGTAAATGCCCCTTTTTCATGACCGAAAAATTCGCTTTCTACAAGTTCTTTAGGAATAGCAGCCATGTTTACCGCTACAAAAGGCTTGTTCTTTCTAGGTGAATTATAATGAATGGCTTTCGCCACCACTTCTTTTCCTGTACCCGTTTCTCCGGTAATTGAAACATTGATACTAGATTTTAAAGCTTTGTTTATCTTTGAAAATATACCCTTTATAGATTCGCTTTGTCCAATGATAGTGCTCTCAAAAGTGTATTTTTTTTCAAGTTCATCTTTAAGGTCTTCCACCTCTTGTTTCAGCGAGATATTTTCTTTCAGCCTTATAATAGAGCTCCACAGGAGTTCTTTTGTATGCTCATTTTTTACGATATAATCTTTTGCTCCCTGTTTGAGAAAATTGATTGCCACCTCTATGTTTTCCTGTCCGCTGATAACAATGATGGGAAGATCAGGATACAGATGTTTGATCTGTTTAAAAAGTTCATCCCCTTGAATATCCGGGAGTCCAAAATCAATACAAATGATATCAGGATTAAGAAAAAGGCCCGAAAGGCATTCCTTTGCAGTCATATAAAGATGGATTTCATAGTCGGGATTTAACTGGAGATGGTATTTCAGCATTTCTCCGAAAAAAGGGTCATCGTCAACTATGAAAATTTTGAAAGTCCCCATTTGGTTTTAGTTTTAGTTATTACTAAAATAAGGATTTTTCATCAACTTATGAATTATTATTTAGATGTTTAATATGATTGGTGTGTTTTATTTACTTGTATTCAATAAATTGTAAATATGAATGGATTTATCAAAGCCGGATATCCCATAATTATTATTTTGGAATATCATTTTTATACCCTATTGATTTTTCATATACTTCTTTGTCCAAAATATTGAAGAATCAGGCGTAGAGATAAATTTGTATAGTGACAATCTTGGCAAAAGAGCTATCACCATCTTATGTGTTAGATATAATTGAGTAAAATTTTGATAAGATTTAATTTGATCATAAGGTTCTTACCAGACAGATGCCATTCAAAGTTTTGACCAATTTTATCAAATAAATTCTTTTAGTTTGTGTTTAATGCAATTTAATTTTCAAAACTTATAGCAATCGGCATTGGAATAGTAAGTTTTCAATTTATTTCCGTTGTTTGAAAAAAATAAATTGAACTTTTTAGCACAATATTTTTAACTTTATTACTTCTCTAATGTAATAAGAACCTACACTTTAGAATTGTTTTAAACAATCGAAGAGAATATAAATTCTTAAGCTTTAGAAAACAAATTTCATTCTCACTTAAATTTATGGAATATATTTTCGGCGAGCAATTGAAATTAGGTTTAGATTATAAAAAAATATCCAATACAGATACTTCCGACTCTTTGTTTGGCAAAGAAAGAGCTACTTTCATCAAGCGGCTTAATCCATCTTTGGATTAAATATTATCTACATCAAAGGAGACTCATTCAGTAGTCAGTTTAATTCAGATTTGACTTTGTATGCTATCTATAGACAACATTTGTTAAAAAAATATAATCTTGGTAAGCAATTTATTTAATATTATAATTACATAACTAAAGACTAGAAATTATAATATGATATTTAGTTCGTTTTATACATTTTTGATCCATTTGTATATATCTTCGTTAGATAAAATATTGAGTTTCTTCCTTATACTATTTTTTCTGTTTTGAACAGTTTTCGGTGATGTAAAAGTATATAGGGCAATATCTTTGGTTGAAAAATTGAGAAATATATAAGCGCAGAACTTTAATTCACTTGATACCAAATTTGGATTTATCTGTAAAAGATTTTCACAAAAAGCGGGATAAACTTCTTGGAAGCGGGTGAAAAAGTGGGCACTATTTTCCTTTGCTAGATTTATTACATCATCAAAAGCAACGTTCAGCATTGACTTTAATCTTTCTGTCTCCTGTTCTTTTTCTTCAATAATTGCTCGCTTATTTTCTAGCTGAATTTTAGAAGAATTAATGATGTCGTTTTGACCATTTTTTACTTTAGTGTGAAAATAGTTGACGTACAAAGCAATTAAAATTATTAAAAGCAAAATACTACCTATTATCAAGTATAATTTGGTGGTTTTCTGCTGGAAAATTTCGTTTTTGTCTTGTATGATATTATCGACGGATGCCTTTTTACTTTTAATTTCTAGTAATGTAATAATATCATTGACTTTTATATAAAG
Organism: Chryseobacterium sp. GW823-FHT05E08; assembly: GCF_058795655.1. Lineage (NCBI taxonomy): Bacteria > Pseudomonadati > Bacteroidota > Flavobacteriia > Flavobacteriales > Weeksellaceae > Chryseobacterium > Chryseobacterium sp. GW823-FHT05E08. The sequence goes on along the minus strand of NZ_JBXAHY010000006.1, from coordinate 38,148 downwards.
TTCGGAATATTTTTGGTATTCTTTTTTATTCTCAGTCTCTTTGTACAACTGTAAAATACTTTTATAGTTGTCTCTGAGGACATATATATTTTTTGATTCACTGGAAAGTTTGATGGACACTAAAAATTTTTCTTCGGCAATCTTGTATTTTTTATTATTCAGGTAAAAATTTCCAATGTGGTGGTTGATGATCATCGTTGTACCTACATTGTCATTAATTTTATTGTAATCAAGGGCTTTAGTATAATAGTAAGCAGCAGAATCTTGATTCTTTCTCTCATTCCATATGTCTCCTAAATTTATTGCTATTGAAGATTTTAAAGTATATTTATCAGAATCTGGAATTTGATCTTTTGCAAGATTTATATAGTAATATGCTTTGGTTATGTAATGATAAACGGAGTCCTTATCACCAGATTTTCCATCTATTGCTCCAGCAATATTATTATAATTAATAGCATTAATCACATTTTCCATTTTTTTTGAATTTTTGCCAATGCGTATAGCTGATCTGAACTTGTCAATAGCATTTTCAAATAAATTTTGTTGATAATAGCAGTCTCCAATGTGTCGTTCTGCTTCTGCAAGCATATCATATCTTACTTTTGAATATTGACATTTTTTAAAATTATTAAATGCTTTAATTGCTTCGCTGAAATCACCAACCATTTTATTTGAAATGCCAATATTAAAATAAGCTTTAGAAATGCCTTTGGAATAATTTATCTTCTGCGATTCTTTCAATAAATATTTTTGTGTCTTAATAAATGCCACATAATTATTATTTTTTACTTCTCCCCACGACACCTTTGACAAAGAGTCAATTACTTTTGGAGCTAAATTTTGAGCTGTAAGCATGTTTACATGAAATGTTGTGATAATAATAAAAAAACATAAATTTTTTAAATTTAACATCCTGAGTTAATTAATGAATTTATAATGGTTGATGAATTTTTTTTGAAGAAAATCATTTTATGTCTAATAACTTTAATTTTGTTAAAAATATAGATTAAATATGATATAATATAGATAATGTTTCAGTTATATTATTGTTGTTTTTTTATTTTAGATTGCATTTTATTAATGTGTTTATTTTGCTAATCAAATGACACGTAAATGTTTGAATATATATATTAAAATTATATCCTGGAATATTTTATTAATTAATATATTACGCATAGTATATTTCTAAAATTTTACTACCACAGATTTTAATTGGTAAATGCCGCACATAAATATTGAATATGCCTTCGCTTGCTAAATTTCTAGTAAAATAGTTGTCGACAAATTATCTATTAGAATTTATTTTACGGCTTCCAGAAACTCCACACTTTACCATTGAATACGGCTAATTGTTTAGCAAATGTATCATAAGCCATCATTCCTGCTGGTGGATTTTGAATATTAAGGTGTGGGGAAGCCATTTTTGGTAGGATCATTGCCTTGTTGGTATCGGCCAATACCAAAATCCCTGTAGTGGCATCCGTAGATGGATTTCCTCCTATCATCACTTTCGCAGTGGAATTTTCTGTTAAATTATCTTGCAAAGTGGTATTTATAATTCCTGTGGTGTCATAATTGGCAATGCCATTTACTGTAGTGATCTCATTTTTAGAAAGATCAGACCATGCTCCTGCTTTTCTGTATTTTACTTTTTTATCGGATATATCAAAAATGATGGTTCCATCTACAGGATTTGTGAGACCGGTGTAGGTTGCATTTGGAGCTCCGGCAACGGTAGAAACCCAAGGAAGCAGGATTCCTTTGTAACCATTGGTAACATCACTAACTCCAAATTCTAAAGAGACTGTTGCGTTTGTAACACTTGTTTTTCCTATTGCCACTTGCGCATAGGCGAGTGTTGACAAAAGGATAAAAGCCGATATAATTAATTTGTGCATTTCGTTTTTTTTAATTGTTTAAAAAGTGCTGTTAAGGTTTAAGACCTTAACAGCGTTAAAATATTTATGGGCAGGTTTGGGTATTGAAACATTTCCAGCCGCCAGAAGTTCCATCAGTATTGATTTTAAGACAATCTGCTTGTTCATCATAAACCATCATTCCTTCTACAGGATCTGATAAGGCTACTATTGCTGCTGTGGTAGAAATTCTGTTGATTACAAATCCTTTGGTTTTAGATTCTAGAACAGTCCAAGCGTTATTTCTTACCATTGGCCAGTTTCCGTTTTCTGCACCAGCTCTTCCAAGAGAAGTGATGCCATGTTTAGACTGCACCGTTGTTCCAGTTGCTGCAGGTTTGTAGCATGCTGTACATGTGCTAACATTCACGGTTACTTCACTTTTGCTTATACAAGATCCCAAAGATCCTGATAGAATTGTCCATTCAAATTTGTAAACTCCAACTACGCTAAGACCTGTTACGGTGCTAATGCTGTTAGATGGTGTCAAGATAATAGGGGTTGCGGCTGAAGGAGCAGATACCAGTAACCATTTACCAGTGTTTCCTGTACCAGGGTCATTTCCATTGAGTATTGTACTTGTAACACATGAAATAATTTGCTCATTTCCTGCATTGGAATTAATTTGTGTAGATATAAAGATTGAAAAAGTGTCTTCCATGGATGTTCCCGCACAAGCGTATTCCTTATTTAAGAAATTAATATCTATTGGTGGGGTGTTAACCACAGGATTTACCTTAAAAACATATTCACCGGGTTTATCTAAATTACCAATAACCGTAGAAGTATTCGAAATAGTTCTGTTAGTGTAAGGTTCATAAGTTGGAGTTGCGGAACCAACGGGTTTTGATATTAGAGTGAAATTATAGAATGCAATATAATCTTGAAGATAACTACTATTTATAACTCCTTTGTAAACTGCCGGAAGTGTAACTGTTGCTGTAGTAATACCATTTCCCTGATTACAAACATATACATCATCTACAGTTACCTTTTGTCTTACTTTGTCAGAAATATGCACGTAATATAGTTGTGTAGTAGTACAGCCTCCTAATGAACTTTGGGTAACTCTATACCTATAGGTTCCTATGCTCCATCCAGAAAGTGGAGGTGTTAACGTTACACTTCTTGAAGATGTATTTGCTCCCGATATTAAAATGGTAGGAGATCCACCTGGAGGTATAATACCATCCTGGGTAATTGTAGTGACAAGACTCACAGGGTCTGCTGGATTAAGTGTAAAACCAAAAGTAACTGGTGTTAGCTTACCTGCTAAATCACAATGAACCTCGCCACCACTACCGCTACTGTTATAAACCATCATTTGGTTGGGATATGAAGGATTTAAGAAATTAACTGCAGATGGTGACATTCCAAGATGTACGTACGTGAGTTGGGGGCTAGTATAACTTCCAGATGTATTGGTAATTGTAAGCGTAAAAATATATGCTCCTACAATATTGATGTCTTTTAAGTAGACTCTAGAATCAGACAAACTTACAAATGTTATAGTTGCACTTGGTGATGGCGTACTAAGTATATTCATAGTAACAGTTGTTCCATATGAAGTGTTTCCCGACGAACCGGGTGTAAGTGTCGAAAAGAATGGAGTATTAGTTTGTAATAGTATAGAATAATCCAGATTATTGGCTGCGCATCTAGAGGTGTTTGTAACAGGTTGTATTTGAGGATTGGGCACAAAACGGATGATGGCAGAATCTTCGTACCAACAATTCGGATTGAGGGTAGAAGTTATTCTAAGGGTCACCACATATGCAGGGTCTGCATTATGATTGGTTTTATTGATAAGACTAAATGTAGTATTAGCACTGGTAACAGAGCTAAATTGAGAGTTGATATTTGTTTTTATACTACTTCTTTCCCAAGTGTATATATTATATGCACTCCATTGTCCGGTATAGCCATCCGGAATCACTCCGTTTAAAGATGCAGATCCTAACGTTGCATTTATATTAGTAATATCTGGACCTGCCGTAAAACCAGAAATATCACCAGGGGAAGTGATTGTTATTAATGAAGTTGTATTTCCTGATGGGCAACTTTTATAAAGTTGAAATGTATAATTTCCATAAGAGGACATTCCTGTAACTACAGGATTTAGAATATTAGTGTTTGAAATAATGGGATCCGTTGCTCCCGGCGGTTTAGAAACCAGTGACCAGATGGGATTTCCTGTGGTAGAGTTCCCTGCACTTCCTGATAAGGTATATGATGTTCCACAGATTGTAGTATTCCCCCCTGCATTTACTGTACATTGCGAGTGCAAAATACCTGCACATAGCAAAGTAAATAGAAGAAAGTAGTTCTTAAAAATTTTCATATTTGTGTTTATTTATTGCTTTTTTTTAGAAAAATCTTAATTAAAGAGATAGCTAACGTCACAGTAATTTTTTTGAAGCACATTAAAATTTAATGAAATGGCTTTTCAGAGTTTTGATGCGAGCTTATGTCCGAAGAGTAAATCTATCTCAGATAATTTGAATGCAAATCAATAAAAATATTGTGGAACAACATAAATTTCAAATACCCATTACATACCTATCGATTGTATTGCTCAGATTATTAAATGCTTAAATTCAAAATTGAACTTAAAATAATTTTTATGTCTTAAATACTTGAAAAATTTAAAATTGGAGTTGTTACCTTTGTTAGGATACATTTGGCAATTTTAAAAGAGTATTAATCAGGTCAGTTAGCAAAGGAAATGTCTAGGAAGTACGGCTTTCATTATCAGAATTTACATGACTGGAAAAGATGTTTCAGCAGCATCAGCACCACCAATGAATTGGCAAAATGCAAAGAGTCATAGCTGGAAAATAATCGTTTATAAAAGATGTTTGCCAACCTGAGTCTAGAGCATGAAGCATTGAAAAATGTGCTCTCAAAAAAGTGGTAAAGCCTGTCCAAAAGCGTAAGGCTGTAGAGTACATTGTTCGGGAATATTCCTTAAATATCTTACAAGGGTGTCAATGTGTAAGCTTGGAAAGATGCAGTTATTACTATCATTCAAAAAGACGATACGAAGATTCAAAAAGATGTATCACAGTCTTAGGAATGAGTGATATAGCTGGGTTCATAAGAAAGTATACTGTATTTACAAGATGCTATGATTAAATCTTTTGTGAAAATGTAAAAGGAGACTTGCTACCAGAGAGCGTAAAAATCTTGAAGTTCCTGAAAAGTACAGCGCGGTTGGGATTATGGATTTTATGAGTGATTTCTTATATAATTCCCAAAGATGTCAAACGTTCAACGTTATTGATGATTATAATTGTGAGACCCTTTTAGGCTATATATATTAGATAGTATAAAGATTTCAAGTGAAAAATTCAAACCGTAAAATGTTATACTGTAACAGTTTGATAAGTACTTTGTTATGGCTATGAAAAGAGAGACAACTATCAAATAGTTGTCTCCTTAAATCAAGACGATCATTTCTTCAAACACTTTTATAGATGATTTAGTTCGATTGAGTCAAATTAAATAAGAATTACAAAGCTTATTTTTATCGAACAATTTTATTGAAAGATAGATTTTTTTTATCATCACATTTTGTTTAATATGGCATATGTAATAGAGATATTTCCATGAATTTTTATATAATATTTACGTATATAGATTAATAAATTTGTAATAATGCTTTTTGAATAATTAGGGATTGTTGTATTTATAATTCAAACTTTTATAAAAGGTTATTTATATAAATATTATAATGATATTTATTAATTTTTAAATAATTTAGCGATTAATATTATGAAAAATATCATTCCTGATAATGAGTTAGGAAGATTGAAAAAATTAGAATTTTTTGATCTGCTGAACTTAGGCAAAGACCCTCAATTTGATGTTTTTGCAGAGACTGCATGTCTCATTGCCGATTGTCCTGCTTCTTTAATTGCAATTATGGAAAGTGAAACTCAAACCATCCAAAGCTGTATAGGTCTTGAGATCGATTCTGTACATCGCGAGAATACGGTTTGCCAATATTCGATAGCAAGCGGAGAAGTTGTGATTATCAATGATACGCTTTTGGATGACAGATCCCGGAACAATCCACTAATTTTGGAAGGAGGGATACGATTTTATGTAGGCATACCATTTATTGATGACGAAGGTTTTACATTAGGAACAATCTGTGTGATTGATTATAAACCCCGAATTATAACAGATAGACAGATTACAGCACTCAAAAAACTTTCAGATGTTATTTCTAACCTTCTAATGGTAAAGAGAAAGACAATTTATGCAGAATATTTTCAACAACTCTTCAATATATCCAATAATCTGATCTGTGTTTTAGATGGTGAATTAAAGTTTAAAGATTTCAATCCAGTAGTAGAAAAAGTGTTTTCATTGAAGAAAACAGAAATGATTGGGCTTCATTTCAATGAGGTTTTCGATGAAGGCAATAAGGAACTTTCAAAGCTTAAAAATCTTACGAAGAGTTATCAGGAAGTATCTTTTACTACTTCTACCATAGTTAAAGATGGAAGTTCCGTGATTGTAGAATGGGTTTTGAAGCCAAATCAGGAACTTTCTGAAATTTTTTGCTTCGGAATCAACATTACTGCGCAGACTGAAGAAAAACGTCAGTTGGAAAGCTCAGAGAGACGTTTCAGGAGTTTCTTTGAAAATGCCATCGGTTTGATGAGTATGCATGACATGGAGGGCAACATTATCGCTGTTAACGAAAAAGGTAGAGAAACGCTTCATTATTCTATGGATGAGGTAAAAAAATTAAACCTTAGAGACCTTGTTTCTGAGCATAATTGGTCTTCTTTATACCAGTATCTTGATAGGATTAATAAAAACAAAGAGGATTTCGGAACTATGATTCTCAAGGCAAAGAATGGGGTAGAGCAGATTTGGATGTACCACAATCTTGTTGAGATAGATAAAGAAGGGAAACCTTATATAATAAGCACAGCATTGAACGTCACCGAAAGAATGACTTTAGAGAAAGATCTGATTCATACCAAAAAAATGCTGGAGCAGACAAGTTCTGTAGCTCAAGTTGGTGGTTGGGAAGTAAATTTGAAAAAAGACACCGTATTTTGGTCTCAAAGTACCAAAGAAATTCATAAGATAAGTAATGATTTTCAGCCTAATTTAGAAAATGCTATCGGTTTTTACAAAGAAGATAGTAGAGAAAGAGTTAAATTTTTATTCAACAGAGCGGTGACAGAAGGAGTTCCGTATGATGATGAATTTCAGCTAGTGCGTAATGATGGTGTTACGATCTGGGTAAGGGTAAAAGGAATTCCGGAATTTGAAAATGGCAGTTGCAACAGGGTTTATGGGATAATTCAGGATATTGATGTATTCAAAAATATGTTCCTTGATGTTGCTAAAAAAGAAGCAATGATGCAATCGTTTGTAACTTATGTTCCAGTTGCCGTGGCGATGTTTGATATAGATCTTAATTATATTTCTGTAAGCAGTAGATGGAAAGATGAATTCAAAATGAATGAGACTGATATAATCGGAAAGAATCTTTTTGTTATATCACCAAACATTCCTGAAGAACGAAAAGAAATTTATCGCGCTGCCTTGCAAGGTAAAACTTATATAAATGAAGATTTTGCGATGAGTATTGAGGGCAAAGAAGAAATTCAGCATTTCGACCTTAAAGTTGGTCCATGGTATCTGTCACATAATGAAATTGGAGGGGTGATTGTTTCTGTTCAAAATATAACTAATTCTGTACACACCAATGAAGAACTTAAAAATGCAAAAAAAATGGCTGATATCGCAAGCAAGGCAAAATCAGAGTTTCTTGCGAATATGAGTCATGAGATACGAACACCTTTAAATGGAGTGATCGGTTTCTCTGATCTTCTTTTGCGTACTCCTCTCAACGATATTCAGACTCAATATCTTAATTACATTAACGAATCCGGGGAAAACCTCTTGAATATTATTAATGATATTTTGGATTTCTCTAAAATAGAATCCGGTAAAATGGAGCTTCTGATAGAGAAAAGTAATGTTTATGACATGGTAAGTCAGGTTATTAATGTGATTCTGTATCAGTCTCAGAAAAAAGATATTGAACTTCTTCTTAATATTGAACAAGGACTTCCAAAAACTTTATTACTTGATGAATCCAGATTAAGGCAAATACTTATTAACCTCTTGGGTAATGCAGTAAAGTTCACGGGGCAAGGTGAAATTGAGCTGAAAGTAGAAAAACTCCGCATGGATGATAGCAATATTGTTCTACGATTTTCTGTAAGAGATACAGGGATTGGCATACCTATCGAAAAGCAGAAACATATTTTTGATGCTTTCACACAGGAAAACAGCTCTATCAGTAAGCGTTACGGAGGAACCGGTCTCGGCCTTACCATTTCAAACAATATTCTTGGATATATGGGAAGTCATTTATCGCTGATCAGTACACCTGAGAAGGGTTCAGTTTTTTACTTCGATATTGAAATTCCTTACGAAATATCCGAATTGAGAGAAGAAGATGATCTCACTATAAAAAAAGTGCTAGTGGTAGATGATAATGAAGCAAACAGAATCATTCTTCAACACATGCTTACCTATAAAAATATAGAATCTACACTGGCTGCCAACGGAATGGAAGCTTTACAGATATTGCTAAGAGGTGAACATTTCGATGTAATACTGATGGATTATCATATGCCGGTAATTTCTGGCTTGGAAACAATTGATAAGATCAAAAAGTTATTTATTGAACGGAATGAGACCTCACCATTGGTAATTCTTCATACTTCTTCGGAGGAACATGATGTCATTAATTCCTTCCGTAAGGAAGACAATTCTTATTTTCTCTTAAAGCCTATAAAGTCTGATGATCTTTATAAAACACTTAGACGTGTGGCACAAAATACCGTGACAGAAGTTGCTGCTCTTGAACATTGTCAAAAAGACCAGTTTTCTTTTATGAAAGAGCTAGAAGTTCTGTTAGTAGACGATAGCCCGGTGAATATGGTTCTGAATAATAAAATGATGAAATTACTTATTCCTGGTGCGCATCTTACAGAAGCGGTAAACGGTCTCGAAGCTTTGGAAGAATGCAAGAAAAGAGAATTCTCTATTATTCTTATGGATGTACAGATGCCGGTAATGAACGGTATTGAAGCTACACAACAGGTTCGCCTCTTACCCGGATACAAAAACATACCTATTATTGGTGTAACAGCAGGAAACGTTTTGGGAGAGAAAGAAAAATGTATGGAGTCTGGGATGACCGATTTTCTGCCTAAACCTTTGCGACAGGCAGATCTTTTGGAAATGCTCAAAAAGTATATTGCCATTCAAAAAGATAAAGATGTTGAAACAGAAGCTAAAATACTAACCAAGAAATATATCAACATGGATATACTGAATGAGCAGATTGGTGGTGATGAAGAATTCAAAGATATTTTTTTAAACCTTGTGATTAACGAGCTTATACAGACAGAGAATAATATTGTTGACACAGCAGCAGTAAAAAATGCGGACGATGTCAAAATGATTCTTCATAAGCTTAAAGGCACTGCCGGAACTGCCGGTCTTTTCAGGCTTTCAGATTGTGCATTGAAATGGGAGAAAAAAGCTGATGAAAATATAGATTTTTCTGCGATGGAGAAAGAAATAAAAGAAGAAATAACAATAGGATTAGACCTAATAAAAAGTTTACTAAAATAAAATCAAAAGCTAAGTTAATTTTGATTTCCGAAGATAATGATCTGATTTTCAAAGCAAGTGAGCTTAAATATTAAAAGAAGGACGAAGTTACTTTTGACCCTCAAATGGTAAAGAAGTTATTGATTCTTTAGAAGAAAAGGTGTTGTGCGGGCAATTACTGTATCATGTGAGGCCTTTTGCTTTAGGAATTTAAATTCTTTCTGCAATACAATCTATGAGGAAACCAAATTCCGGGTATGCTTTCTATTATAGCACTGGTTCTCATTCTTCTTCTGTATAATTTTATTGAGTATAAAGAATGTGTCCGATCAATAATCTGGTCCGGTATTATTGATAAGAAAATATGTAAGATTATCATTTATGCGGATGAAAAAGCACCGGTGATTCACAATTAAATATTTGGTGTTAAAAGATCTTTTAAAACACTTTTTCTTCAAAGGTTGGACGATTCAGAAAAAAAAGTATTTATGATAGCACAGGGAATTTGTGAGCTTGGCTTCTGTCGACCTGCCAATCTCCTGTTCCGTAAGTTCAAAGTGATTTCACGGAAGATTCCCTGAAGGCAGCGAGTGAAGAATCTTGTTCTGATGTACAAGATCCCACAATTTCTAGGGATGACAAATTGGGAAATAATAGAATATTTACTGATTATACAGCCTAAGAATCTCCACTAATTCGGGTATGGATCGTATTTTCAGCTTCTCAAACAACCTTACTTTGTATGTACTGATCGTTGATGAATGGAGATTCAGCTGATTAGAAATTTCTTTGAGAGGAAGACCTTCAGCAAGCTTATTGGCAATTTGCAATTCGCGGTCTGATAATGCTTCAAAGGGAGAATTTTTTACAGCGCCGTTTAATGATTCTAAAAAAATCGCTTCTTTTATATTCTCACTGACATATCGGCCTTTACTGAGCATCGCCGTTAAAGCAGTCTCAATGACTTCAGTAGAGCTTAACTTGCTTAGATAGCCACCAGCACCCATTTTCAGATAACGCATTCCATACAACTCTTCATCCTGAGAAGAAAATATCAGAGTTTTTAATGCAGGCTGGTGAATTTTTATGTAATCTATTGCTTCCTGAACAGTACCATTAGGCATATTAACGTCCATAATGGCCAGATCAAATTCTTCTTTCAGAATTAATTTGTACAGCGATTTATAATCCTCTACTTCTGAAATTATAGCATCGGGTCTGAATCGTTTAATTGCTTGTATCAAACCCATCCGGACGATACCATGATCGTCTGCTACAACAATGCGAATGTTTACTTTTAAACCCATTACTCTATAAATTTACGTAAAAAAAGGGAAACCGTGGTGCCTTTATTTTCAGTGGAAATGATTTGGAGGTTTCCATTAAGCAAGGATATAAAATTTTTTACAATTTTCAAACTTAATCCCACTCCTTTCTCGCCTGCAGTTCCCAGAAATATGGGATTGCCATGATTATAGATCCCAGGTAAATACTTTTCATGTATTCCCGTTCCGAAATCAATCACAGAAAGCATAATCTGATCACCTTCTGTAATTGCTTGTAAATAAATATCTTGACCCGGTAAGGAATATTTTACCGCATTGTTAAAAATTTTATCTAAAATATATTCGAGCAACATACGATCGCTTGTAAGAAATGCGTTGTGATCTCCTTTAAAATAAAATTTAATATTTTTTTCTTTTAATTGAGCAGCGTATTTTTCTTCTAAATAGTGAAAGAGATCCATCACCATGATTTTAACGGGGTTAATCTTAAATTCCCCGTATTGTGTTTTTAGCCAGGCAATGCTGTCCTGGGTAGTTTGCAGATTCTTCTGGGCATCGCGTTTTACCTGCGGCAACAACTTAAAAAAATCTTCCTCACTTAAAGTTTTTTGCTCTAACTGTTCTATAAGCCACAGAAAAGTTCCAAACAGTTCTTTTGAGTCATGAGACAATATCGAGATCAGTCCGTTCTTGAAATTGATTTCGTTTTCCAGTCTTTCGATTTTTAATTGGAGTTCATTGACAAAATCATTCATAAATTCAGTATCATGGTTTTAGAAGCTGTTTGAATTATTATTTTTGAAAAAAGGCGGAAAGCGTTATATTCTTTAAATACCAATAAAAACATATAGTTCAGGCCTTTCTTCCAGGTGCTGGCAAGTTATAAAAAATATCATATTAGTAAAAAGAAAAATTGAATAGGATTTACCTGAAATAATAAATCTACTATTTTATTTAACTAAAAACGGCTTTATGTGGCATAATATTTCGACAGACATCCACTTTGTAAATTGTTTACTGGCATTACCGACAATGGGCAAAAGATGGAAAATGGACAATATCAAGAGATAACTGATCAAATGATGCAAGATAAAAAATGACAGCTTGAAGCGTCAATAATTGATAGCCAGACTCCAAAAATGTATCTACAAGTAATGAAAAATAAAGGGTTTGATGGAGGGAGGAGAACTCATCAAAGGAAAAAAGGTTTCTGGATAGAGATCCTTTAGGAAATCTTTTGGGCAGTTTTGTGTTTTCGGCCAATTGTGGAAATGAAACCATAAAATATTGGTTAAAATGTACTCACAAAACAAAATACTGGAAGCGTGAACACAGACTTCTCTTCCAATTGAATACTCATGGTACAAAGCTCCATAATCTATCAATACCGTGCTGATACGGCGATTGATTATTGCTATTAACATGCTCCATAGGGAAGAGCTATTTCAGAAAGTGTTGTTAAATAGCCGTAAAACTATAATAAACATTGATAGAGTATGTGGTATTTTCCTTCCCTACCAAACTTTGGGCACCCGCAGGTGGTATGGTGTATCTTACGTTCAGTGCACGGTCCAAAACCGGTGCTCCGTTAAAGAGTATTTTTTGAGGAGTTTTGGATAAGGGAACATTTACAGAACTCCCATCGATGCCAATTTGTAAAATGTTGGAATTGATGCTGGTCTGCAGACCGCCTTTCTTGAAATAATTTTCGTCCGATTTTACATAGAGCTCAAAACTTTCATTATTGGACAAAATAATTTGGTTGGGTATCATTTGTGACTGACCATCAGTGTAATGAGCAGCAGTATTAAAATTGAAGTTTACACTGCGCCCGGAACTGGGAATGGTGATCTCCGACAGAGGAAGTACCTTCAACTGAACAGCCGTATTTTGCAAACTGTTAATGGAGTTATCTGTACTGCTGGCATTGAAGTTCAAATCAAACGTATACGTTCCGGCTTCAAAAAAAAAGTTTTTAAAATCTTCCGCAGACACATAAAGCTGCGGAATTAAGCTGTTTCTGTTTCCTGCTACAACACTGAAATTAGAAGCAGAAAAATTCTGAAAATCGGAAGATAAGGCTTTGGTAGTGAGTGCCGCTCCATTATTGCCCAATTTAATGCTTGCTATATTTCTGGTTCCCGGAACACCTTTAGAGGACGTGAACTGAACTGTTGTTGCTGCAGCTTTCGCCCAAAAATTAAAATCAACCGTATTTGCGATTTCCGTATTCCCCAAATCCCACACCCGCGTGCTTGTACTGCGGTAGTCATTCAAAGAAGATATTTCTATGTATTTTGTTAAGGAGTTTGCTACCCATCGTATAGCTGAAGGGATGACTAAAATTGTTTTAAAATTACGGGGTGTGAAGTCATTATAATTCTGAGTTATATCCATGGAGTAATTCCCGGCCCGGAAAGCATTGGTACTAAATTGTGAGGCAGGAATTTTAAATGTAAAATTGATATTTCCCCGGTTGAATCCGCCCCCGATACTGATGGATGGCGGTTCAAACCATTTTACAGCGCTTGTACTGAACGACTGAAAACCTGGTAAGTAACCTGAAAGTCCGGTAGATGGCATCTGTCCACCCATACTTTCCAACTGCCACAGAAGTACGGAACCGGGTAAAGTAAGTGAGGAAGAAGAGTGAGTAAAATTTGGCCCGGAAACAGAGGTGAATGTAGGAGCTGTTGGGAGTAATCCCAAAAAGGCATAATCCCAGTTGGTTCTGTTGGCGTTCGTCATTACCCTTGTAGGTACTGAGGTAAATTCGCTCCTGTTAAAAATAGTATTATCAGGGACCGACAGGTAAACATCCTGAGCTTTCGTAGCTGTAGACCCGAACAATATGGTAAATATTCCTATTAGAAAAGACCTCATCTTTTTCATACTTTTAAATTTAAAACTTTTTCACCTTAATGGTGGTGTCTTTCTTTTTATACTCAAAAACCACGGCTTTTGAATAACCTTCTTTTGTCACCTGAATAGTTTGGCTGGGTTGTGTATAGCTGTATTTGTCATTTTCAATATAGAGATTGTATTTTCCATCTTTCAGGAAAAACTCAAACTCATTTTTTTGGTTAACCACGGCTGTATAGATCATCCCCTCTTCACTTTTTGCATATACTACTATTCCTGTTACATCCGTTTCCACAGTATCGTAGGCTTGTTTGATCTCTGTTAATTTCCCACTTACCTTAATGTTTTTTACCAAGCCTACTTTACGGTTAATATTGGCATGCACCATAATGACAGGATCCATCATCAACCGGGCACCTGCACTTTCGTTCATTTTCAGTGTGTAAGTACCTTCAGGCACATTCTGAAAAACTACTTTTCCATTCTTATCTGTTATCGCTACATAATTGTCCAGTTTTACAATTTCATTAGCAAGTACCGATTCACCGGATTCCAGAAGCCCATTAAAATTTTTATCTTCAAAGAACTGGAGAGCCACTTTATAATTTCCGAGAGCAGTTGCTGTGGTAAAATATTTTTTAATTCCCACTCTGAACTGGTAATAACTTCCACTGGTTGCATATTCAGCCGTAGATTTATAACCGGACAGATTAAAATACCCTGTGGTGGACCAGGAAGGCGAAATCTTATATTCCAGATTACCGGTGATATTACTGTTTAAATTTTTATAAAGTTCCGAATAGAAGGTCCCGGCTGAAAAAGATCCAGTCAGATTATGATTAAACATCTGGAAATTATAGGAGGCATACACATTATAATTGGCGAAATTACGGTTTCCATCATAATAAGAATTTAAATCAAAGACACTGATTGCGTTCCATTGGGCTGTTCCGTTGAGGGAGAATGACTTATATCTGTAAGATAAAGTTGTTCTCAAACTATTGAACCAGTCTGGTTGATCATTCTCTTTTGAATAAGAATATTCAGCCGTCAGGTTCAATCCGTGGGCACCTAATGTAGTACTGATGTTGGCTTCCAATCGGTAAGAAAAAAGTTCCTGTGATGTATAAAAATTAGCTGTTTTTTGTTTTTCAACCTTTGGATAAAGTAGGAAATTCCACTTCTTTAAAGAAAACTGATACCCTAGTCCCAAAGCTTCTGTACTGTTGAAATAATAACGCAAATTAGAAGTATTCCCAGGTTGGATGGGTTCACTCTGGAAACTCAGGAACTCGGGTTCTACCTGCGAATTCTGATATTGTATAAAAGCACGCTGAGCAGCAGAAAATTGGCGGCCGATCCGCTGATTTGAAAAAAAAGATCCTCGTTTGATCCCTGCATAACTTTTGGTGGCAAAGGAATTGAAAGATTGTACATCCCATTTCCCTATTTTTCCCTCGTAATTGGCTCCCATTGAAGCTCCTGTGTTTTCGTCTTTGTTCGAAAGACCTTTTTCGTTACTCACTCCCACCTCCGTACGGATGATGTGTTTTTCGTTAATTAACAATGATGTTACCGCATTCGCTACCTGCGTATCTACGTTAAAGCGCGGATCATGGTCGAAAATATAGGACACTTTTCCATTGAAAGATTTAGTATTTCCAAAAGCATATTTTGCACCCACCATGGTAGATCCTTCTGTTTGCTGGAAATAAGTACCGTACAGATTATAATTACTTTCCAGCGCAAGAACTTCAATCTGATTATTGTTACCAAATTTGGTAGAAACTTTCCCACCTCTTCCGAAAACAGGGTAGTCGTAATCGCTGCTGTTAACATTTCCCAAGCGTAAAACCGTATTTTTTCTCTCCAGTTCCAGCCAGGTATCATACACGTTATAAAGACCGTCTTCAAAATAGTAATCTGCACCGATATTGAAGCGCGATTTTAAATTCTCAGTCACCCGGAATGCTGTGTTTCCCCTTAATTGAAGAAAATTGAAACCTGAACTGTTTTCATTATAGCTCATTTCCACAAAGTTACTTCCGCTCACCGCTTCGTTTCCACGGGCAATTTGTCTGTTGTGCGATAAAATAACTAAGTAGAGCGTATTGCTTCCCACAATTTTATTATCAAGCAGATCTGTGACGATTGCATTAATATTAAATTCCGGATAAAGTGTATTCTGTTTTCTGACTGCAATTTTGATCTCAACCGTTTGTTTTTCTAACCCTTCCAGAGATAAGGTTTGCTGTTTGGGTAAAATTTCCAGACCATCAGGAATTGATTGCAAATCAATCTTAACGGTTCGTTTACTATAGCCCTGGTTTTCTACAGTCAGCAGAATTGAAGATTGGGGCAAAGCAGGGTTAATGAAATTTTCGTAGGTGGCTGTATAAATTGCGATGTTTTTGTTCTCGCCTTTAGCGACAAAGAACGAGGCGCTTTCAGTTCTGGTAACCGTTGGAGTGGCATATGAAACCTGGAATTGGATCTTATTGGATCTCAGTTTCATAAAATCCACGTTGGCGATCAGTTTCACAGGAAGATTTTTAGACTGACCAACGCCTAAGGTAAAGTCATTTTTGGGATAGAAAAGCAATCCCGGATATTGTTCCTGAGGGATGATATTCTGAATCATAATCTCTTCAGAACTTTTATTCTCAATGACCAGGAAATTAGTAAAAGTAGAACCCTTCTCAACAGTTACACTGTCATTTTCAAAATGGATTTGTATATCCTTTTTTTCCTGTGCAAAGGCCCACGAAAAGTGCAGAAGAACAAATACAAAAAATAAGATTGTTCTTCTTAGTACTGATATTGATATTCCATTCTGTGGTTTCAAGGCTTAATTTTAAAATTTAAAGTTTTTTTCTCCTACACGTAAATCATTGGATTCTGCCATTTTAACGATAACCACGCCAAGGAAGTTCCCTGAAATGTTCTCTGGTAAAGAAAACTGAACAACCTGATTGGTATCCGGAAACATGGAGATGGAAATTGCGGGTAATTTTATTTCTTTACCACTGTCTGTATTGGTGAGTTCAAACTCAACGGTGGCATCATTGATGGTGTTTCCGTCATTATGAATGCTTACAGCGACTTTTCTATTCGTAGTACTCTCATTGCTCACTTCTGAAATATTGGTAATATCCAAACTTTTCACATGGTTTCCCGGTGGAGTGTAAAAGATGTGAAGTCCCACCTCAAATAAAGTGATAATACCAATACCATTCTGAATACGCGCCTTATCTGCCTGCTGAGGAAGTTGGGTAAAAAACAACATACTGTTCGTAACAGCAGACTGTGATGCGTTTGCCGGAATCTGCATGGTTACTACAATCTCCTTTGTACTTTTGGCAGGAACTGTTACAGCATTTTCTAAGGTAGACACCCAGGAGGCATTGGAAGTTTTTGAACTGCCTGCTTCAAGATAAACCTTATTTCCGTCTTCTTCTCTAACCCAATCTTTATAGTTGAGATTAAAAACATAATCTTTATCCGAGTTGTTTTGAAGCGTGACTGTTTTTGTTACTTTTTCTCCTGGATTACCTGTGAAAAACAAGCGTGTAGGTGACATAGAGATGCTTTGTGCCAGAAGTGAAGAAGACCCTGTAAGGATAAAGAAAATGAAAAGGTGAATAAACTTGTGCATGGTGTAAATAGTTTAATAATAAAAGATTCTCAAAACTACTGAAAAACGCAGCAAAATGAGCCTTTACAAACTAAAAATTTTATTATAAAGCAGTCGCGGTATAAGTTACTGTTTGTGTATAAGTTCCGGCTGGCTTACCTAAAATATCAGAAGATGATGATTTTGCCGCGGGAATGGTGTAGTCCAAATTCAGTGTTAATGCACTTCCAAGAGGAGCATTGGCGACTAAGTTTTTTTCTCCTGCAGATAAAACCACATCGTTTTTTGTTCCGCCCATAGTTCCGGCAACCGTAGCTGCTTTGATAGTCAAAACATCTACAGGGATTGAGTTTGAACCATTGACGAAAGTTGGGCCACCTGCTTTTACTTTTACATTAAAATTCTTTGTTGAAGTAACTTTCAAAGCGTTGGCTTGAGCCACTGTTTTTTCCGAATTATAGTCTGCTGCAGTAACATAGTTAAAGGCGACTACACCACCAATTGCTGTACTTCCTGCATCGATAGAGATTACATCGTTCAGGGTAATGTTTACCGTTGTGGTTGCAGTAGTATTTTGAGCTTGAACATTGTTAGTTGCTAATATCATTGCTCCAATAGTTAAGGCTGTGATTGCGATTTGTTTTGTCATGGTAGTAATATTTAATTGTTATTCTTATTTAATTGTTCTCTATTGAACATTACAAATCTACAGCGGCAATAAAAGTTTCTTTGTAGTGGTAAAAGGAAGTTCATGTAGTAAAATCACTACAGAATTATTCATTGGGTTTAAATTGAAAAAACCTCAGTACTTTCCAGGTACTGAGGGCATGTATATTGATGTGTTTTTTTATTATAAAGCAGTCGCGGTATAAGTTACTGTTTGCGTATAAGTTCCGGCTGGCTTACCTAAAATATCAGAAGATGATGATTTTGCCGCGGGAATAGTGTAGTCCAGATTCAGTGTTAATGCACTTCCAAGAGGAGCATTGGTAACTAAATTCTGATCCGTTGCCGATAAAACCACAGCATTTTTTGTTCCGCCCATAGTTCCGGCAGCTGTAGCTGCTTTGATAGTCAAAACATTTACAGGGATTAAGTTGGTTCCATTCATAAAATTAGCACCTCCTGCTTTTACTTTAACATTAAAGTTCTTCGTGGAAGTAACTTTTAAAGAGTTGGCTTTAGTAATGGTCTGATCAGAGTTGTAATCTGCTGCAGTAGCATAGTTAAAGTCAACCGTATTACCAATGGCAGTACTTCCTGCGTCGATAGAGATTACATCGTTCAGGGTAATGTTTACCGTTGTGGTTGCAGTAGTATTTTGAGCTTGAACATTGTTAGTTCCTAATATCATTGCTCCAATAGTTAAGGCTGTGATTGCGATTTGTTTTGTCATGATGGTAATATTTTATTGTTATTCTTATTTAATTGTTCTCTATTGAACACTACAAATTTACAGCGGCAATAAAAGTTTCTTTGTAGTGGAAAACGGAAGTTCATGTAGTAAAATCACTACAGAATTATTCATTGGGTTTAAATTGAAAAAACCTCAGTACTTTCCAGGTACTGAGGGCATGTATATTGATGTGTTTTTTTTATTATAAAGCAGTCGCGGTATAAGTTACTGTTTGCGTATAAGTTCCGGCTGGCTTACCTAAAATATCAGAC
>NZ_JBXAHY010000006.1:0-19021 GCF_058795655.1 Chryseobacterium sp. GW823-FHT05E08 | reverse complement strand
TTTTTTTATTATAAAGCAGTCGCGGTATAAGTTACTGTTTGCGTATAAGTTCCGGCTGGCTTACCTAAAATATCAGAAGATGATGATTTTGCCGCGGGAATGGTGTAGTCCAGATTCAGTGTTAATGCACTTCCAAGAGGAGCGTTTGCTACTAAGGTTTGATCCGTTGCCGATAAAACTACAGCGCTTTTTGTTCCGCCCATAGTTCCGGCAGCTGTAGCTGCTTTGATAGTCAAAACATTTACAGGGATTAAGTTGGTTCCATTCATAAAATTAGCGCCACCTGCTTTTACTTTAACATTAAAGTTCTTCGTGGAAGTAACCTTCAAAGAGTTGGCTTTAGTAATTGTTTGGTCAGAGTTATAGTCTGCTGCAGTAACATAGTTAAAATCAACTGTATTACCAATTGCAGTACTTCCTGCGTCGATAGAGATTACATCGTTCAGGGTAATGTTTACCGTTGTGGTTGCAGTAGTATTTTGAGCTTGAACATTGTTAGTTCCTAATATCATTGCTCCAATAGTTAAGGCTGTGATTGCGATTTGTTTTGTCATGATGGTAATATTTATTGTTATTTTTTACTTAATTGTTATCTTTTGTATACTGCAAATTTATAGTGGTGCTAAAAGTTTCTTTGTAGTGGAAAACGGAAGTTCATGTAGTAAAATCACTACAGGATTACGCATTTGGTTTAAATAGAAGAGCCCTCAATACTTTGACCGTATTGAGGGCTTTTCTATTTAAAATTGTTATTTACTTACAATGCAGTGGCAGTATAAGTTATTTTTTGATTGTAAGTTCCCTGTGGTTTTCCCAGAAGGACCTTAGATGCATTTTCCGCCGAAATGGAGTAGGCTATATTTAAAGACTGTTTGATACCTAAACTTGCATTACTCACCAACACCTGATCAGTTGTAGATAAAGTAACCTCATTCAGGGTTCCCACCAAACTTCCGCCTGGTATTGCTTTTACCTGTAATATATCTACGGGAATTACGTTTGCGCCACTTACAAAGTGTGCACCTTCAGATTTTACTTTTACATCAAAATTTTTAGAAGAAATAATGACTAAACTGTTGGGAACGGTCACATTTTTTGATGAATTATAGTCTTTTATGCTCCCATAATTAAAATCTACAGCACCTTCTGAAACAACAGAGCCAAGGTCTATTGCAATAACGTCCGATAAAATAATATTTACTGATGTACTCACCTGCTCTGAATTTTGTGCCAAAACCGGGTGGGTTCCTAAGGCGATTACTCCCAGAGACAGCGCAACGATAAAGATTTGCTTTTTCATGATTAATAAAATTTAGTGAGGTGTAATAATATTGTAATTCAGAATTCATTATAAATCTAATAACATTATTCGAAATTACCAAAGTTTAATGGTATTGATTAACTAATTGTCAGTATGATGGTTTCGATAATGATGGATTAGCTATTATCAAGTAATTTTTTTATTTTACAAAATGCCTTACTATAGTTTAGGTGATATCATGGTAAAAGCTACTGAATCAAATCAACTAGAATAAAAAACAGGTGAAGCTCATTTGACTTTTTGTGTTTTGATTCCGAATTTTTGAAAGATATTGAGAAGTAATGCCTAAATAGCAAATTAATTCTATTATAAAAACAATGAAATCCGTACCTCCGATGGTAATACCCAAATGAATGAAAACAAGAAAGCAGCTATGATGGAAATCAGTGTATTTGCTGAAAGGTTAAAAAAATCTGGTCGATGGTGAAGATGAGATTCTAATAGGAATAGCTAAAGCAGCAGGAATGTATCCAGACTAGTACCGAAATTTGGTTTAAAAAAATGAACGTAAATTAAGAAAAATCAGGAAACCATAAAAAATAAACTTTTATCAAGTTAGCAACTCCATCTTTAAACGACTTTAATGGTATTCATTTTCCAATATCTGCTGATAAATTTCTAAATTAATTTGTAAATTTTATAAAATGACCTATTTTTAGTATTTTATTACAAAAATATTTTTCAATGCCGAAAAAAATTATAAGAAATCTTCAGGTAGGAGTAATGATTTCTTTGATGCTTCTGATTGCTAGTTCGATAGCATCTTATATAAGTATACATAAGCAAATGGAGAATAGAGAAAATTTATTGAAAAGTAAGGAATCTATAAACTTAGCAAAAGATATCTTAAATACTCTTTTAGATGCTGAAACGGGGAATCGGGGATATCAGCTTACCGGCCGGGAAAATTTTCTTGAACCTTTCAATGATAGTAGGAATGAATTTCCGCTCTTTGTTTCTCACAAAGATAGACTTAATCTTAAAAATAAAGATCAGATTAAGATCCTAAATGAACTGCTGCATACTTCAGAACTGCTGATGAAAGAATATGTCCTGCTTATTGAGAATCGTAAAAAGGGAATATTAATGAGTCCGGAAGAACTTATACAAAACAAGGAGGCTATGGACAGATGCCGTATGCTCGTTCAGAAATTTGTAAAACTTGAGGAAGTTCAGCTTGCCATAAAAAACGATGATCTGAACAAGTCTTCGAATTGGACTGTTTTATTCATTATCTTTTCTGCAATTGGAGCCATCGCTGTAACTCTTTTTGTTTATATACAACTAAAATCTGACCTTATCCGGCGCGGGAAATTAGAAAATGATCTGTTTTACACTAAGGAAATGCTTGAAGAAACAGGTTCAGTAGCCCAGGTGGGAGGTTGGGAAGCCAATATGAAAACCGGAAAGCTCTTCTGGTCTCAAAGTACAAGAGAAATTCACAAAATAGAAAATAATTTCCAGCCTAATTTTGAAAATGCCCTTGAATTTTACAGAGGAAAAAGCGGGGAGAGAATAAAATATCTTTTTAACAGGGCAATACAACAAGGAATTGCTTTTGATGAGGAACTTCAGCTATTGCGTAATGATGGCGTTACGATCTGGGTAAGAGTAAAAGGTATTCCCGAATTTGAAGATGATATCTGCAAAAGGGTTTTTGGAATCATTCAGGACATTGATGCCTTCAAAAAAATGTTTTTGGAGGTTACCCGCAAGGAGGCTATGATGAAGTCTTTTGCCACTGATGTTCCTGTTCCTTTGGCCATGTTTGATAAAGACCTTAACTATGTCGCAGTAAGCAGCAGATGGAGAGAGGAATTTAGTATGAATAATGTTGATCTTATCGGTAATAATCTTTTCACTATATCACCGAATGTTCCCGAAGAAAGAAAAGATATTTATGAGAATGCGCTGTTGGGAAAAACGTATATCAATGGTGACTTTATGCTAAAGGTGGAAGGAAAAGAAGAAATTCAGCATTACGACCTTAAAGTCGGACCTTGGTATCTTACAAAAGATGAAGTGGGGGGTGTAATTATTTCCGTACAGAATATTACAAATGCTGTAAAGATAAATGAAGAACTGAAAAATGCTAAGGAAACAGCAGATATAGCCAACAAAGCAAAATCCGAATTTTTGGCCAATATGAGTCATGAGATCAGGACTCCTTTAAACGGAGTTATTGGTTTTTCAGACCTTCTCCTTCAGACACCATTGAATGAAACACAGATACAATATCTGAATTACATCAATGAGTCAGGGGAAAACCTGCTTAGCATCATCAATGATATATTGGATTTTTCTAAAATAGAATCCGGAAAAATGGAGCTTTTGATTGAGAAAACCGATGTTTATGATATGCTGAGCTAGGTCATAAATGTTATTATTTATCAATCCCAGAAAAAAAATATCGAACTTCTTCTCAATATTGAACCGGGTCTTCCAAAAATACTTTTTTTGGATGAAGCAAGGTTAAAACAGATCTTGATTAATCTTTTGGGAAATGCTGTGAAATTCACAGAAAAGGGAGAGATCGAACTAAAAGTAGAGAAATTACGCATGAATGATAGTACTATTGCTTTGCGTTTCTCGGTAAGAGATACGGGGATCGGCATCCCTGTTGAGAAACAGAAATACATTTTTAATGCCTTTACTCAGGAAAACAGTTCCATCAGTAAAAGATATGGTGGGACGGGGCTGGGGCTTACTATCTCAAACAATATCCTGGGATATATGGGAAGCCATTTGTCGCTGAGCAGCGTAAAGAAAAAGGGATCTGTATTTTTCTTTGACATTGAGATTCCTTACGAGATTCCTCAATTGAAAGAGGAAGATGAAATAACTATTAAAACGGCCTTAGTGGTTGATGATAATGAAACCAACAGGATCATTCTTGAGCACATGCTTAGCTATAAAAATATCAAGTCTACTTTGGCTTCTAATGGGATGGAAGCACTGGAGGTCCTATTGAAAGGAGAGCGGTTCGATGTGATCCTGATGGATTATCATATGCCTGTTATGTCCGGATTGGAAACAATAGATAAAATAACAGTACTGTTCAATCAGCGAAAAGAGACTTCTCCATTTATAGTACTTTCTTCTTCTTCTGAAGAACTAGGTATACTTACTTCAGTTAGGAAAATAGAAAATGCACATTTACTATTAAAACCTATCAAATCACATGATCTATACAAAACATTAAAAAAGGTAGACCAAAATTATACAGTAGAAATTAGTATGGATCAGTCTGAGAAAGTTTCGCAATTATTTGCCCTAGATTTAGAAGTGCTTTTGGTTGATGATAACGCAGTGAATATGGTTCTGAATAATAGAATAATGAAGTCTCTTGCACCCAGTATACATCTAACGGAAGCAGTCAATGGGCTGCAGGCTTTGGAAGAGTGTAGAAAAAAGCATTTTTCCATTATCTTGATGGATGTACAGATGCCGATCATGAGCGGTATTGAGGCAACACGAAATATTAGAATGCTGCCTGGCTATGAACATATACCTATCATAGGTGTTACAGCTGGAAATGTGCTGGGCGAAAAAGAAAAATGCCTTGAATCCGGAATGAATGACTTCCTTCCCAAACCTATAAGGCAGGCAGACATTATTGAAGTATTCAAAAAATATATTAACGTTTAGTACTTGTGAAAAATGGAGCTTGAGTTTTTGGTTAATCTTAGGTTACAAAATATTTTAATGTATCGGATGTGAATAGCTTAGATTGTAGACACTTAGTAGTATATTAAATTTTTACTTTGTACATTAAATTATGATAATGATATATAATATTGATTAATTGAAGGAGTGAAAAAATCTAACTTGTACCTGAATAACTAATTTTCCGTTCTCCAAGATATATTGGAGCAAGTATTTTGGTTATATTGAAGAAGAAAAAGGACAGGATTATATCCCGTTAGCACCTGTTTTTACCAGTACCGGATCTGTAAACTGGGACTTCCTGAAAGGCTTTTCTTTGGGACTTCAATATCGTTATCTTGGTGCAAGACCGGCTGTGGAAGACAATAGTATCAGAACAAAATCCTATTTTGTAAATGATCTTGTATTGGCTTACAACCGCCAGAAATGGGGAGCTAACCTTCAGGTCAACAATCTTTTCAATGTACAATGGAACGAAGCGCAGTTCGCAACGGAAACCCAGTTAAAAGGAGAAGCAGAACCCACTACAGACCTTACCTATACACCCGGAAGCCCTTTTGGGATAAGAGTGGGAGTGTATTATAAGTTTTGATGTATAATGTGGAGAGGCATAGCTCTGTTTTAGAGCAAAGAGTTATACATTAATAATACAATTATCTCAACCATTACCCTACATTATATCTGGGCAGCTACAGGACCGCTATTTAAATTTTCTGAAGTATGGCAGATGGTTATTAACACAGGAACCACCATCGTTACATTTCTAATGGTTTTTCTAATCCAAAAAGCACAGAATAAAGATTCTAAAGCCATACAGATAAAGCTTAACGAATTAATTGCAGCTCATGAAAAAGCCAACAATCGAATGGTAGACATTGGAGAATTGACGGAAGATGAATTGGATGAGCTCCACAAATTGTACGAGAAGTTTGGTAAGTTTCCAAAAAATCACGAAAGCAAATAATAGTTGTAATTAGAAGGATTTATTTAAAATTACGACGTCATTTATGTGGTGGCATTCTCCGTAAAATTTTAATGAGAAACAATGCTCGTATGAGCATTGTTTTTTTTAATCAATACATAATTTTTCGGTTTTTAATCCGGACTAATTTGTCTCGCTCCATCTTTTTTATAGCTCTTATAGTCGTTTCAACGCACAACCCTGTTAAAGAAGCTAATTGTTGCCTTGTGATGGGAACTTCATAAGTAAATGGAGTTTTATTTTCGTGGTCATGTTTCATAAGTTCCAATACTTCTTTAATTCTTTCAACTGCATAGGGAGAAGATATTTTTTGCATGAGAATGAACTTACGGTAGAGGTGCTTTGATAATGATTTGCAAAGCTCTAAGTAATGATTGGGGTGTTGGTCTAGATAATGCGTTAATTTATCTGCACATAATTTAATAATAGTACAATTCGAAAGAGCTACAGCATTTACTGGATATGTCTGCTCTAAATATAACATATAATTTCCTACAGGTTCTTTTGAACTTAATATATTTTGAATAAATTCTTTACCTGAACTATTGTAATTATTTAATTTAACATCACCATTAATAATCTGAAAATAGAATTGGGGAATTGCGCCTTCCCGGAATATATAATCTCCCGGATTGTAATATTGTTCTACAGCTCCAATAGAGCGTAAAAGTTCTTCTTTAAAAAACATACTATTATTTTTTGTGGTTAGTGATAAGAGTGGATTTAAATTCCCGATATAAGTATCATTAAAGTACTATGGGAAATCTTAATTTTACTTCATGTTACAATATATTTTTAAAGAGACAATCTAACTTAGTTGTAAAACCCGTAAAGTGGATCGTGCTTCCGGATGAAAATTGCTGAGGCTCCATAATTGGTTAGATGAATTTATAATTCATCGGTAAATTATATGCAGTAAATGTAATGCAATTACTACATAAATAATATGCTTTGAATCATATAGTAGTATATTTTTTATAATCATAAAGTTAATTTATTATAAAATATAAAATACAATGGAAGAGGCAGTCGAAAATATATTTTAAGCTTTATAATTTAATATGTTAATTAAATCCTATTTTACGATTTAAATATGGAATTAAGTTACCTGCATATAATTTGAGGTGAAGATATTCATCTCCAATACGAATTATCATGAGAGGTTTTAGTAAAATATTTTACTATTAATCAATTTTAATACATGATCACTTTCCATTTTCTTAATAGTTCTAATCACGGTTTCAATTCGTAAACCTGTAATGGATGCCATTTGTTTTCTGGTTAGATAAACCTCAAATGAATATTTTTCTTTGTTAATGCTGTAGCTTTTAAAGTAGTCAAGAATTCCCAAAAGCCGTACTTCTGGTCTCAATGATAAATTATGTTGCATCATGACAAATTTTTGGTACAATCGTTCGGATATAAACTTGTTGATATCTAAAGATACATTCGGATGATCAGCAAGTAATTTAAAGAAGTTGTCTTTTGGAATGGTAATGATTTTACAAGGAGTTAATGTTATCGCGTTGACAGGATATTTTTCGGTGATAAAAAGAAGTAATTCACAAACGCTCTGTCCTGAAAGCAAAATACTTTGAATAATCTCTTTCCCGTCTTCATCGTAATGATTTAATTTAACTCTGCCCTCTATTATTTGATAGTAAAGTTTTGGAGTATCACCTTCCTTAAATATTGTTTCATTGGGTTTAAACTGTGTTGTTTCTGCACCGTATAATTGCAAAAGATTTTGATCGATAATCATAATAGTATTATGTTTTTGAATTAAAGTTAGTAGAATATCAAAGATTAAATATTCCTGATTATACTAAATCTTTTAGCAAGAGAAAGCACAATTGTCTTCTAAAGATAACATAAAACCAGCAACCAAAAATCTCTTGATTGGATTGATTTACCTAAATTTTTAGATACATATATGTAAACTTGTTCCATTGACGGGTTGATATTTTTGTACTCATAATTCGTACGTATGATTTAGGTCATACATGTGAAGCGTCCTTTACCATTACCTTTGGATGCTAATTAATTGTACACTTATCAGTGATATATGTCGCTTTTTTAAATTCTGCAATTTAATTAGTACAAGTTTAATACCCCCTAATAATTTTTTCAATATGCTGGTTGATGAAGATTTACTCTTTCATTATGGAGGACAATTAGTGAAATTCACCAAAAATGATATGATATTTAGAGAATCAGAAATACCAAAATTTTATTATCAGATAAAATATGGCAATGTAAAAATCAACAATTATCATCAGGAAGGAAAAGAATTTATCCATAGTTTACCTTCGGCCGGGCACTGTCTTGGAGAAACTTTTATATTTTCCGAAAGACCTTATCCCGTCAATGCAGTCGCAATGAATGATGTAGCAGTTATTAAAGTTGGAATAGCCAGATTCTTTGAGCTGATTCACAGTGATAAAAGCATATTATTTAAACTTTATCAATATACCTCTGAAAGAATGCACTACCGTTATGTGATGTTAAATAATTTATCATCCACAAACACCTTCAGTAAAATAATCTGTGTGATGGATTGTTTGAAGCAATATCATAATGTGACAGAACAATACGGTTATCAAATTCCCTACACCCGTCTTGAAATTGCCTCACTTACAGGATTGAGAATAGAAACTGTGATAAGAGTATTAAAAAAGATGGAACGTGAAAATATTGTAAAAAATATTGGTGGAAAAATATTTTATTAATCCTTTCTGTCATGCCTATTTATCCTATTGCTGGTTAGCCTGTTACTTTATGATTCGATGCTATGAATAAATTTAATCAGACCAAAGAGTTTAAAAAGCATATCCTTTTATACTAGGAATAGATAATTTGGCAATTAATATGTAAGGATTTATAATTTTTTCATAGGTATTACTACAATAAATTATTGCTATATGACTTAAGTCATAGGGTAGATTTTTATGGATTTGTAATTTTGAAATACACCATAAAAAAAAGATTATATGAACGCCAATTACAAAAAAACTAACACAGATTAACCTGTGCTGATTACTTTTTATAATATGTTATAGAACTCGAGGTAATCCACTCTATTTTCTAATTGGCGCTGCCCAGTTAGTTGATTCTCTTTTTTTTACAAAGAAACTTTATTCAGAATATAATAATGAGTTGGATAATCATCCTAAAACATCTCCTGTATCGGATTTTCTGATACTGTAAATTAAATATTAAGTCAACATCACCTACATCAAATCGCAATAACAAGAAATATGGAAAATGAAAATTTAGGATCAAACTCGAAACGTGATCAACTTCAAGATCATACAACGGATAACAGCAACGAAAAACTGACCACTAATCAGGGATTAAAGATCAATAACAATCAGGATTCTCTGAAAGCAGGCGAAAGAGGACCTTCTCTTCTTGAAGATTTTATTCTCAGAGAAAAAATTACTCATTTTGATCATGAACGAATTCCGGAAAGAGTAGTTCATGCAAGAGGTTCCGGCGCTCACGGTGTTTTTAAATTAAATAAAAGTCTGGCAAAATATACGAAAGCTAAATTTTTAAACAATATCGATGAAGAGACTCCTGTATTTGTGCGTTTTTCTACCGTTGCCGGAAGTAGAGGAAGTACAGATCTGGCTCGTGATGTAAGAGGATTTGCTGTGAAATTTTATACGGAAGAAGGCGTTTATGACCTGGTAGGTAATAATATGCCTGTATTTTTTATTCAGGACGCTATAAAATTTCCAGACTTAGTCCATGCTGTAAAACCTGAGCCTGATAACGAGATTCCGCAAGCTGCTTCGGCTCACAACACTTTTTGGGATTTCATTTCATTAATGCCAGAGAGTACCCACATGATCATGTGGTTGATGAGTGATCGTGCGATTCCGAGAAGCTTCCGTATGATGGAAGGTTTTGGCGTCCATACATTTAAATTTATCAATGAACAGGGCGATGTACATTTTGTGAAATTTCATTTTAAACCCAAATTGGGAGTCCATTCGGTGGCGTGGCCCGAAGCACAGAAGATTTCGGGAAATGACCCTGACTTCCATCGACGTGACCTTTGGGAGGCCATTGAGAACGGAGCTTTCCCTGAGTGGGATCTGGGGGTGCAGGTAGTTCCTGAAAAAGATGAACACAAATTTGATTTTGATCTCCTTGATCCTACAAAAATTATCCCGGAAGAGCTTGTTCCTGTGGAACTTGTAGGAACTTTAATATTAAACAGAAATCCGGATAATTTCTTTGCAGAGACAGAACAAGTAGCATTTCATCCCGGTCATATTGTTCCCGGCATAGATTTTACCAATGATCCTCTTTTACAGGGAAGACTTTTCTCGTACACCGACACTCAGCTTACCAGATTAGGGTCTCCGAATTTTCATGAAATTCCGATCAACAGGTCCATTACAACCATTCACAATAATCAGCGTGACGGACACATGCGCCAGCAGATCGTTAAAGGAAAAGTAAGTTACGAACCCAATTCAATGGGTGGAGGGTGCCCGTTTCAGGCTATGATGGAAGAAGGAGGTTTTGTCTCCCAGGAGGAGCGGGTGGAAGGACATAAAGTAAGGGCAAGAAGCTCAAGCTTTGTAGACCATTATTCTCAGGCAAAATTATTTTACAACAGTCAGTCTGCCCTTGAAAAAACGCACCTGCAAAATGCATTGGTTTTTGAGCTTTCAAAAGTAACGCTTCCTTCCATCAGAGAACGAATGGTTGGTCAGTTAGCTTTTGTAAACAAAGATTTGGCTCAGGAAGTTGCATCCAGATTAGGTGTTGAGGTTAAAATTCTCGATCAGCCCAATCAAAGTATTCCTGCGGATGCCGATCCAGCAAGTCTCCAAAGTGCGGAAATTGAACCTTCCCTAAAATTTTCAGAAGCGCTGAGTATGGCCAATACCGTTAAAGATACCATTGAGAGCCGAGTAATTGGCTTTATGATGACTGATGGGTTTGATGCTGCTTCTACCGATCATTTAATAGAAAAATTAGAAGGGCAGGGCGCGGTTGTACAATATATTGCTGATTCCGTAGCACCGGTAAAATCTTCGGACGGCCAGACGTACATTCCCGATCATTCATTATCTACAACTTCAAGTGTTTGCTTTGATGCCCTGTATATCTGTGGCGGTGCAAAATCTGCAGAAGGTTTTGTAAAGCCTGGAAATAAAAATATGACGGTTGATTTTATTAATGAGGCATTCCGTCACTGTAAAGCCATTTACTTTGGGTATGATACTGAAGTAATCAAAAAGCTTACAGATGTGGCATCGGTCAAACATGATGATCCTGGAGTAATTTCTGCTAAAGATGCTGATTCTGATGATTTATTTGTTGAGGCGATAGCTAATCACAGGGTTTGGCAGTTTGAAAAAGAAAGAAACGGATTAGTATAAAAAATGAGTAGGAACTACTTGACATTCATATCAACACCAACAAATTAAAATATTATGAAAAAGACAATTCTAATCATTGTAGCCATTGCTGCAATAACGGCATGTAACAAAAAAGAAACCACTACTGTTGATCATTCAGCTGATCATAGCGAAATGTCTGCTCCTGTAGATTCGGGTGCAATGCCTGGAGATTCTCTTTCAATTTCCCAAACGTCTTCTGAAACAACATCATTAAATGACCAGGATCGAAAATTTGCTGATGCAGCAGCAAAAGGAGGAATGATGGAAGTGATGGCGGGTGAATTGGCCTCTCAAAATGCGACCAACCCAACAGTTAAAAAACTGGGTGAAATGATGGTAAAGGATCACACCAAAGCCAACGAAGAATTAAAGCAGTGGGCGTCTAAAACAGCTTACAATCTGCCTACCGGTTTAGATGCAGACCAACAGAAAAAATATGATGATCTTAAAGCTAAAAAAGGAGCTGATTTTGATCGCATGTATACTGATATGATGGTTAAGGATCATGAAAAAACAATAGCTGATTTCAAGAAAGAAGCTGCTGACGGTTCCGAATCCTCTCTGAAAAATTTTGCCACTACAACGCTTCCCACTTTAGATCATCATTTAATGGAATCTAAAAAAGCAAAAGATGCTGTAAAATAATGTCGGATAAATATCCGGTAATCTGCCTTGAAAGCGTTATCGGATATTATTCGAAGGATTCTGTATTGTTTCTGAAAATCTGATGCTGGCGGTTTGATGGTTTAAATTATTTATCCAGAAAATTAATGTTTATAAAGACAGTATTTAATCATTAATGCCGGCTGCATTTTATTACTGGAATAATCTACTGGCTTCAAAACCTATCATCATGAGGAATTCCAAATTACCCAATGCCACAGCCGTGCTAGTGCTCGGAATTTCTTCTGTAGCCTTATGCTGCTGTTATGGAATCCCGGGAATACTTACCGGAAGCATCGCGCTCTTTCTTTACAGAAGAGATAAAAGAGTATATGATAAAAATAAAGGAAATTATACCAATTTCGACAATTTAAAAAAAGGAAGAATGCTAAGCATTCTCGGGATTACTTTAAGCTCCCTTTGCCTTATGTATTTATTGTCGATATACTACCTGTAGCTGTAGGAAGGAGGAGATCCTCTACCATTGCTGAAGTATAAAAAACTTTAGCCAGGTCTCGCATCAGCCATTTTTAATCGTATTATCATTTGAAATGGTCATCGCAGCTTTTATAGAGCCTGATGACCACATTGATAATGTATAAACACCAAACTATAAAATATAACAATATGAAAGCAGCAGTTTTTCATTCGCCGGGTAACATTACCTGTGATACCGTCGATGATCCAAAGATTGAAGATCAAAATGATATCATTCTTCGTGTAACTTCCACCGCAATCTGCGGTAGTGATCTTCATATGTATTCGGGAGGAATTCCTCAGCCGCGTCCTATGGTAATGGGACATGAGTTTATGGGAATTGTGGAGGAAGTAGGAAAAAACATCAATCACCTACAAGCGGGCGACAGAGTTGTTGTGCCATTCCCGATTGCATGCGGAGGGTGTTATTTCTGCCAGCATGATTTACCATCAGGCTGTGAAAACTCCAATATAGAAAATTATGGTCCCGAAGGAGGCTTGGTTACTGAAAAAGGAGGTGGAATGTTTGGTTATACCGATCTGTATGGTGGTTATAATGGCGGGCAGGCACAATATGTAAGAGTTCCTTATGCTAATTTCGGGCCTAGAAAGGTTTCTGATTCATTGACCGATGAACAGGTGCTTTTTCTTACCGATATTTTTCCTACAGGCTATACCGGCGTAATGTGGGCGGATCTTAAAGGTGGAGAAACGGTAGCCATTTTCGGTGCAGGGCCTGTGGGATCAATGGCCGTAAAAAGTGCTATTCTTCATCATGCAAAAAAAGTAATTGTTATTGATACCCTTCAATATAGACTGGACCAGATAAAAAATCTTACAGGATGCGAAACCATTCTTTGGGAAGACGCTAAACAGACTGTTGACGAAATCAGAAGCATGACCAATGGCAGAGGTGCCGATTTATGCATAGATGCTGTAGGCTTTGAACCGGACAGAAATCTGATGGATAGAGCAAAGGCAGTTGTCAATTTTGAAAAAGGTTCTATCAAAGTGCTGGATGCGTGTATGAGTGGAGTAAGACGTGGAGGTTTTGTTTCCATATTAGGAGTCTATCCCATGAATTATGACAATTTTAGGGTAGGTCAGCTTTTTGATAAAGGTATTACGCTTAAAGCGGGGCAATCTCCGGTTCATGCAATCATTGATAAATTAATGAAATATGTGGAAACCGGGCAGGTAAAACTCGATGATATCATAACGCACCGCCTTTCCCTTGATGAGGTGGCAAAAGGATATGAAATATTTGATAAAAAGCAGGACGGATGTGTAAAAGTCGTGCTTGATCCCTGGAGATAAGTAAATCTCTATAGTGTCAGGAGAGACGTATTCTTAATTAATTAAAATATATTCTCATGGAATTTAAACAGTCTTTGTTGGATTATATCGGCGGGGCGCTGAAATCTGCCCATGAATCAGTTTCTGTGGCAGAAAGTGTTACTGCTGGCTGCCTGCAGTTTTCCTTTTCGCAGATGAAAGATGCCTCTATATTTTTTAAAGGCGGCATAACCGCCTATACTCTTGAGGAAAAAGTAAAACTTTTGAAAGTTGATGAGCTGGAAGCGATAAAGTGTGATTGTGTTTCTATGGAAGTTGCCGATGAAATGGCGTTGAATGTTAGTGCATTATTCAATACAGACTGGGGAATATCTGTCACCGGATATGCAACTCCTGTGAAAGAATCGGATCAAAAAATTTTCGCACATTTTTCATTCGCCTACAAAAATGAAATCATTTTATCCAAAAAACTGGAACTACACCATAAAACAAAGGCTTCAACAGCCCAGCTGTATTACGCGGAATTTATTCTCGGATGCTTTAAATGTGAACTCAATCAAATGATTATTTTAAAATAAACGATATGGAAATCAAAAATCAATATGTACTGATCACCGGTGCAACCAGTGGAATCGGATATGAACTGGCGAAATTATTCGCAAAAAATGGCTACCATCTGGTTATTGTATCACGGAGTCATGATCAACTGCTTGAAAAAGCCAATGAATTTAAAAAATATGGTGTTAAGGTGGTAACCCAGGCAAAAAATCTCTTTAAAGAAGATGATGTTTTTTCTATGTATGCCGAACTTAGACTCAACGATATTAGCCCTGAAATATTGGTGAATGACGCAGGACAGGGCTTCTATGGAAAATTTGAAGATACAGATATACATCGCGAATTGGATATTGTCAGGCTCAATATAAATGCAGTTCTGATTTTAACCAAACTTTTCCTAAAGGATCGCATCAGCAAAGGATCAGGAAAAATACTGAATCTGGCTTCAATTGCAAGTAAAGCACCCGGTCCATGGCAATCAGTTTATCACGGAAGTAAAGCTTTTATCTTATCATGGTCTGAGGCGATTCGTGAAGAATTAAAAGATACCGGAATTACTGTTACTGCACTTCTTCCAGGACCGACCGATACAGATTTCTTCAACAAAGCACAGATGAACAGAAGTAAGATTATGGAAGATAAAGAGAGTTTCAGCACTCCGGAAGAAGTGGCTAAAGATGGCTATGAAGCTCTGATGAATGGAGAGGATAAAATAATCTCGGGGTTGAAAAATAAATTAACGGTAGCCATGTCTAATCTGGCAAGCGATAGCATGGCAGCATATCGTATGGGAAAAATGCAGGAACCACAAGATGTATAAATTTTAATAGTATGGAGAGGTTGCAATTGGAGAATAAATCAGTGCTCATTACAGGAGCAGACAGCGGAATAGGTAAAGCAATTGCCTTATTATTTGCCACAGAAGGTGCGGATATTTCGTTTATCTATTATAAAGACGACAAAGATGCAGAAAAAACAAAATTGGAAATTGAAGCTCTAGGCAGGCGTGCTATATGTTTTGGCGGCGATATCAATGATATAGATTTTTGTAAAGTAACCGTTTCAAAAACAGTTGCTGAGTTTGGGAAAATTGATATTTTGATAAATAATGCAGGAACACAAATTCCTGCAGATAATATTATTGACCTTACAGAAGAAAACATCAGAAAGACATTTAATTCCAATATCATTGGAATGATTTTACTTACCAAGGAAGTTTTTCCCCATTTAAAAAAAGGGAGTTCCATTGTTAATACGACCTCCGCAGTGGCTTATATGGGGCATGAAGAATTATTAGATTATTCAGCTACAAAAGGGGCAATTGTTTCTTTTACGAGATCGCTGGCATTACAGGCGAAACCTAAAGGCATTCGGGTCAATGCAGTAGCACCCGGACCGGTAGCGACACCCCTTACTGAGAAAACTTTTGGTGAAGAAGAAGACGATCAAAGCAAGCCTCCACTGGAAAGAAATGCTAATACGGATGAGATTGCTTCAAGTTATCTGTTTTTAGCTACCGATGCTTCGGCACAGATGACGGGACAGGTTCTCCATCCGAACGGTGGGCTCATTGTCAACGGTTAAATTATGGGTTATGAACGGAGTAATGATTCAGTTTTTTCATTGGTACCATCCCGGGAATTTATGGAATGAGTTTGCAGGAAAGGTGGGTTATTTACAACAGCTTGGTTTTACTGCGGTATGGTTTCCTCCTGCAACAAAGTGCTTTCTCGGTAAGGAAGGCCGGGGTTATGACGTATATGATCTATATGATTTAGGAGAATTTGACCAGAAAGGTAGTATTGCAACCAGATACGGAACTAAGGAAGAATACCTTAAAGCAATTGAAGCAGCACATGAGGCAGGTATGAGTGTATATGCCGATATTGTTCTTAATCACAGAATGGGTGGGGACGAACCAGAAAATATCTTTGTACAACAGGTTGAGGAGGATAATCGTATTAAAACTATAGAACAACCTTTGGAAGCATCAGCAATGACAAAATTTACTTTTTCTGCCCGGAATGGAATGTATTCAGATTTTAACTGGGATCATCGTTGTTTTAGTGGAATAGACTGCATTAAGAGAAATGGAGAAGAGGTACTGGGTATCTTTAAGATTATAAATGAATACGGCACGGAATGGAACCCTTCAGTGAGTCATCAGCTCGGAAATTATGATTATCTCATGGGCGCCGATGTAGAATACAGAAACCCAGATGTTGTTCAGGAGATGAAAAACTGGATCAAATGGTATCTTGAAATTACCAAAGTCGACGGGATAAGGTTGGATGCCTTAAAGCATATTTCTTCAGAATTTTTAAAAGAGTGGATTACTTATATTAAAACAGAAATTAATTCTGACTATTATATTTTGGGGGAGTTTTGGAAAGAAGAGGCCGGAAAAATAAATTATTTCTCTGATGAAATGAGTAATTTAATTTCATGTTTCGATGTGCCCCTACACTATAATTTTTTCAAAGCATCTGAAGAAGGAGATCAGTACGACCTACGTCAGATTCTTGATAATTCTTTGTTACAACAGATGCCTGTTTTTACCGTTTCTTTTGTTGAAAATCATGATACCCAAAAGCTTCAGGCGTTGGAGTCCACTGTCAAAGAATGGTTTAAGCCAATAGCTTATTCCATCATTTTGTTATCAGAAAAAGCCTATCCATGTGTTTTTTATCCTGACCTTTTCGGAGCCAAGTATTCGGATATGAAAGACGGTAAAAAAATACATGTTGAAATCCGTAAAGTTGAGACCCTACCAAAATTAATGGAGGCAAGACAACAATTTGGATACGGCTCACAAGTCAATTTTTTTGATGATCCCAATTGTATTGCATTCATGCGCATGGGTGATAAAATGAATAAAGGCTGTCTGGTCATTATTTCAAATAATGGAAAAGCCTGCAAAGAAATAATGTGCGGTGAAGAATATTCAAATGCTGTATTCTATGATTTTTTGCAACAAAGACAAGAAGAAATTGTGGTGGATAACAATGGTACAGGAATTTTTACAGTTAATGCAAGGTCAGTAAGCGTTTGGGTTAAAAAATAAATCTTCACTGATGCAAACCCTATTTTAAAAATAAATTCAATCACATAAAATCAAGTATCAATGAATAAACATAATTTCTTTTACCGCAACAGTTTAAGTATTGTTCTTTTTATATTGATGTTTGTCTGCCTGTACGGGCAGGTCATGACGGGTTGGAAAACTGAAAACAAAGAATTGGCTGAAGAAGGGCAGCATCTTTTAAGTATCGGAGAATACCTGCACAGCGGCCATTTTGTTCAGGCCACTTTTGAAAACTGGGAAAGTGAATTTTTACAAATGATGCTGTATGTTGTTCTGACTGTTTTTCTCAGACAGAAGGGGTCAAGTGAATCAAAGTCTTTGGATGAAAAAGAAGATGTTGATAAAGAACCTCGAGCTCATTCCAATGCACCCTGGCCGGTTAAACAGGGTGGTGTATGGCTTATTCTCTATAAACATTCACTATCAATTGCTTTTGGTATTCTTTTTCTTATCAGTTTTACCTGTCATTTTTATGGAAGCTATGAAGAATACAGTGGTGAGCAGATTGCTAAAGAACTGCCTGTGATGCCAATTCAGGAATATTTGTATGATGTCCGTTTTTGGTTTGAGTCGTTTCAAAACTGGCAGAGTGAGTTTTTAGCAGTTGCTTCGCTGGTTATCCTTTCAATTTGGCTCAGAGAAAAAGGATCTCCGGAATCAAAGCCAGTTGATATGCCGCATAATGAAAATTAAATGTTTAGTTACACAAAAAAAATACGAAATGAAGCCACAATTGATCACAGGGGTACCCCTGCAAGAAAAAGGAAGTTTTCACGATACGGAAAGTATTCGTGTAGCTAAAGATTTTGAAGATATAGTTGATTTGTATAAGACTTTAAAAGATCGCCTTTTGTCGGTAAATTACTGGAATTATTATGCTAGTGGAGTTGGTGCGGATTTTAAACTGCACGATAAAAATGGGAATTTAAAAAAGAGATTACCTGAAAAAGGAGATTTCATTAGGATTGATATTCCAGGGCCGGGCAATTTTGAAGCAAGAGGATTTGATTGGGTCGAGATAACAGATATGTATGAAAATTTATCTGCTAATGATGAAATTTTGGAGCAGCTGCTTATTGAGTGTAAACCATCGGGGATACCGGGTAAAATAAATACGCACATCGCACACTTTTACACGGGAGATGCAAGCTCTACCTTTATTGTATCACGAGGGAAAGACTTTATAAAAGCAGGTATTTACGGACGTAACGAGACACCGAATATGGATGCTCAGATCGCAGACAAAGCAAGGAATTTAGCTATTGCCCTTGGAGGAATGGTGGGAATTTCAAAAATTCAATGGAAAATTTTGACAGATGGGTTAGTTGAGTTTCGATCCTGGTGATATATAGATTTTGAAATCATATGAATTCTTCTAAAGAAAGTAATAATGACTATCTAAAAAAAATATTAGAGGGATTCTATTCTTTCGTATCATATAAATAGCTGAAGAGTAAAATTTAATAAAATTTATGAATCGATTATGATCATTGTCATAGGATTTGCCTTCCTGAGCTTGTAGCTTTGATACACCAAATTAAAATATGTTA
>NZ_JBXAHY010000005.1:0-330883 GCF_058795655.1 Chryseobacterium sp. GW823-FHT05E08 | reverse complement strand
TGCGAAAGCGGGAGAGTAGGTCGCCGCCAGTTTTTATTTAAAAGTCTCATACATTCATTTGTATGAGACTTTTTTTTTGATACATACCACAAGAACTCAATCATTGATCATCGATAAATCTAAATGATCAGTAATTTTGCTAGATGCTAGATGCTAGATGCTAGATTTAGGCGTTGATTTAAACATTTTAATCACGATAATGAAAGCAGGTAGAACTGCCACTATTAATTAAATCAAGTCTAAGAAGAATTAAATTTTTCATTTAAAATTATTTTTATCTTTAAAAGAAAGTTAAATAAGTTATAAAGTTTAGAATTTATCTCTCATTTGTAAGAATAAATGTATTTAGTATTTGATATTGATTTATATTTGACGTCTCTTAAAAAAACACAAATAGCTACTTTTTTCAAAGCTGTTTTTATTTAATATTTAATAAAAGGTTTAATCATATATAGATTAAGCTTTAAAGGATATGTTGCAACAGAAAGGTAGGAAGTACCGAAAACCTACCTCCGAAAGGAAAGTTGAGAATTTCTCTGTTGAAGTTTTCAGCAAAATAAGTAGGATGATGAAAAAATAAATTTAAAAATGAAAAAACTTTTTGTTTTATCTGCTTTTGCATTACTTGCAAGTGCATCTTTAACTAACACAAAAGCTCAAGTAAAGCCAGGTAATGGTGGCGGGCATATTACTCTAAATAATGGTTGTTACTACGTTACAACTCATCACAGTATTTTATTTGGATTAATTCAATGGGATAGTGAACCTGAATTAATTGGCTGTGGAAGCGGGTTTGCCTAAAATTTAAGAATTAAAATTAAGGCTTTCTTTTTTAGAAAGCCTTTTAAAGAAAAAAAATGAGAAATATTTTAAGATTCTTTTTATCCTTTTTTATTGTTTGTGCTAATGCACAGGAGTTTAAGAAAGATACTTTATCCAATAAGATTACTGATATAGAGACTGTAGTTATCAATGATAAAGACTATGAAAAGGTTGAATATGCTTTTGGACTAAAGCAAGAGATCAATTACGGGCTTAAGTCTATTAATCCGAATGTTTCATTTGAATTAGGTTTGAAATTTAGAAACAATTTAGATCAAAAAGGAAGAATAAGTAATATTATTCTATTTCTTAAAAAAACAGAATCTGATATAAATCTAACAGATTTAGAGATTAATTTTTATAAAATTGATACATTGACTAATAAACCTGCTGAAAAACTAAATAGACAGCAAATCATTTTTAGCCCTAAAAATAAGAAGAAAGGACAAGTAAAAATTAATGTTGAGAATTATAATATTCCTTTTCCTATGGAGGGTGTTTTAGTTGCTGTAAAATGGCTTCCAACAAAAACACATGATTATCGAGTAGGGCCTGCTATTAGATTGACAAATTACACTGAAAAATTGACATATACTAGATATAATAATGACGTGACTAAGTGGGGGAATGGGTTTAATTTTTCTAAAAAAAGTGGGGTTTATACTAATGTAATGATTGGTTTAGAGGTCTATATAAAAAAGAAGAAATAGATGACTAAAAAATATCTATATTTAATTATTGCTATTTTAATTATTGTTGTTTTGTGTTTATTTACATACAAAACTTCTGAAAAAGTGGTATTTAATGGAAATAAAGAAACTATAACCCATGATTTTGGAATTTTAAGCAAAAATAAAACTTCATTATATGAATATACTTTTAAATATATAAATAAAAGATATGACACTTTAAAAGTATATGGTTTAAGAGATGGTTGCGATTGTACTGAAAGTAATGTAAAAACAGGACTTTATTTTAAGAATGATACTATTTTTATAAAAACTAAATATGATCCTAACAAGTATAATGATAATGGGCTTCTTGCTAAACAAATATTTTTAATTACGAATAAAAACATTTCAAAATTCGATACAATACTTCCTTTAACTTTAAAAGGAAATATACAATAAAAAAACCGCTTCAGTTGAAACGGTTTTTATTTTAGTTATGATGATCATACATTTTATTGTAAAGATCAATGAATTTCTCTTTTATTGCTTTTCTTTTTAGCTTTAAAGTTGGAGTTAAAAGTCCGGCATCAATGCTCCAAACTTCGGGTGTTAACTCAATCTTTTTGATTTTTTCCCAGTTTCCAAGATGCTCGTTGATTCCGTCGAGTTCTTTTTCTATTCTGTCTTTTAATTCAGGGCTTTTTGCAATTTCCTGAGGAGTGGAGCCAATATTTAAATTATTTCTCATTGCCCAGTTTTTTGCAAATTCAAAATCTGGCTGAACGAATGCACAAGGCATTTTTTCACCATCACCAACAACCATAATTTGCTCGATGAATTTTGAAGCTTTTGCTAAATTTTCAATCGTTTGTGGTGCAATATATTTTCCGCCGGATGTTTTGAACATTTCCTTTTTACGGTCAGTTATCTGTAAAAATCCGTCGCTGTCTATATGTCCGATATCTCCTGTTTTAAAATATCCATCTTCAGTGAACGCTTCTTTGGTCATTTCATCATTTTTAAAATAACCTTTAAAAATAGAAGGTCCTTTTACGGTAATTTCGCCATCTTCCTGAATTTTTACATTCAAATTGTCTAACGGTAAACCAACAGTTCCTGTTTTCATTTTATCAAAACTGTTTACTGAAATTACGGGAGAAGTTTCCGTTAAGCCATAGCCTTCTAAGATAGGAATTCCTGCGTTTTGGAACATTAAATTCAATCTTGTAGACAAAGCTGCAGAACCTGAAACTAAAGTGATAATTTCGCCTCCTAAGCCTTCTCTCCACTTTTTAAATACCAACTTATCAGCAATGATTTCCTGTAATCCTGACGGTCTTGAAACTTCTTTCTTTTTTTGAATTAAATTTAAAGCCCAGAAAAATATTTTTGATTTTAATCCTCCTGCAGAAGAACCTGTATTATAGATTTTATCGTAAACTTTTTCTACCAATCTAGGCACAACACTCATGTAGTGAGGTTTTACTTCTTTTACATTTTCGCCCATTTTATCAATGCTTTCGGCGAAATAAACAGAAAAACCATTATATTGGAAAAGATAGAAAAGCATTCTTTCAAAAATATGGCAAATCGGTAAAAAGCTTAACACTCTTGTATCCTTATAATCTAAGCTTTTTCTCTTCGGAATTCTCGGATTTGATCCCAATACATTGGAAACAATATTATGGTGAGTAAGTAATACTCCTTTTGGCCTTCCTGTGGTTCCGGAAGTGTAAA
The DNA here is from genome assembly GCF_058795655.1 of Chryseobacterium sp. GW823-FHT05E08. Lineage (NCBI taxonomy): Bacteria > Pseudomonadati > Bacteroidota > Flavobacteriia > Flavobacteriales > Weeksellaceae > Chryseobacterium > Chryseobacterium sp. GW823-FHT05E08. Next base: position 327,653 of record NZ_JBXAHY010000005.1, on the reverse strand, counting down.
TTATTGTAGCAAGGTCTTCAGAATTGATAGCATTAGACAAGTCTTCAACCTCAATTTGGGTAGAATCATCTTCTCCAAGATCTAAAATTTCTCTCCAATTCGCAGCACCGCTTATATTATCAAACGTAAAAACTCCTTGTAAGGAAGGAATATTATGTTTTACCTTCATTACCTTGCCCAAAAGATCCTTATCTGAAACAAAACAGTACTTTATTTCAGCATTATTGAAAATAAATTCATAATCTTCGGGGGAGATACTTGGGTAAACAGGGACAGAAACAACTCCGATCTGGGAAAGTCCGAGATCCATAATTGCCCATTCTGTACGAGAGTTTGTGGTGATCAAAGCGATTTTATCTCCGGGTTTTATGCCGAGTTTTAAAAGTCCTCTTGATATCTTATTTCCTTCATTAATAAACTCTTGAGTAGAAGTTTTTTTCCATTCGCCATGATACTTCGTCACAAACATATCAGCTTTAGGATATTTTTCCAAAGCAAAGTGAGGTATATCGAATAATCTTTTGATCGTCATGATTTTCTATAAATTTGTAAAGAATTCTAAATATAAGCATTTTTTTTAATTACAGAAATTAGAAACAAGAAGTTAGAAATTAATAAAATGTGTGGCATAATATTGAATAATTCATACTAAAACTTTAGGTTCTTAAAATTTTAAAATCATTATAATGTGACAAACCTCTAATTACTAGCGTCTAATTTGCAATTCTATTTTCAGGTTTGGTTAAAAAGTGTAAATTTACGACCATCTAATTATTAAATTTTTATGGACTTTAATTTATCAGAAGAACAGCTGATGATTCAGCAGGCTGCAAGAGATTTTGCACAAACAGAGCTTTTACCTGAAGTTATCGAGAGAGACAGAGAGCAGAAGTTTCCTACGGAGCAGGTGAAGAAAATGGGAGAAATGGGACTTTTAGGAATGATGGTAGACCCTAAATACGGAGGAGCAGGTATGGATAGTGTTTCTTACGTTTTAGCAATGGAGGAGATCGCAAAAATTGATGCTTCTGCGGCTGTTGTTATGTCTGTAAACAATTCATTAGTTTGTGCAGGTCTTGAAAAATTTGCGTCTGAAGAACAAAAAGTAAAATATCTTACACCTTTGGCTAGCGGTCAGGTGATCGGAGCTTTTGCTTTATCTGAGCCTGAAGCAGGTTCTGATGCTACTTCTCAAAAAACGACTGCAGAAGACAAGGGAGATTATTATCTTTTAAATGGTATTAAAAACTGGATCACAAACGGTGGAACTGCATCTTACTATGTGGTAATTGCACAAACGGATCCTGAGAAAAAGCATAAAGGTATCAACGCGTTTATCGTAGAAAGAGGTTGGGAAGGTTTCGAAATCGGACCAAAAGAAGACAAATTGGGAATCAGAGGAAGTGATACTCACTCTTTGATCTTTAATAACGTAAAAGTACCGAAAGAGAACAGAATCGGGGAAGACGGTTTCGGATTCAATTTTGCAATGGCTGTATTAAATGGTGGTAGAATTGGTATCGCTTCTCAGGCTTTAGGAATTGCTTCAGGAGCTTACGAATTGGCACTTAAATATGCTAAAACAAGAAAAGCTTTCAAAACTGAAATTATTAACCACCAGGCAATTGCTTTCAAATTGGCTGATATGGCGACTCAAATCACGGCTGCAAGAATGCTTTGCTACAAAGCTGCTGTTGATAAAGACGCTGGAAAAGATATTTCTGAAATTGGAGCTATGGCGAAACTTTACTCTTCTCAGGTGGCAATGGATACGACTATTGAAGCAGTGCAAATTCACGGTGGATATGGTTACGTAAAAGAATATCATGTTGAAAGAATGATGCGTGACGCGAAGATCACTCAGATCTATGAAGGAACTTCAGAAATCCAAAAAATTGTGATTTCGAGAAGTATCGCAAAATAAAACTTTTTAAAAACACTATATTACTATGAAAAAACCTTTGTTAATTACTCTGGGCGTTGTTTTACTGCTCTTAGGAGTATTTATCTGGTATAAATATTTCTTTGTTTTCGGAGAAGGGGTAAAATCCGGTTATCTGAATTATGCCATTAAAAAAGGGTATGTTTTCAAAACCTATGAAGGCAAACTGATTCAGGAAGGTTTTGGAAGGGGTAAAACCGGAAGTATTACGAGTTATGAATTTGAGTTTTCTGTTTCAGATCCTGAAGTTTTTAAACAATTGGAGCTAAACAGCGGAAAATCTTTCGATCTTCATTACAAAGAGTACAACGGAGCTCTGCCATGGAGAGGAAATACAACGTATGTCGTAGATAAAATAGTGAATATGAAATAATAGTAAAAGGCTCTCAATTTGGGAGCCTTTTTACTTTCACGAATCACATAACTTAATATAATATTTTTGACATTTCATTCCGAGGAATGAAAATGTTTATCTAAAACCTGCTTTAATAAAGATAGAAATAAGTATTATGTATTGCGTGTTATTTTCATTAAAATATTATTAAAATAAAAATCCATCGCGAAGATGGATTGTAAAAATTTAGTTAGAATCGTTATTTGGGAGATTTTTGTTTTTCTTTTTATAGAAATAATATCCAATTCCTGCAATTAAAAATATTGGCCATAAAGGAAGAATGAATAGGAAAATAGACGTGATCACATTCCAGCCGGATGATATGGCTGCGAGAGATTTTCCACCGAAAGATTCCGTGTCTTCACCTTTGATGTAAGCATCTTCACTACCGTAAAGTGTGATGTCTAATTCGCACATCGTGTTTTGAGCAAAATCTTGTCCTGAAACTTCAATTGTTTTATTTTCAACCTTTCCGATATTGTTGTTGCTTAATTCATCCATTAAATATTCAAACTTCTGGATAGGAACCTTTACTTTGATGTAAGCTATTTTGTTTTCGTTGTTATTTAATGAAATATTTTCACTTCTTATAAAACCGTCATATTTCTTTACTTCTTCTTTTACAATTTCTTTTGCAGTTTCAGCATCATTTACGGTAAGCTCAAGCGTTCCAGTTTTTACCATTTTGTTTTTAGGAACATTCAGTTCATAATTTTCAGTTTTTGGTTTGTCTTTATAGATGATTTTCGTTTCCTTAATTATTTTTGGAGCCGGAACATTCACGACAATTTTTTCTGATTTTTTATGTAAAGAATCTTTCTTTTCTATTTTTGATTCCAGTTTTGTGGAAGTAATTTTATCAGATAAAGAATCTACCATTTTTGAAGTAGCTTCAATTTTTTCTTTTACTCCGTTCTTGGTGTCTTCAAATTCTTTTATTTTAACATTAGCAGAATCTAAAACCGCGTTGGCCGAATTATTAACAGAATTAATAGTTTCAGACGCAACCGTTGCCGCGCTGTCTGCAGTGTTTACCGCTTTTTCAAATTGAGATTGTGCAGCTTCTCCTTTTTTACACATAATGAAAGTGCTTGATACAGCAACCAGTAAGATGAACTTTTTCATAACATTAATTTTTTTGATGAAGTAAAATTAGCGGTGAAGTTCTTGTACCGCTTGTAAATGGAGTGTATTGTGTTGGTAAATTTATAAGTTTATAGAAATCAGTGATTTATTTTTGTTTTACAAAAGTTTTACAAAGAAAATGTTCATGTTTTTATAGTAATGAATGGATTTAATTGTCTTTTTATAGATTTCTAATTCTTTTCAATGTAATTTTTTTCTCTTTAATGATGAAAATTTGATTATTTTTCCTTAATATGTGATATAGGACTTTATAAAATATAGTAATATTGAATAATAACATAATTAATTGAATTTCAGAACTTTATATGTAAATAATTTTTATATTTGTGTATTATGAATAATTTAACAAAAAGTTTTATTTTTTTAAGTTTTATATTGCTGTCATTGATTTTATTTTCGAATTGTAAAATTTTTTCTGGGGCAATTCAAAAAAAAGAAAACTTGAAAAATGTAGAATTTACCGAAGTCAGAAGACTGAATTATGCCGTAAATTTGAAAGAATATACCATTATTAATTCAACAAAAGGAATTAAAGACCTATATGGGAAATTAAATGATTCAAAATTCTCAAGATCTGCTCCAATTCCAATTCTGGAGGGAGAAAATGAATGCTTTTTAGTAGTAAAACCTAAATTGAAAAAAATAAAATACGGAGATATTGAAATTGAAAAATTGGAATCTCAAGGTTCAGTGTTGATTGTTACTTACCGAGAAACTGAAAACGATGAATACGCTGAGAAAAAACAATCAAATCCTATAGTTATCCTTAAAATTTCGAATAGACCTAAAACAATAAAATTTAACCATCAAAAATAAATTTATGAAAAGAAAACTATTATTGATAGCGGGCCTTCTCGTACTATCGGGAACAACATTTGCCCAGCAAAACCAGTGGAGTAAGCTCTCTCGCAATAACGTAAGAGATGCCAGAGAAAAATCGGTGAAAGTTTCTAAATATGAACTTTTAAGTTTAAATACAGATGATCTTAAACAACAGTTATTAAACGTTCCAGATAGAAGTATAATCTCTTCTGTAAAAGGAACTTTAATAAAATTTCCTAATGATCAGGGAACGTTTGACACATATGAAATTTTTGAAGCTTCAACCATGCATCCCGATCTGCAATCCCGATATTCTGATATCAAATCATATATGGGATATAAGGTTGGCGATCAAACAACAAAAATCAGATTCACATATGATCCATATTTTGGATTAAATGCGATGATCAGAAGTACAAAAGGAATATATTATATAGATTCATATTCTTCTGATAATAAGGTTTATATGGTCTACGACAGAAAAGATGCAAGTTCTCAGAGCAGATTCGAATGTTTGTTTAAAGAAGATGAAAATGCTTTACATCAAACCACTAATCCAAATTCTCAAGGAAAAACGGTTATTGACGGACTTTTAAGAAGATACAGGCTGGCAATTTCCACTACTACAGAATATACGGCTTATATTTCTCAGCAAGCAGGAGTAGGAGCGGGAACGGATGCTCAAAAGAAGGCAGCAGTTTTGGCGGCGGTTAATTTAGCAGTAGCCCGTCTTAATGATGTTTATGAAAATGATATTTCGGTGACATTACAATTGATCGCGAATACAGATCTTTTGTTTTTCATCAATTCAGATACTTTTGATGCGCTTGATGCTTATCAGATGATCGATGAAAACCAAACCGTTACTGATAACGCGATTGGTGCTACAAATTACGACATCGGACACGTTTTCTTCCAGGCTACACAAGGAAATGACAACGGATTGGCTTATACACCGGCGGTTTGTAATGCTTCTGTGAAAGCAGGTGGAGTTACGGGTTCTGCCGTTCCTGTGGGAGATCCTTTTGTGATTGATTATGTAGCACACGAAATGGGACATCAGTTTGGAGCGAATCATACTCAAAACAATGGTTGTAACAGAAATAATGCAACGTCTATCGAACCGGGAAGTGCCAGTTCAATTATGGGGTATGCAGGAATTTGCTCTCCAAATGTGCAAAATAACAGTGATGCGTACTTCCATGCAATAAGTGTCAGAGAAATGTATCTCAGAATAACAGGAGCCGGAAATTGTGGGGTAAATACTGCCACCGGAAATAATGAACCGACAGTTAATGCAGGTTTAGACAGAACAATTCCTATCGGTACACCATTCGCATTGACTGGAGTGGCGTCTGACCCTGACGGTAATGCGATTACTTATAACTGGGAACAGATTGATGCTGGAGCTGCTTTAATGCCCCCAAGACCTACCAATACAGTAGGGCCTTTGTTCAGATCTATGTTTGCAACGACTTCTCCTACAAGATATTTTCCTAGATTGTCAACGATCATTGAAGGCTATGATCCTACTATTTTAACAGCAACCAATTACAGATCTTGGGAAAAATTACCAACAGCGGCAAGAACGCTTAATTTCTCGTTATTGGTAAGAGATAACAACCCTGTAGGCGGACAGACCGGTCGTGATGATATTCAACTTACGGTTTCTACGGCAGCCGGACCTTTCACGGTGAGTTCTCAGAATACAGCGGGAATTACATGGACTGCCGGTCAGCAACAGACCGTTACCTGGAATGTCGCTAATACCACTGCAGCACCCGTAAGTACAGCAAATGTAAGCATCTTGATTTCAATGGATGGTGGACTTACATTCCCTCATACATTGGTGGCAAGTACACCAAATAATGGTTCTTATACTTTTGCAGTTCCAAATGGATTGGGAAATTCTTCTAACGCAAGAATTATGGTTAAAGCGATTAATAATGTATTTTTAAACGTAAATACAACCAACTTTACCATTAATTCTAATCTATCTACAAACGAACTTGAAAAAGAAGATGGATTGAAAATTTATCCGAACCCTTCTAAAGGAATTTTCACCATAGAATCTGATTCCAGAACAAATATTTCTTACACTGTATTTGCAATGGACGGAAAATTAGTAAGCCCTAAAAAAGAAATTTCTCGTAATGGAGGTAAAATCATGGAGAAAGTAAATCTTTCATACCTTGTAACAGGAGTTTACATTATTCAGATTGAAAAAGACGGTCAGAAAATCTCTAAAAAATTGATCATTAATAAATAATAACATTCATATTCATTAAAAAGAAACGGCTCGAAAATATTTTCGAGCCGTTTTTATATATTTAAATCAAATTTAATCTTGCTTAAATTCACTAATAAAATGCAGTTTCACATTCGGGAATTTTTCCTGCGTCATATGAATGGTGAATGATGAATCTGCCAAGAATACCAATTGATTGTATTTATCTCTGGCCAAGAATCTTTGTTTTAATCTTGCAAATTCTTTGAATTCATCTGATTTTTCATCAGCTTCAACCCAACACGCTTTATGCATGGAAAGTGGTTCATAAGTACATTTTGCACCATATTCATGCTCCAGACGATATTGAATAACTTCATATTGAAGCGCTCCAACCGTTCCAATGATCTTTCTGTTGTTCATTTCAAGCGTAAATAGCTGGGCAACACCTTCGTCCATTAACTGGTCGATACCTTTAGCCAATTGCTTCGCTTTTAATGGATCACTGTTATTAATATATCTGAAATGTTCCGGAGAGAAGTTTGGAATTCCTTTAAAGCTCAGTTTTTCACCTCCCGTCAAAGTATCTCCAATTCTGAAACTTCCTGTATCATGAAGGCCAACAATGTCTCCAGGGAAACTTTCGTCCACAACTTCTTTTTTATCAGCAAAAAAGGCGTTTGGCGAAGAAAATTTCATCTTTTTATTTTCTCTTACTAATAAATAATTTTCGTTTCTTTTAAAAACTCCTGAAACAATTTTCACAAAAGCCAAACGGTCTCTGTGTTTCGGGTCCATATTCGCGTGGATCTTGAAAACAAATCCTGTAAATGTACTTTCTTCAGGTTTTACGATACGAGTATCACTTTCTTTTGGTTGTGGCATTGGAGCAATTTCGATGAAAGCGTCCAATAATTCACGAACTCCAAAATTATTTAAAGCTGAACCAAAGAAAACAGGTTGAAGATCGCCATTCATATATTCATCACGGCTGAATTCAGGATAAACAGATTGTATCAGATCAAGTTCTTCACGTAAATTTTGTGCTGCTTTTTCACCGATAATTTCATCGATTGTTGGATCATTGATGTCATCAAATTTAATCGCCTCACCAACTCTCTGCTTTTTCTCTTCTAAGAATAACTGAATATTGTTTTCCCAGATATTGTAAATTCCCTGAAAATCAGCTCCCATTCCAATTGGAACAGAAAGTGGAACAACTCTTAATCCTAATTTTTGCTCAACTTCATCTAAAAGATCGAAGGCATCTTTACCTTCACGGTCTAATTTATTAATGAAAACCAACATCGGAATGTTTCTCATTCTACAAACCTGAACCAATTTTTCAGTTTGTTCCTCAACCCCTTTTGCAACGTCGATTACAACGATTACAGAGTCAACGGCCGTTAACGTTCTGTAAGTGTCTTCTGCAAAATCTTTGTGACCAGGTGTATCAAGAATATTGATTTTGTGACCTTTATATTCAAAAGCCAATACGGAAGTTGCCACAGAGATCCCTCTCTGTCTTTCAATTTCCATAAAGTCGGAGGTAGCTCCTTTTTTTATTTTGTTCGATTTTACCGCGCCCGCTTCCTGAATTGCACCCCCGAAAAGTAGTAACTTCTCCGTAAGAGTGGTTTTTCCGGCATCGGGGTGAGAGATAATCCCGAAAGTTTTTCTTTTTTCTATTTCTTTGATTAAGTCTGACATATCGTATTTTGAAGTTGCAAAAATCGTGAATTTTAATGGAATTTGAAAATCTGTTTTTAAAGCCTGATGAAATTTAATTCAAATTGAATATTTTAACTTATTATTTTAACCACAAAAGATGCAAAAGATTTTAACACTTAAGTTTATTTTTAAGTTAAATTCTTTGCATTTACATGTAGAAGAACACATAAGTTATTTGAAAATCTTTGATTTTCTTCTTATGTGATCTTAATTATTTTCAAAGTTTTAAATTTTCTTAAGTGTTCTAATGTGTTACTCTTTTGTACCTTTTGTGGTTGAATTTTTGAAAGTTTTTAAGCTTAATCAAGTTTTGATTTTCTTTTAAGAACAAAAGCCAATCCCAGCCCCACAAAAACCATAGCAGCACTGAAAGGAAAAATATATTTCATTCCACAAATATCGGCGACAGCGCCAATTAATGGCCCAGCAACACCAAGGGAAAGATCAATGAAAAGCCCATAACCAGCCAGCGCAGAACCTTGACTTGATGGCGAAACACTTTTAATAGCAACAACACCGAGCGCAGGAAAAATTAATGAAAATCCTAAACCGGTAACTCCGGCACCAACAAGTGCCATTTGTGAGGTCGTAGCAAAAGCAATGATCAAAAGTCCCATGGTTTCTACTAAAAGACAGGCTATCGCTACTTTTATTCCGCCATAATTATTGATAACATTACTGAAAACTAATCTTCCGGCAACGAACAGTCCGCCAAAAACACTGAGACATAAAGCTCCATTATTCCAGTGAAAATAATTGTAATATAAAGTAATAAAGGTTGAAATGCTCGCGAATCCAAGTCCGCCCAAAGCAAGACAAATTCCGAAAGGTGCTACTTTTCCCAACACTTTCCAGAAAGATTGTGAATCCTGATGATTGGTGTTTTTCTTATTTTCTTTGGTTTTTGCGAAAAAGAATCCTACAATCCCTAGAATTATGGAAAGAATTCCAATTCCATAAAGACTGAATTTATGTTCAATGATAATTCCCAAAGAAGCTCCGATTGCCAAAGCTCCATAACAGGCAACACCGTTGTACGAAATAATTTTTGCAGTATGTTTTTCACCAAGAGCCATAATTGCCCAGTTGATAGGACTTGCTCCGATCATTCCTTCTGCACAGCCCGTAAGCAAACGGGTAATGATTAAAAATGTAAGACTGATAAATGGTGAAACTCTGAAATAATAAGCGATAATTAAAAAGATTCCCGTCAGTGAAAAACTCAACATACTGAATAATACAGCGGGTTTTGGACCTTTTCCATCAATAATTTTTCCGGAATATGCCCTCAGAAAAAATGTAGAAACATATTGTAAACTGATGACCAATCCGGCAACGACTAGGCTAAACCCTAAACTTTTACTAATAAAAATCGGAAGAACAGACAGAGACAATCCTATGATAAAATATCCTACGAACGTAAAAGATACGTAACTAATCAAGGATAAATTAACATTCTCTGACCGATTTACTAAACTATCCATGTGAAAAAAATTAAGGTGCAAAGTTACTTCATAAAAATAGCTTAACAGAATAATCGGACTATTAAAAAGGTAATATTTATCATTCAAAATCTCAATAAACATTTACCATTCCATAAAATCAGTTATCTTTGTTTTTACAAAATTTTTAGATAAAAACATGGAAAACAGCAAATATCCAAAGTTTACGTTCACATGGTTCGGAGGAGTTGTTTTATTGGGAGGATTGTTCGTCGGAACAATGTTGATTTCCTTTTTCAATGTTTTCTGGATGTTCACTTTTAAAGAAAACCTGCAATACAAAGATTGGTTTTTTATGGCTTCCAATGCGATTGGATTCTTGACGGCGATTGCTTTTTTTGATTTTTTTATTGTAAGACCAACAACGAAAAAGAAACTTAATTTCAACTTTTCGCCCACCAATTTTTATACCTATTTATTGATTTTTCCATTAATGATTGGGATGATGTTTATTGCAGAATTTATCGCAGCTCAAATTCCAACAACAGGACCTTTTTTCGGAAAATATTACGAATTTTTCTCTGATCTAATGAATCAATTAACGGATGATCCTGTTGTAATGATTATCACAGCAGTAATTATGGCTCCGATCTTCGAGGAAATTATTTTCCGTGGAATTATTCAAAAAGGATTGATGAATAAAGGAGTAGAACCTTGGAAAGCTATTTTGTTTTCTTCCATTATTTTTGGAATAGTTCACGCGAATCCTTGGCAGTTTGTAGGAGCTGTTTTATTGGGATGTGTGCTTGGTTTGGTGTATTATAAAACCAAATCCTTATTGTTACCGATGTTGTTGCATGGTTTTAATAATTTATGCTCATCATTATTAATAACTTACACTAAAAACGAAAGTTTTGCAGAAGCTTTTAAAGTTTCTGAATGGATCATATTAGCCATCGGAATTGTACTTTTTTCTTTATTTTACTATTTATTTATGAAGAAATATAAAGTGCATTACTCTGAAATTTAAATCTAAACACAAATAACACTAATCTTTAAGCACAAATTTCATAAATGAGATTCGTGTTATTCGTGAAAATTATTCGTGCCTTTCGTGTTTAAACAAAAAAATAGAATTTAAAAAATGAAATTGAATATGGAATTATTGGTAGCAACCCACAACGAACATAAAAAAGAAGAAATTCAGCAGATTTTAGGAAGTGAATTTGTCGTAAAAAGTCTGACTGATTATAATATTCACGAAGAAATTGTAGAAGACGGAGATTCTTTCAACGCCAATGCTTTAATTAAAGCTAAATATTGCTTCGAAAAAACAGGAATTCCAAGTTTGGGAGACGATAGTGGCTTGGTTGTAGAATCTTTGGACGGGAGACCTGGAATTTTCTCAGCGCGCTATGCAGGAGATCACGATTTTGCTAAAAACATTTCAAAAGTTCTAAGTGAAATGGAAGGCGTTGAAAACAGAAAAGCCTATTTCATCACAGTTCTGTGTTATTACGATGAAAACGGTGCACAATATTTCGATGGCCGAGCGCACGGAAATTTATTGACAGAAAATAAAGGTTTCAAAGGTTTTGGATATGACCCAATCTTCGTTCCTGAAGGTTATGACTACACTTTCGCAGAGATGAATCCTGAAGATAAAAATAAAATCAGCCACCGTAAACAGGCATTGGATTTATTCTTGGATTTTTTGAAAGTGGCAGATAAATAAGATAAATTTTGGCTAAAGCCAATGGATATTTTACGATATTGTAAACGGGCTAAAGCCCGTTCCTATTGATTTGTCATTCTTTGTGTAATTTGTGTAAAATATTTGCGTGATTTGTGTTTAAACTCAATCTTAAATTTAAAATTCACGTTTAGATTTTCTGTTGTACATTTGTCAGCATAATAAACTATTGTTTTGAGTACTTATTTAACGATATTAGGCTTTAATTCAGCGATTCCCACAGTGAATACATCACCTACATCTCAGCTTTTAGAAATGGAAGAAAGATGTTTTCTGATAGATTGTGGCGAGGGTACGCAGGTACAGCTGAGAAAAGCAAAAGCGAGATTTTCAAAGATCAATCATATTTTTATTTCGCATCTTCACGGGGATCATTGTTTTGGTCTTCCCGGGCTTATTGCGTCTTTCAGGTTATTAGGGCGTGATACTCCTTTGCATGTTTATGGTCCGAAAGGGATTAAAAAGATGCTTGACACGATCTTTACTATTACCGAAACACATCGCGGATTTGAGGTTGTTTATCATGAACTAGATAAAGATTATTCTGAAAAAATCTACGAAGACGCTAGGGTAGAGGTTTATACAATTCCTTTAGATCACAGAATTTACTGTAACGGTTATCTTTTTAAAGAAAAACCAAAAGATAGGCATCTTAATATGAAGGAAATTGCAAAATATGACGAAGTAGAAACATGTGATTACCATAATATAAAAGCCGGAAAAGATTTTGTTTTGAGCGACGGTTATGTGCTAAAAAATGAAGTCCTGACAGTTGATCCCGATCCATGTGTTACTTACGCGTTCTGCAGTGATACCAGATATCTTGAAAGTGTAATTCCTATTATTAAAAATGTGACGGTTTTGTATCATGAATCTACATTTTTGCATGATTTAAAAGAAATGGCCGATTATACGGGACATTCGACAGCTTTGGAAGCAGCAACAATTGCCCAGAAAGCAGAAGTTGGAAAACTTATTTTAGGGCATTTTTCTAACAGATATGGAGATTTAACGGTTTTCACAGATGAAGCGAGAACTATTTTTACCAATTCATTTTTACCAAAAGCTTTGGAAAGTGTAAAAATTTAAAATGAAGATGTTTAATTTTGAAGAGCTAAAAACCTTTTTAGACGAAAAAGCCGACCAATACAATACTCCGGACTTTATTGAAAATGATCCGATACAGATTCCGCATCGTTTTTCTTTGAAGCAGGATATTGAAATTGCAGGTTTTCTAGCGGCTACAATTTCCTGGGGAAACAGAAAGGCGATCATTAAATCAGCCGAAAAGATGTTGGATATCATGGGGAATTCTCCTTATGATTTTGTGATGAATTATTCTGAAAAGGATTTGGAATCAATTCAGGATAAAAGTATTCACAGAACTTTTAATGGTCAGGATTTTACTTATTTTATTAAACAATTTAATAGGATTTATACTGAAAATAAAAGCTTAGAAGATTTATTTTTAATTAAAGATTCCGAAACCAATTTTTCTCATTCTATTGAAAGATTCAGAACACAATTTCTTGGAATTGAAAAACACAGAACGCACAAACACGTAAGTTCACCTTATAAAAACTCCTCCACCAAAAGAATCATCATGTTTTTGCGTTGGATGGTTCGTCAAGATAAACGTGGCGTAGATTTTGGCATTTGGGAGAATATTGATCAAAAATATCTGTCGATTCCTTTGGATGTTCATACCGGAAATATTTCCAGAAAATTAGGATTGATTTCAAGAACTCAGAACGATTGGAAAACAGTAGAAGAGCTTGATCTGATAATCAGAAAGTTTGATGAAAAAGATCCTGCAAAATATGATTTTGCATTGTTTGGATTAGGCGTAACGAAAGAATTAATTTAAATAAACACGATGAAAAAAGACGAAGAAAAAATAGATGTATTAGAAAAAATTGCCAATGGAATTACCTGGTGGATCGGCTCGATACCGTCCCTTATTGCACATACGATATTTTTTATCACTTCTTTTTTACTGCCATTATTAAAGATTGTAGAATTTGATAAAATGCTTCTAATTCTAACAACGGTAGTTTCTCTTGAAGCAATTTATCTGGCTATTTTTATCCAAATGTCGGTGAATAAGAGTCATGAAAAAATTGAAGATATCCAGGAAGATATTGAAGATATTCAGGAAGATATTGAGGAAATTAGTGAAGATATCGAAGAAATTAGTGAAGACATTGAAGAGATCAACGAAGATATTGAGGATATCCAAGAAGATATCGAGGAGATTAATGAAGATGAAGAAGATGAAGACCACAACGAACGCGCTAAGAATGTTATGCTTAAAAGCCACGTAAATTCTAATAAAAACGAAATAAAAGCATTAAAAGACCAAATTGCAGAGCTTCAAAATATGATTGATCAGCTTAAAAAAGATTAATTTTTTTCAACATAATTATAAAAAATGACTAATAATTTATTAGTCATTTTTCGTTGTTTGTAATAGAATTTAAATCAGAATTAATATTTAACATTAATTTAATTATTATTGTTAATAATTCAACCTAGATGGGGATTTAATCAAAAAAAATAGTATTTTTGAACAAACAACAACAAAATGTTAAATTATAGACTGAAAAACTACTTTTTCTTATTGGTATTGTTATTAGTTTCCACTTCTGTATTTTCTCAGAGGAAAGCCCCTAAACCTGTAATAACATCGGTTAATAAAAAAGCCGGAGTTTTTATAGATGTAAACGCAGCGGGTTATACACCTTCTACGTATAGTGCAGAGCAACTTGTGAAGGATATTCTTATTAATGGCGGATCAACCTGTTCAGTACCAAACGTATCAAATGTAACGGTAGCTCCTAACCATCCGGTAACTAATAATGATAGGTTTTGGGGATATTTCCACAGAGGAACTACAAATTTCCCTTTTAAAGATGGAATTGTCTTAACTACAGGCCGTGCCAGAGAGGCAGGAAATACAGCGCAAACTCCTAGTACGTCTGTAACCGGCGCAGGAATGAACGATCCTGATTTAGTAGCGGCAGTTCCTATTACCAACCCTACTGATAATTATAACGATAATGTCATGCTGGAGTTTGATTTTGTACCCAACTCTAATCAGGTAAAGTTTAACTATCTTTTTGCTTCTGAAGAATATACAGGTACTTTTCCATGCCAATATTCAGATGCATTTGCTTTATTGATCAAACCTGTTTCTGGTGGCCCTTATGTAAATGTAGCTGTTTTGCCGGGAACAGCTGGCCCTGTAAGTATGACCAATATACATCCTTTAATACCTGGAACACCTCCTTTTGGCTGTCCTGCTATTAATGAAATGTATTTTGCGGGTTATAACTCGTCACCTAAAGTGGTAACTAATTATAATGGTAGAACAGTTCCTTTGACGGCAGTAGCAACTGTTACTCCAGGGGTTGCTTACCATTTTAAAATGGTCTTGTCAGATTATAGAGATTCTAGTTACGATTCTGCTGTATTTATTGAAGGTGGATCTTTTGATATAGGTATTAAACTTGTTGATAATACCGGAGCTGTGTTACCTGCATCTCTAAATGTATGTGATAATGCTCCTCAGACTTTAGTGGCTCAGGTTTCAGGTATTACGGGAGCTACTTATCAGTGGTATTTCAATAATGGTACAACAACAGTAGCAATACCGGGAGCAACAACTTCAACTTATGTTGCAACTGCACCAGGTATTTATACCATTAAAGTTAGTGTTCCGGGAAATACATGTCCGGCTGAAGCTAAGATAACCATTGTTGGAGGTACAACTCCGGTGGCACAAAATGCAACATTGAAACTTTGTACAACTCCTACAACCAGTACATTTGATTTAAATACCGCTAAAACGTTAATAAGTACAACTCAAGGTGCTATATTCCGTTTTTACCCAACTCAGGCTGGAGCACAGGCTCAAGACGCTACTAATATTCCTACTGCTAATTTGGCGAGTTATAACGGAACAGACGGACAGGTTTTATATGTCGTTGTATCTAATGGGGCATTTTGTAGTAAAACGGTTACATTAACTTTAAGAAAAGAAGCTACTCCTATAGCTGTACTTGGTGCTTCAAGGGTGAAAATCTGTAATGGAGAATCTGTTACTTTAACGGCTTCAGGAGGTGTGACTTACCAATGGAATACTATTTCGGGTACAGCGGGTACACAAACAGTGAGCCCAAGCCAGACTACAACATATACAGTATATGCAATAGGAGCACAGGGATGTAAATCTCTACAGCCTGCTACCATAACAGTGGAAGTAGTACCAGCGATTACATCCGGTCTTAAAGGAGGAATTATCTGTATAGGTGATAAAATTACTTTAGACGCAGGAGTAGGTCCAAATTACAGTTATATTTGGAGTAATGCTGCAACAACACAGACAATTACGGTAGGTACGCCGGGAATATATACTGCGACGATCACGAATGGTGTTTGTACTAAAATATTTACTGCAGAAGTAATTCAGGCTACAGTTCCTGAAATCAAAAATGTTAACTACAATGATAACGGAACAATGATCATTACAGCAACAGCTACTAATGGTCAGATGGAATATTCTGTGGATAACGGAATTACTTGGCAGGATTCTAATATGTTTACGAATGTTCCTAAAAACTCAGTAATTTCTATCAGAGTAAGAGTGAAGAAAACAAGTTGTGAGACCTTCTTGGAATATTTCACATTTGTAATGCAAAACGTTGTTACGCCAAATGGAGATAATTTGAATGATAAAATTGATTTCCGTGGAGTAAGCAGTTATAAAGATTTCAAAGCAAGTGTATTCGATCGTTACGGACGTGAAGTATACAAAGCTGAAAAAATAAGACCATATTGGGACGGTTTCTTCCAGGGTAAGCGTTTACCAACTGCATCTTATTGGTATCAGGTTACTTTTGAAGATCCTGCAAGCAAGCAATTGACTGTAAAAACAGGCTGGATTCTCTTGAAAAATATTGAATAATACATAAAATATAAAAAAGGCTAACAATTCGTTAGCCTTTTTTATTAAAGTGAAATTTATAGTTGATAATGAATAAAATTGTATTCATAGTAATGTAAATTATTCAGAATTGAATTTCAATCAAAAAAAATAGTATTTTTGTTTAAAATAATATAAAATGTTAAATTGGAGGACAAGAAGTTTATTTTTTGCTTTACTTTTAATACTTATTGGTAATTCCGCTTTCTCTGAGAATAAAAGAATAGAAAAAGCGAAAAATCCTACATCGGTATCAATGAAGGCAGGGGCATTTATAGATATAAATGCTGCAGGATATCCTGAGACAAACTTTAGTGTTGAGCAGCTTGTAAAAGATGTTTTAATAGCAGGAGGATCCACGTGTTCTACAGCAAATGTTAGTAATGTCGTAGTTTCTCCAAATTTATCAGTCGGGGATATAAACAGAAGTTGGGGATATTTCAACAAAGGCACGACCAACTTTCCATTTGCAAAAGGTATTGTTCTTACAACAGGTTATGCAAGAAGAGCCGGAAATGATTTTCAGGGAACATTAAGTGATCATTTAACGACAGGAGGAGATGTTGATCTTGCCAATGCATTAGGCGTACCGAATGGACAATTAAATGATGCTACTTTTATAGAATTCGATTTCGTTCCGACCTCTACCGAAGTTAAATTCAGATATATCTTTGCTTCAAAAGAATATTTTGACAATTTTACATGTAATATTTCAGACGGTTTTGCTTTATTATTAAAAAAATCAACCGATCCTACTTATACTAATCTTGCACTTCTTCCGAATGGAACGCCTGTAAGTGTTACTAATATTATTCCTTCAAGCTTACCTTGCGGACCAAAAAATGAACAGTATTTTGGAGGTTTAAATAATCCTCAGATACAAACCAATTTTAATGGACGTACAGTTCCGTTAACTGCTACTGCAACGGTAATTCCGGGACAGACGTATCATTTTAAAATGGTATTGGCAGATTATCAGGATAGAAATTTTGATTCAGGAGTTTTCTTGGAAGCAGGATCTTTTGATATTGGAGTTAAAATTTTAGATCCTGCCGGAGTAGCACTTCCTGGATCTATTAATGTTTGTGATAATACACCAACAGTTCTTACAGCGTCTGCAAATATCCCAGGAGCTACTTATGTGTGGTTATTAGGAACTACACCTATTCCTGGAGCTACATCTGTAAGTTATACGGCAACTCAGCCGGGAGTATATACCGTTCAGGTTTTTATACCCGGAAATTCATGTCCGGGAACAGCCAGCGTCACGATTGTCGGAGGTACATCTCCAACAGTACAGAATGCAACTTTAACCGCATGTTACGCGCCGGGAAATGCAACATTTAATTTAACCTCAGCTCAAGCATCAATCAGTACAACGCCGGGTGCTACATTTGCCTATTATACAACGTTAGCAGATGCTAATGCCGGAAATGCAAATACAATTCCTACTCCCACAGCTTATCCAAGTGCGGGAGGTACAGTATATGTTCAGGTAAAAACAGGTTTCTGTGCAAAAGTGGCCGAATTACAGTTGGTAAAAGCGCCTCAAATGACGGCAACAATTGCTCCGCCAACAGTTTTAACTTGTACAAATTCACAAATCACATTAAACGCTTCTACATCCGTATATCCTACAGGCTCTACATTTAACTGGACAACCGTAGGCGGAAACATTGTTTCTGGCGGAAATACATTAACACCAGTTATTAACAATGCGGGGACATATACTTTAACAATTACAAAAAATTATCAGCCCGGAAATCTTGATTGTACAGCTACAGCAACAGTAACTGTAACAGGGGACAGCGCGCCACCTGCGACGGGATTAACTGCAACTAAAGTTTTGATCTGCGCCGGAGAATCTGTTACTTTAACAGCTACAGGAGGTGCAACATACAACTGGCAAGGCGGTTTACCCGGTAACGGAAATACACAAGTTGTAACGCCTGCTACCACAACAACCTATACAGTGACTGCTGTTGGTGCTAATGGTTGTGTATCTCAAAATCCAGCGACAATTACGATTGTGGTTTCTCAACCGATTACTGTACAAAATGCATCATTATTAAAATGTTACCAGCCTGGAAATATCATTTATGATCTAACCTCAGCGCAACCACAAATAACGTCTGCCGGGACAGCAACTTTTGCTTATTATTTACTTCAGGCAGATGCTAATGCAGGAAACGCAAATACAATTCCTACACCTACAGCATATCCAAGTGCTGCAAACCAGACTATTTATGTATTGGTTAAAAATGGAGGTTGTAGCTATGTTGTGACATTACAATTAGTAAGAACAGCAGAAACAACATTAACAATAGCGACTCCGCAAACAATAACTTGTACAACAAATCAGGTTACGATAAATGCTGGGGCATCTGTGATTCCTGCAGGTTCTACTATTGCATGGACAACCGTAGGCGGAAATATTGTTTCTGGAGCTAATACTTTAACACCTGCCGTAAATGCAGGAGGGACTTATACTTTAACGGTTTCAAATGTAAACCAACCTGGAAACTTAACATGTACCTACACAGCAACAGTTACAGTTATTGAGGATAAAACAATTCCTGTGGCAGGTTTAACCTCATCAGTTGCTCAGATTTGTGTTGGAGAATCGGTTACTTTAACAGCTACGGGTGGAGCTACTTACAATTGGGGTACTCTTCCGGGTAGTGGAAATACTCAGGTTGTTTCGCCTACGAACACGACTGTATATACAGTTTTTGCTATAGGAGCAAACGGATGTATCTCTGCAACTCCTGCAACGATTACAATTATAGTTGGTCCTCCAACAGCAGGGGTTTCAGCTAATAAATCGAAAATTTGCGCCGGAGAATCTGTTACTTTAACAGCTACAGGAGGTATTACTTATAATTGGGTTGGATTAACAGGAAATGGAAATACTCAGGTTGTTTCTCCTACAGTTACTACAACATATTCTGTATTTGCATTGGGTGGAAATGGATGTAGCTCAGTAGTTGCTGCAACAATTACCATTGAGGTTGTTCCGGCGATTGTTTCTACATTGCAAGATGTATTTGTCTGTGTTGGAGATAAGGGTATTTTAGATGCGGGAGCGGGGCCTAACTATACTTATTTATGGAGTAATGGTGCTACTACGCAAACGATATCTACAGATGTAGTGGGAACTTATTCAGTTACGATAAATAATGGAGTTTGTTCTAAAGTTTTCACTGCACAATTGTTAAACCCAGTATTGCCTCAGTTTACGAATGTGACTTTTGAAAATCATGTTCTTACGCTTACAACGACCAATCCTACAGGAGGAGTTTTAGAATATTCTATTGATGGAGGAGTAACATGGCAGAATTCGAATATATTCTATAATGTTTTAAATAACAGCAATTATAAATTGATGGTTAGGGTGAAGGATGCGAAATGTAGTACTACATTAGAATTTTATACATTCTTAATCAGTAATGCAATTACACCAAACTCGGATGGTAAAAATGATGTTATAGACTTCTCAGGAATTAGTCAGTATAATAATTTTGCAGCTTCTGTTTTCAACAGATACGGTCAGGAATTATTTAAAGCTACTAAATCTGATGCTATCTGGAGAGGAACAATTAAGGATCTTAATGTGCCAACTGCTACTTACTGGTATAGAGTTCAGTGGGATAATCCGGCAAGTAAAAAGCTTGAACTAAGAACAGGCTGGATCTTATTAAAAAATAGAAATTAACAATTAAATCACCATAATTTTGAAAACCTCCTATTTTGGAGGTTTTTATTTTTAATAATAAAAAAGTTAAATATATATACGATATATTTAAAAAAAAATTAAATTTGTTGAAACAAAAAGTATTATGAAGAGATATCTACCGTTTTTTTTCTTTTTTTTATTCAGTTCGACATCTTTATTCTCGCAAAATGCACCACCTAGAAAACCTCAAGTAAAAAAGCTTTCGGCTACAGCCAAAGCTGGTGATCTTATTGATGTAAATGCGCCAGGGTATAATGAATCGAGTTTTACGATGGAGCAATTGGTAAAGGATGTATTGATATCATCAGGAACCAATTCGTGTATTACACCCAGCGTTTCGAACGTTGTAGTAACTCCTAATTTGCCGGCAACTAATGCAAACAGAGCTTGGGGGTATTTCCATAAAGCAACAAGTACCTTTCCTTTTAAAGACGGAATTGTATTGGTGACAGGAAAAGCTAATCGTACAGGAAATGCTCCTGAAGCAGGCCTTAGTGACCCTGTGGGGACAGGTAGTGATCCAGACTTAGTAGCAGCAACCAACCCAAGTAAACCTTTGAATGATGCAGTAATCTTAGAATTTGATTTCGTTCCTACATCGTCTCAGGTTAAGTTTAATTATATAATGGCTTCTGAGGAGTATACGGGTGATTATCCTTGTAGTTTTGCAGATTCATTTGCTTTATTAATCAGACCTACTTCAGGAGGACCATATGTCAACATGGCTGTATTGCCGAATGCTGGTGGACCTGTAAGTATTACAAATATTCACCCACTAATTACAGGTTTTGGCGGATGTGCTGCAGTAAACGAACAGTACTTTGCAGGATATAACCCTCCGGTTGGCGATACAAATCTTAATGGTAGAACAGTTCCTCTTACTGCTACAGCAACTGTAGTTGCAGGACAACAATATCATTTTAAAATGGTAATTGCAGATGCAGGAGATACAGCTTTTGATTCAGCGGTATTTTTAGAAGGTGGATCTTTTAAAATTGGAGTAGATCTATTAGACCCTTCGGGAGCTACTTTACCTTCAGATATTAATGTTTGTGATGGTGTACCGCAAGTGATTACAGCTTCTGTGAATGATCCAAACTTATTATATCAGTGGTTCTTTAACGGAGTAGCTGTTAATGGTGCTACAACAAACACGATTACAGCGATTCAGCCGGGAACCTATACAATTGAGGTAAGTGTTCCGGGCAATCCTTGTCCGGGGAAAGCATCAATTCAAATTCATGGAGGAACGACGCCGACTGCTCAGAATGCAACTTTACTTCTGTGTACCACTCCGGATATTACAACTTTCGATTTGTCGACTATCATGCCGGCAATAAGTACAACTCCGGGTGCGATATTCCGTTTTTATCAAAATCAGGCAGATGCAATCGCTCAAAACAATAATTTTATTACAACTCCATTAAACTATAATGGAACTGACGGTCAGATTCTCTATGTAGTTGTTTCAAACGGAGGATTCTGTAGTAAAATGATTGAACTCAAATTATTAAAAGAAGTTACGCCAAAAGCAACTTTGGTATCTACCAGAATTAAAATATGTCCGGGAGAATCAGTGAATTTAACAGCTACAGGAGGTAATACTTACTTATGGAATAATTTCTTAGGTACAGGACCAACTCAGACTGTTACCTTATTTAATACAACAACATTTACAGTATATGCTATCGGAGTTAAAGGATGTAAATCTCTACAGCCGGCAACCGTAACTGTGGAAGTCGTTCCTGAGATCGTAACTCCATTGAAAGATGTAGAAATGTGTCTTGGAGACAGAGTGATCTTAGATGCAGGAGCAGGTCCTAATTACAAGTATTTATGGAGTACGGGAGCAACAACGCAGACTATTTCAGTAGACGAGTGGGGAATTTACACAGTTGAGATTGATAACGGAATTTGTAAGAAAATCTTCCCTGTGAAAGTGATGGGAGCAGCTTCACCTTTCGTTTCTAATATCAATTATGGAAATGGAACGTTAACGATTACTGCTGAAAACCCACCAATTAATAATATTCAGGGAGTTTTAGAATATTCTATTGATGGAGGAATTAATTGGCAGCAATCGAATGTATTTTCAGGATTACAGAGTAATACGACATATAACATTCAGGTGAGGGTAGTAGGTACGCATTGTGTGGGAGCGCTTGAGTTCTTTACATTGCAGATTTCAAACATTATTACGCCTAACCAAGATGGTGTGAACGATGTGCTGGATCTTACGTCACTTGGAGAGTTCAAAAACTTCACAGGTTCTATCTACGACAGATACGGAGTTGAGATGTTCAGATTCTCAAAACAAAATCCTATCTGGAACGGTACGGTAGCAGGTAAAAGATTGCCGACGGCTACTTACTGGTACAAGTTCAACTTTGATTATCCAAAATCAAAAGCTCAGATGAACTGGTCTGGTTGGATCTTACTAAAGAATAGAGAATAATAAATAGATAATGCAAATATCAAAAAAAGCCTTTCAATTTAATTTGAAAGGCTTTTTTATGTTTAAAATTTTATCGGTTTTCTTTCCAGAGTTTGGTGAAATTGATAAAGTCACTAACGCTTAATTCTTCAGCTCTTTTATCCATAAATTCATGCGTTTTCAATTCTTCAGGAATTTCCAATACTTTTAATGAGTTGGATAATTTTTTTCTCCTTTGATTAAATCCTGCCTTTACGATTTGCTTGAAAAGAACTTCATTTCCTGCCAATCCTTCTTTTGGGTTTCGGGTTAATTTAATAACTCCCGACTTTACCTTTGGAGGTGGATTGAAGACGTTTTCGTGCACTGTAAACAGATAAGTGACGTCATAGTACGCCTGAACCAAAACAGATAGAATTCCGTACTCCTTCGTTCTTGGCACAGATGCTGTTCTTTCTGCCACTTCTTTTTGGAACATTCCTACCATTTCCGGGATCAATTCATAATGATCTATGATTTTGAACAGGATCTGTGAAGAAATATTATAAGGGAAGTTTCCAATAATAGCAATTTGATCGTTATTAATAAAATTGAAATCCTGTTTCAGGAAATCTCCTACAAAGATCTCTTCTGTAATCTTAGGATAGGTGTTTTTCAGGTACTCTATAGATTCGGTATCTATTTCTGCAAGATAAAGGTTTTGCTCTTTTTCGAGAAGGTATTTGGTAAGGACTCCCGTTCCCGGGCCTATTTCCATAATATTCTTATAGTTCTCAAAACTAAGACCTTCTACGATTTTTCTTGCGATATTTTCATCTGTCAAAAAGTGTTGACCAAGATGTTTTTTTGCTTTTACACTCAAGTTTTTTTATGATTTTATTAACAATGATTTTCTCTATTTCGTCCCAAATTTCGGAAGTTTTTTTCTAATTTAGCCAAAAATTTTAATATTAATGGCTAAATCTGTAGATGAATTTAATAAGAAGAGACTTCGATCGAGCAATATTACAGTCGTAATAAGTATTGCCTTAGTGTTATTTTTGTTAGGATTAATGGGACTTATTTTGATCAATGCCCAGAAATATTCCGACTATATCAAGGAACAATTGGTTGTCAATGCCTACTTTGATGAAAACTATGACGCGAAAGACTCTGTAAAAATTGCAAAATTTGAAGAAGAAACTTTAAAGAAAGTACAGACTTTGGCACCTGTAAAAAAGGCGACCTACATTTCAAGAGCTGCAGCTGCAATTGAAGCTAAAAAAAGTATGGGAATCGATAGCGATGCGCTTTTCGAGGAGAATATTTTCCCTTCTTCAATAGAAATTGCCCTGAAACCTGAATATGTAGACCCTGCAAAAATTGATGAAGCTATAAAAATCATCAAATCTGTTCAAGGAATTGTAGACGTGAAAAACGACAGTACCTTAATGGTAGATGTATACAACAACCTTAGTAGAATTTTAAAATGGATTTTTGGTTTTTCTCTTTTATTTTTGATTCTAGCGGTAGTTTTAATTAATAATTCTATCCGTCTGAAAATATTTTCAAAAAGATTTATTATCAAAACCATGCAGTTGGTAGGGGCAAAAAGAAGATTTATCTTAAAGCCTTTTATCATTGAAGCTGTTGTTTTAGGAGCTATCGGATCTTTTATCGGGCTTGCCGCTTTATGTGGTGTTTGGTATTATTTCACGAGCCAGATCGGTTCATCATTCGTACAGGATAATCAGCAGTATTTTTGGTTGATCGTGCTTGTATTGGGAGTTGGAGTTCTTATTACGGTTCTAAGTACAATCATCGCAACATGGAGATTCTTGAAATCTAACGTTGACGATTTATATTATTCTTAAAAATGGGCAAACAAACAAATAAATTTTCTGCTGCAGATTTCGGTAAAGAAACTGAAACTACTAAGGAAAACACGTTCTATTTCGGACAGCAAAACTTTAAATGGATGCTTATTGGTTTAGCATTTATTGTTGTCGGATTTTTATTAATGATGGGACCAGACGCCAATACTATTGACGGAAAGCTAGATCCTAATTCTTGGAATGAAGATATTTTTTCTATTCGAAGAATAAGAATTGCACCTCTATTCATTGTAATAGGATTCGTCATTGAAGTGTACGCGATTTTAAAAAGAAAATAATTAATTTTTATTTTAAAGATTAAGAAATTGCGAGATTTAGAGGATTCTAGATTTCAATATCTCTTAATCTTTAAATTTTTATATAAACTATGGATTTAATCAAAGCAATCGTTATTGCCATTATTGAAGGGCTGACAGAATATTTGCCAATCTCTTCTACCGCACATATGGGTTTTGCAGCCAATTTAATGGGCATGCAGGAAGATGAATTTTTAAAAATGTTTCAGGTTTCCATTCAGTTTGGAGCGATCTTGTCTGTTGTAGTGGCATATTGGAAAAAATTCTTTGATTTCAATAATATCAAGTTTTATTTTAAGTTGGCTTATGCAGTTGTTCCTGCATTGGCTTTAGGATATTTATTTGATGATAAAATTGAAGCTATCCTTGGAAATCAGATTGCAATTTCATCAGTTCTGGTACTTGGTGGAGTTGTTTTATTGTTTGCAGATAAATGGTTTAAAAATCCAACCATCGATGATGAAAAGGGAATTACCGTAAAAAAAGCAATCACAATTGGATTCTGGCAATGTCTTGCGATGATGCCTGGAACGAGTAGAAGTGCTGCTTCAATTATTGGAGGAATGACTCAGGGGTTAACGAGAAAAGCTGCTGCAGAATTCTCATTCTTTTTGGCAGTTCCTACGATGTTGGCGGTTACGGTTTATTCTGTTTTTGTTAAAACATGGGGTAAAGAAACACCTAATCCTCAAAAAGGATATGAGATGATCATGTCTTCAAACGACCATATTATGATCTTCGTGATTGGAAATATTGTCGCATTTATTGTCGCATTAATCGCTATTAAAGCTTTCATCGGAGTTTTAAATAAATATGGTTTCAAACCTTGGGGATGGTACCGTATTTTTGTTGGATTGGCTTTATTGATTTATTTTTACTTTTTTAAATAATCAGGTTAAAAAATTACTGATTACCAATTATATATTATTCATCATTCATGACAGCTGAAGAACTGCAATCAGGACACGTATTTTTATTAGACAAACCTCTGGATTGGACTTCTTTTCAGGCCGTTAATAAAATGAAATATAAACTCAAAAGAGAGTTTAATCTTCCCAAGAAATTTAAAATTGGTCATGCCGGAACATTAGATCCAAGAGCAACTGGATTGCTTATCGTTTGTTGCGGAAAATTCACCAAGAAAATCCCTGAAATACAGGATGCTCCCAAAGAATATTGGACTGAAATTAAAATTGGAGTACAAACAGAATCTTACGACACCGAAAAACCTGAAATCCTTGAACAGGATTATTCGCATATTTCAGAAGAGCAGATCAATGAAGCTGTAATGAAATTTTTAGGTGAAATAGATCAGACGCCACCTGTTTTTTCAGCAATAAAAATTGATGGAAAAAGAGCGTATGATTTAGCTAGAGCAGGAGAGGAAGTAGAAATGAAATCCAGAAAAACTACAATTCTTTATATTGAAGACATCAAAATAGATCTTCCTTTGGTAAGCTTTACAGTAGGCTGTTCAAAAGGAACTTATATCCGAAGTCTGGCTCACGATATCGGGCAGGAATTGGGTGTTGGTGCTTATTTAACACAATTAAGACGTACAAAAATTGGTGACTATAAAATTGAAGACGCAACGACTCAGTTTTTAGATAATGATTTTAGATTTGATAATAATTAAAAACTAACCTATGCAGGAGAAAACACGTATCAATAAATATTTATCGGAAGCCGGATACTGCTCAAGAAGAGCTGCAGATAAGCTTTTGGAAGAAGGCAGAATTACGATCAACGGAAAGGTTCCTGAAATGGGAACTAAAGTTTCTGATGAAGATATCGTGGAAGTTGATGGCAAACCAATACGTGAATCTGAGGATGAGCCTATTTACATTGCTTTCAATAAACCTGTAGGCATCGTTTGTACAACAGATACCAAGCGCGAAATAGATAATATTATAGAATATATTAACCATCCGAAAAGGATTTTCCCGATTGGAAGATTAGATAAACCAAGTGAAGGGTTGATTCTTTTAACCAACGACGGTGATATTGTTAATAAAATTCTGAGAGCCAGAAACAATCACGAAAAAGAATATTTGGTACGAGTAGACAAGCCTACCAATCCAAAATTTTTAGATAAAATGCGAAATGGAGTTCCTATTTTGGATACAGTCACAAAAAAATGTGAAGTTGAAAAAATAGATGACATGACCTTCAGAATCGTTCTTACACAAGGCTTAAACAGACAAATCCGTAGAATGTGCGAATATCTTGGCTACGAAGTAAAAAAGCTAAAAAGAATTCGTATTATGAATATAAAACTAGATCTTCCCGTTGGAAAATGGAGAGATTTGACGGATACTGAACTTTCTACTTTAAATGATTTGCTTGAAGATTCTAGCAAAACAATTGACTAGTTATAAATTTAAAGATACTTCGACTTCGCTCAGCATGACATCGCTAAAAATTCACTGTTAAAATAATGCAGTTAGTATTAGAAATGTTATTCTGAGCGAAGTCGAAGCGTTTACGAATAAAGCATTTACTACTTCGAATACAGTTTCATTTTCGCCTCATATTCCGGTTTTATTTTCAATAATTTCCAGATTTTCTTTTCATCACGTTCGCTAATTCTGTAGAAAATAATTTTATCCGCAGAATATTTAAAATAAGGATGATTTTTAAGCCATTCTTCTGGAGCATCGACTAACGTATATTTTGGGACATTTGAAGTATTTAACGGAGCAATTGCAAGCAGTTTTTGGGTTAAATCTTTATCAATATTATAAGTTGTCAGAATCTGATCTTTATTCACAAAACCACCCAACTTTTTCCTAAATCCTATTATTGATCCCGCAGCTCTTTCATCCATTCCAAACTCTAAAAGCTGTTTAAAAGTAATTGAATTCAGATCTGTTTTTGAGAAATCTGTTTTTTCTTGTTTGATCTCCAATTTCTTTTCATCCACTTTTGCTAAACTTGATGGATTAAGCTTAATGTAAGGTCTTAATTCTTCAAACTTTTCAGCTGAGATCACAAAACATTTTTGAATGTCTTCTAAACTTTTAAAACTACCTCTTAAGTTTCTATCACGATAATTAACAATTGTATTGGCTTGTTTTTCAGAAAATCCAAAGGCTTTCCAACCATCAATATTCAAAGTATTAGGATCAAAAGAATGATACTGAATTTTAGTTTTTCCGGAAGTAAAGTTTTTAGCAAAATTTTTAAAATTTTCAGGAGTTTTTGCAGGAAGTATCAAATAAGGTTCAAGTTTTTCGTAATTTTCATCATTAATGATAAAGCATTCTTTAAACTTTTCTTTGCTGACAAAACTTCCTCCCAAATAACTTTTATACTTTAAAATAGCTTCCGCCTGTCTTTCACTGAAACCCATTTTCACCCAATCACTCGCAGAATAATGATCCGGGTTAAATTTCCCTGAAATACTGATGCTTTTCTTCTCAAAGCTTTTGAATTGAGAAGATTTAGCTTCTTTATTGGTTTCAGGAAGTAAAATATACGATTCCAGCTCTGCAAATTTTTCCGGCGAAACAGCATAGCATTTTTTGAATTGCTCTTTTGACGTAAACCTTCCTCCAACAATCTTTTTATAATTTAAAATAGTGGCAATTTGCTTTTCAGTAAAGCCTAGATTTTGCCATTGTTTTTTATCAAGATCATTCGGTTCAAATTCAGATAAACTCAAAGGAATAGCATTTTCAGAAACAAATTTTACATCAGAAAAATCTTCTTTTTCCTTACTTGTATATTTTTGAAATGTGAACAGAATAATCAACAGCATTCCCATGAATGCCAGTCTTTGGTAATAGTTTTTTTTCATCCTGCCGTAAACTTAATAAGAAATTTAAGTACAAAGCAATGACTGAACTGGAA
Source organism: Chryseobacterium sp. GW823-FHT05E08 (assembly GCF_058795655.1). Classification (NCBI taxonomy): domain Bacteria; kingdom Pseudomonadati; phylum Bacteroidota; class Flavobacteriia; order Flavobacteriales; family Weeksellaceae; genus Chryseobacterium; species Chryseobacterium sp. GW823-FHT05E08. The sequence goes on along the minus strand of NZ_JBXAHY010000005.1, from coordinate 299,020 downwards.
ATACTATTTTTTGTAAAGTAATTTGATGAGTAAGATTGTCAATTTAAATCTGAAAGAGAATTTTTGTAAATATTTTAAAGAAAACTATTCCGGATTATCTGCCAAAGATTCTTTCAACTTTAATAATTCTGCTTTTACAAACTCTAATCGATCAATAATTGTCACTGTTTCAGAGATTTTGGAATTGGTTGTTAAGGCAATTCGAGCTCCGTCCAGCGTATAGCCTTTTTCTTTTACCAAATGATAGATGATCTGTAGATTTTTAATGTCTTCAGGAGTGAAATATCGGTTTCCTTTTTTATTTTTTTTAGGTTTAATGATAGGGAATTCTTGCTCCCAATAACGTATTAATGAAGTGTTTACATCAAAAGCTTTCGCTACTTCTCCTATAGAATAATACAGTTTATCTGATAAATTTATCTTCATTTTACAAATCCTAAAACTCAAAGATAAATATTTTTTAAACCTTGTTACAAATACGTAACACAAAATGTTCATTTTTGTAGTATAAATCATGTATAAAGTCATTTAGGAACTGCAAATTTTTTCTTTATTTTTGATATCAAATAAAATTAAGATGAATTCTATCTCAGTCTTACATATCGATCTTTTTCAGTCTGGGAAGAATGCTTCGGATTTTTATTTTAATACAATGAAAGATCATTTGGTTTCCAGTCATAAACATATTGAGAAACCGCACCGTCACGATTTTTATGTCACCGTACTTTTTACCAAAGGAAAAGGAATTCACGAAATAGATTTTCAGAAATATAAAGTTTCTGAGGGAAGTATTTTCTTTTTGTCACCAGGACAGGTTCACAGTTGGGAGCTTTCGGAAGATACAGATGGCTATATTTTCTTCTGCTCGCAGGAATATTATGACATGCATTATGTGAACAGGAAATTAAGAAGTTTTCCATTTTTTAGTTCGCCAACTTTTCCAAGAAAGTTTCAGTTTGAATCGAAAGATTTATTGAAAATAATTAATTTATTCAAAGAAATAGGAGAGGAATATTACGCTCAGAATATGATGAAAGATGATTTAATTCTTTCTCTTATGTCTCAGATTTATATCAATACAACAAGGCAGTTTTCTAAAAATTTTGATGAAATAAGTTCGCCGACAAGTGTTTCTTATTTTAAACATTATCAGGATTTTGAGAATTTGGTTGAACAATATTTTACAACTCAAAAATCAACCGCGTACTATGCTTCTGTAATGGAAATTTCACCAAAGCATTTAAACAGAATTACACAAACCGTAGTTCAAAAAACAGCAACAGAAGTCATCACCGAAAGGGTAATTTTGGAAGCAAAAAGAATGCTGATGTACCTTGATGAGAGCTTGGTTGAAATAGCTTTTCGTCTCGGTTATGAAGAATATTCTTATTTTGTGAGAGTCTTCCGAAAAGGCTCCGGAATGACTCCCACGCAATTTATTAAGAAATATAAGGCTTAAATTGGTTGTTTGTTTTTGGTTGAAGGTTGATAGTTTTTGGTTTAAATAAAATACAAGATTATTTAATTCAAAAAATTGTCAAGTTGTAAAACTCTAATTCCCTAAATCCCTCCAACTCTAAAACCCTCAACTCTCTATCTACAAAAGAAGTTTAAACGGTCCTTCAAAATTAGTATCAAAAGAATCCAGCATTTTTCCGTTTTCATCGAATACACCGATGGTCATGTTTTGTTTTGAAAATTTAATATCTTCTTCCGGAAAAGTGATGTTGATGTTTCCTTTTAAAATTTCATCACCTTTTAAGATGATTTTTTCATTACCAAAGAATGTTATTTCAGCATTTTTAGGATTCATAACTTTTATCGTTAAAGTCTTTTTCTCATTCGTTTTGTTGAGTAGAGTATAAATAAAAGTATTCGTTATTTTTCCGTTTTTAATGAAAAAAGTTGATCCTGCAGGTTTGATAAATTTAGCTTCCATAGAACCACGGTCGTACATCAAAAATCCAAGGAAACCGATCAGTATAACAAGAAACGCAGTCGTAACCTTCATTCTTGATGTAAATTTGAATTTCTCCTGATTTTCAATTTCAGCTTCGGTTGCATACCGCACCAATCCTTTTGGAAGTCCAACCTTTTCCATGACCTCATCGCAGGCATCGATACAAGCTGTACAGTTGATGCATTCTAATTGCTGTCCGTTTCTGATGTCGATTCCCGTTGGACAGACCACTACACATTGTTGGCAATCGATGCAATCGCCTTTGCCTTCTGTTTTTCTGTCTTCTCCGTTTCTCCATTTTGAACGGTTTTCTCCTCTTTTAAAATCGTAATAAACGTTTACGGTTTGTTTATCGATCAATACTCCCTGAAGTCTTCCGTACGGACAAACCAAAGTACAAACCTGTTCCCGAAGCCAAGCAAAAACAAGATAAAAAGTCAGCGCAAAGCCTATCATTCCTATAAAATTTAAAGAATGTTCAATTGGACCTTCTGTCATAATTTTAAAAACCTCTTCATAACCCACGATATACATGAACATGAAATGTGAAATAATTACTGAGATCAAAGCGAAAATTGACCATTTCGTAACTCTTTTTCTGATTTTTTCGGCATCCCATTCCTGTCTGTCGAGTTTCATTTGTTTATTTCTGTCGCCTTCAATCCAATAATCGATTTTTCTGAAAACACTTTCCATGAAAATGGTTTGCGGACAAAGCCAGCCGCAGAATATTCTTCCAAAAACTACTGTAAATAACATGACAAAAATGACGGAAGTAACTGCTCCTAATGCCAGAATAAAGAAATCCTGAAGATAAAACGGTTGTCCAAAAATGAAAAATCTTCTGTCGATAACATTAATTAGTAAAAAAGGATTGTTATTGATCTTTACAAAAGGTAATCCAAAGAATAAAGCTAATAGGAAATAGCTCACATAATTTCTGTAATTGGTGTATTTTCCTTTTGGTTTTCTTGGAAAGACCCATTTTCGGCTTCCGGTTTCATCCATCGTACCTACCGAATTTCTAAAAGCTTCATTTTCAATATCTGAAGTTTTAATATCGCCGGATTGTATGCTCATCGCTTAGATTGTTTTAATTTGAAAACGTCATATCAAACTTGATTAATTTCTCATTTTACGTATCAGATAAAGAAGAAAATATCTTTTGATTAGACTACTGCAAAGCTCTGAATAAAGTCAATTAATAACTAATACCATCTACTTACAAAATAGGATTATTCGGACATTTTGATCTGGGCTATTTAAATAAAATTAACTGGTTCATGATAATCATTTCTCCAAAGGATAATTTTGTATCTGAAAATTTTAAATAATATATTTATGAAAAAAGTATTGGTGATTAATGCCAGTTCCAGAAAAGAAAGATCTTTGAGCCGTCATTTAACAGGATTGTTTGTTGACCTTTGGAAAGAGAAGAATATTGATGATGAGATCTGCCATCGGGAAATCGGTCAGGGAAATATTCCACATATCTCTGAAACATGGATTTCGGCTGCTTTTAAACCAAAAGATCTTCGTTCTGAAGAAGAAATTCAGGAATTAAAGATCAGCGATGCATTAGTTGATGAGCTGAAACAGTCAGATATTATTGTGTTGGGAACTCCGATGTACAATTGGTCTATTCCGAGCTCATTGAAAGCGTATGTTGACCAGATTGTGAGAGTAAATGAAACAGTTACGGTGAATAAAGGAGATACAGAAAAACCTTACAATGGTCTGTTGAAAGGGAAAAAAGTATATCTATTGTTGGTACGCGGAAATGAAGGATATGAAAAAGGTGAAAATTTTGCTTTTATGAATTTCCAGAGCGAATATCTTAAAACTGTTTTTAATATTTTAGGAATTGATGAGGTTGAAGAATTTGTTTTGAACGGTTCCTCTTATGGAAGTGAGGTTTTAAATAATGCTTTGCAGACTGCGACCGAAAAAATTAAGAATTCGATCAGTAAATTGTAATAAAAAAAGCCAATTTTCCTTTTTAACCTCTTCAAAAGCTCTTAAAGAAAATTGGCATTGCAATATATGAGAATGATATTTAAAGTTTACGAAATCAACTGCGCAAAATGATGGCAAGCCAATACATAACCGCTATTGAGGTACAAACGATGAGCCGGATGGAGTGCAAAACCACTGTCTAAATGCACTGATTTCATTCCTGTTTCGATGGCTTCCTGCTTTACCTTGCCAAGCAATGTTGCTCCACATCCCTGGCTTCTGTAGTCGGGATCTGTATAAAGATCATCAATGTAAATGGTGGGTCCTGTTCTTAACATACGCATATTTCGATAACCGATAAAAGCTGCTGCTTTATGGTTTTTATCGTCATAAAGGTATTTTATCTTAAATGATTCATTTTTAATTAAATAAATAACTTCTTCTACGAGATTTTCCTCTTTTAAATTATTTCTGAATGCAAGAATGATATCTTTACAGATCATAATGTCTGCTTCTGTTGTGATGGTTCTTATTTCCATTGTGATAAGTTTTGAATTATTTTGTTGGATGTAAATGCAGCCCGACACCGACTCTGTTCCATGAATTGATGCTTATCGCAGCCATAATTAGATTAGAAAATTTTTCTTCTCCGAATAATGCTACTCCTTTTTCGAAAACCTCGTCGCTTATTCCGTTTTGAGTGATCAGCGTAACTTCTTCTGTTAATCGGATGACAATTGTTTCCTCTTCGGTGAACCAGTCTTTTGCTTCATGCCAAGCTCCCAAAACATTGATTTTTCGCTGATCTTCACCCATTTTCAGGGCATCTGCAATATGTTTGTCGATACAGTAAGCGCAACCATTGATTTGTGAAGCACGGATTTTTATCAATTCAATATACAAAGGCGGAATTCCTGATTTTAGGATATTTTTATCCATTTCGATCATCAGTTTAGAATTTTCTGTGAAATTTTGGAAGAGATTAATTCTTTTGTTCATGTTTTCAATTTTATTGTTAAAAAATATCTTTTTGTTCCATTCTTCATTAAGAACAGTGCAAAATTAGATATCACAAAAACCTGAACTGAGGACCAGTTGATTTTATTTAAATAGTCCAGATTTGAACTTGATTTTAAAACAAAAATTAATACATCTTTTTCACAGAATTTTTAAGGATATGAACAGCATCCGTAATTTTCTTTTCCTCCATAGAAGCAAACCCAAAACGGAAAGAATTGTAATGAGCATTTTTTCCGGTACAATAGAAATTACTTTTAACGCTTAAACCGTTTTCATGTGTATGCTTGATTATTTTTGATAATTCATATTCAGGTTTGAAACTAAGCCATAAAGCCAAGCCTCCCGAAGGTTTAGAATAATTAATATAATCGTTAAGCTCTTCATTTAACAAGTTGCATAAAAGATCGCATCTTTGAGAATAAATTTTGTTGGTTTTCTGGATATGTCTGGCAAGATCTCCGCTATTGATCATCGCTGCAACGGTTTGTTCGATGATTAAATCTCCTTTCAGATCAATCAGAATTCTCAATTTTGAAACGGCGGCTAAAAACTCTTCTGTGGCGATCATATAGCCGAGTCGAAAAGGAGTTCCCAAAACTTTTGTAAGAGAACCGATGTAGATGATATTTCCGTTGTGATCTCCGCTGGCTAAAGGCAGGTAAGGATCATATTTAAATTGAAAATCATAATCGTAATCATCTTCTATCACCGCAGGATTGTAAATATTGATAAGCTCTAAAAGATGATTTCTCCTTTCAACACTCATCGTAACTGTAGTTGGGTGATGGTGATGCGGAATTACGTAGATTAATTTTATACTCTGTTTTTTTAGAATATCCTCCAAAATATCAGTACGCATTCCCTGATCATCGACAGGAACGCGAATAATATCTGCTCCCAGTTTTTCAAAAAGTGCATCAGCGATAAAATAACTTGGTTCCGTTACCACAACTTTATCTCCGGGTTTTATGATAAGTGAAGCTGCGAGATAAATGGCCATTTGACCGCCTCTTGTAATGAAAAGATTTTCAAAACTAAAATCTATTCCACGCGTTTGATTCAGGAAAGTCTGCAGAGAATTTTTAAAACCAGCAGAATCTAAAGCATATTTTGAATTATCTTTTATGATCACTTTATCTAATGACCTTCTGAATTCTTTATTGATCGTAGTGAAAGGCAGTAGGGAAGTATCTGGGAAGCCGTCATCAATGATGATATTATTTTTAGAATCAGTATTAAATGTGAAGTGAATAATTTCCCGTCGGTCAAAATCAAATTTCCCTTTTGTGGAAAATGGACTTATTTTTTTATGATATGATCTCGGCCTTACAACGGGTAAATTGGGTGAGACGATATATCCCTTGCGCGGTTGGCTGTCGATCCAGTCTTCCGAAACTAATGTTTCATAAACAGCCATGATTGTTTTTCTGTGAAGATGCAAGTCTTGCGCGAGAGAACGTGTACTTGGAAGTTTGCTTCCGGGCAATAATTTTCCTTCCTGAATCAAATCAATAAACTGTAGTGAGATTTGTTTGTAAATCGGAACTTCACTGTTTTTGTCAATAATGATAAGATTTTTGTAAGGAAGCATAATTAGTCTTTAATTAAATGGATCAACACAAATTTAATATAAACTGGTCTATTTGAAGTAAAAAATCTGGTTCTGATTTATTTTAAATATCAGAATTTTTAATTTATCAAAATGAGAAAATAAACTTTGAATCTTATCGTTGATATCGTAAATTGTAACCGTTAAAAAATGGAGAATGAAAAATATCTTTAGAATCAGCTTGATTGGTTTGGTTTTCGCATTAGTAAATTGTAAATCAGTAAATTATAGTAACATGTTTTATGATGGTGTAAAGCCGGAAAGGGTTTCCGATAAATTCAGTTTTACGGAAGGCCCATCTTCGGATAAAGAGGGGAATGTATATTTTACAGACCAACCCAATGATAAAATCTATTATTGGGACTGGAAGACCAACCAGGTAATTGTTTTCTTAGATAAATCGGGTAGAGCCAACGGAACACATTTCGATAAGGATGATAATTTGATCACTTGTTCGGATGACAACGGTGAAATCTGGAAGATATCAAAAGATAAAAAAGTACAAATTTTATCAAAAGGTTTTGAAGGAAAAAGACTGAATGGACCCAACGATGTATGGAACGACGAATTTGGCGGAATGTACTTCACCGATCCTTTGTATAAAAGAGATTATTGGGTAAATTTCAAACAGGAAATTCCACACAAAAGTTTGTATTACAGAAATAAAGAAGGAAAAATAACGAAACTAGAAACATTCACACAACCCAACGGAATTGTAGGAAGTGAAAAGTATAAAAAGCTTTACGTTTCGGATATTGATGCCGGAAAAACCTATGTTTACGACATTTTAGGTGAAGGAAAATTATCTGAGAAAAGATTATTCTGCGAAATGGGTTCAGACGGAATGACACTCGACAAACACGGAAATCTTTATTTAACAGGAAAGGGTGTAACGATTTTCGATCGTAATGGAAGAAAGATCTATCAAATTCCGATTGATGAAGAATGGACTTCAAATGTTACTTTCGGAGGAAAGAATAACGAGATTTTATTCATCACAGCTTCAAAATCGGTGTATACTTTACCGACAAAGGTGAAGGGTGTTAGATAATTTTAAAATTTATTGAAACACGAATTACACAAATATTTTTTCACAAATGACACAAAACATTATTATTTAAGTCTTGGCTAAAGCCAGATTTGAATATCATTCATAAAAAAACGGGCTAAAGCCCGTTCCTATTGATATAATTATGGTGTTATTTGTGAAAAAATATTTGTGTAATTCGTGTTTAATAAGCAACCTCAATCTTAATCTTCTTACCTTTCAGTTTTTCAGCAATCAATGTATCCAACAATGTCTTAACTTTATTTCTAGAAACGGCAACATAAGAAGTCGTATCTTTTACTTCAATCAAGCCAATATCTTCTTTTCTAAGTTGTCCTTTTTTGATCAGATATCCAACGATATCCACTTTATTCACTTTATCTTTTTTTCCGGCGCTTATGTAAATCGTTTGGAAAGGAGTTTTTTCTGGAAAAGTACTAAATCCTGCAACACTTTCTTCAGGCGTATCATTTTTAATGAATGGAAAATTTTCTTCCGCAGTCATGATCAGATAAGCAAAACCTTTAGCATTCATTCTTGCGGTACGACCGTTTCTGTGAATGAAAGCATCTTCTTTATGAGGCAATTGATAATGAACAATTGATTCAACTTCCGGAACGTCTAAACCTCTCGAAGCCAAGTCAGTTGTAATTAAAATTCTCGCAGAATCGTTTCTGAATTTCAGTAAAGCGCGTTCTCTTTCGTCCTGTTCCATTCCGCCATGGAAGGTTTCTCTGTCGATTCCTTTGTCAGCCAAAAGGTCGGAAATACGGTCTACAGCCTCACGGTGATTACAGAAAATCAAGGTTCTTTTATTCCCGATTTTACAGATCAAATTAAACAGAGTGTCTAATTTTTCCTCAGAAATCGTCATTACTTTTCGCAACTGAATATCCGGTTTTGCATCACCTAATTTCAAGAAATCAACGAGTTTTTCATTCTTCAATCCTGTAAACTCCGGAATTTCATCCATCGCTGTTGCAGAAGTTAAAATTCTTTGAGAAAGACCTCTCAGAGAATTAGAAATGAATTCCATATCTTCATGAAAACCAAGTTCCAACGCTTTATCAAATTCGTCCAAAACCAAAGTTTTGATCGTTTTCGGATCAAAATTGTTATTTCTTAAATGATACGTAACCCTTCCCGGAGTTCCGATCAAAACAGCCGGAGCTTCAATTAAATTATTAACTTCAATTTTTTTATCATGACCTCCATAACAAACAGAAACTTTAAAATCCGTTCCCATAGATTTGAAAACCTGCTCAATTTGCAACGCCAATTCTCTAGCCGGAACCAAAATCAAAGCCTGAATTCCGGAAACATCTTTTTTCAGGTTTCGAAGAACGGGAAACAAAAAAGCAAGTGTTTTTCCTGAGCCTGTAGGAGAAAGCAAAACAACATCAGTATTGTTTTCAGTGGTCTTGTATGTAGATTTCTGCATCTGATTCATATCCTGAATCTGCAGTTTTTGATATATTGATTCTAATTCCATTTTGCAAAGGTAGGTGATTTTGTTTTTTATTAAAATTCCGTTCAATATTTATTTGAATTATGGTTTCCCGTAATGAAAATCTTCAGTTTGCAAATAAATTTGGCTATTAAACTTTAATAGCATGAAATTATATCAAACACTTGAAAATCAAATTAAAAAAGAGCCTAATTACGTTTCCGATAATGGAGAAGTGAAAAAATGGGTAGTACTCAACAAAGCACAAAATCTTGATGAAGAACTAATCGAATTATTATTAGATGATTCCGATTTGAAAGAAAAATTTTTCATCAAGGTAAAAGATGTTTTGGTATTTAAACAAAATCTTTTCATTCAATTTCTTGAACAGAAAAACTATCTCAATGACAGTTATACTCAATTTAAGAATAAAGTTGGTTTGTCTATTGATGACAAATATCTGAAACAACGCAACGAGGTAGCTTTGGTCTGGCCATTTAAAGACTGTATTTTGGAAGGCGGACAAAGCCGTGAAGAAGATAAAAGAGAAGAGATTTTCTTTAATGAAACTTTAGCGCAGGACGAAATTACCGAATTACTCGATCCGAAAGTTTTTACTAATGCCAAACATTTCGATAGAGATGGTGAAAAGAGTTTTGATCAATTTCAAAGGGATGAAAAAGGAACTATTACAGATAATCTGATTATTAAAGGAAACAATCTTCTCGCATTGCATTCTCTAAAGAAAGAATTCGCAGGAAAATTGAAGCTGATTTATATTGATCCGCCTTACAATACGGGTAACGATGGTTTTAAATATAATGATAGTTTTAATCATTCTACTTGGTTGACTTTTATGAAAAATCGGTTAAATGTTGCAAAACTATTACTAAAGTCTAATGGAGTAATTTTTATAAGTTTAGATGATAGAGAAGCTCACTATGCAAAAATTCTTTGTGATGAAGTATTTGGAGATGAAAATTTTTTATCTGATATAATTTGGAACTCTACGAAATCTGTAACAAATACGGCAATTATATCAAACTCGCATACTCATACTTTAGTTTACTTTAAAGACAAGAATTATTATGTAAAAAATCGAATGGACTTTAGGTTACAAGAAGATGGAGAAGGTTTTTCCAATCCGGATAATGATGTAAGAGGAGCTTGGAAAGCTGATCCTTTTCAAGTTGGAGGTTGGCGACCTAATCAGCAATATGAAATTAAAAACCCCAATACAGGAGTTATATATAAACCGAATGAAGGTAGTAGTTGGAAGAATGACTTTACAAGATTTCAGGAATTATTAATTGATAATAGAATTGTTTTTGGTGTTGACGGTAATGCAGGGCCTCAAAGAAAACGGTTTTTATCAGAAGCTATGGAACGTGGTAAAGTTGCGAAAACAATTTGGGATGATCTGGAAACAACTACTAACGGAACTCAGCATTTAAAAAGTTTATTTAATGACCGTGTTTTTTCAAATCCCAAACCCGAAGGTTTTATTAAAAGGATTATTGAGTTAGCAACAACAGAAAAGGATATTATTTTAGACTATCATTTAGGAAGTGGAACAACAGCATCTACAGCTCACAAAATGAATCGTCAATACATTGGAATAGAACAGATGGACTATATAGAAACCGTAGCTGTTGAACGTTTAAAAAAAGTGATCGATGGCGAGCAAGGAGGTATTTCCAAATCCATCAACTGGCAAGGCGGCGGTTCCTTCATTTACCTCGAACTCAAAAAATACAATCAAACCTTTATTGAGCAAATTGAAGAAGCTCAAAACTCTGAAAATCTTCTAACGATTTGGGAAGAAATGAAAAACAAGTCTTTCCTGAATTACAATGTTGATATTAAAAAACAAGAACAACATCTCGAAGATTTTAAAAAATTAAGTCTGAAAGAACAAAAACAACATCTTTTTGACCTGCTCAACAAAAATCAGCTATATGTAAATCTTTCTTCACTCAATGACGAAAACTTTGAGTGTACACAGGAAGACAAGAAAATAACAAAAGATTTTTATCAAATTAAATAGTAGCAAATGGCATTTTTACACGAAATATTCAACAATACGTTTGCACGCAAGGCTTTAGCGCAGGTTATATTGCCAAACGGATTGATCGATAATTTAAAATTCGGCATTCGTCCTTATCAGGAAGAGGCTTTCAAACGATATTTATATACAGAGCAGGAAAATTTTGACGAAAAACCCAACAAACCTCTTCATTTACTGTACAATATGGCTACAGGAAGCGGAAAAACTTTGGTAATGGCAGGTTTGATGCTCCATTTATACGAGAAAGGATACAGGAATTTTCTATTTTTTGTGAACAGCAATAATATCATCCAAAAAACCAAAGACAATTTTCTCAATCCGCAAACGTCTAAATATCTGTTCAATAATAAAATTGTCATCAACGGAAAAGAAGTTTTGCTGAAACAGATTGATAACTTTGATGAAGCTGATAATGAAAATATCAATATCAAATTTACAACTATCCAACAGTTGCATATTGATTTGAATAATACCAAAGAAAACAGTGTTACTTATGAAGATTTTACAGATAAAAAAATAGTAATGATTGCGGATGAAGCGCATCATTTGAGCGGTGGTACAAAAAGCGGAAATCTTTTTGGAAGCTGGGAAGAAACAGTTCTGAAAATCCTTCATCAGAATTTTGATAATATTATATTGGAATTTACCGCAACTCTTGATTATGAAAGTCGGGAAATTATCAATAAGTATAAAGATAAAGTCATTTATAAATATGATCTTTCGCAGTTCCGGGCAGATAAATTTTCTAAAGAAATTAATCTTGTCCTTTCCTTGTACGATGAGAAAGAGCGTGTAATTCAGGCATTAATTCTTAATTTGTACCGTCAGGAATTGGCAACGATTAACAATATTAATTTAAAACCTGTAATTCTCTTTAAAGCAAAGAAAACAATCAAAGAATCGGAGCAAAATAAAGAGAATTTCCATAAGCTTATTGAAGAGTTTTCGGATATAATGGTAGAAAAAATTAAAAGAACGTCTACAGTTCCTGTTGTTCAAAAGGCTTTTCAGTTTTTTGAAACCAAAAGTATTTCGTTTAATGAGATTGCGAAACGTATTCAAACCAATTTCCGGGAAGAAAATTGCCTGAGTGCAAATAATGATACCGAGGCAGAGAAAAATCAGATTTTGCTTAATACTCTGGAAGATGAAAATAACCCGATTCGAGCTGTATTTGCTGTTCAAAAACTGAATGAAGGCTGGGATGTCCTTAATTTGTTTGATATTGTAAGATTATACGAAGACCGCGACGGAAAAGACGGGAAACCAGGGAAAACAACACTTTCAGAAGCACAGTTAATCGGTCGTGGAGCGAGATATTATCCTTTTGCATTGGAAGAAGGGGAAGATAAATTTGTTCGAAAATATGATGACGATATTTCAAATGACCTGAAAATTCTGGAAGAATTGTATTATCATACGAAAGAAGACAGCAGGTATGTTTCAGAGCTAAAAAAAGCATTGATAGAAACCGGAATTTATGAGGATGAAGCTAATCTTGAAACCAAACAATTAAAATTAAAGCCAATATTTAAAGATTCTGAATTATACAAAAAAGGCTATGTTTTTTCTAATAAAAAGTTGCCCAAAAACTTTGATAAAGTAAAATCGTTTATAGATTTGGGAGTTACGAAAACTAACTATAGACATCAGCTTTCTTCAGGTGGCGGAAGAGTTTCAAATGTGTTTTTTCAATTGGAAAGTCCCGTCACTTTTGATGAGGTTATGAAGTCTAAAGATGTGAAGCTTGTGGATATTCAAAAACACGTTATCAAATGCGCATTGAGCCAGAATCCGTTTTATTATTTCAATCATCTTTCGCGTTATTTTCCTAATATCAAATCACTTTCAGATTTTATTGAAGATGAAAACTATTTGGGAAATTTAGAAATCACATTCACAGGAAGTTATAATCGTCTTCAGGAAATTTCACATTTTGATTACCTTCAGGCATTGAACGGGCTTTTGCAAAGTATAGAGGTTGAAATTAAAAATAATTCTACGGATTATGAAGGTTCAGGCTATTATCCACAGCCTATTCATGAGGTTTTCAGGGATAAAGAAATCAGAGTCAATAAGCACAGTGAAAGAGCAAAAGGACAGGAAGATTTGGTTTCAAATGAATCTTGGTATGCTTATAATGCTAATTACGGAACAATGGAAGAGAAGAAATTTGTAGAACTGTTTTCCAGACGTTTTGAAGGTTTCAGTCATAAGTTTGAAAATATTCATCTCATTCGGAATGAAAGAGAAATTAAAATTTTTGATAAATACGGCCGTGCATTTGAACCGGATTTTTTGCTGTTCTGCAGTGAGCGTGCCAATGAAAAACTAACCTTTCAAGTTTTTATAGAGCCTAAAGGAGCTCATTTAATAGGATATGACAAGTGGAAAGAAGATTTTTTGAAAGTAATAGGAAATGAGAAAAAATCCATAAAAATTTACACAGATACATACAAAATTACGGCAGTTCCTTTTTATAATTACGGAAATGAAAACGAGTTTAAGAAGGTTTTAGAAAGTACATTTGAAAAGTAAAATTATTGTATTTAGTTAAAATAAATTCCGTATCTTTGCACCACTTTTTGTGGGTAAGGTTTGAAAAGGTAAATTATTATAAATTAATTACTTCCGTATTTTTTAAATCCACATTTATTCAAACCGGTAAAAAAGAAGGAATACAAATTTTATTAGAAAATGTCAAAAGAGACAAATTCAGCAGAGGTTATTTTAAACCAAAACGTAGCACCAGAACAATTTGATTGGGATTCTTTCGAATCAGGTCTTGATGCAGACGCAAGAAAAGAAAAAAGCGATTTAGAGGAAATCTACAACGGATCTCTTAGCAGTTTAAACGATAACGACGTTATCACTGGTAAAGTTGTAAGATTAACTGATAAAGAAGCTATCGTTGACATCGACTTCAAATCAGAAGGTGTTATTTCTCTTAACGAATTCCGTTACAACCCAGGCCTAAAAGTAGGTGATGATGTTGAAGTAATGGTAGACAGAAGAGAAGACAAAACAGGACAGTTACAGTTATCTCACAGAAAAGCTAGAACGCTTAAAGCTTGGGATAGAGTAAACGAACTTCACGAAACTGGAGAAATCGTTAACGGTTTTGTTAAGTCTAGAACTAAAGGAGGTATGATCGTTGACGTTCACGGAATCGAAGCATTCTTACCTGGTTCTCAAATTGATGTTAAGCCAATTAAAGATTACGATCAATTCGTAGGTAAAACTATGGAGTTCAAAGTTGTGAAAATCAACCCTGAGTTCAAAAACGTAGTTGTATCTCACAAAGCATTGATCGAAGCAGATATCGAAGGTCAGAAAAAAGAAATCATCGCTCAACTTGAAAAAGGTCAGGTTCTTGAAGGTACTGTTAAGAATATTACTTCTTACGGTGTATTCATTGACTTAGGAGGTGTTGATGGATTGATCCACATTACAGACCTTTCTTGGTCTAGAGTGAACCACCCATCTGAAATCCTTGAGGACGGACAGACTGTAAAAGTTGTTATCCTTGATTTTGATGACGAGAAAACAAGAATCCAATTAGGTATGAAGCAATTAGAAGCTCATCCTTGGGATGCTCTTTCTGCTGACATGAAAGTTGGAGATAAAGTAAAAGGAAAAGTAGTAGTTCTTGCTGACTATGGTGCATTCGTAGAAATCGCTCCAGGTGTAGAAGGATTAATCCACGTTTCTGAAATGTCTTGGTCTACTCACTTAAGATCTGCAGGTGATTTCGTGAAAGTAGGTGATGAAGTTGAAGCTGAAGTATTAACTTTAGATAGAGAAGACAGAAAAATCTCTCTTGGTATCAAGCAATTGTCTAAAGATCCATGGGAAAATATCGAAACTAAGTATCCGGTAGGATCTAAGCATGTAGGAACTGTAAGAAACTTTACTAACTTCGGAGTATTCGTTGAGTTAGAAGAAGGTATCGACGGTTTAATCTACATCTCTGATCTTTCTTGGACTAAGAAAATCAAGCACCCATCTGAGTTCTGTGCAGTTGGTGATAAATTAGATGTTGTAGTTCTTGAACTAGACATCCAAGCTAGAAGATTATCTCTAGGTCACAAACAATTGACTGAGAACCCATGGGATAAATTCGAAACGAAGTATGCTGAGGGAACTATCCACGCTGGTAAAGCGGTAGACGTTCACGATAAAGGAGCTTCTGTACAATTCGAAGATGCTGAGGTTGAAGCATTCTGTCCTTCAAGATTATTAGAGAAAGAAGATGGATCTAAAATCAAAAAAGGTGAAGATGCTCAATTCAAAGTAATTGAATTCAACAAAGAATTCAAGAGAGTAGTAGTTTCTCACACAGGTATCTTCAGAGACGAAGAGAAGAAAAATGTAAGAGATAACTCTAACAACAACAGATCTAACAATACATCGTCTTCTTCAAATAACGAAGAAAGATCAACTCTTGGTGATATCGATGCATTAGCAGAATTGAAAAGAAAAATGGAAGAAGGTAAATAATCCTTAATTCATTTTATAATATTAAGCCACTCATTTGAGTGGCTTTTTTTTGTTCGTTATTTTGAAATTTTACATTAATAATAAATTATTTTTACAATATTTCACTATATGTAGAAAAAATTATTATTTTTAAACAAAATTAAATAACAAACTTTTAACTATGAAAAAAACATTTTTATTATTCCTTTTTACATTGATGATGTCCGTGGGAACGCTACGTGCTCAGACTGAGGGTGGAGATTACGTTATTATGCTTGATAACGGTTTTTCCATTAATGATCAAACTTTTACTGACATGAAACTGGGAGCCAGCAAATTGGCTGAACAGCTATTATCGTGTAATCCCAAAAACAGAGTTGCAGTAGTTCATTACGGAGCCGGAAAATATAATGCTCCAAATACGAGTTTTGCTCCAAGAATTTACATCGAAAATGATTTTACCAGCGATCATTCTGTAGCCCAGAATATCACAAGAAGACTTTATTACGGAGATCACTTTCATGAAGCATTAGGATTGGTCGGTAACGCGCTGGATGGTGCTTTCAATGCAAATATTATAAGTCCACAGACGGCTTTAACAAGAAATACTAATCCTTTATCTCCCCTTTACATCATTACTTTAACTGATGCAAGTAGAAATACAGGAGCTATAATTAACGGGTCATATTTAGTAAATTATGCTAATCCAACTTTGAATACTGATGATGCATTTAAAAATGTCATAGATTTTAAATTAAACAGAGACGCAAAATTTGCATTTGTGCATTTAACTACAGTTTCCAATGCGGCAACTCAGGCTGCGCAGCGAGCTGCTGCGGTTATTGCGAGCCAGGGTGGTGCATATTCAGGATTGATTGAAAACTATCCTTCAGATCCTGATGCGGGTATATTGCCAAGATTATATTATAACAGAACCAATGGATTTGGATTGTATAGTTATGAGTCTGGTTATTGGGCTAATCTTGCCAGCGATATCTGTAACTCTTCAGGCTGGGGAACTTTTAAATTTGAATATGAGCCAGGTATGTGCCCAGCCATTGCACAAACTATTAATGGTACTATTAATCTACCGGCTGGTGCTGTATTCAATACTTTTAAATTATTTTTAAGTGATAATGTAACAGGGGCAACTTATCCAGTGAACTTTTCCCCGACATGGACCTCTGCAACACAGTTTCACTATACCTTTCAGCTTTCTGATTTTAGTAGCCTTCCAGGTGGTATATCAAATTATAAATTTATGCTAGTGATGATTTATACATATAATGGAAGTGTATACGAAACGTATAGCTGGAATAATTATCCATGGTTTGATACAGATATTACTACTAATTGCCCTCTAAGAATGGTTCCACAGTCTTCTCTTGAGAAAAAAGCAGGATTTAAGCTTACTCCAAACCCGACAAGTGGCGTATTTAAGGTAATTTTAGATAAAGATATTACAGCAGGATTATTAATGGTTACAGATGTTAGCGGAAATACGGTTTACAAAAAATCATTTAAAGATCAAAAAGAAATTGACATTGATATACATTCTCAAAATCAGGGAATTTATATTGTAAGAGTAACTTCAGATAAAAATGAAGCATATTCTGAAAAATTAATCAAAAAATAATTATAGTTAATAAATTGAAAAAAGACTGCCTTTTGGCGGTCTTTTTTTGTTCAATGAGGCTGTTGAAAGGTTGTTAATGATATTTTGGTTTAAAATAATTAATCATTTTATAATTATTTTGTAAAAAATATAAAAAATATATTTTCTGATTATGAATTATTTGTAAATTAGCGCCTTTATTAGTGTATATGAAAAAGATAACTCTACCTCTTTTATTTGCTGCATTCGCAGTACTTCCTTCTACTTTATTCGGACAAGATAACGAGAAGTTGATTAAAGATTATATTTCTCAAAACAAAATTAGAGATTATAAAAAATCAGATCTTACGAATTTCATTATTGATAATGTTGATAATTCGAAGTCTCTAAATGGGAATATTGTAAAATTTCAACAGACTTATAACGGATTACCGGTATATAGTTCTGTAGGAACAGTACTTATTAAGGATAATAAAGTTGTTTATTACTTAGATAATTTTGTTAAAGATTATACTGCATCTACACCAAGTAATGCAATAATAAATAAAAGTACGGCTCTTCAAAAAATTGCTGACGAGCTTGGAAATACAGATGTTTCTGCTTTTCCTATTCTTGGTTTCTTCGAAAAAGCAGGGAAGGCTAAAAATACAGCAAAACAAAGACTTGTATACGCTAATGATAGCAATGGAAATCTTCGTTTAGCTTATGAGTATATTTTAGAGGAACCAAAATCTGCAAACTACTGGAATATCTTAGTTGATGCAAATGATGGTAAAATTATTGAAAAAAATAATTTAACATTATCGTGTAATTTTACACATGATGCTTATTCTTCTGATCTTTCTCATGAACATTTTGCGGATAATTCAGATCAATTAATTGGCGCAGAAAATAAAGCACAAAAGAATTTCGTGTTTTTCGTTCCTGATAATGCTTCATATAATGTATTTCCATTACCTATAGAGTCGCCTACATTTGGTTCAAGATCTACAATTACAAATCCTTGGATACTTGCAGCTTCACCAGAGGGTTGGCATTCTGATGGGACAACTCATTATAGTATCACGAGAGGAAATAATGTACACGCATATGAAGATACTGCTGGAACAAATGCAGTAGGATTTTCTCCGGATGGAGGAACTTCAAGAAATTTTAACTTTCCTTTTAGTATAAATGGAACTGCTGCGGCTAATCAAAGTGCGGCAATTACCAATTTATTTTATTTAAATAATAGAATTCACGATGTATTTTATACATTCGGGTTTACGGAATCTGCCAGAAACTTCCAATGGAATAACTTTGGAAAAGGAGGTTTAGATGACGATGGAGTTTTTGCTGAAGCTCAAGATGGAGGAGGTTTGAATAATGCTAATTTCAACTCACCACCAGATTACTACAATCCAAAGATGCAAATGTATTTGTGGTCTACGGTTAACAGATTATTCTTTTATAATGCTCCTAGTGCTGCAATTCCACGTACACCGAGTGCAGGAACAGCTCAATTTGGGCAAGCTTTAACAGCTACGGGTGTTACAGGAAATGTACAATTATCTTCAGTACTAGACGGATGTACGCCGTTACCTGCCAATTCACTTGTTGAGAAAATTGGCTTGGTAGAAAGAGGAACATGTTCTTTTGTTGTCAAAACAAAGAATTTACAAGATGCCGGAGCATTGGCAGCTATTATTTATAACAATACAGCTAACGGATCTACTATCGGAAATATGTCCGGAGTTGATGCTACGGTTACTATCCCTTCAGTATTAATTACAAATGCAGAAGGTGAATATATTAAAACTCAATTGGCTTCAGGAGTAGTGAATGTAACACTGAAAAATGATCCTGCTACAAGTGTAACTCCTGATGGAGATTTTGATAACGGTATTGTTACTCACGAGTACGGACACGGAATTTCAAACAGATTAACAGGCTCAGGTTATGGATGTTTAAGCTCAGCTGCTGATAAAGAGCAAATGGGCGAAGGCTGGTCAGATTTCTTTGCTTTAATGTTAACAAACAAAGCAGGCGATAACGCGACAGTAGCAAGAGGAATAGGTACTTACGTACAAGGACAGGATATTACTGGAGGTGGTATCAGACCTGCAAAATATTCTCCTAATTTTGCTATCAATGATTTCACCTATACTGATACAAACGGAATGGAATACAATAATGGAACTGCTATCGTTCCGGATGTACACTCAATTGGTTTTGTTTGGGCAACTATGTTATGGGATCTACACTGGAAGTATGTTGAGAAATACGGCTATTCTTCTGATGTGACAGCAAACACGACTAACGGTAGTTCTAGAGTTCTACAATTAGTTACTGATGCATTGAAACTTCAGGCTTGTAATCCAACATTTATTGATGGTAGAAATGCAATATTAGCTGCTGAATTAGCAACAACAGGAGGTGCAGACAAATGTATGATCTGGAATGTTTTTGCAAGAAGAGGTTTAGGAGTAAATGCAAGTGCGGGATCTAAAACAAATATCAACGATCAGGTACAAGACCTTACAGTCCCTGCTGAATGTAACGTATTGGCAACGAACGAAGTGAAAGCAGTTAAGAATACGATTTCAATCTATCCAAACCCTGCTAAAAATGAGTTCTTCATTAATTTCCCAAGCAATACGATCGGTAAAGTAAGCGTTGAAATTTATGATATGTCCGGAAAATTAGTTTCTTCAGAAGATAAGATCTCTCCTGATGCTAAAAAAGCAATTTCTACAGATAATTTAGTAAACGGAGTGTATATGGTGAAGATAAAAGGCCTTGGTTTTGATGCTTCGTCTAAAGTTATCGTTAAAAAATAATCGTTAAAAACTATATATTTAGAAATAAATAAAATTTTTAAATAATAATAAAAGAATCGTTTCATATGAAGCGATTCTTTTGTTTAATGTTTATCGTATTTCGCTTTTTATTGAACTGGAATTGTAAATTGGTGGTAATAATTAAGCAAATATGAAAAAGATAAAACTACCTCTTATGATTACTGCATTTGCAGTTTTCCCATGTCTAAATTTATTTTCCCAGGAAAGTGAAATGCTGATTAAAAATTATATTTCTCAAAATAAAATCAGAGAATATAAAAAATCAGACCTTACAAATTTTATCGTGGATAATGTAGATCCTTCAACATCATTAAATGGAGATGTGGTGAAGTTTCAGCAAACATACAATGGGCTGCCTGTTTATAATTCTATAGGTTCTGCCCTTATTAAAAATAAAAAGGTTGTTTATTATACCGATAATTTTGTGAAGGACTACGATCAGTCTATTTCAAATTCGGCTGGCATTAATAAAGCAGTAGCTCTTCAAAAAATTGCAAGTGCACTGGGTAATGTAGATATTTCTAATCTTTCTATTCTTGATTTTTCAGATAAAACTTCAAACTCACAAGAAGTACCCAAACAGAGACTCGTATATGTTAAAGATATCAATAACAACTTACGTTTAGCTTACGAATTTATTTTAAAAGAACCCAAATCATCAAATTATTGGGATATTCTGGTAGATGCAAATAATGGCAAAATTATAGAGAAAAATAACTTAACATTATCGTGTAACTTCCGCCCTGATGCTTATTCTTATTCTTCTGATGTCGCAGAACCTCATATGCATAGTAATAATTCTGTGTCAGCTGCTTCGGAAAAAACATCTCAGCAGACAAATTCACTTTTAGTTCCGGACAATGCTTCTTATAATATATTTCCTCTGCCAATAGAAGCTCCGACGTTTGGGGCAAGATCAATCGTATCTAATCCATGGGTTTTAGCGTCCTCTCCGGATGGGTGGCATTACGATGGAACAACGCATTATACGATTACCAGAGGAAATAATGTTTATGCATATGAAGATACTGCAAATCTCAATCAGCCAGGATTCTCTCCTGATGGCGGAGCTTCAAGAAATTTTAATTTCCCATATAGTACAAATGGTACACCTGCGGCTAATCAAAGTGCTGCTATTACCAACTTATTTTATATGAATAATAAGATTCATGATGTATTTTATAAGTTCGGTTTTACGGAATCTGCAAGGAATTTTCAGAACAATAATTTTGCAAATGGTGGAGTAGGTAATGATTATGTAAAAGCAGAGGCACAAGATGGTGAAGGAACGAATAATGCAAATTTTGGAACTCCGCCAGATGGTAACAAACCTGTTATGCAAATGTTTTTATGGTCAACAAAGAATAGATTCTTTTTTTATAATGCTCCTAATTCAGCTATTACACGTCAGCCGGATGCTGGAATTGCTCAATTTGGGTCTGCTCTAACTGTTATGGGAGTTATCGGTAATGTACAGTTGTCTTCGGTATTAGACGGATGTAGTGCTTTACCGGCAGGATCACTTACCGGGAAGATCGGTTTAATAGAAAGAGGTAACTGTGACTTTACTGCTAAGGTAAAAAATGCACAGAATGCTGGAGCTAAAGCAGCAATAATATATAGTTTGCCTACGTCAGCACCAACTTTCGTAATGGCAGGATTTGATCCTACAATTACAATTCCGTCTGTGATAATTTCAAATTCCGAAGGAGAATATATTAAAGGTAAACTTTCCGCAAATGAAATGGTGATTGTTACTTTAAAAAATGATCCGGCTACTGGTGTAACTCCTGATGGAGATTTTGACAATGGAATCATTACTCACGAATATGGGCATGGAATTTCAACTAGATTAACCGGTAACGGTTTTTCTTGCTTAAATTCATCAGTTGATAATGAGCAGATGGGTGAGGGTTGGTCAGATTTTTTTGCATTAATGTTAACGAATCAACCGGGAGATAATGCTTCTGTTGCAAGAGGTATGGGTACCTATGCACAAGGTCAACCTACAACTGGCTTAGGTATACGTCCTGCAAAATATTCTCCGGATTTTAGCGTAAATGATTTTACATATACAAGAACTAACGGGCTTATCACAGTCAATCAATTTGGAGAAACAGTTCCTCATTCACATTCTATCGGGTTTATTTGGGCTACAATGCTTTGGGATCTTCACTGGAAATATGTTGAAAAGTATGGATATTCTTCAGATGTAATGGCGAATCCAAATAGTGGAAGCGCAAGAGTACTTCAAATGATTGTTAACGGATTGAAGTTACAAGGTTGTAATCCTTCTTTTATTGCAGGAAGAGATGCTATTATAGCTGCAGATCAGGCTGCTACAGGAGGGGAAGACAAATGCATGATCTGGAAGACCTTTGCAAAAAGAGGTTTAGGAGTAAACGCTTCATCAGGAGCTTTAACTCCTACAAGTTCTTCAACAGCGGCTGTAACAGCAGCTATTAGTGATCAGGTGGAAGATTTTTCAATTCCAGCTGATTGTAATACATTAGCAACAGACGAAGTGAAGAATACTAAAAATACAATTTCAATCTATCCAAACCCTGCTAAAAATGAATTTTTCATCAACTTCCCAAGCAATACTCTTGGAAAAGTAAGTGTTGAAATTTATGATATGTCCGGAAAATTAGTTTCTTCAGAAGATAAAATTTCTCCTGATGTTAAAAAGGCAATTTCTACAGATAAATTGGTAAACGGAGTATACATGGTAAAGGTAAAAGGTCTTGGCTTTGACGCTTCCTCTAAAGTTATTGTTAAAAAATAATTTTAATATAGTAATGTTACGAATCGCCGTAAGCTTTGCTTGCGGCGATTCTATTTATCTATGATACTAATCACCTTCCGACAAATTTGATTATTATGTCGTAACTTTGCCGGCTGTTTAAAAAATTATGAAGAAGAAAAATATACTAAAAGGAGTTTTGTTTGTCGGGATCGGAGCCAGTATTTATGGTATGTTGGCAACATTTGTTAAAATGGCTTATCATGACGGATATACGACCTCAGAAGTTACGACATCGCAGTTCGTGTTGGGATTGGTAGGTTTGTTAATTTTAAATTTTATTCAAACAATAACATCAAAGCAAAAATTATCATCGCCAAGTGGTAAAGAAATCAAAATGCTGATGTTGGCTGGTACTTCTTTGGGTTGTACAAGTTTGTTTTATTATATCGCAGTTCAGTATATCGCAGTTTCTATTGCGATTGTATTGTTAATGCAGTCTGTTTGGTTTAGTGTTGTAGTTGAAAGTTTCTTAACTAAAAAATTGCCGAACGCCAGAAAAATTGTATCCGTTGTTATTGTTTTATTAGGAACAGTATTAGCTACAAACCTTATCAATATGGATATTGAGCTAGACTGGCACGGAATCTTCTGGGGATTATTGGCTGCAGGATCTTATACATTAACAATGTTTACATCTAATACTTTGGCTACTCATTTACCTGTTTTAAGAAAGAGTATTGTGATGCTTTCGGGAGGTTCGATTGTGATCTTTGCGTTCTTATTTTTTGCTCAGATTGGACCAATGTATTCTGATGGTTTAAGATCATTTTATTTAAATTTTACAGAAAATACAGAGCATATCCATTCTTTTAATTACTCTATTTTATGGACGTATGGTTTTGCGCTGGCTCTGTTTGGGACAATTATTCCTCCGATTTTATTTAATATTGGTTTTCCGAATGCAGGATTAGGCTTAGGAAGTATTGTTTCATCATTAGAACTTCCGGTCTCTGTAACAATGGCTTATGTTCTGTTGGGCGAAAAAGTAGAATTGATTCAATGGATGGGAATTATCCTTATTCTTTTTGCGATTGTTCTAATGAACTTACCTTCCAAAAAAGAACTTGTAGTTGCGGAAGTATCATAAATAATCTTAATTAAACTAAAAATAATAAGTATAAACCGTTTCTTTTGAAGCGGTTTTTTTAATTTTATACTTAAATAAAAATTCATGAAATATTTTAAAAATGCTGTTGCGGTTATAATGTTATCGATTGCGCCAACTTTATTCTTTTCGCAGGTAAAACCATTGGATGCAGATCTTACCAATTACCAATATCCTTATGAAGTTCATTTCATTAATTTAAAATCTCAAAATAACGATTTGAAAATGGCTTACATGGACGTAAAACCAAAAACTTCAAACGGAAAAACAATAATGCTTCTTCATGGTAAAAACTTCAACGGAGCCTATTGGAAACAGACGGCAAAAGATCTCGCAGATAAAGGGTTCAGAGTCATTATTCCGGATCAGATCGGATTTGGAAAGTCTTCAAAACCTCAAAGTTATCAGTTCTCTTTTTCTCAATTGGCGGAAAATACAAAAGCTATTTTGGATGAATTGAAGATTGATAAAACAATTGTTCTAGGTCACTCAATGGGTGGAATGGTTGCCACAAGATTTACATTATTATATCCTGAAAAAGTTCAAAAATTAATTCTTGAAAACCCAATCGGGCTTGAAGATTACAAAACCTTTGCAGGTTACCAGACGATAGATCAGGCATATCAGTCAGAATTAAAAAATACGGCAGAAACGTATAAAAATTATCAGTTAAAATTTTACTATGACAATAAATGGAAAGCAGAATATCAACCTTGGCTTGATTTAATTGCAGGTTGGACATTGCATTCTGATTATCCAAAAGTAGCTTGGGATGCAGCTTTAACTTCAGACATGATTTATAATCAACCCGTTTGTTATGAATTTAAAAATATTAAAACTCCAACTTTATTAATTATTGGAACAAGAGACAGAACAGCTATAGGGAAGGATAGAGCACCAAAAGAATTGCAACCAAAAATGGGGCAGTATCAGGAATTAGGAAAGAAAACTCAGCAACAAATTACAGGTTCAAAATTAGTCGAAATTGAAAATGTAGGTCATCTTCCGCACATTGAAGTGTATGATAAATTCTGGAATGCTTTGTATGATTTTATTAAGTAAAGAGTGAAGCTAGGAGATGGATGTAGGAAGTTTACAGTATTGAGAATAATATGTTCGTCATTCACAATCTTTGTCATTCCGTAGGAATCTAGGTTCATTTTGTAGAGATCGAATTGTAAAATCTGTGTTTAGATTCCTACGGAATGACAAAGATTGTGTTAGCTAAATTGTAAAGTCATACTTAGAAAGAACGACAAAAATTCCATGGTGGCTGAGGTTCTCGAAGCCACCAACCCTAAAACCCTAGCCCCGATTGTAATGAAAATCCTTTTTTGAAAAAAAGATTGTAATGGAAAGCGGGAAATAGCTTAAAATAAAAAGAGACTGCTCAAATATGAACAGCCTCTTTTTGTATGTATTGTTGTCTGAATTATTTCTTCTTGTAAGAAGCATCTTTAATTCTAGCTTTCTTACCTCTAAGATCTCTGAAGTAATAGATTCTAGATCTTCTAACTTTACCTTTTCTGTCAAGTTCAATTTTTTGAAGAGCTGGCATGTTGATAGGGAATACTCTTTCTACACCTACATCACCAGACATTTTTCTGATTGTGAAAGTTTTTGTAGAACCAGTACCTCTTAATTGAATAACTGTTCCTTTGAAGAACTGAGTTCTGGTTTTTTGACCTTCCTTAATTTCGTAATAAACAGTGATTGTATCACCTGCTTTGAATTCAGGAAATTCTTTTTTTGTAATGTACTTGTCTTGTACGTACTTTAATAAATCCATTTTTAATAAAATAAAATGTTAAGGCTAAGCAACTTACACGTTTTTCGTCAGAGGTTGAATAACAGGTTGCAAATGTACAAAATACTTTTTGAATATGCCAAATAATTTTTTGTTATTAAACCACATATTTTCAGAGTTTTTGGCTCCAAAAATTAACATATCCTTTACGCAGACGGCAGATTGAGTTTACATGGGAGTTTTACTTTTGCCCGAACTAAAAACGGCAGTAATCTTTTCCTCAAATCATTGACACACAATTTAAAACTCAATACACTACTTATTATGAAACACTACTTATTTTTTTTCTTTTTTGTCGTCCAGATGACATTTGGGCAGGCTTTGTATCCGTATTTACAAAACCCGACACCAAATTCTATGATCGTTAATTGGAAGACCTCTTCTAATAATGAAACAACCGTTATTTATGGAAATTCTCCTACAAGTTTGAATGTTACCGTTACAGGAACGACAAACATTTTTTCAGATACAGGATATAATAACAACTATTATTATCACACGGCGAAAATCACCAACTTATTGCCGAATACCAAATATTATTACAAAATAAAAACAGGAACAAGTGAATCTGCGGTTTATAACTTCAGAACACTGCCTTTGCCGGGACAGCCTGTAACAGCGAATGGGAAGATCCGTTTCCTAATTATGGGAGACAACCAGATCAAAGCTGAACCAAGATATGATACCTTAACTTTGAATGCTTATAAAAAGTTAAAAGATAAATTTGGACCAACTTCAGATCCTTCTGATAACGTGGCTTTAACTTTTATGGTTGGAGATCAGGTAGATGTGGGGACTTTGGATCATTATGAAAATGTACATTTTAAGAAAAATATTAATTTGTCGCCTTATCTTCCGATCCAAACTACAGTTGGAAACCACGAAACATATGGGACAATGGGAATGAATTCCTATTATGCTCATTTCTATATTGATGAAATTAAATATAAAAACATCAGTTCAGGAAATGAGAATTATTATGCTCAACAGGCTGGTAACGTTTTATTTATCAGTTTGAGTTCAGAACATACGGGTTCAGCTCAACAGACTTGGCTTCAACAGATTTTAAATGAAGCAAACAATGATCCTACAGTAGATTGGATTATCTCATTAAGTCACAGACCATATCAGGCTGAGCAATATGTAGGTGATATTTCGACTTGGGTTAGAAATAATGCCGTTCCGCTTTTAACAACATCTAATAAATATTTAATGCATGTTGGGGCTCACCACCACTTATATCACAGAGGCCAATTGAAAGATTCTCCGAATTATCAGCTGATTTCTGGTGGAGTTGCTTGGGATCAATATTGGGGAATGTCTACTGAGCAGGATTTTGATGATGTTCAAAAAACATTGACAGATTGGACGTATCAAATCGTTGAAGTTGATGTTACCAACGGAAAAGTTGATGTTGAATGTTACTCAATTGGTGGCGTTTACAATAAAAAGAATAATGAATTAATTGATACATTCCACAGGTATAAAAATCAGCCAAAACCTGCGAAACCATCAATTACGAATACTTTTTCAGCGCCAATAACGTTGCCTTTGACATTAAATGGAAGTACTTTTTCATCGTCAAACAACGAATTATTAAATACAACTCAGTTTTTAATAAGTAAAGCAGCCGATTTTTCTGTTATTGAAAAAGAATTCTACAGAGATTTTGAAAACTGGTTCGGGAAGGACGGAAACGGAACGCCTGATAAAACTAAAAACTTAAATGCCGGAGTTGATATCACCAAAGCTACCATTGCAACCAATTCTATTTCAAACGGAACTTATTATGTAAAAACCCGTTACAGAGACAGAAACTTAGAATGGAGCGATTGGAGTGATGTGAAACAATTTGAAGTAATTGGAAGTGTGGTTTCTAATCCAACATTTGTTTTAGATAAAACTGAATACACACAAAACTCACCGATCACGGCTACTTACACAGGAGGTCCCGGAAATCAGCAGGATTGGGTTGGAATTTATAAAAAAGGTCAGAGTCCTGCGGGAGTAACCTCTCAAGGATTCATTTATACTAACGGACAAACCGCCGGAACAGCTCTTTTCACGAATGGTTTACCTAATAAAGGTCAATATTACGCTGGATTTTTTGCTAATAATGGTTACACGGAAATTACACCAAGAAAAAATTTCTATGTAGGGCCAAAAGTAGTGTTACAGGCAACTGCAGATACGTACCCTGTGGGCGGAACAGTAACAATTAATTTCAGCAACGGACCAAATTTAGTAAAAGACTGGATCGGAATTTATAAAATGGGACAAACTCCCGGAACGAATACTTCGATCAAATGGGATTATGTAACAACAGCTTCAGGAGCGCTTAATTTCACAGGACTTCCGAAAGGATATTATTACGCTACCTATTTGCTTGAAGACGCATATACAACAATTGGTGAGAAAGTTTTCTTTAAAGTGGGAGACATTGTTACAGAACTTTGGACGAACAAACCGGTTTATACTTTAGGTGAAAGCATCACTGCTTCTTGGACGGATTCTCCGGGAATTATCAAGGATTGGTTGGGAATTTATCCTCAAAACATTCAGACTCCGGATGATAATTTTGTTTCTTATACTTATTTTGATGGGGTTACACAGGGAACAAAAACAATTCAGGGAACTGCAATTCCTGCAACACCTGGGAATTATTATATGGTAATGTTTACCAACGATTCTTATACAGAGGTTTCAAACAGAGTACAGTTTCAGGTTTCTGGGCCAACGTTAGGTACGGATGAAGTTCATAACAGTACAACTAAAAACGTAGTTTTATATCCAAATCCTACAAAACCGGGTCAGCCAACATTTATTAAAAGTGATTATCCGATTGATAAAATTGAATTACTTTCTGCGAATGGAGATCTATTGTATGAATCTAAAAACATCAACAATCAAAGATTCTCTTTGGTGAATGAAAACCTACCAAAAGGAGTATATTTTGTGAAAGTTCACACAAGAAAATTATTTACTTTAAAATTGATTATTCAGTAAGATTTTAATTTAAATATCATAATAAAAGCGGGAGAGTTATTTCCCGCTTTCTCTATTTAATATAAAAAGGAAAAGTAGAATAAAAATGACAATAATTATTCTATTATTTTTTAATGATGTGTAATTAGGTTCATTAAGACTCCTAAAATCATTATTGAAATTCCGAATGTAATCATTCCCAATATATAGGAAACAAGAGCTTTAAAATAACTGGCTACTTTGTTTTTATCGAAAAATTGTCCAACGGCCCAAGAAAAATAAGCAAACACAATCACTGCGGCAATCTGCATGAGATGATATTTTGTTACTCCTTCAAAAATGGCAAAAACAGAAAACATCAGCATTTCCATTCCAAGAACAAAGCATAACAGGATTAATATTTCAAAAAAATTATAATCATATTTTTTGAAAAATATTTTTAACCAAAAAGCAATAAATCCTCCCATTATAATGTTGGAATACCCATAATGACTTTGAACCCAATTATTAATCGCATTGAGCTTCGTATCTTTTGCTCCATCAATTTTTATATAACTCTGTTCGATATGAAAAAAATGATTGATAAGCGTGTATATCAGTGATGTAACAATAATAAATATAATAGGCTTTACAAGTCTGCTTCGGTTTTCAGTGATGAAATTTTTAATATTTTCTCCGGGTCTTATTAATAATTCCCGTATGGTGTATAAAATACCTCTCTCAAAATGTAAAACATGTTCGATCTCATGAATGATATAATGACCATCGATTCTTTTTGGTTTTACTGTTTGTTTGCAGTTAGAACAAAATTCTTCACTCATAGTTAGGTTTAATTTTGAATGCAAAAAACGATAAATGATTTTAAATAAGCTTTACACTTTAGTGTAGTTTTAGAGGATATTTATCCAATTGAAATGAAAGAAACTCGTAATTAATGGAAACTTCATTTAAAAAAAGAAGAGTCTCGAAGGGACAATTTAATAAAGGATTGGATAAAATCCAATCAAACGCATTGATTAAAACAGAACATAAAAAAGCAGGAAAATTAATTCCTGCTTTTCTACTATTTATAAGGATCAGCTTTTTTTCGTTTAATAAATCTGTCAATTCCAAAAGCTTTATAACCATACAATGAAAATAAGCCTAAAATCATAATGTATAAAACCTGCGGAAGATAAAAGAAATAAGTTAACCATGTAAAATCATCCATCGGACGATTCCCAACTTTAGGATCAATCGGAATTAATTCTGTCGGAATAGAATGAATATCTTTCGTAAAAAGAGCCACGAGCATCACAACTATTAAAGCGAATGAACTTAATCTTGTCAGCAATCCTAAAAGCAATAACAGTCCCCAGAACATTTCATTAAAAGCTACAAAATTAGCCATGAATTGAGGGTTTGAAAAGCCCAGACTTGTAATAGTTTTTAACATATATCCTTGAAAAACAGGGTGAAATAACTTATTGTAACCAGTAATAAAAAAGAATAAACCAATGCTTATTCTGCAGATTACATAAAATACGTCGCCAACTTTAACTAGATTTTCTTTTTCCATTTTGTATTTATTATTAATTAAAAATTTTATGTTGTAGAGGGATTTAACATAATGTATGATTACCAAATGTATAAAAAGTTAGATAAAAATTCAAATAAATTCCTTGATACTGTAGTTATGAGAAAAATTATTAAATTTAACCAACAGAAAAATCTAATATTTCATGATAGATAAAAGAGTAAAAAATGCAAAGGAAGCCATCGACGGAATTAATGATGGAATGACTTTAATGTTGGGTGGTTTTGGACTTTGCGGAATTCCTGAAAACTCAATTAATGCTTTGGTAGAAAGCGATGTGAAAGATTTAACATGTATTTCAAATAATGCAGGTGTTGACGATTTCGGATTGGGGTTATTGCTTCATAAAAGACAAATCAAGAAGATGATCTCTTCTTATGTAGGCGAAAATGCTGAGTTTGAAAGACAGATGCTTTCAGGAGAATTAGACGTTGAATTGACTCCACAGGGAACTCTTGCTGAAAAATGCAGAGCCGCTCAGGCTGGAATTCCTGCTTTTTACACGCCTGCAGGTTTCGGAACTGAAGTGGCGGAGGGTAAAGAAGTAAAAGATTTTAAAGGGAAACCTCATATCTTAGAACACGCTTACGAAGCAGATTTTTCTATCGTTAAAGCTTGGAAAGGTGATCACGCAGGAAACCTGATTTTCAAAGGATCTGCAAGAAATTTTAACCATCCGATGGCTGGTGCAGCAAAAATTACGATTGCTGAAGTAGAAGAGTTGGTAGAACCGGGAGAATTAGATCCAAACCAAATTCATATTCCAGGAATTATGATTCAGAGAATTTTCCAGGGAGAAAAATTTGAAAAAAGAATTGAACAAAGAACAGTTAGAACGAAAGAATAATCTTTTGCATTACTTTTCTTAGAAAATAATACCCCGAAACTTAATTTTTCGGGGTAATTTTTTATTTTAAAGTTTATATCCAATCCTCAACCCAAAACAAAAATTAAACAAATTTCCGGAACTTTCTTCCAGATCTAATTTTTGGAAAAGTGGTTTTAGTCCTGTTCCATTTCTGGTATCCTTTGTCTCATTATATTCAATATCGCTGTTTGTTATTTTTCGATTCATCATTCCCAACCCAATAAATGGTTCCAAGATGATCTTTTTTGATACTGAAATTTGATTTCCAAAAGTTACATTGAAACCTTTTGCTGTCCTTTTTGTCCCGAAATTATCCGTATATTGCTTCGTATCATCATCTTTTGGCGAATAATCTAAAGAATTTGTACTCTCGTTTTCTCGATAAAACAATTGCAATCCAACATAAAATTCATTTCGTTTAGATTCAATTCTCGAATGAAGCATTTTGAATAAATACACACGACCTTCAAGATTGGCTTTAAAACCTTTTGATTTTAAAAATATTGTATCTGGTTTGCTAAAATCATATAATTGATAACCAACTTCCGCATTCACACTGAAGTACGGATTGATTTTTCTTTCAACAGAAATTTGCAAAGTGGGATAAGAAACGACATCAACTAATTGCGTTGCGTTCAATTTCAAAATCCAATTATTTTCCTTTGATTCTTGGGCAAAAATCAAAATTGAAAACGTTAAAATAAGAATGGTTAAAAGTTTTTTCATTAAAATTAGTTTATTTTAAGTCAACGTTTTGCATCATTTTCCTTTCCCCAATCTGTTGTCTCCACATCGCGTAATACAAACCTTTTTCGGCAATTAAATTATCATGAGAACCCATTTCTATGACTTGTCCACGTTCAAGGACATAGATTCTATCTGCATGCATAATCGTGCTTAAACGGTGCGCAATAAGAACCGTAATTTGTTCTTTTTCTTTAGAAATATCTTTTATCGTTGAGGTAATTTCTTCTTCGGTAATACTGTCCAAAGCGGAAGTTGCTTCATCAAAAATCAATAAATGAGGTTTTCTTAAAAGCGCTCTTGCGATGGCGATTCTTTGCTTTTCACCACCACTTAATTTCAGTCCGCCTTCACCGATAACGGTTTCGATACCTTTTTCAGCTCTTTCCAGTAATGCAGTACAGCTCGATTTCTGTAAAGCAATTTCCAGATCCGATTCTGTTGCATCAGGATTTACAAAAAGAAGATTTTCTTTGATGGTTCCTGCAAAAAGCTGGGTATCTTGGGTTACAAAACCAATTTGATTTCTTAATTCATCAAAATCAAATTCTTTTCCGTTAATCGAATTGTAAAAAATATTTCCTTCCTGAGGTCTGTACAATCCAACAAGCAATTTCACCAACGTACTTTTCCCTGAACCACTTGGTCCGACAAAAGCAATGGTTTCCCCGTTTTTAACATCAAAAGAAATATTATTTAAAGCTTTATATTGAGCAGACTGATGCTTGAAAGAAACATGTTTAAATTCCAATTCTTCAATAGCACCAATTTGTTTTGGATGAAGTGGTTTTTCTTCCACCTCTTTTTTCATTAAATTATCAAAATTAAATAGAGAAGCTTCTGCCTCACGGTAAGAAATAATGATGTTCCCTATTTCCTGCATCGGGCCGAAAATGAAGAATCCATAAAACATTAGGGATAAGTATTGCCCGGGAGTCACAATGTTTTTAAAAATCAACAACAACAAAGTCATGGTAATCATCTGTTGAAGAAAATTCACCATCGTTCCCTGAATAAAACTTAAAGAACGGATACTTTTCACCTTTCTAAGTTCAAGTCCAAGGATTTTATACGTGTTATTATTCAAACGGATAACTTCCTGATTGGTTAATCCTAAGCTTTTAACAATTTCAATATTTCTTAAACTTTCCGTAGTACTTCCTGCTAAAGCTGTAGTTTCCGAAACAATATTTTTCTGAATACTTTTGATTCTTTTACTTAATAAGTTGGTAATAAATGCAATCAGAAAAATTCCGCAAATATAAACAGGCATAATCGACCAGTGAAGACGAATTGCATACACCGAAACGAAAATAATACTTACCAAAATTCCAAAGAAAATATTAATAAAACTCGTGA
Organism: Chryseobacterium sp. GW823-FHT05E08; assembly: GCF_058795655.1. Taxonomy (NCBI): domain Bacteria; kingdom Pseudomonadati; phylum Bacteroidota; class Flavobacteriia; order Flavobacteriales; family Weeksellaceae; genus Chryseobacterium; species Chryseobacterium sp. GW823-FHT05E08. Next base: position 265,728 of record NZ_JBXAHY010000005.1, on the reverse strand, counting down.
TAAATTTTACAGTATCTTCTCTTACTTTCGTTAAAATTGACAACGTTTCACCACTTCTCTGATCCTCAAATTCCTGATAAGGCAATGCCATTGAGTGTTTCAAACCATCTGTAAAGATTTTCGCACCAAACTTTTGAGTAATCACACTTACTGCATAATCCTGAAAAGCTTTCGCAATTCGGCTGACCATTGCTGTTCCAATCAATAATGTTAAAAAGTAGAATACACCATGATAAATTCCTTCTCCATATAAATATTGATCCATATTTCTGGGTAGAAGCTTTTCTTTATCAAAAAAGTTAGGATGCGTAACCAGTTTATCAAGGATATTACCTGTAATGGCTGGAGCAAATAAAGAGAAAACCTGATTAATGGTAGCCAAAAATAAAGAAAAGGCAATCAACCATTTGTAAGGCTTAAGGTATTTTAAAAGTATTTTCATTTCTAATAAATAATTGCACAAAATTAACAATATTATTTTGACTAACGGTGTTAATAATTTTATGATTATCATGATTTGGTATAATTGAAAAAATCTTTGTGAACTTAGTTGAGTAGAACGCCTTTGCAAATCTTAAAAGTAATTAGTAGTTAAGAAATCGTTGCACGCTTTGCGTTAAAAATAGGATTATGATTAAAAGCATGTATTCAAAGTAACTTTGAATAATAAAGAGCTTTTGTATTCAAGTGAAAATATTTAAATTGCAGTCTAAGTTTTTAATATGCTCACAAAAGAACAAATTGCTAAAAGAATTTCAAAAGAACTCAAAGACCGTTACTACGTAAACCTTGGAATAGGAATCCCAACTTTGGTCGCTAACTACGTTCCAGACGGTATTTCCGTAGAATTCCAGAGTGAAAACGGGGTGTTGGGAATGGGACCTTTCCCTTTTGAAGGTGAAGAGGATGCGGATGTCATCAACGCTGGAAAACAGACTATCACAATTTTAGAAGGTGGTTCATTCTTCGACTCTGCGTTCAGTTTCGGGATGATCAGAGGTCAGAAAGTAGATCTTACTATTCTTGGAGCAATGGAAGTTTCAGAAAACGGAGACATCGCCAACTGGAAAATCCCGGGAAAAATGGTAAAAGGAATGGGTGGTGCCATGGATTTGGTTGCTTCTGCAGAAAATATTATCGTTGCGATGATGCACGTAAACAAAGCCGGAGAAAGTAAAATCTTAAAAAAATGTACACTTCCTTTAACCGGAGTTAATTGTGTAAAAAGGGTAGTTACAGAACTTGCTGTTTTAGACGTTACTCCTGAAGGTTTCAAATTGGTGGAAAGAGCACCGGGAATCTCGGTAGAACACATTATAAAATCTACAGAAGCAGATCTGATCATTGAAGGTGAAATTCCCGAAATGCAATTCTAAATAAAATAAAAACCTTGTCACTGACAAGGTTTTTTTAGCTCTATATTGTAATGAAGACAAATAAATTATTCTGATATTTTTACCATTACCTTTTCATGGCTATGCTTAAAATCTTTTATGGGAATTACCCATAATTTAAAATCTTCATCCGAACTGTAAAGTTTACAGCTTTCATCTATAAAAGATGATGGTGAATTTTTAAAATCGGTAATATATTTTGCAGCCTCTTCTTCTATACTAGGAATTATTAAACAATGATAAATAGTTTGCATAAAATTACTAGAATTGGTAATGAATTTTTTCTTACTTCTTACAGCTTCACTGAATGTCATAATAATTAGTTTATGCAAAAATAAAAAATAAATTAAAAAAAGAGTTATATAATTGTCAGTTTTTCTTATTGATTTACTGTTTGTTAACTTATAAATAAGAATGTCTTTTATTCAATAAAAAATAAATAATTTAACACTAAATAATAAAAGTAATTTATCATTTTCAATAAATATTTGAAAAGTATTCAATATTAGGTGATTTATTTTTAAGTTAAAGTTTGTTAAACACCTTTTAAATGAACTCATTTTATAACAATGAAATTACGTCCTGTGGTTATTTTGTAAGACGTAAAATTTCAAAAAACAAAAAACTCTGCCAATGAGCAGAGTTAATATGTCTAAGATTTTATTAAATGTAGAGAACAAGATTTATTTACCGTCCTGTGCTCCAAAAACCTTCTGTAAAATAGAAGTTGTTCTCATGGCAGGAGTATCTCTGATTCCGCTTTCTTTTTGTGCTACCATTTTAAAAACTCCGTTGATGGTTTCTGTGGTAACATATTCATTAATATCCGTCGTTACAGCTTGTCCGGTGAAAGTATTGTATTTCGTAATGATACTTTTCCAAACCGAATCAGCACCTACTTTTCCTAACGAAGCTTTCACTTTCGGCTGAAAAGCAGTAAATAATTGATTTTGAGTTTTACCCTGCAAATAAGTCGTTGCGGCATTATTAGATCCCAATAAAATATTTTTTGCATCCGTGATCGTCATCGAAGTAATTGCATTGGCGAAAATCGGTGTAGCTTCTGTCACTGCATCTTCCGCAGCTCTGTTCAACAATTTCACCCCTTGATCAGCTAAACTTCCCAAACCAATGGCGCGAAGTGTAGTATCAATCTTTCTTAGTTTTTCAGGCATTAAAATTTTTACAGCTTCATTTTTAAAAAATCCGTCTGTTACAGCTAATTTTTTCACCCCTTCAGTTACCCCAAGATTTAAAGCTTCCTTTAATCCAGATGAAATTTGAGTAGAAGTTAGGCTGCCTAAACTGATAGGAGATGTAGAAGTTGATTTTGTAGGAGTTGTCGTCGTAGTAGAGGTTGACGTGTTTGTTTTTACAGGATTATTAAGGTCAACACCTGTTTTATCTTTTACTGTAGATTTTATAATATCTAAAATTTGCGCCTGTGCAGAAACTGAAAATAGCAGTACGCCGGCTAATAAAATTGTTTTTCTCATTGTATATTTTTCTGCAAAATTAGATGATTTATTTTTTAATAAGTTAAAAAGGTTGTTGAAGTTTTCAGAAAATAATTATATTAGCTAAAACCTTAATCAAATCCAATGATACGAGCTTTTTTAGTGTTTTTTATACTAGTTTCAACTACAATTTTTTCTCAAAAAAAACTGAATTTAATTCCATATCCTCAAAAAGTTCAAATAAATGAGGGAAATTTTACTATTTCAGACATTATTATGTTAAATAGTGATTTACCTAAAGAGGAAACAGAATACTTTAAAAAGAAGGAAGGTTCAACTCTGAAATTTCAGAATTCAGGGAAATCAGAGGCTCATTTGGTATATTCTCAGTTACCAAAATCGACTAATTCTCAGCAAAATGATGAGTTTTACTCACTAGAAATCAATTCAAAACAGATTTTAATTAAATCTTATACAAAACAGGGATATTTTTTAGCACTTCAAACATTGATTCAATTAATAGAAGATCATAAAACAGATAAAAAAATTCCGGCCTTAAAAATTGAAGATCAACCCAAATTTGCATGGCGCGGAATGCATTTGGATGTTTGCCGTCATTTCTTCACGGTTGAGGAGGTAAAGCAGTATATCGATTATCTGGCAATGTATAAATTGAATACATTTCATTGGCATTTAACAGACGATCAAGGTTGGAGAATTGAAATTAAAAAATATCCGAAATTAACGCAAATCGGTTCAAAACGTAAAGAATCTATGATCGGAGCTTACGTTGATAATACTTTCGACGGAAAACCTTACGGGCCTTATTTTTATACACAAGATCAAATAAAAGATGTGGTAAAATATGCTACGGATCGCCATATCACAGTAGTTCCTGAAATTGAAATGCCTGGTCACGCATTGGCTGCATTGGCTGCGTATCCTGAATTGGCCTGTACAAAAGGGCCTTTCGAACCTGCTACAAAATGGGGCGTTTTTGATGATGTTTTTTGTCCGAAAGATGAAACGTTCAAGTTTTTAGAGAATGTTTTAGATGAGGTTATTGTGCTTTTTCCATCTCAATATATTCACATCGGAGGTGATGAATGCCCGAAAACAAGATGGAAGGAATGCGCTCATTGTCAGGAATTAATCAAGAAAAATAATTTGAAGGATGAACACGGTTTACAAAGTTATTTCATCCACAGAATTGAAAAATATGTTAACAAAAAAGGCAGAAAAATAATTGGCTGGGATGAAATTTTAGAAGGCGGGCTAGCTCCAAACGCAGCCGTAATGAGCTGGACAGGCGTAAACGGAGGAATTGAAGCCGCAAAATCAAAACATTTTGCCGTAATGACTCCCGGATCTTTTTGTTATTTTGATCATTATCAGGGAGATCCGCAGTCTGAACCAAACGCTTTTGGTGGATTTACACCATTAGATAAAGTCTATTCTTACAACCCGATTCCTACAGAATTGAATGCTGAGCAGGCAAAATATATTTTAGGTGTTCAAGCCAATTTATGGACAGAATATATTGAAGATTTTAAACAGGTTCAATACATGATTTTTCCAAGATTGATGGCTCTTTCAGAAGTAGGTTGGGGTACATCTGACCCTAAAAATTATAAAGAATTTGAAGGTCGTGTGATCAATCAATTCAAAGTTTTGGATAAAATGAACGTAAATTATGCTAAAAGTATTTATAACGTTTCAGGAAAGGTGATTCCGAATAATAATGGTGTTGTTTACGAACTTTCAACCTCACAAAATCCAAGCGGAATCAGATATACTTTAGATGGGACAGATCCGACTGCAAATTCTCAGACCTATCAAAATCCGATTCCTGTTTCAAAATCAATGACCATTAAATCGGCTTATTTTGAAAATGGACAATTGAAAAGTGCAATTTCTTCTCAACAATTTACAACTTCAAAGATTACAGGGAAAAATATTACGTTAGAACAACAGCCAAGCGAAAATTATTCTTTTGGTGGAGCTTTTACTTTAATAGATGGAATTATTGGAAATCAAAGACAGTTAGGAAAAACGTGGTTAGGTTTCCAAGGAAAAGATGTTGTGGCAACGATTGATTTAGGAAATAAAACTCAATTTTCAGAAATTTATTTTAATACCTTAGAAAATAAGGGAAGCTGGATTCATATGGCAAAATCTGCACAGATTTTTGTTTCTGATGATAATAAAAATTTCAAAATGATTAAAGAAATCGGAAAAGATGAAATTCAGAATGCAAAAGGAAAGATTAAATTAAATGTAGGAAATCAAAACTCAAAATATATTAAAATTAAAATAGAAAACGCAGGAATTATTCCGGCCGGAAATCCGGGAGCCGACTCAAAAGCATGGCTCTTTGTTGATGAAATCGGAGCAAATTAATATAATTTTAACCACAAAAGATTCAAAAGATATTAAGGGCTTATTAAAATTTAATTTTTGCGAAAGCAAAAGCCTCTAAAAGAAAAAATCAAAGATTTTTAACTTATGTGTTCTTATCTGTAGTTCAATGAGCAACTTAAAATGACTAAAGTGTTAATCTTTTGTAACTTTTGTGGTTAAAAAATTAAATAAGTTTTTAAAAACCTGCAACTAAATATTATAAAAACCTATGAACTCACGTAGAAAATTTCTAAAAAATACAGCACTCGCTTCTTCAGCATTATTGTTGAATCCATTGGATTTAATTGCTAAAGATTTACCTCAAACAGATAATAAAATTGTAAATAAACCAATCGTACTTTCAACATGGAATTTCGGATTAAAAGCCAATGAAGAAGCTTGGACGATTTTAGGAAAAGGCGGACGAGCTTTGGATGCAGTAGAAAAAGGCGTTCGTTTGGTTGAAAATGACCCGACTGAAAGAAGTGTTGGCTACGGCGGTCGTCCGGACAGAGACGGAAGAGTGACGCTGGATGCCTGTATTATGGATGAAAATTATAATATTGGTTCAGTTGCCTGTATCGAAAATATTAAAAATCCGATTTCTGTTGCCAGAGCCGTGATGGAAAAAACGCCACACGTCATGTTGGTGGGTGATGGAGCTTTACAATTTGCGGTTTCTCAAGGTTTTAAAAAGGAAAATATTTTAACCCCAGAGTCCGAAAAAGAATGGAAAGAATGGTTAAAAGACAGTAAATATCAACCTATCGTAAACATTGAAAATCACGACACAATCGGAATGATTGCTTTGGATGCTCGGGGAAATCTTTCCGGAGCTTGTACAACCAGCGGAATGGCTTTCAAAATGCACGGCAGAGTAGGAGATTCACCAATTATCGGAGCGGGTTTATTCGTTGATAATGAGGTAGGTGCTGCAACGGCGACAGGTCACGGCGAAGAAGTAATCAGAATGGTTGGGGCTCATCTTGTGGTTGAATTAATGCGACAAGGAAAAAAGCCTCAACAAGCTTGTAAAGAAGCCGTTGAACGAATTGTAGAAATTACTAAGAAAAGAAATAAGAATTTAAAAGATATTCAGGTTGGTTTTATTGCCATTAATAAAAAAGGGGAATATGGTTCATACTGTATTCAGGACGGATTTAATTTTGCGGTTTACGACCAAAAAGGAAATCGCTTGGAAAAACCTGAATTTGCTTTGAAAGCCTAATTTAAGATCAATAGGAACGGGCTTTAGCCCGTTTTCAAAATGTAATATATTCAATTGGCTTTAGCCAAAACTTAACTGTCAATGAGATTAATAATTCTTTCGTCATTATTTTTAATTCTTTCCTGCAAAGAAGAAAACAAAAATGTAACTATCAAGGTTAATCAAGCTCCAAAAGAAAATATCGTTGCAAAGCATGAACCTACTGAATCCGAAGAAGCAAAAAAATGGCTGACAGAAAGTATTGAGAAATTCTTTAAAACAGATCTTTCTACAATGGATTCAGAGATGCAAAATATTACTACCAAAGATTATTACGAGTATAAAATGGATGCTACCAATGTAGAAATGGATACCGATGGAAGTCTTACAGAAAAGGAATTTGACCAAAAATGGAAGAACAAATTTGATACAAAAAAAGCCGGGATAGATGTAGGGTTTTTAATTTCCGGACAAGACTGGAATGAAATTAAAGTTTCAAAATGCAATTTCATTTCCCAAGATGGAAACAATTATTTGTTCGATGTAATTCTTGAGGATAAAGAATATAAAGCAGAATATCCAATTCAGGTAAAAGTAGTAAAGGAAAAAGAAGGATTTCGTATAGCTGATGTCCTTCAATAGTATTTTCAAATTAAAAATTAATATTCAGAAATGTCAAAAATAGAAATAGCGTGCTTCAACCAAGAATCGGCAATTATTGCTTTTGAAAATGGAGCAGACAGGATAGAATTATGTGACGGACTAAGCGAAGGAGGAACAACTCCAAACTTCGAAATTGCAAAACAGCTTAGAGAAAAAATAGACATTCCAATTTTTGTAATGATTCGCCCTCGTGGTGGAGATTTCACCTATTCTGATGCAGAATTTGAACAAATGAAATTTGAATTAATTCAATTAAAATCATTGAATGTTGACGGTTTTGTTTTCGGAATTTTAGATAAAAATGATGAGGTAAACATTGAACAAAACAAAGAATTGGTTGAACTTGCAAAACCTTATCAATGTACGTTTCACCGTGCTTTCGACAGAGCAAAAGATTTAGAAAATTCTTTACAAAAAGTAATTGAATGCGGTTTTAAAACAATTCTTACTTCAGGTCAAAAACCAAATGTTTCTGAAGGCAAGGAAAACCTTAAAAAGCTGGTAGAATTATCCAATGGAAGAATTGAGATTCTTGTCGGCAGCGGACTTCGTTCAACAAATATTGAAGAAATCAGAGAGATGACAAAAGCTGGATATTTTCATTCTTCTGCGATTACTGATGGTGGTGCTTTTGCAAATGCTGATGAGGTTGTAGCTTTGAAAAACAGTTGATTTTAAACGCAAAGTTTAATATACAGACGGTTTACTTTTAAGGAGCAAAGAATTGCGACAAAGTCGCTGATGAAGCTTGAAAATAAAACATACGCTTAATAAAATCAATTTATTGATTAATCTTTGCTCCTTAATTTTAACATCAAGAAATATAATCTTTGCGTTAAAAAATAAAATACAAACACAAATGACAGAAAACGAATTATCCTATAAAATTATAGGATCAGCTCTCGAAGTTCACAGAAATTTAGGAGTAGGATTATTAGAAAATGCATATGAACAAGCTTTAGCATATGAATTGAAAAAATCGGGATTTAATGTAAAACAACAATTATATCTACCCTTAAAATATAAAGGAGTAAATATTGAAAATGCTTATAAGGTTGATTTAATAGTAGAAAATAAGGTTGTTATTGAAATAAAGGCAACATTAGAAATTCATCCGATTTTTTATTCTCAACTATTGACTTATTTAAAATTTACAAATTTAAAACTTGGACTTCTTATTAACTTTAATACTCCTCTTATCAAAGACGGAATTCATAGAATTGTAAATAACTTATAATGAACAAAACTATCCTTTTTGCTTTCCTTTTCATTCAAAATATCATTTTTGCACAGTTTTCTGAACGGAATCTATCTTCTGAAAGATGGCAATTCAAAAACTCAAAAGAAAATAAATGGCTCACGGCCACTGTGCCGGGAACGGTTCATTTGGATTTGATGAATAATAAAATCATTCCCGATCCTTACAAAGATGAAAATGAAAAGAAAGTTCAGTGGATAGAAAATGAAGATTGGGATTATCAGACTTTATTTAAAATTTCTTCAACAGAAAAAAAGAATCAGAATATTGATTTGGTTTTTAATGGATTAGATACGTTTTCAGAAATTTACCTGAACGGAAAACTATTAAAGAAAACAGATAATATGTTCAGAAAATGGGAAATTCCCATTAAAAAGTATCTAAAAGCCGGAGATAATTTATTACAGATTAAATTCAAATCAGCTGTAAATGTCGGAAAAGAATTGGCAAAAAAAGTTCCTTTTACAATGCCGGAATCTCCAAGAAGCTTTGTGAGAAAATCGCAATATCAATTTGGATGGGATTGGGGACCGAGATTGGTTACGGCTGGAATCTGGAAAGATGTAAAACTTAATTTCTGGAATAGTGCTAAAGTTGAAAATATTAAGATCGAGCAAAAAAGTTTAACAAAACAAAAAGCAGAATTAAATATTCAAACCGAAATTGTTGCTAGAAAAGAAGGGAAATATTCTGTTTTAATTAACAATCAATCAAACAATTTTCAATTAAAAAAAGGAAGAAATATAATTCAGATTCCTTTTACAATTAACAATCCAAAACTCTGGCAACCCAATGGTTGGGGAGATCCGAATTTATATGATATTAAAATTTCTCTACAAAAAGATTCGAAAAATTTAGATAATAAAACGGAAAGAATTGGCTTAAGAACAATCGAATTAATTCAGGAAAAAGATGCAAAAGGAAAATCTTTCTATTTTAAAGTCAACGGAAATCCAATGTATGCAAAAGGTACAAACTGGATTCCATCAGATAGTTTTTCACCCAGAATTACCAAAGAAAAATATCAGAAACTCATCAAAGATTCCAAGGAAGCGAATATGAATATGATCCGTGCCTGGGGCGGAGGAATTTACGAAGATGATGAATTTTACAAAGCCTGCGACGAAAATGGGATCTTGGTTTGGCAGGATTTTATGTTTGCGGGAAGCTTTTATCCGTCTGATGAAGCATTTTTGAACAATGTAAAAGAAGAAGTAAAAGATCAGGTTAACCGACTTCAAAATCATGCGTCAATTGCTTTGTGGTGCGGGAATAATGAAGTTGATGAAGCAATTGTCAATTGGGGTTATCAAAAACAATTCAAATATTCAAAAGAGGATTCTCTGCAGGTTTGGAAAGATTATAAAAAGGTTTTTCAAGAATTAATTCCTAACACGTTAAAAGAAAACTTAACTGCTGATAAAAATATCTATTGGCCAAGTTCACCGTCGATTGGTTGGGGACATAAAGAAAGTTTGACAGAAGGAGATTCCCATTATTGGGGCGTTTGGTGGGGAGAGCAACCATTTGAAATTTACAAAGAAAAAGTTCCAAGATTTGCTTCAGAATACGGCTTTCAGGGAATGCCGACTTTGGAAACTACAAAATCTATGTTTTCTGGAACTCCCAATTTAAGTTTAGAAAACGGAACAATTAAAGCTCACGAAAAACACGCCAGAGGTTGGGAAATTATTAACTCGTATATGAAACGCGACTATAATGTTCCAACAGATTTTGTGAAATATAACTATGTTTCTCAGTTACTTCAAGCCCGCGGAATGCAGATCGCCATTGAAGCTCACCGCCGTGCAAAACCTTACAATATGGGAACTTTATATTGGCAGTTGAACGATTGCTGGCCGGTAGTTTCATGGTCGTCAATTGATTATTTAGGAAACTGGAAAGCGTTGCATTATCAAGTAAAAAGGAGCTTTGAAAATCAGGTTATTTTGACGGATGAGAAAGATGGAGCTCTAAATTTTTCTTTAATTAATGACGGATTGTATACATATAAAGATGTTCGTTTAGAAATTCAGGTCATCAAATTTAATGGTGAAATTATTAAACAACATGAAATAAACTTTTTTGGTAAAGATCTTGAAGGTATTTTAAAATCTGATCCCGTAAATGTACAGGATCTTCTTCAGAATTTGGATAAAAATGAAGTCTATTTAAAATTAGAATTATGGACTGGCAACGGTGTTCGCTTGTCGAAAAACCATTATTTTTTCAGCAAACCGAAAGATTTAAAATTAACAAAACCAAAAATAAAAATTCAGAAAGTCTCTTCATTTCAGATACAGGTTTCTACAGATGTTTATGCAAAAGATGTTTATTTAATGGGTGATAATCATTTTAGCGATAACTTTTTTGATTTGTTTCCTAATGATTCAAGAATAATCACTTTTTCCAAACCTATGAATGATTTTGAGGTGATGAGTCTTTGGGATACAATGAATAATTAATATTTTAAGATATGTAATTCTCATAGATTTTGTCACCCCGGAGGAGTCTCAACTATTTAATAATAAAAATAATGTTCAGATTCCTTCAAAACATCAAAAACTATGTAAAAAATACCAGTTTTCATTCTCAACTCAAAAATCAACTGTAAATTTGCGTCATATTTCTTACACATGGTAAATTTTGTTCTGATCGCAGTCTGCATTTTGGCGGGAATGATTTTCAAATCAACAAAATCTATTCATCCCGATGCTCACAAAGGCATTAATACCTGGATTTTATATCTTGCGCTTCCGGCGGTTTCATTTAAATATTTACCGAAAATTCATTGGACAGGAGAAATGTTTTTTCCGATTGCAGCCACTTTTTTGACAGCGGTTTTTTGCTTCTTTTTCATGATGTTTTATAGTAAAAGCAAAGGCTATTCAAGGCGGTCTATGAGTACAATGGAGTTGGTGAGTGGTTACAGCAATACTTCATTCATCGGATTTCCTTTGATCTCTGCTTTTTATGGAGAAAGTCTTTTAAGCATTGCGGTCATTTGTGATCAAACCATGTTTTTTTCGCTTTCAACATTAGGAATTATTGCAGCAGTAAGAGGAGGAAGCAAATCAGGACAAGTGAGTGCAAAATTTATTTTAAAACGATTGATCACCTTTCCTCCGCTTGTTGGCTGTATTGCAGCTCTCATTTTATCTCAATTTATAGATTTCACTTTAGCAGAACCATTTTTTGATAAACTTGCTGCAACTGTAAGTCCATTGGCGCTGTTTTCGGTTGGATTACAGCTAAAATTCAATGGTTGGAAGAAATTAATTCCGCAAATGTCAGTTTCCATGTTGTATAAATTGATTTTGGCTCCGGCAATCATGCTAGGATTGGCTTTATTATTAGGAATAAAAGGAAATATTGCAAAAATCACCATTTTTGAAGCTGCAATGCCGGCCGTTGTTACAGCAAGCATTATTGCAGAACAATTCAGATTAAATACGAAACTGACGAATTTAACGATAGGATTCAGCATAATTGTAGGATTTTTTACAACAGCGATTTGGTATCATATTCTTGAATTAATATTTTAATTTAACTCAAAATCAGACAAAATAATAGAGTCAATATTATCTTGCCATTGCTCCACATGTGAAGAGTTACTTGCAGACGGTAAGATAGAAGTTGATTGATATTGGTTATCTCCTTTTAATCTTATTTTAGCTTTAAAGATCATTTTTTTTCCTGTTTTTTGAATTGTAAGAAGAGCGTAAACAGAAGATGTCATCATTTGAGCTTCGGAAAATGTTAGTTCAATACTGTTATCTTTTATGTTATCTTTCTTAAAATTTTCCAGATTGTCAAAAAGATCTATTTTTTCTGTAAGATTTTCTTCTTTAATAATTTCAAAATTGATTATTTTGTTTCCTTTGAACTCAGGTTTAAGTAAAAGTTTTTACCGATCGGAATAGTAATTTCTTCCTTATTTAAAGAAGTTTTTTCTTGAGCTTGAATAATAGTGAGAAGAAATAAAAATAATAATGCAAAGATTTTTTTCATGGTTAGTTGTATTAAATTGAAAAGTTAAATTGATATAAGAACGATAAAAATAGAAAAAATTGCAGTTCTCTAAAGAAACATTTAATTTTACACTTTAAATATTTCCCTTTGCGATACGCCCAAATTGTTTTACCGTTAAATTTAAAAGGTTCTTTCACATATAAAGTTCCTGAAGAGCTTATGTCTGTAATTCAAGCTGGAATGCGTGTTTTAGTTCCTTTTGGTGGGAAGAAAATATACACGGGACTTGTATTTGAACTTCATGACAACGAACCTGAAAATTTTGTTGCTAAAGAAGTCATTAGTTTGTTGGATGATGCTCCGATCTTACCGAAAGAGCAGATTAACTTCTGGAACTGGCTTGCCGACTATTATTTATGCGGTCTTGGCGAAATTTATCGTTTCGCATTTCCATCTTCCTTGAAATTGGAAAGTGAAACCTATTTAAAATTAAGACCCAATGTAACAGTTGATTTTGAAAATTTGGATGTGAATGAAATGTATCTCATTCAGGCCTTAGAAGTAAGACAGCTCATCAATCTTACAGATATTGAGGCCTTTATTCAAAAAAAGGATATTATTAAAACCATCAATTCTTTGATTGACCTTCAATACATTGAAATTGATGAAAAAATAACGGAAAAATATAAGGCAAAGGAAGTTGCTTATGTGAGAATTAATCAATCGGTTTTAGATAATCAAAATCTTACGGAAATCCTTTCAAAACTGAACAAGGCTCCTAAACAGAAAGATCTTTTTCTTATTATTCTGGATAAGCAGACTGAAGATCCATCAGGTTTTATAAAGAAATCCGACTTATTTGCAGATGGTAATTTTGGAAGCTCGCATTTCAAATCTTTAGCAGATAAAAATCTGATTGAAGAATATTACATGCAGAAAGACAGAATCGAAAGCTATGATGGCGAAATTGAAGAAATCGAAGAGCTTTCCGAACTGCAGAAAGTAGCAAAAGCTGAGGTTGATGAAGCGTTTGAAGCAAAGGAAAATGTATTGCTTCATGGCGTTACTTCTTCCGGAAAGACTCATATTTATTTAGATAAAATTGAAGAATGTATCAATGAAGGAAAAAATGTTTTGTTTTTGCTTCCTGAGATTTCTTTAACCAAGCAAATCACCCAAAGATTAGAAAAAAAATACGGACGACAAATCGGTTTTTATCATCAGAAACTGACTGATTTTGAACGCGTAGAAGTTTGGAGAAGAATCAAGCAAAACGATATCCGAATTCTTATCGGAACACGAAATTCCTTGTTTTTACCTTATCAAAATTTAGGATTAATTGTTGTTGATGAAGAGCATGATTCTGCTTACAAACAGTTTACTCCTTATTTTAATGGAAAAGATTCCGCGTTGGTTTTGGCGAGTTTCTATGATGCAAGAGTGATTTTGGGATCGGCAACACCGTCTGTTGAAAGCTATTATCGAGCAAGAAAAGGGAAGATGAAGTATATTTTCCTGACAGAACGTTTCGGAAATGTCAACTTGCCTGAATTTGAATTAATTAATTTTAAAGAAGCTCAGGATTCTAAAAAGATATCAGGAAATTTTTCCATGCGATTAATTGAAGAACTCCAGAGAACTTTAGACGATAAAAATCAGGCAATAATTCTACACAACCGCCGTGGTTATGCGAATGTTATCGAATGTGAAAGTTGTGGCTACGTTAATTACTGCTCCAATTGCGACGTTGTGATGACGTATCACAAGGCTGCCAATGAAATGAAATGCCACTATTGCGGTCAGAGAGCATCAAAGCCAAAAGCCTGTCCAAAATGTCATTCCGAAAAACTTAATGAAAAAGGAGTTGGAGTGGAACAGATTCATGAAGAAATCTCTAAAATTTTCCCTGAAAATGAAGTAGATCGAATGGATGTGGATTCTATGCGTAAGAAATTCGCCTACGAAAAATTATACGAGAAAATTGAAGACCGGGAAACAGATATTGTAGTTGGTACTCAAATGATTTCCAAAGGATTGGATTTTGATCATATAGAATTGGTAGGTATTCCGAAAGCGGATTCTTTATTATATGTTCAGGATTTCAGAGCGGAGGAAAGAGCGTATCAGTTGATTACCCAGGTTTCAGGAAGAGCAGGAAGAGTTTCCGGAAAAGGGAAAGTTTTAATTCAGACTTATAATCCGGATCATTCTGTTTTTCAGTTGATCAAGATGAACAATACGGCGAAGATCTATAAATATTTCCTCACAGAACGTCAGAAATTCCATTATCCGCCTTTCACAAAGCTGATTATGATCGAAATGAAACATAGAAGAGAAGATAAAGTTGATCGCGCTTCTCAGTTTTTAGGCTCTATTTTAAGGAAATATCTTCCGGAAGATTGTGTTTTAGGTCCTGAAAGAGCGCAGATTGCAAGACTTAATAATCTCTATCAGTTCCAAATTATGCTCAAGCTTCCGAGAGGGAAAAACTATGAAAAATTTAAAGAAATGGTTTTGTTAAGTTTGAAAGAATTTGATGAGATTACTGCTTACCAAAGCATCAAAAAAGACGTTTTAGTAGATTTTTAACAATATTTAACATAATTTAGAGTCTTTTATCACCCAAAAAAGCCCGACCTATTACAATAATATCTACTTTTGGACGTTGATTAAATGTTTGAGTCTTATATTAAATGATTTTTAACAAATCGTTTTTATTGGAATCAAATAAGAAACAAAAACAAAATAGATGGTAAATTTCAGAAAATATCTTTCAAGTGCAGCAGTATTGGCTTCTGGTTTATTCCTCGCTCAATCTACTGTTTCTACCGTTCTTTATTCTCAGGCTTACGACAATCAAAAAAGTAGTTTAAACTTGCCTTCTCCCATTACTTCGGTTGTGGAGAAAACGATTTTGTCGGCTAAAGAGCTGGTAGACATTAATGTAAACACAATGATGGCAGATCCTGTGCTGAAAAATGCAACTTGGGGATTTGTAGTGTATGACCCGAAAACGAAGAAGATCATTTCTTCGTACAACGAAAATACTCCTCTGGTTCCGGCGTCTACAACAAAATTATTAACCACAGAAACAGCTTTAAACCTGTTAGGTGAAAATTATCGTTGGATGACTCAGTTGGAATACTCAGGAAGTGTAGACGAAAATGGAGTTTTAAATGGAAATCTGTATGTTGTAGGTAGTGGCGATCCATCTTTAGGGACGAACAAAGCCGGAGCTTATTCTTACAGAGATATTATTTCAGACTTCATCAGTGGGATGTCTCGTGAGGGAATCAAAAAGGTAAATGGTGATATTATTATTCAGACAGCGCTTTTCAAAGGTAACATTTCGAGACTTCCGGAAAATGTTGTTTGGTTAGAGAACAATAATTACTACTTGCCGGTTGGTACAACTCGTGAAATCAATCCTGCCAACGAAAAACTGATCGTTAAAAAAGGAAACAGTTTCTCAGGAGAGAAGAAATATTTCTATGTTTCTCCTTACAACAGTCAAATGGTTTTTGCAGACAAATACGAAGGTGACGGAATTTTAACAACAAAATTCCCCGATGCGCCAGCTTATTTAGCAAATACTTTGAGAGCTACAATGGTAAAAAGCGGAATAGGCGTTACCGGAAAAGTAACTCCTAAAATGACAGATGCTACTCCTGAAAGCAGAAAATTGGTTTCAGCGTATAAATCTCCAACTTTAGGTGATATTGTTTATTACACGAATCAGCACAGTGATAATTCTTTAGCTGAAGCTTTATTGAAAACAGTAGGTTTCCAAAGTAAGGGTGATCAGACTTCTGAATCTGGTAGAGTAGTAGTAACCAATCACTTGAAAGCAGAAGGTTTTGATATGATGGGATTAAATTACATTGATGGTAGCGGACTTTCAAGAAGCAATAATGTAACGCCGATTTCTCAGGTTAAATATTTAACATCTTTAATGGATGAAAAATATTACAAGACTTATTTAACTTCATTGCCGATTGGTGGACAGTCCGGAACTTTGAAAAGAATGTTCGTAGGAACAGGAAACGGACAAATCTTCGCTAAAACAGGAACTTTAAACAAAGTGAAAGCGTTAGCTGGATATATGAAAACAAATTCAGGGAAGACTTTAGTATTTTCGTTATTAGTTAATAATTATTCAGGATCTGTGGATATGGTGAAGAAAAGAATGGAAAAAATTCTAGAACCAGCGTTAGATCTTTAAAAATATTCTTATTTTCAATATTTGTAACAACCTTTTAATCAATGATTAAAAGGTTTTTTTATATTTATACCTTAATAAATATATCAAGTGATGATGAGAAAAACTATTTTTTGGCTGGCCATATTTTTGGCACAATGCTTCTATGCACAGACCTCAGATCAAGGAATAAAATCCTTTAGAAAGAATGAAATGAAATCAGCTGCCCATAAATTGGGAGCAGGTGGTAATCCGAATCCGAATACTTTAAATTATGACCTTCGTTATCAAAGAATGGATGTTTCTCTAGATCCTGCTGTTCAAAATATTTCAGGATCTGTTACCTCACATTTTATCCCGAATCAAAACATAAACAGTATTTATTTTGATCTTTCGAGTTTAATGACTGTATCTCAGGTGCAGTATCATGGGATTAATCTTAATTTTCAAAGTCTTTCTGCAACCAAAGAGCTCAAAATTGATTTTCCGGCTTCTATTTCTGCAAATGTTTTAGATTCTCTTACGATAAGTTATTCAGGATCACCAACAACTAGTTTGTTACTTAATCCATTCTCTACAGGTGTTCAAAACGGGACTCCGGTACTTTCTACTTTTAATCAGTTGTTTGGAGCGCAGGAATGGTTTCCAACTAAGGTAAGTTTAAATGATAAGATCGAGAGATTTGATTTTAAAATTACCACACCTTCCCAATATAATGTTGCAGCAAACGGAAAATTGATGTCTGAAACGTCTGTTCCAAACGGAAAAAAACTTACTTTCTGGAGAACAATGTATCCTACAGCATCATATGTGGTGGGAATTTCAATTACAAATTTTGTGAAGCTGAGCAGTACGATCGGGAACCCGCCATTTCCTTTTGTAAATTACGTTTATCCCAATACTGCAGCTAATACAACCTCAATGACTAATATAGAATGGACTAAACAAATCATGGCAACTTTTGAAAATTATTTCGGTTCTTATCCTTTCAGAGATGAAAAATATGGTCATATGGAATTTCTTTATAATTATATTAATCTTGAAACCCAAACAATGTCATCAATGAGTAGCTGGGAAAAGTACTTAATTGCTCATGAATTAGCCCATCAATGGTTTGGAAATAAAATTACAGCCGGTACACCGGGAGATTTTTGGCTTAACGAAGCTTTTGCAACATTTGGAGAGCATTTGGCTAACGAAAAACTTTTAATGAACAACACAGAATTTTTAAACTATTTATTAGGTGAAAAAAATTATTGTACAAGTTTTACTAATCAAAGTGTTGCAACAGAAGATTATTATTCTAGAGGAGCATATATGGTAAGAATGATGAAGTGGATTTTGGGCGATGCCGTATTTTATCAGGCTCTTAGAGACTATCATTCTAATCCGAATTTTGCGTACAAATATGTTGTTGCTCAGGATTTAAAAGGATCATTATTACAGTCTACAGGAAAAGATTTTACAGAGTTTTTTAATGATTGGGTTTACGGTAAGGGATATCCAACTTATACTATTAAATGGAAACAAGTAGGAAATCAGATCACTTTTAAAGCTTCTCAGTCTCAAAGTAATGTCTCTGTAAGTTTTTTTGATATGGTTTTACCTATAAAAGTTACGGGAACAGGGGGCGAAGTTGCTTATTTTGCTTTGGATAATACTTCCAATAATCAATATTTTACGCAGTCGGTTTCCTTTCCTGTGGCAAGTGTTCAGTTTAATTATGAATATCAGATCCTCGAAAAAAATTCTACGGTAACATTAGATAATACATTAGGAACTGCAGAAACAGATCTTGATAATTTTTCTGTATATCCAAATCCTGCGAGTCATGAACTTAATGTAAAAGGTGTAAGAAAATCTGTGGATTATAAAATTTATTTCTCTGACGGCAAAATAGTGAAAGAGGGTGTTTATCAGGTAAATAAGCCAATAAATATATCAGAATTAATTCCTGGTGTATATTTCTTGAATATTAACGAAAATAGAATTAAGTTTCTGAAAAAATAAATAAAAAAGCTATCATTTAATGGCTTTTTTGTAGCTTAGCTATGAACTAAAGTGTATCAAATATGAAAAAAAATTATCTATTAGTTTTAGGTGTTTTAGCCTTTCAACAAATCTATAGCCAAAATCAGGATCAAAATATAGAAATGAAAGGTCTGATTGCAAAAGAAGCCAAATCTTTTGCCCATAAAATGACTGCCTATAACATCAATCCCAATACTTTAAATTACGATTTGCAGTATCAGAGAATGGATGTTACTTTAAATCCAACGGTGTATAATATTGCAGGCTCTGTGACTTCGCATTTTAAACCGACTCAAAGTATGAACAGTATTTATTTTGATTTGGCGAATACATTAACGGTTTCTCAGGTTCAGTATCACGGAACAAATCTTGCTTTTCAGCAACTTCCAACGAAGGAATTGAAAATCAATTTTCAATCTTCTCTTCCGGCTAATGTTCTGGATTCTTTAACGATACAATATGCAGGACCTCCTGCAACAAGTAATAATGCTTTTGCCACAGGTTCTCAAAACGGGACGCCAATTCTTTCAACATTAAATGAACCTTATGGCGCGCAGGACTGGTTCCCAACCAAGCAAAGCATGAATGATAAAATCGACAGGTTTGATTTTAAAATTACAACCCCCTCTCAATACAGTGTCGCTGCGAACGGAAAATTAATGTCTGAAACTTCACTTTCGGGTGGTCAGAAACTGACATTCTGGAGAACAATGTATCCAACATCGGCTTATTTGATAGCACTTTCGATCACGAATTTTGTTAAATTGAATGATACGATGGGAAATCCACCATTTCCTTTTGTGAATTATATATATCCGACTTCTGCCAATAATCCATCTATTATGGCTGATATTGATTGGACGAAGCAGATCATGAATACTTTTGAAACCTATTTTGGGCCGTATCCTTTCAGAAATGAAAAATACGGTCACATGGAGTTTCAATATGGAGGGACTTGTATGGAACATCAAACGATGTCTTCTATGAGTGGTTGGAATAAACCGGTAATCGCACACGAATTGGCTCATCAATGGTTCGGAGATAAAGTTACTTGCGGTGCATGGAATGACATTTGGCTGAATGAAGGTTTTGCGACATTCGGTGAACATTTAGCTAATGAAAAATTACTAATGACGAATGTCCAGTTTATGAATTATTTGTCTGGTCAGAAAGATTATGTTACTGGTTCAACAGGTGGAAGTACGTATGTTCCGGATTCAAAACTAGGAAATATCGGAGATATTTTCAGTGGAAGATTGTCTTATGCAAAAGGTGGATATGTTGTAAGAATGATCAAATGGGTTTTAGGTGAAACAGCTTTTTATCAGGCATTAAAAGATTATCACTCAAGACCGAATTTAGCATATAATTATGCTAAAACACAAGACTTAAGTGCTTCTTTATTACAATCCACTGGAAAAGATTTCACAGAATTTTTTAACGACTGGATTTACGGAGAAGGATATCCAACTTATGATATCAAATGGAGACAGGTTGGAAATCAGGTAACATTTAAAGCATCACAAACACAAAGTAGCCCTACAGTAAGCTTTTTTGAAATGCCACTTCCAATAAAAGTGACAGGAACAGGAGGAGAAACAGCTTATTTTGCTTTAAATAATACGACAAACAATCAATATTTTACACAATCTGTGGCTTTTCCGATAGCAAGTGTTCAGTTTAATTACGAATACCAGATGTTGGAGAGAAATTCTACGGTATCACAAGATAATACGTTATCTACAGCAGACTTAAATATAGATAAATTCTCATTATATCCAAATCCTGCGAAGAATGAATTGTATTTAAAAGGAATTGACAAACCAACAGATTTCACGATCCATTTTGTAGACGGAAAATTAGTGAGAAAAGATACTTATCAACCTAATAAAGCGATTAATATTTCAGAACTGGTTCCAGGAACTTATGTTTTCACGATAAAAGACAAGAATATTAAATTTATTAAGCATTAATTTAAGCTTTAAATACAATACAAATGAAAACGGACTTTATTGGTCCGTTTTTGTTTTTAATTTCTCCCTGATAATAACCAGAGAGAATTTGAATTAATACTTTAAAACATAGGATAGAACGAATACAGAGATCGTTCTGAAGAAAGTAATGCGTACAGTAATTCCATTGTTTGAATAATTTGATTGTTATTAATTTTATGATTGAAAAGCTTAAATCTGAAAGTTTTTCTGTCTTTTAAGCGCTTTTTGAGCTCTTTTATTGGCTATTTTTACTTTATAATTAAACCATTTTTCTTTGAAGATCTTTCTCATAGCATTGTCAAAATGTCTGATGACAACAAGATTTTTGAAACCTCTCCATTTTTCCAGCCAACTTGAAGGCAAAGCACGGATAGAAACAGAATAACCCTCAGTTTCATATTGGATATAATGCCACCATCCGGAAGGAATGTATAACGTTTCGCCAGGATTGATGACGGCTTCATATCCATTTAAATATTTTAAGGCAGGAAATTTTTCATAATCTGCTTCCTGAAGATTAATTAAACTGTGAAAATTATAAGGCAACTTGTACATCAAATCCGACTGTTCCCAAGGAAAAAGCCAAATCCTTTTAATTCCCTGAAACTGAGTGATAAAAACATGAGACATATCGATGTCAATATGATTTCTGGTGATAGAGCCTTTGCCTCCGAAGAACATAAAAGGAAGCCATTTTAAAATTTTTCCTTTGGTAACGTCTTTATATTGAATATCATTCTTCATTTCAGGTTTTAAGCTGAGAAGATTGAATAAAAACAAACGATGTTCTGTAGCTTTTGAGCTTATCAGATCCAAATAATCTGAAAATGTGGTTTCGCCAATCGGTTTACTTGCCACTCTGTCAATGGATTCTATTTCGCTGCCGTAGACATTTACTTTTTTCTCGCCTGCGATTTGTTTAAAGTAATCATAATTCCATTTTTCGAATGCTGGACTTTTAGGATCGACAAAGTCTTTGAGAATGATAGGTTTACACGGTTTCATGAAATCTTGTAGAAACTCTTCCGCCGCAACATTTTCTGATCTTTTTATTGGTGTTAATTTCATCCTTATTCATTTTAAAGGTTCAAATATAATTATTATCCTACTAATTTAATAGACTAATGAAAGAAAATTAAACACTTAAATCAAAATTTTAGAATAAACCATCATAAAAGCGAATAGTTTACAGCCTTTTTATTAAATTAGCGCATCCAAAAAATTATCTAAAATGATCTCTAACAAGTATCTTGAAAATTTACAGAACGAACTACAAAATATTGATAATGACGGGCTTTACAAAAGAGAAAGGATTATTACTTCTCAGCAAAGTGCGGAAATAGAAGCCAACGGTAAAAAGCTGTTGAACTTCTGTGCCAACAATTATTTGGGATTATCAAACAATCCGGAAGTGATGAAAGCGTCTCAGGACATGATCGGATCTCATGGTTACGGGATGTCTTCTGTACGTTTCATTTGTGGAACTCAGGATATTCACAAGCAATTGGAAGAAAAAATTGCTCAATTCTTAGGTCTTGAGGATACTATTTTATATGCTGCATGTTTTGATGCAAATGGAGGTGTTTTCGAACCTTTATTTACAGAAGAAGATGCCATTATTTCAGATGAATTAAATCACGCTTCGATCATCGACGGAGTTCGTCTTTGTAAAGCGGCAAGATATCGTTATAAAAACAATAATATGGCAGATTTGGAAGCTCAGTTAATCGCTGCTTCTGAAAAAAATCACCGTTTCAAAATTATTGTAACAGACGGAGTTTTCTCAATGGACGGAATTGTTGCAGATTTGAAAGGAGTTTGTGATTTAGCAGATAAATACGATGCTTTGGTGATGGTTGACGACTCTCACGCAACAGGTTTCATCGGAAAAACAGGTCGAGGAACTCACGAAGCCAACGAAGTAATGGGTAGAGTAGATATTATTACTTCTACGCTAGGAAAAGCTTTAGGTGGTGCTTTGGGTGGATTTACTTCCGGTAAAAAAGAGATTATCGATATGCTGAGACAACGTTCTCGTCCTTATTTATTCTCCAATTCATTGGCTCCCGGAATTGTGGGTGCTGCTTTGAAGGTATTGGAAATGATCTCAGACGACACTTCTCTTCGTGATCAGGTAATGGAAAACGCAGAATATTTCAGAGCAGAAATGAAAGCTAGAGGTTTTGATGTTCCAGATGGTGACGCTGCAATCGTTCCGGTAATGTTGTACGACGCTCCATTGGCTCAAAAAATGGCTGAAAAATTAATGGATGAAGGAATTTACGTAATCGGATTCTTCTATCCAGTTGTACCAAAAGGAAAAGCGAGAATCAGAGTTCAGCTTTCTGCAGCGCATACAAGAGCGCATTTGGATAAGGCAATCTTTGCTTTTGAAAAAGTAGGAAAGGAGTTAGGAGTAATTTCTTAGTCATTATCTGCAATTTGACATAAAGAAAAAATCTTTGTGAACTTTGCGATAAAAAAATATGAGTATTAAAAGCAAATACTCAAAATTTCTTAATTATAAAAATTTAAAAAGCAGGTTATGAAAAAAATAATGCTGATCATTGGTTTTGTTTGTTTTCAAAGCTTCTTTGCACAAAACATTATGGATCTTGATCTTAAAAATGTTGAACTGCAAGGCATGAAACCTGCTAAAATAAGTAAAGAAATGAAAGACATCGGGATTACTCAGATCCCTTTTGTGACTGATAATCCCGATGTTATTTCTAGAATTGAGGAAAAAGAAGTTGGCTCGTCGATCAAAAAATTATACGCCTTCATTTATAATAATGGAGAAAGAGGTGATGGTGGAGTTATTATAAATGAATTTAAAACTAAAGGCGATCTTGATGCTTATCTCGCCAAGACTTTTGAGCAATCGAATTACAGGGTTTTGGTCAAAGATTTATTTTTTATCCGCATTTGGAGTGATTACAGTCTGCATGTAGAAGGTAAAGAAACAAGTGAAGATCATTTGAATAAATTGGAAAAATATTACACCAAGTTAGGCGCAAAAAGAATACAATTGAAACCTGATGAATCTATCATTACTGAGGTTGCTGATTCTGTAGCGGAATAATAAGTTTAAAATGATTTTCAAGTCAAAATATAGGATAGAGTTTTCGAAACCAAAAGAAGAAATTTTAAATAAGATAGAAAATAATCTCTATAAAAAGTTTTTTGATTGGGATAAATCTTTTAAAGGAAAAGTTACATCTGAAGGATTCGATTTGAAATATGTCAATTGGAATTTATCTCCAAAAATTTTGGGAGATTTTAGAAAAGATGAAGATGGTAAAGAAAAGCTATGGCTTACAATAAGTTTTGGGTTTCTGAACCTATTGGCAGTATTATTTGCCACACTTATTACATTTTTTATAGCTTTCTTGGTTACATTATTTTTTGAAAAGTATGCGTGGATTTTTATTTTAATCTTTTATGCTATTTATGTCCAATCAATTCGAATATATTGGATAAGTTCAAAAGATGAAGTTTTGGAATATTTAAGAAATTTAGATAAATTATGTGAAGTTTCTTCACTAAATAATTAGACAGTAAGATGCTTTATACAATAATAAAAGCTTTACATATTATCTTCATGGTAAGTTATTTTGCGGGAATTTTTTATCTCGTAAGAATTTTCGTTTACTATAAAGATACCGATGAATTTGCCGAAGAAAAGAAGAGGATCTTAAGAGAACAGTATACTTTCATGGCTCGAAGATTATGGAATATTATTACCGTTCCCGCAGGAGTTATTATGACGGTGTGCGGATTGGTGATGATCTTTTTGAATCCGGGATTAATGAAAATGTCTTGGTTTCATTTAAAATTAACATTTCTGATCGGTCTGGCAATTTATCACTACTGGTGCTGGAAAAAAGTACTTCAATTAAGAGAATTAAATGGAAACACCCTTGAAACACCTAATATAAAACTAAGACAAGCGAATGAAATCGCAACCTTTATTTTGTTTTTGGTCGTATTCACAGTCATATTAAAATCAATGGCGATTGAATATTGGTGGCAATTAATTGCCGGATTTTTCGTTCTGGTATTTTTAATTATGATGACCGTTAAATTGGTTAATAAAAACAAGAAAAAATAATAAAAGCTTTAGGCTAAAGGCAGTAAGCGATAAGCTTTTTTGCCTACTGCTTAGAGCATATTGCTTACAGCAAATTAAAAAACTATGATTGCAATTTTTAAGAAAGAACTTTGGAGTTACTTCGGGAATTGGAGCGCGTGGATCATCATTGCGGCTTTCAGTTTGATCGCGACTCTTTTTCTGTTTTTTTTCGACAACGATTTTAATATTTTCGACATCGGAATGGCTTCTTTACAAAGTTATTTTGTGTTAGTTCCGTGGCTGTTGATGTTTATTATTCCGGCATTGTCTATGAAAACTTTTGCGGAAGAACAGCAGACAGGAACATTAAACTGGTTGTTTTCTCAGCCGTTGAAAATTTCAGATTTAGTTCTTGGAAAATTTCTTTCCGTTTGGGTAGTTGGGATCTTATGTTTGATTCCTTCATTGATTTACCTTTATACAGTCTATGTTTTGGGTGTTCCTGCGGGAAATATCGACCTTGGAATGACTTTCGGAAGTTATATCGGAATGATTATTTTGATCGCCGCTTTTTCAGGCGTTGGAATTTTAGCTTCTTCATTGTCTCAAAATCAGATCATGGCTTATTTGTTGGGCGTTTTCATGTGTTTCATCATGTATTTCGGAATCGAACAGTTGGCAAGTTATAAATTATTGGGTGGGGCAGATTTTATCTTGCAGAATGTTGGTTTTTATCAGCACTTTTTAGGTTTCACGAGAGGTCTTATCGATTTTAAGGATGTAGCTTATTTTGTTTTTATCATCGGCCTTACGCTCGCTTTGTCTAACCATTTTATCAATAAAAAGAAGTAGAATTATGAAGAAGATACAGTTTAAATCTCCATTAGGAATTTTACTTTTTGTTATTTTACCGTTAGCTATAATCCTCGCAATTTCTGGGGTTAGATTAGATTTAACAAAAGAAAAAAGATATACGCTTTCTGAAAATACAATTAAGGTATTGAAATCAGTAAAGAAACCATTGACAGTTGATGTGTATTTGGAAGGTGATTTTCCGGCAAGTTTCAAACAGCTTCAGGGCGAAACGAAATTTATGCTGGAAGAATTCAGAAAGATCAATTCAAACATAGATTTTAAATTCATTGATCCTATTAAAACTAAAATGTCTCAGGACACGTTGATGGCAATGGGAATGCAGCCTTCGGTACTTCCGGATATTAAGGATGGCAAAGTTTCTCAGATCATGCTTTTCCCGTATGCAGTGATTAAATATAACAAAAGGGGAGTTTCTATTCCGTTGGTTGTACAGCAGGCGAATATCAATGCAGACGAGCAACTGACAAAATCCATTGAAAATCTTGAATATAATCTGGTTTCAAACATCAAAAATATTGCAGCTGATAAAAGAAAAAAGATCGGAATTTTGGTAAATCAGGATGAATTAAATCCGCGTGAATTTCATGGTTTTATGGAATTGGCTTCTGAAAGTTATGATGCCGGACCAGTAATTCCTAAAAATCAGGTTGAACTGACTGTTGCTGATGTTCCTTTATTAAAGCAAATGAGCGCTTTGGTGATTGCAAAACCTAGAAAAGCATTTACTGATGGTGAAAAGGTAATTCTTGACCAATACATCATGAATGGTGGAAAAACATTGTGGATGATTGATGCCGTGAACGCCGAAATGGATACGTTGATGAGGTCTCAAAAAGTAATGCCTTTCCCTGTGGATGTCAATATGACGGATTTCTTTTTCAATTATGGATTAAGAATCAATCCTGCTTTGGTGAAGGATTTGAAGAAATTTGCTTTGTTGAAATTGGTAACGGGAGAAGTAAGCGGAAACGCACAATA
This sequence comes from Chryseobacterium sp. GW823-FHT05E08, assembly GCF_058795655.1. NCBI lineage: Bacteria > Pseudomonadati > Bacteroidota > Flavobacteriia > Flavobacteriales > Weeksellaceae > Chryseobacterium > Chryseobacterium sp. GW823-FHT05E08. Next base: position 239,228 of record NZ_JBXAHY010000005.1, on the reverse strand, counting down.
CACAAGCCTTCCGTGGCCGTATTATCCTCTTGGAATTGCTGAACACAATAATCCGATCACTAAAAATATTAACCCTGTAAAATTTGAATTCCCAACCTCAATAGATACGTTAGGAAGGAAAAATATTAAGACTAATATTCTTTTTGAATCGAGTGAAAGAACGCTTTTAAAACAGGTTCCAAACTATGTTGATCTGAAAGAAATTGCAAGTGTAGATAGTCTAGGACAAATGGAAAAGCCTAGTACTCCGAAGATATATGCCGTTGCTTTAGAAGGGAAATTCACTTCTGCATACGGATCTAGAATTGAAAGAAAATCATATCCCGGATTTAAAGCGCAAAGTCCTGAAAACAAAATGATCGTCATTGCAGACGGTGATGTCGGAAGAAATAAAGTGATCAAAGACGAGCCTTTACCCTTAGGCGTTGACCTGATGACGAATGAGCAGTTCGGAAACGAACAGTTTTTAAGAAATGCTTTAGATTATCTATTAGACGACAGCAATTTGATGGATTTAAGAAACAGAAACATCGAAGAAAGACTTCTTGACCGACAAAGAATTACCGAAGAAAAAGGTAATTGGCAGTGGCTGAACTTACTGCTTCCTTTAGCAATTATAGGATTGTTAGGAGGATTGTTCTTCTGGTTGAGGAAGAAAAAGTTTGGATAGAATATAAGTAAAAAAGAGAAGTGGTTAGCTTCTCTTTTTTGTTGTAATTTATTTCGTTACCAATTTGCAGATTGGTTTTCTAGATCTTTCTGAGTTTTAAATTTTCCGTTTTTAAAATCTTCTTCAGATTTTTCAATACGATTAATCAAAGTATCAACAGTAAAAGGAGCAAACTCAGAGTGGTCTTCTTTTTCCAATTTAGATAAAATATATTCCTCGATTTTCTCAAAGAAAATTTCATCCTGAAGTTGAGCAAGATAAGTGATTAAATTTAATTTTCTAGTTTGAATATCCACGACTGATGTATTTAAATCAAAATTACAAATTAGTTTTTAAAGAAAAATTTAGCGGTTAGAAAAATTAGATTGAATAGAAAAAGAGAAACCCAAAAGTCTCTCTTTAATAATGCGTTATAAAATATATTCTACCACGGGCTGATCCCAATTTCATCCTCAATATCATTACTGTAAAACTGTCCTGTTGGTGCATTTTCATCGGTAACTGTGTGTTTGACGATAAAATAGGCGGCACTTTCAACAGAACCCGGACCACTGTGATGATTGAAATCTGTTGCGGTATAACCTGGATCGATAACATTTACTTTAAAAGGAAGATCCTTTAATTCATAGGCTAGAACAATTGTGTAAGCATTCAAAGCAGATTTTGAAGGTCCATAAGCTGCTGCTTTTACATTGTAATATTTCCAAGTCGGATCGCTGTGAAGGGTTAATGAACCAAGCCCCGAAGTAATGTTGCTGATTCTCGGACTTTCCGATTTTTTAAGTAATTCTAAAAATGCCTGTGTCACACTGATCACACCAAAAAAGTTGGTATCAAACACAGTTTGGATATCTTTGATCGAGGTTTCTGCTGCAGTCTGAGGATTTACGCCTAGAATTCCTGCATTATTGATTAGGATATCCAGCTTTCCCTGTTCTTTTTCAATCAAATTTTTAGCGGCTGAAATAGAATCAGGATTGGTAACATCTATTTCGATCGCTTTGATATTCTGAAATCCTTTTTCGGTTAATTCTTTGACGATAGCTTCTCCTTTTTCAAGATCACGGCTTCCTAAATAAACGAATAATCCTTTTTCTGAAAGTTGTTTTGCGGTTTCAAGGCCAATACTTCTGTTGGCTCCTGTAATTAATACTGAATTCATTTTTTTGTTTTTAATTGATGATGTAAAAGTCCGCCAATTAAATAAGATAACATTTGCCAAATGACAAAAAGCGATGATGAGTTGCAAGATGTTGAGGGAAGTCAGAAGTTGGGAGTTAGAAGATATGTTAGTCCCAAAAGGTAAAATTTAACCGAATTGATCTACTTGGGTCTAAATTTAATCTTACCGAATAATCGACCTAGGAAGCTGTAGCGTTAAGAAAATAAACTTTGTGAACGTTAAGAAAATTCTACTGTTCGAAGCACGAGACCAATTTAGAATTGAAGAACAAATATTGCTATCGTGCAAGTTTTAGAATTTTTAGTGAACAGAAATCATTTTTAGCGGAAGATTCCAGTCTTGAACTTTTGGTTCGTTTGTTTCAAGACAAAAGAACATGCAAAATATTTAAGCAACTTTCTTATTTAGTAGAAATCTCAAAAAAGTTTATTTTGGCAAATGTATTTAGATTCCTCGGAAATGGCAATTAGTGTAAACAATAAAATTCATTTTTAAACGCAAAGTTTTACTATAAAAATGAATTACTTTTAGGGAGCAAAAAGATGCGACAAAGTCGCTGATGAAGGCAGCTTCTTAAGAATCAATTACATTGATTCAATTCTTTGCTCCCTTACATATGCAGCATTAAAAATAAATCTTTGCGTTAAAAAAAATATTCTAAGTACGGTCTTTATGACCAATATTCTTCCTAATCCTACTCAAAGAAGACTGCGTCACTCCCAAATAAGAAGCGATATACGAAAGCGGAATACGGTTCACAACAGTAGGGTAGATCTCTAAAAATTTAAGATAGCGAGTCGTAGCATCTTCCGAAACGAGCGGGCTTCTTCTTTCCACTTTCTGCATCAATGCTCTGGAAATAATTTTGTGAACAATAGCTTCCCATCCGACAATGGTTTGTAATAATTCTAACCAATCTTTTCTTGAAAAAACGATCATTTTACAGTCGGTTACTGCTTGAACATAAGCGCTGGAAGAAATTTCATTATCAAAACTTTCAAGATCTACGACCAGATTGTTTTCTTCGATGAAATATTTGGTAATTTCTTCACCTTTGTTGTTGTAATAGCAAACACGTAAAATTCCGTCCACAATAAATCCAACTTGTTTTGCCACTTTTCCTGCTTCTGAAAAATATTCATCTTTCGAGAGGTTTATTTCGGTGGCTTTGCTTGAAATAAAATCGATCTGTTGTTGATTAAGATTTCCAAACCTTAAAATAAAATCAAATAATTGTTTCATGAATGCAAGTTAGCTAAACTTAGTTTTCCGTGATTTGTCATTTGGTAAAAAAGTTATGATTTATATATTTTAATTAAACAATTTTCGAAACTCCAATGGCGACTGATTCGTTTTTTGCTTAAACAGTTTACTGAAAGACTGTGGATGCTCAAATCCTAATTCATAAGCAATTTCACTCACTGATAAACTTGTTGTACTTAGACGTTCTTTTGCGGTATCAATTAATTTACTTTGAATATGTTGCTGTGTATTTTGTTGAGTATGAATACGCAATAAAGTTCCCAAATAATTAGGGGAAATATTCATTTGTTCGGCTATGGCTTTTACGGATGGAATACCGTTTTCAATAAGATTTCCATTATCAAAATATTGCGCAAGAACTTGCTCAAATCTTTCCAGCAATTCATGACTTGATTTTTTTCGTGTAAAGAACTGACGCTCATAGAAGCGTTCAGCATAAATCAGGAACAGTTCCAATTGGGCAACAATCAATTCCTGTGTGAATTTATCAATATTGGTTTGATATTCTTTTTCAATATTTTTAAACAAATCAACAATAATTTTCTCTTCTTTATCTGAAAGAAAAAGTGCTTCATTAATTTGATAACTGAAAAATTCGTATGATTTTATTTTCTTGATTAAGGAAGTTCCCCAAAGAAAATCGGGATGAATGAGCAATAAATATCCGGTAGGCTCCACTTCAACATCAGGTTTCATTTCAAGGCTTAAAAACTGAAGCGGAGAAACAAAACACAATACTCCGGAATCGAAATCATATTTCTGCTGACCGTAATTGAACTTAGCATTCACATTCCGTTTCAAGCCGATCGAATAAAAATTCTGAATCCATTTCAACTCATTATCGTCCGTAGGATAATTGACCTTACTGTAATCTATCAGGCTGATCAACGGATGTTCAGGATTCGGAAGATTACAGAAAGTATGAAATTCAGAGATTGAATTAAAACGAAATGTCTGTTTCATAATGCTAAGGTATTAATTTTATTTTTTTATAAAATATATTCGTAATTATTATAGGAAAGGCTTCGACTCCGCTCAGTCTGACACTGTGAGAACTTTGCGTATTAATGATAACAGTTAGTATTAGCAATGTAATCCTGAGCGGAGTCGAAGGATCTATAAAGTTTATATTAAACTAGATCACAGTCGACAAAGTCAAACTTTCCCACTTCTCAGCATCACCTTTGATTGTTGCAATTTTATTATCCAAAAACTCATGCGTTCCACTTCCCAATAAGAAATGCACTGGCGGATTTTGTTCTTCACTGATTGCGATTAAAGCTTCTGCACCTTTATCAGGATCATTGGGCTGATTTCCGTTGATTTCATCAAGATGAGCGTGTTGAGAATTTCTTGCTGCTTCATATTCCGGAATAGCATTTTCAGGCGTTTTGATAGAATCTTTATCTAAGAAATCTGTTCTGAAATATCCGGGATAAACAACGGTTGCTTTCACTCCAAAATCTTTAATCTCCTCTGCCAACGCTTCTGTAAGTCCGGCAACGGCAAATTTTGTGGCGCAATAAATTCCCCAACCCGGAAAGTTTCCAGAATATCCTCCAATGGAAGAAATATTAAAAATGTGTCCGGATTTTTGTTGACGAAGATAAGGCATTGCATTTCTGATCACATTCAATGTTCCGAATACATTGATGTCGAAATTACTTCTTGCTTCTTTGTCGGAAAGCTCTTCTAAAGTTCCAATCAATCCGTATCCTGCATTGTTGACGATGACATCAAGCTGTCCAAAATAATCAATACTTTTTGCGATGGCTGATTGTACATCTTCATTGTCTCCTAAATTAACTTCAAGCGGTAGAAATTGTTCGGAAGCTTCTCCAATTTCTGAAATTAATGATTGAGCATTTCTGGTAGTTGCAACAACACGATAATTTTTTTCTAATAATTTTTTAACTAAGGCTAATCCCAAACCTTTTGAGGCTCCTGTAACGAACCATACTTTTTTTGTTTCCATTTTTATTTGTTTAAATGATGGTACAAAGGTGGAAATATGGGCAGTGGAAAAAGTAGCTCAATCAATGAATGATGTAACCGAATCGTGAATGTATAACTAAGTTGTCTTATTTATAATATCGTTCATTATACCAATATTGAAATCTTTGTCTTTTTTATCAGGATTCCAGCCATTTTTAATAGAGTATTCAATTACTTGTTTTACAGTTGAAGGCATAATTTGCACTTCAATTAGATTATTTTCAATCATATTTACATAATTAAATAGCGCAATTAGTTTTTGACCAGAGTTTTCTTTTAGACAAATAATTAAATATATTATATCATCATTTCCAGAAGCTACCCATGAATATTCCGTATTGTTTACATTAATATTTCTTGAATTCTTTTTAGGAAGAGCCATAATATGTTGGTTTGATTATACAAAAATGCAATAAAATAGATTTCTACCAAAAAAAAGAGAAACCCGAAAGTCTCTCTTTATCTATTTAATTTTCTAAAGCAGGAATCAAATGCTCCCATTTTAGTTGTTTGGCATAATCAAGCGCCGTTTTTCCGTTGTTGGATTGTAAATTTCTATCAGCTCCGGCTTCGAGCATAACTTCTACTGAACTCAAATTTCCGGCAATGGTTTCTTTATGAAGAAGTGTCAATCCGTTATCATCAACATTCGTTAGTTCATTAGGATATTGTTGTAAAAATTTCACGAAATCTTCCTTCATATTTCTGCTCATAGGATGTTCAACAAGGTTTTCAGGTTTTTCTTTTTGTTCGTGAACCACTTCAACATCATTAAAATCTCCGAAGTCAAGCTGCCAGGCATCATCATGTTCCTGTCTTTCTGCTTCTTCCATGTCAGCACGCATTTTATGTATGGTAAAGCCACCGTAAGCTTTAGGCAAAGTAGGGGAAGAGGATGAGAATAATTTAGAAAGTTTTGATTTTTTCTCAGTTGGAGTAATGGCAAAAAGCCAATCACTGATTTCATTCAAAGGAATTTCAAAATAATCTCCGGGTTGTATGTTGGTCAGATCATTGGGTTCATTGATCAGATATCCTTTTACATGATCTCCATCAAAATCAATATCGTTGATCCACATATGTTCTACAATATCTTTCCCTGTTTCAGGATCTTCCTGTGAGAAAGCGGCTTTTACACAAGCCAGATTAAGTGCAGGAATAATTCTTCTGTATTCCCAAGATTGCTCTCTCCAGAAATATTTAAAAGTTTCCTGCGCTTTTTTATAAGCTTCGATCATTCTGGGGTCGGTTCCGTCTGTGAAAATAAACGAATTGTTTTCCATTATATTTAAAATTTTTGTGATTTGAGTTTGAAAAAAACAGTGAAAAAGAATTATGAATTAAGCTTGAAAGCATTATGAATATTCATAAAACATATATTTTTACTGTTCAACTAAAATACGAAAAATTTTAAACGGAGGTTTGAATTTATAGTTAAATTTTAATTAAAGTTGCCTTTTGTTACCGCATTTAGGACAGAAGGTTGCTTCATTTGTTCTATAAGGTTTTCCGCAATTCTCACAATCAGGGCCATATAAATCAATAATATGATGTAGGATAGCATTAGGTTCAGTTTCTCCAAAACCTGTTAATTCATTATAATAATCCAGAAGTTTTGTAAAGTTTTCCTTAAGAGGAACTTTTTTTTGATCTTTTAAATTCCTGGAAACCTTCTGCATAAAGCTTTGAAGCAATTTCACTTTCTTCTTTGTCGAGCATAGGAACTTCCACTCTGTATCTCCAGCAATATCTGATTTTCATTTAAACATCCTTTATAAAATCCTCATATTCATAATAAAACCTTTCAAATCCATCCATTTTCTCCACAAAGAATTCAAAGATTTCCTGCCAGGTATTTTTATTAAAAACTGAAACATTATGTTTTTCAACCCAGATTTTAGCGATTACTTTTCCGTTGTCTAATGTAAAATATTCTTCCTTTTGAAAATCTCCAATAAAATCTTTCAGAATATCCTCCAGAGACCAGATTTTGTTAAAATAGGCATTTCTGAAATCTTCATCTTTCATTTCTATATCTAAAGAAACTTCTGCTTTTCTAGTTTCTGCATTGAATTTGAATGAAAAATCCTTAACCTTTGTATTATACAACAGCCATTTTCTCGGAAATGATTTCCCAAAAGCGGTCCAAAACTCTTTTTTTATTTGTTGTGCCTCTTGTTTACTGAACATGAAGCAAAAATAGGGATTTTACGTGGAAGTTGGAAGTTCGATGATGGAAGTCAGTAATGCTGTTTAAAGGCTTCCAACACCCATCTTCCAACTTCTCGACTTACTATTACACATCTCAAACTATTTTCTTATTTTTGCTGTAATGCTATCTAAAAAATCTCAATATGCTTTTAAGGCGCTTTCATATCTTGTAGAAAAAAGAAATGATGGCCCTGTTCTGATTTCCGAAATTGCGGAACGTAAAAAAATTCCATTAAAATTTCTGGAAAACATTTTGCTTGAATTAAAAAAAGCCGATGTCCTTGATAGTAAAAAAGGAAAAGGTGGAGGATATTTTTTAAGGGAACATCCTGAAACAGTAAAGCTTGCGAAAATTATTCGTTTGGTGAATGGTCCAATTGCATTGTTACCATGCGTAAGTTTAAACTTTTACGAAAAATGTGAAGACTGCAACGAAGATCACTGCAGTTTACATGATGTTTTGATTGAAGTTCGGGACGCTTCGCTTAAAATTTTAGAAGAAAAAACTTTACTGGATTTGATCGATTGATCTGATCCATTTTTTTTGAATAATTAGTCTACTTATTTGGTAGGATAATTATTTTATTAGATATTTGCATGACTTCAAATGAATAAATATGATTTCAACAGAAGATGCAGATACACTAAAACAGCTTTCAGTAGAGGATGGATTGAAATTTATTTCAGAAAAATTCTCAGATGAGGTTGTTTTCTCAACATCGCTTGGTCAGGAAGATCAGGTCATTACGGATATAATTTTTAGTCAAAAATTACCGATCAAAGTTTTCACATTGGATACAGGAAGACTTTTCTACGAACATTACGATTTACTTTCAAAAAATAATTCAAGATACAAGACGAAAACGGAAGTTTATTTTCCTGAATCTTCTGATGTAGAAAAATATGTTAATGAAAAAGGGATCAATGCTTTTTATCATTCCGTTGAAAACAGAAAAGAATGTTGTTTTATCCGAAAGGTAAAACCTTTGAATCGAGCATTGGAAGGTGCAAAAGTATGGATTACAGGTCTTCGTTCAGAACAATCTGAAAATCGTGAAAATATGCCGATCATCGAGTGGGATGAAGATAGAAAATTATACAAATACAATCCTTTGATTCATTGGTCATATCAGGAAGTTATAGATTATTTAGATCAACATAAAATTCAGGAATTGTCTTTACATAAAAAAGGATTCATCAGTGTTGGATGCCAACCTTGCACAAGAGCGATTGAAGAAGGAGAAAATCCGCGTGCCGGACGATGGTGGTGGGAAAGTTCACATAAAGAATGCGGTTTGCATACGCATTAATTTAAATTTTAAGTAGTAAAAATGAGTAAACATACATTAGATTATCTGGAACAGCTGGAAGCCGAAAGTATTTATATTATGCGGGAAATTGCTGCCCAGTTTGAAAAACCGACTTTACTTTTCAGTGGCGGAAAAGATTCTATTACATTGGTTCATTTGGCGAAAAAAGCTTTTGCTCCGATGAAGATTCCGTTTCCGTTGGTTCATATTGATACGGGACATAATTTTCCGGAAGCCCTGCAATTCAGAGATTATTTAGCAGAAAATATCGGAGCAGAATTAGTTGTAAGAAAGGTTGAAGATACCATTAAGGCAAAGAATTTAACCGAGCCTAAAGGAAAATTTGCTTCCAGAAATTGGCTGCAAACTTATACTTTATTAGATACGATCGAAGAGTTTCAGTTTGATGCTTGCATCGGAGGGGCGAGAAGAGATGAAGAAAAAGCCAGAGCGAAAGAACGTTTTTTCTCTGTTCGTGATGAGTTTGGACAATGGGATCCAAAATTACAGCGTCCCGAATTATGGAATATCTACAACGGAAGAATCAATAAAGGTGAAAATGTTCGTGTTTTCCCGATTTCCAATTGGACGGAACTTGATGTTTGGAATTATATCAAAAAAGAAAATATCCAACTTCCACCGATCTATTTTGCACATGACAGAGATGTGATTGAGTTTGATGGACAGTTAATTGCAGTTTCCGATTTCATTCAAATTGATGAAAATGATACAATTGTCAATAAAAGAGTTCGTTACAGAACCGTTGGCGATATGACCTGTACTGCAGCGGTTGAAAGTTCAGCCGAGACTTTAGATGAGGTTGTTAAAGAAATTACGGCTTCCAAAATTTCCGAACGTGGCGAAACGAGAATCGATGATAAAGTGACGGAAGCCGCGATGGAAGACAGAAAAAAAGGAGGATACTTTTAATAAGTAATGGGCAATGAGTAATAAGTAATGACAAACAAGTCGGTATAATTTTACTCAAAGCTTACAATAATGATTACAAAATATAAAAGGAATGAGCGATTTTAAAAATTACTCATTACCAATTACTCATTACTAATATAACAAATGTGGACATATTAAGATTCATCACAGCAGGAAGTGTAGACGACGGAAAAAGTACGTTGATCGGAAGACTTTTGTACGACAGTAAAAATATATTGATCGACCAACTCGAAGCGTTGGAAAAACAATCAAAAAATAAAAATGAGGACGGAATTGATCTCGCGATTCTTACAGACGGTTTAAGAGCCGAAAGAGAGCAGGGAATAACGATTGACGTTGCTTACCGATATTTTTCGACTCCAAAAAGGAAATTCATTATTGCAGATGCGCCGGGACATATTCAGTATACCAGAAATATGATTACGGGAGCTTCCAATTCACAATTGATCGTGATTTTGATTGATGCAAGACAAGGTGTAATTGAGCAAACGAGAAGACATTCAATCATTGCTTCATTATTAAAGATTAAAAATGTGGTAGTTGCGATCAATAAAATGGATCTGGTTGATTATTCCGAGGAAATTTTTAATGATATTAAAGCTCAATATCAATTGGTTGCTCAGAAATTAGGGTTGCCGAATGTGAATTATTTCCCGATTTCAGCTTTTAACGGAGATAATATTGTTGAAAAATCTGATAAAACGAGTTGGTATAAAGGATTAACACTTCTTGATTTCCTTGAAAATGTTGAAATTAATCAAGATAAAGAAGTTCAAAAACCGAGATTTCAGGTGCAATATGTTATTCGTCCTCAGACTGAAGAGTTGCATGACTACAGAGGTTATGCGGGTGAAGTGATTTCGGGAGTGTATAAAAAAGGGGATGATATTACGGTTCTCCCACAAAATATTCAAACCAAAATATCAAAAATTGAAACAGGCGGAAAAGAAGTGGAATCTGTTTTCACCAATCAGCCTGCCGTTTTGCATGTTGAAGATGATATTGATATCAGTCGGGGAGATTTTTTAGTCAAAACTAATGATCTTCCGAAAGTTGAAAATGAAATAGAAGCTGTTGTCTGCTGGCTCGATAAAAAAGAACTGAATGAAGGAAATAAATATTTCATTCAACATAAAAGCAAAGTTTTAAAAGCGATCATCAAAGAAATTGAATATAAAATTGATGTCAATACACTTGAAAAAACACCGATTAACGAAAGTATTAAGCTTAACGAAGTCGTAAAAGTTCGTTTGAAAACAGCTTCCCCATTGGTTTTTGATAGCTTTGAAGATAGTCGAGATACCGGAAATGCTGTTTTGATCGACGAAACGAGTAATTCAACGGTTGGAGCAGTAATGATCTTATAATATGGTAATTTCTAGGAAAGTTCAGATCAGGTTAAATGTCCTGTTGATAACCGCTGTAATAGTAGCTATTGCCGTTTTTTCTATGTACGAAATGGGTTATCTTGATGAACTTCTGACCGTTTTAGAAAAGGATAATCATATTTTTTACTGGATGCTTTTGGTGGGTGTTTTGGCTGAAATTGTTGCCGGATCAATGGGAATGGGATATGGCGTGATTTGTACGACAACGCTTTTATTTCTGAATATTCCGCCGCATATTGTGAGTGCAAGTATTCATTCTGCCGAAAGTTTTACAACGGCCGCGGGAAGTATTAGTCATTTTAAATTGAAGAATATAAGTGTAAGTTTGGTTAAAAAATTAGCCATTCCCGCGATTATCGGAGCTGTAATCGGAGCTTTAAGTCTAACCTATGTTGGTGAATATTATTCAAAAATTACAAAAACGGTTATCGCTTTTTATACTTTATACCTCGGAATTCAAATCTTGTCAAATGCTTTTAAACCTAAACAAAATAAAGCTTTAAAAAGAAAAACCAACTTAACAAGATTAGGATTAATCGGAGGTTTTATCGATTCTTTTGCCGGTGGAGGTTGGGGGCCTCTGGTTACCGGAACTTTAATTAAAAATGCGTTTACGCCAAGGTTTGCCGTGGGAAGTTCCACAGTTGCTAAATTTATTTTAACCATAACCGCAGCAGTCACTTTCTTTTTTACATTAGGAATTCAACATTGGAATATTATTTTAGGTCTTTTGATCGGCGGAATTATCACAGCACCATTTTCAGCGATGCTTACTGCAAAACTTCCGGTGAAAAAAATGTTTATTGTAATAGGAACTTTGGTGATTGTGATGAGTTGTATAACAATTTATAAATCTGTTTTCAGTTAAAAAACTGTTGATTGTGGAAAAATAAAATAGGTAAAAATGTATTTCAATTTTGAAAATACTTTACATTTACACCATAAAAAACAGAACATGAATTTACACGTTGTTGCGCTTTTTAAGTTGAACGAAAATTACTTAATGGATGCGGTAGAATTATTTCAAACTTTGGTAAGAGAAACCAGAAAAGAAGAGGGTTGTCTGCAGTATGATCTTGTTGAAGACAAAGACAATAAAGGAACTTTTTTAATGGTCGAATTATGGGAAAGCGAAGAACATTTGAACCGTCATAATGGCCAAGATCATCTTTTGGATTTCAGAAAAGATATTTCTAAAATGCTGGAAAGCTCAACTCAGGTATATAGAGGACGCAAGATTTTATAAGCGGGAAGTTTGAAGCAGGATGAGGGAAGTTTATAACGATTGAAAAAACTTCTAACCTCCATCTTCTGGCTCCTGACTTTAGTCATAAAATTTTAAAAGGCTGCTTACAATTTGTAGGCAGCCTTTTATTAGAAAAAATAGAAAGTATTAAAATTTAAGTTTTGAGAATGAATTGTAAATTAATTTGTCAAGTTTAAAAATTCACTATTGACAATTGACAATTCACTATTTCACAATCAGTTTCTTCGTTTCTGTGCTTCCTCCGAAAGTTATTTTTACAAGATAATTTCCTGCGGTAAGGTGAGAAAGATTCAAGTCTTGTTTGTAGAAACCTGTCTGATTCGTTAATTCTGCCGTGTATACTTTTTTTCCTGAAAGGTCGTATACTTCTACATTACCTTTATTATTCGCTTTTTCTTTAACATCGAATAAAACAGTAACATGTTTGTCAGCAGTTGTCGGGTTTGGATAGATTCCGAATGACGCTTTTTTATTAGCCATATCCGTAACTCCCAAAGTTGAAGTGATATTTTTGTATTTAAAATACATATTACCAGTAGATTGACCTCCGTTCGATACAAAATACATTCTGTAATAATCGCTTCCTTTTTTAATATAGTAAACTACATCGCTGAACACTCCAGAAACTGGCTTCCATGAATGACCGATGGATGTAATATTAGCAGAAAAAGCCGTAGAAGCCGGAGCCGTAAAAGTAGATGTTGCCTGAGTTTCTGGCTGTACTTTTGCAACTGTGATGCTCGGATTTTGGATAACTCCTGAAAGCGGATACATCATAATATTGTTATAGAAAGTGTAATACTTTGTAAACATCAGATCCCAAGCGGTTTTTGCAGGCTCAAGATTAGCTACTTTATCATTTGTTGTGAATGAGAAATAGTTGAAATAAGCATCATCCGTTCCATTTGCCAACGTTTTTGTTTGAGTAGCGTCCCAGGTTGTTCCGTTCCATTTAGAATATTTGAAAGTATAACCTCCAAAATAATCCTGAATAGCAAATTTTATGTACGTGTCATTTGGATATTTTAAAACAAATATAATTGTTCCCTCAATGTGGTGATTTGCCCCGTTGTATTGTCCCCATCCGTATGGAGCAGAGCCTTGTTCAAAAGCACCTTCCTGAATAGTTGTTGTCTGATCAGGGTTGTAAAGTGGCTCACCCCAAGTCGATACATTAGCAACATTAATATTATCCCAATCTGCAAGGTTGTTTGAAGCCTGATATACCAAAATATCTTTAGCATCATTAATTCTTGTTCCGAAATTCATTGCAGAATTTCTGTAAAAAGCAACATCCCATGAATTGGCAGGTTGAGAAACAATATTATTTCCGGGTAAACTAAAGAATACACGATTCTGGTATCCTGAACCCATAGAAAGATCTACCTGTGTATATCCGTTAGCATCTGTTTGAGCCAACACGGTTTGTTGAACAGAAAGAGCAAATAGAGAAGCTAAAAGTAGTTTTGTTTTCATAATATCTTAATGTTTATTTTTCATTATTTAGAATGATTCCACAAAACTATATAAATTATTTTTAACTGTTCTAAATAAAAACATGATATTTGTCGTGTTTGCTAATTATTAAATATGAAAAATCCTTTATTAATGAGCTTTAACAGCGTATTTTAATTTTTGTTCATAAAAAAAGCTGATCTATGAAATTCATAAATCAGCCATTTTAAATGTAAGTTAGTCTAATAAATCTTACTTTTTAATAAATTTTGATTTCACTACTGAACCTTCTGCAGTTTCAATAATGATATAGTAAACGCCTGTTTGAAGAGCGCTGATATCAAATGATTGTCCTTTCAATTTACCTTCAGCAACTTTTTGACTTCCAGCAGAATAGATTTGAACATTTTTAGGATCTTTTTTAGCTACAAACTGTAAAGCATTGTTTTCAGCGTTAACAGCGAATTTAATTTCTTCTTTAGATTTTGCAGCATCCGAAACAGCTAGAGTAGTAGTTGTATTATAAACTACGTTATCAATTTGCAATGCTGTGTGCGCAACCGTCGGAGTAAATTTAAAAACAATATAAGTAGAAGAAGATGCGGGAACCGATACAGATACATTCTGATACGTTTCGCTTGTTAATGAAATTGGCGCTCCTAGAGATACGAATGTTGTCATATCTGTTGGGCTTGATGCCAAACCTACTTCAAGAGTTCCGTTACCACCTGAACCTGTAGCTTTTGCAGCAACGAAAGTTAAAGTTTTGTTTCCTGTTGGAGCAACAATCTGTGGAGTGATCAAATAGGAAGGTAAACTTGTGTTGTTTCCAGAATATGCCTGAACAGCTTTATCAGTTCCTGCCGTAACGATCATCAATGGTCCTGGAGGAAATGGTAAAGGATTTGGAGCTAAAGATGCAGTCCACCCGTTTTGAGGAAAAGTAGTATTTCCTGCAGTAAACCCGTCAAAGTTCTCATTAATAGTAGCTACTTGTGCATTAGCTGTCATAGCCGTAAGCATTAAAGTTCCAAAAAGTAGTCTTAATTTCATAACGTTATCTTTATTTAGAATTATTCCACAAAAGTAATAAATTATTTTTAATTGTTCTAAATAAAGCCCTATATTTGTCGAAAATTTTGCATCTATGAAGAAGAAAGTGCTTTCTATACTGTCTTTATCCACTGTTTTTTGGATGAGCGCACAGGAAAAAGATTCTCTTAATCAGAAAAAAATAGAAGAAGTTGTCATTACCGGACAATACATGCAGCAATCTATTAATAAATCTATTTATAAAGTTGAGGTAATTGATGCTGAACAGATTAAAAACATGGCAGTTACAAACGCTGCAGAAGTTTTAAATCAAAATCTTAACATACTAATCGAGCCAAGTAGCGGAAGCGGAGATTCCAATGCTAGTATCATGGGACTTAGCGGCGCTTATACAAAAGTACTTATTGATAACATTCCGGTTGTAAACGATCGAGGAATGGGAAATCAGGTAGATCTTAGTAAAATCAATGTAAATAATATTGAACGCATCGAGATCGTGAAAGGTGCAATGGGTGTAGAATATGGAAATAACGCTGTTGCAGGTGTTATTAACATCATTACCAAGAAAAATTATTCTAAAAAATTCAATGCTACACTTTCTTTACAGGAAGAAACAATAGGAAAAGATTACGATTGGTTCAAAAAAGGAAATGGGCGCCATGTTCAATCATTAAACTTAGGATATAAATTATCCGAAAACTGGACCATCACAGCAGATATTAATCATAACGATTTTCAGGGATATAAAGGTAAATATAACGGCTACAAATATTTCACAGAAGGAAACGACGGAAATAGAGGTTATGAATGGTTACCAAAAGATCAAGTCACAGCCAACGCAGCGATCCGTTACGCTAAAAATAATACAACTTTCTATTATAAGGTCAACTATCTGAACGAAGAAGTAAATTTCTACAATCAATTAGTAGAAGATTTGCCTTTAGGTGAAGGAAATAGGACTTATATTTCTAAAGATAAAGATTACTTTACAAACAGATGGATTCATCAGTTTAATATTCAGACAAAATTAGGGTCAAGAATCAACTATAACGGAGATTTTTCGTATCAGACTCAAGAAAGAAAGTCTCAGGATTATATCTATGATGTCCCAAACAGACAGGAGATTTCCAGAGCAGACAAATCTACTTACTTTGATTCTAAAGTGCTTTATTCAAGAGGGATGTTCAGTAATTTCCTTGACAGCGATAAAATAAACTTTCAGGTTGGTTATGAATTAGACAGAACAAGTGGTTTTGCTAACAACTCGGTTTTTGCAGGGAATACAAATCTTGAAAATGTAAACAGAGCAATATTTAATTATGCAAATTTCGTTTCGGCAGAATGGAAAGTTAATAACTGGTTCTCATTACGTCCGGGAGTAAGATTAGCTTTAAGTGATAAATTCGACAGCCAATACAATTATTCATTAACAACAAGATTCAATACTACTGCAAATTCTGATCTTCGTGTTGTTTTCGGTTCTTCAAACAGATTTCCAACTTACGAGGAACTTTATACTTATGTTGTTGATAACAACCACGACATTAGAGGAAATGAAAACTTAAAGCCCGAAACAGGATATTCTCTAGGTGTATTCTGGGATTATAAAACGTCAACGGCAAATTCTTGGAATTTCAATTTCAGTGCATCGGGAATGTATCTTGATGTGAAAGACAGAATAGATGAAGTGATCATCAGCAACAGCCCGCTTAGATATACTTATTTAAATATTGATAAATACAGGTCTTTGTTGTTTGGAGGAGGAATTACTGCAAAAAAAGATCAATTATCTCTAAATGCAGGAGTTTCGGTAATGGGAATTTCTCAGGTTCTTAACGCCGGCGAAATTGTATCCCCAAATGATTATAATTTTTATACAGAAGCTAATTTATCAGCAAACTATACTTTAGCTCAAACAAAAACATTATTTGCTCTTTATTACAAATATACAGGGGTAAGAAAGCAATATGTTCAGGAAGTTTCGCCAAATCTTGCTGCTCCTCCGAAATTTATTTTAGGAGAAGTAGGAGATTTTAATACAATGAATTTCACTGTAACACAGCCGTTCTTCAAAGATCATTTAGAATTGAGCTTAGGGATTAAAAATATTTTTGATGTGTCAACTGTGAGAAATTCGGTGATCAGTGGCAGTGCACATAATGCAGCGGCAAATGATCAAAACCTTTTCTATGGAAGAAGTTATTTCGCACGATTAAATTATAATTTTTAAAAAGAATTAGAATGAAAAAAATACTATTTTGCCTTTTAGTTGGAGCTTCATTTGTTTCACAATCTTGTATCAATGATAATGAAAGTCCTATTTCAGTATCTCCAATTGAGGGAGCTATTGCTGATCCTACAGTAGGTGGTGCGACGCAGCCTAATCAGGTTTGGATTGATTTAAGTGAAATTGATCCGAGTACTAAAGGGCCCGTACAAAAATTAACGAAAAGAACAGATTGGGATCTTGCATTTTATTCGGGAAGCAGTTTCAAGGTAGTTTTGAATTCATCAATTATGATTGCTGCAGGAAAAATACCGAGTGCTACAGATATCGATCAGGTTACAGAAGCTAATGTAGCTACTTTAAAAACTCAGGTTCAGGTTGCAAATTTCAATCCTGCAAATGAAGTTTACATTGATAATGTTAAAGGTAATTTTCCTACAGATTATACAGCAATTGAAGATGTAAAAGCAGTCGATTCTGAAAATGCCATCTATTTGGTAAACATGGGAAAAGAAATTTTCACAGGTGCGGTTCCGGTAGGTTCGGTTTCAACAGGTGGTGACAGCAGAGGCTGGATGAAAGTTCAGGTTGTAAGAAACGGAGACGGTTACAAAGTGAAATATGCAGAAGTAGGAGCAACCACTCACAAGGAATTGATTATTGCAAAAAACGCAACATACAATTATAATTTTGTGAGTTTAAAGAATAATAAAGAAGTATTTATTCAGCCTGAAAAAAAGAAATGGGATATCTGTTTTACCGTATTTACTAACATTATTACAGGTGCGGGAAGTTATATTTATGCAGATTTTGTAACTCACAATAACGTTGGCGGAGTTGGAGCATATGAAGTAGTCGTTACTTCGGGTTCAGGCGTGGAAGCTTATAATAATTTTAAAGCTTCAAATATCGATCAGTCTAAATTTATCTATAACGATCAGAGAATAATCGGATCAAATTGGAGAAATCCAGTTGGTACAAACGGATTAGAAGTATATGGAGATCGTTTCTATGTTATTAAAGATACAGACGGGTATTACTTTAAATTGAGATTTACAAGATTAACCAATAGCACTACAGGTGAGCGTGGTTTCCCTCAATTCGAATACAAGCCTTTATAAAATAAATCAAATAATAGTATATCATGAAAAAATTCATTCTTGCAGCTTCTGTGCTTGTTGCAGTGTATTCTTGCAAAAAAGAAGAAGGTGCTAAAAAAGAAAATTCTACAGAAGTAAGTTCTGAAACTCCAAAATCTAATAATAAAATCGTTACTCTAAACGGAGGAATTACAGAAATTGTAAGCGCTCTGGGTCACGAAAAAGAAATCGTAGGAACAGACGTTACAAGTACATATCCTGAATCTTTGAAAGCTACAGCTAAAGATCTAGGCCACGTAAGATCAATGACGATCGAGCCGATTATGGCGGTATCTCCAACATTAATTTTAGGTTCTGATAAAGATATTAACCCGGATTTAATGGGTAAAATCAAGTCTTCTGGAATTAAAACTGAGGTTTTTAAACAAGAATTTACAGTTGACGGAACTAAAAAATTAATCGCTGAGGTTGCTAAAGCAATCGGTAACACAGATTATCAAAAATTAAATGATAAAATCGATGCTGATTTAAAACAAGTTCAGCCAATCGCTAAAAAACCAAAAGTATTGTTCATCTACGCAAGAGGAAATATGTTGATGGTTTCAGGTACAAAAACTCCAATGGATGCATTGATAGGTCTTGCAGGAGGTGAAAATGCGGTGAAAGATTTCGAAGATTTCAAACCATTAACTCCGGAAGCGGTTGTTAAAGCAAATCCGGACGTTTTATTCTTCTTCTCAAGCGGACTACAAGGTGCCGGAGGAAACGAAGGAGCATTGAAAATGCCGGGTGTTTCTCAAACAAACGCTGGTAAAAACAAAAAGATCATTGCTATGGATGGAGGCCTGGTTTCAGGTTTCGGACCAAGATTAGGAGAGGCTGCTGTTGGATTAAACAAATTATTAATTGAAAGCACAAAGTAAACTATACTTTTATCTTACTATAAGTGCCCTATTGCTGGTTATTCTGGCAATTGTGGCACTTTATATTGGTGTTTACGACTTCAATGGTGTTTCGCCATTTACGGTTTTAAGTCAGTTCATTAAAGGTGATCCAAACTTAGCATTAAGCGATAAATATGTGATCTGGGACGTGAGAGCATCCAGAATTATTATGGCGATCCTGGTAGGAAGCATGCTTGCTGTTTCGGGGACAACTTTGCAGGGATTGTTTAAAAATCCTTTGGCGACCGGTGAGGCAATCGGTTTAACTTCCGGAGCAACGTTACTTGCGGCAATTGCCATTGTTTTAGGAGGGCATTTCAAACAATATCTTCCTGAGATGGTACAATTTTCATTAGTAGGTATCTCAGCTTTTGTGGGAGCTTTATTAGCGATGATGTTGGTGTACAGGATTTCCACAAGTGCCGGAAAAACAAACGTTGTCATGATGTTGTTAAGCGGTGTTGCCATTACATCGATCGGATTTTCGATTACCGGATTTCTGATTTATATTTCAAAAGATGAACAGCTGAGAGATCTTACCTTTTGGAATATGGGAAGTCTCGCAGGAGCAACTTGGACTAAAAATATAGTTTTAACTGTAGTTTTAATTATTTCTTACACCATTTTGCTTCCAAAAGGGAAAGCTTTAAATGCAATGATGTTAGGTGAAAAAGATGCACAGCATTTAGGAATAAATGTAGAAAGACTGAAAAAGCAGATCGTAATTATCACTTCTTTAATGGTGGGAACATGTGTTGCGTTTTCAGGGACGATTGGGTTTGTAGGTCTTATTGTACCTTATATTTTAAGGCTTTTATTTAAATCGAATTATGTTTTCATTTTACCACTGTCAGCGGTTCTGGGAAGTATTTTACTGTTGATTGCCGATACATTCAGCAGAAGTATTGTTGCGCCATCAGAATTGCCGATTGGTATTTTAACTTCATTGATTGGAGGACCTATCTTTATTGCTATTTTAATTAAATTCAAAAAATCATTGTAATGATAAAGGCGCATCAAATCAGTTATAAACATAAAGAATTCCATATTTTGGATGGGGTTGATGTCTCTTTGGATTATGGCGAATTTTTAGCAATTGTCGGTCCGAACGGAGCCGGAAAATCAAGTTTATTGAGCGTTCTGGCGAATGAAGTGAAATCAAAACAAAAAATTGTATTTAAAGATAAAAACCTGAACGACTGGGAGGTAAGAGAACTTTCAAAACATAAGGCGAAATTTTCTCAACACAACAGCAACGATATTACCCTTGAGGTAAAAGATGTCGTTATGATGGGAAGATATCCATATTTTGATGCTCAGCCAAGACAGGAAGACATAGACGCTACCAACGACAGAATGCATGAAACCGAAGTTTTTCATCTAAAAGACAGAGAATACAATACTTTGTCAGGTGGTGAGAAACAGCGTGTACATCTTTCGAGAGTAATGGTGCAGTTGGAGAATGAGATCACTCATAAATTGGTTTTTCTTGATGAACCTTTGAATAATTTAGATGTAAAACATCAATACAAAGCATTAGAAATCATTAAAAACTTTACTAAAAATACCAATTCTGCGATTGTTGTTTTGCATGATTTAAATCTTGCGGCTCAGTTTGCAGACAAAATATTATTAATGAAATCTGGAAGGGTAGCAGCATACGGAACACCGCAAGAAGTTTTCACTGCTGAAAATATAAGTGAAGCATACAATTTTCCGTGTACTATTTGCGAACACCCGATTACAAATAACCCAATGATCATTTTTGGATAACCATGGAGAAAGATGAACTGAAAATTCTGGCTCAAAATCTTGCCAATCCGCAGGGAGAAAAAGGTAAAGAGATCGGCGAAATGATGAATGCCACAAACATCAGCATGACATTAGAAAGTATCAAAACGCTTTTAATAGAAGACGATGAACACATTCTTGAAATAGGCCACGGAAATGCCGGACACCTGAAAAGTATTTTGAATGTTGCCAATAATTTAAAATATACAGGAATCGATATTTCTGAAACGATGCAGAATGAAGCTAAAGCTTTAAATAAAGAATTTAAAGATCAGGCCGATTTTATATTGTACGAAGGAAAAAAGCTTCCTTTTGAAGATGAGGTTTTCGATAAGATATTTACCGTAAACACCGTCTATTTTTGGGAAGAACCTGTTGATTTTTTAAATGAAATTTACAGAGTTTTAAAAGATAAAGGAACTTTTGTTCTCACTTTCGGACAAAGAGATTTCATGGAGAAACTGCCTTTCACACAATTTAATTTTACATTGTATAATACGGATGAAATGGAAGAAACAGTCTCAAAAAGTCATTTTAAAAGAATGAAAATCTCTGAAAAAGAAGAAGAAGTGAAAAGCAAAACAGGAAACGAAACAATAACAAGAAATTATACAGTTTTAACCATAAAAAAATAAAATAATGAGCACATTAGTAAACGATCTAAAAGCAAAATGGGACGCTCTAAAAGCTGAAAACCCGCATTTAAGAATAAGAAATGCTGCTGTAGAGCTGGGCGTAAGCGAAGCTGAATTATTAGCAACAAACATTGGCGAAGGCGTAACCGTTTTGAAGCCGGAATTTAAAGATATTTTAACGGAAGCAGAAAAATTAGGAAAAGTAATGGCTCTTACGCGTAACGACGAGTGCGTTCATGAGAGAAAAGGGACTTATCTTAATGGAGATTTCAGCAGTCCTCATGCTCAACTTTTTGTAGGAGAAGATATCGATTTAAGAATTTTCTTAAATCACTGGAAATTCGCTTTCGGAGTGGTAGAAGGTGATAAAAAAAGTCTTCAGTTCTTCGGAAAAGACGGATTGGCTTTACACAAAATCTATTTGACAAAAGACAGCAACGCAGAAGCTTTCGATGCTATTGTTGAAAAATTTAAAGCTGAAGATCAAACTCAGGCTTTCGAATTTGAAGTTGTTGCTCCCAAAGCTGAAGAAAAAGCTGATTCTGAAATTGATGTTGAAGGTTTCCAAAAATCTTGGACTGAATTAAAAGATACTCACGATTTCTTCATGATGACAAGAAAATTCGGAGTAAGCAGAACGCAGGCTTTGAGATTGGCTCCAGAAGGTTTTGCTAAAAAAATCGACACAGCTAAAGTAGTTAACGTTCTTGAAGATGCTTCTGAAAAAGGTCTTCCGATCATGATTTTCGTTGGAAACAGAGGAATTATCCAGATCCACACGGGAGAAGTGAAGAAAACACTTTGGCACCAACAGTGGTTCAATGTAATGGATCCTGATTTCAATTTACACCTTGATGTAACGAAAATTACAGAAGCTTGGATCGTTAAAAAACCAACTGAAGACGGTGAAGTAACGGCAATTGAGGTCTTCAATAAAGAAGGCGATTTTATCGTTCAGTTCTTCGGAAAAAGAAAACCCGGAATTCCTGAGTTACAAGAGTGGAAAGACCTTGTAGCAGAATTAGAAAAATAATAATTAGATGATTTTATAAGGCCGTTTTGAAATTTTCAAGGCGGCTTTTTGTTTCATTTAAACACAATTAACACAAATATTTCCTCACAAATCACACTAATTTTTAAAGTTATATTTAATATTATTTGTGATATTTGTGAAAACAATTCGTGACATTAGTGTTTAAAAAATTCATTAAAATTAAATAAAAATGAAAAATATTTTCATAGCTATATTATTGATAAGTTTCAGTGTTATCAATGCTCAGAGCTTCAAAGCCTATCAATTTTATGATCAAAAAGGAAAAGAGATCAAGACAGAAAAATTAGTCAAAGAATTAGCTGAATATGATGTTGTTTTCTTTGGTGAAAATCATAACAGTTCGATCAATCATTGGCTTCAATTAAAGATTACAGAAGCCTTATATAAACAGAAAAGCGGTCAGCTTATTTTAGGTGCTGAGATGTTTGAAAGAGATAATCAATCTCAATTAAACCAATATTTAAGCGGTAAATTTGATGCTAAAACATTGAAAGATTCAGCGCGTTTATGGAATAATTATGCAACAGATTACAAACCGTTGGTGGATTTCGCAAAAGATAAAAAACTGAATTTTATCGCAACAAATATTCCGAGAAGATATGCTTCTCAGACTTCAAAAGAAGGCTTGGAATCGTTAAATAATCTGACCGCAAAAGAGAAAACTTACATCGCTCAATTGCCGATCAAAGTAACGTTGGATACTCCGGGTTACCCAGAAATGAAAAAAATGATGGGCGATCATGCAGAAGAAATGAAGGTGATGAATTTTATCTCTGCACAAGCAACAAAAGATGCAACAATGGCTGAATCTATCTTGAAAAATATTCAGTCCGGAAAGACTTTTATTCATTACAACGGAAATTATCACAGCAAAGAATTTGGCGGAATTTATTGGTACATCAAACAGAAAAATCCAAACCTGAAAATGGCGGTAATCTCTGTTTTTGAATCCGAAGATCCTGAGTTGAAAGTTCCTGAGAAAGATTATATTCCAACGAATTTTAATCTGATTATTCCGAGTGATATGACGAAAACTTTTTAAGGTTTAGACTTTATAATAAAAGGCTTCGGCTCCGCTCAGCCTGACAATACTATCCGTTATATTATCCGCTGTCAGACTGAGCGGAGTCGAAGCCTTCATATTTAAATCACAATCTTTATCTTTGTACAACATCCATCAAAAATGAAAAAACTATCCTTTCTATTCATACTTTTCATTGGTTTAATTAATGCTCAAAAATTAACTTCAAACGAAATTTCTATCATTAATGAAGGTGATAAAAATTCTGCGTTGCCAATTTATCAAACCACTGATGAAAATCAACATAAAACTTTGCTAAGCCTTTCATCAGAAATTGATCCTAAAGATCCAAACACCGCAATTTTGGTTAAAAGAATGAAAGAATCACTGCTTTCAACAGACGGCGGAGTAGGAATTGCCGCACCACAAGTCGGAATTAACCGAAAAGTAATTTGGGTGCAACGTTTTGATAAAGAAAGAGAACCGTTAGAATATTTCCTTAATCCCGTAATTGTCTGGAGATCAGAATTACAGAATCTTGGCCCTGAAGGTGATTTATCGATCCCAGAATTTAGAGATCAGTTTTACAGAAGCAAAGTGATTCAGTTAGAATATGTTGATCTGAAAGGTCAAAAATACTCAGAAATTGTGGAAGGTTTTACAGCAGTGATTTTCCAGCATGAAATTGACCATCTTTTTGGAATTTTAATCTCAGATAAGAAAGAAAAAGAGAAAAATAATTCTTATAAACCGGTTGATGCTTATAAGAAAAGTGATTCTATGACGAGATAATGATTATATTTCTTATTTCAAATTTCGTGATTTAATTTCCTTTTCAAGCTCTTTGCTTTCATTTTGGTTTTTTACAATGAAGTAAACGAAAAGTAATGGCAAGAATGTCACGAATCCAAAACCGTTTTTAATGAAGCTATAAATTACAATTCCTATTAATACACCAATAATTACAGCATTTATTATATTGCTGGATTTTAGTTGTTTCTTTTTTGCTAATAATTCCTGATCACTTAATTGAGCAAATTCATTTTCTTTCATTTATCTAAATGTTTAATTGTTTTGGGTTATTTGTTTTTAAATTTTTCGCTTAAAAAGCTCCCTAAAATTAATTCTTTTCCACAGAACAACAATTTTTATTTTCTTCTTTTGTATTTAAAAACAAAAAAAATCTGCTTCGAGAAGAAACAGATTTAATTTATAATGTAAGAAATTGATCTTAGTTATTCGTCACCGAAAGTTTTACTTCGATATTATTTCTTGTAGCATTAGAATAAGGGCAAATTTCATGAGCCTTTTCAGTAAGAGATTGTGCTTCTTCAATAGAAACTTCAGGAATATTTATATCCAATTCCATTGCAAGACCGAACCCTCCGTTTTCCAATTGCCCGATACTAACCTGAGCTGTAACAGAAGTTTCGCCCGTTTTTGTTTTTGATAAACTGATGACTCTGTTTAAAGCACTGTCAAAACACGCTGAATATCCTGCAGCGAAAAGCATTTCTGGATTCGCGAAATCTTCATTAGCTCCACCAAGCGCTTTAGGCATTCTTACTTCAAGATCAAGAACTCCGTTTTCACTTTTTACCTGTCCGTTTCTGCCACCTTTAGCAGTAACTTTTGTTGTATATAATGTTTTCATTTATTTTTCTATTTTGCTTAATATTTTTTGGATGGTATCTTTAAGCTGAATGAGATCTTCGGGCTCAATACCAATTTTTTGTTGAATCTTTTTTGGAATTTCACATGCTTTTTGCTGCAGTTGTTTTCCGACTTCGGTTAAGAATGCTTCAACCACTCTTTCGTCCTCTTTTTTTCTTTTTCTTACGATAAATCCTTTAGCTTCCAGCCTTTTAAGAAGAGGAGTTAAAGTACCACTGTCGAGAAATAATTTATCCCCGATATGGCTTACGGTAAGTCCATCATTCTCCCAAAGCACCATCATTACAAGGTATTGAGAGTAGGTGATATCCAGCTCATCAAGAAAAGGTCTGTACAATCCGGTGATTTCTTTTGCAATCACATACAAAGGAAAACAGATTTGGTTTTCCAGTTTTAGCTGTTTTAAATTTTCCATAAGATAAAGTTAAATGAGGTGTTATTTTGTAATGATAAAGTCCTCCATTGGAACTCTAACTTTCTTCATTGTTGAAAGCCAGTCTTTTTCTGCATCTCTGTAACCAAGATATAGGAGGCTTACACTTTTTAAACCTAATTCTTTCAAATTAAGAATTTCATCAACTACTGCATTACTGAAACCTTCCGCAGGAGTACTGTCGATTTTTGATTCGGCAGCCTGAGCCATTGCCAAACCTAATGCAATATAAGTCTGACGTGCCGTGTGTGCAAAATGTTCGTCAGGTGTTTGAGCTTCGTACATTTCTTTGATCTTATCGGTATAGCTTCCAAAACGACCTCTTGGCAAATCTCTTACATCGGTATGAAGATCGTAAACTTTATCAATTTTTTCGTTAGAATAGCTATCCCAAGCGGCAAATACCAACACGTGAGAAGAATCTTTCATTACTTCTGGATTCAACGCTCCCGCAACCATTTTTTCTTTTAGTTCCTGATTTTCTACAACGATAATCTTGAAAGGTTGTAATCCCGATGAGGTAGGAGCCAATCTCGCAGCTTCTAGAATTTTATGTAAATCTTCCTGTGATACTTTTTTAGTTGAATCGTATGCTTTTACTGCATGTCTCCAGTTTAAGTCTTCTATTAATGACATTGTTTGTTCTTATTTTAAAATTATAAGACAAAGGTATGGTGAAATTTAATTGTGTGCAATTTAATTTTGATAAATGTATTTTTGATAGAATCTATAATCCAATTGTAAATACTAACAGATAAACATTGTAGATAATATAATAGAACTTTTATAACTTAACATTCCAGAATTCCTGTAGTACTTGTAAATATTCTTTAAGTACAATTTTATTAATCGATTTATCAGGACATTTTTCTAAATAATATTCTGGCGCATAATAACTGTAGGCATTTTGCTTATTATTTTGAATAAATTTTAATGAATATCCCGTAGAATCATAAATTCTACAGGGAGGCGGCATATTGGAAGACGAATTCAATTTAATTTTAAAATCAGTCTGATCGTATTTTTGAAACTCAATAATTTTCTTTGAGTTTATTATTTTAAAAAGACTATCCTGAACTGCTGCTGTTAATTCTAATCTCTTTATAGATGTCTTTAATTCCTTATTTTTTAAGTAAGACTTTGGAAATTCTTCGTTATATATTTCTACAGATCTGTTATTTTTGAAAATGTAATATCTGTTTGTATCGTATGCAGACCAACCACTGTTATATTGAAGAATAATACATAATTCATCATTATTTAAAGCAACAGGTAAACGAATATCAATTTCAACAGGTGATCTTAAGTTTAATAATGGAATTTTCTGAGAAAAAATAAAGTTTCCAACAAATAATAAAATAAATACAATAAGCTTTTTCAATTAAATATTTTTTGAATAAAGTTTTTATTTCTCGACCAATTCCGCTTCAAAAACATCTGCAAAATGCTTTCTAATCTTAGCTTTAATATCTTCCATTTCTTCGGGCATCAATTCTCTTTCAAGTTCTCTTTTTAAAGAAGTTACCTGCTTGTCTTTGATACCACAAGGAACGATATATTCAAAATAGCGCATATCGGTATTAATATTCAGGGCAAAACCGTGTAACGTTACCCAACGGGAAGCTTTTACGCCCATCGCACAAATCTTTCTTGCATAAGGTTTCCCCACATCCAGCCAAACACCTGTTTCACCTGGAGAACGTTCCCCTTTCAAGCCGTATTCATTAATTGTTCTGATGATCACTTCTTCAAGATTTCGCATGTATTTGTGAATATCTGTAAAGAAATTTTCAAGGTCTAAAATAGGGTAGCCAACAATTTGTCCGTAACCATGATAGGTAATATCTCCGCCACGGTTCACTTTCACGAAAGTAGCGTCGATTTCCTTTAATTGATCCATTCCGGCCAGCATATTTTCTTCATGTCCGCTTTTTCCTAAAGTATAAACATGAGGATGCTCCACCAAAAGGAAGTGATTGGAAGTGGTAATATGTTGTTCAGCAGGTAAATCGCGGTTTTTGATTTTGGTATCAATAATATCTTTCATCAGCTTTTCCTGATAATCCCAAGAAGGTTGATATTCTTTTACACCAAGATCTTCAAATTCTACTACTTTATTCTGATTTGTATTCATGTGTGGATGTCGATTTTCTTGTAATGATATAGAATCACGATTTTATACCATTTTATTGACATACAAATTTAGTGAATTTTAATTTTTTACGGAATTAATAAAATCTATGGCTTTTATCTTCCAATCTTTATTTTGTAGTAGAATATTTACGAATGCAGTCCCGATAATTCCGCCATCGGCTTTTTCTGTGACGTTTTCGAAATCTTGCTTTGATTTTATTCCAAAACCAATCATGACAGGATTTTTTAATGGGAGAGAAGCTAATCTTGAGAGATAATCTTCATTTTTTAATACAGCATTTTCATTTCCTGTTGTTGATGAGGAACTTACCGCGTATAAAAATCCTGAACTTAAAGAATCGAGATATATAATTCTTTCGTCAGAAGTTTCGGGAGTTACCAAAAATGTGAAATTCAGATTGTATTTTTCTAAAATTTTCTGATAATTTTTTTCGAATTCAATAGGCGGAAGATCTGGAATAATTAATCCCGAAACACCGCTTTCTGAACATGCTGCGCAGAAGTTTTCAAATCCAAAACTTAAAACAGGATTGATATATCCCATTAAAATTACCGGAATTTTGATTTCATTTTTAATCGATTTTAACTGTGATAAAAGTTTTTCGATGGTCATTCCGTTTTTTAAAGCCAGTTCATGAGCTTTTTGGATGACAGGTCCATCTGCAACAGGGTCAGAATAAGGCATTCCGATTTCCATCATATCTGCTCCAGAATCTTGAATAAGTTTTATAATATCAGCGGTATCTTCCAATTGTGGAATTCCTGCTGTGAAGTATATGTTTAGTTTTTTCATTTAAATTGTTTAAAAAATTAAAGAAAAATAAGTTTTTAAATTAAAATTTTATTTTCTGAAAGTTCTTTGAACTGACAAAAGTTGTTTTGGATTCTACCTTTCGATCCGGCTTGAACGGAGCTCTTTTTACGAAGTAAAAAAGCGGGAGTGGAAGACGGAATTTATCGCCAAAATTAAACTATAAATTCTTCAAATATGTTTCCATATCCTTGTCACCACGGCCACTCAGGCAAATGACAACAATATCATTTTCGTTGAATTTTTTCTTGTCTAAAACCGCCAAAGCGTGAGCACTTTCTAAAGCGGGAATAATACCTTCTAATTTGGTCAGTTCGAAAGCACATTTTAAGGCTTCATCATCATTAATACTGAAAAATTCAGCACGTTTTTCCTTGAATAAATGCGCATGAAAAGGCCCAATTCCGGGATAATCTAATCCTGCGGAAATAGAGTGGGGCTCGATAACCTGCCCGTCTTCCGTTTGCATAACCAAGCTTTTGCTTCCGTGCAAAACGCCTAAAGTTCCAAGAAAAGTGGTCGCTGCCGACTTTCCAGAACTTACTCCTAAACCTCCAGCTTCAGCGGCAATAATTTTAACGTTTTCTTCATTCACAAAGTGATAAAAAGTTCCTGCTGCATTGCTTCCACCACCAACACTTGCAATTACATAATCGGGATTTTGTCTTCCGATTTGCTCATTAAGCTGCTCTCTGATTTCTTTTGAAATAATACTCTGAAATCTCGCCACCAAATCCGGAAAAGGGTGCGGACCGACCACACTTCCAATCACATAATGAGTGGTTACGGAATTGTTGATCCAGTCTCTTAAAGCTTCATTTACAGCATCTTTTAGAGTTTTAGAACCTGAAACTGCAGGGATAACTTCTGCACCCAACATCTTCATTCGGGCAACATTGGGAGCCTGTCTTTGAATATCGATTTCACCCATGTAAACAATGCACTCCAAGCCCAACAAAGCACAGGCTGTAGCGGTGGCAACGCCGTGTTGACCAGCTCCTGTTTCTGCAATAATTCTGGTTTTTCCCAAGCGTTTTGCCAACAAAACCTGCCCCAAAGCATTATTGATTTTATGCGCTCCAGTGTGATTAAGATCTTCTCTTTTTAGGTAGATTTTGGTCTTGTATTTCTGGCTTAAATTCTTGGCAAAATAAAGTGGAGTAGCACGTCCGACATAGTTTTTCAGCAGATCCTGATATTCAGTCTGAAAATCTTCAGATTCTATGATTTCGAGGTAGTTTTTTTGCAATTCTTCTACATTAGTATAGAGCATTTCGGGGATAAAAGCACCTCCGAATTCTCCGTAATATCCATTTTTATCAGGATTTTTATAGTCCATTTTCTTCTCTTTTTATTGTATTAAATAAGCATTGTTTTCGGAACTTAACTGATTTAAAAGTTCCTTTTTCTCATCAGATAGATTAAAAATTAAAATATCGTCATCATCGGATGGTATCCATTCAGAGTCGCTTTTTTCTTTGATGGATTTAGCTTTATCATGCAAAATATTGATGTTACATTTGTCATAGAAAGGTCTTAATTCAGACAAACAAAAACCGATACTTTCCAGATTTCTTTCGATAACATTATCAATAATATACTTGATTAATTCTTTACCATATCCTTTTTTCTTTTGTGCAGAAACCAATCCGACTGCTTCTGCAAAATGGTATTTTTTATTAGAAATTTCTAAAATGAAATTAAAATTGAAGCGCATTAAGGCTAATATTTCTTCCTGTAATCAATAAGAAAATGAAATTCTGAATCTTTAAAAAAAGAACGGAAATATCCAGATTCCATAGAATCCCATTCTGAAACTTCCCAGAGATTCAATATGATTTGTATTTCGTTTTCTGTTAATTCCTCAGGTTTTTTAATTTGATATTTCATCTTTTAATCGATTAATAAATTCAATGTTGTAATTGTATTGTTGTTTGGTGATCAGATTTTTATGGTGTAATAAATTAATTTTACCAATCAGATCAATTAAAGTAATCATATCCAATTTTGAATTGTACATTGTAATCGCAATCTCGAGACTGTCAATTAAAAAATAGGAGTCAAAATTTTCATACAGTAAAAATATCTTAGCATAAATGTTTCCAAAATCATAGGTAACATTAGATTTTACTCTATTATCTAGAAATTTATCGGAAATAATAACAAGATAATAACTGTTCCATAAATTGATTGTATCAAAAAAGTGTTGTGTATCTTTTTCATCATAAATTTTAATGATGTTGATAAAATCCGTTAATAATCCATCGAGTTCCCAATGCTCAAAATTATTGTCATTTTTAGACACAAAATTGTACAAAGCCTGAACTCTTTCGTTTTCAAACTTTGGCGGAAATAATCTTTTATAGAAATTTTTTCTTATTAAATTTATGTTTATCATTTTTTTGTTTTTTCTCTTAAAGAGTCCCAAAGGGACGATTTAATAAAGCATAGGATACAATCCTATAATATATATCCAATTCAAATATTAATCCCACAAATATTTTTCATCATACTGTATTTTGTGTTTTTCCAGTATCCCAATCATTTCATCTTTGAAGCTTTGATTCTGATGATGCTCCCGTTGATTTTTAATATAATGAATTGTTGGAAAAATATTTTTTTCACTTACTGAAAATGCTCCGTAACCTTCCTGCCAAAAGAAGTCTTCATATCTTTTTCCTTTTGTTTTTATCCATTTTGATGAATGCGATTTGATTTCCTGAACTAATTTCATTAAAGCAATTTTTCTCGAAAGTAAGCAGAGAATATGGATATGATTATCCGTTCCTCCAATTTGCAATGCACTACTTTCAAAGTCTTTGCATATTATAGCAATGTAGGAAAATAATTCTTTTTCTATTTTTTCATCAATAAAATCGTTCCTATATTTTGTGCTGAAAATAATATGGACATAATTTTTAACTAATGATTGTGGCATTTGTTTGTGCTCTTTTATTAATTTGTTTGTGTTTTTTATTAATTGGACTTTATCCAATTCTCTGTTAAATCGTCCCTTTGGGACTCTTTCTAGTATAGGTTTTTAAATTTTTTAATCTTTTCCACATCTTTAATCCCAGATTCCAATTCAAACTTTGAATTAATATCTAAAGCGAAAGGTTTTTGGTTTAAAATTTTAATATCATTTATATTTTCTTCTGAAATTCCACCGCTTAAAAAGTAAGGAAGTGGAATTTCAAATTTATTTAATAAATTCCAGTCAAATTGTTTTCCTGTTCCACCGAAAGCTTTGCTGTCTGTATCAAAAAGTAAATAGTTGCTGTTTTTTAGTTGTCGGTTGATAGTTTCCTGAATGCTACTTGTGCTGTCCAATCTCTCACTTCCAATCCTTATTACCTTTATAATACCAATTTCAGGATTTAATTTTTCTTTTAATTCTGAAATAAAATGTTCACTTTCATCGCCGTGAAGCTGTATGAAATTCAGATTTGCTTTTTGTACTATTTCAATTATTGTTTCTAAATCTTCATTCACAAAAACGCCAACTTTCCCCTGATGGTTAATTTTTGAAATGTCTTCTAAAGTCAAATGATTCAGAACATACCTCGGTGATTTTTCATAAAATATAAAACCAAGAAAGTCCGTATTCATAGAAATTAATTCCTGAATCTGATCCAATTTTGTTAATCCGCAGACTTTAAGTTTTGTTTTCATTATTATGTTTTCAAATTACTTTGTAACCACGTTAATAAATCCTTCAAACGTATTTGCAGGGTTTTTATTTTTCATAAAATATTCGCCCATTAAAAATCCGTCGAATCCTTTTTCCTTTAAATAGTTGAAATCTTCAATTGTATAAATTCCACTTTCTGCGACGGATAAAACGTCTTTTGGAAGTAAGTTTTTTAAGTTCACAGAATGCTGTAAATCAACTTTAAAATCTTTTAAATTCCTGTTATTAATTCCAACCAAATCAATTTTTGGATTAAAATGATTAAGCTCTTCTTCAGTATGGATTTCCAGTAAAACTTCTAGACCTAATTCATGAGATAATTCTGTAAATTGCTGAACCTGATTAACTGATAGGCAAGAAGCTATTAATAAAATTACATCAGCTCCCATACTTTTTGCTTCGTAAAACTGATATTCATCCACCATGAAATCTTTTCGTAAAATTGGAATATTGATATGATTTCTTACACTTAAAATATCTTCAAAACTTCCACCGAAAAAATCTTTGTCTGTCAAAATTGAAATTCCACTCGCACCAAATTTTTCATACGCTGAAACTACTTCTAAAGGAGCAACCTGATCGTTAATAATTCCTTTTGATGGAGACTGTCTTTTAAATTCGGCAATAATTCCGGTTTTACTTTTTACAGATTCTTTTAGTGAAAAAGTTTTTCTTCCAAAGAACTCCGAGTTTTTCAATTCTTCAATAGAAATTTTTGATTTTGAAGCTGTAATTTCTTGCCTTTTTCTTTCTATGATTTTGTCTAATATCGTCATCATTCTACATTTTAAAGATGATTACTCCAACAACAACTCCAAGCTTTTCAATGCTTTTCCGCTTTCTAAACTTTCCTGCGCTAGTAAAAGACAGTCGTCATAACTTCCGAATTTTTTGGTGTGATTTAAGGCAACAGCAGCATTAGCTAAAATCACGGAATTTTGCTGTTTTGTTCCTCTTCCTTCCAAAATATCTCTGAAAATCTTCGCAGATTCCTGAGTTGTTTCCCCAGCTTTTATGCTTTCCTGAGAAATGGAATCAAAACCTAAATCTTCCGTAGAATAAATTTCCTCCCCGTTTTTAGTGATAATTTTCGTGTCGTGAGTCAAACTTATTTCATCATATCCGTCTAAACTGTGAACCAAAATGAAATCTCGCTCATCTTTTTGTAGTAGATATTGATAAATTCGGGCAATTTCAAGATTATAAACACCAATCATTGAAAATTGTGGCTTCGCAGGGTTGACCAACGGACCCAACAAATTGAAAAATGTTCTCAAACCTAAAGATCTTCTCAATGCTCCGACAGATTGTAAAGCAGGGTGGAAGTAGGGAGCATGCAAAAAGCAAATATTGGCTCTTTCAAGATCTTTATTCAACATGTCCGAATCATTTTTAAAAATATAGCCAAGTTCCTCCATCACGTTTGAAGATCCAGTGGTTGTAGATGCTCCATAATTCCCATGTTTAGTCACTTTTTGACCAGCTCCAGCTATCACAAAACTTGCTAAAGTTGAGATATTGATGGTGTTTTTGCCATCACCTCCGGTTCCAACAATATCTATTGCGTCGTCAGCATCCAGATTTACGGTAGCCGCCATTTGCAACAAAGCTTCTCTGAAACCTTCCAATTCCTTCAAAGTAATATTTCTCATCAGAAAAACACTGATAAAAGCAGTTACTTCAATCACATTGAATTTATTTTGAGCGATCTCAATCATAATTGCCTTAGCTTCAGATTTTGATAAGGTGTGATGATTGAACAGGTATTCCAGGATTTCTTTCATTTGTGGGATTTTTATGGTTGATGGAATTTCTATTGTTTTCAATTTAAAAGGAAATTTTTAATGATAGCTTCTCCGTCTGGAGTTAAAATACTTTCGGGATGGAACTGAACACCATGCACATCATAGGTTTTATGTTGTAATGCCATGATCATTCCGTCTTTGTCTACTGCGGTAATTTCCAGTTCTTGCGGGAAATTTTTGGGATCAACAGCCCAACTGTGATATCTTCCGACTGCCAAACCGCTTGGTATATTTCTAAAAAGTTTAGTATCATTTTTCACTAATTCTGCCGAAGTTGCCACACCGTGAAAAATTTCTGAAAGATTAATTAAACTTCCCCCAAAAGCCTCTGCAATTGCCTGCTGACCAAGGCAAACACCCAAAATACTTTTTGTAGGAGCATATTCTTTAATGACATCTAATAAAATACCTGCCTCTTCGGGAATTCCCGGTCCTGGAGAAAGTATTATTTTATCATATTTATTAATTTCTTCAAGAGAAATTTGATCATTTCTTATAACGTCAACTTTTTGATTTAAAACTCTTTCGATGATCTGAACGAGGTTGTAAGTAAAGCTGTCGTAATTATCGAAAACCAATATTTTAGTTGATGGTTGATTGTCTATTGTTGATTGTTTTATAGTGTTTTCCATTTTTGTTGCTTTTTTTGTTAATTAGAAACTATTAACTAATTTTTCAGCCTTTTCAACTGCTTTTTTCAGGGCGTTCAATTTATTGTTGACTTCTTCCAACTCACTTTCTGGGTTTGATTTTGCAACCAATCCGGCTCCGGCCTGATAATATAAGGTGTTGTTTTTGCTTAAAAAGGTTCTGATCATGATGGCTTGATTACAGTCACCATTCAATCCAATCATTCCGATGCAGCCACCGTAATATCCTCGGGAATCTTTTTCGTATTTATTGATTAATTGTAGCGCTTTGTGTTTCGGGGCACCACTTAAAGTTCCTTGTGGGAAGGTGGTGGCAACCATTTCGAATGGATTTGTATTTTCTGGTAAATCGGCTGTAACTTCGCTTACCATGTGAATAACGTGTGAAAAAAGCTGGATTTCTTTTAATTTGGTAACGGTTACGTTTTTCCCTAGTTTTCCCAAATCATTTCTCGCTAAATCTACCAACATTGTGTGCTCCGCATTTTCTTTAGCATCAGCTTTTAATTCTTCAATGGATTGAAGGTCAGTTTCAAAATGTCCCGTTCTTTTGAATGTTCCTGCAATTGGGTGAATAATTGCTTTATTGTTTTTGATGATTAACTGACTCTCAGGACTTGATCCGAATAATTTATAATTTCCATAATCGAAAAAGAATAAATACGGTGAAGGATTAATATTCCTCAAAGCACGATAAACATTGAATTCATCTCCCTGAAATTTCTGTTCAAATCTTCTGCTCAGTACCAATTGAAAAACGTCTCCTCTCATGCAGTGTTTCTGGGCTGTTTTTACTAATTCAATGTATTCTTCATTAGTAATATTAGAAGTTTCTACACCATTTTTTTTGAAAGGATAAACGACTGAATTTTGGTTTTTAATGATGCTTTCCAATAAATAAAGCTCGGATTTTACACCTTCAATCTGATTTTCGATAATGTACATTTCATCATTATAATGATTGATAGCAATTACATATTGATACAGTCTGTAACGAAGAATTGGGATTTCAACTTCGGGACTTTGAGCTTTAAAATTGACATTCTCAAAAAACTGAACAGCTTCGAAACTTGTATATCCAAAAAGGCTTTGAGCGGTTTGTTCAACCGGATCATTTGTTTTTTCGCATTCGAAAATTTTAGTAAAATCTTCAAAAACATCTGCAACTTTATGTTCTATAATGAATTGTTTAATAGGCTCCTGTCTTGGAAGTTTTATTTCAAATTCATTAAGATTTTTTATTTCGATTCCTGCGACAGCATTGATGGCGATGAATGAAAAATTATTATCAATATTCTTAGAATCAGAACTTTCCAAAAGAATAGTGTCTCTGAACTTATCACGAAGCTGCAGATAAATATTCATGGGTGTTTTCAGATCTCCCAATGTTTTTTTGGAAACGGTTTTTATCTTTATTTTTTTGTTAAACATTTGCTGTTTTATTTTTTTTGAATTGATTGTAAATAAAAAAAGACTTCAACGAAAATCGTCAAAGTCTTATATATTGTAGTATATTATTCCGGCTGTTGATTTAGCAACATGATAATAACTTCAGACCCGACGAAGAGTTTGAAAGCCACCACCAATTGTTATTGCTCGTATTAAACATATGACAAATGTAAATATTTTTTTTAATATAGAAATCAAAAAAAGAGAAAATAAAAAAACTTAAAATATTATTTATTAATTCAATTTTGATGCAAAGTATAATTATGTCAAGCTTTCAAAGATATTTTATGGAAAAATATTTTAATGTGCCGGCTCAGACAACGGAATGTCAGGGCTACCACTGTAGAATACAATTAGCGTAACACCTTTTTCTCCTGTTTTTCCTTTATGCGCAATGTTGACCATTTCCGGGACGGCTTGTCCTTGTCTGAGCCATTGTTATCTTTTCTTTCAACTTCAATTTCTCCTTTTTCTACATAAGCTGCATTAATAACAGGATGTGTATGCCAATCTAATTCTTTATTGGGTGGAACAGAAATTTTAAGAACGGAAATTTCAGGCTGTCCGTCAGGATATTTTTCATATTGAGTTCCGTCCCAGGATTTGGTTGTTTTTAATAAAGTTACAGATTCTATTTTGTCAGAATATCCTGTTTCAACAGTAGGAGAGGAGTTATCACAGGAAAGAATCATTAATAATGAAAAGAGAAGCAGGTTTGTAAAAATTGTTTTTCGGTTCATGTTTTTTATTTTTTAAATAAAGTTAATGATTTCAATAATAAATATCTCTACGTAATGAATTATTTTTTA
The DNA here is from genome assembly GCF_058795655.1 of Chryseobacterium sp. GW823-FHT05E08. NCBI lineage: Bacteria > Pseudomonadati > Bacteroidota > Flavobacteriia > Flavobacteriales > Weeksellaceae > Chryseobacterium > Chryseobacterium sp. GW823-FHT05E08. Next base: position 202,234 of record NZ_JBXAHY010000005.1, on the reverse strand, counting down.
AAGATTAATTTGGCTTAACAAAAAGCTTCTAAAAAAAATATCTTTTAAACTGGGTGCTTGTCATGAGTTTAAAAGTTTATTTTTTATATTTTTGCTTCAAATTAGAAAACAATGAAAAAAGTATTAGCAATTGCATTTATCGGAAGTTTATTCGTAGTAAACTGTTCTAAAAAAACTGACCATTCTTTACAAGACAGCAACACAATGCTAGAAGAACCAACAGCACCAACAGTAGCTGCTGATTCTACGGCTAAACCAGCTGCTGCGCCAGCTGTAACTCCTGCAACAACACCTGCTCCTGAAGCTGCTAAAACAGATTCTACAGCGAAAAAATAATGAAAAAAATATTTTTGACAGGTTGTGTAAGTTTACTTATTCTTTCCTGTTCTAAAAAAGAAACTCCATCAGTTGACACAACTTCTTCTGAAACAAATGCTGTTTCGGAACCTGCAAAAACTAATCTTTCTGGTGATCAAATCATCGAAACATTGGATTGTTCGGGGTGTCACGCATTGAATGAGAGAATGATAGGACCTTCTTATAAGGAAATAGCAGAGAAATATTCTCAAAAAGATATTGAATTGCTGGCTTCCAAAATTATAGAAGGCGGAAGCGGAGTTTGGGGAGGTGTTCCAATGTCGCCCCATCCACAGGTGTCTAAAGAAGATGCTAAAAAGATGGTAGAATATATTTTAAGTCAGAAAAAATAAATATGACTACTGAAAAACTCAGTCTGCACGCAAGAAATCTGCATCGTGATCCTTATGATTTTGATAAGCTCATTTCCTGCGTGCCAGAGCTGAAACAGTATGTTTTTGTTAATGCTTATCAAACGGTAACCATTAATTTTAGTATTCCAAAGGCGGTTAAACTACTCAATAAAGCCTTATTATCACACTTTTATCAAGTCAAGAATTGGGATATTCCTGATGCTAATCTTTGTCCGCCAATTCCCGGAAGGGCAGATTATGTGCATTATATTGCCGATTTATTAGCCGAAGAAAAAAAAGAAATACCAACAGGAGTTTCTGTAAATGGTTTGGATATTGGAACAGGTGCTAATCTTGTATATCCATTAATAGCTCACAAATCTTATGGTTGGAAAATGTTGGGAACGGATATCAACAAAGATTCTTTAAAAAATGCACAACAGATTTTAGATCATAATCGTGATTTATCATCTGTTATTCAATTAAAACAACAGCCAGATTCTCATTTTATCTTTAAAAATATTCTAGGCTCAAAAGATAAATTTACGTTTTCTATGTGTAATCCTCCTTTTCATGATTCTGAAGAATCGGCGATGAAAGGAAACATCAGAAAAACAAAAAATATCAGCAAATCGAAAAAGCAAAAACCTCTTCTCAATTTCGGAGGACAACAATCTGAACTTTGGTGTGAAGGTGGTGAACTGGCTTTTATTTCAAAAATGATCGAAGAAAGTTCTCTATATTCTTCACAAATTCTATGGTTTACTTGTTTGGTTTCTAAAAAAGATAATTTATATAAGTTAACTTCGCTTTTAAAGAAGGTTAAAGCTGTAGATTTCAAAACGATTGATATGGCTCAAGGTCAAAAAATTAGCAGGATTTTAGCTTGGACATTTATTCCTCAGCAAAATCGTAAAGACTGGTTCTAATGTTAATTATAGTTTTATAAAAAAAATATAATTGATATTTAAATAATTGATAATCAATAATTATCTTCACAAATAAATTCCCTGCCAAGCAAATTCCCAATTCCTAATTGAAAATTCGCCATTATATTTCTAAATTTCTGAGAAAAGGCATTGACCATCAATTCTAAAATCACTAATTTTGCACGTTATTTTAAATAATTACAATGCAATTATCAGAACAAGAAATCATTAGACGAGAAAAGCTTACAAAGCTTGGTGAAATGGGGATTAATGCATTCCCTGCGGATGAATATACAATCACAGACACTACTGAGTCTATAAAACAGGATTTCTCTGAGAATAAACAGGTGAAGATCGCTGGTAGATTGATGTCCCGCAGAATTCAAGGGAAGGCTTCTTTTGCTGAATTGCAGGATTCTACAGGTAAAATTCAGGTATATTTCAACAGAGACGAGATCTGTACAGGAGAAGATAAAACTTTATATAATGAAGTGTACAAACACCTTTTAGATATCGGTGATATTATCGGTATTGAAGGAGATTTATTTACAACTCAGGTTGGCGAGAAGACAGTTTTGGTTAAAAACTTTACGCTTCTTACTAAAGCTTTACGTCCGCTTCCTCAGGCTAAAACTGATGAAAATGGAGTAGTGCATGATGCATTCAACGATGCTGAATTAAGATACAGACAGCGTTATGTAGATTTAATTGTAAACCCTAACGTAAAGGAAACTTTCGTAAAGAGAACAAAAATGTACACTGCAATGCGTCAGTTTTTCAATGATGCAGGCTATATCGAAGTTGAAACTCCGGTTTTACAGGCTATTCCTGGTGGTGCAGCTGCAAGACCTTTCATTACGCATCATAACGCATTAGACATTCCTTTATATATGAGAATTGCTAATGAATTATATCTGAAAAGATTAATTGTTGGTGGTTTTGACGGTGTTTATGAATTCTCAAAAAACTTCAGAAATGAAGGGATGGACAGAACTCACAATCCGGAATTTACGGTAATGGAAATCTATGTAGCTTACAAAGACTATTATTGGATGATGGATTTCACTGAAAAAATGATAGAACATTGTGCATTAGCGGTGAACGGAACTACGAAAGCTAAATTTGGTGATCAGGAAATTGATTTCAAAGCGCCATACGCAAGAGTTTCAATGACGGAAGCTATTCAGAAATATACTGGTTTTGATATTACTGGAAAATCTGAGCAGGAGTTGTTTGATTTTGCTAAATCTATCGGAATTGAGGTGAACGAAACAATGGGTAAAGGAAAATTAATTGATGAAATTTTTGGTGAAAAATGCGAAGGAAACTTCATTCAGCCAACTTTCATTACAGATTATCCTGTAGAGATGTCGCCTCTGACTAAGAAACATAGAAGTCAGGAAGGATTAACTGAGCGTTTTGAATTAATGGTTTGCGGTAAAGAAATTGCCAATGCTTATTCAGAATTAAATGATCCAATTGATCAGAGAGAACGTTTTGAAGATCAGTTGAAATTGGCAGCAAAAGGTGATGATGAAGCAGGTCAATTCATTGACGAAGACTTCTTAAGAGCACTTGAATATGGTATGCCACCAACTTCCGGAATGGGAATCGGGATGGACAGATTAATCATGTTCTTAACAAATAATGCATCTATTCAGGAAGTATTATTCTTCCCTCAAATGAAGCCTGAAAAAGCAGTTGTTCAAATTGAATTGGGAGAAGATGAAAATGCGATCCTAGATATTTTAAAAACTCAGGAAGAAGCATTTTCTCTAGCTGAAGTGAAAGAAAAAAGTAAACTTTCCGGTAAAAAATGGGATAAAGCTTCTAAAGTTTTAACTAAAAATAATTTGGTTAAAGTTGAGAAGATTGATGATAATGTTTATATGAAATTGGTTTAAAGTTTTTTATTTTTATAGAATGCAACAAGCGAGGTTAATTGTTAAAAAATTTGGTCCATTAAAGGATGTAGATGTAGTAGTTACGGATTTTTTATGTCTTATTGGAAAACAAGCTACAGGTAAAAGCACGATGGCCAAATTAATTGCAATTTTTGAAGATGAAAAATTTCTCAAGAATGAAAAGTTAGATTTTTTTGATGAATTGAGAAATTATGGGATGTATGAATTTTTGACCAAAGAAACAGAAATATATTATAAAAAGGGAAATATAAAAAAGGAAATACTAGGTTTCGATTTTGTATTTGAACTGAAAGATGGGGGGTATAAAAAAGTAAATTGGAGACAAGATATTTTAGAGCATATTATAAAAGAATTTAAAACAAATAATGTAATAAATGAAAAAGTAAAAGAGTATTTTCATTTATTAAGTATGGTGTATTCCCTTAAAGTACATCGGAAAACCCGTGAAAACTTTCTTTATGAAAGCTTTATTGAGCAAATTAGTAATAATGAAGCTGTTACGGAAAAACATTTTGAAGATTTTTTTGAAATTGTTGATAAAACTATTGAAGAAAATTTTAATGTAAATTTTCTCCACGATTCTCAATATATTCCATCAGAAAGGAACTTTCTACATATTATAGCTGAAAATACACTAGGATTGATAAATAATAGAATTCAGATTCCTTCTCACCTTCTTGAAATCGGACAAGAATATGAAAAAGCACTTAACGTTGTAAAAGAAGTTCCTTTAAATCTCATTGATAAAAGTTTTAAATACAAAAGAGAAGGAAAAACTTCTTACATATATCATAATAAAGAAGAAAAAGTAGATTTGTTGCAATCCGCTTCAGGAATGCAGAGTGTAATTCCCATTATTTTGTTGATAGAATATGCTAAAACCTTAAAAGAAAATTATCATTTTAATTATGTTATTGAAGAACCTGAGCTTAATATTTATCCGAAAACCCAACATCAGCTTATTAAATATTTAGTTAAAAATATCTTCGATATTAAAGAAAAAAATTATCAACGAAAAAAGATGGTAATTACTACTCATAGTCCTTATATTTTGGCTTCTATTAATAATTTATTATTGGCTTTTCAGAAGGGACAGGAAAAGCCGAAAGAAGTGCAAAAAATTATTAAAAAAGAATTTTGGATTAATCCTGAAAACTTTAATGCCTACGAATTGAAAAATGGAAAATCATATAAAATAATGAATCATAAGTTGAGCCAGATAAAATCAAATATGATAGATAAAGTTTCAGATGAATTTTCGGATGAATTTGACAAAATATTATCTTTATGATAAATAATTTTCTCAATAATTTTCCAGAAAAAAAGTTATGTATAAATGAGATTTTGGAAAAGCATAAGTTTATTTATGATGATCCTATTTTAAAGAAAGGATTATTTGTGAATGCAAATGAAATTTTTCATGTTCATGTAGAAAATTATGGAAAAGAGAATTATCATTTTGTTCAGAATGATGAGTGTGTTATGATGAGTGTAAAAGGTGGGCAATGTGATTTTGTATTATTTAATTCCGATATAATTCATTTTATTGAAGTTAAGGCAACAAATACTAATTTGAGTACTCATAAGAAAAAAGTATATAAACAATTAGAAAATACGTTTAAATATTATAAAGATTTTCTCGAAAATTTTGAAATAAAAAATGCTTTAACTTGTTTTGAAACTATTAATTCTAGAGGGTATACGAAAAGGAAAATTCCTCAATCAAGCCAATCTGAAAAGAAAGTTTTGTTTAAAACAAAATATAATATTGATCTTTCAGAAGGAAATTATATCAAATTTGAGTAATAAAATAATTATTATAATACAATAAATTCACGAAATTTAAAAAGTGTAAAATCCTGAAATTTTTCAGGATTTTTTGTTTTAAATAAACTATAAAGTGATATTTTCCGTTTTTCTACAAAACCTAAAACTGATGAAATTCATTCTATTTTGGCTCTTGCTTTTCTCTTTCATCGGGATTAATGCGCAAATGCTCACATCAGTTTATTTTGTGCATAACAGTTCTGAACTTAATGATGAATCTAAAAAGAAATTGGATAGTCTGGCTCAATTAAAAACCAATCTCACATTCAGAGTTTTTGGAAATTGCGATCCTTCGGGAAGCATTGGATATAACAAGGTTTTATCTGAAAAAAGAGCCAATACAGTCAGTAAATATTTACAGGAAAAAATCAAAAATAATATCAATTTGAAAAGTACTGTTGGTTTGGGCGATGAAAAACAGATCAACGATAGCAGTACAGAAGAGTTGCGAGGTAAAAACAGAAGAGTGGATATATTTATTGAACAGGAACAAGAAATTTCACAGAAAGAATTTCCTAGTTTTCTGAATACAAATATTTCACAAATGAAAGTGAAAGAAACTTTTTCGCTACCCAACGTTAATTTTATCGGAAACCGTCATGTCTGGCTTCCAAATGGCAACGAAAGTGTTAAGCAGCTTTTCAAAATAATGAAAGATAATCCGACCTTAGAGATTGAATTGCAAGGTCATATTTGCTGTGATTACGAAAATTTTGATGGTAAAGATATTGATTTAGGAACTTTTAATCTATCCTGGACGAGAGCTAATGCAATTAAAGAATATTTACAAATGCAAGGAATAGATTCTAGCAGAATAAGAGCTGTAGGACTTGGTCATCTTAATCCTTTAATTTACCCTGAACGTACGGAAAATGATCGTATTAAGAATAGGAGAGTGGAGGTTATGTTGCTTAAAAAATAGAATTCAAATAAAAAACCGCCAAATATTGACGGTTTATATTCTTATATTATTTACGATTATTTTCTCAACTTACTAAACGAAAACATCAAATAAAACAAAAACGGCAGAATAAACAAAGATCCAAGCATCAAAGCCCAGCCTAATGCTGAAATCGTTTTTGGTGCGGCAACATGTTGTAGTAAAGAAAGATATTGTCCGTTTCCTAATAAAATTATATTCGGATTATGCTGATAAGTTGCAGCAACTAAGATCATAATAATTTGAAACCCTGCCAACGCTCTTACCGGAAGCAACTTCCTGTTTTTCATCGCTTTTAAGATCAAGCCCAAAGCAACAGTAGCGAAAAAGATAGAGGTAATTCCTAATGTTTTTGAAAAAACCCATTTTATTAAAGGAATACCTGAAAGGTAAGCCGTTAAAAATACCAGAGCTCCCGTAACTACTACGAAAATCATAGTTTGTTTTGATTTTTTGATCATTAAGCCTAATTCCAATCTGTCAGTTGTTTCTCTCAAAGAAAAAATAGACGCCAGATAAGCACAAAGTGAAACTGTGAATAAGCCGACTGCGACTCCAAACCAATTTAACCAACTGAAAATATATAGATCTAAAAATGTCGTCGCATCAGGATTGATAGATCCGGAAACCGTTGCAGCAGCAATTAAACCTAAGAAAAAAGGAGTTAAAAGACTCGCATAATAGAAGATTTGAGTGTATAAAACCTGCCAATTATCTTTCACCGCATCATAATGTCTGAAAGTAAAAGCTGTACCTCTTGCAATAATCCCTAAAAGCATTAAAACCAATGGAATATGAAGGTAGGTCGACATTGTCGTATAAATCTCAGGAAACCCGACAAAAAGGATCACAATTGCGATAATCAGCCACATGTGATTGGCTTCCCAAACGGGTGCGATAGATTCATACATGATTTCCTTGGTTTTGTCACGGGCTCTTTTTTTTGTGAAAAGCTCAACAATTCCGGCTCCGAAATCGGCGCCTCCCAAAATCACATACAAGCAAATGGATAGCCAGAGAAAGCCTATAACTACGTAGATCATGATTTCATATTTTTATCGTTAAACTGAGCGTCTGTTGGGTCATATAATTTAGGAACCATGTGTATCTGTCTTCTCAAAAGGAAAATGATAATTAATGATAACGAAACGAAAATCGCGGTAAAAAAGTAAAAAGAATACTGAATTCCCGGCATTGGAGTTACAGCGTCAACCGTTCTCATAATTCCGTAGATGATCCAGGGTTGTCGGCCAACTTCGGTTACCGTCCAGCCCGCTTCCAATGCGATATATCCGAAAGGTGTAGCAAAGAAAAATGTTTTTAACAACCAATTTTTTGTAAGCCATTCCTTTTTAAAGAAAACGGCATATAAATAAACAGCTCCAATGGAAATCATCACAACTCCAAAAAATATCATGATCTGAAAAGCATAATGAACAACGGAAATTGGCGGCCATTCATCTCTTGGGAAATCATTTAAACCTTTTACTTCGGAATTAAAATCATTACTCACCAAAAAGCTTAAAACTTTTGGAATTTTCAAAGCATATTTTACTTCGCCCTTTTCTTCATCAGGAATTCCGCCCAAAACAAAAGCTGCACCTTTTTCAGTTTCGAAATGGGCTTCCATTGCGGCTAATTTAATAGGTTGTCTTTCCGCAACAGATTTCGCAGCAACGTCACCGGTAAGGGGAGCACCGAAAGCACCAATCAATGCAAATCCAGCCGCAATTTTAAATGCCTTGGTATGAAATTCTACATTTTTCTTTTTCATGATTAAATAGGCATGAACTCCCGCTACCACAAATCCTGTCGCACAAAATGCCGCAACCGTCATGTGTAAAGCCTGCGGAAACCAAGCATCATTAAACATTGCTTTTATAGGGTCTATATTGACGTATTGTCCATTAATATAATCGAAACCGGACGGGGAATTCATCCACGCATTAGCCGCAACAACCAAAATTCCTGACGCTAAACCACTTAAGCCAACTAAAAATCCGCAAAACCAATGGAACCATTTATTAAATTTATCCCATCCATAAAGGAAAAAACCAATAGCGATGGCTTCAATAAAAAAGGCGGTCCCTTCCAGTGAAAACGGCATTCCGAAAATCGGTCCGGCGTGTTTCATAAATCCCGGCCATAGAAGTCCCAATTCAAAGGAAAGCATCGTCCCGGAAACAGCTCCGGTGGCAAATAAGATAGCAACTCCTTTGCTCCAGGCTTTTGTAAGACCTTTATAGATTTCATTATTGGTCTTTAGATATTTCCAGTGGGCAAAAGCCATTAAAAAAGGCATAACCATACCGACACAGGCAAAAACAATATGAAAACCTAAGGATATGGCCATTTGTGCACGAGCTGCAAGAAAATCGTCCATAATAATCAATTTTTGAGTAAATAAATTTAAGCATTAATTATTGATGTTTAATATGATTTAAAACAGTAAGGCCTGTCTGGAAATTGCTATAACTTTGTTTCTTTTCAATTTAAAATTTCAGGGCTGTTTATATTGGAAATCCTTGCTTTTTTTGGCTCTTTTTAACTTTGATAAATCGAAAAAAATCACGATATTTGTAGGTCTTTGCATATAGCAAGATTTTAATATTTAATATGAGTCAAAAACAATATACAGCTAGCAGTATCCAAGCCTTAGAAGGGATGGAACACGTTCGACTAAGACCCTCTATGTACATTGGTGATGTAGGAGTAAGAGGTCTTCATCATTTGGTTTATGAAGTAGTAGATAACTCTATTGATGAGGCTTTAGCAGGATACTGTGATACTATTAAGGTAACAATTCATGACGGAGAAAGTATCTCTGTAAAAGATAACGGGAGAGGTATTCCTGTAGATTTCCACGAAAAGGAACAAAAATCTGCTCTGGAGGTTGTAATGACCAAAATTGGAGCAGGAGGAAAATTTGATAAAGATTCTTACAAGGTTTCCGGAGGTCTTCACGGAGTTGGGGTTTCTTGTGTGAACGCACTTTCAACTTTATTGGTTGCTACAGTAAGTCTTAACGGTAAATTGTATCAACAAAAATATTCAGAAGGAAAGGCATTGGCAGATGTTGCTGAGATAGGAACTACCGACGAAAGAGGAACAGACGTTTTCTTCCAGCCAGATGCTACGATCTTCCAGGAAACTGTTTACAACTATGATACTCTTGCAACAAGATTAAGAGAATTGGCTTTCCTTAATAAAGGAATCACAATCACTCTTATCGATGAAAGAGAACCCAACGAAGACGGATCTTTCCCAACAGAAATTTTCCATTCTGAAGGTGGATTAAAAGAATTTGTAGAATATATCGATGGAAACCGTGAGTCTATTATGGAGCACGTAATTTTCATGGAAGCAGAAAGAGACGATATTCCTGTTGAGGTGGCGATGCGTTATAACACGTCATTCAGCGAAAATCTTCACTCTTATGTAAACAATATCAATACGCATGAAGGTGGTACTCACTTGGCAGGTTTTAGACGTGCTTTGACGAGAACTTTGAAGAAATATGCTGATGATTTAGGTATTCCTGCTAAAGAAAAAGTAGAAATTACAGGTGATGACTTCCGTGAAGGATTAACAGCCGTGATTTCTGTAAAAGTAATGGAACCTCAGTTTGAAGGCCAGACAAAAACTAAATTAGGGAACTCTGAAGTTTCCGGTGCGGTTGATAAAATTGTAGGGGAAATGCTTTCAAACTTCTTGGAAGAAAATCCTAACGAAGCAAAAATTATCGTTCAGAAAGTTGTTTTAGCAGCAAAAGCTAGACAGGCAGCAAAAAAAGCTCGTGAAATGGTTCAGAGAAAATCACCAATGGGTGGTTCTGGACTTCCGGGAAAATTATCTGACTGTTCATCTAAAGACCCGGCAGAATCTGAACTATTCCTAGTGGAGGGAGATTCAGCAGGTGGAACAGCGAAACAAGGTAGAGACAGACATTTTCAGGCAATTTTACCATTAAGAGGTAAGATTTTGAATGTTGAAAAATCTATGCTTCATAAAGTATACGATAACGAAGAAATCAAGAATATCTATACTGCTCTTGGAGTTTCTGTAGGAACTGAAGAGGACAGTAAAGCCTTGAATATGGCTAAGTTAAGATACCACAAAGTTGTAATCATGACCGATGCCGATATTGACGGTTCTCACATTTCTACATTGATTCTTACATTCTTCTTTAGATTTATGAAAGAATTGATTGAGAATGGATACATTTATATTGCTCAACCTCCTTTATATTTATTGAAAAAAGGAAACAAAAAAGTATATGCTTATAACGAAAAAGAACGTGAAGAGTTTACTTTAGACATGTCTCCGGATGGTAAAGGTGTTGAGGTTCAACGTTATAAAGGTCTTGGGGAGATGAATCCTGAACAACTTTGGGAAACAACACTAAACCCTGAGCACAGAATCTTGAAGCAGGTAACGATTGATAACGCAGTTGAAGCAGACAGTGTATTCTCAATGTTGATGGGAGATGAAGTTCCGCCAAGAAGAGAATTCATCGAAAAGAATGCAAAATATGCTAAGATTGATGTATAATTGATCTTAATAATTTAAATAAATATTAAAAGACTTCAGAAATGAGGTCTTTTTTTATTTTGCGTTATAGATTTAAATCTATAATAAAATATTGCTTGTGGTATGATAGTAGCTTGGTTAAAGATGAAAAAATATAAATCTACAAATAATGAAAAAAACTTTTATGCTAGCCTTTGTTGTTAGCTTATTTTCAATTGCAAATGCACAAGTTGGTATTGATACACCCACGCCAAAAGCTTCTCTAGATGTTACAGGTAAACCTGCTAATTCCTCAAGCTTAGATGGGATTATTCCTCCGAGAATAACTGGAGATCAGTTGAGAGCTAAAACATATACTGCTTCTCAGACTGGTGCACAAGTTTATGTTACTGCTGCAGACAGTGCACCAGCAGGGCAAACTGTTAATGTAAGAAGTATCGGAAATTATTATTTTGACGGAAATGTCTGGAAATATATGCCTGGAACCGATAATACGCTGCCTAACGGAACTGGAAGTCTCGTCATGATCAATGGTGTAGTACAGGTTGCACAGGAAATGTCTATGAGATTGGCTAATGACTGGACAATACCTGTAAGTGCGAGCAATCCAGCTGGTGTTGGATCAACGAATCGAAATCCTATTGGTCAAATGACTGTTAAATTAATTGATAACTACAATACTTTTACGAGTACCGCAACTACCAATGCATTTACAGTGAAGAATGATGGTACATATTTGGTTGGTATGAATTTTCCAATACAAGTACAAAGCAATGGTCCATTAAATGGAAATTTATATTACGGAATATTTAATGTAACTGATAATACTTGGGTCACCTTCGGTTTGGATACAGTGGTTAATTTATTAGATGGACAGGTAAAAAACTATAGTTATCTGGTATCTGTGGATTTATTAGCTTCTAAAACGTATTCGTTTTACATAGGTCAACAGACAAGTAATACTCCTGTTTTATTAATGAGAGGTTTATCAACCATAAATGGTAATAATTCATTAACCTTTTTCTCTGTAAAAAGATTGAAGTAATATATTTTAGATATTGATTAAAAAGACTTCAAAAGTGAAGTCTTTTTAATTTTGAAAAATTAATTTTAACATTTATTAAGATTTTACTACTTTTGCATAATTTTAATAACTATGATGAAAATACTTTGTATTGGGGCTTGCTCTATAGCGTCCCTTTACTACGCACAAACTTACCCTGCTTCGGCAATTCCTGAGAATTTAAAGAAAAATGCAGATGTTGTGGTTCGAAAAGACTTTACAACAATTCAAATCAATAAAATTGATGATGTAAAGTATCAATATAATAGAGCCATTACGGTTCTTACTAAAGATGGTGATGAGAAAGCGGTTGTTAATATTGCATACGAAAAAGGTGATCAGATTTCTGATGTTAAAGTAATAGTTTACGATGAATCCGGAAAGAAAATAAAATCATACTCAAAGTCTGATTTTGGTGATTATGCAAATAATTCACAAGGAGTTTTCTATTCTGATAGTAGATTTCTAAGTTTAACTTATACCCCAGTTCAATATCCGTACACGATTGAATATTCTTATCAGATTACTGATGAAAACACAGTTTTTATACCAGATTTCACACCTTTTTCAAGCACAAATACATCTGTTGAAGAGAAACAGTTTAAGATTATTAACAAATCTGGTATCGATCTTAGAACAAAAATTTATCCTTCAAAATATAATTACACTTCAGTAATAGAAAATAATAACGGAACAGAAAAAGTGTATACTTATAAAAATGTTCCTGCAATTGATGAAATTAATTTACTTCCACAACCTGAAAAAATATTACCGAAAGTAAGTTTTTCATTGGCTAAATTTAACCTTGAAGGAAAACAGGGAAATCTTACAACCTGGTCAGACTTCGGTTCATGGTATTACAACAGTATCTTGCAGCCGGTTTCCGTTTCTACACCAACTATTAAAGCTGAGGTAGCAAGCCTTAATCTACAAGGTTCTACGGAAGAAAAGGTGAAAAAACTTTATCAGTATATGCAGGCAAAAACAAGATATATATTTGTTGCCTTAGGAATTGGGGGATGGCAGCCAATGCTTCCTGATGAGGTTGCTAAAAAAGGGTATGGAGATTGTAAAGGTCTTACCAATTATATGAAGACGCTTCTTGATGAGGCGGGTATTCCATCTTATTATTCGGTAATTAATTCAAGTACTTCTGATATTTCTTTTGATCCTGATTTTCCTAAAATGGGTGGAAATCATGCCATTTTAATGGTTCCTACAGAAAAAGGAAATATTTGGCTTGAAAATACCTCTCAGCAGATGGCTTTCAATCATTTAAGTTATAGTACAACGGATAGAAATGTTCTTTCAATTAAAAAGGACGGTATTGAACTTATCAATACTCCGGCTTCTTCGGCTGATAAAAACAGAGAGAAGCAGATTTTAAAAGTTAAGCTTAATGAAGATAACAGTTTAACGGGCGTAGGTGAATTTACTTATACAGGAAGTCAGTATGATTATAATTTGGGATTTTCCAATTTATCTCCAAAAGAAAAGAATGAAGCAATAAAAAAACAATTAGATGTTTTGAATTGCGAGAAAGCGGAAATGAAAAACTTCATTAACGATCGTGATAATGCTTTTGCAACCTATAATGTTGATTTTAAGGCTACTAATTATTCCAAGAATGCTGGAAGTAGTATGATTTTCAGAGCTGTGCCGATATTTTCAAATAGTATTTATAAAACAGAAGAAAACAGGGAACTGCCTTTTGAAATCGGACAATCTTTTGAAGATGAATATGAAATTAATTTTACGATTCCAAACAGCTTCAAAATAGACGAAGTTCCTAATGATGTAAACCTTATTTCTGAATTCGGAACGTACAAATTAAGCTTTGTGAAAAATGGATCTGAGCTGAAAGTAAGCAGAAAAATCCGTATCAATAAAGGCATTTTTCCAAAAGAGAAATACAACGATTATATCAATTTCAGAAAGAAAACTATAAATAACGATAACTCAAAAATTTTAATTACTAAGATCTAAACATGAAGAAAATATTATTAATAGCCTTTTGCTCAATAAATTTTGTTTTTATTGATGCTCAAAAACACGAATTTCTAGACCCTCCAAAGTTTAATGATGCAGATTTATCAAAGCAAAAATCAACCTTAGATGAAAATGCTCCTGCAGAAATTTTATATAAATCTCAGCATTTTATGATTGATGCTACCACTAGAGACCTTCATATAAAAGCTTTTTACAGAGTTAAGATCTATGATAAAGATAAGGCCGAAGATTGGTTGAATCTTGAAATTTCTCTATATAAAAACGGAAGTAACGAAGAAAAGCTGAATAAAATAAAAGCATTTACATACAATCTGGAAAACGGAGTTACAGTTCCCACAAAGGTTGAAAAAAGCTCAAAATATAAAAGCAAAGAAAATAAATATCTTACGATCAACAAATTTGCATTTCCAAATGTGAAAAATGGATCTATAATTGAATATCAGTATGAAGTTATTTCACCATTTTTGTTTGCTATACCCGAAATATTTATAGAAGGTGATACGCCTTCATTGTATACAGAATATGTGCTGGACAGTCCTTTAAACATTTCATATAACATCAATTACACAGGTTCACTGAGTCCCAAACATAGAATGGTTGAAGAAAAGAATTTATATGGAACGCAATATAGAACGTATAGATTTGGATATGAAAATTTGAAAGGTTTTAAAGCTGAAAAATTTGTTAAAAATGATAGAAATTATAGAACAAAAATAAGCGCAGAATTAAACTCAACGAATTTTGGACAATTACAACTTTATTCCTCATCTTGGGAGCAAATCAAGGACAGATTGTATGAAAATGAATATTTTGGTGGTGAGCTTAAAAAAACAAAGTTGGCAAAAGAAATTATGCCTGCCGAAATTTCAAATATAAAAAACGAAACAGAAAAGGCAAATGCTATTTTTAATCATGTGAAAAATACTTTTACATGGAATAATGACAGAGGTGTTTACACAGAAGATGGAATCAAAAAACTCTTAGAAACAAAAACAGGAAACGGAGCCGAAATCAATCTTTTTCTTGTTATGATGCTTCGTGAAGCTGGTATTAAAGCTGATCCGGTTGTTATTTCTACCGTAAATAATGGTTTGATCAATCTTGCATCTCCTAACATTTCTAATATGAATTTTGTGATTGCATCTATTGAAACAAAAGATGGTTTGCATGTTTATGATGCGACTGCTAAGCAATCTTCTATAGATCAGTTGCCTCCAAGAGATTGGAATAATTTAGGCATTTTATTGTCAAAAGATAAGGTAAAACAGATACAAATGGTAAATGCTAAACCTAGTTTTACTTATCTTACGGCCAATGCAAAGATTAATGAAGATGGAAGTATTTCAGGAACATATTCTGATAAAGATACCGGAACTTACGCTATGTTTGCTAAAGAAAGTTATGACGATAATAATGATAAGTACAAAAAACAATACAAAGAAAATTTCGCAATAGATTTTACGGGAATCGATTCTAAAGTGCTTGAAAACGGTGATTTTGAAAGTACAATGAAATTCTCTTCAGATAATCTTATTGATAAAGTAGGTAAGAAAATGATTATTAATCCGATGTTATTTTTAAACAAAAATTCAAATGAGTTTGATCAGACAGAGGAAAGAAAGTACACGATTGACTTTATTTCTCCATATACAAAAGTGAAAAAAGTTGTATTGGAAATTCCCGAAGGATATACAATTGAAGAGCTTCCAAAAACTAAAAAAATCGTTACTGATGACAAAGAAGTTGCCTACAGTTATGTAATTGAGCAAAAAGGAAATACACTTGAAATTATCTCGACAACAGCTGTTAAAAGTGCAGATTATCCTAAAGATTATTACCCTGCATTTAAGCAAATTTGGGGTGTAGCTTCAAAAAGTGAAAATCAGGTTATAAGTTTGATTAAGAAATAGTATATTGATATACAGTGTTTTAACTGGTGTTTGATTTGAATATTAAATATATTTTTAAAATAATCGCAAAACCATTCATTTTTTGAATGGTTTTTGTATTTAATAGGAAAATTGAAATATGAAAAATACAATTGCTGTCTTAGCATTATCTTCTTTCTTTATTTTTTTGGCTTGTAAGAAAACGGAAACGACGAATACTGCAGGCGAAAAAACAGAAGTTCCTCAACCAGAAAAATTTGCTGTAGATTCTGTAAAAGTGAATGATTCTATCAAGCTTAGTGATTCTTTACAGTTAAAATATACTTCAAAAATGCTTGTTTTCCCTTCAATTAAGGATGAGAAGTTACTAGACAGTATTTATTTTGCAAATAAAAATATAAGCGATTTCTCTAAAAATGGAATTGAAACTTTACTGAAAAAAGAGAAAGACGAATTTTATAATTCAATTAAAAAAGATTCAAAAGACTTTATTTCTGACATAACATATTCTCAGGAATGGTACACAAGTTCTTCTATGAATCTTAAATCTAATGTAAATGATTTCATGCATATTCAATATATATGGGGTTCATATGAAGGTGGAGCGCATGATAATTATGGCTTTAATGAAAGAGTTTTTGATCTGAAAAACAACAAAAAAGTTGAGTTGAAAGATATTACATCAATACCAAAAAATAAACTTGAGGCATTGTTAATGAAGAATATCAATAAAATAAATAGTGGTACAACGGATGAAAACGGAAAAGTTAATAATTCGGAAATGCTTTTAGTAGATGTAATTCCGGCAAGCAATAACTTTTATTTTGATGACAAAAACCTGTATTTTCACTACAGTCCTTATGAAATAACGGCTTTTGCAGCGGGAGATATTATCATCCCAATTTCATGGGCGGAGTTGAACGGAACTTTAAATCCGGAATTCAAAAATAGAATGAAAATTAAATAATATCAAAGCTTCCTTTACAGGGAGCTTTTTTCTTTGGAACATTTTTTGACCTATAGAAGCAAACACAGATGTATGAAAAATGCAGGTATTATTTTGAGCGCTTTATTATTTTTAATGTTTTTCTCCTGTAAAGAGATTGGCTTTAAAAATAAACATATACAGGCTTCTATTCCTGTAAATTTTACTATTGATTCTGTTATTGAAGAAGATTTTACAAAGCTTCTTGACTCAATTACAGTGAAATATTCTTCACAATTATTGGTTTTTCCAACTTTAAAAGATCAAAAACTGCTTCATTCTATTTATGCAAAAGATGATATTCAAGATTTTTCCAAAGAAGGTTTAAAAAAATATTTGGAAACAAAAAAGAACGAATTATATTCAAAAATTAATAGCTCGAATAAGTTAATTCATTTAAAACAACTTCAAAAGTGGGAAAAAACCTCTCAAATGAATCTTAAATTCAATAAAAACGAATATTTGCACATACAATACTACGAAAGTCTGTTCGTTGGAGGAACCTGCAATTATTATAACTATTCTGAAAAGGTTTTTGACCTCATTGATCATAAAAAACTGACACTTCATGATATTACATCTATTTCGGAAGACAAACTATCTGAAATATTAGGTGTTAATATCAATAAAACGACCATGATGCAGCAGATGAAAAAATATGATGTTGTGGAATATAATGCGTTGTTAGCAGAGAAGATTCCGATAGCGAAAAATTTTTATTTCGATGAAAATAATCTGTATTTTCACTATAATAAGGATGAAATCAAAAAAGGATATTCAATCGGTGATATTATAATTCCTGTTTCCTGGAATGATTTGGGTGGAACTTTGAACCTTGAGTTTAAAGACCGAATGAATATTAAATAAAGGTTATTATTGAATTATAATTAAATAATTTTAAAATACTTCCCAATAACAGCACAATTTTTTACTTTTGTACCAATGGAAAAAGTAGCTTTTATCATCAATCCTTTTTCGGCCAAGAAAAATTACCAGCCATTTCTTAATGAACTGATAAAAAAGGTTGGAAATCCGCTGTATTATGTTTCAGAATCTATTCAGGGAACAGATGATTTTATTCAAAATAACTTTGATAAAGTCGATATTTTTGTGGCAATTGGTGGGGATGGTACGATTTCTACGGTAGCAAAAAATCTTATCAGTACAGAAAAAATTCTGGCTATTTTCCCAGCAGGTTCAGGAAACGGGTTTTCCAATGAAACAAAATTCAGCAAGAATTTAGATGAGCTTTTAGAGAAGATTAAAGCAAGAAATTCCAGAAAAATAGATACATTCACGGTTAACGAAAGACTTTCTATCAATGTTTCAGGAACAGGTTTCGATGGAAAAGTTGTTAAAGAATTTGAAAAAACCGATCGTGGATTCAAAAATTACATTAAAGTTTCACTTAAAACTTTCTTTAATTACAAACCGATTAAAGTGAAGTTTGCTGATGAAAAATATCAGCAATACAACGGGAAATATCTAATGCTGAATATCGCCAACACCCGTCAGTTCGGTAATAATGCCTATATTGCTCCAAACGCGAGTAAAAGTGATGGTTTGGTAGATATGGTTTTAGTTAAAAAATTTCCGCTGACCTATTCGGCTCTTTTCGCTTTCCGAATGTTTACAAAAAGATTGAAAGATGACAGTTATGTAACTTATCTTCCTGTCTCAGAGATTGAATTTAAAGTAAATACCAAAAACTGGCATTTGGACGGAGAATTCAACAAAATAAAGTCGCCAATTCACGTGAAAGTTCAGCCTTCAAGTTTGAATATTTTAGTGTAGGTCATTGCGAGGAGCGAAGCGACGAAGCAATCTCTAAGAAAAATTTCACATTAATGCAAAGTTTGTCATTCCGGAGGAATCTAGACTTATTTTGTAGAAATCGAATTGTAAAAATCCTTGTTTAGATTCCTACGGAATGACAAAGCATATGATTATTTAATAGTGAAATTATACTTTGAAATACAAAAATTCCCTGGTGGCTGAGGCTCCCGAAGTCACCATCCCTGAAATCCTAGCCCCGATTGCAACGACATCCTTTTTCTGAAAATGGCTTTGAAAAAAAGAGCTGGCGAAAAAGATATAGTGGAAAGCGGGATTAAGCTCCTAAAAAATCAAACCTCCAATTTCTTCTCGATCTCGTTCGGGTGATCAAGACAGTATTGTAACTGATCTTTATCCAATTGTTTTTCCCAATTGGCAACTACCACCGTTGCAACAGAATTTCCGATAACATTCGTTAAAGCACGGCATTCGCTCATGAATTTATCTATTCCAAGAATCAAAGTCATTCCCGCAATCGGAATTTCAGGAACTACGGCTAATGTTGCTGCTAAAGTCACAAATCCTGCTCCCGTAACTCCCGCAGCTCCTTTTGAACTTAACATCGCAACTAAAAGTAAGATTAATTGTTTCTCAATTGAAAGATCAATATTTAAAGCCTGAGCAATAAATAATGAAGCTAGCGTCATGTAAATATTGGTTCCATCAAGATTGAAAGAGTAACCCGTCGGAACTACTAAGCCTACGATTGCTCTTGAACAGCCTGCTTTTTCAAGCTTTTCCATTATTCCCGGAAGTGCTGATTCTGATGAGCTCGTTCCTAAGACCAACAGCAGTTCTTCTTTCAGATAATACATTAATTTGAAAATACTGAAACCATTGTACCACGCTACAGCACCTAAGACTAAAACCACAAAAAGGGCAGAGGTAATATAAAATGTTCCGACTAAAAAGATTAAGTTTAAAACAGAGTGCAGTCCATATTTTCCGATAGTAAAAGCCATTGCTCCGAAAGCTCCGATTGGCGCCAATTTCATCAGCATATGAACAATTTTAAAGATCGGAGTAGAAAGATCCTGTAAAAAATCCGTTATTTTCTGACTTTTTTCTTTGGTTAAAACCAAGGCAGTTCCCATTAAAATAGCAACCAAAAGAACCTGCAAAATGTTTTCCCCAACCAACGGACTAAACAAAGTTTCGGGAATAATATTCATCATGAAACCTGTTAAAGTAGTTTCATGAGCCTTTTGCTGATATTGAGAAACGTCACCTGATAGAGTAGCGGGATCAATATTTAAACCATGTCCCGGCTGTAAAATATTTCCAACAATTAAACCTATAATTAAAGCCAATGTTGAAAAAGTAAAGAAATAAATCATTGCTTTTATGGCAATTCTTCCCACTTTTTTCAAATCTGTCATGTGAGCGATTCCTAATGTAAGCGTGATGAAAATTACGGGAGCAATAATCATTTTCACTAATTTAATGAATCCGTCGCCCAAAGGTTTCATTTTCTCACCCAATTCAGGATAGAATCTGCCTAAAATAATACCTGCAATTATTGCTATAATAACCTGAAAATAAAGCTGCTGATAGATTTTTTTTGCTTTCAAAAGGAAAAGTTTATGATTTTAAAGGTGGAAAATTAAGGAAATTTATCTTTACAGATGATAAAAGTCATGAAAAGTTTCGGTGGGGCTGAAAGCCCCGCCGAAACTGATTGCAATAATTTTGAACCTTTAATTAGACCTTATAGGTTTTTAAAACCTATAAGGTTTGATATCATTTACTGTTTAAAAAATTAAAATCATTCCACCGCAACAGAATCATCTCCACGGCCATCCGCAACAGCGTGAATCGTTCCGTTATCATCAATAACAATCATTTCTGTCTTACCAATTTGTTTTATTTTTTCGACAACATAGTTTTTAGCTTTTAATTCTGAAATGGTTGATTCTGGGAAATTATTTTCTACTGAAACGGTTTCAGGAAGCCATTGATGATGGAATTTAGGAGCATTCACAGAAATATTGACATTTAATTTAAAATCCACAACATCAACAATAGATTGATAAACTGAGGTCGGAATTGTGGTTCCACCAGGAGTTCCAACCACCATATAAGGTTTTCCATTTTTCAGAATAATGGTCGGGGTCATAGAAGAAAGCATTCTTTTGTTAGGCTGGATAGAATTGGCTTCTCCACCCACAGCTCCAAACATATTGGGAACGCCTGGTTTTACCGAGAAATCATCCATTTCATTATTTAAAAAGAAACCTGCGCCTGTTACTAATACTTTGCTGCCGTAATACCCGTTAAGAGTTGTGGTTACTGCTGCTGCATTTCCGTCTTTATCAATAACTGAAATATGGGTAGTTTCTGTTGATTCTTTAGGTTGTTTAATGATTTTTCCAACCTCTGAACTTGGAGTTGCTTTATTAAAACTAAAGCTTTTCCATCTGTTTTTTAGATAGTTTTCAGAGATCAAATAAGACGTTTTATCTTCAATAAAATCTGGATCTCCCATATATTCGGCTCTGTCTGCATAAGCTCTTCTTTCTGCTTCCACCATGATCTGTACAGCGGGAGTGGAGTTTTGCTGATACTTTTCTAAATTTTCAAAAGCGGCCATTCTCAACATTTGAGCTAAAAGAACCCCTCCGCTTGAAGGTAAAGGCATCGTGACAACATTACTTCCTTTATAATCGAATTCCAAAGCTTTTCTTTCGGCAACTTTATAGTTTTTTAAGTCTTCTAAAGTGATGATTCCGTTTCCTTTTTTCATTTCGGCAACCAAAAGATCAGCGGTTTTTCCTTCATAAAATCCTTTGGCTCCTAATTTTTGAATAAGTTTTAAAGTCTCTGCTAATTCTTTCTGTACCAATAGATCTCCACCTTTCCAAGGAGTTTCTTTTACAAAAAGGATTGATGATTTATTGTGTTTTTGAAAGTATTCTTTCTGTGAATTCAGCATTGTAGCTTCCTGATCGGTAATTGCAAACCCTTTTTCGGCCAAATCAATTGCAGGCTGAATGATTTGATTCATAGGAAGTTTACAATATTTTAAAGTCGCGAAAAATCCGGCAATACTTCCCGGGATTCCAACTGCCAGTCTTCCGTTTTGGGATAAATCTGTGTTTGCTTTACCATTTTTATCAAGATACATGTCTCTCGAAGCCTTTTTTGGGGCTGTTTCGCGATAATCGATAGTAAATTTTTCTCCGTTACTTTTTACTCCAACTAAAAATCCACCACCACCGATGTTTCCTGCTTGTGGATAAACAACGGCAAGAGCATATTGTGTAGCCGTGATTGCGTCATAGGCATTTCCACCCATTTTTAAGATTTTTGCTCCAGCTTCACTAGCCAGAGGATGCGCGGAAACAACGACTCCTTTATTTTTAACTTTAACTTCTTTTACAATGTTGATATCGGTGTATTGTGCTGAAACCGAATGAGAAAACAGAATGATCGAAATAATTAACTTTTTCATTTTTAAAAATTATAATCGAATTTACAATTTTGTTTTAGAATAGGGTCTAAAATTTCTATTTTTGCTTTTGATCATCATAATAAAAAAGTAAAAATGGAATCCTATACGGAAAGAATACTAATTACGGGTGCTTTGGGACAGATCGGCACCGAGCTTACGAATAGACTTGTCGAGATTCACGGTGCAGAAAATGTAGTGGCTTCTGGACTAGACAGATGGCAAAAAGGCATTACTGCCGCGGGTCATTATGAAAGAATGGACGTTACAAATACACAGTTGGTAAAGCAGGTTATTAAAGATTACGACATTACAACTGTTTATCATTTGGCTTCATTATTGTCAGGAACTTCTGAAAAGCAGCCAATTTTCGCTTGGAAATTAAATCTTGAACCTCTTCTTCAGTTTTGTGAAATGGCAAAAGAAGGTCTTCTTAAAAAGATATTCTGGCCAAGTTCTATTGCTGTTTTCGGGAAAGGAATTCCTAAAGAAAATGTAGCTCAGGATGTTGTTTTAAATCCTACAACGGTGTACGGAATTTCTAAAATGGCGGGTGAAAAATGGTGCGAATATTATTTCGATAAGTATGGAGTAGACGTAAGAAGTATCAGATATCCGGGATTGATCTCATGGAAAACTCCGGCAGGTGGAGGTACTACAGATTACGCTGTGGAGATTTTTTATGAAGCAATTGAAGAAGGAAAATACACAAGTTTCATTTCTGAAAATACAGGAATGCCGATGTTGTATATGGATGATGCGATCAACGCAACATTGAAATTAATGGAAGCTCCAAAAGAAAGTTTGACGGTTCGTTCGTCTTATAATTTGGGTGGAATGTCTTTCACTCCAAAAGAATTGGCAGAAGAAATTAAGAAAGAAATTCCAAGTTTTGAGATCGATTATAAACCAGATTTTAGACAGGCAATTGCTGATTCTTGGCCGGCATCAATTGATGATTCTGTAGCGAAAAAAGATTGGGGATTGACGTACGATTTCGGAATTTCTGAAATGTCAAAAGACATGATCAAGAATCTTAAAGTGAAATTAGGTAAAGATTAATTTATCTAAAGTTAAACTTTAATTAAAATATATTTTAACATCTGATTATTAATTGAATATAAATTCTATCTAAAACTTAGTTTAAATGATATTATTCACTTTTAACATCATCAATATTGAAGCCGAGGCTAAAAATGGTCTTCAGATTACTGATGAAGAAAGATTAAAAATTACGGAAGATAATACAAAAGCTATTCTAAGAATTTTAGATATTCATGATGTAAAAGCAAGTTTTTTTGTGGAGATTTCTATCGCCGAAAAACTTAAAAATTTAATAAAAGCAATTTCATCCCAAGGGCATGAAATTGCTTTTTATAATAAAAATTCGAGTCTTCAGGAAATTGAAGATGTTAAAAAAAATACACAGGATTTTCTCGAAAAACAAATCCGCGGAATCCGACAAAAAGATTTTAAGCAACCTCAGGAAAGTTTAAAATTGTTGGAATTTAATTATGTTTCCAATATTGATAATGCGAATATTCTTTTTCCTTTTAAGCGTCTAAAAAGAAATACAGAGATCACAGAAGAGGATGGATTAAGTATTATTCCGGAAAGTATTTCACCTTACTTTCAACTGCCGTATAATGATTTTATGTTTCAGATCTTACCGATGAAATATTACAGAAATATGGTTTTTGAAACATTGAAGAATGACGACTTTGTTTTGATCTATCTTAATTCTTGGCAGTTCACCGATTTCAAGAAATATCAGTTTGATATTCCGTATTACAGAAGCTTATTTTCGGGCAGAAAAATGGAGGACAAATTAGATGCCCTCCTTACCTGGATCAACGAGAATGACATGGCGACTTCTCGTATGAAAGATTATATTTTTTAGATTTTTATTTTCCCACGGATTTCACAGATTTGCACAGATGTTTGTGTTTTAAACTTATAAAAGAAATAATGTCTTTGTATTTAGAAAATTTATTTAAACGCAAAGATTTAATTATTAAAGCCGTTGATTTTTAGAAAGCAAAGGCAAATAAATTTGCTTCGCGAAGCTTAAACGATAGCTTAATCAAATCAATGAGTTGATTCATCATTGCTCACTTAATATAATGTTCAAAATAAAATCTTTGCGTTTAAAAAAACTCTCTAAAACTTTTTAGATTAAGATTATTTGTGTTATTCGTGCAAAAAATTAGAGTTATTCGTGTTTAAAAATTAAGCCAATTCAAAAAGCGTAATTTCCGGCAAAACTCCAACTCTTCCGGGATAACCTAAAACGCCAAAGCCTCTGTTTACATAAAGCATTTTCCCTTCACTTTCATATAAATCAGCCCATTTTGGGTAGCGGTATTGTACAGGCGACCATTTTATATTTTTTAAATCTAAACCGAACTGCATTCCATGGGTATGCCCAGAAAGTGTCAAATGAACATCTATCGGGTGCTTTTTAACCACGTAATCGAAATGAGTAGGGTCGTGGCTCATTAATATTTTTGTTGCTGATTCCGGAACTCCTTTCAAGGCGTCATCTAACTTTCCAAATTGAGGGAAAGGTTTTAATCCCCAGTTCTCAACACCCAGAATATAAATTTTCTCGCCATTTTTCTCAATTACTCTATGCTCGTTTCGAAGCATATCAAAACCGGCTTGTTTCTCATAATCGATTAGGGTATCAAGATTTTTCTTTTTAGCATCTAATGAATTCCATGTTACATAATCTGCGTAATCGTGGTTTCCAAGCACGGCAAACTTGCCATCTTTCGCTTTAATTTTTGAAAATAAAGGAATAAACGGCTTGAACTCATCCGCGATATTATTTACCATATCTCCTGTGAATAGAACTAAATCAGGATTTTGTTCATTAATTAAATCAATCGCATGTTCCAGTTTACTCGGATCCGAGAAACTTCCGCTATGAACGTCTGAGATTTGTATGATTTTATAGCCTTTAAAGCTTTTCGGAAGATTGGTGAAATTTATTCTCACTCTTCTTACTTTGTGACGGTATTTTCCGAAAGTGATTCCATCAATAAATAATGCCGAAAGTACACCTCCTAAACCAAGTCCCATAATGCTTAGAAACTTTCTTCTTTCCGGGAAAAAGTTCTCAGTTGGCCTGGTAAGTCCGATTAAATAACCTCCCGTTCTGAAAATGTCATCAATCAACAAAAACAGAACGATGAAAATTTTAGGTAAAATAAAGATTAAAAATAACGAGATCATGATTTGCGCCCTCACCGTACTTCTGTCTGATCTTTGGAAGTGGGAAACTTCATAAGCGAAAAATCCGTAAACAGCCAAAGATATAACCCAATATCCGGCTCTTATCCAAGAATTATCCGTTAACGTTCTTATTGCCTGATAGATATAAACTTCTAAAAATAAGAAGATCGCAGCAATAAATAAAAAATTTCTTTGCATAATAATGTTTAAAAAAAGCACAAAGAATAACTTCCCTGTGCTTTTTATATTTTTAAATTAAATATTTTTAAGGAAATCTATAAACGATAGCATTGATGTTCATTCCGGCACCAACCGAAGCCATAACAATGTTACCTTTATCTTTAAACGAATGACCTTCCATTTTTCCTTTAATTATTAAATCAAATAATGTAGGAATTGTTGCAACAGAAGAATTTCCCAGCTTCTGGATCGTCATAGGAGAGATAGAGTGATTGTAATCTTTAACATGATAAAGCCTGTGAAGCCTTTCTATCATTGCATAATCCATTTTAGCGTTTGCCTGATGAATTAATACTTTATCAATATCTTCAATAGAAAGTCCGGCATCATCAATAGTTTCTTTTACTGCTACGGGAACATTTTTAAGAGCGTACTCATAAATTTTTCTTCCCAGCATTCTGATGTAAAACTTATCTTGATCAGCTTCTTTGTTCAGAGAACATCCGCTTACCAGATAGTCAAGCTCAGGACCATTATCACAAATTGTATTGTGAGCGATAATTCCTACGTTTTCTTCGTCAGTAGCTTTTACAACAACCGCTCCGGCTCCGTCTGCAAAAATCATTTTATTTCTGTCATAAGGATCTGTAACACGGCTTAACGTCTCACTTCCAACAACAAGAATTGTTTTGGCAACGTTAGCTTTAATTAAATTATCAGCTAAAATCATTGCTTCCACCCATCCCGGACATCCGAAGATCATGTCATAAGTAATACATTTTCTGTTTTTGATGCCTAAGTGGTTTTTCACTCTTGCTGCCATTGTTGGCATAAAGTTTACAAGACCGGCTTTACTCACTTCACCAAAATTACTTGCATAAATGATGTAATCTATTTCCTCCGGATTTACTTTTGCATCTTCAATAGCAATTTTAGATGCTTCGTAACCAATTCGAGAGTTAGAATTGTCATCTTCAATATATCTACGCTCTTCAATCTCTGTAATTTCTACAAATTTTGAAATGATTTCTTCGTTCGGTTTCTCAATTTTTTCACCTTCATCCGTATAAAACTCAGAATCCATGAAGTGATCGCTTCTAATAACTCTATTAGGAATATAAGATCCAGAACCAATAATGATCGTATTCGGCATTCGTTTAAATGATTTTTTTTAAAGACGCAAAGTTAATAATTAATATTAATAAGAAAGAATTAAAAATATTATTAAATTTGCAAAAATTGTACTTTACAATCTATGAAAAATAATCCATCTTTAAAAGGTTTAGCGATTGCTGTTGTGGTGTTTATGATGGCCTTTGGGATTTACTTCTTCTTTTTAGCTAAGAAAAATTATTACTTAGTAGATAATCCTACCCCTAATACCTATTATTACAAGATTAATAACGGTTCCGAAGGAATTATTTCTGCAGGACAGTTTGTGCATGTGGACCTTAAACAGGGTAAAAATGCCATCAAAGTTTTTGATCAGAATAAGAAATTACTCTATGATTCTGCATTTGAAGTGAATAAAATTCGTGGGCTTTTGAATATTGCTCATGAAGATTATTATGTTAATCGTCAATATTATGGATACAATCTTAAAAAAGATTCATTACTTTTGGCGCTGGATAAGACCGTTATAGACGGAAAACAGTATTTTGGGGCGCCAAAACGCTTCAATAAGCTTTATACAGACGATTTTTACTATAATGTAGACGAAGATTATGATAAAATGATCAAAAATGTACAGCAGGTAGAATCAAGATCAAAGATCTTCAGAAAACAAGATTTCCTTAATTATTATAAAGAATATTACAAGTTTTGACAAACGATATCAACAAAGTGACGCCCTACAATTCTGAGGCTACAAAAAAGAGCCAGGTAGAGGATATGTTCGACAATATTGCACCGAAATATGATCTTTTGAATCATGTTTTATCCATGAAAATTGATGTTTTGTGGAGAAATACATTGGTGAATATGATGAAAAAAGATAACCCGCAGGAAGTGCTGGATGTGGCTACTGGAACGGGAGATCTGGCAATTACTATTGAAAAAGGAACCAATGCAAAAGTAATTGGTTTGGATTTATCGCAACAAATGTTAAATGTTGGCGTTATTAAAATAAAAAAACTTAAATTAGACGGCAAAATTTCCATGCAAAAAGGGGATGCAGAAAATTTACCTTTCGAGGACAATAGATTCGATGCTGTTTCCGTTGCATTTGGAGTAAGGAATTTTGAAAACCTTACAAAAGGTTTAGCAGAGTTAAGAAGGGTAGTTAAGGATAACAAGAGTGTTTACATACTGGAGTTTTCAAAGGTTGAGGGGTTTTTAGCACCATTTTATATGTTTTATTTTAAAAATATATTACCTGCCATCGGCAGACTGGTTTCTAAAGATAATAGGGCATACACATACCTTCCGGATTCTGTTAATGCTTTTCCTTTCGGGGAAAAGATGAGACAAATTCTTTTAGATACAGGATTTAAAAAAGTTGAATATAAAAAACTAAGTTTAGGTATAGCCACAATTTATAAAGCAACAAAGTAACCTATGAATAAATTTCTATTAAAAGCACTGGTTTTAGCCTCAGTAAATATTGCTGTTTTTGCAGACGCGCAATTTAGAACCCGAAACAGAATGGACAAGTTGGAAGATTTTGACCAGCAGATATTCAGTTGGGGGTTTTATTTAAATGGTAATATAGTAGACTACCGTATAGTACTTAATCCAAGATACGGTATGGAAGGGAACCAAAATCTTGTTACATCTAAAAATAGTAAAAGTTTCGGAGCGGGTTTGATCGCAAAATGGAGACTTAACGATTATTTGGATCTAAAAGTTGAACCAGGCTTGCAATTTGCTCAGAGGGAATTAACTTTTAATACACAATCAAACGACCAGTACGCTGCAGGAACTTTGACGAATGCCCCTTTTATTCCAATTCCGTTGAATGATAAAGACAGAACAAGACAGATTAAATCTACTTTGGTGGATATTCCTGTAATGTTAGAACTTCATGGTCAAAGATGGTACAACTCAAGACCTTACGTTGCTGCGGGGGTGAATTATATTGTGAATTTACAGTCTAATTCAGATTCTACGGATGATAACTTGCAACAGGTATTCAGATCTACAACGCATAACTTTGCATGGTCTGCTGAGATGGGTATTCAGTTTTATTTCAATAAATTTAAATTGACGCCGGCGATCAGAGGAACATTCATCATGAACAACGAGTTGGTGGCAGATAATGCCAATACACCGCCTTATTGGACGGCTGCAATGTCTACACTGCAAACAAGAGCTGTATTCTTTGTATTGAAATTTGAATAAGAAAATAAGCTTAAAAAATATAAAGGAGGTGTGTTACATCTCCTTTTTTGTTGGAAAATCAAAATATAGGGACTTTTATTTTTGTTACTGTCATTATTTTTTTATTTTTGCTAATAGTTAGAATATAGAAACCTGAAATGCTTCAAGATTTAGAAAACAATTTTTCAGAATTAGAGAAAAAGATTTTGAACTTACAAAAGAATTATCAAAATCTTAATGAAAGATTAACAGAATTAAATACAGAGCATGAAGAACTGAAGAAGAAATACGACGAGGAGAGAAAAAAGAATCAGGTATTAGCAGAAGAACAAAAAAATATAAAACTTTATTCAGCAATATCAGGAAACCCTGAACACAATAGGTTAATGAAAAATCACATCAACAGATTGGTAAAAGAGGTAGATTTCTGTATTGCTCAGCTTCAAAACAGTGGATTATAATGGAGGTAAGAAGAATAACCATCAATATCGCAGGAAGAGTGTATCCGCTGAATGTGCCCGCAGCAGAAGAAGAAACTTTACGCAAAGTGGGGAAGCAAATTGAAAATATGATTAAAGATTTTGAACAAAATTTCGATGTGAGAGACAAACAAGATGCTTTGGCGATGTGTGCCCTAAAACTGGGAACAAATGCTGAAGTGACGTCTATGAACTACGAAAAAAATATAAATTCAACCAACGAAAGATTAGTAAGCATTAATCAATCGTTGAATGAAATTGGAAAATAGATTTTTTTTTCCAGAAAACCTGCCTACAATAATTCTAACACATTAAAGGTAAACTCAACGCTAAAAAATTACCGAACAAACATCCATCGAATGGCGCGCCGGTTATCCGGATTACAGACAGTGGAGATCAGTTCAAATCGTGTTGATTAGGAGTTTACTCTATATCATTGAATTATTGTAGGCTTTTTTTATTTTAATATTAACATAGACAATTAAAACTCAATATATATGACAACAGCCATTATAGTCGGCGTTATTTGCTTAGTAATTGGTGCAGTGATAGGGATACTTTTCTCTAAAAGCTCATTGAATACTAAGGGCAAATTTATTATAGATGATGCACAGAAAAATGCCGAAAACCTTATAGAAAAAGCTAATGTACAAGCTGAATCCATAAAAAAAGAAAAGAACCTTCAAGCTAAAGAGAAATTTCTTGAATTAAAGTCTCAGCACGACGCAGATATTCAATCAAGAGAGAGAAAAATGCAGGAAGGTGAGAAAAGAATCAAAGACAAAGAAAATAAGCTTAATGACGAGCTTAGCAAAGCAGGAAAGCTTGAAAAAGATTTGGACAGACAGATTGCTGATTATGCCAAGAAAACTGAAATTTTAGATAAAAAACAACAGGAATTAGATATAGTAACGTCTAAAAAAGTTGAAATTCTTGAGAAAATATCTAACTACACAGCAGAAGAAGCTAAAGCAGAATTGGTAGAATCAATGAAAGCTGAAGCAAAGACAAGAGCTCAGGCTCACGTTCAGAGCATCATGGAAGAAGCTCAGTTGAATGCTAAAGGTGAGGCTAGAAAAATCGTTATCCAGACCATTCAGAGAATTGGTACAGAACAGGCGATCGAAAATTCGGTATCAGTATTTAATATTGAATCTGATGAAGTAAAAGGTAGAATTATCGGTAGAGAAGGTAGAAATATCCGTGCTTTAGAAGCGGTAACTGGTGTTGAGATCATCGTTGATGATACGCCGGAAGCTATTCTTCTTTCATGTTTCGATCCTGTAAGAAGAGAAATCGCAAGATTATCACTTCACAGATTGGTAACAGACGGTAGAATTCACCCTGCAAGAATCGAAGAAGTTGTTGAAAAAACAAGAAAACAAATCGAGGAGGAGATCATTGAAGTTGGTAAAAGAACCATCATTGATTTAGGAATCCATGGTCTACACCCAGAATTAATCAAGATCGTTGGTAGAATGAAATACCGTTCTTCTTACGGACAAAACTTATTACAGCACTCAAGAGAGGTGGCGAACATCGCTGCAACTATGGCTGCTGAATTAGGATTAAATGTAAAATTAGCGAAAAGAGCTGGTCTATTACACGATATCGGTAAAGTTCCTGAGCAGGAGTCTGAACTTCCTCACGCTTTATTGGGGATGCAGTGGGCTGAAAAATACGGTGAAAATGCAGAAGTTATCAATGCAATTGGAGCTCACCACGACGAGGTAGAAATGACTTCATTGTTATCTCCGATCATTCAGGTTGCCGATGCTATTTCTGGAGCAAGACCGGGAGCAAGAAGACAGGTATTGGAATCTTACATCCAAAGATTAAAAGACCTTGAAGCTGCAGCATTAAGTTTTGAAGGTGTTTCAAGCGCTTATGCAATCCAAGCAGGTAGAGAGTTGAGAGTAATGGTAGAAAGCGGAAGAGTAAATGACGAAATCGCTTCTCAGTTATCTTACGACATTTCTGAAAAAATCCAGAACGAATTGACGTATCCTGGACAAGTAAAAGTAACAGTAATCAGAGAAACGAGAGCTGTGAATATTGCAAGATAATAATCGATCAAAGATATTTTATAAAAACCTTTCAAGAAATTGAAAGGTTTTTTATTTTTTTTTAATTACTTAATTCTATCGGGTTTTCATATTTTAGATTTTCTTGTCGTTCTTTTATTCTTTGTCGTACAATTTCTTGTCCTTCTGTAATGATGGTTCCAGAATTTTGAAGCATACCAATTGCATTTTCATTGGCATTTTTTAATGCTTTTTCAAATTTAGGTTGAGTAGTTTCGACAGCATCTTTGTACTTGTCTATATTTACACTAACTAATTTACCTTTCAGCTTAGAATTAGAGATGGATTTTATCAATTCAAAATCATAATCTCCTTTATCATCTGTTATTTTTACTATTAATCCGGGTAATCCACTGAATTTATACGGACCATACGGGAATGGAATTTCAGTTGAATACCACGCAATCCAGTTTCTTCCTTTAAAATTAACTTCCGCTTTTTTACAATTAATGGTATTTATTACTTTTGCTTCATCAATAAGCTTCCAATTGCTTATAATGGGTTCTTTATAAGTAAATGGTGACATAAAAACCCAACGAAAATATTGAATCTTTTCATTTGCTTGTATAATCATATATGGAAATCTTGTTTGTGGTACAGATACTCCTTTAAGA
Source organism: Chryseobacterium sp. GW823-FHT05E08 (assembly GCF_058795655.1). Lineage (NCBI taxonomy): Bacteria > Pseudomonadati > Bacteroidota > Flavobacteriia > Flavobacteriales > Weeksellaceae > Chryseobacterium > Chryseobacterium sp. GW823-FHT05E08. The sequence continues at coordinate 170,230 of NZ_JBXAHY010000005.1, read as the reverse complement.
CTAAGAATAGTAGTATTTCCTTCAGTGATTGTTTTTGTTGAGTTCTTTAAGACAGAATCTCTTTTAAGGGATTGGTTACTCACAAAAAATGCTTGCTTATCAACTACCTGCAGTGAGAAAAGTTCTTCATGAATATAATTAGGAGTTGATGTATTGAGTTTAGCATTAAGCAAATAAGTAAACTCACCAAGTAAAGCATCCTGTTTGTATGATTGAGAATAAGATAAAATACTATAAAATAAAATAAATAGTTGAAGTAGTTTTCTATGGTAAGATATAATAGATATTTTCATTATAAAATTATATTTATAGTGGAATCTAGATTTTCTTAATATTCATTTGAAGTTTTAATTACTTAATTCTATCGGGTTTTCATATTTTAGGTTTTCTTCTCTTTCTTTTTCTCTTTGTCTCACCATTTCCTGTCCTTTTATGATCGTGGTTCCATAGCTTGCAAGTACGGCAGTAGCATTAGCATCAGCATTTCTTAATGCTTGCTTAAGTTTGGGCTGTGTTGTTTCTATTGCTCCAGTATATCTCCTTTCCTGAATGTTGATTAATTTTCCTTTCAATTTAGAATCAGGTACAGATTTTACAAGTTCAAAATCATAATCTCCTTTATCGTCAGTTATTTTAATTATTAATCCAGGTAATCCACTAAATTTATAAGGACCATAAGGCAAAGGAATTTCGGGAGAATACCATGCTATCCAATTTCTTCCTTTAAAAGTAATTTCTGCTTTTTTACAATTAATGGTATTGACTACCTTAGTTTCATCTACAAGCTTCCAATTCTTTATTATTGGCTCTTTATAGGTAAGTAATGACATTCCAGCAGATCTAAAATACTGTATATTTTCATTTGATTGTATGATGGTAAAGGATAAGTTTGTTTTTGGAATTACTACTCCTTTTTTAAACCCAAGAGTTATGCTTCCATCAGGATTATTTGTCATTGTTCCTGAATTTGACATTATCGAATCGCCTTTCAGTGATATAGTACTCGCAAAAAATGCACGATTATCTCCTATTTGCAATGAAAATAGTTCTTCATGTCTATGATCAGTTCGTATATCAAATTTAGCTTTTAATTGATAAGTAAATTCACCACGCAAAGTATCCTGTTTATATGATTGAGCGGACGATAAAATACTGTAAAATAATATAAATAGTTGAAGTAGCTTATTTTTATGCATAAGAGATGTTTTTAATTATAAATAGCACCTATAGTGGAAATCATTTCACTATAAGTGCATTAATTTAAATTACGCTAAGTTATTACTAGGACCACTATGTGTAGCCGGCTTACAGTAGTTGGCTTCAATTTGATCACGCCATTGATTTGCTTGTGCAGCTGTCCAATTTTGAGTAGTTGTAGCGGTAACACCACAAGAGGTTTCTGCATACCATACTTGTCCCCCTTTTACATTTTGAAGATCATTTCTAGATAATTTTTTTAATTTTTTCATTTGTCTAAAATTTTTAATTTTTACTTTGAATCTCAAGTTTATACACGTTAGATTCCCGTTGGTGTCTGCTTGCAAGCGTATTTATCCATCTTTCTTTTGCATTACGTACTACAAAATACAGAATGTTTAAATTATTCTATTCCCTAGCTGATCGTTTAAAAAAACAAAAAAGCGTGGAACTATGTTTACTGTCTCGGAGGTACTGGTATACCTGTGTACAAATAAACAATAGCCCACGCCAAAGCGTGAGCATTGCATATTCTTGTACACATTTAAATTACCAGTTTACCGAGACAAGAAAAGCTAATGCTTTATATTTTAAATGATAGATTATTATCTATTTCTGATGCAATTTTAAATATTTTTTTTCACATATAAAAGAATTGTATAAAGGTTTTTAAAAATAGCCAGATAGTATTAATTGTATTGTCAGATATGTAGTAAAATAAGTATTAATACGGTTATAATTGTTGATTATTTTATCTTTTTAGCAATTAAATTTAAATTAATCGAAAAATAAAAACAGCTAAGTCCAAAGTTTTTTTATTTTTATCAAAATTTAAAAATGCAAGAACTCTCATTGTCTTCAAAGCTGAAGTACATTTTTTCTATTCCCGTGATCATTGCTGCCTTGGGGTATTTCGTAGATATTTATGATCTGCTTTTATTTGGAATCGTAAGAATTCCAAGCTTAAGAGCTTTAGGACTGAATCCTGATGTAGATGGGACTTTCATTCTTAATTGTCAGATGATCGGATTGTTAATTGGAGGGATTTTCTGGGGTGTTTTCGGAGATAAAAAAGGTAGACTTTCAGTATTGTTCGGATCAATTTTAGTGTATTCTTTAGCCAATATTGCCTGTGGATTTTTACCCCATTTTCCAAAAGAGCATTTAGTGTACTCTTATGCTGGATTAAGATTCATTGCAGGAATTGGTCTTGCCGGAGAACTTGGAGCAGGAATTACACTGGTTTCTGAAAGTCTGCCAAAGAATTTACGGGCAATCGGAACCTCAGTTGTAGCAGGTTTTGGATTAATGGGAGCCGTTGTCGCTCAATTAACTGTAGAATTAGCCGGAGGTTGGAATATTTCTTACATCATCGGCGGAGTTCTGGGAATTATGCTTTTATTTTTAAGAATAAGTGTTTCAGAATCGGGTATTTATAAAAATATTGAAACTAAATCTGTCTCCAAAGGAAATTTTCTCTCATTCTTCACCAATAAAGATCGTTTCGTTAGATATATAAAATGTATTGCTGTTGGGTTACCAACTTGGTATTGCATCGGGATTCTGGCCGTATTAGCAAACCAATTTGCCCCTGAATTTGGGATTAAAGATCTCAACCCCGGAAAAGCAATTATGTGGGCTTACGTCGGAATTTCTGTAGGAGATTTAGCGAGCGGATTTATTTCTCACGCTTTAAAATCCCGTAAAATGGCGATTTTCTACATGCTTATTTTTACATTAATAGGAGTGGGGATCATGCTTTTTGGAAATACGGATACCGAAACAAAATACTATCTTTTCTGTGTCTGGCTTGGTTTAGGAACAGGATATTGGGCGATGTTTGTGACGTTGGCGGCAGAACAGTTCGGGACAAATATCAGAAATACGGCAACAACTACAGTTCCCAATATGGTAAGAGGATTGGTTCCGGTAATGATTTTGGCTTTTGATCTTTTTAAAAATAATTTTTCAGTGATCGTAAGTGCTGCGATTGTTGGTGTCATTGTTTTTGCTTTGGCGCTGTATTCTGCATTGACGATTTCGGAGACGCATGATAAGGATTTGGATTTTACAGAATAAGGTGTTTAAATAATATTTTTCTCTTTTTATCGTTATTTAAATAGTAATTCGATTGATATCAACGGATTATTAGATAAAAAATAAATTATGTTGCAAATAATATATTTTTGTTTAACTTTGAAATGATTAAAACTATATTGTTAACTCTCAAAACCAAATCACATGTCAAACAACATTTTAAAAAACGCTAAGAAATTAAGAAAAGATGATCTTAAAAGCATCATGGGAGGAATCGGTAAAATCGGAACTCCGGATTTATCGCTTTGCGGATGCAGCTGCACAGGAGCAGTGACTGGACCTAAATATTGTTCACAATATATAGGTTGCCCACAAGTAATTACTTGCTAAGCAATTTTTAGAATTATTTCAACCTAGAAATAAACATTTCCACATTTAATACGCAAAAGCCTTCTGGAATATTCCGAAAGGCTTTTGTATTTTATGATATTAAGAAATCTTTACAATCTTTACGCTGTAACTGTTTAAACTTTTTATTTTAACCACAAAAGGTACAAAAGATTAAACATATTATTTATTTAAGTTTATAATGAACGGCAAATAAGAAGAACACATAAGTTTTAAAGAAATCTTTGATTTTTATTCTTTTGATGGCTTTTGTTTTCAAAAGAGCTAAATTTTAAATTGTCCAATAATGGCTTTTGTATCTCTTGTGGTTAAATCTTTAATCAGTTTAAACAGGCTTAAAGAAAAAATTATTATTTTGAATATAATCTCGGCTCATTCTGATGCTTTCAAAAATATCCTTATCACTCGAATCCTGTTCAACAAACCAATGTTGTAAACCTGCTTTTTCTCTTGCTTCAAAAATTCTTTTAAAATCAATAACTCCGTTTCCTATTTCGGCAAAATCTTTTGTATCCTTTTTCATATCTTTTACGTGCCACAACGGAAAACGATTAGGGTATTTTTCAAAATACAATAAAGGATCGAGTCCGGCTTTTGAGATCCAGTAAAGATCTAACTCCATTTTCACAAGATCGGGTGAAGTTTGACTTAAAATAAAATCATACACATTTTGATTTTCATTAAATTTTTCAAACTCGAAATCATGATTATGATACGCAAACTGAATTCCTGATTTTTTGGTGGTTTCTCCGCATTTTTCAAATAATTCAGGCAGTTTTTTATAGTTTTCAATCGTTCTTTCTTCATCAAAAAGGTAAGAACAGACCATATATTTAGATCCGATGAAGTTTAAATCTTCAACCGATTTCTCCCAATTGTTTAATAAAGTTCCTTTCTCTTGGTGAATAATTCCGGTTGTATGATGAGAACTGATGACTTTTAATCCTGTATTTTTTAGAATAGATTGAAACTCAGTTCTGTTTTTTCCAAAAAAAGTTCCGTTATATCCATAAATTTCAAGATCTCGAAATCCTAAAGCTGCAAGTTTTTCCAATGCCTTTTCCAAATTGTCCGAAATAGCATCTCGTACGGTGTAAAGTTGTATTGCCAAAGGTTTTTTATTAATTTTTAAATGAGAAATTCCACAGGAATACATTCCTAAAAGTCCCAATGAAGAAAGCTGTATAAAATCTTTTCTAAGCATTTTTCAGGAAACTATAAAAAAGGTTTCATTTCATCTTCAATCTGCGTTCTGAGATCCATCAGGCGTTTTGCATATTGTTCCTGCTGTTTTTCGTGTTCGGTTTCAGGAACCCATTTTGGGACAGGAAGTTTTTTTCCGTTCTCATCAACTGCGACAAAAACAATGATACAGTGGGTTTTCTTATCAAAAGTAGGTTGTTTCAGGTTTCTTGAGAAAACATTAATCGAAATATGCATACTCGAAGAACCAGTGTAAATGACTTGTGCTTCCACCTTTACAATTTCCCCGATTTTGATGGGTTCATAGAAACGTATTCCGCCAACATACACGGTTACGGAATAATTTCCGCTCCATGTCGTTGCACATGCATATCCTGCTTGGTCGATCCACTTCATTACACTTCCTCCGTGAACATTTCCTCCATAATTAACATCTGAAGGCTCAGAAATAAACTGAAAAGTGATAGGCTTGTTATCCATTCTTATAAAATTTGAATAAAGGTATTTAATAATTCTTAAAATGGCGGATTAAATCATACTTTTGGAGGTTGGAACTTTCGTAAGAGTTTCATTTAACAAAAAATAACTTAAAAAAATAAATGAAAAAAGTATTTTATCTTAATACATGTGACACTTGTAGAAAAATATTAGCACAGTTTAGTCTTAAAGATTGGGAACTTCGTGAGATCAAAAAAGAGCCTATAACGATTGAGGAATTAGAAGCGATGCATAAAATTGCAGGATCATACGAAGAATTATTCAGTAAAAAATCTACTCAGATCAAATTGAGAGAGTTGGATCTGAAAACATTGGGAGAGGAAGATTTTAAGGAGCTTTTGCTTGATCATTATACGTTCCTTAGACGTCCTGTATTCCTTACTGATAAAGAGATCTTTATCGGAAATGATAAAAAAAATATTGGAGAATTGAGAGATTATTTTCACTCAAACTAATATCATTAAATAATCATTTGCTGTTCTGATTAGATAAGAATTTCAATGAAGTATTTGGTTTCCATATTGATTTTTATTTCGTTGAGCCTGAGTGGGCAAACGGTTTATAAAACACCTTCAGGGGCAAAATATCATCTGTCTACCTGTAAAGTGGTTAATAATTTTTCTTCACAGCTTGATGTGGCTCAGGCGGTGAAAATGGGTTTGGAACCTTGCAAAAAGTGTAATCCGCCAAGACCATCTGTGTATGGAATTGCCTCTAAACCTAAAAAAGTAAACGGAACCAATAAAGGAAATCAATGTCTCGGAACCACAAAAAAGGGAACGAGATGCCAACATTATACTAAAATAGGAAACGATTATTGTTTTCAGCACGCCCCAAAATAATGTCAGTCTTTTAGGCTGACAGCAATTTTCTTGTAAAAAAGGTTAATTTTTATCCAAAATATAATTTTACGCTGTCGGAGCTTCCGACAAAGAGAATCAAAACAGGTTTGAGCTGTCAGAATTTCCGACGGAGCAAACCTAAATAGGTTTAGACTTTCCGGACTTCGGACGAAGATAAATTGTTTAGTTTTAAACTTTCCGGGACTGGGACGATAAGAAATTAAATTGGTTTGAACTTTCCCAACTTGGGACGGTGTAAAATTATTTGTCATTGCGAGGAGCGAAGCGACAAAGCAATCTCAACCACAATTTTTACCATACATTTTGTCATTCCGGAGGAATCTACACTTAGTTTAGAACAGCACTGTTGAGATTCCTCCGGAATGACAAACTTGAAGGATAATTGCAACATAAAAACAAAAAAACCGCAGAAAGCTCTGCGGTTTTTATTATTAAATATATCTTTTAATTATACAAAAGGAGCTTTCACCACTTTTGCAGGGATATTTTTATTTCTTACCTGAATAAAGATCTCAGAACCAATTTTGAAATGAGGCTTATCAACATAAGCCAATCCTAAACCTACTTTTTTCATTGGAGACTGAGTTCCGGAAGTTACTTTCCCGATCACGTTTCCTTCAGCATCTACAACAGGGTAGTCGTGTCTTGGAACACCTTTATCCTGAAGTTCAAAACCAACTAATTTTCTCGTAACACCTTCTTCTTTCTGTTTTGCGAAAATATCTTTAGACACAAAATCTTTATCGAATTTTGTGATCCATCCTAATCCAGCTTCAATCGGAGAAGTTGTATCATCAATGTCCATTCCGTAAAGACAGAATCCTTTTTCAAGTCTTAAAGTGTCTCTGGCAGCCAATCCACAAGGAATAATTCCTTCAGATTCTCCAGCTTTAATGATTTCGTCCCACAATTTTTCAGCGTTTTCATTTTGGAAGTAAATCTCAAAACCACCGCTTCCTGTATAACCTGTGTTAGAAATAATTACGCCATTCACACCTGCTACAGACCCAACAGTAAAGTTATAGTAAGGAATCTCAGAAAGGTTTGTATCTGTCAGTTTTTGAAGAATTTCAGTCGCTTTCGGCCCTTGAATTGCCAATAACGACATGTCATCAGAAGCATTCGTCAAAACAGCGTCAAAATTGTTGTATTTTACGATGTGATTCCAGTCTTTTTCAATGTTTGAAGCATTTACAACCACGAAATACTTTTCATCTTCCATTTTGTAAACAATAAGGTCGTCTACAATTCCTCCGTTTTCGTTTGGAAGACAAGAATATTGAGCTTTTCCGTTTTCTAAAGCGTCTACATTGTTAGTTGTAACCAATTGCAGAAGATCTTTAGCTCCGGGACCTTCAACGAAAAATTGTCCCATGTGAGATACGTCGAATAATCCTGCTTTTTCTCTTACCGCAAAATGCTCTTCTGTAACTCCGGAATATTGTACAGGCATTTCAAAACCTGCGAAAGGTACTATTTTCGCTCCCAGAGAAGCGTGTTTGTCGTACAAGGCTGTTTTCTTCATATTTATTTCTATTTCTTTATTTTAAAGCTGTTAAAAGTTTCATTAAAAAGGGTCATGTAATTTCCGTTCCAGTATTGCTGACCACAGTTGATGGAAACAAGGTATAGATCTTTATCTTTTTGAAAAACTTTTGTGATCCAGAATATTTTTCCTTTTTCATCCAGATATTCGTAAAAATATTCTGTATATCCTTTTTTACCGTTCTTACTTTTTATTTTACTCTCATCGTCACTCGATTTGTAAAGAGCAAGGATGAATTTTTTTGTTTCTGCTTTTGGAAGGTTCAGATCATGATATTCTGAAATTGTGATCGCGCCAATTTCATTGGTAGGAAAGATGTTGACGATATCGCCTTCATTCATTGCTTTCCAGCCATCGGGAAGATTAATTGAGTAATTTGAATTCTCATAAACCTTCTGCTTTTGGGCAAACGAAAAAAATCCCAACAGTAATGTTATTATTAATATTGATTTTTTAATCATTTTAAAAATGGTGTTTATATTCTTCGAGAATGATCTTAAACCATTCTGTGAAATTTTCAGGATGTTCAGCGATTTCTTTATCGAGATTTTCCATGGAAATATATCTTACTTCTTCTACTTCGTTTTTATTTAAATTGAAATCAGATTCGTAGTTTCCTACAAAAACGTGGTCAAGCTCGTGTTCCCAAAGTCCACTGCCAACATCTGCTTTATAAATAAAATTGAATTTTTCTGAAAGTTCACTTTCGATTCCCAGTTCCTCTTTAACTCTGCGTTTTGCTCCGTCAAGATAAGTTTCGCCGCTTCTTGGATGCGAACAAACGGCATTGGTCCATTGATTGGGAGAGTGGTATTTTTCTGACGCTCTTTTCTGTAAAAGCATCTCACCTTTGTTATTGAATAAAAAAACGGAAAATGCGCGGTGTAATAAGCCGTTAATGTGAGCCTGCTGCTTTTCCATTAAGCCTAAAACTTCATCCGCCGGATTTACCAAAACTACGAATTCTTCCATTCCTACAAATGTAAGTTTAATAAATGTATTTTGGAAATTTTTGGTGAAACATCATATTAATCTGCGTGGCAACAATTATTTTTTCAATGCTTTCCCGATCCTGATGTATAAAAATGATATAATGAAAAAGAGAATGGTAATAAATAAGGAATTAATTAAAACTTTTGTCATTCCCAAAGCAGTTACATCCACAAAAGGATAAGGATAAAATCCCGAAAAATTTCCTCTGACTAGAATGACAATAAGATAAACAATCGGAAATATAGCCCATTTTAAGATCTGACTGTATTTTACTTTAGCTTTATTTTCAAATAAATACCAGAAAATTATCGTGAGAACAGGCATTACGCTGTGAAGTAATTCGTCAACAATTCTTTGTAAACCGGTCGGCTGCCATGTTCCTCTCAGAATGATCTGATAGGTGACTCCAACAATTGTAATATACACTGTAATTGCCGTTAAATATCCTATGTTTTTATCTTCAACTCCTTGTTTCTTGAAAGCTACACTTGTAAAATAGATAGTAACAATTAAATTAACCAATATTGTAAAATAAGTGAAAAATCTAAAGTTAGCTTCCAATAAAGAACTTATCCTGTTTTCTATGTGCAAATAGTATTGGGCAATTAAAGCAAACCAACCAATCAGGGCGAAAATTAAAGCAATATTTTTTTTCATAGTTTGTAATTAGTTGATATAAATATAAAACAAAAAAGCCATTTTACGAGATTGAAAAATGACTTTATGTTTTGATATGCTATTATTTAACGTCTTTCCAGATATTTCTGTTAATCGTTTCTATGGTATTTCCTTTGATGAGATATTTGTCCGGACCTTTAATATAAGTTGTTGCTCCGTGACTATATGTCATTAAGCTGTAATTTACGGTAACTGTATCTGCGTTTTGCTCAAAATTAAGATATTGAAAATCCGAAAAATTGGAAGCTGAATTAGGTGGCTGGAAAAAATCCTGAGCGATTAATTGTTCGGCAGCCTTGTCTTTTCCAAACCATTTTTTTACTAAATCTTTTTGTGCCTGCGAACCTTGTTTTCCTAAGCCTAAAGCTGTAGTTAATTCACAGTTTTCGCCTTGACAATTTGATCCTCCGAGTCCGCTGTATAATGCAGCGATGGCTTTTAAAGGCTCAGATAATTTTTGAATTGTAGTTTCATTAATAGTTCCCGGAGTTTCCTTAGATTCTGCTATTAAAATATAGTTTGCAGTTTTATCGGCTTCTTTAATTTCTTCAGCTGGTGTAGAGTCCTTTGCTGGCGGAGTTACAAGAGTACTGTCTGAATTTTTTGTAATCGTTTCTTCGGTTTTGCTGTTTTTATTACATGAAAAAAGGAATAATGATAATACTCCGAGGGTTAAAATATTAAATTTCATAATTTATTTTTTGTAATATGATCAATAAAGATACCAAATCAGCCTTAAATTTTGATATGGAAAGCTTATAAATAATAACCAAATCATCATTAATATTTAATTCATTGCAAAACAGAATATTTTTAATCTCAATTGTAAAAACGATAGGGTAAGTCTTTATTTTATTCGGGAAATAATAATTTAAAGAGTGTAATATTAATTTAAACTAAGTTTAGTACATCCGTTAGATGTAAAAATCGTAACTTTGCAATTCAAATTTTCATGATGGAATTAGAATACAAAGAGCATTTAAGTCCGATTCTTAAGGACGGGGTAAAAAACTATTTAATAGACATCGACGGAACTATTACTGACGATGTACCAAATGAAGAGCCGGAGAGAATGGTTACTTGTGAGCCTTATCCAGACGCTTTAGAAACAGTGAATAAATGGTACGACGAAGGTCACCAGATCTGTTTTTTCACTTCAAGAACAGAAAATCTAAAGCAAATTACCATTGATTGGTTGGATAAGCACGGATTTAAATATCACAGTGTTTTATGCGGAAAACCAAGAGGAGGAAACTATCACTGGATAGACAACCATTTGGTAAGAGCGACAAGATATAAAGGAAAATTCACGGATCTTGTAGAAAAGCAAGTTACGATTGAAGTTTTTAAAGATTAAAATTATAATTCGAGGATTTAAAGATTAAACGATTAAAGTGGATAATACTGCTTGATCTTTTAATTTTTAAATCTTTTAGTTTTTAAATAGATAAAGAATATTTATGAAAGTTTTAGCAAACGATGGGTTGGATCAGTCTGGGATTGATGCATTGACTGAGAAAGGTTTTGAAGTGATCACTGCAAAAGTTCCGCAGGAGTTTTTGGTAGATTATATCAACGAGCACAAAATCCGTACTTTATTGGTGCGTAGTGCAACACAGGTAAGAAAAGATATTATTGATAATTGTCCGTCACTTGGAATCATCGGTAGAGGTGGAGTTGGAATGGATAATATTGATGTAGATTATGCAAGAGAAAAAGGAATTCATGTGATCAATACGCCTTCTGCTTCTTCAGAATCGGTTGCTGAATTGGTTTTTGCTCACTTATTTTCAGGAGCAAGATTTTTGCAGGATTCAAACAGAAAAATGCCTTTAGTAGGAGATACAGAATTTGGAGGTCTTAAAAAAGCGTATGCTGCAGGTATCGAATTAAGAGGAAAAACCATCGGAATTGTTGGGATGGGAAGAATCGGACAGGAGGTTGCAAGAATCGCTCTAGGACTTGGAATGAGAGTGGTTGCAGCCGACAGCAATGTTGGAAGAGCAAGCATTAAAGTGAAATTCTACAACAATCAGTTCATTAATGTAGATATTGAAACAGAACCTTTGCAGGAAGTTTTAAAGCATTCAGATTTCATTACGCTTCACGTTCCGGCTCAGAAAGACGGTTATATGATCGGTAAAAATGAGTTTGACATCATGAAAGACGGTGTTGCTATCGTAAACTGCTCAAGAGGTGGTGTGATCGACGAGTCTGCTTTAATTGAAGCTTTAGATTCAGGAAAAGTAAGGTTTGCAGGTCTTGATGTTTTCATCAACGAACCGACACCTTCTAAAGAAATCCTTAATCATTCTAAAATTTCTTTGACGCCTCACACAGGTGCATCTACTTTGGAAGCTCAGGACAGAATTGGTTTGTCTTTGGCAGAACAGATTTCAAGTATTTTACAGATTCAGTAATCTGATTATTATAAAGAATAAAAAGCACCTCAGATTGAGGTGTTTTTGTTTTATAGATTGTTTTTACTTTTAAGCAAATCTCTGATTTCGGTTAATAATTTTTGGTCGTCAGTTGGTCCAGCGGGAGCCGGTTCTTCTTTTTTAGTTATTCTATTAGCACCTTTAATAATCCAGAAAAGTACCATTGCGACACATAAAAAGCTGATAACTGATGATAAGAAGTTTCCGTAGGTAACTCCGTTCCATGATAATTTTGTAATGTCGTCCGCGCCCGCAGCTTTAAGAGCAGGAGTTAATAATAAAGGTGTAATGACGTCCGCAACTAATGACGATACAATTTTCCCAAAGGCACCACCGATTATTACCCCGACTGCCAGATCAATAACATTACCCTTAAAGGCAAATTCTTTAAATTCTTTTAAAAATCCCATAATTTTTTTACATTGTGTTACGGGCAAATATAATAAAATTTTGATTTGTTAGGGATCAGTTTTTTAAGAATAAATAAAAACCACTTCAATTTTGAAGTGGTCTGGGTTTTATATGTTGTTTTTACTTTTAAGCAAATCTCTGATTTCCATTAATAATTTTTGGTCTTCAGTAGGTCCGGCTGGAGCAACCTCGTCTTTTTTAATAATTCTGTTAGCACCTTTAATGATCCAGAAAAGTACCATTGCGATACATAAGAAACTGATTACAGCAGAAAGAAAATTACCGTAAGTAACGCCGTTCCAAGATAGTTTTGAGATGTTTTCTGCCCCCGCAGCTTTAAGAGCAGGATTTAATAATAAAGGAGTAATAACATCTTCTACCAAAGACGAAACGATTTTTCCAAAGGCTCCACCAATGATAACACCGACTGCCAGATCAAGTACATTTCCTTTAAAAGCAAATGATTTAAATTCTTTAATAAATCCCATAATTTATATTTTTAAGTATTGTTATAAACAAAAATAGGAATTTATGTTATAAAAATTTTTATGATTTCAAGTTTTTATTTAAAAATATAAGTGAATTAATTTTTTATGCGATTTAATTTCACATTCGTTTTATTTGTTGTTTAATTTTAAAAAAATCGAAAAAATTCTTTGTAAATTGCTGTTAACAGTAGTATGTATAATAAAAACAATAATAATTATGAAAATTTTCACAGCAGAGCAGATCCGTAAATGTGACGAGTTTACAATTTCTGATGAACCTGTTTCGTCAATTCAATTAATGGAAAGGGCAGCACAAAGTTGTGTAGACTGGATCTATGAAAACTGTAAAAATCATAGAAATTTCACCATATTTTGCGGCAGTGGAAATAACGGAGGAGATGGTTTTGCCATCGCTAAAATGTTGTATTTAAAAGGTTTTGATGTTGATGTTTTTGTAGATCCCAAAGCAAAATATTCCAATGACGCGAATGTGAATTTTAAAGAATTAAAAGAAGTTTCAGGCGTACTTATTAAGAGTTTTAAGGATGTTGAAAGCTATCGTTTTGACAGCAGAACGGTAATTATTGATGCTCTTTTCGGAACCGGATTATCAAGGGAATTGGAAGGTGATTATAAACAACTTGTTAATGATTTAAACTCTAAAAATAATGTTAGAATTTCAATTGATGTTCCGTCAGGATTATTTACAGACGTTATTTCTGATGAAAATTCTACTATTTTTAAAGCAGATTATACATTAAGCTTTCAGTTTTGGAAAAAAAGTTTCCTGCATCCCGAAACAGGAAAATATACAGGGAAAGTCGTTATTTTAGATATAAATTTAAGTGAAGAATATATTTCAAATACAGCAACACCGGATTTTGTTATTGATGATAAAATTGTAGAAAGTATCTTCAAACCCAGAAATGAGTTTTCTCATAAAGGTACTTATGGAAAAGTGACGATTGCTGCAGGAAGTTATGGTAAAGTCGGTGCGGCTGTTTTGGCTACAAAATCTGCCTTGAAAACAGGAGCTGGATTAACTTTTACATTAGCTCCAAAATGTGGATATGAAATTCTTCAAACTTCTTGCCCGGAAGCCATGTTTATACAGGGTGGTGAAAATTATATCGATCAGTTTGATATTGATGAAACCTCAGTTTGTGGAATAGGCCCGGGATTAGGAACAGATTCGGAAACAGAAAAATCTCTATTAAAATTTTTAAAACAATATCCAAAACCATTACTATTGGATGCTGATGCTTTAAATATTATTTCAAAAGATGAGAAAAACTTAAAATTAATTCCAAAAAAATCGATCATAACTCCGCATCCAAAAGAGTTTGAAAGATTATTTGGTGCGACAAAAAATTCTTTCGAAAGAGTAGAATTAGCCCGAAAAAAAGCCAATGAACTTCAAATTTATATTGTCCTGAAAGATCATCACACACAAATAATTACTCCGGAAGGAAATGTTTTTTATAATATTACAGGAAATTCCGGTTTGGCAAAAGGAGGAAGCGGAGATATTCTAACAGGAATCATAACTTCATTTCTTGCTCAGGGATATTCGGAAGAAAATGCCGCTATTTTCGGTGTGTGGTTTCATGGAAAAGCCGCTGAATTTGCTGCTGAAAAATATTCTAAAGAATCTATGCTTCCAACGGATGTTATTAATGAATTCGGAAATGTTTTCGAAGAACTCAATAAAAATACTTCGATAAAACTATAATATAAATAAAAAAGGCAAATTCGCGTGATGCAAATTTGCCTTTTTAAATATGATAAAGTAAGCTTATTCCGGTTTCCCGTTTTCTGCTTCAGTGATCTTAAATTTCTTGGAATAAATCATAATCACAAATCCTGCGATCATAAAAGGAATTGAAAGGATTTGTCCGGTATTTAATCCTCCAAATTGAATGAATTCGTCGCCCTGAGGTTCTTTCAAGAATTCTACAAAGAATCTGATTGCCCAAAGAATGATGAAAAACAGTCCGAATAACCATCCCTGTTGGTATTTTTTGTTGGTTCTTGTATATAAGATCCATAATAAAACGAATAAACAAACATATCCGATCGCTTCAAATAACTGTGTAGGATAACGTGGAATTGTTACGCCGTACTCACTGCTTTGCTGAGGGAAAAATATAGCGAATGGTGAACTAGGGTCAACTGGTTTTCCTATAATTTCAGAATTGAAAAAGTTACCCATTCTTACAAAAGCACCTCCTAAAGCAACTACGATTCCTATTCTGTCATATACCCAGAACGGATTTTTCTTGATGATTTTAAATGAATAATAAAGTGTTGTAAAGATCAAAGCGATCGTCGCTCCGTGACTTGCCAATCCTGAAAATCCCGTGAATTTTAATCCGTTTTTAGTGCTGATCGGTAAAAATACACTCCAAAAGTCTTCTTTGAATAATTCCGGCTGATAGAAAATAACGTGTCCCAATCTTGCACCCAAAATAGTTCCGATCAACGTCCAAGTGAAAAGAGGTTCAAGATATTTTATGTTTACATTATCGATCTTAAAAATTTTAGCCATTAAAACATAACCTAATCCAAAAGCGAAAATAAACATTAAGCTATAGAAATGTAGGGTGATTGGGCCTAATTGAATTCCCTTTGAAGGGTCCCAAATTTTAAATGGAGTTTCCAGTTCTACCTTATCAGAAGCTGCAATTGGCTTGCTAGATTTTACAGCATATTTAAATGTAGTGATATTGTCCTGCGTAGCTCCAGTTTGAATTAATTTAAAGTTCTTATCAAAAAACTGATACTGATTTTCTTTAAATCTTGCCAGAGTTTGCACACTGTAATTGTAATAATTAGGCTCAAAGTTGGATTCATTCAGAATAACCAAAACATTGTTGTCTATTTTTTTATCGGCAAATCCGCTCAGATCCTGAGCTTCAGTTGTTGCATAAATTTTTACAGGAAGTTCAGTTGAATTTACCTTTAAAGTTCCGTCTGATAAACTGCCCTGATAATCCTGTGCAAAAAGACTTTGCGTAATAAAGGCAAATAATACAAGGTAAATTCTGAAAAAAATATTACTCATTTCTATTTTTTTAATAGTTTGTTCGTTGATTTTATTTTTTTGGTGGAACGGGATCATATCCGCTTCCTCCCCAAGGATGACATTTTGAAATTCTTTTCAAACCTAACCAAAAACCTTTAAAAATACCGTGAACCTGCAACGATTTCACCATGTAATGTGAACATGTAGGCTCGTAACGGCAGTTTTTTGGAAGTAAAGGCGAGATAAACCATTGGTAAAATTTTATTAAAACTACCAAAGGAAAAGTGATGATTTTATTGAATGTGAGTTTCAAAGCAATGCAAAAATAGGGTAAAAAAATTAAAATTAGTTTAAATTTGTTATAAGTTTCGGGGCGTAAATAGTTGTTTCATCGGATAAATTCCGGCGTTTGTCGATTTTGTATATTTACACATTCAAAATTGAAATATTTATGGGTGCTTTGTCATCTTTGTATTAAAATTTTCACTTTAAATCAAATCAAAAAATCTTGAATCAAAATATTCCATTAGCTGAAAAATTAAGACCCAAAACCTTAGATGAAGTTCTCGGGCAGGAGCATCTTACGGGAGAAAAAGGAACGATAAGAAAAATGATAGAGAATAATGCTTTGAATTCTCTTATTTTCTGGGGACCTCCCGGAACCGGAAAAACGACTTTGGCTGAAATTATTTCTGAAAAATCCGGAAGAACATTTTATAAACTTTCTGCGGTTTCTTCAGGAGTAAAAGATGTTCGGGATATTATTGAAGAAGCCAAAAATCAGAATTTGTTTTCAGGAAAATCACCGATCTTATTTATTGATGAAATTCACCGTTTTAATAAATCTCAGCAGGATTCACTTCTGCACGCAGTTGAAAAAGGTTGGATAGTTTTAATTGGTGCAACTACAGAAAATCCAAGTTTTGAGGTGGTTTCGGCTTTGCTTTCGAGAAGTCAGGTTTATGTTTTGAAAGCATTGAGCTATGAAAAACTCGAAGAACTTGTTGATATTTCTTCAGACAGATTTAATAAAGAAGAAAATACCTATTTTAAAATTTTAGAAAAAGAAGCTCTGATTCAATATTCGGGAGGTGATGCCAGAAAATTGATCAATTCTGTGGAACTTGTTTTAAATCAATATAAAAACTCTGATACCAACGAAATTATTAATTCTGATGTTCTTGAAGTTCTGCAGGAAACGATGGCGCTTTATGATAAAAATGGGGAGCAGCATTATGATATTATTTCGGCATTCATTAAATCGATGCGCGGAAGTGATCCGAATGGAGCTGTTTATTGGCTCGCAAGAATGATCGCGGGAGGTGAGGATATTAAATTTATTGCCAGAAGAATGTTGATTTTGGCTGCTGAAGATATTGGTTTGGCGAATCCTACAGCTTTAATGATCGCTAATAATTGTTTTCAGGCCATCAACGTGATTGGAAACCCGGAAGCGAGAATTATTTTGAGTGAAACAGCAATTTATCTGGCCGTTTCTCCGAAAAGTAATTCGGCTTATATGGCTATTAATGATGCTTTGGCATTGGTAAAGCAAACCGGAAATCTGCCTGTTCCTCTACATCTTAGAAATGCGCCGACAAAGCTGATGAAAGATATGGATTATGGCAAAGAATATAAATACGCCCATTCTTATGAGGGTAATTTTGTTGATCAGGATTTTCTGCCACAGGAAATCAAAAGTTTAAAATTATATGAGCCCGGAAATAATGCGACCGAAAAGAAGATCTACGATGAGCTCAAGAAAAAATGGAATGATAAATATTAAATACTAAAAAAGGATACTCACTGAGTATCCTTTTATATTTTGAATAATAAAATTATTTCGCTTTAGTTGTAAAAGTTAAGAATTTTTTACCGTTCTCTTCTTTGATCTGTTTGTTGTTCAGGATTTCCGCGTAAACCTTAGTTTCAGGATTTTTGAACTCATAACCATCGATGAAAACCGGTGTATCTTTTGGAAGACTATCCATTTCATTGACTTGAGCTATTGTAAGCCTGTCTAAACCTTCGTAACCTTTGATAAACTTATATTCTACAAGTCCGTTATCTGCAAGATCAGCATATTTTTTAAGGTTTTGAGGTAGTGCAGCCTTTGTTCTTGGAATGCCTTTACCTTGAAGCATATTGCCTTTAGTGGCGAACATATCTACAGATCCTACAACGTCATTGGCAATTGCGAATTTTGTAGATGTATTTTTCTGAGCAAATAAACTTGCTGAAGCAAATATTAATAAAGAGTAGAGTAATTTTTTCATAGTTTATGGAATATGTAACTGTTAAAAACTTGATAAATATAAGTAATTTTTATAAAATGTGAATGAATTTTTAGTTTAAATTAAAAATTAACCATCAATAAGGCTTTTTATTGCAATCCTGAATTGTCATTTTCAATATTTTCATCTTTTTTATCAACGAGATTTTTAATGATATTTTTTAATCGCTGAAACATAAATGAACTCAGTAATAAAATGATACCCAAAATAATAAATGCAATAATTCTTGAAACATTATCCATTTGCCAGACATCGTAAGCGTATAATTTTAAAATCATCAAACCAAGAAGAGCAAAGCCAACTTTGTTGAGTTCTGAAATGTTTTTCTTTAACCCCAAATAAATAAAAATACTTGAAAGAATTGCCCAAATTATTGGTAAATATAAAATACTGAAGTGTTTTTCAAGCTTCCAGACTGTCAAAATGTCAGTTGTGTTAGCCAGAATATATAAATGGTACAATTCACAACTGATTACGGTAACAAATGTGATAGATGCAAACCAATACGAAATTTCTTTTTTGAAGAAATCTGATTCAGGTAATATTTTCCAAAGTGTATAAATGAATGGAATCCAGTAGAGTAGGTGTACGGCATAAAAATTAATATCGATTTTCTTCACTAAAATAGACGTCACAATTCCTGATGCCGAAAATGAAACATTCAACATTAATAGAAACAAAAAGATATAGATTAATCCGGTTTCAAAATCTTTATTAATATCTAATTTTCTACGGAACAATAAAATAATAAAAAGATAATACACACTGAATAACAGTCCAATACTGAAAATAAACGACCAAGGTTTTTCTGAAATATGATAAATAATTTCCAATAATAGAGCAACATAAATCACTCCAAAGCTTAAAATTTTAAAGGTATATTCAAAAAAACTGTTGTCCTGTTTTTGGGTTTCAGGAAGTTTTTTCAGTAAAATCAAGTTAGCCAGAGTGGTAATTACAGTTACAGAACTTGTTAAAAATACAGGATTGAAGACAATATTAAGATTTTTCGCAGTATAATATTCAGCCCAAGTAACCATTTGAGTTACAATAACCAAAGGGAACAAAACATAAAAACAAAGCTTAAAAATAGTAAGATTGGTTTTCTTCCAGATAAATAAAAGGAGTGTTGCCTCAATCGCCCAAACTGTTGTGATTAAATGTGTCTTAAACTGCAACGCAAACGCAATGGTAACAAGACTTACCGTAATTCCTGTAAAAACAGAATAACTAACTCCGAAGACTTTTTTATTGTATTCTTTGAGTAATAATAAGCTGTTAATTAAAGCAAAAATAATTGGAAATATAATGACAGGTTCATAATCTAATTCATTGAAAATATACACGATACCAATAATACTTGAGAAATTAATCAATACAAGCATTAAAATATCATAAGTTGAAAGTACATTTTTCTTGATATAACTCTGCAAAGCAAATGCGTAGAAAATTATATAAGCAATAATGTAAAAATAGATGCTTAAAATTTCGGGGTTTTCTACAGTCCAATAAAAAAGATAAATATTAGTGAAAATAAAGGCGATCCAACCCACACTTTTCCAATGTTTTAGAAATGCGATGATGAGCATTCCAATATTTAAAACCATGATGTAAGTGAAGAGAAAAGGGTAGTTGCTTTGTCCGGTGCTGATCATTAAAGGTGCTAAAAATCCACCGAATAACGAGAAAATAATTAACGTTTCACTCTTATAATAATACGATAGAAGTATGGAAATCAATGTAATAATACAAGTTATGATAAAGGCGAAATTCTGTGTAAACAAATGATATTCCCTAAAAGCAATAGTGGTTGTGAAATATAAAATTGCAATTCCGCCGCCTGTAATAATTGATGAAAATACAGCGTAATTTTTCCTTAAAAAATGGGCAGTCAGCATAATTCCACCACCGATTAGGAAACCAATTCCTGCTCTTGAAGTTTCTCCGATCCAGTTTTTATCAATCGCATACTTTACAAAATATCCGATTCCGAGAACCAGAGTGAAAATTCCAATGATTGTCAATATGTTTTGTTTTAGAAAATCAAAAATCGGAGCCACCCAATCTTTTTGTGGAGGAATTTCTTCGGAAATGGAAATCTGTTGTTCTATCGGCTGAACTTCCTGAATATCTTTATCTAAAGTAAATTTTACTTCAGAAGTTGTTCTTTCTTCCTTGATTTCAGTTAATTGTACACTTTTATTTGCGTTTTTTCTTAACTCAGAAATTTCATCTTCAAGATGGCTTATCTTTTTACTAAAAGTATAATAGGCAAAAATAAAGGCGATGATTAATATGATGAGCAGGAAGTTTTCCATTTGTCGTTTTATTTATCAAATATAGAAAATTCGGGGAGGTTACAAAGAATTAATCCACCACATAAAACATGCGATGGATTAATTATATAGAGTGATTAAAGTAAAAGTAGTTTTCTAGTTCGATACTTTATAGATATAAAAAGAACCTGTGCTAGAGCCTAATAGCCCAACATTAAGCAATGATGATCCTGTAAGACCAAAAGAAATTTTGTCGCCAGATTGTAACGTGTAAAGAGAATTTATACTTGTTTCTGAAATCGTTAAGCTTAATACAAGAAGATTCGCTCCACTGAAGGTTCTGCTGTCAATAAGAGTTGCAACTCCTGCACGTGTTCTCAAAATTCCAACTCCTGGAGAGTCTGCTAGGATAGCAGCCTGAAGCCCTGTTCCGTATCGAAAAGAGTATCCAATTGCATAGACTCCATTTGTAGGAACCGTATACGTATTATCCGTATCGGAAAATAACGATGCAGTTCCTAAAGTTCTTTCTGCCTGTACAAAATTTACAGCTCTAAATCCGGTTGGAAAAAGGGATAAGCTTAACAAATTAATACCTGCCGTTTTCTTAGCAGAATAAACGCTTGTATTAGAGCTATTTAAGTTAATAGCATTTACAGCCGCATCAACAATAAGTTGAGGGTTTACCTGAGCAACCTGAAAGTCGCCACCAGTATTTTGGTTTACTGCCAAGATCTGATATCCTGGAAGTGCTGGAGCAACAGGTGTTGTCCTGATTTTCATGGTTCCGTTTACATCTAGCATGGCTAAAGGAGTTGGAGTCCCGATTCCGACTTGCGAAAATGCGCTAATAGCAATTAAGGATAAAATTGCACTACAAATTTTAGTTTTCATGTTAAAAAATTTAATTAGTTATGGTCAAATCAGTTAGTTTTCAATTTTTTTTAAAGCAAAAATCATGCCTTCGTGATTAAGTTTTTTTTAACATTAATTAAAAATTAATAAAATATTTTTAATCATTTGTTTAATATTTATTAAAAAAATACAGATAATCTGGTTATTTATGTGAATTTGAAAAATCGAATAAAGCTTTTGGGTTGAAAAAATTCAATCAATAAATCACCAAATGGTTAATTATTTTAATTGAAAAAAAATAATACTGTCATGAAATATGACAGTATTGCTTATAATTGAGAAAATTTGTGACTTTAACTCTCTAGAAGAAATTCTTTATAATTTCCAAGAAAATCTACGTTTGCGTTAATTGATTTTAATTCTTCCAATGCATTTTCATGTAAAACGGCATCCCATTTTCCGGCAACATTAATGTAGAAGAAATAATTTCCAAGACCTGTTTTTAACGTTCTTGATTCTATTTTGCTTAAATTCATTTTTCTCCAAGCAAAAACAGATAATACCTGATGCAGACCTCCTGCATGGTCTTCCGGCAAGGTAATTAGTAGTCCGGATTTTTCACCAATTACTTCAAGTTTATCATTATTATATATATCATTACGTTTTGATATAATAATAAAGCGGGTATGATTTTGTTCAAAATCCTGAATATTACGATTGATAATTTTCAATCCATACAAATTGGCAGCAAACTGATTGGCAACTGCCGCTCTTTTAAGTTCAGGATGTTCAGAAATATATTTTGCAGCGGCTGCGGTGGAAGAGAAGTCCTGTCTTTGTACTTCTTTATACTCCGTATCTAAAAAATGAAAACTCTGAGCCAACGCTTGTGGATGAGAATAAATTTTCTCGATTTCATTAGCATTATTGTCAGGGTGAATCATTAAGTGGTGAGCAATCGGCATTACAGCTTCGGCTTCAATTTTTATCAAAGAGGTCTTATATAAATAATCCAACGTCATCGAAACAGTCCCCTCTATTGAATTTTCTAACGGAACCACCGCTTTATCTACTTCACCTTTCTCCACTGCATTGAAACAGTCTAAAATATTAGCCTGTGGTAAAAGTTCTTCATTTGGAAATAATTGGGCAGTTGCGAGCTGTGTAAAACTTGCGTGAGGACCCAAAAATGCAATCTTCATCATATTTTATAAATTAAATTCTCTATTTTCTTGAATCAAAGTTCAAATATGGCAATAAAAATTTAAACTCAGGATTTTTACTAAACCCTAAACCCTAAACCCTAAACCCTAAACCCTAAACCCTAAACCCTAAACCCTAAACCCTAAATTCTACGGTTTCCAGTTTTCTTCAATAAGTTTCATAAGAGCATCGGGACACTTAATAATTTTATTCAATTTTGCATCTAAAAAAAATAAAGTGGTAGATGCCTCGGTGATTTTAATATGCTCCGCATTGTAAATTTCGTAAAAAAATTCAATTTTCACCCCCGGAATTTTTTTTATGAAGGTATGAATTTCTAATTCTTGGTCATACAAAGCGGGCTTCAAATACTTAATTTTATACTCCGAAACGGGGAGCCAAATTCCCTGACTTTCAATCTCATCATATGACATTCCTATGCTTCGAAAAAGTTCAACTCTGCCAATTTCAAAGTATTCTGCGTAGTTACCATAATAGACGTATTTCATTGGGTCTGTTTCTCCGTAACGTACTCGTATTGTGTGTGTTGTGTGTATCATTTTTAATGCTTAATTATACATACAAATATATTTTTAAATAATCAATACCTCCAAAATTTTTTTATCAGATAAAAAATTCGACCTTTGTCTTCCTTCTAAAAAGTACTAACCAAGAAATTAATCGGGGCATAAAAATGGATGACAATTTAATGATGATATGGCAGAGGTGCCTTCAGTTTATGCGTGACAATCTTAACGCAGCTGAAGATAGTTCTGATCTAAAAAAACTTGAGAAATCTTTCGATCTATTATTTGATAAGGTTCAGCCAATTTCATTGGTTGATAACAACCTTACGCTGATGGTTCCGAGTGATTTTTACAAGGAATATATTGAGGATAATTACCTATCCTTACTTTCTGCTGCCCTGAAAAAAAATATAGGTAAAGGAGTGAAATTGTGGTACTCTGTAATGGAAAATAAACCAAATGGTTTAGAAAAGCCCGTTACAATGAACATGAAAGGGAAAAGCGTTCCTACTCCGAAAATGCAGGAAACAATGCCTCAGGGTTTTTCTTCGAATATTGTAAACCCTTTCGTAGTTCCTGGAATCAAGAAAATAAACATTGATTCTAATTTAAAATCTGATTTTTCTTTCGATAATTATGTTGAAGGAGAAAGCAACAAATTTGCTGCAACGGTAGCAAGATCTATCGCAAAAAGACCTGGTGCAACGGCTTTCAACCCATTATTTTTATATGGAGGTTATGGAGTTGGAAAAACGCACTTAGGGCAAGCGGTTGGTTTGGAAGTTAAAAGTCAGTTTCCTGATAAAGTGGTTCTTTATTTGTCTTCTGAAAAATTCATTCAACAGTTTATTTCAGCTGCAAAAGCACACAAACAGACGGAATTTGCAAACTTTTACCAGATGGTGGATGTTCTGATTATTGATGATATTCAGTTCCTTTCCGGAAAATCTGCTACTCAGGATAGTTTCTTCCACATTTTTGACTATTTGCATCAAAATGGAAAACAGATTATCCTTACTTCTGATAAGGCTCCTGTTGATATTATGGATATTCAGGACAGAATTGTTTCCCGTTTCAAATGGGGACTTTCTGCAGAAATAAAATCTCCGGATTTACAGACGCGTAAGAAAATTATCGTTGATAAATTAAGCAGAGACGGGATCGTTCTTACAGAAGATATGTTGGATTTCCTTGCTGCTGAAGCTAAAACCAACGTAAGAGAGCTTATCGGAGTTATTAATTCTGTAATTGCTTATTCTACGATTTACAAATCTGAATTAAGTCTTGAGTTATTAAAAGATACAATCAATAAGATTGCTGCCAACCAGAAAAAAATCATCAATATTCCTTATATTCAGGATGTTGTATGTGATTATTTCGGAATCAAAAGAGAGCAGCTTTTATCTAAAACAAGAAAAAGAGAGATCGCACTTCCAAGACAATTGGCGATGTATTTTGCGAAAGAACTTACCAATGCTACATTCACTAAAATTGGTGAAGAAATGGGCGGAAAAGACCACTCTACCGTAATGTATGCCTGCGACACGATTAAAGATGTTTCCAAGATCGACAAGGAAGTTAAAAAATACGTTAAGGATCTTGCTGAAAGAATCAAACATTAATATTTTTAATTAAAATAAAGGAAATGAAGAATAATTTTTATTCTTCATTTTTTATTTAGTTTTGTCAGAAGAAAATATTGTAAGCATTAAATTTTTCAATCTTTAAATTCAATAGCATGAAAATACTGATGGTCTGTCTGGGAAATATTTGCAGAAGTCCTTTGGCAGAAGGAATTATGAAAACAAAGCTTCCTGAAAATTTCTTTGTAGATTCGGCAGGTACAATTTCAATGCATGAAGGTGAACATCCTGATAAAAGAGCTGTAAAAACTGCTGAGAACCATGGAGTTGATATTTCAAAACAGCAATCAAGACCAATTGTAAGCTCAGATTTTGAAACTTTTGATAAGATCTATTGCATGGATCATCGGGTATATGAAGATGTAATTTCAAAAACTAAAAATGATGAACAGCGTCAAAAAATTTCATTATTTTTAGAAGATACAGGAAATCTTAAAAATTCAGAAGTTCCCGATCCATATTGGGGCGATATGAATGATTTTGAAAATGTTTTCCAATTGCTTGATAAGGGTTGCGATGCAATTCTCAATCAACTAAAAACAAACAACTAGCAACAAACGTATAATTAATAACTTATAATTCTAATAAAAATGCTTTTTTTACTACCGGCTTATTTATCTGAAAATACTTCTATTACTCACTTTTCGCCTGTTTTGAAAGACTATATCATGCAGACGGACTATTTCTTTGTAGAGAATGAAAAGACCGCAAGAAAGGTGGTTAAATTCTTTGCTCCAGAGAAAAAACAATCAGATTTAAAACTGTTTTTATTAGATAAATACACCGAAAATAAAGATATCAAAGAAGCTCAGGAATTAATGTTGAAAGGACAAGATTTCGGTCTTCTTTCCGAAGCCGGTCTTCCATGTATTGCCGATCCCGGAAACCTGATTGTGAAATGGTGTCACGAAAAAAACATTCGTGTTATCCCAATTTCAGGACCTTCGTCAATTATTTTGGCTTTAATTTCAAGTGGTTTTAATGGACAGGAATTTAGTTTTAATGGATATTTACCGATTGAAAAAGGGGAAAAGAAAAAGCAAATTTTACAGTTGGAAGGCCTAGTTCAGCGAACTGGATATTCACAAATCTTTATGGAAACTCCTTATAGAAATAATGCCCTTTTTGAAGATCTGACTAAATTTCTTTCTCCCAATACAAAGCTTTGTATCGCTGCCAATATCAATGATCCTGAACATGAATTTATCAAAACAAAAACGATAAAAGAATGGCAGAAACAAAAACCTGAACTTCATAAAATTCCGGCTGTTTTCGTTTTAGGTAAATAACTTTAACATGCGTTAACGTAAGCTTTGCATCATTCTTGTGTATTAACCAGCATAACATCAAAAAATTAAATTATGTCTGAAAAAAAATTAGCAGGACTTTGGATCGACAGCGAGAAAGCTGTAGTTGTAAAAAATCATGATGCTCAAAATGCATTTAAGTTTTTTCTTTGCAGTCCGGTGAAAGCAGAAATACAACACGGAAATTCAAGTGAAAACGCAGGAAACAACGCTGAAAGAACGAATAAAGTGAAATTCTTTAAAGAAGTAGAGCATTTATTAACCAATTCTCAGGAGGTTTATATTACAGGCCCGGGACAGATTCAGGAAGAATTGAAACATTATCTACATGATACAGCTCAGTTCAAAAATCTGGATATTACATTGGATACTGCACAACAGATGTCTGATGAACAGGTTTTAGAAACGGTGAAAAATCACTTTAATGCTTAAGTTTTTAAACTAAAAATACAAAATCCGAATATTAATCAATATCCGGATTTTTATTTATTTTTTTCTTTTCGTTCTCCATTTTCTCCAAAGGAAAATAATTAATGGAATTAATAAAAAGAATGGCCAAAATGAAATAATTCCCAATACGAAACTCACAAAACTATTCCAGCCTTCCGTAATTGAGTCACCAAAACGGCTTCCAAAACCAATTTTAGAAGTAGCTGAACTTCTCACTTTTTCTTTATATAAACTTAAATTCAAAGTGCTGTAATTCACTCGATCATCAATGAAACGAAGTCTGCCTTCCGAAACATCAATTTCATCTTCCAATTCGCGGATATTTTCCTGAATTTCAAGAATATCCTTTGTCGTTGCAGCACTTTTAAGCATATCTCTATACTTTTCAAGGTAGATTTTCTTATTCGCTAGCTTAATAGAAACATCTGTATATTCTTCTGTAACATCATCGGATGAAATATTTTTAGACAAAACAGAACCCATTTCATCGGAGAATGAATTAATCAGTGCATCAAAATTCTTGTGTGGAACACGAATAACCAAATTTAAATTTTCATCAGTATCTGTATTTCGGAATTCTTCTTTTTGAATGTAAGCTTGGGTTTTATTTAAAATTTCAGTGGTCTGGTTCTGAGCTTTTTTAATATCTCCAACCTGAATGATCAAATTGCCATTTTTGATTACTTTCTTTGAAATAATATCTGTGTCTTTTTGAGATTTATTTTCTGTTGTATTCGATATTGAAGTAGCGGTTGGTGCGTAATTTTTAGGGATTTCTTCTTTTGGTGGCGGAGGAGGAGGCGGAAGATATTTATCAGAAGGTTTTTCCTCAAGGACTTCTGCTAAATCAGCTTTTACTTGAATGGGTTCCTGTTTATTACAATGGATAAGAGTAAGGCAAAATAAAAAGATAAATAATTTTCTCATATATAAATTTTGATGAATTCTTATCAAAAACTATGCTTGAAATTGCAATTTTATGAGAAATTTTCAGTAATTGATGTTAATTAATGGAAATGTTTTAGTTGTGAAGGTTTTTATTTGTTTAAATCATTAAAAAATCAAATTATTTTATATTTTTATTGAATGAAAAAGAGTCTTTTAGCATTAGTATTTTCTCCATTTTTGATGTACGCTCAGGAAGTTCCAAAACTTACTGATGAAATGGCGATGAAATTGGCGGATAAGCCCATTCATTGCATCAATCAGGAATATCCGAATAAAACAGCACATATCATTAATAATGAGAAGGAGGTTCCTCTTACTCCAAAAGACCTTCATCCCAGTTTTTATGGCTGTTTTGATTGGCACAGCTCTGTCCATGGACATTGGATGTTGGTTAGATTGCTGAAAACAAAGCCTAATTTGGCTAATGCAAAAGGTATTGAAAAGATTCTTGAAAACTCATTTCAAAAAGAAAATCTTCAAAAAGAAGCTGATTATTTCACCAAATATCAGTTAACAACAACATTTGAAAGAACTTATGGTTGGGCTTGGGTGCTTAAGCTTGATGAAGAATTAGCGACTTGGGATAATCCTAAAGCTAAAATCTGGCATGAGAATTTAAAACCTTTAACGGATAAAATTTTAAGTTCATGGAAGGCTTATTTGCCTAAACAAACGTATCCAAACAGAACCGGGGTTCACCCGAATACGGCTTTTGCAATGGTTTTTGCACTCGATTGGGCTAGAGCAACGGGTGATAAGATTTTTGAAAGTCAATTAATAGAAAGAGCGAAATATTTTTACTTAAATAATACCAAAACACCTGCTTATTTGGAGCCGGACGGTTCAGATTTCTTCTCGCCAAGTTTGGAAATTGCAGATTTAATGAGAAGAGTTCTCCCTCAACAAGAATTTGTAAAATGGTTAAATAATTTCTACGAAAAACGAAGTTTAGAGAATATCGAAAAAATTCCTGTTGTAAGCGATTTGTCTGATTATCAAACCGTTCATTTGGTTGGTTTATCTTTTACAAAAGCATGGTGTATGAAAGGAATTGCAAAATCTCTTCCCAATAATCATCCATTAAAAAAGGAATTCCAAAAAACGGCAACTGTATTTTTAAACAACGGACTTCCACTCCTTTTCCAAGGGAATTATGGTGGTGATCATTGGCTCTCTAGTTTTGCAGTTTATGCTTTGGAAGATTAAAAAGGGTCGAAGATGGAAGAGTGAAGTTTTGCAGTGTGAAAAAACTTCTATCTTCCGGCATCCAGCTTCCGACCTAAAAACAAAGATGCCTAATACTTGATTCCCAGTTTTTTAAGTACAAAACTTAGAAGCCAGATTGGTCCAATTAAAAGAAACTGTAGATCTTTTAGGAAAGACGGTTTTTTACCCTCAATTTTATGGCCTACAAACTGTAAAATCCAAGTGACGATGAAAACGGCAAGATAAACAATCCATGAATTTTCTTTAAAACGGATATTGATTCCATAAGCGAAACTCTCCATTAAAGTCATTACAAAAAGCATAATCAGGCCAATAAAAAAAGAAAGTCTCATGTAAAATATGGTTACTAAAAGCATGGCAAAAAGACTTACATAACTGATACAGCCGATATATCTAAAGCAAATTGACATTGACGGAATAATAGAAATAAACCCCAAAATCGTCCAGAAAATCAAAGGAACACATATCCAATGAATCAGCTTATTGGTTGAGTTTCTATGGCTTTCGGCATATTCTGCAAATAGTAAATCAATCTTTCTCATAATAGGAATTTGGAAAATACTAAATTAATAAAATTTTGTAATCGCAGAGCATATTGCTTACATTTGTGTTATGTCTGTCTTAGAAAAGTTTGGAGTAGAGATTTTTACGCAACATAATATTTTCGAAAGGATCTCTGCCGATAAGCCTTTTCGACCTGATAACCCTGCTTTTATCTTCATTAAAACGGGGACAATAAAGCTTCGTCAGCACTTCAGTGACTTGGAACTTTCCGCCAATATGTTTATGGTTACAGATCCGCAAACTGTGTATGAAATGGTTTCTGTAAGCGATGATTTTCAATCGAGAATGGTTTCTTATAAAAGAGATTTTATTTCAGCTTTATCATTGAAATTCAATAGATTAATTACCTATCGTTACTTTAGACAACAGATGAATATTGGCGTTCCTTTTCTGCAGGATGAAATGGATGTTGTCTGGAAAAGTGTCAACTTTCTGAAATACATTCTTGATTCTCCTACCGAAATGACGTACAAAAAAGAAATGGTAGAACATTTATTCTCAGTGTTTTGCTATCAAATGGCGGGGATTATTTCTAAAGAAGATAATAATTCGATGAGCCAGATGTCGAGACAGGAAGAGATTGTTTTTAATTTCCTGACTGAGCTTTCCGAGCACCATCTTACACAGCGAACGGTAGAGTTTTACGCCGAACGTCAATCAATTACAACCAGACATCTTTCCTCGGTGGTGAAGACTATTACGGGGAAGTCGGCGAGCCACATCATTGCTTTAATTGTAATCAATGAAGCAAAAGTTCTTCTAAACTCTTCAAATAAGCCTGTTTCAGAGATTTCGTCTATCTTGGGATTTAGTGATCAATACTCGTTTTCTCACTTTTTTAAGAAGCATTTGGAGGTAAGTCCGAGCCAATATCGAAATCAATTCGAAAGTTAAAATCCTACATTTGAACATCTTTTTCCAATTCTCAAACATTTGTTTGACTTCATCACTGCCGTAACTTTGTACTCGTAAAACAAGGTAAAATGGTTAAGAATATAAAAACAGCTCTATTACTCGTGATAGCACTATTTCCTGCGCTGTTTTTTTCACAAGAAATTAAACAGCTGACAGCGAATGAAGTCGCCGAACTGGCACTACAAAATCATCAGCAATTAAAGGTTTCGGCACAGAATATCGACATTGCGAAACAAAATACGAATGTTACAAAACTGCAGAAACTACCTACAATTACGGCTTCTACAAGTCAGTTTTATTTGGGGAACGTTTTGGCAATCGACAAGGATTTTTCAAACTCTACAAACATTCCGATGCCGCATTATGGAAGTTCTTACGCGGTTCAGGCGACTCAACTGATTTTTAAAGGTGGATTGGTCAATAAGTCTATTGAAATGGCCGGACTTCGTGAGCAATTATCAGAATTGGATTTGGAGAAAAACAAACAGGATGTGAAATTTTTAGTAATCTCTAATTATTTAGATGTCTATAAAATTTTAAATCAGGAATCGGTTTTTCAAAATAACAAAAAGCTGGCTCTGGAACGTTTGAAAAATATTCAAAAGTTCTATCAACAGGGAATGGTTACCCGAAACGAAGTAATTCGAGGAGAATTGGCCATCAAAAACTTAGATCAGGGAATTTTAACGTTAGCAAATAACAAGAAAATACTTAATTATAATTTAAGTATCGCTTTAGGTTTACCTTCTGATACTGAGATTATTCCGATTGAAAGTTTAACTAACAAAGAATCTGGAATCGGGATGGATTATTATTTTGATTTAGCACATAACAGCAATCCACAAATGAAATCTGCGAAGACCAATATTGATGTTGCAGATAAAAATATTGAAATCATTAAAACAGATAAAATGCCTACAATAGCAGGTTTCGGAGGTTATACTTTACAAAGACCAATTACCACGAGAAACCCTGTTCTGGATATGTATTCCGGAGGTTGGCAAACAGGTATTTCTTTGAGCTATAATATTGATAATCTGTATAAAACGAAAGAAAGAGTGAAGCTTGGAGAACTGCAAAAAAATCAGGCTAATGATGCCATGACTTTGGTTCAGCAAAATATAGATATGGGAGTGAATGCTGCGTATGTAAAATATCAGGAATCAATCCAACAAGCGGATATTCTGAATGATGCTAAGTTATTAGCTGAAGAAAACTACAAAATTACGGAAGCTAAATATCTGAATCAATTGGCTGTACAGGCCGAAATGATCGATGCTCAAAACCAAAAACTACAATCTGAACTGGATTTTGCGAATGCTGAGATCAATGTATTGTATCAATATTACAATCTTTTGAAATCTACAGGAACGCTTTAATTTTTTAAAACTCAAAACAATGGAAAACAAGGAAGAAAATACTCAAAATACACAGCAAGCTCCGACAAATACGGGAGGTACTGCCAATAAAAAAGAAAGAAAGAAAAATAAAATAAAAGCCATCATTTCAAATATTGTTGTATTTGCAATTGTGGGTTTTGGATTGTATTGGCTGATTGCTCAATATTTTCATATTGGAGATAAAACATATACGGAAGCAGCTCAGGTTGAGGAATTTATTAATCCTATCAATACGCGGGTTTCAGCTTATATTAAAGATATTAAATTCATTGAGCATCAAAAAGTTAAAAAAGGAGATACTTTAGTTATTTTGGATGATCGTGAAATTTTAACGCAAATCGGACAGGCGGAAGCTGCCTATCAAAATGCATTGGCTCAGCGCGTTGCAACGGGTTCTTCTGTAAACACAGTTTCTAATAACGTGAATGTGATGGAATCTAATATTGCAGGGGCAAAAGCAAGGCTTTGGAATGCTGAACAAAATTTAAACAGATATAAAAATTTATTGGCTTCGGAAGCGGTGACAAGACAGCAATATGATCAGATAAAAACGGAATATGATGCTCAAAAAGCAGCTTACGAAACATTCATTAATCAAAAACAATCTGCCAATCTCTCAACAACGGAAGTAAAAAGCAAATTTGGAATTATTGATGCTGAAATTAAAAGAACAAAATCAGCTTTGGATATGGCCAAAATTAATCTTTCTTATACCGTAATTACAGCTCCTTACGACGGTATAATGGGAAGAAGGATGATTTCCGAAGGTCAATTAATACAACCGGGACAGCAAGTTGCAACGATCGTTTTAAACGGACAAAAATGGGTAACCGCCAACTTCCTGGAAAGCCAAATGCCGAACATTAAGATCGGTGAAAAAATGATGATGACGGCAGATGCCTTGGGCGGACAGAAATTTGAAGGTGTGGTGACCGCAATTTCAGCAGCAACAGGATCAAGATATTCAAATGTACCGACAGATAATTCTACGGGTAATTTCATCAAAGTTCAGCAAAGAATTCCTGTAAGAATTGAGTTTACAGCTTCGAACAACAAAGAAAATGTAGAAAAGCTGAGCGCAGGAATGAATATGAATATTCAAATTAATAAATAGTTTTTTGGTAGGAAGCTGGATGTGGGAAGAAGGAAGTTGATGCAGCGTGGAAAACTTCCGGCTTCCATCTTCAAACTTCCATCCTCTACAAAAATATTAAAAAAAATCATGTACAACAAAGGATTATACCACGATTGGGTGCCAAAACCTGTACAACTTTTATTGATTATTTTATTAATGACAGTTGTGATGCCGCTTGGTGGAGTTTACACCGGAAATATCAGTTTTATGGTAGGCGGAACGGGTGCACTTTCGGAATATTATATGTTCGCAAATTACGCAACAACGATCGGGATGGGAGCGGCGATGCCGATTGTTTTAAGATTAAAAATGAGATTCAAAATCCGTGATAAAATTACATTGGTTTTGGTTCTTTTAGGAATATTGAATTACATTAATGCAACAACCTCAGAACCAGCAGTTATTATCGGAAGCTCATTGATTTTAGGTTTTTTTAAAATGATCGTTGCGATAGAAATATTTTTACCGGTAATGGCAATGATAGGAAACCGAGGAATGTTTTATGGTGTTTTCTATTCATTTATTCTTGTGATGAATCAAATTGCGGCATATTATGCAGTTGAGGTTTCTATTTTATATAACTGGCAGCAGTTTTTTATCATTATCTCTATTTTATGTTTTGTATTGGCGCTGTTGCAGTGGATTTTTATGCATAATCAATATTTTGCTTTAAAAGTTCCTTTACATTATATCGATTGGTTGAGCATTATTCTGTTTACATCAACGTTTATGTTTTCGGCATATGTTTTGGCATTCGGAAAACAACAGGACTGGCTTAATTCAACGAAAATTATTAATGCAAGTATCGCTGCTTTTGTAAGTTTTACACTTTTGGTGACAAGACAGACGCATTTGAAAAGACCTTATTTATCTTTTAAAACATTTTCAAAAAACAATGTGATGCACGGATTATTCATGCTTTTGTGTCTGGGAATGTTTTTGGGAACGACTTCGCTTCAGAATATTTTTGCAGTCGGAGTTTTGGGGTATGACCAATTAACCAATGCAAAATTAAATATCCTGATGATTCCAGGAATCATTTTGGCTGGAATTATCGCTGTATTTTGGTTTAAAAAAGACAAACCTTTAAAAATGTATGTCTTTTCAGGATTTTCCGCGATGCTGGGATATTCAATTGTGATGTATTTTTCGATGGTGTTGGAATTCAATTATGAAAGCTGGTATCTGCCCATGTTTTTAAAAGGTTTCGGAATGACAGCGTTATTCATCTCGGTTTGGTATTACACATTGGATAAATTAGAATTAAATGAAATGCTGGCCGCAATCGGAATGGCTTTAGTTTGGAGAACTTTTCTTACAGTTGCTTTTTTTTCTGCGATATTTTCGTGGTTTCAATATCAGTTTCAGGTCGTAAGTTTGGGAGATTTAGCAGTGTATATGGATGGTTTGACGGTGACTTCACAAAATGTCGCGGCCAATATGAAAACGATTCAACTGAACGCGATAATTGCTTCCAATAAAAAGATTTTCGGTTACATTGTTTTGGCTGGTTTTGGTATTTTAATTTATGTTCTTACCCATCATTTCGGAAAAGAGCGTTTCCAATATGTTCGATTTATTAAAGCTTTAAAAGGAAAATCATTAATAGCAAAAAGAAGATTAAGAGAAAATAAACAACTTGCGGAAGATATAAAAGATGCAGCCGGATCTGCAATATAAAGATACCTTGTTTTTCACTTGTAAAGCTCTGTTTTTAATCATAAAAATGGAGCTTTACTTTTTATATTTATTGTTAAATTATTTTTATTTAGACAAAATAAAAATTAAATTTGTAAAAGTAAATAAATCATATGACGAAGATTCAGACAGGGCAGATTATTGCCGAAGTTACTAGAAAAGAATATATTACAAAACATTACATCAGGGTTTATCTATATTCTCCTGATGTTCATTTGTTTAAAGATGCCACAATTGGTGATAATAATAAAATTGCGGTTCCTCCAAAAGGATTGAATGAAATCCATTTTCCAACGTTAGATGAAAATCATCAATGGATTCACCCGTCAAAAGAATTGGCTCCAAGTATCAGAACTTATACCCACCGCGGAATTGATTTAGAAAAAAATGAAATTCTCATCGACTTTGTAGATCATGGCGATGGTGGCCCGGCCTCCAGATGGGCGAGAGAAGCAGAAGTGGGCTCTAAATTGGGTGTGATGATGCGTTTGGGAAGTAAAGAATTATGTCCACAGGCTGATTGGTATTTGTTGGTCGGAGATGGCACGGCAATTCCCGTTTTGGGTGCAATTTTGGAAACTCTTCCTGAAACTGCAAAAGGAGTCTGCATTATTGAAGTTCACGGAAAAGAAGATGAACAGGTTCTGAAAACTAATGCTGATATTACATTTATCTGGGTTTATAATTCTGAACCTCATGGAAAAAGTGATTTAGCTCAAGTAGTAAAAACTGTTGAAATTCCCGAAACTTCAAAGTTCGGATATGTGGCAACAGAATTTTCAATTGTAAAAGAAATTCGTTCTTATTTAAGAAAAGAAAAAAATTGGACACAACAGGAATTATACGCCTATTCTTACTGGAAAGCCGGAGTTGCGGAAAACGAATCTCAGGCTGACAGACAGAAGGAAAAAAATGCTGTTGAATAGAAATTTAGAATGTTTTAAATCAATATTAAAATAACCTCAGAAAATTATATCTGAGGTTCTTTATTTTTTTCTGAAATGTTTAAACTTTTTATTTAACCACAAAAGAAACAAAAGATTAGCACATTATTTATTTAAGTTAATTATATAAACTGTAAACAAGAACACATAAGTTTTAAAAATCTTTGATTTTTTATTCTTTTGTAACCTTTTGTTTTCAAAAATAATTAAACTTTAATTTTGCACTAAAAACTTTTGTGTCTTTTGTGGTTAATTTCCAATTAGGTTAAACTTATTTTTAATTACGCAAAAACTGACCAATTCCTGTAGAATCAAACGTAAAAGTATTTTGATTTTCAGCTTTATCTAATTTTTTACTGATGGTTAAAGCCCATAAAACTAATTCTTTACAGAAGTTTTGATCTTCAATGCTTAGTTCTGAAGTATTTTCTTCAACAACTTCCACTAAAGGCTTGATACTGTTGAGTTTGCCGTAGAATTCTTCGTTTGTATCAGAATAATTAAGTTCAAGATGGTTTTTATTAAACCATTTAATTAAATCTGTGTATGGATTTTTAATTCCGTCTTTTTCTAGCTTAGAAATACGTGGGAAAATGTTTTCAAATTGTATCATGACTGCTTTGTCAATCAGTATTTTAGCGACATAATCTGCACCTTCTTGTTCGCCTTCATATACAAGCTCAATTTTTCCTGTAATTGATGGAATAATCGACATGAAATCAAGCAAACGAACCGTAGTTTTTTCAGCATCTGATTCAATTAATCTTAATTTTGCTGCAGCGACTAAGTTTTCCATTGCACTGATGGTAAGTCTTGCACTTACGCCACTTTTCGCATCAACATATTCGCTGTCACGCGCTACAAAAGCAACCTGTTCCAAAAGATCTTTCGCTAAACTAGGAATCTGTATCTGTGATTTATCTTGAGTTGAAATAGCAGCTTCCTGTTCCGTAATTTGTCGGGCAAGAGCAATTGTTTTAGGATAATGGGTGAAAATTTGTGACCCAATTCTGTCTTTCAATGGAGTAACAATGCTTCCACGATTGGTATAATCTTCAGGATTTGCCGTAAAGACAAACTGAATATCAAGAGGCATTCTCAATTGAAATCCACGGATTTGAATATCACCTTCCTGTAAAATATTAAGCAAAGAAACCTGAATTCTAGCCTGTAAATCGGGTAATTCATTCAAAACAAATATAGAGCGGTTGGCGCGGGGAATCATTCCGTAATGTAAAACACGTTCATCGGAATAAGGTAATTTCAAAGTTGCTGCTTTGATGGGATCGATGTCACCAATTAAATCTGCAACATTCACATCTGGTGTAGCCAGTTTTTCAAAGAAACGGTTGGAGCGGTGCACCCACGAAATCGGAGTTTCATCACCAAGTTCAGCAATAAGATCTCTTGAATATTTTGAAATCGGATGAAATGGACTGTCATTGATTTCAGAACCTTTCACGATTGGCATATATTCATCAAGAAGACTTACCATGCTTCTTGCAATTCTGGTTTTTGCCTGTCCACGTAAACCTAATAAATTAATGTGATGTCCAGCCAAAATAGCTTTTTTCAATTGCGGAACTACAGAATCTTCATAACCCCAAAGTCCTTCAAATACAGGTTCTTTAGCTTTAATTTTTGCAATTAAATTAGCCTGAATTTCTTCGTTAATCGTTTTATCTACGTATCCTGAATTTTTTAATTCTTTGAATGTAATATCGTTTTTCATTTTAAATTTTATTATTTCTGAGGGTTGGATGGAGAAGGGGTTAATTTTGATAGTTGATAGTTGATAGTTGATAGTTGATAGTTGATGTTTTGAGGATGATTTTTAATATTTGTTTTTGATTTTTTCTTCCCCGGGTTGTACCCGAGGCTATTATTGTTGAACCACTTCGTGGTTCGGTGTGCTGTATCAACTTCTATCTCCAAGCTTCCAACATCCAGCCTTTATTTAAATTCTCTTTATTCTATTTTTTTCGTAATCTTCAAAAATCATTTCTCCCAAACCGGAAAGGCCTGTTAAAAAGGCTTTTCCTTGATTTTGAGCAGTAAATGCATTTACAAACTGACGAAGATAAGGATCTTGTGCAATCATAAATGTGGTGATCGGAATTTTAAGCTTTCTTGCTTCTGCTGCTTTGTTGAGACATTGGTTGACAATTTTTTCATCTAAACCGACACTATTCATGTAAAATTCTCCGGTAGGAAGCTGAATACAGCTTGGTTTCCCGTCGGTGATCATGAAAATCTGTTTATTGGTATTTCTTTTTCTGCGAAGAATATCCATTGCCAATTCCAACCCGGCAACGGTGTTGGTATGATAAGGTCCGACTTGTAAATAAGGTAGGTCTTTGATTTTGATCGGCCACGCTTCATTTCCAAAAACAATAATATCAATGGAATCTTTTGGGTATTTTCGTTTGATTAATTCCACCAAAGCCATAGCTACTTTTTTGGCAGGCGTGATACGATCTTCACCATATAAAATCATGGAGTGGCTGATGTCGATCATCAACACAGTACTCATTTGCGCTTTGTGTTTGGTTTCCTCTACAATAAGATCGTCTTCTGTCAGTCGTAAGTCTGAAATTCCGTTATTGATTTGGGCATTTTTTAAGCTTTCAGTCATGTTCACCAAAGAAAGATCGTCTCCATATTGGAAATTACGGTTTTCACCGTCCCGTTCATCACCGACTCCTGTTTTTGAAGTGCGATGGTTTCCTACACCGCTTTTTTTGAGTTTTCCGAAAATTTGATCCAATGCATACTCACGCAAAGCGGCTTCAAGTTTGGCGGTCAGTATATTTTTGCCTTTTCCTGATCCTGAATTACCGTCTTTAGAATCTTCTTCCTCTTTGATGTATCCGCGTTTTTTTAAGTCTGCTTCAAAATCTTCAAGAGTATATTCATCGTTGAAAATGTTATATTCTTTATCAAGCATATCGAGCCAGTCAAAAGCTTCCTCAATATCACCCGAAGTATGCGTCAGCAAATCTTTGAAAACATCAAATACCCGATCAAAAGGCGATATATCTTCCGGAATATGTTTACTGAAAGTATATCCTTTTTGATAATTAAAATCTTTATTTGTCATAAGATATGATGCTGTTTAAAACACTACAAGTTATGGAAATATTTTTGCAAGATTAGGGTTGGGAAAATAGAAAATAGTAATGATGGTGATAGAAATAGGAATAGTATTTATGCCAATTAAATTAGATTTGTTTTAGAACTTTTTGCTTTATTTTATTATTATCTAATTCAACTTTCTTTTCCAAAACCCTTATCTTTGCTTCATTAAAATAAGACATGAAAGATTTAATGGGTAAAGCGATCTGGGACTATTTTCACAATGAAAATCCCGAAGATCTGCAGACTGAAACTTCAATTTCCGAGCTGGATGAACTTCCGGTAGAATATCTTTTCAGAGATTTTGAGGAAATGAATGAAATCGAGCAAAAAGCATTGGAATTATCTCAAGGAAAAGTTCTGGACATTGGAGCAGGAGCGGGCTCACATTCTTTATATCTTCAAAATGAAAGAAATCTTGATGTCTTGGCTTTAGATATTTCTCCAAAATCTATTGAGGTTTGTAAACTGAGAGGAATCAAAAATGCAGTATGTGAAAATATTCTTGATTTTTCAGATCAAACTTTTGATACGATCTTATTATTAATGAACGGAACAGGAATCTTTGAAACTCTTGAGAAAATTGATAGTTATCTTAAAAAACTTCATTCTTTATTAAATGAAAATGGTCAAATCCTTATCGATAGCACCGATATTCTGTACATGTTCGACAAAGATTATGATGGTGGCGTTTATATTCCTGCGGGAGGATATTATGGTGAGTTAGATTATATTGTTCACTATAAAGGTGAATCTGAAAATCCGATAAAATGGTTATACCTTGATTTTTTCACCCTAAAAAATGCCGCTGAAAATAATGGTTTCAACATTGAAAAAGTAATGCAGGATGAAGATTCTTATTTAGCAAAATTAACTAAGAAATAAACAGTTTTTTTTTCATTGCGAGGAGCAAAGCGACGAAGCAATCTCAACTTAAAAACGATGTTTAAACTTAACTTTTCTTAAAGTCTTAACAGAATCTTTATAGTTAAAAATTTGAAATATTAAGATTTATTTAAGTAGTTAAGATTTTTAAGAGATTGCTTCGTCGCTTTGCTCCTCGCAATGACCAATAAAAACAAAAAAGACGCATAAATCTATGCGTCTTTCTTTATTTAAATATTGAAGATTATCCAATCTCAATACCATTTTCTACATGAGAATCATCTGGAGTTACAAAAGATAATTTTCCGTCTGGTTTTGTCGTTAATAACAACATTCCCTGAGATTCAATTCCTCTGATTTTTCTTGGAGCAAGATTTAATAAAATCATAACCTGCTTTCCAATAACTTCTTCTGGAGTGAAACTTTCTGCAATTCCGGAAACAACTGTTCTTACGTCAACACCAGTGTCAACAGTTAATTTTAATAATTTATCAGCTTTCTCAACTTTTTCAGCTTCAATAATAGTAGCTGTTCTTAAATCGATTTTCGTGAAATCATCAAAAGTTATTTCCTCTTTCATAGGATTTGCGTTAGGGTTTGTTTTTTTATTATTTTGTTTTGTGTCTTCTAATTTTTGAATCTGAGCTTCGATTACATTGTCTTCAATTTTATTAAATAAAAGAGGTGCTTCTTCAATTTCATGACCAATTTCAATATGAATTTCAGAGTTTTGTATATCGCTCCAATTTTTCTTTTCAATATTAAAATATCCAAATAATTTATCAGCAGTGAATGGCATAAAAGGTTCACATAATTGAGCTGTTACTGCTGCAATTTGTGCTCCAACAAACATTGCTTGACCTGCAATATTAATATCATCTTTTATTGTTTTCCATGGTTCTGCATTTTGAAGATATAAATTACCATAATCTACTAAAGCCATAAATGCATTTAACGCATTTCTAAACTCATACTTCTCCAAATAATTTTGAACATCATTTACAGCTGTATTTATAGCATTTTTACTTTCATCATCTAAAATACCATTAGGTACTTTTCCTTCAAAGTTTTTATTTGTGAAAGAAATTACTCTATTAATGAAGTTTCCGAATTTGTTTACTAATTCTGAGTTATTTTTAGTTTGAAAATCTTTCCAGGTAAAATTGTTATCCTTCGTTTCAGGAGCAGAAGAAAGCAGAGCGTATCTCAATACATCTTGCTGTCCAGGGAAATCCTGAACATATTCGTGTGCCCAAACTGCCCAGTTTCTTGACGTTGAAATCTTATCATTTTCAAGATTTAAAAATTCAAAAGCTGGAACATTGGTAGGCATGATATAATCTCCGTGAGCCTTCATCATCGCAGGGAAAATAATACAGTGGAACACAATATTATCTTTTCCGATAAAGTGAACCAAATCACTGTTTTCGTTTTGCCAGTAATCTTTCCAATCTTTTCCGTTTTTTGCAGCCCATTCTTTCGTGAAAGAAATATATCCAACCGGCGCATCAAACCAAACATACAATACTTTTCCGTCTGCGTTTGGAAGTGGAACAGGAACTCCCCAGTTCAGATCTCTAGTCATAGCACGAGGTTTTAACCCATCGTTTAACCAAGATTTAACCTGTCCGTAAACATTAGGCTTCCAGTCGTCTTTATGGCCTTCAATGATCCATTCATTAAGGAAATCTTCATAGTCGTTTAATGGAAGATACCAGTTTTTAGTTTCTTTAAGAATCGGAACATTTCCACTTAACATTGATTTTGGATTAATCAGTTCTGATGGAGAAAGGGTAGTACCACATCTCTCACACTGATCTCCGTACGCGTTTTCGTTTCCACAATTCGGACAAGTTCCAACGATGTATCTGTCAGCTAAAAATTCATTAGCTTGTTCATCAAAATACTGCTCAGAAACTTCTTCTGTAAATTTCCCTTTTTCGTAAAGAACTTTAAAGAAATCCTGACTCGTGTCATGATGATTTTTAGATGTTGTTCTAGAATATTCATCAAAAGAAATCCCAAGATCTGAGAACGATTTTTTGATGATCTCATGGTATTTGTCTACAATATCTTGTGGAGTAACTCCTTCTTTTTTTGCTCTGATGGTAATAGGAATTCCGTGCTCATCTGAACCACAGATAAACGCTACATCTTTTCCTGATCTTCTCTGAAATCTTGCGTAAACATCCGCAGGAATATAAACACCTGCCAAATGTCCTATATGAACCGGTCCGTTTGCATAAGGCAAAGCTGCCGTAATCATCTTTCTGTTTGACATTTATAGTAAAATTTTATCTGCAAAGATACGGATTATCTCCCAAAAACTCTTGCTAGTCTCCGTTTAAAAAGCTTTAAAATTGTTTATGAAGTTTGAAATATTACATTTAGTTAAACCGATGTTTAACTTATTGTTAACTGTGGCAGGTTATTATGTTTTGCATAATTTATCGTAAATGAATGAAAAACAGTTAATTGGTTTAAAACACTCAAGCAATTTACATAATTTTATCTTAATTTTCATTAAATTTATGATAATTCTATTTTTTTTATAAATTGCAAGCCTGACTATATGTCAAAAATTATTATAAAAAACAAACTATATAAAAAAACAATATTGTGAAAAATTTTACAACGGTATTAAAAATTGCGCCTGCTTTTCTCTTGGCAAGCACAATGATACACGCACAAACAAAAGACTCTATTACTAAGGAGAAAAAAATAGAGGAGGTTGTTTTGATTGGATATGGGAAGCAGAAGAAATCTGATTTAACAGGTTCTATTACTTCTGTTTCTGCCAAAGATTTTAATGGGGGTGCAACTTCAGCAGGACAATTGATTCAAGGGAAAACACCTGGCGTGCAGGTTACCAATAATAGTGGAGCTCCTGGATCTGGTACAACAATAAGAATCAGAGGAACTGCATCATTGAATGGTAATAACTCTCCATTAATTGTTATTGACGGTGTCCCGCAAGATTTTGTTGGGGTAAATGGTGTATCTGATCCTCTATCATTAATTAACCCTAATGATATTGAAACATTTGATATTTTAAAAGATGCATCAGCAACGGCTATTTATGGTAATCGTGCTACAAATGGAGTAATTTTAATTACGACGAAAAAAGGAAGTACAGGAAGATTTAAAGTTAATTTTTCTACAGTAGCTTCTGTTTCCTCAAAAATGGGTAATGTGGATGTTTTAAATGCTGATGAATTTAGGAATTTTGTTAATACATATGCATCAGCTGCATATAAAGCAAAATTGGGAAGTGCTAATACCAATTGGCAAGATCAAATTTATCAAGCCGCTTGGGGAACAGACAATAATGTTGCATTCTCTGGAGGAATTAAAGGTTTACCTTATCGTTTGTCTGTAGGTTATAACGAGCAAAATGGTATTGTAAGAACAAACTCATTTAGAAGAACTTCGGTAGGTTTAAATTTAAATCCAAAGTTTTTTGATAACCATTTATCTGTTAATGTAAGTGCAAAAGGTACTTTCACTGATAATAGATTTGTAGATGGAGGAGTTATTAAATCTGCAACTTATTTTGATCCTACACAGCCAATTTATTCGGGTAATTCTAATTATGGTGGATATTATGAATGGCTATTGAATGGGGGCTTAAATGTAAATGCAAATGCAAATCCGTTAGCTACTTTGATGGCTAATCATGATGTTTCATCTGTTTTAAGAGGTTTAGGAAATGTTCAGTTAGACTATAAATTTCATTTCCTTCCAGATTTACATTTTAATGTGAATGCTGGTTATGATTATACTAAAAGTGAGGGGCAGAAGAAAGTTGATGCAATGTATAAATCTGGATTTAATGACAAAGGAAGCTCGAACATTTATAGCATGGAGAAAAAAAGTAAGTTATTAGAAACTTATTTCAACTATGTTAAAAATATTTCGGCAATCAACACAGCTGTAGATGTTACTGCTGGATATTCCTATCAAGATTTTGTAACATCAATTCCTGGTTCTACAACTTACAAAGGGGTTGAGCCTTTTATAACTGTTGCAAACAGTTTTGAAACACAAAATACTTTAATATCATTCTTTGGTAGAGCTATTTTCACTGTTGCAGATAAATATGTGATTTCAGGATCATTAAGGAGAGATGGTTCTTCAAGATTTTTTAATGGAACCAGAGATAATCTTTGGGGATATTTTCCAGGAGTTTCAGTTGCATGGAAGTTAAACGAGGAGAGTTTTATTAAGAATATTTCTGCAATTAATACATTAAAGTTAAGAGCAGGTTGGGGTAGGACAGGGCAGCAAGAATTGCCAGCGTTGGATGGAAACAAGCCGTTCAATTATCCGGCTTATGCAGCTTATAACCCAAGTGGACCTGGAGCAGGATATCAATTTGGGAATCAATATTATTTTATGTACCGTCCAAATATTTACAATCCTAACCTTACATGGGAAACTACAACTACTAAAAATATTGGGCTAGATTATGGATTCATGAAGAATAGAATTTACGGATCATTAGATTGGTTTAGAAAAGATACAAAAGATTTATTGGTTCTTTCTAATGTTGCAGCAGGGGATTTAAGTAATCAAAACTTATTAAATGTTGGAAATATGGTAAGTAGGGGAATTGAAGGTAGTATTACTGTAGTTCCTGTAAAAAATCAAAATACAACATGGGAAGTAAGCTTTAATGCAACTCATTACAAACCTGAAATAACTAAACTATTAGAAAGAGCCGATGCAAACTTTAATATTCCTGTAGGGGGAATTGAAGGAGGTTCTGGAAATACAATCCAAGCACACGCTGTTGGTTATGCACCAAATGCTTTTTGGGTTTATCAACAGGTGTATGACAATAATGGAAAACCAGTAGATGGTGTATATGTTGACAGAAATGGGGATGGGAAAATAGATACATCTGATAAATATTATTATAAATCTACAACACCAGATGCAATTTTAGGATTTTCAACAAAAGTTTCTTATAAGGCTTGGGATATAGGCTTGAGCGCTAGAGCAATATTAGGTAACTATGTTTATAATAATGCATCTTCAAACAGTTCGTTACAATCTGCTTCTACAAATGAGTATTTACAGAATGTTTATTCTACGGCACCTGTTTATCAGTTTGAAGTTCCACAATATTTTTCAGATCTGCATGTTGAAAATGCATCTTTCTTAAGATTAGACAATGTTAATATTGGATATAATTTTGGAGATGTCTTTTCTAAGGGAAGTAATTTAAGAGTTTATGGAATGGCACAAAATGTTTTTGTGATAAGTAAATATTCTGGAATAGATCCCGAAGTTTTTGGAGGGATAGATAACGGTTACTATCAAATGCCTAGAGTATATTCATTAGGTCTTAATTTTCAATTTTAATTAGTAAGTAAGATGAAAACAAATAAAATAACAAGAAATATAATATTAACGGCAGCTGTTGTTGGTCTGTTATCTGTAACTTCATGTATTAACGATCTTGAGAGAGAGCCAATTACGGATGTTACATCTGCAAGTGTTTTTAAAGATTTTGCAAATT
The DNA here is from genome assembly GCF_058795655.1 of Chryseobacterium sp. GW823-FHT05E08. Classification (NCBI taxonomy): domain Bacteria; kingdom Pseudomonadati; phylum Bacteroidota; class Flavobacteriia; order Flavobacteriales; family Weeksellaceae; genus Chryseobacterium; species Chryseobacterium sp. GW823-FHT05E08. Next base: position 125,512 of record NZ_JBXAHY010000005.1, on the reverse strand, counting down.
ATCCTAATGCACTGGCTAAATTGTATGGAGGTTTAGCAATGGGGGGGCAGGTGAGTGGAGATGGAGCTACGTATCCTGATAGTGATATCAATGGTATTAATGGTGGTTTCTCACAGTATACACGATTAATGTATACTATGCAAGTAATCTCTACTGACGAAGCCGTAATTGGTTGGAATGATGGGAATTTACATACGATACATAAGATGACTTGGGATTCTTCCAATGAATTTATTGCTGCATTATATTACAGAATTTATACGGAAATAGCTTTCTGTAATGAGTTCCTTAGAAATGTAACGGATGAAAAATTAGCTTCCAATAATATCACAGGAGATAATTTAACAGAAGCAAAATACATGCGTGCAGAAGCCAGATTTTTAAGAGCGCAATCATACTATCATGCGCTGGATTTATTTGGAAATGTACCATTTGTAGATGAGGCTTATCTTCCTGGATCGGTTAGCCCTCCTCAAAGAATAGAAAGAGCAGCTCTTTTTAATTATGTGGAACAAGAATTAATTGCCAGTGCAAATGATTTGAAAAATCCAAAAGCTAATGCTTATGGTAGAGCTGATAAAGCTGCGGCATGGTCATTATTAGCAAGACTGTACTTAAATGCAGGTGTTTATACAGGAACTCAAAGAAATAATGATTGTATTACCTACTGTAATAAAATTATTGGAGCAGGATATTCATTAAAGTCCAATTATCAGTCTCTATTCTTAGCTGATAATAATCTTAACAATCCTGAAGCTATTTTTACCGTTAATTTTGATGGAATTAATACACAGACCAATGGAGGGACTACTTATTTAGTTCATGCTTCGGTAGGAGGAACTATGCCTGCTACAGATTTTGGAATTAATGGAGGATGGAGTGGTATTAGAACAACTAAAGCTTTCGTTGGGAAGTTTCCAACAAATGGAAGTGATAAAAGAGGTAATTTCTACATGAGCGGCCAAAACCTTGAAATTAATGATTTAGGATCATTTAACGATGGGTATGCTTTTATTAAATTTAAAAATGTTAAAAGTGATGGAACACCTGGCGCAAATAATAACTGGGTTGAAGCAGACATTCCATTATATCGTTTAGCTGATATCTATTTGATGTATGCTGAAGCTACTCTTAGAGGGGGTAATGGAAATGTAGCTACTGCTGTGACTTATGTAAATGATTTAAGACAAAGAGCCTACAGTAATACAACTGGTAATGTAACTTCTATCAATTTGGATTTTATTTTGGATGAAAGAGCAAGAGAGTTATCTTGGGAATTGACGAGGAGAACAGACCTTATCAGATACGGTAAATTTACAACAGGAGATTACGTTTGGCCATGGAAAGGAAATATAAAAGATGGAAAAGCTGTTGAAAATTATAGAAATCTTTATCCGATTCCTGCAAAAGACCTTGTCGCAAACCCTAATTTAGTTCAGAACCCTGGGTATTAATTATTATAAAAAACACTATTAAAAATGAAACATTTATTTAAAATATTAACGATAGCTTTTATAGGTCTTTGGATTATTTCGTGTGAAAAAGATGAAGATCAAGCAATTCTTAACGAAACAAGCCAAGGTAAAGTTTCTTCAGACAAAACCATTGCTGTTTTGAATGAATTAATGGCAGGTAATCCGATAATGAATTTTACTTGGACAAAACCAACTTTTAATTTAGCTATAGTTCCGTCACAGCAGATAGAATTCGGAATTAAAGGAACAAATTTTAAGAATAGTATCGGTTTTGATGCGGGAAATGATTTGACAACAACCGCTATTACTCATGCTCAGTTAAATGCTGTCATGTTTAATTTAGGAGCAACACCAGATACGGCAAATCAAATTGAAGCAAGATTAAAAACAAAAGCTGGATCAGCATTTTTTTATTCGAATGCTATAAATCTTACAATAACTCCTTACACCCCAAATCCTGATTTAGTATATCCTAAAATCAATGTTCCTGGAGGATATGCAGGAGCTGCAGGATATGCAGACTGGACTCCAAATAATTCTCCGAATCTATTTTCTCCTGAAAAAGATGGAAAATATAGAGGGTTTATTTACATTTCAAGTATTGGTGATGCTGGGAAACATAAATTCACTATTAATGAAGACTGGCCAGGAAATAAAGGTGATGATGGTACAATGATGGGTAAATTAGCTGTTGACGGTTCAGATATACCTGCAACTGCAGTTGGAGCACATTACATAAAAGTTGATTGGAATGCAAATACGTATTCTGATGTAGTTGCTAACTTCGGGATCATTGGTGATGCTACACCTACCGGATGGAGTTCAGATACAAATTTTGTCTATAATCCAGCTACGAAAACTTATATCATCAATTCAATTGCTTTGAATAATACAGGGTTATTTAAATTTAGAGCTAATGACGATTGGGTTATAAAATTCCAACCGGCAGCTGGAGATCAAACTCTGACTTCTGGAGCAAGTGTTGTTACTTATTTAAATTCTGAAGGAACAGTTACAGATGATCCAAACTACAAAGTAGATGTTGCAGGAAACTATAAAATTGAATTAGATTTACATAATTCAGCAAATTATAAATTAACTGTTACAAAATTATAAAACAGACCAAATTTAGTTAAGAAAGTGTTGCTTTTTAGCAGCACTTTCTTTATTTTTAAAACTTATAATTAGTTATTATGAAGAAAATGACAATCGGAGCATTCTTGCTCTCAATGATGTTTGGAGTTGCCAATGCACAATCTTTAAAATCACCGGACGGAAAGTTTGAAATGAGTTTCCAGTTAAAAGGAGGAGTACCTTATTATAACCTAAAATACAATGGGGCAACAGTTGTTGAAGATTCCAAATTAGGGTTGAGGTTATTTAAAGATACTTCGATAAAATTTGCCTCGGAGATTGCAAAACCTGAAGATGCAAAATTTGATCTTAACAATGGTTTTACAAAAACAGACGAAAAAAGAGATTCTAAAAATGAAACTTGGCAGCCTGTTCTTGGTGAAAAGAAAAGTTATATTAATAATTACAACGAATTGGCAGTTACGCTTAATCAGGCGTCGGCAGACAGAAGTATTGTTGTAAAATTCAGATTGTTTAATGACGGGTTGGGATTCAGATATGAGTTTCCACAGCAGAAAAACTTAAACTATTTCACAATTCGTGAGGAAGATTCTGAAATCGATTTCCCAACAGATATGAAAGCTTGGTGGATGGTTGCAGATTACGATTCTCAAGAATATCAATATCAGGAAACAAAGATTTCTGAAATCCCTGCAAGATGGGACAAGGCTTTTGATGCCAATGCTTCTCAGTCTTTAGTTAAAAATGCCGTTCAGTCTCCATTAATGCTGAAAAAAGAAGGTAAAGATCCTTTATATATCAATGTTGCGGAAGCTGCAGTTTTGGATTATCCGGCTTCACATTTAGAAGTTGATGCTCAGAATTTCAAATTTAAAACTCATTTGACAGCAGACAGACAAGGGGCGAAAGGATATATTCAGACACCTTCTGTTACGCCTTGGAGAACGATTATTGTTTCACCAAAAGCAGAAGAAGTGATGGCTTCGAAAATGATTTTTAATCTTAATGAGCCTACAAAATATACCGACACCTCTTACATTCATCCAACAAAATATATGGGCGTTTGGTGGGAAATGATTATCGGGAAATCTCAGTGGGCATACGCGCAACCAGAATCAAATGTTCATATCGGACAAACCGATTTTTCAAAATTAACGCCAACCGGAAAACACGCTGCCAACAATACAAAAGTTAAAGAATATATCGATTTCGCGGCTGAAAACGGCTTCCAAGGTCTATTAATTGAAGGCTGGAATATCGGTTGGGAAGACTGGTTCGGTCACTCAAAAGAATTTGTTTTCGATTTTACCACACCTTACCCGGATTTTGATATTAAAATGTTGAATGAATATGCTCATTCAAAAGGAATTAAGCTAATCATGCACCACGAAACTTCCGGTTCTGCAACGAACTACGAAAGATGGGCAGATAAAGCTTTCCAACTGATGAACAAATACGGTTATGATGCGGTTAAAACTGGTTATGTTGGAGACATCATTCCAAGAGGAGAGCATCATTATTCTCAATGGACGATCAACCATTTCTACAGAATTGCTGAGAAGGCTAATGAGTATAAAATCATGGTAAATTCTCACGAATCGGTTCGTCCGACGGGAGAAAGCCGTACATATCCGAACTATATTTCCGCAGAAGCCGCTCGTGGAACAGAATATGAAGCATTTGGAGGAAATAATCCTGATCACCAGACGATTTTGCCATTCACAAGATGGATGGGAGGTTCTATGGACTATACGCCGGGAATTTTCCAGACAAAATTAGATTATTATTTTCCTGGAGATAAACGTTTTGTGAAAACTACATTGGCAAAACAGTTAGCTTTATATGTTACAATGTACATGCCTCTTCAAATGGCAGCAGATTTACCTGAAAACTACAAAAAGCATATGGATGCTTTCCAGTTTATTAAGGATGTAGCAGCAGATTGGGATGATACAAAAATCTTATCGGCAGAACCGGGAGATTATGTGATCACGGCTAGAAAAGCTAAAGGAACAGATAATTGGTTTATTGGAGGTATTACCGATGAAAACAAGCGTGAATATACGGTAGATTTTTCTTTTTTAGATAAAGGCCAGAAGTATGAAGCAACAATCTATGAAGATGGAAAAGATGCTGATTATATCGACAATCCTCAAAGTTATAATATCTACAAGAAAGAGATCACAAATAAATCAAAAATCACTTTTAAAATGGTAAGAAGTGGTGGATTCGCAATTTCTATCAAAAAAGTTAATAAATAATTTAAAATTGTGTTTTAGATAATAAAATATTTATCTATATTTGGTGAGTTAAGAAAATTAATAACCAAATAACAGTTTTATGAAAAACAAATTAAAAATTACAAGCAATCTTGAACAAAAAAGTATTCTGAAAAAAGCAATCCAATCTTCTGAAAATGAAAATGTAGATCTTTACAAAGCAATTTTTGGAGGTTTGACTTCAGGAAATATCAATCCGGGGGTTTTAAATCCAGATACTGGTATAAATCCTAGTAATTGCGATGTAGTAGCTATATCAGGTGCTTCGGCTGCTTATAATAAAGTTGGACAATTCTTAAAGATCTAACAATAATTGTTTTAAAAATTTATAGTTCTTCGTTAGCAAATAACGGAGAACTTTAATTTTAATGATATAGATATGATAAGCTCTTTTGTTCTGAAGGTTGCCAGTAGATGCAACCTTAATTGTTCTTATTGCTACATGTATAATTTAGGAGATAAGACCTATCTTAAACAACCTAAATTCATGTCAATTGACACCATAACTGTTTTTGCTGAAAAATTATCCAGATACTGTATTGAAAATAATGTAAAATTTGTACAAATTATTTTTCATGGAGGAGAACCTCTGCTATGGCCAAAAGATTCTTATAAGCAAAGTGTAAAAATATTTACAGATACAATAAAAGATGTACATTTTGATTTTGTGGTGCAGACAAATGGTGTTGGTCTTGATGATGAATGGTACGATCTGTTAAATGAACTGAATGTTCGGATTGGTATCAGTATAGACGGCCCCAAGAAGTATCATGATGAGTATCGTATATTCCACAATGGAAAAGGTTCATACGATGAGGTTAAGGATGCAATTCACAAAGGTCTTGATAATGGCCTGCACGGCTTGCTTTCTGTAGTAAATCTAAACATAAAACCAAAAGAGTTTTATGAGGAAATGAAAAGCCATAACGTCTACAGCTATAACGTTCTCTTGCCGGATGGACACTTCGACAGATTACCCGACGGAATGATCAGGGAAAAAGTTAATACGCTAAATTACACTCCTTACGCAAATTGGTTTATTGAATTATTTACCATTTGGAAAAATGATAGTGATAAACGTCCTGTCATCAGGTTTTTTAGGACACTAATAGAACTTATTGCAGGTGAAGACGGCGGAGATCAAATGGTTGGTAAAAAACAAAACGGCGTTGCTGTTTTGGAAACCAATGGAAATCTTGAAGTAGCAGACTCCATAAGAGCTTGTTATGAGGGGATTACAAGAAATGATATTAATATTCACACCCATGAAATAAGTGATGTATTTGCTGATCTTCTCTTTGATATTTATATCAATTCTCATGATATGGTGTGCGAAAAATGTCTGAATTGTCCTGTTTATGACATCTGTGGTGGTGGATTTTTAGGAAACCGATATGCTAATGAAAATGGTTTTGATAATCCAACTATTTTCTGTCACGATATGATAAAATTGGTTACCCATCTTCAAAATGATCTTATCAGCAGTTTGCCCGATGAGGTATGTGATGAAATGGAATTTTCCAAAGTTTCTTATGAAGAAATCGTTGATGAGCTTGACCGGAATTCAGAAGTTCTAATAGATGAAAATATTAAGGATAAACTATTAGCATACAGTTTGGCATGAGTATAAAACAAGGAATCAAGATCTTTCATCAACATGTTAAGGGTATACAGAAGCAGATCAAAATAAATACAGGAGTTATTCCGGTTAGTGAATTAAAGACCGATATAGAATATTATAAAGATGCCTATTTACCCAATGGCGACTGGCGCGATATTAACGATGAAGAATATAAAAAGATCTTCATTAATGATGAATCTGATGCGAAAATATTCGATACACTATCAATAGGAGTTATTCCGGAAACACTGAAATCGTTATTTGAAAACTTAAAACTGGAAGAATGCGAAACATTATTTGATGTTCAGCCAAAGTTTAAAGAAAATGAAATTCTGACACATCAAATCAATGAAGAGCTCAATCAGTTTTTAAATCAAAAATCACAAAATAAAAAATACAAGTTTCACAGGATTACACGATGTTTGCCGGATATGCTGAGCACGACATTTCATTTTCAAAGTGCTGAAAAAATTCTTTATACAGGGCTACATATTGATAAAAGTACATCTTTTACACCTCACACGGCACACAAATCAGACAACAGGATATCCATCAATATAAGTATGGAATCCAGATATCTTTACTTTGTTAATCTGACCTTGAGACAGGTGTACAATTATGTTCAGAAAAAAGATAACAAAGAAAAAATCAACATAGATAATATTGTTGAAAAATTCTTTATCCTGTATCCGGATTATCCGGTTTTAAAAATTGAAATTAAGCCTTATCAATATTATATAGCTCCCACGGATAATTTTATCCATGACGGAACAACATTGGGAAATAAGAATTTTGACGTTACGATGGTCTATGTAGGAATGTTTGATATATATTAAATCACTATGCAATTAAAATCAGGAATTAAAGTATACTCAGATAATCTCGATGGTATTCTGGAAATCAATTCAGGAATAACGCATCATTCAAATCTGAGTCCTAATGAGATCAATTACAGAGACATTAAGTTTGTACAAAAATATGAACCAGATGCTTATTTGCCTAAAAGAGACTGGCGAAAATTAGAAGCTTCTGAAATTAAAATAATTGAAGGAAAACATATAAATAAAGAGGATTATAATTCTGTTTTTATAGGAGAAATTCCACAGGAAATAAAAAATATTATCCTTCAACTTGATTTGCATTCTACCTATTCTGAGGAAGAGGTGATGCGAAAATTCAGAGATAATAATCATTTGGTATCAGAATTAAATTCAAAACTCAATGATTTTCTTATTGATAAATCGCTCGCGCCATATAATTTTTTAAGCCTTACAACCAATTATCCAAACAGTGAAATTGTCTCACACGACAAAAGAAAACTTCCTGAGAACTACACGGTAAATGATATAGAATTTATCGGAATTCATAAAGACAGTTCACGAAATATGACGTTACATACTTCACATAAACAGGGGAATCGTATTGCAATTAATTTGGGGAAAGAATCTCGTTATTTGTTGATCACTAACCTCTCTATTCTTCAGGCTTATCATATGATTAAGAAGAAAATTGATATCAAAGAAAATGAAGTAAATAATAAGAATATTACGGCCTATTTTATGGATCTTTTTCCGGATTATCCGATGCTGAAAATAGAACAGAAACCTTATCATTATTATATTGCACCTACCGATAATTGTTTTCACGATGGATCCACTTTGGGCAGCAGTTCATTGGATATTGTTATCACATATTTAGGAAAATTTATCAGTTAATCATGACACAAAATCACATTAAATATATTTTTGCCACAATTCTTTCAATATCTTCATTAGCAAAGATAGAGGCGCAAAAAAAATTACCCATTTTAAAAGCAAATTCATCCAAGGCCTTGTTTGTTGAAGAAGATAATGGATTAAAGACCGACTGGAATATCGATCCTTCTCTCAAGCCGGATGTATATGTTGTTTCAAAAATCACTACAGATTTTAAGATAGTTAAAATAAAAACAGACATTGATTCCATAAAAATAAAAGTCAAAAAAGGAGAAAAGAAAGATTTTATCATTCTTCTGAAGGGTAAAGATTCTTGTTTAACCAGAATTGAAAGTCTTCCACTGAAAGATTTTAGTAAAAATGTTCCTGCTTTTCATGACACTATAAAAATCAACATTAATGAACATAATACGATGTCTACAAAGGCCGCTTTAAACAAAAAAGACTCTCTGATTCTTAATTTTGATACAGGCTCAAGTGAATTATTGCTGACAAATGAAACCCTGAAAGATAAAATAAAACAATCACTTAAAACGGGTGTTAATATTCTATCTCTTGGAAAGAAAGACTATCAGGGATTCAAAATTTATGCAACCGAATTGGTTGGCCACGGCTCAGATGGAATTTTCGGATGGAGTTTTTTTGATGGGACAATTACAGAGATTAATTATGACCAAAATATTATGGTAATACACTCAAAATTACCGGAATATGTGTTGAAAGACAAAGGTTATTCAAAACTGAACTTAAAATATTTTAATAACGTTTTTCTTGTTGAAACGACAATACAGCAGGGAAAAACAAAAAACACAGACTGGTATCTTTTTGACACTGGATATCAAAGAACTGCAATGTTGGACGGCCCGATGCTCAAAGAACAGAATTTCCCGATTCAAGAACTTAAAGAAATAAAGAAAGTAATAGTAAAAGGCGCAGAAGGCAATGAAATAGCTGTCACAACTTCTAATCTTGAATCGCTGCAGCTCGGAAAATATACTCTTAAAAATATTCCGGCTCAGGTTCTGCCAGAAAGCCGACTGGTTGGTGGTTCTAGAATGAATATTTTAGGTAATGAAATCCTGAAAAGATTTAATGTTTTCTTAGACTTTCAAAATAATGTAGTGTATATAAAACCAAACAAATTATATAACGAAGAATACATTGAAAAGAAGTAATAATATCCGTTAATATATATTCTTAACTTATAATCCTTGAAGCTTTATTGCTTTTAAGGATTTTTTATTTTAGAAACAGTTTTTTCTAATGATGTTGATGACTAATATTTTTTAACAAATAAAATTGTACGAAGAACTTCAGATATTTATAATTTATTTAATTATCTTTAATTCTATGAAAAAAATGAGGAAAGTAGTTTTATTATTATTGATTTTAATGAATACGTTAATCAATGCGCAGAAAGTCAAGCAGATAATAGGGCGAAATGAAGAGTTTAGAAAAGATACCGTATTTACAATTAAAAATGACTCAAAAGAAACCTATTTACCTGTAACCATCATTAAAGGAAAAGAAAAAGGCCCTGTTTTCAGTATTGTTGCCGGGATTCACGGTTACGAATATCCACCGATTATTGCCGTTCAGGAATTAATAAATGAGATCAAACCTGAACAAGTAAAAGGAACTTTAATCATTATTCCAATTGCCAATGTTGAGGCTTTTCAGAAAAGAACGCTTTTTATTAATCCGTTAGACAATAAAAATTTAAATAATGCTTTTCCAGGCTCGCCAAATGGAACTCCAACCGATCAGATCGCGAATATTATTACGAAAGAAATTATTTCAAATTCCACTATATTTTTAGACATTCACGGAGGAGACGCGAATGAAGATTTGCTGCCTTTTGTTTGTTATTACGACAGAAAAGATAGCCCTCAAAATACAAAATTAGCTCACGATCTGTCTATCCGGTCTCAAATCGATTACATCGTTTCTTATCCATACAATCTTACATCGACAGAACCTGCAAAATATGCTTTTAAACAGGCAACCCAGCAGGGAATTACAGCTTTAAGCATTGAAGCCGGAAAATTAGGAACCGTTCAGAAAGAAAATGTAGACATGATCAAGACTGCCGTTTACAATATGCTTGAATCATCAGGAAATTACATAAGAAATAAATCGAAAACCAAAAAAAGAAAACCAACACTTCTTGATCAACAGGATTATATAAAAGTTCCCGAAACCGGAATTTTTTACAGTGAGCTGAAAAGTGGAGATAGAGTAACAAAAAATCAAGTTTTAGGCTATATTACAGATGAATTTGGTAAAAAGAAACAGAATATTATTTCAAAAACTGATGGAATTATTTTATACAAAGTAGGAACTCCACCCGTAAACAAAGACGAAACCTTATTTTGCATCGGATATTCAGAAAAGTAGATAAATTTTAAAATAAATGTTAAATATTGCTATCATTTGCTGAGTGAAACGCTCTTGCAAACTTAAAAGTAGTTAGTAGTTAAAAAAAACTTTACGCTTTTTGCGTTAAAAAAATAAAAGCACCTATTTTAATTAAAATAAAAAACAAAAAAATGAAAAAATTATACACAATTATTGCGCTCTCAACCGCGGTGATAGCTTTTTCCCAAAAACCATTAGACAAGGTCGAACCCGCTTTCTGGTGGAAAGGAATGAAAAATCCCGAGCTCCAAATCTTGGTCTATGGAAAAGATATTGCCAACAATGAAATCGAGCTTTCAGACGGAGTTAAAGCTAAAAACATCGAAAAAGTTGAAAATCCTAACTATGTTTTTGTAACGGTTAATACCAACGAGATCAATGTTCCAAAATTTAAGATTAATATTAAAAACGGCAAAAAAAATATTGGTTCTTACACTTATGAATTAAAAGAAAGAATACCAAACTCTGCCAACAGAGAATCTTTTACTTCTAAAGATGTAATGTATTTAATCATGCCTGACCGTTTTGCAAATGGTGATGAAAAAAATGATTCAAGCCCGAATTTAACGGAAAAAGCAAACAGAAGTCTTCCAAACGGCCGTCATGGCGGAGATTTACGCGGAATCATCAACAATCTTGATTATATTCAAAATTTAGGAGCAACCTCAGTTTGGTTAACTCCGGTAAATGAGGACAATGAAAAAGTGTATTCATATCACGGTTATGCCCAAACCGATTTATATAAAATTGATGGACGTTACGGAACCAACGAAGAATACAAAGAACTTTCCCAAAAATTAAATAAAAGAAACATGATGTTGGTGATGGATTACGTCACCAATCACTGGGGAATTTCGCATTGGATGATCAAGGATTTGCCCACGAAAGACTGGATTCACTTATTTAATGATGGTGAAAATGGTTTCAAACGTTCCAATTACAAAACAACAACACAGTTCGACACGAATGCTTCTGAAGTTGACAAAAAAGTAGCATTAGACGGTTGGTTTGATACAACGATGCCTGATATCAATCAAAAAAATCCTTTAGTTTTAAAATATTTAACCCAAAACGCAATTTGGTGGATAGAATATGCCGAATTAGGCGGTTTCCGGGTAGATACTTATCCTTACAACGATAAAGAAGCGATGGCAAAATGGGCAAAAGCAATCACTGACGAATATCCGAAATTCAATATTGTTGGAGAAACTTGGCTGAATACCGCGGCCTATATTTCAGCTTGGCAAAAGGGTTCAAAAACAGGAGAAGCGGCGAATTATAACTCAAATCTCCCGTCTGTGATGGATTTTATGCTGTATGGCGATATGCCGAAAGCTCTGAAGGAAAAAGAAGGCTGGGACACGGGAATGAACCGTATTTACAACAGTTTAGCAAGTGATTTCCTTTATCCTGACATCAATAATGTAATGGTTTTCTTTGAAAATCACGATACTGAAAGATGGAATGAGATTTTTAACAATGATCCGAAAGCGTACAAATTGGGATTAACCTTAATTTCGACCGTTCGTGGAATTCCACAAATTTATTACGGTTCCGAAGTCGGAATGCGTGGCGACAAAAATAAAGGTGGCGATGCTGATATCCGAAGAGATTTTCCGGGTGGTTGGAAATCGGATAAACAAAATGCTTTTCAAACTTCTGCTCAAACGCCTGAACAAAAGGAATTTTATGATTTTACTCAAAAATTACTGAACTGGAGAAAAGGAAAAGAAGTGATTCATTCCGGAAAAACTAAAAATTTCGTTCCTCAGAATAATGTTTTTGTGTATTTTAGATATAATGAAAAAGAAAGCGTAATGGTCGTTTTAAATAATAATGAAAAAGAAGAAACATTAGATGTAAAACATTTTGCAGAATCTTTAAACGGTTTTTCAAAAGGAAAAGATGTGATTTCTGATAAGGAAATTCCATTACAAAACAGCTTAAAAATACCAGCAAAAACGTCTATGATTATTGAATTAAAATAAACTTAAACATATTTTATATTCTCTTTCAAACTTCGTTGAGTGAAACGCCTTTGCGAACGAAAAATATGCAGAAAAAAGATAAAAAGAAAACTTTGCGCTCTTTGCGTTAAAAAAATTAGATACAACTTCCAAACCTAACAGGTTTTTAAAACCTGTTAGGTTTATTAGAAAAAATAATTTAAATATGAAAAAAACAACAATATTATTCACCTTCATCTTATTTGTATTGAGCTTTACAACCATTTCAGCACAATCAAAATTTGATAAAGAAAAAACGGAAATCGGTACAATGCTCGACGGCTTCAATGTTGCAGCTGCAAAATCCGATTTTACTACTTATTTCAATTATTTCGCAGATGAATCTACTTTCATCGGAACAGATGCAACCGAAGTTTGGGATAAAAAAGCCTTTATGATTTGGGCAAAACCTTATTTCGATAAAAAGAAAACCTGGAATTTCACTTCATTAAAAAGAAACATCTATTTCAGCAAAGATGGAAAATTGGCTTGGTTTGATGAAGTATTGGATACTCAAATGAAAATCTGCCGTGGTTCCGGAGTTGTAGAAAAAATAAACGGAGCTTGGAAAGTGAAGCAATATGTGCTTTCAATGACAATTCCAAACGATGTGTCGGATAAAGTTGTGGCTGAAAAAACTGCTATTGAAGATGTTCTTATTCAAGATTTAAAAACAAAAAAATAAACATAAAACACAATGTCAAAAAAAATTAAACCGAATCTTTCCATGCCTCAAATCATTAATATGAGCATGGGATTTTTGGGAATTCAGATGGCTTTTGGTTTACAGAACGGAAATGCGAGCAGAATTTTAGCTAATCTGGGAGCTGATGTTCACGAATTGTCTTGGTTCTGGCTGGTTGCACCATTTACAGGACTGATCGTTCAACCAATCATCGGTCACATGGGAGACAATACATGGAGCCCGTTAGGAAGAAGAAAACCCTATTTTTTAATTGGTGCGATCTTATGTGCGATTGGATTGGTCTTGCTTCCCAATGCGGCAACGGTTACGCATATGTTTGCGGCAAATGCACTTTTATTAGCGGTTATTTTTCTTGCGATGATGGATGCTTCCGTTAATATTGCGATGGAACCTTTCAGAGCTTTGGTCGGCGATATGCTTCCAAAACATCAGGGAACGTTAGGATTTTCAATTCAGACTATTTTAATTGGAATCGGGGCGGTTGTCGGTTCGTATGTTCCAAGTTTGTTGACAAAACTGGGAGTTTCAAATGAAGCTCCGGAAGGTTTTGTTGGAGATAATGTGATCTATTCCTTCTATGTTGGAGCCGGATTGCTGATCATAACGATACTTTACACGATTATTACAACCAAAGAATATTCACCAAAAGAATTTGCAGAGTTTGAAGATGGAAAAGAAGTCGTAGAAGAGAAATCTAAATTCAGCGATATTTTCAAGGATTTTGCGAACATTCCAACTCAAATGAAAAAATTGGGAATCGTTCAGTTTTTCTCTTGGTTTGCTTTGTTTACGATGTGGGTTTTTACGACAAGTGCTTTGGCTACCCATCATTTTGGACTTTCTCCTGAAGATACTCACTCCAAAGCCTTCAATAACGCAGGAGATTTAACGGGCGAATTATTCGGAATGTACAATCTTTGGGCAATTCCATTCGCTTTTTTATTGACTCCAATTGCAAAATGGATCGGAAAAAAACAAACCCACGCTCTTGCTTTAGCTTGTGGCGGATTAGGATTGATTTCAATGTATTTCATTAAAGACGTCAATCATCTTTGGATGTCAATGATCGGATTAGGATTTGCTTGGGCGAGCATTTTAGCAATGCCTTATGCTATGTTGATTGAAGTGATTCCACAAAGAAAAATGGGCGTTTACATGGGGATTTTCAACTTTTTTATTGTAATTCCACAGATCATTAATGGACTTTTCGGAGGCCCGATTGTAAGCAATATTTTCGGAAATCAGGCAATGGATTATGTTGTGGTTGGAGGAGTCTGTATGTTGATCGGAGCAGTAGTTACAATGATTTTCATTAAATCAGAAGATGAAACATCACAGGAAATTGAAGAGGAAATTCAGCAGGTACATTTTTAGAGTCAATGAATGAATTGTCAATAGTTAATCTTGATAATAAACTTCAAATTTTTGAAAATTAATTTAATAATCAATAGGAGCGGGCTTTAGCCCGCTTTCTTATTTAATCCAAAAGAAGGCTTTAGCCAAAACCTACAATAACAATGTGAATTGTAAACTCAGAAGATAAATCTAATTTCTAACATCTAAAATCTAATTTCTATTCATACAATCTATTGAATTTTAATTTTTTATTAAGCTAATCATAGCTTTTAATCTCTAATTTAGATAGATTAAATTTAAAGAATGTACGACATCATTATAATAGGAAGTGGAGCAGGAGGCGCAACAATGGCGTATCGATTGGCAGATAGTGGGAAAAAAATTCTCATTATTGAAAGAGGAGATTATGTTCCTGTAGAAAAAGAAAATTGGGATTCTGTAGAAGTTTTCCAGAAAAACAGATATACAACGACGGAATTATGGCTTGATAAAAATAACAAACCATTTCGCCCAGGAATGCATTACAATGTTGGCGGAAATACCAAATTTTACGGCGCTGCTTTATTTCGTTTAAGAGAAGAAGATTTTAAAGAAATACATCATTATGGCGGAACTTCACCGGCTTGGCCTATTCAATATCAGGATTTAAAGGATTATTATCTTGAATCAGAAAAACTTTTTCATGTTCATGGCAAAAGAGGATCAGATCCGACAGAGCCTTTTGATTCTGAGCCTTATCCAAACCCGCCTTTACCGCACGAACCACGAATTCAGGAAGTTGTTGATGAGTTGATTGATTATGGATGGCAGCCGTTTGAATTGCCGATTGGAGTAAATTTTAAACCTCACGAAACTGCAAATGCACCATACACATTAGACCGTTTTGATGGTTTTCCCGATGCTGCGGAAAGAAAAGGTGACGCTCATCTTTGTTCGCTGGCAAAAGCGTTGGAATATCCGAATGTTGAATTGATTGTCAATACAAAAGTGTTGCGATTAAATACAAATGAAGAAGGAACCAAGATCGCCGAAATTGTAGTCCAACAAAACGGAGAAACAAAAACTCTGACTTCTGATTTGGTTATTCTTTCTGCGGGAGCGATTAATTCTGCGGCACTTCTTTTGGAAAGTAAAAGTGAGAAATTCCCCAACGGACTTGCCAATTCTTCAGATCAGGTGGGCAGAAATTATATGTTTCATCAAAATTCTGCTTTGGTAGCTTTGTACACAGAACCCAATCCTACAAAATTCGGAAAAACATTCGGGATTAATGATTTTTACCATGCCAATAAAGGCTATGAATTTCCTTTGGGACACATTCAGATGTTGGGGAAATCAGATGAACATCAGATCAAAGCCGACAGTCCGATTGCCGCGCCGGGCTTTACTTTTGAATTAATGGCAGAACACGCCGTAGATTTTTGGCTGACCTCGGAAGATTTGCCCGATCCGGATAATAGAGTAACGGTTGAAAACGGACAAATTAAAATAAATTATACTTCTAATAATCAACAGGGACACGAATTTCTGAAAGAAGAATTGATCAAAGCATTAAAAGCTTCAGGAAAATTCAAATCGTTTTTGTTTAAAGGAATTTATTTCAGCAAAGGTATGGATATCGCTTCACCCGCCCATCAAAACGGAACTACAAAAATGGGATTAGATCCGAAAACTTCGGTCGTAGATACAAACTGTAAAGCACATGATCTCGATAATTTATATATTGTCGATGGCGGATTTTTAGTTTCAAGCGGTGCGGTAAATCCAGCGCTGACAATCATTGCAATGGCATTGAGAGTGGGAGATCATCTTAAAACCAATGTTTTAACATCATGAATTCCAGGATAGCCCAAATCGTTATCATCTTTTTATTGGCTTTTTTTACGGGAGTTAATTTTGTCGTGTTTCCGGCTCTAGGAACGGCTTTTACGGATGCTTCACTTTTTGGACTTTCATCATCGCAGTTTGGGAATTTATTTATTCCACAGGTGATTTGTATTATCATCTCATGTTTGGGAGCGCCGTTTTTGGTGAATAAATTCGGCCCGAAAATCATTTTGGGAGCCGGATTATTATTAATGATTATTTCAACAGGAATTTTGTGGATGCTCCAGTTTTTAATGAATGATAAATCTTTGCTTTTTCCTGTATTAATGATTTTGGTAGCGTTCACAGGCTCAGGTTTTGGACTTTCGATTACGACTTTGAATCCTTTAGCAGCAAGCTTATTTGAAAAAAATAAATCGTCCGCAATTTTAATATTGCAGTTTTTGGTCGGATTGGGAACTTCAACTTCTCCAATGATGATGAATTTAATTGGAAATGTGAAAAACTGGATGTACGTTCCGGCAGGTATCTTTGTTTTAGTTTCAATAATTTTCGTCCTTTTTTTATTTTTAAAACTGGAAAAAGGAACATTTTTCGAACTTCCAAAGCATTTTAAAATTCCTTCAAAATTATGGATTTTCTTTATAGCAATCGTTTTGTACGGCTTTATTGAAGGAACTTTTGGGAGTTTTGGTGCGATAATTCTCAAAAATCAAGGATTAGATAACAACAAAGCGAGCTTGGGATTATCATTATTCTGGGGCGGAATAGCTTTAAACCGCCTGCTTTTCGGAATTTTCTCAAAAAATAATGATTTGTCTTACTTATTTCTGTTCTCTCCTTTAATCGTCGCGGGATTACTTTTATCATTAATACTATTTCCAAACGTAAATATTGTTGTATTAATGATGTTTTTGATCGGATTTTTTATGGGAAGCATATTCCCGGGATCTATCGGTTGGGGAACGGTGGAATTTCCGACGTTGTCCGTTTTGGTATCCGGATTTTTAATGGCAGCAAACCAAATCGGAACTGGAATTATCACTAATGTTTTGGGTAATTTTTCCAATCAAACCGATATTATTTTCCAGTTTTTAATCGTTTGTATGATTCTCATTTGTGTTTTACTTTTCTGTTTAAAGAAAAATTCTAAAATAAAAGAAGCTTTTTAAAAATTTAACCACAAAAGGTACAAAAGATAGTATTGCACTTTTAAAGTTTAGCTATTTTGAAAACAAAAGTTTGCAAAAGAATAAAAATCAAAGATTTTTAAAACTTATGTGTTCTTGTTTTGTAGTTCATGATAAACTTAAATAACTAATGTGTTAATCTTTTGTTCCTTTTGTGGTTAAAATAGATTCCATCTTAACAACTTAATTTGATCTTAATGGTTAAATTTCATCATTAATTTCAATTAAACTAATTCTTCAATTTGAGCCACCGTTTTCGCTAAATTTTCATCTTTCAATTGAGGAACCATCATTCCCTGAGACTGGAAAACTTCCACATCAGTAATCCCGATGAAGGCGAATAACGTTTTTAAATAATGCTCCATGTTTTCGATTAATCCGTTTTCATAAACACCGCCTATTGCAAAATTTAAATATAATTTCTTGTTTTGTAGTAGACCTTTTGGAGTTCCGTCAGCGTAAGAGAATGTTTTTCCGCCAACCGCAATACTGTCGATCCACGATTTTAACGTTGAAGGAAAAGTGAAGTTATAAAAAGGAACACCAATCACAATAATATCAGCTTCCTGAATTTGTTTCAATGATTCTTCCGAATATTTTCCAGCTTCTTTTTCGTGCTCATTTTTGTCTTCGTCCGGAACTCTTGAAGCACTAAAATGATGAATTTCCAAATGGGGAATCGGATTCGCTGCCAAATCACGGGTAACAACTTTGCTGCCAGGATTTTTTTCTAACAATTGATTGATAACAGCCTGAGAAAGTTTGTTGCTTACAGAGTTTTCTCCGCTGATACTGGTTTGGATATTTAAAATGTTTGCCATTTTGTTTTAACTTTTTTTGTTTTTATTACTGACAAAATTATTGTAAATTTACTTTCCAAAGTATAGTAGTTACCTAAAGGAAAGTGAAAAAAATGGAAAAACAACACAATCATAAAGACTGTATGCAGGCATTGAAGCCTGTTCGCGACACTTTAGATGTTATCAATGGAAAATGGAAACTGCAGATCATCATCTCTTTAAATCACGGAAATAAACGTTTTACAGAGATTGAAAGAAGCATTCCGAAGTTAACATCAAAAGTTTTAGCCAAAGAATTAAGGGAACTTGAACAAAACGGTTTGGTCGAAAGAATAGTCAAAGATACATATCCTGTCAGCATAGAATACTTCCCTACTGCACACACAAAAACATTAGGTCCAGTCGTAGAATCTTTAAAAGATTGGGGCGAAAATCACCGTAAACATATTTTCGGAAGCCCAACGAAAGCAGAGAAAAGTGAATAGAAAATATTACTCATTACCAATTACTTATTATTCATTTTTCGGGAGCTATTTCCCGCTTTTCATTACAATCTTTTTTTTCAAAAAAGGATTTTCTCTGCAATCGGGGCTAGGGTATTTGTCGCCATCATTACTTTTTGTCATTGCGAGGAGCGAAGCGACGAAGCAATCTCATTAACATAGTAGAAATGTAACAACCATTTTTTCATTCGCAGGTATCTCAATAATCATTATCATAAAATCAACTTTACAAAATAAGTTTAGATTCCACACTCCACTTCGTTCCGTTCTGAATGACAAACAGAACGCACAACCTTTGCTGAGTGAAACGCCTTTACGAACGAAAAATATTTTCAATATTAATAAAAATTCTTTGTGTTCTTTGCGTTTAAAAAAGGCATTTAAAAGTTCTCTTCACCTTTCTTATCCTACGTCAACATTTTCCCGGTCTGCACACCGTAAATTTGTACTATAAATAATTAACGATATGAAAACAGTATATCATAAAGCAGATACAAGAGGTCACGCAGATCATGGTTGGTTAAATTCTTACCATACATTCAGTTTTGCGAATTACCAAAATCAGGAAAGAACACATTTTGGAGTGTTGAGAGTGTTGAATGACGACACCGTTTCTCAGGGAATGGGCTTCGGAACGCATCCTCACAAAAACATGGAAATCATTTCAATTCCTTTGGAAGGCGATTTAGAACATAAGGATTCGATGGGAACGACTGCTGTAATCAAAAAAGGCGAAATTCAGGTGATGAGCGCAGGAACGGGCGTAATGCACAGCGAATATAACAAAAATAAAGATGAATCTGTAAAATTCTTACAGATCTGGGTTTTCCCGAAAGAAGAAAATGTTGAACCGAGATACGACCAAAAAAGCATTAAAGAAGGTGAAAAGGTAAATGGATTCCAACAGATTTTATCACCAAACAAAAACGATGACGGCGTTTGGATTCATCAGGATGCATGGTTTAATTTAGCCAATTTCACGAAAGGAAACGGTAAAAACTATACACTTAACAAAAAAGGAAACGGCGTTTACGCCTTTGTATTAAAAGGAAGCGCAAAAGTTGGCGACAGAATCTTAAACGAAAGAGACGGATTAGGAATTTGGGATACTCAAAGCTTTAATATAGAAGCTGTCGAAGACACAGAAATCCTTTTAATGGAAGTTCCGATGGAATTACCGTCTTATTTAAAATAAAATTTAGGGATAAATAAAAGCATTTAGTCTTAGCTGAGTGAAACGCCCTTGTGAACTTTAAAAACACGCGAATTGTCAAAATTCTTTGCGATCTTTGCGTTTTAAAAAAATAAAAATACTTTAAACAGAAAAAATATAATGAAAATTTTAGCAGTAGCAGGAAGTAATTCTGATGCATCAATCAATAGACAATTGGTAACGTATGCCACAACATTATTCGAAAACGCAGAAGTAGAAATCGTTGACATGAACGATTTTGAAATGCCAATTTACAAGCACCAAAGAGAAGTAGAAGGCGGAATTCCTCAGCAAGCGCAAGATTTCGCATCAAAAATTGATAACGCAGATGTTCTTTTGGTTGCTCTTTCTGAGCATAACGGAACGTATTCTACAGCATTCAAAAATGTGTTCGACTGGACTTCAAGAATCAAACCAAGAACAGTTTGGAATGAAGTTCCAATGTTATTGATGGCTACAGCTCCTGGAGGAAGAGGTGGATTAGGTGTTTTGGAAGCAGCAGAAAAACGTTTTCCGTCGCATGGAGGAAATATCGTTGATACCTTCACACTTCCTTTCTTTAATGATAATTTTGACAAATCGGCTCAAAAGATTTCTAATGAAGAAAAAGACAGTGAGTTAAGAGAAAAAATTCAGAAGATTTCAGCTATTGAATCGATCCTTGAAAAATAGGTTTGAATATTAATTTAAAATTAATATCTTTGCAAAAAGAAAAAAGATGAAAATTCAGTCCACTTTCAAAGAATGTTTCTCCATAAAAGGAAAAACTGTGGGCACTGAAATTCTGAGATAAAATAACGGCCGATAATCTACCAAGATTGTCGGCTTTTTTATTTTCTAAAATTGATATAAAAAGTTTGAAATAAATTTTTAAAAGTAGACATGAGCAACACGTACAAATCAGCAGGAGTAGACAAAGAGGAAGGATACAAAACCGTTGACAAGATCAAAAAAGCGGTTGGTGAAACCCACAATTCAAATGTATTGAATCATTTGGGAAGTTTTGGTGCTTTCTACGAGATCGGAGGATACAAAAATCCTGTTTTGGTTTCAGGAACGGATGGAGTAGGAACGAAGCTGAAAGTAGCTTTAGATTCTAAAAAATACGATTCTATCGGAGTAGATTGTTTTGCAATGTGTGCAAATGATATCCTTTGTCACGGTGCAAAACCATTGTTCTTTTTAGATTATTTGGCTTGCGGAAAATTAGATTCTGAAATCGCTGCTGAGATCGTTTTAGGAATGGTAGCAGCTTGTAAAGACAACAACTGTGCATTGATTGGTGGTGAAACTGCTGAAATGCCGGGAATGTACAAGCCGGGAGATTATGATGTTGCAGGATTCTGTGTAGGAATTGTTGAAAAAGATCAGATTATCGACGGTTCTAAAATCAAACCGGGTAACAAAATTATTGCTCTTCCAAGCTCAGGATTCCATTCAAACGGATTCTCTTTGGTAAGAAAAGTATTCCCGAATTTTGAAGAAGAATTTGAAGGAAAACCATTATACGAAACACTTTTAGTTCCAACAAGATTATATTACAAAGATATTCACAAAGTGATTGAAGAAGTACAGGTTGCCGGTATCGCTCACATCACAGGTGGTGGATTGTACGAAAACATTCCGAGAATTATCGGTGATGGATTATGTGCGACTATTGATGCTTCAAAAATCCAGATTCCAAGTATTATGTTGGAATTAGAAAAAAGAGGTGGTGTAGCACGTGAAGAAATGTTCGGAACATTCAATATGGGTGTCGGAATGATCGTTGTTGTAGATGCAGAACACGCAGAAAAAGTATTACACCTTTTGGACGATGCTTACGAGATCGGAGAAATCACAGAAGGAAGCGAAAAAATAGACCTGAAATTTTAAATAAAAATAGAATTTAGTATTAGAGATTAGTTTAAAACTAATTTCTAATTTCTAATTTCTAACTTCTAATTAATGAAAAACATAGTTATACTTGTTTCAGGTTCAGGATCCAATCTTCAGAGAATTATTGATACTATTGATAATGGAGAAATCCAGAATGCAAAAGTATCTTTGGTTGTTGCCGACAGAGAATGTTACGGATTGGAAAGAGCCCAAAATCATAACATAGAAAACGTCCTGATCCCGAGAGGCAAAAACTTCAGCAGCGAATTGAGTAAAATTATTCCAGAAAATACAGATTTAATCGTATTGGCCGGATTTTTATCCATTCTAAAACCTGAATTTTGCGAAAACTGGAGCGGAAAGATAATCAATATCCATCCTGCTTTGCTTCCGAAATTCGGAGGAAAAGGAATGTGGGGACATCATGTTCACCATGCGGTTATTGAAGCTAAAGAAAAAGAAAGTGGAGCAACCGTACATTTTGTAACTCCTGGAATCGATGAAGGAGAAGCAATTCTTCAAAAATCATTCGCTGTAACAGAAGATGATACTCCCGAAACGGTCGCTGAAAAAGTTCATTTAGTTGAATATGAAATTTTTCCAATAGCGATCAATAAAGTATTAGGAAACTAATTAAACCTTTGCTGAGTGGAACGCCTTTGCGAACTTAAAAACATTCAGCATTAAAAGAAAACTTAGCGCTCTTTGCGTTAAAAAAATAACATCCAGTTTGTCAGTCTGTAGGAATCTAAAAATAGTTGAGATGCTTCCAGCATGACAAACAGAACGTAAAAAACACATTTAGATTTTAAATATTTCGAAAAAAAGCAAAAAATCTAAGTAAAATAAAGTAAAATCGGAGGTGAAAGACCCGGTTTACAGTTTGAAATAGCTGTGAAAAGTAAAAAATTGAAAGTAAAATGAGTAAAAAGAGAGTTTTAATCAGTGTTTCTGACAAAGGCGGATTGATAGAATTTGCACAGTTTTTGGAAGCCCAGAATTACGAATTGATTTCTACAGGAGGGACATTCAAACATTTGAAAGATGCTGGTTTAAATCCAATTCAGATTGACGAGGTTACTAATTTTCCTGAAATGTTGGATGGTAGAGTAAAAACTTTACACCCGAAAGTTCACGGAGGTTTGTTGGCTGTTCGTTCAAATGAAGAACACATGCAGACGGTTCAGGAACATGGAATTGATTTGATCGACATGGTGATCGTAAACCTTTATCCTTTCTTTGAAAATGTTAACAAAGACATTTCATTACACGAAAAGGTAGAATTTATCGATATCGGAGGTCCGTCAATGCTTCGTTCAGCAGCTAAGAATTTTGATTCTGTAACAGTAATTACTGATGTTGAAGATTATGCAGCAGTAAAAATTGAAATGGAACAAAATGGTGATACTTACATCGAAACGCGTAAAAGATTAGCGGGTAAAGTATTCAATCTTACTTCGGCTTATGACGCGGCTATTTCAAGAATGCTTTTAGAAGAAGATTATCCTACTTATCTAAGCGCATCTTACAAAAAAGTTTCTGACCTGAGATATGGTGAAAACCCACATCAGACGGCAGCTTACTATGTTTCTACTTTCGAGAATGGAGCAATGAAAGATTTCGAACAATTGGGAGGTAAAGAATTGTCTTTCAATAATCTTCGTGATATGGATCTTTGCTGGAAAGTGGTTACTGAATTCAAAGACGAAATGGCTTGTTGTGCAGTGAAGCATTCTACACCTTGTGGAGTTGCAATCGGAACTTCAGCATTGGAAACATACCAAAAAACTTTTGAGTGTGACCCAATTTCTATCTTTGGCGGAATTGTTGCTACCAACTACAAGGTTGACGCTGCAACAGCAGAAGAATTAAACAAAACTTTCTTAGAAATCGTTATGGCTCCTAGTTTTGACGAAGATGCTTTGGAAATTTTAAGAAAGAAGAAAAATTTAAGAATTATAAAAATCGTTAACCCTGTTTCTGATAAGCAGACTTGGGTGAAGGTTGATGGTGGAATATTAGTTCAGGACAACGACAGTATCTTCTCTGATGATATTAAAGTGGTTACTGAAACTCAGCCTACAGAAGAGCAGAAGAAAGCTTTGCTTTTCTCTCAGAGAGTGGTGAAATACGTTAAATCAAACGCAATTGTTGTTTCTAACGGAATTCAGGCTTTCGGAATCGGTGGCGGACAGGTTAACAGAATCTGGGCGACTCAACAGGCTATTGAAAGAGCAAAAGGAAAATTCACAGGAGATCTAGTTTTAGCTTCTGATGCGTTTTTCCCTTTCCGTGACGTAGTTGATTTCTGCGCTCAGGAGGGTATCACAGCTATTATTCAGCCGGGAGGAAGTGTAAAAGACCAAGACAGTATCGAAGCAGCAAATGAGCATGGCATTCCGATGATGTTTACAGGTGTTAGACATTTTTTCCACTAAAGATTAAGAGATTCAGAAATTTAGCGATTAAGAGACTACACATGTGATTTCTTAATTCCTTAATCTCTCAATTTTTTAATTTTAAATTATATATTTGTAATATTATAGACTAGCTAATTAAATAAAGTATGAGAATATTAATCATAGGTGAAGGTGGAAGAGAGTCTGCTTTGGCAGCTAAACTTCAAAATGACTCGAGAGTTTCTAAAATGTTTTTTGCAAACGGAAACGCTACTACCGATGTAATAGGGAAAAATGTTCATTTATCAGAGATTAAAGAACTTAGAGATTTTGCCATTAAAGAAAAAGTAGATCTTACGATCGTAGGTCCGGAAGCTCCGCTTGTAGCAGGGTTGAAGGATGAGTTTAAAAAACATGATCTTAAAGTTTTTGGTCCGAATCAAAAAGTAGCAAGTCTTGAAGGAAGTAAGGCTTTCTCTAAAAAATTCATGCAGACCTATGATATCAAGACAGCAAAAGCTGTGGTATTTGATTCATATAACGAGGCTAAAGAATATGTACAAACTCAGGAATATCCTCTAGTAATTAAGGCTAGCGGTTTAGCAGGTGGAAAAGGTGTTGTTATTTGCGACACGTTGGAAGAAGCTGAAGCTACGATCCACGATTTCATGATCAGAAGAATCTATGGAGACGCGGGTATCCGTTTGGTTATTGAAGAATTTTTAGAAGGTTTTGAAGCTTCTATTATTGCATTCTCAAACGGTGAAAAACTATTCCCTTGTATTGCAGCAAAAGATTATAAAAAAGCTGGAAACGGTGATACAGGACCAAACACAGGAGGTATGGGATCTGTGGCGCCAAGCCCGGAATTTACAGCAGAACACGCTGCAGATTTCGAACAAAATATTTTAGAACCTACTGTAAAAGGTCTTAAGGCTGAAGGTTTCAGTTTCAAAGGAATCATCTTCTTCGGATTAATGGTAACTAAGAAAGGAACTTACCTTCTTGAGTACAACATGAGATTCGGTGATCCTGAAACTCAGGTATTGATGGCTTTAATGGAAAACAATCTATTAGACGTTATCAACGACTGTATGGAAGGAAAAGACATTGAGCTTAAGTTTAAAGACGAAAAAGCTGTTTGTCTTGTAATGTGTTCTGGAGGTTATCCTAGAAACATTGAAACAGGTTTCGAGATCGTAGGTGAAGATAAAGTAAAACACAGCCAGCTGTTATACGCAGGAGCTATCAAGAAAGGCGACAAAGTCGTTTCCAATGGTGGTAGAGTGCTAAACATTGTGGCTACAGGAGCAACTTACGATGATGCCCGCAAGAAAGTATACGAAGATGCAGGACATGTACACTTCGATTACAGTTTCTACAGAGAAGATATCGGGAAGTTTTAATAAAAATCACGAAAAAAGATTTGGAGAAATCCAGGTCTTTTTTTGTAAAACGTTTAAAATTAGCAGTAAGCTTTAAGCTATAGGCAGTAAGCTTTACTACAAATAAAAAAGCCTACTGCATATTGCCTATAGCCTAAAGCATTAATAATTAATTATAAAAATGAATAACGGTATTATCATATTAGATTTCGGATCTCAGTACAACCAACTTATCGGAAGAAGAATCCGTGAGATGGGGGTATATTCTGAAATTTTACCTTTCAATACGCCATTAGAAACTATTTTAGAAAAACAACCGAGAGGAATTATCCTTTCAGGTGGTCCAAGTTCTGTGAATGCAGAAAATGCTCATTTAGTTGAAAAAGAATTATATGAGCAGGGAATTCCTGTATTGGGAATTTGCTACGGAATGCAATTAACAGCACATCTTTTAGGCGGAAAAGTAAATAAAGGCGAAAAAGGAGAGTACGGAAAAGCTCATTTAGATATCATTAAAGAAAGTTCTTTATTAAAAGGCGTTACTCAAAACTCTGTAGTTTGGATGAGCCACTTTGACGAGGTTGGAGAATTGCCGACAGGTTTTGAATTAAACGCAAAATCTGGCGTGATTGCTTCTATTTCTAATGAAGATAAGAAAATCTATTGCGTACAGTTCCACCCTGAGGTTTCTCACACTGAGGAAGGAGGTAAAATGTTGGAAAATTTCGTTTTCAGTATCTGTGATGCAGAGAAAAACTGGAAACTAACCAATTATATCGAAAAAACAGTTGCAGAAATCCGTGAAACAGTAGGAGACAACAAAGTAATTCTTGGACTTTCAGGAGGAGTAGATTCTTCTGTGGCAGCAGTTTTAATTCACAAAGCGATCGGTGATCAATTGCAGTGTATCTTTGTTGATACAGGTTTATTGAGAAAAAATGAAGA
Source organism: Chryseobacterium sp. GW823-FHT05E08 (assembly GCF_058795655.1). NCBI lineage: Bacteria > Pseudomonadati > Bacteroidota > Flavobacteriia > Flavobacteriales > Weeksellaceae > Chryseobacterium > Chryseobacterium sp. GW823-FHT05E08. The sequence goes on along the minus strand of NZ_JBXAHY010000005.1, from coordinate 98,701 downwards.
CGTAAAAGTAATGGAAAATTACGGTGAGCATTTTAATATGAATATTAAATTGGTTGACGCTTCAGAAAGATTCTTATCTAAATTAGCCGGAGTTGACGATCCTGAACAAAAAAGAAAGATCATCGGAAACGAATTTATTCATGTTTTTGATGAAGAATCTCATAAAATTGAAGGGGCTAAATTCTTAGCTCAAGGAACGATTTATCCTGACGTTATCGAAAGTCAGTCAATAAACGGACCTTCAGCAGTAATCAAGTCTCACCACAACGTTGGCGGACTTCCGGAAGAAATGGAATTTGAGCTGTTAGAGCCTTTAAGAGAGCTTTTCAAGGATGAAGTAAGAAAAGTTGGGGAAGAATTAGGTATTCCTCATCATTTGGTACACAGACACCCTTTCCCTGGTCCAGGTTTAGGAATCAGAATTTTAGGAGCTGTAGATGCTGAAAAAGTGAAAATTCTTCAAGAAGCTGATGATATTTTCATCGAAGAATTATATAAAAATGACCTTTACGAGAAAGTTTCTCAGGCATTCGTAGTTTTACTTCCTGTAAAATCTGTCGGAGTAATGGGTGATGAAAGAACATATGAATATACTGCGGTTGTTCGTTCTGCCAACACCATCGACTTTATGACAGCAACGTGGAGCAGACTTCCTTATGAGTTTTTAGATACTGTTTCAAGCAGAATCATCAACGAAGTAAGAGGAATCAACAGAGTAGCTTACGATATTTCAAGCAAACCACCTGCAACTATTGAGTGGGAATAATCTTGATTTAATTTAAATATAAATCCTGTTCTTATGAGCAGGATTTTTTTGTTATTAATTTTCAATTGTTTTTCCGCAAATATTTAAGCAATCAACTAATTCTAGTATAGATTCATCAATATTAGAAAAAGTATCATCAACATAGACATCATAATTACCTTGATTTTTATATCGATAAGTTTTAGCAGCATCAGTTTTTACTGTTAATGAATATATTTTTTTAATTTCAATATTGGTTTTGTAAGAATTATTGCAAAGCTTTGGTTTAGAGAAATACGCATTAAGTGTATCATTTTTAATGAAATATAGATAATAGTTAGCTGTTGAATCTATACTGTCAATTTTTGCATTAAGTGTTATTGTTTCAGATTTAAAATGAATATTTTTGATTTTGTAAGGTGTACAGGCAATGATCAATGATATAAATAACAAAGCCAATAAGTTTTTGAGATACATAGGCAGTTATTAATAATTATTAGAACTTGGATTAATATATTTAAGCAATGTAAATCTTGGATTTATCTTATTTGCTGTTATATTGTTACAGCTAACAAAATATTGAGATTTCATCCCTGTTTTCCAAACTAAAATATTATTTTCAGTATAAGATTCTTCGGAAGAATCTGGTTGAAAACAATTTGCATATCTGACTTCTCTGTTTAAAACTAAAGTATAATTTTTGTGAAGTTTAATTTTTTTGTAATTGGGACTTTTAAAATCTTTATCATTAAAACTTGTAAAAACAGCTTCAATAGTGTCGCTTTTAAAATGATAAACGAAAATATTATTGGCACTATCAATTCTAAAGAATTTACCTTTTAATATCACCGTATGATCACTTAAAACATATCTTTCACTATTTCTGGAGATACAGTTTAAAAGAAATAGAAGAGGGAGAATGGTTATTAGTTTTTTCATCATTTTTTTCCTTTTTAGTTTACAAAAGCATAGGCTCAAAAGCATGATAATACTCATTCTCCTTCCAAGGAAATTTTGCCGCTATTTCATCATTATCAAGAAAATCTCTCACTGAAAACTCATCATCCTGAAAGAAAATTTCGTCAACACGATCGTTTTCGTTATATGTAAATTTAATTGAGGGAATTGTTTCATTTTCAAATTCATAGTCAAAAACGGAGGGATCACCATAAAAGTTTTTAAACTTATCCGTTTTGGTTCCCGTTAATAAATCTATTGAACAACCTGCTAATTTTCTATTTCTATTATCAAATACAGAAATAGCTTTACCATGCAAACTGCCGTTACGATACAAAATAGAATCCCATTGAGTTTCTCCTTTATCGTTAGTTTCTTTATTATAATGAAACGTCCAAGGTTTACCGAACGATCCGATATCTATATGATTGGTAATTACTTCCGGTAAATTATCTTCCGGAGAGAGATAAACTTCGCCTCCTAATTGTTCAACTTCCTTTGTTCTGTAATTTTTTGAAAAACGCTCTATTTTTTTAAGTTCATTGGTTTTACTGTCATAGCTCAGACGGTTAAATTCTGAAAATTGATCAAGCTGTTTTTGTGAAATTTCAGTGTTATTTTCATCGGTGTATTTTATATAAGTATCCAAATCCATTATAGTTTCTAGGTAATTTTCCTTAAATTTAGGTAAAATTACATGATATGCAAATAGACACACGTACACTGACGGTTCAGGATTACGATGAATTGGTAGTGACAATGAAGCGTGCTTATCCTCAAATGTCTGAATCTATATGGTCAAAAAGAAGTATAGAAAAACTGACTAAAATTTTCCCCCAAGGTCAAATTTGTATCACAGTAGATGGTAAATTGGCGGCGGTTGCGCTTTCAATTATTGTGAATTATAATGAATTTGGGGATGATCATACCTACGTTGATATTACAGGAAATTATACTTTTAATACCCACTTATCAACGGGAGATGTTTTGTATGGAATTGAAGTTTTCGTTGATCCCGAATATCGTGAATTACGTCTGGGAAGAAGGCTTTATGATGCCAGAAAAGAGCTTTGTGAACTGCTCAATCTTAAATCCATTGTTTTGGGTGGAAGGATCCCGAATTACCATAAACACAGTCATGAACTTTCAGCCAGAGATTATATCCGAAAAGTAAGAGATAAAGAGATTTATGATCCCGTTTTGTCTTTTCAGTTGTCGAATAATTTTCTGCCAATCAAGGTTTTAAAAAAATATCTTCCGGAAGACGAATCTTCAAAAGAAAATGCTGTTTTATTGCAATGGAATAACGTCTATTACAGCAAAAAACCAAATACGATGCAGGACAGCATCATTCGTTTAGGATTGGTGCAGTGGCAGATGAGGCATTTTAAAGATATTAATGCTTTCTACGAGCAGGTTGAGTTTTTCGTGAATGTGATGGGAGACTACAAATCAGATTTTGTGCTTTTCCCTGAACTTTTCAACACGCCTTTATTAGCACCATTTAATAAACTTTCGGAAAGGGACAGTATGATCGAATTGGCTAAACTGACGGAACAAATCAAGGCTAAAATTTCAGAATTGGCGATTAGTTATAACGTCAATATTATTTCCGGAAGTATGCCTGTTTTTGAAAATAATGATTTGTATAATGTGAGTTATCTTCTTCATCGTGATGGTAGAGTAGACGAATACCGTAAAATTCACATCACTCCAAACGAAAGAAAATATTATGGAATGAAAGGCGGAAGCGAAATAAAAGTCTTCGATACCGACTGTGGAAAAATTGGTCTTGTCATCTGTTATGATGTAGAATTTCCGGAGCTTCCGAGAATCTTGGCAGATCAGGGAATGAAAATTTTATTCGTTCCTTATCTTACTGATACGCAAAATGCGTACATAAGAGTTCGTCATTGTGCAGCAGCCAGAGCCATCGAAAATGAATGTTATGTTGCGATCGCGGGTTGTGTAGGAAATTTACCGGGAGTTAATAATATGGACATCCAGTTTGGCCAGGCTGCCGTGTTTACGCCATCGGATTTTCCTTTTCCATCAAATGCTATAAAAGGGGAGGCAACTCCTAATACGGAAATGACTTTAATCGTTGATGTTGATTTAAATTTATTGAAAGATCTTCATTACAACGGTTCTGTTCAGATTCTGAAAGACAGACGAAATGATCTTTATGAAACCTATCTTAAATAAATTATTTTAGGTTAAAAATATACTAATCCTGCTTTTTATAAGCGGGATTTTTTATGCTTAAAATTTAAAACGTTCTCAATATTAACACAAAAAAATAAGCTCCCATTTCTGAGAGCTTATTCTATTTTAAAGATAATTTAGTATTATTCTTTGATGAATTTCTTTTGGGCAGTACCCTTAGCATCATCGATGTCTATCACATAAACTCCGTTGATCAAATTACTTACATTGATCTTGTTGTTTAAGATAATTCCCGCTGATACCACTTGTCCTGCTGCATTGTAGATCTTATAATTAGATCTTGAACTTGTATTTTTAACATTCAATACAGTTTTTACCGGGTTAGGATAAATCATGATATCCGTCTGGTTTGTTGCATTAGGAACTCCTGGTTTTGAAATTCTCACTGTGTAATCTTCAACTTCTCCGTTTGCAAAACTTGTACAGTTTACAGGGATACCGTCTCTCTGCATTGCTACTCTCATGACAACATATTTGTAATCAGTTAAGCTAACAAATGCATCTGTTGGTACATTGAACGTTCCTTTAACAGGAGTCGTTGTACTTGGAGCTGAAGCAAGAATTCTTTCATTAATATCGAAAGTTCCGTTTCTGTCAAAGTCGATCCAAACAGCAATACCTTCATTGTTGTTAGTACCTAACCAAGTTTTTTCAATAGCAATCTCGTTACCTGTAGAACCTTGAATTAATTCAATGAATTTAGTAGGAACAGCTGTATAATCTGTATAAGTAGATCCTACTGAAATGTTATCCATTACTGGTTTACCGTTTGGCTTCACAGTTACTTTTGAAATAAATTCATTAGCTGCACTTGTAGAAGACATTGGACAGTAAGTTACTGTTGGCGTTGTAAACAAATATGGAGGAGTGAAAGTTCCTGGAGTTCCACTACAGATATTTGCTACCTGCATTTCATATTTAGTTAATTCTAATAATCCTGTCAATGTAAGAGTATTCGTTGAAACTGGTACGTTTGTCCAGCTCGGAATACCTACTTTTCTATATCTTAAGATATAAGTCGCTCCCGGGAACGGATCCCAAACCACAACTGCTGTAGTAGGAGTAAGGTTCGTAATCGTTAATCCTGGAGGAGCAATGTCACATGTTCTCTCAGTCGTAAATACTTTCGGGTTAGACCACGGATTAAGTGTAGTAGTTCCATCACATTTGTTTGCGATCTGTACTTCATAAGAAGTATAAACAGCCAAATTCTGAAGTGTATATGTGTTTGCAGGAGCTAATGGTAAAGCTATTTCAGCATTTGGCCATCCTGTAGTACCTACTTTTCTCCATCTTAATGTGTATGATGAACTAGCCGCAAGCGGAGCCCAAGTAATCAACGCAGATGTTGTCGTAATATTACTTATTGTAACATTTGGTGGAGTAGGATCACATTTAGTAGTAAACTCATTATGTGAGAATACACCAGGTGTTGCATTACAAACTGCTGCTACTTCTACTTCGTATAATGTTGCAGCTAATAAGTTGGTTAAGTTATAAGTATTAGTTGCTGTAGTTACGGCAGCTACACTCGCTGTAGACCAAGGTGCTGTAGAACCAACAGGTCTGTATCTGATGCTATAACTTGCACCACCAATATCCTGAGGCCAAGTAATTGTTGCAGTATTATAAGTAATAGAAGCAGGTGTTACTGTTACCACAGGTGTCGTATTACTACAGATACGAATTACAATGTTGTCAACTGCAACAGGAGGTTGAGTACCTCCACTGCCATCATTTCTCCATTCGTATACAAGACGCATAGTAGTACCTGCAAAAGAACTGATATTTAAGTTTGTATTAGAATATGACTGCCAAGTTGCTTGTTGATTATAGTTCGTTCCTAACTGAATTCTTCCAGTTCCGGCAGCAATCTGAGTTCCGGCAACCGGCATAAAAGATGCAGGTACCAACCAAACTCTTAAATAATCGAAAGTACTTTCTCCAACCGCTTTCCAGTCGAATGAGAATGTTGCAATCGTTGTTCCGGCAGGAACTGTAATATCTCTGTAAGCATGAACTGTACTTATAGCTCCTGAAATTGTGTAAGCATTCGTTACACCACTATCATTTGATATATAGATAGATTTCCCTGTGTTTCCGGTAGCAGTTCCATATGCCCATTTGTTGGTTTGACCAGTGCTTGTAAATCCTAAATCATTAGTAGCTGTGAAATCCTGAAGATAAGGAATCGTTGCAGGAATCTGTGTTGTTGTGAAACTAGGACCAGCAACCCAAAGACTACGGTCTGTAGGGCTACAAACTGAACGTACCCACCAGTAATAAGTTGTATTTGGTGTTAATAGAGTTAAGTTTGTTGTCGTTGTAGCAGATGCTCCTGTAGGTGCTGTAGCAGCAACTGGCGGAACACTTGATGTGCTTAAATAATATTGATATCCACTTGCAGGAACCTGAGTAGGAGCCGTCCAGCTAATTGTAGCATTTGTTGCTCCAACAGTTGGTACCGCCATTGCTGTAGGTACAAAACAAGTAGGAATAAACAAGTTGATGTTATCAATCGCAGCAGGAGGAGTAGTACCACCGCCACCATCGTTTCTCCACTCAAATACCAAACGCATTGTTGTACCTGCAAAGCTGGTTAACGTTAGGTTTGTATTAAGATAATTCTGCCAAGCAGTTTGGTTGCTAAATTCACCACCAACCTGAATTCTTCCAGCTCCGGCAGTAATCTGAGTTCCGGCAGTAGGCATAAAACTTGAAGGTACCATCCAAACTCTTAGGTAGTCCCATCCTGTTTCACCTAATGATTTCCAGTCAAATGCCAAAGTAGCAATCGTTGTACCTGCAGGAATCGTAATATCTCTGTAAGCATGAACTGTACTTATAGCACCTGAAATTGTATAATTATTGGTAACTCCGTTATCATTAGAGATATAAACTGAATTTGCAGCATTACCTGTTGCAGATCCGTAAGCCCATTTGTTGGTTTGTCCAGCACTTGTAAATCCTAAGTCATTACTTGTATTGAAACTTTGAGTATATGGAAGAGATGCTGGTATTTGCCCTGTAGTAAAGCTAGGACCGGCAACCCAGATACTGTTATCAGTAGAACTACAAACAGAACGTACCCACCAGTAATATGTTGTATTCGGTGTTAATGGAGTTAAGTTTGTCGTTGTTGTAGCAGAAGTTCCTGTAGGTGCTGTTGCAGCAACAGGTGGAGTGCTTGATGTGCTTAAATAATAAGCGTATCCATTTCCGGGAGCCGGAGTTGGAGCTGTCCAGCTAATTGTAGCATTCGTTGCTGTTACCGTAGGCACAGCCATTCCTGTAGGTACAAAACAAGTTGGAATAAATAAGTTGATATTATCAACAGCAGCCGGAGGAGTAGTACCGCCACCGCCATCATTTCTCCACTCAAATACCAAACGCATTGTTGTACCTGCAAAGCTAGTTAACGTTAGGTTTGTATTAAGATAATTCTGCCAAGCAGTTTGGTTACTAAATTCACCACCAACCTGAATTCTTCCAGCTCCGGCAGTAATCTGAGTTCCGGCAGTAGGCATAAAACTTGAAGGAACCATCCAAACTCTTAGGTAGTCCCATCCTGTTTCACCTAAAGATTTCCAGTCAAATGCCAAAGTAGCAATAGTTGTACCGGCAGGAACTGTAATATCTCTGTAAGCATGAGCTACACTTGCAGCACCTGAAATTGTATAATCATTGGCAACTCCATTATTTGAAACATAAATAGAGTTTCCTGCATTACCTGTAGCTGAACCATAAACCCATTTATTGACTTGTCCAGTACTTGTAAATCCTAGATCATTACTTGTATTGAAGTTTTGAGTATAAGGGATCGTAGTTGGGATCTGTCCTGTTGTAAAACTTGCACCGGCAACCCAAATACTGTTATCAGTAGAACTACAAACTGAACGTACCCACCAGTAATATGTTGTATTCGGTGTTAATAGAGTTAAGTTTGTCGTCGTTGTAGCAGAAGTTCCTGTAGGCGCTGTTGCAGCAACAGGTGGAGTGTTTGATGTACTTAAATAATAAGCATATCCATTTGCCGGAACCGGAGTTGGAGCTGTCCATGAAATTGTAGCTGTCGTAGCAGTAATTGCAGATGGCGCTGTTGGTGTCGGCACGAAACAAGTTGGAATAAACAAGTTGATATTGTCAATCGCAGCAGGAGGGTTTGTACCGCCACCGCCGTCATTTCTCCACTCAAATACCAAACGCATTGTGCCTCCGGCAAAACTGCTGATATTTAAGTTCGTATTAAGATAATTCTGCCAAGCAGCTTGATTGCTGAACTCAGCACCAATCTGGATTCTTCCGGATCCGGCAGTTGTTAAAGTACCTGGTGTAGGAGTGTAGGTAGTTGGTACCATCCAAACCTTTAAATAATCCCAAGTTACTTCACCTAATGCTCTCCAATCAAATGTAATCGTAGCTAGAGTAGATCCTGCAGGAATCGTTATATCTCTGTAAGCCTGGACTGTACTTGCTGCACCTGCGATGGTGTAAGCATTGGTAACTCCATTATCATTTGAGATATAAAGTGAATTGGCTGCATTACCTGCTGCGGAACCGTAAGCCCATTTGTTTGGCTGAGTTCCGTTGGTTAAGGTAAGATCATTTGCTGTCGAAAAATTTTGTGTGTAGGGGAGTGTTGCAGGTGCCTGTCCATAGGCCTTCGACAGGAAGCCTACATTAATCAGACACAGAAGAAGTACTAAAAGAGTAGAAAGTTTCTTCATAAGTTATTGTTATTAATATTAATTATGCAAATCTAAATGGTTTTTTACGAATAATAGTATATAAGACAATGTTTTTTATAAAAATTGTATAAAGAATCCATAAAGATTTTAAGGATGAAAGTTGTTAATTAGTTGAATATTGAAAGATAAACGCTCTATATTTTGTTTTAGTATTTAATTTAAAGTTAAAGTATCATAAAATAGGTGTTTATTTTATCTTTATTACATGTATTTGTTTATAATTTTAATTGAACTAAGTCCAGAAATATATCTTCAAAATTGAAATTAATATCACCATATTTTTACTAAAACATATCGTTCTTCTGCCAAATCTTTTGAGGTTGGTTCTTACACTTAGATTTTTTCTTTCAATTCCGTTTGTTCCATACTTTTTGGTTAAATATTTGTAATTAATAAGTTTATCAATATAAATTTTAGTGGCTTTTATGTTAATTAATGTTCTCAATCATTTAAATATATTTTTTCGACAAAAATAAACCAGAGTAGATAATTTCTACTCTGGTTTTTAAATTTATTGTTTTGAATTTTATTTGAATTTCAATGAGTTAATGATTTGATTTGTTCCCATCACTAACTTTAAAACATTACCTTATTTTTATCTACAGCTCAAAGTCACAGACTTTGCGCAGCGGAGTAGATAACTTCTACTCTGGTTTTTAAATTTATTATTTTTAATTTTATTTGAATTTCAATGAGTTAGTGTTTGAAATTGTTCTCACTACTAATTTTGGAACATTACCAGAACATTATCGATAACTCTTATTATTCATACATTTTTGCTGCAATTAAAATTTCAGAAAAGACTTTCCAATTTGTATTTTCAGGTATTGGAAGATTATTATTAATATAATATCCTTCCATATCTTCAGTCCAACTTTGTACGGCTTCTAAATATGCTTCTATACTTTTATTCTCCCAAGTTTCCGGATTTTCCTTAAAGTCCTTTATTAGCAATCCCACAAATCTTATAAAATCATCTTTTACTTTTATTCCTTGTACTGCTTCTTCCAAATTTGTCATAATTATTTATTTTACTATCATATTTTCTCCTCCTCCCAATTTTAATTTTATAGAAGTTCCTCCATTTTGAGTTGTCATTTTCCACATTTGACTACGAACCTCTTTTGAAGTTGCCCAATTGATTGGGACTTCATTTAACCCAGATAATTTAAAGGCTCCCAATCTTCTATGGTCTAATGTCCAAACTTTTCCAGCAGCATCCTTCCAAACATTTATTCTTAAAATTTCAGGATTTAATGCTCCTGATTTTAATGCTTCAGCATTACCTAGTACTGTAAATTCTCCGGTAGTATTTTTAATACTGCTTTGCATAAAATGTACATCTTTGACAGCCATAACTTCTGCTTTTTCAATAGCTAATTCTGCTTTCAATATTTCATCAGTAGCCTGTCCTTTTGACAAGATAATTGCTAATATACCCAAAACCATTGTGGCTTTTTGATTCTCTGGACTTATATTATTAGCAATTGCAATTCCTACAATATCCCACATGCTGTCCATCATGACAACTCCATGATCATTGCGGTGGCCACAATTCCAGTTCAAAGGTAGTGGTTGTATTTGTGGCTTCGGCAAATTGATAGCCATACTTTGTACTGGTAAATGTAATTATTATTTCTAAAACTTTTTCATCCTTGGTATGATTCTCAACCATTTAAATATGTTTTTTCGACAAAAATAAACCAGAGTAGATAATTTCTACTCTGGTTTTTGAATTTATTATTTTTAATTTTTTTTGAATTTCAAAGAATTAATATTTGAAATTGTTCTTATCATTAATTTTGGAACATAGCCATTGTATCATTACTCTCTTAAAAATTCTATTCTAAGAAATTCCAGAGCATCAAAGCTTCCAGCTTCAAATAGCAAAGGAATGCTATTATGTACAGAATATGAAAAAGTACTTTGAGGAAGGTCTTGAATGTTCTTATTGATTGACGCTAACTTACTGCAATCCGATTGAATAGCTTCACTATTAAGAATATATTTTTCTAGATTACTTATATTATTACCAAAAAAAATAATTAGATATCTATATTCATTGATTTTATAGCATTTGATAGATTTCAGCCCATCTTTGTAATAAGGCATTTTATTAGAAATCCTAAAACCAATGATTCCTTCAGATATTACGCTTTCTCGAGTAGAATTTTTTACATATTTTAAATCTTCTAATCCTAAAGAAATGAAATAGGTTGAATTATCACTTAACTTTAATGTTGTTGAACTATCAATAAAATCTAAAACATTTGCTACTTTAGGAATAATACTAGTATCTTTTAAAAATGGGGTTAATCTTTTATCACTTTCTTGAGCGTTTGAATAGAAAGAAAATATTATAAAAAATACAATTACTAAGTTTTTCATATTGAATAAATTATTTATTAAAATCTGGATTTTGAGAAATGTAACTTTTTAAAAAATTTCCAGGAACTTTTTCTTTTTCTTTAATAGGAGTTCCATCAATTGATCGTCCATATCTCCACATTGTTCCTTTTTCACCAGGCTTATTACCATTAGTTCTGAAGATATATCGAACTGAGTTTGATGTTCTTTCATGAGAAATATCAGAACCATATAGATTAGAATACGAAGATGAAGGACCATTAGTCCCTAATAAAGAGCCATGAGAATGTATATCATAGATTAGGGAGGTCTCACTAAAGCCTTTTACAGGATATTGACCTGTTGAAAAATTAGGACTTCTAGCATCATTTTGATAAGTGCCAAAAATTGCTTTATTTCTGTGATTCTCAAAAGACCATTCCGAAGTAGAATTTAGAGCTATAAATTGATATAAATCTAAAGCTTGTACTATATTATTTGATATAGTATACCTCAAAGGTCCATACTCTGTTTGCTCTTTAACGTTGGACAAATCTGTTATCATGGTTGCATCTGTAGATTTCTTTTTATTTATTATAAAAGGATTCTTATCAGTTATATTCCCTTTTTCATCACTAACAAATAATCTGTCAAAATTATCATTAGTTTTTTTTATTAGCTCAACCGCTCCATTAGGAAATAATTTATAATCATCCCTTATTTGATTTGATGATGGTTGCGGAGTACCTTTATTACTAACAGGTTCTCCTTCCAATCCTGTAGGATCTACGAACATGATAGGATTATTGTAAGCATATCCATAAGGATCTAATGTTAATGTACTTAACGGATCATGCGTTCCAAATCTTCCTATATCCGGCATATAGAAACGGGCATTCATATCATAAATCCCGGATTCCTGTAATTCCTGACCTAAGAATTTATATGATTTATACGAACCTACACCAAAGAAAGCATTTCCAGTCTTTAAATGATTCATCCCAAAAGGGTAGTAATCATTGGCATCTGCAATTTCAAGATCACCTGTGCTGTTTCTTGCAAAACTCATTTTACGAAAATAAGAGTATTGAAATCATCAATACTCTTAATATTACAAAGATTTGAAATTATTTATCTTCAACCAATTCTAAAAATAGGCTTTGTAAATCCTCATTTAATTTTTCATTACTATTTTCTGTTGTTAATAAAAATTCATCATCTATACCATTTGCATAAGTTGATCCATCTAATATTCCCAATGCATGTGACAGTGTATTAATTTCTACAATTTTCAAGAATTTTAAGAATGTTTCTTTTTCTTCTCTTGAAAAATCTATATACATAGGAATTATACCTTTCCACACTGGATCCGTAGCCTTTGTCGCTGTTTCTAATAAATTTTGATATAAACTTAGATTCCCTTCAATAACATCTCTATTAAAGATTTCTATTAGTTGTTTGGGCTTCATCTATTAAATTATTTTTCTTAAATAATTCCCTAGTAAGTCTTCGATATATTCATCTTCGATATCATAGTATATATCATCTAGGTCGCCTAAAGGATCATATAAATCATCTTCATCAAAAAGCCTTTTAAGAGTTTTATTTACTAATTCTTTACGAAACTCTTCGTCACTAATGTTTTCATCTTTGACAAGATTAAAAGCTTTTTCCAACAAGTTTGATTTTTTAAATGCACCTATTTCTATTAATGCATCTATAGTTTCTTTTGCAAACTGTCCATATCCATTTGCAAAGTACTGATGAAATCCTCCATTAAATACTTGGCTTTCCAATAATACAGTTAAATATGTAACTTGTAAATATTGGGGAAGGTTAATAATGTAACTATACCAGTGTGGAATTTCACTCACAAACCACTCGTCTTTAATACCTTTAGTTGACTCTAGATAAAATTTTTCTACTAATTCTTGATTGTTCATAATATTATTTTGTAAAAGCGTCAGGATACATTGTTTTATTCATTTGAATTAATTCTTTTAATGCACTATTAGGAATTCCCTGATTACCATAAACACGTCTTAATTCAAAAATATCTCTCGCCAGAACTTGTCTTGCAGTTGTAAAACCTCCATTACCTTTTGTTATAGCCATTCTTCCTATGTTAGGGATATTTAATCTGTGACCAGCAGCTGGTACTAGGATTGAAGGTGCATTTTTGTGTTCATAATTAGCTACTAATCTCTTCATAATTGCGCTTTGCCCCACATGATGTGCATCTAACCCTTTCTCTAACCCCTTCATTTTGTTATATGCACCAACTCTCCATATATTTGGTTTAGGAGCAGCAGGAGGTCCACTAGTGGCAACGCCCTTAGCAAAAAACGCAACAGTCGCTAATGTCATTAAAAACTGGGCATCTCTTTCTCCAACATGGTCAGCTAATTCATTTTCAGCCATCATACCAGCTAAATCTGTCGGTCCCATAAATGCTATACCTCTGTCATAGTAGGTTGCAGGAAGAAAAACTTCTTGCCGTGGAGCGGGTAGATTGCCAATTGTCATTCCCTGCATACTATAACACGGCAGACAATTAGATGGCATCATCATTGGAGCAGGACTTAGATTAACTGTTCCTGACTTATTTATGACAACCTCCTCTATTGGATGTGGATTATTAATTCCTCCCAATGAATTCGCTGGCACTTCTGGACCATTTGTGGGCTCTCCTTTTAATCCTGTTGGATCAGCAAAGAAGATAGGATTACTATATCCATAACCATATGGATCAAGAGTAGAACCACTCAAAGGATCATGTGTTCCAAATTTTCCTACATCCGACATATAGAAACGGGCATTCATATCATAAATCCCAGATTCCTGTAATTCCTGACCTAAGAATTTATATGATTTATAACTTCCCTGTCCAAAAATACGACGTTCCCGTTTTCAGATGATTCATCCCAAAAGGATAGTAATCATTGTTGTCTACAATTTCAAGAACGTCTGTGCTGTTTCTTCCAAAACTTAATCTTAGATTTCCTAAATCGTCTGTGTAGTTGTAAATATAATTATTATTTCTAAAACTTTTTCATCACTAACTCTGATTCACTTGATATGATCTTCAATCATTTAAATATGTTTTTTTCGACAAAAATAAACCAGAGTAGGGAATTTCTACTCTGGTTTTTGAATTTTATTTGAACTTCAATTAATTTGTATTTGAAATTATTCTAATTAATCTTTGGAAAATTATTTACAAAATCAAAGATTTCAAATATTTAACTCATTTTTGATTTTAATGCAACAATTTCATCAATTAACTTTGGGATTATATTTCTTGCCATAGCAATAAAATCTTGATCCTCTGGTTTTATTTTTACAAATTCAATATCATAATCTCTAGTTTCATTCTCTCCTGTCATTATAAAGCTTGAACCTGAATCAAAATCTCTTCCTTCAATGTAGGAAGTCCAAGGGCCAACTGTTGATTTATTACACATTTCAAGAATATTTTCTAATTCCGATTCTGTCATAATTATTTATTTTAAAGGATTTTTTATTGTAGGGTTAAATAATTTTTCTGCCTGTTGTGCCGTTATACCTGATAATGTGGAATGAAAAGGATTATTTTTAGTTGGAGAAGCAATAACTTTCCCTCCAAGTGCCTCAATTTGGCTAACTGTTGTTGTTCCAATTTTTCCATTTGGAATTCCAGCAGATAAATCTTTTATACTTAAACCTTCTACGCTATTTACTGAAACACCATTAAGTAGCCCCTTTGAATCTACTATTACACCTGAACCATTTTCAAATTGACAAGCCAAACAAGTTCCTCCTCTTATTACATTTACATCTTCTTTTAAAGACATCTTTACAGCTCCTACTTCGGCTTTTTCAACTGCTAATTCTGCTTTCAATATCTCATCAGTAGCTTGTCCTTTTGACAAGATAATCGCTAATATACCCAAAACCATTGTTGCTTTCTGATTTTCTGGACTTATATTATTAGCAATTGCAATTCCTACAACATCCCACATGCTGTCCATCATGACAACTCCATGATCATTGCAGTGGCCACAATTCCAGTTCAAAGGTAGTGGTTGTATTTGTGGCTTCGGCAAATTAATTGCCATACCTCCGCCGCCATAAAAACATGCATTACAATTGGAAGGCATCATCATTGGAGCAGGACTTAGATTTACTTTCCCTGATTTATTTACAATAACTTCCTCTATTGGAGCAGGATTGTTATCTCCTCCTAATGAGTTGGGAGGTATTACAGGTTCTCCTTCCAATCCTGTAGGATCTGCAAATAGGATAGGATTATTATAAGCATATCCATAAGGATCTAATGTTGATGCACTTAACGGATCATGTGTTCCAAATCTTCCTACATCCGGCATATAAAAACGGGCATTCATATCATAAATCCCAGATTCCTGTAATTCCTGACCTAAGAATTTATATGATTTATAACTTCCCTGTCCAAAATAGGCATTCCCCGTTTTCAAATGATTCATCCCAAAAGGATAGTAATCATTATTGTCTACAATTTCAAGAACGCCTGTGCTGTTTCTTCCGAAACTTAACCTTACATTTCCTAAATGGTCTGTGTAACTGTAAATATATTGATTTTTCTGATAATCATAAAATCCTTCCTCAGTTGGGAAAAACTGTAAATCCGGTGTTTTAACATCCACAATAACACCACCTCCAAAAGGAGGATCAATAGTAGGATCAGTCACAACAGGACCGTCTATACTGAATGCCTGTGGCTCCATGGCTCTTCTGGATAATGCTGAAGCAGCAAGCATTTCAAAGCCGCCACCGCTTGGCGGAGTCAGACTAACTGAATGTAAATACTGAAAGCCATCAAGATAATCTATGGTATTGATCGTGGTTATAGTTCCGTTAAAACCTGTTAGATCAGTTGTGTTTTCTTTTCTCAGCTTTGTTCCATCAGCTCTGTACTTGGTATTAATGATAATGTTTTCATTACCATTTTTACTGATCATCATATTATTAGGAAGATTCAGATAATTGTATTTGATAGTAGAAATTCCTTTATCAGGTATTGCTGTCATGCTTCCGTTCAGATCATAAGGTATCGTGCTTCCTCCACCTTCGTATCCTATCGGGTTTTGAGAGATGTCATTGATACTTGTTACCAAATTCCCTCCTGCAGCATAGGTATATCCTAAATTATCAATAACCATAGCGGTATTGGTTCCAGATTCCAATACAGATGTTCTGTATAAATTTGTAATATTTCCGTTCAGGTCATATGCCAACGATTCCGTATTTTCCTTACTATTCGGATTATTCGGATTTTGATAATATCCGGCTGTTAATCTATCTAAACTATCATAGGCATAACCATATCTTTTCGGTGTTAAAGAAGGATTATTTCCAATATTTTCAACAGCTCTCCAATCTACTTCAGTAATATTCCCGTTGTATCTGGCTTTTACATTCTTTCCTGAAAATTGAACAGAATCAGGATTTTCAATACCATCCTTTTGGGCATATTTAATTTTATAAGAAAATAACTTTCCTCCCAAATCAGGTAAGGACATCTGATCCTTATTAATATCTGTTATCCAACCTCGGATGTTGTAGGCGTAATCAATACTTTGAAGATTATTTCCGACTTTTTTATTCTTTAACTGGGAAAGTTCGTTGTACGTATTCTCTGTTAAAAGTTCTTCCGGTTTGCTGTCAACCTGATGATAATGTTGAATTAATCTTTTCTGATCATCATACACGAAGCGTTCTTTTACCGTAATTCCGGCTTCATTATCTTTCCTTTTATGGTAACTGACAGTTTGTTTGGGAAGTCCGGTAAAATCAAGCTCAGCTTCCGTTTTCGTAAGCCCACCCAAATGATTTATAGAATGAGAACCAATTGTTCTTCCCTCCATATCATACCAGAAGTAATCTTTTGTCCAATTGGTATCTTCAATATTTCTTACATAGGTTGCAGTAGGAAGTCCTTTAATACTTCTGCTGGTTGTAACTCCGTTAACCGTCATGGAGGTTGGAACGGAAGAAAGGGTATTCTGTCCTAAAATGACATCAGGTCTTACAGGAGTATCCGAAGGATATTCGTCATAGTAATTTACACTCAGGATTGTCATACTTCCTGTGGGAAATGCTTCCTTTGTGTAATATACATTCATCCCGTTCTGGGTAATGGGAGTAGTACTGAACTTTTCATTGTTTTTAGCATTAACAGACATACTGTTTAAGGCATTCTGCATCACCTGCCTTGTCGCTGTATTGGCAAAGAATCCTGTATAAACCACTCTTCCCAATTGGTCATATTTGGTAAAAATCCAGCCCTTTGCTGCAAAATTGTTGGTCGTTGTTCTCAGGTTCGCATCCTGTAACAGAACAATTCTGTCCTGTTGATCATATACCATAAACTCCCAGTCTTTTCCCGGAAATTTCTTTTCCACCAATCTGTCCTGATTGTCATAACGGTATTGATAGCATAAATTATCCAGTGTAGCTGTTGAGATCGTATTATTTGCCGTTTCTATCGCCTTAACAGCCAAAGGAGGAATCACATAAGCCTGTTGTCCGTATTCATTGTAAGCATAATAGGTATCCACGTTTTGAGATCCGTCATTTTTTCTTACCATAAGAACCTGACCCTTACTATTGATATATTTAATGTTAGTATTTCCGTCTTCATCGGTAACCTTATTTTTATATAATGTTCCGGCTTTATAATAGCCTCCTGAAGCATACGCTGTATTTTCAGTGGAAACACTAAGACTTACAGCGCTAACCACTATATTGGAAACAGTAGACCAGAAAGTACTCACCATAAATTTCTTCACCTCAGAATCGCTGTTGGACTCATAGGTGTATTTTACGGTTTTCCCGCTTCCCATTTTCCATGGATCGCCGGGAGCTGCCTGTTCCTGCAGTCTGTTTAATGGTGAGTTTTCCAGCTTTTTTTCTCCATAATAATTGGAGGCTGTACCATAAACTGATACAGCACCCGCCATATCGGGAGAGGTAAATATTCCGCCGTTGTTCGTGGTCTGTTGAGGAAGCGGAAGCATATCTATCACCTGTCTCCCAAAACCATCATATTCCACAGGTTTTACGATATCCTTTCCTGATGGGGTTGCTTTGATCGCAACACTTTGTTTAGCTCTTCCTAAACCGTCAAAATAACTCACTCCCTGCACTTGTTTCGCGGTACTGCTGGAAATAGTGACAGGCTCTAAATAGGTCCTGCTGTAGACATAGTTCTCTGCCTGTGTTAAGTCTTGTGCTGTTAAGGACAAAACGGCGGACAGAAAAACTATGGTTGATAGCCAATATTTTTTCATAAAATGTGTTTTTTAGTGTTTGTAATTGTAATTATTTTCTTTCAGGATATTACCATTGGCATCCACTACAGATTGCAGTCTGCCGACAGAATCGTACTTATAAAATTCTCTAAGTCCCGTTGACGGTGTTATACTGGTTACTCCTACAAGTGGATCATACGTATACGTCGTGATATTTAAGTTTTTAAATGCCGACTGATTTCTGAATGCATCCAAAGCATTCATTAACAGTTTCTCTTTGCTGACATCCACATCCTCGTTGGATTTTGTAATAATATCTGAGGCCAGATTTAGAGCTTCAGCATAAGTAGCCCCTTCTATTTTTGCAATAGGTGCAGTATTGTTATATCCCCAGATAATAGCGGTAGGAATATTTCCTTTTGTGGTATACTGTAGGATATTTCCCTTATTATCATATTGGTTATATTCAATCTTACTTTCCGCAACAGAGGAATTATCTTTATTAAACTTTTGCACAGATAATGGTAAAACAAGATTTCCTGCTTGAGCAGTCGGTAATGAAGTTGGATAAGTGGTTCCTGTTTTTGACATTACCTTTCCTGTATCATTAGAATCTTGTTTTTGTAAGACTATGGTTTCTAATGGAATTCCGATCATGTTTCTATCAATCATCAGCTGATTGCCTTTTTCGTATGCGTAGGTGTATGAGGTTTTATTTATCGTTCCATCGGAAGATTCTACCTCAACAGACATAGGATTAAGATGTTTATGCTCTGTATTATAAAAATAATTGGTTGTTTCAACTATATTTTGATTATTAAAATACGTTGTATTTATTTGTTTATCCAGTTTCATCCAAGCTGATGCAATATCATATCGGGTAAATTCAAATGTTGGAATATAGAAGAACTGAGTTCCCGTTGTGAAAATACGTTCTTTAGTTATCTTTGTAATGGTTAGCTGATAAGGTCGTATTGTTACATCTGGAAACTGACTTAAGTAATCACTGGACTTTTGATTAAAATAATTATCAGTGGTATATTTATTTTCTGTGCTTTTCACTATATTATTATTGGAATCAAAAACCTCTTTTGTAAGCAAAAGCCCCCTTGCAAACTGATTATTTACGAAAGTCTGGAAAGGACTCTCATTGTTATAATAATTGGTAGAAGGTGCGTTGTAATACGTATCAACCGTTTTCCATTTTTTACTTGGATTATTTACATCTACTCTTTCTGTTGTGACTTTATTATAAACAGTTGGTTTTCCATTTATTGTTGACAGATTAAAGTTTCCTGAATTACTAATAACAAGCCTTCTACATGTTTCACCCCAATATCCATGGGGAGAGGAAGCAAAATAATAGTAATTGATAGGATCTCCCATAAATACACCTGTAGAAATACCATCTTTATCCTTGTAGGTAAACCTTTCCTCAATTATATCAGCATTATCTTGTTTAATAATTTTACTTACTCTAATTCCTCCAACAGATTTATTGTGTCTTACAGCTGGTACATTTGTTTTTTCAAACCACTTAACCGTAAAATTGGCATATTTTTCTATAGATGGATTTTTATACTTTCTAATCCTTAATTTATACGAAGGCTTTTTATCTAAGAAAAATTCATAAT
Source organism: Chryseobacterium sp. GW823-FHT05E08 (assembly GCF_058795655.1). Taxonomy (NCBI): domain Bacteria; kingdom Pseudomonadati; phylum Bacteroidota; class Flavobacteriia; order Flavobacteriales; family Weeksellaceae; genus Chryseobacterium; species Chryseobacterium sp. GW823-FHT05E08. The sequence goes on along the minus strand of NZ_JBXAHY010000005.1, from coordinate 78,774 downwards.
CTCCATTAAGAATGAATGTTTTTAAAATAAGATTTGTATTATCTAATATTTCAGCAATGAAATAAGGGGTGTTGGCTTCAGGTAAAGTACCTGAACCATCATTGTCTGGGTTTGCAGTACTATTGAAATTGATCTTGAAGGATATTGTGCTGGCAATAGAATTTACAGTAAAGACTTTTTCAGGATCTCCTGAAATGACAAGTTCTTCTCGTTGATTAATAACAGTTTCAGCATAGCCCGTGCCTGAATCGAAATCATCCAATTCGTATTCCATCTTCATTTTACCTCCTGTAGGATAAATAAGTTCTTTTAAACTGCCAGAAACAGCAAAACTGACATTAGGATTCTTAATATCCCCCCATCCATAAATATTATCATCAAGAGCTACATAAGGAATTCCTAAATTGTTATTCTCTCCATTATAGAATCCAACATAGTCCGTTGCATCTGAAAGCCTGTTCGGAAGAGGATTATCCTCATAATAGGTCAATTTATAAGAAGAATTATCTAATACATTTTTTACCTCATTCAGTTTTAACCTTTTTGTAAGTGCATCAGTATGATTCGTATATCCTCCAATATTTTTGGTGTCAGGTGTTGTAAAGTAGCTCTTATTAAGTTGTTGATTGGCTATTACTTTATCATTATTGTCAAACACAGAAATATTATCTAAAGAAAGTCCACCAAGTACATCCTGCCTGTTATTACTATATGTAAAGAGGGTATAACCTTCGGGATAAATAATTTTGCTTAAATAGCTTTCCCGCATTACATCTGTTAAAGAGGCGAATTCACTATATTCATTCTGGGCAGTTTCTCCGTCTGTGGATATTTGACATTGTAAAGGAAACCTGAAGCCTTTATAATAACTGCTCAGATATTTATAAGCAGTTGGCAGGTACTCGAATCTTATTTCCTTCTCATTTTGAAGAACTATTTTATCTATCTTAAAATCCGTAACTACAGTATTTTCCACGGTAGGTATTGCTCCTCCAAATGTCCTCATTTCATTAGCCGCAGAAAAATAATATTTATTGCCCGAATCATCCGTTAAAATAAATGGGTAGGTCTCAATTTTGACACTTGTTTCTCCAATTTTAACCAGCTTTCCAGTGCTGTCAAAATGAAAATCTCCTGAATCTCCTGGTATAGAATATGAAAAAATGTCAGGCTGTGAATCTCTTTTCTGCCCAACAATAGGATTCGAAGGATCAACAATATTAAATCCTGTAATTGTATTTGCAAGAGCATAGTCGGAAGAAGTTCTATCGTTAGGGTGAAAAGCTCCGTCTGCCTGATTAATCACAGGAACAAATCCTTTATCTTCAACGTTAATAATCTGTTTAGAAAGTGAAATCCCACCTACTGATAAAGACCAGCCAAGACCTACTTTTGAAGCAATTTCTTTCACTTTCACACCTGAAGCATGGTACTTTAACGAAATCGGCAGGCTGTAATTATCAACCTTAATATTATAAATAGGAATATCAATTCCTACTGTTCCTGTATGGGTTGTAGTCGGGATATCAATATGCTTTGATAATTGACTTGCATCAGGAGATTTAATGGTCAGATTATATTTATTATTCTGCATATCAGTTGCCTGTTGTGCAGAATACATTTGTGTAGCAATTATAAAAATTGCTGCAATTGTTTTTTTCATGAGTATTTGTGTTTACTTTTTTATGAGTTTAGCGTTAGCTGTTTTATTGGCAGTTTTTACAGTCACCAGATAGGCTCCCTGAATTAAATTCTGAGTATTGATCTTCGTCACCTTATTCTTAGTTTTCAAACTTTGTAATTGTCTACCAGACATGTCATAGATAAGAATATCAGCATCCTGGAAATCAAAACCTATTTCTACATAAGTGTAATCTGACACAGGGTTCGGGTAAATCTTAATATCTTGTTTTACAATCAACTGATCAATTTGCTTATCTCCAAGCTTAACGATTTTCCAGTTTTCTTTTCCAAGTTCCTCTGCACTTGTACCCGCCAACACAATCGATCCGTCTCTGTTAAGTTTGATATCTGACAATCGTTCCTCTTTCTTGCTGGATTCTCCTTTTACGTGCTTTCTCCACTGTTCATTGCCGTTTTCATCTAAATAAAGCATCCAAAATTTCTCATCATCACTTTCAATTCTTCCCTCAGCTTGAGTATATCCGCCGATCAGCACTCCTTTTGTAGACTTCCCGCTTCCATCTTCCGACTCCCTGCTAATCACACTCATCCCCATCAAAACGTCTCTGTTTTTGAAGTTGTAAGACTTTTGCCAAACTTCATCTCCTTTTTCATTCAAAGAAATTAACCAGACATCAGTTCCTTCTTCAATTCCAACTGTCTTATTTCCTGAGCGTTCAGAACGGCTTTCACCACCGACCAAAAATCCTGTCGAAGTCAAAGCCAATGTTCTCAAATGGTCATCACCCTTTCCACCAAAATTCTTTTCCCATTCAACTTTTCCGTCTTTATTAAGTTTGATGATCCAATAATCTCCTTCTCCGAAGTTTTCAGTTTGTTTACTTCCAGCATCCATCTTCCCACTTCCAGCTATCTTTCCGCTTCTTGAATACATTCCTAACAAAGCGCCACCGTCTTTTGTTGGAATCATCTTTTCAACTTCATCTAAACCTTTTCCCCCTAAAATTAATTGTGATGATTCTTTTCCATTCTTATCTAATTTGATAATTAAAATATCCTTGGAACCATAACCTTTAGCCGAATTCTGAACATTTCCGGCAACGAAAAATCCTAAATCTGTAGTTTGAATAACTGATCTTGCTTCTTCATCTGCGTTTGATCCAATAGTTTTCTGCCAAAGCTCGTCTCCGAATTCATTTAATCTGATCAACCAGATATCCGATCCGCCTTTAGAATCCTCTTTTTTGTCTAAACCTTTTCCGCTGTAAGACGTTCCAGAAAGGAGAAAACCGCCTTCCTGTGTAGCCACGGTTGCAGATAAGAAATCATGATTCTGACCGGAGAAATACTTTTCCCAAACTTCCTCTCCCTGTTGGTTAAGTTTAACCAAGTGGAAATCGTAACCATTATTCTGCTTACTGCTTCCAGCCTGAAGCTTATCGCCCTGAATGCTGCTTCCTGTAATTAAATACTGCTGATCAATAGTCGTAGTAACCTGACTCAGAAAATCCTGTGTATTGGATTTTATATCTTTCTGCCAGACTACTTCCTGAGCCGAAAAATTAAATAATGCACACACCAGAAGTGCGCCCGAATAGTTTTTTTTCATAAGCATTAGCTTTTTTATTGTGTTCAAATTTATAAACTGTTATGATCAGGAAAATGTGGATTTCCTTACTTTACTTTTTTATTATCTACTTTCAAAATTAATCCTCAGACACGACAAACTATGTCGTATTATATAGGGATGCATTTTTTTACTCATAGGTTGGAAATTAATTCATAAAATAAAAGGCGTGGAACTGAGATCAATCCGCTAGAGAGGTACTGCGAAGAACCCAACAACCAGATATGACCTACAGCCCACGCCCAGTATAGAGCACGGGCGTAAGTCTATCATTTTAGGGTTGTTAAGAAGATTCGCAGTTTTCTCTAGCCTGAATGATAGCTTACGCTTTTGTTTTTGTTAAAATCTGCTGCGAAGATAAATATATTTTTTAAAAATTATTAAAGAATTTACTTGTGAATAAAAGTCTGAGCAATAGTCTTTTTAAGTTAAATTATATATTTAATTAAATTTATTCATAGAATTAAAGCTTGAATATTAACGAATTAATATTTTTAATTTATGTTTGTTTAAATTTTTCAATGTGATAGATTTTTGTGTTTTTATTTGGTATATGTGCTATGATTTGTAAATTTGTTTGTATTAATCATAATTATTTACATAATATGGAATCAAAAAATCAAAACACAAATTCTAAAGCTGTTAAAAGTGCTGTAAGTGAAACAGGACATGCAAAAAATGCAGCTAATTTTCAAAGTCTCATCTCTTTTTGCATAGGATTCGGAGCGGCTTACAATCCTATAAAAGACAACCTTAAGGTAGAAATGCTTCAGGATCTTTTACTAAGCGTACAAAGTAAACTCGATAATACGAAAACCAAAAAAACAGGCTTTGACAATGCTACCAATAACCGCAGAAATGCTTTTACAGATTTAAGATCTCTTTCCACCAAAATAGTAAATGCCTATTCTGTGTCCGGTGCAGACCAGCTTGGGATAAATAACATGAAGTCTGTTAATAGAAAAATACAGGGCTCACCTTCAAAGAAAAACACTGTTCAGGCAGATGATCAGCAACCTGAAACCAAACAGATCTCTAATTCTCAGCAGTCATATGACAAAATGGTAGATCATTTTTCAGGGATCATAGAAATTCTGGTTCAGAATCCATCTTACAGCCCCAATGAAAATGACTTAAAGATTACAGCTTTACAGAATAAGCTCTCAGATCTTAAAACAAAAAATACAGAACTTATAGATTCCTACACTCAATATAGCAACGCAATGCTGGAAAGAAATCACTTAATGTACAACCCGTTATCAGGGCTTTTGCAGACAGCGAAAGAAGTTAAACTATATGTGAAAAGTGTTTTCGGAGCATCCAGTCCGCAATACAAACAAATTAGCGGGATAGAATTCAAAGTTCGTAAAGGAGATAAATAATGAACCAAGGTCTATTTAAATATAAGCGTTGGCGGGTTCAGTATTAGCGATGGCAAGTTTAAAGTTACCATTGGCGGTTACAATATAACCATTGGCAAATTCAGTATAAGCAATGGCGGGTTCAATATTTCAGTAGTCAATTGTAGGGATGTAGATGGCGGTTTCAAAATCAGCAATGGAGAGTATAATGTTAGCGTTGGCGGATTCAATACTGGCGTTGGCAATAGTAAAATTGCAAATGACCGATACAATATTCATAAAGACCTATAAAAATACGGAATAGGAATAATTTTTGGAGTTACTTTGCAACTCCATTTTTTATTGAAAATAGATTATGTTCGACAAGCAACAAAGAAAATTTAAGAGATCCGCGAGATTAATTTCCGTATTAAGTAAATATGGATTTAAAGATATGCTCGCAAGAATGAACGGGAACAACAAACAGGAAGAAGATTCCTCAAATTCAGACGAGATCATCTCAAAAGGAACGGTGTATGAAAGGATAAGACTCGTTTTGGAAGAACTTGGACCCACCTTTGTGAAGCTTGGACAGACATTCAGCAACAGGGAAGACCTTCTTCCGCCGGAATTGGTGCAGGAACTTCAAAAACTCCAGGACAAGGTAGATACAGTCGAAATGAATGTACATGAAATTCTTGAAAACGAGTTTAATATTTCGGTTAATGATCATTTTCTTGAAGTTCAGAAACATCCATTGGCAACAGCTTCAATCGCACAGGTCTACAAAGCTACTTTATTGAATGGCGATGAAGTCATTTTAAAAATAAAAAAAGCCGATGTTCAAACCGTTATCGAAGATGACCTTCTGTTAATAAAAGATCTCGAAAAACTGATTTCATCATACTCTGAAATAGGAGAAAAATTGAATCTGAAACAGGCAATTTCAACATTTGAAAGATCATTATTAGAGGAAGTTTCTTTAATTAATGAAAAGAATAATATTCTGCAATTCGCCCGAAACTTTAAAAATAATAAAGAGACATACGTTCCGAAGATCTACGAGGAATTTTGCAACAACAACGTCCTTTGTATGGAATTCATTGATGGAATAAAAGTAACCGATAAAGCCGGACTTTTAGCCAACAATATAGATCCTGTAAAAGTATCCGAAGTTGGGTTGCGCCTATTTGTATCTCAAATCTTGGATTACGGATTTTTCCATGCTGATCCTCACGCAGGAAATATTTTAGTTAAAAAAGACGGTAAAGTTGTTTTCATTGATTTTGGTGCCGTAGGAAAAATTCAACCGAATGATAAAGAAATCCTTGAAAGTTTAATTGTAAGCTTTGTAGCGAAAAATGCTCATAAAATCGTAAGATCTCTAAAAAAGATGGCGATAAGCTATGAGATTCCCGATGAAAGAAGATTCGAAAATGATGTGGACGATATTCTTAATTTCGTTCACAGTACTTCTTTAAAAGAAATTGATCCTCAGGCGATCATTAATAAAATGAAAGACGTCTTAAAAGATAACCGTCTCTATATGCCGGATTATTTCTATCTTTTATTCAAAGGAATTGGCTTGATTGAAGGGGTAGGACGAACCATTAACCCTGATCTGGATATCGTTAAAAGTCTTAATCCGTATACCAAAAAAATTCTCACCAAAAAGATCAGTCCAAAAACCATCCTCAAAAACGGAATGGATAAAATGATGAATTTCACAGATAATATCGATGAAATTCCGAAAGAGCTTCGTTCTGTTCTTCAAAAATTAGATGAAAATAAATTCACCGTTTCAAGTGAAATTAAGAATATTGAAAAAACCAATCAAATCATCAAATCAAGTATTGTCAATTTGATTTTAGCCATGGTTTTAGGAGCAAATATTATTGCAACAGCGATTGTTTTTGTCTCAGAATCTGGCCCTAGAATCGGGGAGATATCATTGGTTGCTTTGTTAGGGTTTATTTTTTCTATTTTATTGGTTATCATTATTTTGTTAAGAATAACTCGAAAATAAAACACAATTTTGTCATTGCGAGGAACGAAGTGACGAAGCAATCTCAAAATAGATTCTTCACTACACATTCGTTTCGTTCAGAATGACAGAAAAAATTAAAAACTAATCATGAAAACAGTAACCTTATTCCTCCTTACATTATTCAGTTCCTTAGTTTTCTCTCAAAAAAGCGAAGGCATTCTAGGCGATTATGACGGAAACGGAACAAAAGAATACGCCTACACCAAAGTCAGCGACTGCAGTGATGAGTGCGACGGAAAATGCGAAACCATCATTTATTTCAGTGATAAAAAGATAAAACCATTTACGATTTCACCCGCTAAGGACGGAATTTTATACAATCTCAAAGATTTAAACAATGACGGAAAAGACGACATCGGATTTTACCCGAATTGGTGTACAAGTTGCTGGCATCCATTATATGTCTACACTTTAAGCAAAAATATTTGGAAACCTTTGGTATCACCTATTTCTACGCATTGTTCACAATGGGAAGACGAAAAATTCCCCATTAAAAAAGATCCCAAAAAGAAAGGAAATGTAATTATTACAACTAGCGTCTGGAAAGATGACGATATTAAAGTGATCAGTAAAAGTATTAAGCTTTAGTAATTTTTGGCTTGAAGCTAGAAGCATGAAGATGGAAGTTAGTAAATATGTAAATTTAACATTAAGCTTTAAACTTCCTACATCCATCTTCCAACTCCCATCCTTAATATATAAATAAATTAATTGCCTATCTTTGCAAAATGGATAAAATAACTTTTGCAGATTTTGATTTACCGGTTAAAGTTCTAGATGTTTTAGCAGACCTGGAATTGTTTGAACCAACGCCTATTCAGGAAAAGAGTATAGGACCTATACTTTCCGGAAGAGACGTGATGGGAATTGCACAAACGGGTACCGGAAAAACATTAGCCTATCTGCTGCCTGTTCTTAAAACTTGGAAATATAACAAAACCGGAAATCCAACGGTTGTTGTTTTGGTTCCTACAAGAGAATTAGTGGTTCAGGTAACTGAAATTGTTGAAAAATTAACGGAAAATATTACTGCAAGAGTTATCGGAATTTACGGTGGAAAAAATATCAATACGCAGAAGCTTTTATTTAACAATGGCTGTGATATTTTAGTTGGAACTCCGGGAAGGATTATGGATTTAGCGATTGATAACGCTATTTCTCTTAAAGAAGTTCAAAAACTGATCATTGATGAGTTTGATGAAATGCTTAACTTAGGTTTCAGACCACAGTTAACGCATATTTTCGAAATGATGAGAGACAAGAGACAAAACATTCTTTTCTCTGCAACGATGACAGATGCTGTGGATGAAATGCTGGCTCAGTATTTTGCTGGTCCAATCGAGATCTCATTGGCGAAATCCGGAACTCCACTTGAAAAAATTGAACAGACTGCTTATAAAGTTGAAAACTTCAATACGAAGATCAACTTGTTGGAGTATTTATTGAAATCAGACGCAGATATGTCTAAAGTCTTGATTTTTGCTAATAATAAGAAGCATTCAGATTTATTATTTACTAAAATTGATGAGCTTTTCCCTGAACAGTTTGATGTAATTCACTCAAATAAATCTCAAAACTATAGATTGAAGGCGATGAAACGCTTTGAAAATGAAGAAATCAGAGGTTTGATCACGACTGACGTTATGGCAAGAGGTTTAGATATTTCAAATATTACTCACGTTATTAACTTTGAGATTCCAGAGGTTCCGGAACAATATATTCACAGAATCGGTAGAACGGGTAGAGCAGATAAAGACGGTAAAGCTGTTTCTTTTGTTGCTAAAAAAGAAGAGCGTCCTGTTTTAGATATCGAACTATTGATGGACAGAGAATTAAAATTCGTTGATTTCCCTGAAGGAGTTAAAATTAATCCTAAAAAGATCATTTCAGAAGAAGATGTGATCTTAATGAAAAATCCTGCAAATGCAAAACTGTTTGATGGAGGAGGAGCTTTCCATGAGAAAAAGGATAAAAACAAAAAAGAAAACTGGGGTGGGCCTTCAAAAAGAAAAGAACCTAAGAAATTTGGAGCCAACAGAGCGCAGCAAAAAGCGATCTCAAAATCCAAAAGAAAGAAATAAACGAAAAAGCTCCCAATTTTGGGAGCTTGCTTTTTTTATTTTGTAAGAACAAGTATCATGTGATCTTCAATGCTGTCACTATTAAATTGTCCGTAATCTACAACAATTTGAATTTCGTTTGAAGTATGCTTTGCTACATCATAGCTATCTCCATCGATAACGATCTTTTTATTGTTCATATCATAAGAATAAGGCGCTGTCTGTGATCCGAAATCTGTACAGGTATTTGAATCATCTTCAAAAATATGACTCGTTAACTGATTGTTTGCATTGAAATCATAAGTACTTTTTTTGTTACAGGTAGAAGAATTTTCAGTAGAGATTATATTCCCGTTACTTCCTGAAATTTTTAAGGTTTTTGATGGTTTCCATACTCCGACAATATTTACTGAGTTGTCGTCATCATCATTGTTACTACAAGAGCTGAATACAAAAGCCGTCGAGACAGCTAGAAATAAGATTTTCTTCATGGTTAGTTTAATTTTTTTAAAGTCCACAAAGAAATGAAAATATATTTATTATTTCAAAATATTTTCTTGATTGTTTAAAACTAAAAAAGCCCCTTGTTCAGGAGCTTTTAGTTTAATCAAACTGCATGTTATTCTTTTTCAGAATTTCTTTAAATTTTTCAGTTTGGCCTTTTTCTTTCATGCTTTTATGAATAGATGACATTATGGATTCTGCATCTGTTCTGTAAGGAGATTTTTGATCATTATAAATTCTGTAAGCTTTACAGATATAATCTAATGCCTTTTCATCATCTTTTAATGCGTTAAAATATACATTACCAATTCCGTAATATACTTCAGGATCTCCGGGATATACCTTATCAAGATTCATATAAGAATCAATTGCTTTTTGATATTCTTTTTTATAAATATATACCACTGGGATATTCTGTAAAGCCATTTTTCCTTTCGGATCTAGTTTCAATGATTTTTCATATGCAGAGATTGCTTTGTCAAATTCCTCATTTCTTCTATAATTGATTCCTAAAGCATCCCATGCATAAATGAATTTAGGATCTTTTTTAACTGCTTTTTCATAGTTATCAATAGCTCCTTTCCAATCTTTTTTTTCCGTTAGCTCTCGTCCTTCATGATAAAAATCCATAGCTTCTTTATCTTTAGAAAATCCGTCATCATTAGTTTCAGAAGTTTCTGTAATATTTTTAACACTTTGGCAGTTACCCATCAGATATCGTTCAATATCATTGTAGCTGTCTATATATTGCTTGGAGTCTTTGCTAGTATTGAAATTTAGATTTATTTGCTTTTTTCCATTCACTTCAGGAGCGGTCTTTGCTAAATCTTCGGCACCTGAAAGAAGGGATGAAATTTGTAATGCTCCTGTATATTTGTCGATACAGCCATGCACATCTTTTAGGATATCTTTTTTATTCCGATTAAGTATTCTGATTGAATCTGTACATTGACAAGCTTTTTCTGAAAGTTCCTTCAATACTTCCTTTTTGGTGTCTTTCTGTGCAAACATCAAAGAACAAATGAAAATAGGAATTAAAATGGTTAGTCGTTTTTTTATCATGGTTGAAAATTATTTCATATAAGGATTCATCACCTTCGTCCAGATCTGATAGCCTTCCGGAGTCATGTGAAGCATATCTTCTACAAAAAGCTCTTTCCTTGCATTTCCGTTGGCGTCTTCCATTGCTTTTGTGATATCAATGAATTCTGCATTCGGTTCTTTCTTCATAAAAGCAGCAATTTTTTTATTGGCTTCCTTCATTTGAGGCCAAAGACTTTCTCTACTTGGCGAGTATTTTATGGAGATATAATCAACTTCAATATTCGGGAATTTCTCTCGAATCTTTTTGTAGAACGTTTTGTAACGATTAACAACTTCTTTCGCTTTTAATTTATGATTGTCAGCGAAATCGTTTTCACCACAGTAAACAATAATTTGTTTTGGCTGATAAGGAGAAAGCAGATCATTAGAATAATAATTAAGATCCGTTAATCTTGATCCTCCAAATCCTCTGTTGATGATCATTTTATCGGGAAAATAATTGGCAACATCAGTCCATTTTGTAAAAGATGAACTTCCGACTAAAAGAATAGCATCTTTTGGAGGTGCATTTTCCTGATCTAATTTTTTGAAATTTTGAATGTCCTGCCAATACATCGGCTTTTTTTCCTGTGAAAAGAAAAGGGCAAAGGTCAGCAATAAGAATGCTGATAACATCTTCTTCATTTTTTAATAATTTTTAGTTAATTAAAATTCATTCTAATAAAAAACTCCCGATAAAATCGAGAGTTTTTGTTTTATCTTTTATAAGTAGTATAATAAAGATCGTTTACTGTATCTCCGTTATAATCTCCACCACCAGGAACATCCATTAGTTTTAGCTCCGAGCTTGAAAGAACGATTACTTTATATTTTACTTTAATATTGTCGTCGTACGTTATTACCATATCCTTAGTTTCCGCATCATAGGTATATTTACCGTGCTCTTGTGCGCTGATCTGGCAATTAGCTCCTACACCACCATAATAAGTATACGATGTGGAATAATCAGTACTGAACGAAGTCACATTTTTTAATTCACATCCTGCAGGATTGTAAGTATCAAGTACAGTTTTACCGTCTTTCCCTGAAATTATCTCTGATTTACTGACTTTCCATTCACCTTGAAGGGTGTCTAAGTCGTAAGCTTGAACATCATCATCTTCACAAGAAGCAAGCGAAGTAAGCGCCAAAGCGGAAAAGGCAAATAAAAGTAGCTGTTTTTTCATTATCACAAATTTAAGAATATGCTAAAATATAAATAAATTTGAAATATTTATAATGAAATTAAGGTTTTTTAAACGAATGTTTGTAAATAAATGAATTTTAATTGGGAGCTGGAAGTCAGAAGCCGGAAGACTTAAACTCTTCCTTTCTTCAAACTCCCAGCTTCCAGCTTTATTAATAACTCATTTCTACAATTTTGTAGGCATCCTGAGGAGTCAGTTTTTTGTGTTCACCTAAACCTACCCAATTCCTTTCTGTAAAGGCTTTTTCAACTCTTTCTGCGGTTCCTTTATAGTCTTCTGTATATTCTGAAAGTTTAGTTTTAATATCAAGGCTGTGGAAGAATTCTTCCATTTTTTTAATTCCTAATTCAGCTTTTTCTTCAACAGTTCCGTCTTTGATTCCCCAAACTCTTTCTGCATATTGAGCTAATTTTCCTTTTTTAGAATCAAAATTATAACGGTAATGAGATGGTGCGATTACAGCTAATGTTCTTGCATGATCAATTCCGTAATAGGCTGTCAATTCGTGTCCCATCGCATGAACTGCCCAGTCTGTAATAACTCCTTTCTGAATTAATCCGTTCAAAGCCATTGTACAACACCACATAAAGTTTCCTGCCGCGTCATAATTAAAATCATCAGACAAGACTTTTGGAGCAGTTTCCTGTAAACTGATCAGGATACTTTCTGCAATTCTTTCCTGTAAATCAGCAGAAGATGGAGCGGTCATATATTGTTCTAGAACGTGAGTATAAGCATCTGTCAATCCGTTAACAATTTGTCTTTTTGGAATAGATCTTACCACTTCCGGATCTAAAACAGAAAATTCAGGGAAAAGCCCGGGACCTCCTGAAGATAATTTTTCGTTTGTTTCTCTCCTTGAAATTACGTATCCCGAATTCATTTCAGAACCTGTTGCAGGCAATGTCAAAATAGAACCGAAAGGCATTCCTTCACCTTCAAAAGTTCTAACAGGTTTTTTAAGGATTTCCCAAGGTTCGCCGTCATAATTTGCTGCTGCAGAAAGGAATTTTGTTCCGTCAATCACAGAACCGCCACCGACAGCAAGAAGATAGGTGATATTTTTTTCTTTGATAACTTTTAAAGCTTCCACCAAAACTTCATATTCAGGATTGGCAGGAACTCCACCGAATTCATGAACATCATAACCTTTTAAAGCTTCTTGTACCTGATCGTAAACACCGTTGCTTTTGATGCTTCCGCCACCGTAAATCATTAATATTTTTGCGTCTTTAGGAATTTCTTTTGAAATCTTAGCGATTTCGCCTTTCCCGAAAAGTATTTTTGTTGGATTTTTAAACTCGAAATTAAGCATTGTTCTTAAATTTATTTAAGCCAAATTTACGCAATGCAAAGTGAAAATTGAGTTAAGGAAGTTTTAAAATTCTTATGATTGTGTTTAATTAAAACTATTGAAATTTGATGTGTTTATAGTCTACACACAAATCTACACACACACTGTCATTCAGAACGAAACGAAGTGTAGTGAAGAATCTCAACTTAATATTCTTAATTACTTAATCCAAACTTAGTGGTTCAAATTAAAACATATTAGATTCTTCCTTCGTCAGAATGACAGAGGGTGGAAATTAGTATACGCCATTACTTTTCGCTTCCAATTTCCCCGTTTTTCTATTGATTTTTACGAAAAAAGACTCTTTTTGCGTATCATTTTTAGATTTAGAAACATACATCGAAATATATTGATCATCAATTTTATAAGAACCTCCTAATTTATTACTTGTATCAACCTTAAAACCATACGTTTCTGCAATTAAAATCGCTTCCGGTAAATTGTCAACAAATCCAATGAAATTTCTCAATTGTTGTTCATTATTAAAATATTCTGTCTTGCCATTTTTACAAGCTAAAATATAGGAAAAACAGTCATTGGTCGTGCATTGCTGAAAGAAACCTTTTTCCGGCGCCGGATCATTGAGCGTCATAAAGTTGGGCATTTGACTTTCGTAAATGATAGATTTATCTGGATCAGGATCTTCAATGTTGCGGAGAACTGACCAATATTGATATTTTGTATCAGGTTTGATGAAAGGGTAGAGGAACTCAGTGCTGTCGAGGATTTCGGGGATTTTTTTGTAATCCTCGGAAACCGTTTTTTGGGAAAGGAATAGACCCGGTAATAGAAAAGAAATGATTAAAATAATTTTCATGCTTATTATTTTCCTGGATGGGATTTTACCCATGCTCAGACACAATTTTACTATTAGCTATTTTTATTCCAAAACAATTTTATAATATCCTTTTTCATCTGTTACATCAATACCAACGCCAGTAAACGTTAATTTATTGATTTGATAGCCATCACAACCTCCTTTAAATTCAGACGATTGTATTGAAAAATCAAAAATTTTAAGGTTGGAATAAAAAGTATAATTTTTTGTACCATTATAAGCGCCCACATTTTCTAAAATGATCCTGTCGTCAGACGTTTTGGTCAATTGTACTCCGATGTGATTTTCGTCACTGATTGAAAAAGGGTTAAGAGTTCCATTCGTGATCAGGTTTTCACCATCAGCATTAACGAATTCAAAAGCTATCGGCTGAGGAGCATTATAGCAATCGTCACCACAGGCTGTAAAAAGAAAAGCCATTAAAAGGAATATGAATATTTTTTTCATTGGATTAATTTATGTGACTTGTAAAATTAATGATTAATGTGTTGTGTTCAAAATTATAAAGAATTCTGGTCTTTATTTTTCCCCTTAAGTTTTAAAATTATTTTTTGAAAAACAGTAAACTCTATTCCAAGATTATTAATTTGTAGTTTCTCTACAAATTCGGGAATATTTGAGTAATAATTATCTTTTAAAATAAAAAGTCTCTTATTTTCATTGCTATATAAACTTATCAAATTATTCCCATTATCGTCTCGCCCTGTTTTATAGCCATTGATTTGGGATAATTCAACGGATTTTTTAATGAATAAAAAATTATGATAAAAAAGTCTTTTTTCTCTTATTTCAGCACGAATCAGTTCAGAATAACTTTTATTAAGCATGAAAATAATTAAGAACATAAAAATTAAATTGAAGTATAGAAACCAAATATATTCCTTCTTTTCTAACATTGAATTTCCACTATAAAAGCAATGGAAGGGATATGCATACTATACTAAAGATAAACATAAAGCCCATTGATATGGGGTTTTTAATTTTTAATTTCATTTAAAGTTGATTATTATATTTTACTCTGAATATTTTTAAAACCTGTGAAAGCTGATAATCTGTAATGTCAAAATCATCAATGTTAATTTCTATTTTTTCGTTGTTGTGAAAAAAATATAAATAATTAACTTCAGGCTTATAATCATGTTTGGATTCACGACTTACTAAACGTTTTACAATAATTTTTTCAAGCTGGATTTCACTCCACAAATATCTTGGATTATCTTTTACTTGAATACCTTTTCCATTAATTGAAATCATGATTTTAGATATTTTCTTAATTTCTAAAACAACTTTTACAATAAAATAAATCGTAAATGCTGCTAACAATGCAACCATAAACACTGTTATGAAATTCAATTTCATAATAATGCAAGAAAGAAAAAATATTCCCAGAATTACAAAGATACTATACATAGAAATCGTAATGATTCTTCCCGAACGCGAATATTTAACAATAACTTCATCAGGGAGTGTAGTTTCATCATATTCAATTTTATCACTTTTGTGAATATTATATTCTTTATAAATGAAAACGCCATTGATAAATGCACCAATAAAAAATATAATGGAAAGGATGAAAAAATATTGCAATAAATAGACTCCTATTAATAAAGCCAAAATTCCTAAAATTGAATAGAAAATGATACCGAATTTCATTGTGTTTTTAAATTTTTGCAAAGATATATTTTAAACACAATTAACAGAAACTCATAGAAAAAAAATTATTTTTTAACTTCCTTAGTTTTATCAATATCTGTACTAATAAGATCTCTGGCATACGAAGTAGCCTTTTGATATTTCCCCA
The DNA here is from genome assembly GCF_058795655.1 of Chryseobacterium sp. GW823-FHT05E08. Lineage (NCBI taxonomy): Bacteria > Pseudomonadati > Bacteroidota > Flavobacteriia > Flavobacteriales > Weeksellaceae > Chryseobacterium > Chryseobacterium sp. GW823-FHT05E08. The sequence goes on along the minus strand of NZ_JBXAHY010000005.1, from coordinate 63,268 downwards.
AAAATGTTGCTTTAAATTCATCATTAATTTTTCCTTCTTTCATAAACTCATAAACAATTTCGGCTCTGATTGTTCTGAGCTCAAATAAAACAAGCTTATAAGTATTTTTCTTATTGTCAACTTGAAACAACGTGTCAAATGCCGTAATGGCGGTTGTTACAGCTCCTAAAATCAAAATAATTTTAGCTTCACTGAGATCATTAATTTCTGACATTCCTGCCAAAACAGTAATTATTCCTGCAAAAATAATTTGAGTAATTCGGATAATGTAAAACAGCCAAATATAACTATCAGCTTTTCTTTCAATCCGGTTAATTTCCTTTTGTATCTGAAGATAAAAAGGATCAATTATAGAGTCTTCTTTCATGGTAAATAGTTTCAAATAAAGTTATTGAATTAATTCCAAGAAAGGATATTAAATGTATAATTAATAAATTTTTAAAAGAAACACCATTTGAATTCAAACCAAAATCCCCTACATTTGTTATATGATACACGACCAACGCGCAGAAAAATTCAGGCAGATCGTTGAAAATAAATTCCAGATCTACAATTCATTATTTATGAGCCTGCCTTATGATAAAATGACGAATATCGGGATGTTGCTTCCGTTTTTGTATGAAGAAAGTAAGAACGGCTATGAAGCAGGAAAAACACCTGAACAGATCGTCGAAGAATTCTTTACAAGTCATACAGATTTACAGTCGGAAGAGCAAAAACTCGAATTGCTTTTCAAGATCATTCAATATATAGAAAGACAGGTCGTTTTGTTCGACAGTATCGAAGATGCTGCTTTTCCAAGTCTGCATTCAGAAAGTGACAGCGGAACAGTAACCAATCTTTTCGAACGCTCACTTCTGGATCATAAATTGGAAAAAGTACGTGAGAAATTGAAAGATTTTACCGTAAAAGTTGTTTTTACAGCGCACCCAACGCAGTTTTATCCAAGCTCGGTTCAGAGAATTATTCAGGATTTGAGAACGGCAATTACGACCGATTCTGTAACAAATATTGATACTTTACTTCAACAATTAGGAAAGACACCTTTCGTTAATAAAGAAAAACCGACTCCGATCGATGAGGCGTTGAGCATTATTTCATATTTGAGATATGTGTATTATGATACGATTGGTGAACTGTTTACGAAGATCAGAAACACTTTCGGAAACGGTCATTTTCACCTTCATGAAGATATTATTCAGCTTGGTTTTTGGCCGGGCGGTGACAGAGACGGAAATCCTTTCGTTACGGCAGATGTTACGAAAAGAGTGTCGGAAGAACTTCGTTCAGCTATTTTAAAATCATATTACAGCCATTTGAAATTTATCAGAAGAAGATTGAGTTTCAGGGGAGTTTCAGAGGTCTTACAGAAACTGAATGACGAATTATACGGTGCGATTTTTAATAATGAAAAAATTACAACAGAAGATATTCTAAAGAGAGCTAATGAAGCCGAAAAAATCTTGGTTGAACATCATAATTCTTTATTTTTAGAGCTGTTATTGAATTTCAGAGATCGTGTGAAGATTTTCGGGACGCATTTTGCGACGTTGGATGTTCGACAGGATAGCAGAATTCATCAACAGGTAATTAATGAAGTTCACGCTAAGGTTTTTGGAAATATTGATGCAACAAATGATGAGAAATTCAATCAGTTAATTCAAATTTCAGATAAAGTAAATACGGATGATTTTGAAGGAATTGTTCAGGATACTTTACTGACGGTTTCCCAAATCACAGGAATCCAACAAGCGAACGGATTCAGAGGAATGAACCGCTATATTATTTCTAATTCTGATGCCGTAAAAGATGTGATGAATGTCTATGCTTTTTTCAAAGTTTGTGGCTACAAAGATGAAGAAATCAACATGGATATTGTTCCGCTTTTTGAAACGATGGAAGGTCTTGCCAATGCTGAAAATGTAATGAGTGAGTTGTACCAAAATCCTATCTACAAAAAGCATCTGGAAAAAAGAGGAAATCAGCAAACGATCATGCTTGGTTTCTCGGACGGAACAAAAGACGGTGGATATTTAAAAGCCAACTGGGAAATTTATAAAGCCAAAGAAATTTTAACCAAACTTTCCGAAGAAAGCGGAATTAAAGTAGTGTTCTTCGACGGTAGAGGCGGCCCTCCCGCAAGAGGTGGCGGGAAAACCCACGATTTCTATGCTTCTCAAGGAAATACAATTGCGAATAATAAGATTGAATTAACGATTCAAGGACAAACGATCACAAGTATTTTTGGAAATAAAGAACAGGCAAAATACAATTTCGAACAACTTTTAACGGCCGGAGTTGAAAATGATGTTTTCAAGAATTCTAAAAAAGATTTAACCGAAAAAGAAAGAAAACTAATCATTGAACTGGCAGATATTAGTTATAAAAAATATTCAGATCTAAAGGCTCATCCAATGTTCGTTCCATATTTGCAGGAAATGAGTACGTTGGAATATTACGGTAAAACCAATATCGGAAGCCGTCCATCAAAACGCGGTGGTGACAGTGAGTTGAAGTTTGAAGATCTTAGGGCTATTCCGTTTGTTGGATCATGGTCTCAATTAAAACAAAACGTTCCCGGATTCTTCGGTTTCGGTTTTGCGATGGAAGAAATGAAAAAGCAGGGACGATTTGAAGAAGTGAGAGATCTATACAAAGGTTCGGACTTCTTTAAAACTTTAGTTTTGAACTCGATGATGAGTATGAATAAGTCTTATTTCCCATTAACCTATTATATTAAAAGCAATCCAAAATTCGGAGCGTTCTGGAATGTTCTTTTTGAAGAATACAATCTTTCAAAAGACATTATGCTGGAATTAACAGGCTTTAAGTTGCTTCAGGAAGAAGATCCTTTGTCAAGAAAATCGGTGAAAATTCGTGAAAAAATTGTTCTACCATTATTGAGTATTCAGCAATATGCTTTAATGAAAATTCAAAAAGGAGAAGGTAATAAAGAAGCCTATGAAAAATTGGTGACGCGTTCTCTGTTTGGAAATATTAATGCGAGTAGGAACTCTGCTTAAATTAAATTTTGAACCATTAAGGTTTGTTTTAAGAAGTTAAGAATATTAAGTTTAAACATAAAGTTGTCATTCAGAGCGGAACGAAGTGCAGCGTGGAATCTCTCTACGCATACTTTTTATAAGAGTTAGATTCCTCCGAAATGACAAATATTGGATTCAAAGTTATACTTAAAAAGGCTTCGGCTCCGCTCAGCCTGACATTTCTAATACTAAACATTTAGTTTGTAACGTGTCAGGCTGAATAGAGTCGAAGCCTTTAAAATAAAAAATTAGAATAAAATAAAAAATAAAATTGACCGTTTCCTATTTCAACTATTCGTTTTTCGGGTAGTTTTTTATCAACTAAAACTAATATCAGATGAAGCTTAAATTTTTAATAGTCTTTTTTATTTCTTTTTTTGTTCAAGTGTTTTCTCAGAAACCTGAAAAAATAACTTTTAAAGACACTGAAAATTTTTATTATAAAATTCTACCCGAAGGAAAACCTGTCGGAATGATCATTGTTTTACCGGGTGGAGGAGAAACACCGGAAAGAGTGATGAATCAGATTTATTTGGATGAGTTGGCTTTTGATAAAAATTTGATCGTCTTATTTCCCGGATTTGAAGACGGTAATTTTACAATGACTATTGAACAGAAATTCTTAGACAGAATTGCAAAAGACGTTGTTGAAAAACATAAAATTTCAAAAGACAACATTGCAATCGGAGGACTTTCTTACGGTGGAATGCTAGGAATAAAATATGCTGAAATGTCGGTGAGAGATAAAAATACTTATTTTATACCAAGTGCGGTTTTTGCACTGGATCCGCCACTTGATTACGAAAAAATGTATTATCAACTGAATAGAGATATAGAAAGAAATTTTTCTGAGGCAGCCGTGAATGAAGCTAAATATTTCAGCAAAGAAATGGTTGATGCCATTGGATATCCAGATAAAAATAAGGAAAATTATATCAAAGAGTCTATGTTTTTGTACAGCGAAAAAGATGGTGGAAATGCAAAATATTTAATGAATATTCCGTTGCTCATTTATACAGAGCCTGGAATTATGTGGCAGATGAATAACCGAGGAAGAGATTTGTACGACACCAACTGTATCAGCATTACTGCAATGATGAATTTGTTAAAACTTAAAGGGCATAAAAATGCAGATTTAGTGATTGTTAATGACAGAGGAATACGACCTGAAGGTTTTAGACATCCACACTCCTGGAGCATCATGGATTCCGAGGAATGCCTGAATTGGATTTTAAAACATTTTAAAAAATAAAAAAGAGCTGCTTAATTTGTTAGGCAGCTCTTTTTTCAATTATTCCTTGATAAATTTCTCATAATAAGCCTTATCCTTCGTCTGAATTTTCAGATAATAAGTTCCTTTTGCAAAATCTTCAACTTTAATAGATTTTTGATTGTTATTTTTAGTAATCAATCTTCCTAAATTATCATACACTTCCAAAGATAAGACATTGCTTTCTGTAGCAATATTCAGGATGCTTTTCACAGGATTTGGGAAAATAGCAACTTGTTTTTGTTTTACAATTTCGGAGGTATTTAATGTTCCGTTGTAGAAACTTCCAAAATTTAGAATTCCAAATCCCATTTGATCGGTGTGACTTGGAGATAATGAAGCGGTTTGTCTTAATTTATTCCTCATCAAATCTCTGTTCATTGTTGGAAAAGCCTGAACCAAACAAGCAACTCCTCCCGCAGCAATCGGTGTTGCAATTGAAGTTCCGGAAACTGTGGTTAATGAATTGTTATTAACAGTAAAAGATCCGCTTCCTCTTGTGCTTCCATCTGGTTTTACAACACCAGCAGAATTGGGACCGTAAGATGAAAAACCGGAAGAAGCTCCTGCAGAATCAACCGATCCAATCGTGAAAACTTTAGCATTATCAGCAGGCGTTATGATATAATGCCACGGTTGTTGTCCCGAGTTTCCTGCTGCTACAAGAAGAAAAATTCCTTTATTAACGGCAATTTCAGAACCTCTAGCGATGAAAGAAGTGGTTCCGTTCATATTTGCATAGGTATAATTGTATCTCGAATCATCGAATGTATTGTAACCCAATGAAGTTGTAATAACGTCAACTCCTTTTCTGTCGGCTTCTTCAGCGGCTTCGATCCAATAGAGTTCCTCTTCAGGAATTTCAACGGTTGCATTTTCGCTTCGATATAAATAAAAATCAGCATCCGGAGCAGAGCCAACAAAAGTATTTTGAATAAATCCTCCGATAGCTCCCAAAACTACAGTTCCATGTGCGTTTAATGAAGGATTGTAAATGTCTGTACTTTTTGCAGCGAAATCATATCCGCCTTTGATCTGATTATTTGTCCATAATCTTGCGAAGGCAGAACCTGTATTCACGGTCGGAAAACCACTGTCGATCACAGCAATGGTAACTCCCGTTCCTGTATAACCTGCAAGGTGAAGTTGTCTTAAATTGATCTGATCAATTTGGTCTGAACCAGAACCATAATCAAAAGTTGTTAATGTTTTGCTGGTTGAATAATTGGAATTAAAATCTGCCCATTTATCAACATTCGAAGTTTTGGGAACGCCGGACGAATTTCTGGCAAAACTTTCCACTGAGCCAACATAAGGCTGAGCCTGAAGCGTAATGATTTGTGCCGGAGTAGCATTTACGGCAACCCCATTCAGCCATTTCGAATAATCGGTAACGGTAAATCCCAGATTCTGAATGTTTTGAATGTAAGATTGTTCAATCGGAGCATCCTGATCATTCAATAAGATTCCTAATGCTGTACGTCTGTTGAGAGACTTTTGGGACAGTTCTGATAGCGGATTGGCGTAAAATGCAGTCTTGTTCGGTTTATCATTAAAATAAACAAAAACAAGCTGTGTTTGTGCGGAAACGGCCGAGTAACCCGTTAAGATACAAAAGAGTAAAAGTTTTTTCATGTATTTATTTTGTATAAAGATAAAACAAAATCAATAAAATTTTTGACAGGATTTTAAATTCCTTATTTTTACACAAATATTTATTTATGAAAAGAATTCAGATGGTTGACTTACAAAGTCAGTATTACAAAATAAAGAATGATGTAGATAATGCAGTTTTAAATGTAATGGATTCGGCGGCCTTCATCAACGGCCCTGAGGTAAAGTCTTTCCAGAATGAATTGGAGTCTTATTTAGAAGTAAATCATGTGATTCCGTGTGCAAACGGAACAGATGCTTTACAGATTGCTTTGATGGCCTTAGACCTAAAAGAAGGGGATGAGATTATCACTGCTGATTTTACTTTTGCAGCAACTGTGGAAGTTATTCATTTGCTTAAACTTAAATCTGTTTTGGTAGATGTAGATTACGATACATTCACGATTTCAACAGAAGCGATCAGAAAAGCGATCACTCCAAAAACAAAAGCGATCATTCCTGTACATATTTTCGGACAGTGTGCGAATATGGAGGAGATTTTAAAAATTGCTGAAGAGCATAATTTATATGTCATTGAAGACAACGCACAGGCAATCGGTGCAGAATTTACTTTCTCGGACGGAACGGTAAAACAGGCGGGAACAATGTCTACGGTAGGAACAACTTCATTCTTCCCTTCGAAAAACCTTGGATGTTACGGAGATGGTGGTGCAATTTGCACTAATAATGACGATTTAGCACATCGTTTAAGAGGAATCGTTAACCACGGAATGTACGAAAGATACTACCATGATGAGGTTGGAGTTAATTCTCGTTTGGACAGTATTCAGGCGGCAGTTTTAAGAAAAAAACTTCCTCATTTGGATACTTACAACGAGTCAAGAAGAAAAGCTGCTGATTATTATGATGAAGCTTTTGCCGGAAACGAAAATATTTTAACTCCAAAAAGAGCAGAAAACTCTACTCACGTATTTCACCAATATACATTAAGAATTTTGAATGGTAAACGTAACGATCTTCAAAAATTCTTAACTGAAAAAGAAATTCCGGCAATGATCTATTATCCTGTAGCTTTGAGAAAACAAAAAGCATACTATCAGGAAAGTAATGATGCTGATTTTGTGAATACGGATAAGCTTTTGGATCAGGTAATTTCTCTTCCGATGCATACAGAATTGGATGAAGAGCAGTTGAAGTATATTACGGATGCTGTGTTGGAATTTATGGGTAATTAATGAAAAGAAAAGTTTTTAGATATAAGATTATTTATTGGATTGCAATTTTAATAAATCTTGCATTTTCAATTATATTTGGTTTTGCGTCTCTAAATAGAATAGCTACAAATTCATTTTTAAATAAAAGAGATTTTATTTATTCCACGTCTATAATTTTGATTGGAATACTATCAATGATATCTTTATTTTGTTTAATTACAAAAAATAAACAATCAATTAAAATCTTTTCATATTCGATAATTTTAATAGCAATAACATTTACATTTGGAGTTTTCGAATCAATCTTTATTAAAAAGCATTTTGGAAAGGATCCAATTGATTATATTTTAGTGCCAATTTGTTATCTAATTTTATTTGGATTATATATTTTAATTAGAAAATATAAGTTTATAGATAATTCAGCTTCTTTAGAAATAGAAGAAATAGGAAAACACAATGATTAAAAAAAATAATTACTAAAAAATGGCAATACTCGTAACGGGAGGTCTTGGATATATTGGTTCTCACACAGTTGTAGAACTTTTGAATAACAATTTTGATGTTGTTATTGTAGATGATTTATCCAATTCTGAAAAATTTATTTTAAAAAATATTGAGGAAATTACGGGTAAAAAACCGGATTTTTATCCTTTTGACTTAAAGAGAAAGGAACTTTTAACTCAAGTTTTTGATGCATATTCTATTGAGGGTTGCATCAATTTTGCAGCATATAAAGCAGTTGGAGAAAGTCAGGAAAGACCTGTGGATTACTATGAGAATAATTTGTTTTCTTTAATTAATATTCTTCAAGAATTTACAGTCAGAGGAATTTCTAATTTTATTTTCAGTTCATCTTGTACGGTTTACGGGCAAGCGGATGAAATGCCAATTGACGAAAATACACCGTTGAAAATGCCTGAAAGTGTTTATGGCAAGACCAAGCAAATGGGCGAAGAAATTTTAATCGATTTCGCAAAAGCTTACAACAGAAAAATTTCTTTGTTGAGGTATTTTAATCCAATCGGAGCGCATCCATCTGCAAAATTAGGTGAATTGCCAATTGGAGTTCCTAATAATTTGGTACCTTATGTTATGCAAACGGCAGCCGGAATTCGTGAAAAACTAAGTGTTTGGGGGAATGATTATCCAACGGTAGACGGAACAGCAGTTCGTGATTATATTTACGTTGTAGATTTAGCTAAAGCTCACGTTGCCGCTTTAAAAAGTTTAATGAGCAAAGAGTCTGATAAAGCTACCATTGATATTTATAACTTAGGAACAGGAAAAGGATCATCTGTTTTGGAAGTTGTAAAAGCTTTTGAAACTGCAAATAATGTTGAGGTACCGTATAAAATTTGTGATAGGAGAGAAGGTGATATTACGATCGCTTATGCTAATCCAAACAAAGCAGAAAAGGAACTCAATTGGAAGTCTGAAACGAGCTTGGAAGAAGCTTTGAGAACCACTTGGGAGTGGCAAAAATATTTAGAATCAAGAAATAATTAATTTAATATATAACTAAAAATACTTTGCTGAATTTAGATTTAATCCCTTAGAATATCGTATTCAGTGAAATTTTAAATACACATTATGAAAACAGAAAGAATTGGCATTACATTTTCCTCGTTCGATTTACTACACGCAGGTCACATCAAAATGCTGGAAGAAGCAAAAACAGTTTGCGATTATCTAATTGTTGGTCTTCAAATTGACCCGTCTCACGATCGTCCGACTAAAAACAAGCCGACACAAACTATTGTGGAGCGTTATATTCAGTTGAAAGCTGTAAATGCGGTTGACGAAATTATCCCTTATTACACAGAACAGGATTTGGAAGATATTTTAAAATCTTTTGTGATTGACGTAAGAATCATCGGTGATGATTATATGGACAAAGATTTCACAGGTAAAAAATACTGTGAAGAAAAAGGCATAGAAATTTTTTACAACAAAAGAGATCACAGGTTTTCCTCGAGCGACTTAAGGAAAAGAATCTTTGAAGCCGAAATGGCAAAAGCTACAAAATAGAAAAATCCCGAAATAAATTTTATTTCGGGATTTTTTGTGATTATATTTTATCTTACATTGGACCTTGTTCGTCCCCGCCTGTATCATTGGCGTTGATGTCTTTTTTCTTTTTAGGCTGTTCTACTTTTTCGCCTTGCTTAAATCTGTATGTCAGAGAAACTGAGAACTGTCTTGGTTGCCATTGCATGTAAGACTCTCTAACCCCTGTTGCCAGATAGTTAGTGCTTCTCATAGAACGGGTATTGAAGATATCCTGCATATTGAATGCAATTGTTCCGTCTCCTTTCCAGATCGTTTTGGATGCTCCCATATTTAAAGCATACATTGCTTTTCTGTCCTGACTTGCAGTGTTTTGCGGACCTCTGTAGAATCCTTGTAACTGGAAGCTAAATGTTTTATCTACTTTAAAAGTAGCATTTAATCTTGCTCTTGTAGAGAAACCGCTACCATCATAAGGACGTTCTCTGGTAATACTTGCTCCCGTAACATCAATAGTGTTGTAAGTATAAAGTCCAGTTGTTTTATAACCAAAGAAACTTAAGTTACCCATTAATTTTAACCAAGGAAAAACATCCGCCGTACCATTAAAATCTAAACCGTATTGTTCGTTGGTTCCTAAGTTTACAGGTGTTGTGAAATATACATTTGTTCTTTCGTCATCCTGATAGGCCACAGTTTTATCATCTCCGGTTGTTTTTCTATAGAAAAGGGTAGGATTTAAAGTATATTTCTTTTTAGAAATACTATATCCAAATTCAAATGAATCAACATATGAAGGATTCAGATTTACATTTCCTAAGAAGATATTCTGGTTGTCTGTGATAGAAAAATAAGGAACTAAAAAGAAAGAACGCGGTCTATCAATTCTTCTGGAATAGTTTAATAAAAACTGATTGTCTTTTCCTAGATCGTAACTTAAAAATACACTTGGGAAAAGATTATTATATGTTTTATTTTCATTAATAGGGTTGCTTCCCTCAAGGTTTCTGTAATCTACTTTTACATTAGAAAGTTCATCTCTAAGACCTAATTGATATCCTAAATTACCTATTTTACTACGGAATTGTAAATAAAATGCATTAAACATTTCATCATAATTGGTAACGTTTGTAAACTTACCTAGGGGAGTAAAAGGAATATTTAAACCTAAGGCTTGATTAGCTGTATTATCATAGAAATTATCATTTCTGTCAATTCTGTAACCAGCTTCTAGTTTTGCATTTTCACTGATAGGAAGTTCGTAATCAATTTTGCCGATTACAGATTTTGTAAGTGAATATTGTGCATTATTACTTAGCTGATAATTCATTTGAGGCGTAATACCAATAATATTTCCTGAAGTATCTAAGTCAGTAATAAAGTTTGATTCCTGATAAATATCTGTATAATTATTGCTTCTGTTTCTCTGAAGACTTAATGAAACAGATAAATTATGTCCTTTATCATTAAATTTGTGATCCCAACCAAAATCTCCTTGAAACGCAAGGTTATTATTATTTCCGTCACTTGTTCTTAAAGTATAAGTATTCGGAAAATCGGAATTATTATAGAGGAAATTATAATTAATTGTTCCGTCTGTCTCACCATCAAATGTTCTTACTGTTCCGGATAAATTAAATGAGTTTTTATCATCTAAATCATAAACTAAACCAGCAGTTGCATTATAATTTTTAAAATAATTTTTATTTTTGGTTTCTTGATCAGATCTTAATAATTGAAACTTTTTATTCTGATCATAATTGATGTTACTGTTTCTACTAGTCGTTGTAGATTCACTATAACCACCGCCACCATTAAGAAACCAAGTTAATTTATTTTTTCTCCAGCTTAAATTTGCATTTAAATTGGTTCTTGGTTGATATCCAAGTGTTCCTACAACGCTTCCGTTAAAACCTACTTTTTTACTTTTCTTTAAGATGATATTTAAAATACCTGAAGTTCCGGATGCTTCAAATTTTGAAGATGGGTTTGTAATCACTTCAATTCTTTCAATCTGGTCAGCAGGAATACTTTGAAGAGCATTGCTTCCCTCAGAAATACCTAATAAAGCAGAGGGTTTACCATTAATTAAAAACTTTACATTGCTACTTCCTCTCATCGAAACAGTACCATCGGTATCTACTTCCACGGACGGAACATTTTGTAAAACATCCTGCAAATTCCCACCTTTACTCACAATATCCTGCGAAGGATCATAAGTCCTCTTGTCTAATTCTACTTTGTAAGCTTTGGTTGTTGGAGCTGTTAAAACAATTCCTTCAATATCCTGAGTTTTAACATTAGTAGCGCTTTTTTCAGGTTCAATAGATAAAGCTCCGATGTTTCCGGCTGCTGAAATCTGCTTATTAATAAGGCTTTTCTTGTAATCGATTGCCTCAATCGTGATGTCGTAATTTCCAGGCGTAAGGTCTAGTTTATACTGTCCTTTTTCGTCGGTAAGCGTAGCATCACTTAATAATTTATTTGCTTTATTACTGAAAGTCACTGAAGCATAAGGAACAGGTTGGTTACTTTTATTAACTACCGTTCCTGAAATACCTGCTTTTTCCTGTCCAAAGGCGAACGCTGCCGCCGATAGTACAAAAGTAAGCCCTAAAGTTCTTTTTGTGAAAATATTGATAATTTCCGTCTGATTCATAAGGTATTGTTTGTGTAAAATCGTGAAAAATCTTTCTTAATATTATGAAATTGTTAATTGAATACATTTCAATATATTAAGGTTAGTTTATTATTTATAAAGTATATGTCGTTTTTTAAACCTAAATGTTAATTATTAGATTGTTAAAATAAAGTTAAATTTATTTCTTATTTTATATTTTTTGAATTCAGCCAATCCTGATACGCTTTTGCATTAACTGCATGCTCTTCTGCACTTGCTGTAAATTTGTGATATCCAAATCTTTTAGGATCTGCACACATAAAGATAAAGTTGTTGTTCTCTGCATTCAAAACAGCATCAACAGAGCTTTTATCTACTACACAAATTGGTCCTGGTGGAATTCCTTTATTAGCATACGTATTATAAGGAGATGGGGTCGTTAAATGTTTATATAAAACTCTTTTTATCGGATCTTTAAAATTTGTCTGCTTGTTGATGGCATAAATTACCGTTGGATCGGATTGAAGTTTCATTCCTTTTCTGTAACGGTTTAAATACAATCCTGCGATCGTTTTCATTTCATCCTTTTTACCTCCGGATTCTTTATAAACGATGGAAGCCAAAGCATAAATTTGATCTCTTGTTAATCCGGATTGTTGCTCTTTATTTTTTCTTTCGCTGTTCCAAAATTCGTTATACTGACTGTCAAATTTGTTAAAGAACTCTTTTGGAGTTACCGTCCAGAAAAAATTATAAGTATCAATGAAGAAATATTTTTTCAGATCTTCTGCATTATTATACCCTTTTTCTGTGGCGATCTTATTAAAATCATTCACAAATTGTAAAGAATCCAGTTCTGTTTTCTTGGTTACTTTACCAACCATTTGATAAATATCTCCAAAATCACCAATTCTAAATGTATTCTCACTCTGATTTCCTGCTTTGATCATATTTACCAAGTTGGTGTTGCCTGTTCCGCTTTGGATGTGGTAACGACCGGCTTTTAAATATTTATCAAGATTTTTATCTTTTGCAACATCTTCAAAAGATTCTTTATTTTTAATATAGGGAGCAATAGAATCTAATACTTGTTTAAAACTCGCATTATGAGGGATCAAAACATATCCGTCTTTTTCTACGTTGTTTCCGTAATATTTAGTATAAAATCTAAAACCAAAAAATCCTGCAATCACAATAATTAGCAGAATGATAATGAGAATAGCTTTTTTCATTATTAAAATTGATTAAAAGTTTTTGTTGTTTTTAAATAAGATCTACTTTTCCTCTAAAAACCTGTTTTGCAGGACCCTCTAACCAAATATTCTGGAAAGAGTCTCCATTTTTTTCAGCATAAACTTTAAGGTTTCCGCCTAAAGTTTTAACTTTTACAGAGATTAGATTATGTTTTTGCAGAAAAGTTAAAGCAGAAGCTGTAACTCCTGTTCCGCAACTGAAAGTTTCGTCCTCAACGCCTCGTTCATAGGTTCTTACAAAGATCTCATCATCGGTAATTTTTTCAACAAAATTTACATTGATGCCTTTTTCTTTATAATTTTCGGAGTTTCTGATACCATTTCCTTGTGCGAAAACGTTGTAATTTACCAAGTCTTCCACATATTTTACATAATGAGGTGAGCCGGTATTCATTACAGCGTCTTCTCCGTCATTTGAAACGGTTTCTACATCAATCATTTTTAGTTTAATGATTCCGTTGTGGATTTCAGCTTCATGATCACCATCAATGGCGATGAATTTGCATTTATCTTCAAAAATATCAAGGAAAAAAGCAAATGCTACAAGACATCTTCCACCGTTTCCACACATGGTGCTTTCTCCACCGTCAGAATTATAATACACCATTTTAAAATCATAACCATCTTCATTTTCCAATAAAATAAGACCATCAGCCCCGATTCCGAAACGTCTGTCGCACAATTTTTCGATCGTATTTTTGTCATTAGGAAACTGCAGGTCACGATTATCGATCATTACAAAATCATTTCCTGTGCCTTGATATTTATAAAATTCCATACTTTTCTTGTCTAAAATATAAACGTGCAAAATTACTATATTTAAAACAAAAAACGAACAGTGTTAGCTGTCCGTTTTCTTATTTATAATCGTTTTATCTAAATCCGCCTCCGGTTGATCTGGTTGGAGTTGTGGTTTGTGGAGTGCTGTTTCTAAATCCTCCACTATTGCTGTTTGACGAGCTGTTATCATTTCTAAATCCACCACTGTTGTTATTTTGCGGTGCCGGAGTAGTTGGTTGTTGATTTCTGAATCCGCCACTATTGTTATTTGATGGCGTACTATTTCTGAACCCCCCATTATTACCATTATTCGCAGGTGGCGTAGAATTTCTAAAACCTCCGCTATTTTGGTTGCTTCCGGAATTTGAGTTTCGGAATCCTCCGTTGTTATTTCCGTTATTCTTAAATCCGCCTCCGTTGTTGTTACTATTTGAGTTGTTTCGGAATCCGTTATTAGGTCTTTGTGAAGTAGTAGTCGTATTTCTTCTTTCTACATACACTTTTCTTCTGTTGCTTCCATAATAATAAGGAACACCGCTGTCGTAGTAATAATTGATATCATTTCTGTAATAATATCCGTCGTTACCATAATATCCGCCGCCGCCGTAATATCCTTGAGGAGCGTAATAATTTCCGTTGTTATAGTATGGGTCTCCGTATCCGTTGTTTGCGTATCCGTCTGAATAAGCAAGACAAGATGTTAAGCTTGCTATAGCGAAAATACTGAATGTTATTTTTAATAAATTTTTCATGACTTTATTGTACTTTTTTCTTTAAAACTTTTTTTCCAACTGACGTATCCTAGGATCGCCATTATAGTAAATACCAAATATTGAACCGAAGTGATACCAAGACCCTTAAAAATCATCATCGGCATGCAAATAAAATCTCCGATGATCCAGAAAATCCAGTTCTCAATGCGCTGTTTGGCCATAAACCACATCCCTACCAAAAATATTGAAGTGGTGATAACATCCAGCCAATTTGCCCAATCAAGATGATATAAACCTAAGTTTGTACCCTCCATTGAAAACTGATTGTCGATGTAAGGTTTATAATAATATATGACGGTAACTAAAAGTAGACTTATTATGAAAAGGAAGGTCGCAAAAACCCATTCTTTTTTGGTAGCCCACGTTACATCAACATGAATATGATCTTTAGAATTCTTAGCCCACAAGATCCAACCGTAAATACTCATTGCCGTATAATAAACATTAATCATACAATCTCCCAATAATCCGAAGTTGAAAAGAATGTAAACATAAATTAATGTAGAAACTATACCGGTAGGATATACCCAAATATTTTTCTTGATGGAAAAATAAACACTTAAAATCCCGAAGAGCGTTCCGCTGGCTTCTAACAGAATTTGTAAAGCAGTATAGTTCTCATACGGTTTTACGAAAAGATCGTATAAATTCATAAGGTCAAAAATAAACAAAAAATCAGACACCTGAAAATGCCTTAAATTATATGTGAATCAGATTTTTAAGTTTTTAAATTTAAAATAAATGACGAAAGTTTGTCAATAAACGTTACTATTTCTAAATTTTTTATATTTTCGTAAATCTTTAATAAATAATAAAATATGTCTAAAATTTGGGTTAAAAAACCGATGAGCGCCTATGAAGCTGATATCAAAAAGAGTGAGCTGAAACGCGTTCTTGGAAAATGGAGCCTTACTGCTATTGGAATCGGAGCAATTATCGGAGGAGGAATTTTTGTACTGACGGGAACAGGAGCATACTATAATGCAGGGCCTGCATTGGCTTTGTCTTTTGTGATCGCGGGTATTGCCTGTGTATTTGCAGCTTTGTGTTATGCAGAATTTGCATCAATACTTCCTGTAGAAGGTTCGGCTTACGCTTACGCTTATGGAACAGTAGGAGAGATCTTCGCCTGGATCATCGGTTGGGGATTGATTCTTGAATATGCAATGGGATCAATGACCGTCGCAGTATCCTGGTCGGGATATTTCGCAAAACTTCTCAAGATGTTTGGGTTACATTTGCCGGCTTGGCTTACAACTGATCCACAAACGTATTGGGCAGCAGGAAACTCTGGTTTTTCAATGAATTTACCGGCATTTTTTATCGTTTTATTTGTAATCTCAATTTTAGTTAGAGGAACAAAAGGAGCGGCAAAAGCAAATAACTTTATCGTTATCCTTAAAGTTTCGGCTATTATTTTCGTAATTATTGCTGGAGCATTTATTATTTTCGGATCTGCTGATCCTTTTAAAAACTGGATTCCTTTTATCCCTGAAGCTACAACTATTACGGAAGGCGGAGTTTCGCATTCTGCATACGGTATAGGCGGAGTTGTCGCAGGAGCATCTGCTATTTTCTTTGCTTACGTAGGTTTTGATGCAGTTTCTACACAGGCCGGAGAAGCTATTAATCCTAAAAAGGACGTTCCTTTTGCTATTATTACTTCATTAATTATCTGTACACTTTTATACATATTAGTATCTCTTGTTTTAACGGGAATGATGCATTATACAGATTTCAATCCGCTAGGTAAATATCCTGATGCGATTAAAGCTCCTGTAGCTTACGCATTTGATATTGCAGGTTATGCTTGGGCTGGTTACATCATTACGATTGCAGCAACAGTTGGTTTGATCTCAGTATTAATGGTAATGATCATGGGACAATCAAGAATTTTCTTGGGAATGTCTAAAGATGGTCTTATCCCTGCTACTTTCTCAAAAGTAAATCCTAAAACGGGGGTTCCAACAAAAAACCTTATCATTTTGGGAGGTGTAATTTCTGTTGTTGCTTCTTTAACACCAATTAATGACTTAGCTCACATGACAAGTTTCGGAACTCTATTTGCGTTTACGATGGTTTGTGTAGCTGTTTGGGTATTAAGAGTGAAAGAACCTAACTTACAGAGAAACTTTAAAGTTCCGGCTTTACCTTTGATTGCTTGTTTAGGTATTTTAATTAATGTTTATTTGATTTTCAACTTGAGTAGAGAAGCTAAATTATATTCTTTTGCTTGGTTAATTATCGGTTTCATTATTTATTTCCTATACAGTAAGAGAAACTCAAAACTTCAAAACGGAGGTTATGGAGAAACTTTTAAAGCTGAACAGGAGCCTTTAGAAAAACCAGACTTAGATTAATTAAAAAATATTCAACTTAAAATCCACAGAATTCTGTGGATTTTTTATTTTTGCTAATATGAAAAAGCTTTTACCAATTTTATTTTCATTCTTGGGAATACTTACATTTTCTCAACAAGTAGAAAGTCTGACAACTATTTTAAATGATAAAATAAGCATTCGCGCTTTAGAACTTTACGATGGAAAAGTCTGGTACAGCGGAACAGATTCAAAGTTTGGTTTTGTTGATTTAAAGACTTTTAATAATCAAAAACAGATCATATTATCAGAAAAGAAGCTTCAATTCAGAACTTTAGCTCAGAATAAAGAATCATTTTTTGCAATTAATATTGAAAGCCCGGCTTATTTTTTTAAGATTGATAAAAAAGATTTGTCATACAAGATTGTGCATACAGACACTACGAAAACAGCATTTTATGATGCATTATTGGTTTATAATAAATTCGGAATAGCTTTCAGTGATCCTGATCCTACCCAAAAACTGAACCTTGCATTTTCAGGTGATGGGGGATCAAAATGGACAAGTTGTGATTGTAAAAACTGGCCAAAATTAGAAAAAGGAGAAGCAGCTTTTGCTGCCAGTAATACCAATATTTCAAATTATGCAGGAAGGTTATGGATTGCCACTGGTGGCAAAAAATCAAGAATTTATAAAAAGAGAGCGATATCTTGTAAATGGGATGTTTATGAAACTCCTTTTATTCAAGGGGAGTCTTCTCAAGGGATTTATTCGATAGATTTTGGCAGCAAAAAATTCGGGATTGCAGTTGGCGGAGATTATACAAAACAAGAGGCAAATATCAACAATATTGCAACAACAAATGATGGAGGAAAAACCTGGCAAATTCAGGCTTCCGGAAAAAATGCTGGGTATACAACTTGTGTAGAAATTAAACCAAATTCAAAAGGAAAAGAAATTATTTCCGTAGGAGATCAGCATATCAGTTATTCCTCCGATTTTGGGAAAACATGGAAGAAAATTTCAAATGAAAAAGGATTTTTTGTCTGCAAATGGGTTGATAAAAATACAGTCGTTATTGCTGGAAAAGACAAAATATCTTTACTTAAATTAAAATTCTAAATTTTTCATATAGAGCATATCTCTGTAAAAACTTTTCATTAAAACTTTCTTCAACTTAATTTTGGTTAAAATTTCCGCATGAAAAACTTTAAGATATTATTTCTTTTATTAATTCCGACTTTATTTTATACTCAAAAGATCAGAGTTTTTATTCTTGCCGGACAATCCAATATGAATGGCTTTGGATATAATAAAGATCTTCCGAATGATTCAAAAACTTTTAAAGATGTTTATATTTTTCAGGGAAATTCAGTTCCGGATGGAGATTTGAATGGCGGAGTCGGAAAATGGGATATTTTAAAACCAGGACACGGAACCGGATTTAAGACAGATGGAAAAACAAATACGCTGTCAGACAGATTCGGTTTAGAAATTACTTTTGCAAAAAGAATGAAAGAACTTTTCCCGAATGATAAAATTGCTTTAATAAAATATGCAAGAGAAGGAACTTCCATCGACAGCCTAGCAGCTGCCAATTTCGGATGCTGGGATGCAGACTTTAACGGAAAGAACGGAATTAATCAATACGATAACTTTTTAAAAACCGTAAAAAATGCTTTATCTGAAGCGGATATCGACGGAAACGGCAAAAAAGATGAATTAATACCTTCAGGAATTCTTTGGATGCAAGGCGAGAGTGACGCAGGTTTGACAGAAGAAATTGCCAATAAATATTACGATCATCTGAAAATATTGATGAATCAAATGAGAGCGACTTTATTAATCGATGATTTGCCTGTTGTGATTGGAAAAATTTCAGATTCCGGGAAGAATGAAGTCGGGAAAGTTTGGCCGACAGGGGAGTTGGTGCAATATGCTCAGGAAAAATTTGTGAAGAATGATAAAAATGCTGCGATCATCCGATCGACGGTAAAATATAATTACGGAAACGACCCTTGGCACTATGACAGTGCAGGTTACATCGATTTGGGTAAGAGTTTTGCGGACACGGTATTTAGACTCATTATAAATTTCGAAAAGAAACCCTAATATAATTCATGATTTAAAATTCATAAGTTATATTTAATTTTGCAATATGAAATTCCTTTTGGAGTTCCATTTTTAAAATTTACATTTTCAATGAATTCTTTAATAGATAAATATAATATTCCGGGACCTCGTTATACGTCTTATCCTACCGTTCCTTATTGGGACGAGAGCACTTTTTCACCTGAAAAATGGAAAGAAAGCGTTGTAAGGTCATTTAAGGAAAGTAATGAAGGGGAAGGAATTTCTATTTACATCCATTTACCTTTTTGTGAGGCTTTGTGTACGTTTTGCGCGTGCCACAAGCGTATTACAAAACAGCATAGTGTAGAAACACCTTATTTAGAAAGTGTTTTAAAAGAATGGAAGCTTTATTTGGAACTTTTTAATGAAAAACCAAAATTAAAAGAACTTCATTTAGGCGGCGGAACACCAACATTTTTCTCTCCTAAAAACTTGAAAACTTTATTGGAAGGTATCTTTGAAAGTGTGGAAATTGCAGAACATCCTGAGTTTTCTTTCGAAGGTCACCCAAATAATACAACGAAAGATCACCTTCAAACTTTGTATGATCTAGGTTTCAGAAGAGTGAGTTTTGGGGTTCAGGATTATGATCCTAAAGTTCAGAAAGCGATCAACAGAATTCAGCCTTTTGAAAATGTAAAAAATGTGACGGAATGGGCTAAAGAAATCGGCTACAGAGGAATCAGTCACGATTTGGTTTTCGGACTTCCGCACCAAAGTTGGGAAGCAATGGAGTATACGATTCGTAAAACAATGGAATTGAAGCCGGATCGTTTGGCATTTTATTCTTACGCACACGTTCCGTGGGTGAAGGGTGTCGGACAAAGAGGTTTCGACGAAAATGACCTGCCAAGCGGAGAAGAAAAACGCCGTTTGTACGAAGATGGTAAAAAATTATTGGAAGATCTGGGATATATTGAGGTGGGAATGGATCATTTTTCTTTGGAACATGATGATTTATACCAATCATTAATTCAGAAAAAACTTCACAGAAATTTCATGGGATATACTTCAAGCAACACTCAATTGATGGTTGGCCTTGGAATGTCGTCTATTTCTGATTCGTGGTATGCTTTTGCTCAGAATGTAAAAACGGTTGAAGAATATCAGAAGATGGTTGAAGAAGGTGAAATTCCGGTTGTAAAAGGTCATAGTTTAAATGAAGAAGATCTTATTGTAAGACGACATATTTTGAATTTAATGTGTCAGCTTGAAACAACTTTTGATGCGCAAAACTCTTTCCCTGAGCTTGAAAATGCTTTTGAAATGCTGAAAGAAATGGAAAAAGATGAGTTGGTTGAAATTCATGATAATCAGATAAAAATTACAGAAAAAGGAAGAGCCTTTACAAGAAATGTAGCGATGGTTTTTGACCTTAGAATGATGAGAAATAAACCTGAGACTAGAATTTTCTCAATGACGATCTAGTCTATGAAGGGGAAAGTTCTGCTTGCTTTACTTTATTTCTATGCACTGATTTTTAGTGTTCTTAAAACGATAAGATTTCCGAATGAGTGGTCAGAAGCACATTGGTTGATCGATTATCGGTTCGGATTTATTAAAAGAGGTCTTGCAGGACAAATATTTGGTTTCTTTTTTCTGAAAAATGAATTTAATATTCTGTTGGTTTCAGCAGTAATATTGTTGATTCTTTATGGATTTTTATATTTGATTGCTTTAAAACAGACGAATAATATTTCGCGAAATATCTATCGGGTAGTATTTTATTTAATTTTCTTTTTGTCGCAATATGTGGTTTTAAGTGCCCATATTATTGGTTATTTAGATCATATTGTTTTTTTATTGACGATATTGATTATTTTTTTAATAAGAAAAAATCTGATCTTTCTTTCATCAATATTGGTCTGCATAAGTTTGCTGATTCATGAAATATCCTTTTTCCTGACAATCCCTATTTCTCTTTTTGCTTTAATTGTCGCAGAAATGTCCGATGAAAAATTTTCTTTCAAAGAAGTTTTTAATTTAAAATTATTCAATAAAAGCATCTTATTTCTAGCGCTTCCTGCTGTTTTGATGTTCTTTTTATCCTATTATCAGGAAATTTACGGGAAGGATAATTATTTAAATTTGTTCAATTATCTCAATGGTTCAGGTTTAATTAAAAAAGATATTGCAGATTTAGTAGCAACTTCTTACACTGAAAAATTTACACATTATTTAGCAACAGAGAGTAAAAGTTTCATTATAAAAATGATTTATCATAAATCTTTCGCTTTTAGTCTTCCAATTTTGTTTTTGCTGTTTATTGTTTACAAAGAATACCACACAATAGGTTTGTCTTTATTTTTTCTATTCATGATTGCTGTTTTATCGCCATTATTACTTCATTTCGTTGCCTGGGATACTTATAGAATCTGGGCTTTCCCTTATATGACAATGTTTTTGGGATATTGGATCTTAAATTTGAAATTTAAAAATAATACACATCACTTTGAACAATTTCCAATTTCATTAATGATAATTTCGGCTGGTGTAATGGTTTTTCTGGCAATAACTCAACCTGATTTATTTGATTTTGAGGTAGCAAGATTTACTTTAATGGAAAGAATATTGATGGTAATTCCAATCCTTGCTGGATTTTGGTATTATATAAAAGCCCCAAAAAGAATATTCTGAGGCTTTTGTTTTTTTATTTAATAATCAATTTCTGACTGTAAGATTTCAACTCACCGGATTTTAAATTAATATAATAAACCCCTGCAGGAATTCCTGTTATATCAATGCTGTTATCGCTGTTAATTTTCGCATTTTCAAGAACTTTCCTTCCCTCTGAACTTATAATTTCGGCGGAAATATTTTTATCTTTCAATCCATCAATGAAAACTTTTTTAGAAGCAGGATTCGGATAGACTTTGATTTGCTTCAAATTATTATTTTCATTCGTAGATAAAGAAGCATCTGTTTTAATTTTAAAAATTTTCCCATTATTTACCGCTGCAACATACAATTCTTTTTGACTGTCTTCTCCAAAAGTTGAGAAATTATTTCCAGCAAATGAGGTCGTCCATGTAATTGAGTTTCCAGAATCTAAAATCCCGATTTGTGGGGTACAATAATCACTAAAAATATATTTCCCCTGAAGGCTAGGATAGGTTGTTCCTCTGTAAACGTAACCTCCGGTTATAGAACATCTTCCTCCGGAATGATCATAAACCGCCACTGGAAAAGTCATTGTCGAAGAAGCCTGACAACCGGCCGTGTTGTAAGCTGTATTTCCTTCATAACAGCGCCATCCGTAATTGACCCCGGCCTGTGTGAGCGGGATTCTGTTGATTTCTTCAATTTGTCCCTGTCCAACATCTGCGATCACTGCATTTCCTGTTGTAAGATCGAAAGACCACTTCCAAGCATTTCTAAGTCCATAAGCCCAGATTTCGTCTAAGCCATCAACTGTTGAGCCAATAAAAGGATTTCCGGTCGGGATATTGTAAGCTCCTGTTGCATTAACATCAATTCTCAGCATTTTTCCGAGTAAAGAATTTTTGTTTTGAGCGTTGTTGTTGGGATCTCCGCCACTTCCACCGTCTCCCGTGACGATCCATAAATTTCCGTCAGGTGCAAAATGAATACTTCCGCCATTGTGATTATCAAACGGTTTTGGAATATTCAATAAAATCTTTTCGGAATTAGGATCGGCAACATTGGCATCTGAAGTTACGGTGTATCTTGCAACGATAATGTTCCCGGCTGTGTTGTTGTAATACACAAAAAAATACCCGTTCGTCGAGTATTGTGGGTGGAATGCTAAACCTAAAAGTCCTCTTTCTCCACCATACAGAATTTTAGAACTGATATTTAAGAAATTCGTGGCGTTAATTGTCCCGTTTGGTTGAATAATTTTAATCATTCCGTTCTGTTGCACGACAAATAGCCTACTGTCGTTAGCGTTTGTAATCTCTACCGGAGCCGTAAGTCCGGTTGCAAATTCTTCCAAAATAATTGTTTGAGAATTAAGGATTAAGGAAGAAAAAATACTTGCCGTAAAAAGTAGTTTTTTCATAATATTTTGATATTTAGTGTGTTGAATTAAGTGAATGAAAATTCCGTACCAATCAAATTTAAAAGATCATCATAATATAACATAAAAATTGATAAATCTTAAATAGAAGTGAAATAGCCGATATATCTGAAAATAAACGATTTCTGTTCTTAAAAATTCATAAAATATCAAGAAAATCATTATATTTGCCGACTTAATTTAACGTAGTTATAACAAAATGCAAGGAAAAGGACTTATTACAATTGTTGCTATTGTACTAGGGTTAATTTGCTTAAATGAGCTATTACCAACTTGGTACGCCAGCAAAATTGAAAAGCAGGCAACTGCTGTTGCAGGAGACAATCCGGAAAAGTATCAGAAAGAAATTACAAGGCTTTCTAAAGATACGCTGAACCTGGGATTCACAAAACTTTATTACACTAAAGCCAAAGACAAGGAAATGAAACTTGGTCTTGACTTGAAAGGTGGGATTAACGTTCTTTTGGAGATCAACCAAAGAGATTTGGTAAACGATCTTACAAATTACTCTACAAATCCTGTTCTTATCGAGGCTTTAAATAAGACTGATGAAGCTCAGAAAAGTTCAACAAAATCTTACATCGACAATTTCTTCGATCAGTTTGATGCTGTAAACAAATCAAAAGGAACAAATCTTAAACTTGCAGATCCGGAAATTTTCGGAAATACAAACTTATCTGAGATTAAATACAATACTTCTGATGAGCAGGTAAAAAGCATCATTAAAAGAAGAATTGACCTTTCTGTAGGTACAGCTTTTGAGGTGATCAGAACCAGAATCGATAAGATGGGTGCAGTGCAGCCAAACGTTCAGAGAGTACCTGGTACGGCGAGAATTTCTGTTGAAATGCCTGGTATGAAGGATATTGATAAGGTGAAGAAAATGCTTCAGACTTCTGCAAAACTTCAGTTCTGGGAAGTACAACAAGCTCCGGAAGTTTATCCTTATTTCCAAACATTAGCTACAATGATCGCTGCAAAAGGTGATTCTATGGGAGTTGCTAAGAATGTCAATTTCATGAATTTGATGCAGGGTGGGAAATCTATGGGACAAAGTGCTGTTGGAAGTGTAAAATTATCTGATACAGCTACTGTAAACAAAATCTTAAACAGCAAAGTAGGGCAGTCTTTACGTCCTTCAAACATTAAATATACACAGTTCCTTTGGGGTTACAAGCCTGAAGCTACTGATACTGAAAGTTTAGTATTGTATGCTATCAGAGGTAACATCAACCAAAAAGCTCCTGTAGATGGTGCCGTTGAAACTGCAAGCATTAGCTATGATGAGCTAAGCAGAGTAGTAGTAGACATGCAGATGGATTCTAAAGGTGCTAAAGAATGGAAAACTTTAACTGAGAAAAACGTTGGTAAACCGGTTGCTGTAACATTGGATGGTAGAGTTTATACTGCGCCAAACGTTGTAGGCGCAATTCCTAACGGTAGAACTCAGATCTCTGGTAACTTCTCTCAGGAGGAAGCTAAAGAATTGGTTGACGTTCTGGGAGCTGGGAAATTACCTGCAGGTGCAAAAGTGGTTCAGGCTACTGTTGTAGGACCATCATTAGGACAAGAGTCTATTGATGCAGGGGTTATTTCATTTGCTATTGCATTCTTGATTATTATCGTTTATATCATTTTCTATTACGGTGGTGCAGGTGTGTACGCTGTAATTGCAATGATTATTAACTTATTCTATATTTTCGGAATCATGGATTCTGGAGACTTTACATTAACACTTCCTGGTATCGCGGGTATCGTTCTTACAATGGCCATGGCCGTGGATACGAACGTAATTATCTACGAAAGAACGAAGGAAGAACTATTTGCAGGTAAGAGCATTCTAGAAGCTTATAAAGATGGTTTCAAACATGCATTAAGTGCAATTGTTGATGGTCACTTAACGACGTTATTAACGGCAGGTGTACTATTCTTATTCGGAACAGGTCCTATTAAAGGATTTGCTTTAACGTTAGGAATTGGTATCTTAATGACATTCTTTACTTCAGTATTACTTTCAAGAGTAATGATCTTCTCAAGATTGAATAAAGGAAAACACCTTTCTGTTTGGACTCCTCCAACGAAAAACTTATTCAGAAATACTTGGATCGATTTCATCGGGAAAAGAAAATATGCATATATCATTTCTGCTGTATTAACAGTTGTTTGTATTGCTTCAATCGCTATTCATGGATTTAAGTACGGAATCGACTTTACAGGTGGTAGAAACTACGTTGTAAGATTTGATAAAGCGGTAAATGCTGAGGATGTTGAACAGAACTTAGTAAAAGTTTTCAAAACTGAAGACGGTAAAAACTCTTCTGTTGAAGCTAAAACTTTTGGAAACGACATGCAATTAAAGATTTCTACAGATTATCTTATCGAAGACGAATCTTTAAAAGCTGACCAGACTGTAGAACAGAAATTATATGAAGGTTTAAAATCAAGCTTGCCGGCTAATGTAACATTACATGATTTCAAATCTGCAGATAAAGAACATGCAGGAATTATTTCTTCTGAAAAAGTAGGACCTACAGTAGCAGATGATATTAAAACTCACGGTATTCTTGCAGTAGTAGCTGCATTGGGAGGTATTTTCTTATATATCTTATTAAGATTTAGAAAATGGCAATTCTCATTGGGTGCTGTTGCAGCATTGTTCCATGATGCGGTTATTATCTTAGGAGCTTATTCATTGCTTCACAAGTACATGCCTTTCAACATGGAGATCAATCAGGATTTCGTTGCGGCGATTCTTACAGTATTGGGTTATTCAATTAACGATACCGTTATTATCTTCGATAGAATTAGAGAGTATTTAAGAGAGAAAAAAGCTTTAACATTAGCTGGATTATTCGATGACTCTATTTCTAGTACATTAGGTAGAACGTTCAACACTTCATTTACAACGATCCTTGTAATTTTAGCGATTTTCATCTTTGGTGGAGATAACTTAAGAGGGTTTATGTTTGCAATGTTGATCGGTATTGGATTCGGTACTTATTCATCCATATTCATTGCTTCGGCAATTGCATATGACTTCCTTAAATCTGGAAAAGAAGATGAAGTACACGGAAAAACGACTACTTCTAAAGAAGTACTTGCTTCAAAATAAGTATTACTACAATAAATAAGAAAAAGCCTTTCAATTTGAAAGGCTTTTTTTGTGCCAAACACAATAGTTGATTGTTGATGGCTCTTAGTTGATAGTTTCAAAGACGATAACAATGCCCATCAACCATCAACAAATATCTAACAACTAATTAATACAATTTAGAACCATTATTTTTCCCAATTTGATTATTTTTGCAGGATTATGGAAAATTCAAGGAAAAAAGCGGCCATAGGCTTTATATTTATAACGCTGTTGATTGACATTACAGGATGGGGAATCATCATTCCTGTTGTTCCCAAATTAATTGAGGAACTTATTCACGCAGACATAAGTGAAGCCGCCAAATATGGTGGTTGGCTGGGTTTTGCCTATGCTTTTACACAGTTTATATTTTCACCTGTTGTAGGAAATCTGAGTGATAAATATGGACGAAGACCTATTATTTTGATCTCCCTTTTTGGTTTTGCGGTGGATTATATTTTCCTTGCGTTGGCACCAACAATTTGGTGGCTCTTTTTAGGGCGGATCATTGCGGGAATCACAGGAGCCAGTGTCACAACGGCAAGTGCTTATATCGCGGATATTTCTACAGATGAAGATCGAGCGAAAAACTTTGGTTTAATTGGAGCAGCTTTTGGCTTAGGCTTCATTATCGGACCTGTTCTTGGTGGTGTTTTAGGACATTATGGAGCGAGAGTTCCGTTTTATGCGGCGGCAGGTTTATGTTTGCTTAATTTCCTTTACGGCTATTTCATTCTTCCGGAAAGTTTAGATAAAGATAAACGTAGAGAATTTAATTGGAAGCGTGCAAATCCCGTAGGTTCATTTAAGTTTTTAGGGAAACACCCCGAAATTTCAGGATTAATTGTTGCTTTGATTTTAATTTATATTGCAGGGCATGCCGTACAAAGTAACTGGAGTTTCTTTACCATGTACAAATTCAGTTGGACAGAAAGAATGGTTGGGATTTCCCTTGGTGTAGTCGGATTATTGGTAGGAC
Organism: Chryseobacterium sp. GW823-FHT05E08; assembly: GCF_058795655.1. NCBI lineage: Bacteria > Pseudomonadati > Bacteroidota > Flavobacteriia > Flavobacteriales > Weeksellaceae > Chryseobacterium > Chryseobacterium sp. GW823-FHT05E08. Next base: position 36,090 of record NZ_JBXAHY010000005.1, on the reverse strand, counting down.
TGGTTCAGGGAGTTTTAATACGATGGACGACCCCAAGATTAGGTGAACATAAAAGTATCTATTACGGATTAGCATTATACGCACTCGGAATGTTGTTATTTGCTTTTGCTACAGAAGGCTGGATGATGTTTGCTTTCTTAATACCTTATTGTTTAGGTGGAATTTGCGGCCCGGCTCTTCAGTCCGTGATTACGAAAAGTGTTCCGGCAAACGAACAGGGTGAGCTTCAAGGAGCATTAACGAGTTTGATGAGTGCAACGTCTATTGTTGGTCCTCCAATGATGACGAATTTATTTTATTATTTTACTCATGATGAAGCGCCTTTTAAATTCTCAGGAGCACCATTTTTCTTAGCGTTTCTATTGATGACGGCGAGTGTTGTTGCAACTTATTATGCTTTTAAAAAGAATAAAATAAAGTAAAATTACTTAGATAAATAAAAACAGGGAACCAAATTTTGGTTCCCTGTTTCGTTTGAAAGAATTTAGTAACTATGGATAAAGTGATTTTGTTCCGTTGCTTACGATATTGCTTCCCAATCCTGAGAATGATACCGAAAAATTACTTGAATTAAAGCTTAAAGAACCGGTAGGAGTACAAAGTCCAAGAGCATATCTGCACTGTCCGTAAGCTCCCGTTTTTTTGGTTACTTTGCTTTCGCTTTTTGCCTTTCCTAAACTGATGCTTCCCCAATCGCTCACATCAACATTTGAAACAGATGAGCCTGTATAATAAATGGTAATTTGGTATCCGATTTCACCTCTTTTAGATCCCCAAAGCCAATTGGCAGTCCACCATTGTTTGTACCATTTGGAAGATACTTTTGCAGCTGCATCATTTGAAACTTCAGAGTTTCCTCTTTTGTCCATCATGACCAATCCGCCAAGAATATTATCCCAGATAATTCCCGAATCATTATAATAACATAATGTTGAGAATTTCTCTCCGTTATGATTCCAGCTGATCTCAAGAACATTTGCGTTTGCTTTAATTTCTTCAATGGCCATATCTTTTAATCCTTTTTGAGCGATCGATAAATCTTCACCTGAATTTAAGTTTTCTAATTTCCCGATCTTTACAGACTCAGGATCTAAAATATTTCCTGCTGCAACAAAATTGTCCTTTTGAGAAATTAAATTTTGTGAAAGAAAAACTCCTTTTTCAGTAGATAACTTGCCCAAAACAGCAATTCCTTCAATCTTAAGATCATTTTTAAGATACTTTTCAATGTTCTTTTTTGATTCATCAAGTTGAATTTGAACAGCCTCAGGAATTACCTGTGATGATGGTATAATTTCCCTTTTTAGATCAGAAAGACTTACTTTTTCTGATGGATTTTCCTGCAAGACCTGATTGTTTTCGTCCTGACAGCTGGTAAGCGTTAATACCGCTAAAACGGCAAAAACCTTACATGTAGTTAGTAGTTTTTTCATAATAAAATATTTAAATGTTTTGTGTGTAATAAATTTACTTAAAATTGTGATATAATTCTCTTTGATTGGAATTAATTATTTATTAAATATTATAAAATACTAAAAACGAATGTCTAAATGATAGTTTAATCATCAAAAAATATTATAAAAGTCAATATTCAAATTAAAAATAGAGTAGAAGTTCATCAAATTTATATCAACATTAATTTCGAACTTCACTTACTGAAAAATTAAAATTTGTTTAAAATATAATATAACTGTATCAGATATGTATAAACTTTTGTAATTTTGTATCATGGAATTAAGCTTTGGAGAAATGGCATTGATCGCAGTTGCGATTGTTGTATTATTCGGACCGGATAAACTTCCTTCGATAGCACGTGACTTAGGCTCGGGCATAAGAAAAATGCGTGGCGCAGTGGAAGACATCAAAACTGAGATAATGAAGGAAACAGATAACCCTGTTTCTGAAATTAAACGTGAAATAGAGAAGGTAAAAGATGCCGCAAAAGAGTACAATCCAATGAAAGATATGGAAAAGGACTTCTTACCCAATCTAAATGAATCTAATGAAGCACCTAAGCTAAAGCCTGCCGATGACGAAACTCACGAAGGACCGGTAAGCAGATAATCCATGGAAGAAATTATTCAGGAAGATAAGAAGGTCTTTTTGTTTCTCAATAATTTGGGAAATTCTTCTTTTGATCAGTTTTGGATGCTGATTTCCAGCACTTGGATCTGGGTTCCGCTTTACATTATATTTCTTTACTTTTTATATAAAAATTACAAACTAAGATCATTAGTTTTTATTCTCATATTTATAGCGATTGGAGCTACGGTTTCCGATCAGTTGGCGAGTGTTTTTAAATTTGGGGTGGCGAGATTAAGACCTTGTCATGACCCGACTTTAGAGCATCACATGAGAATCGTGAAATGTGGAGGGCAGTTCGGTTTTTATTCTGCGCATGCTTCCAACACCTTCTTTTTAGCAACTTATTTAAGTATTTTATTAAAAAAGAAACTCAATTGGTTTCCTTATGCTATATTTGTGTGGGCTGTGGTGGTAGCATACAGTCGAATATATTTAGGTGTACATTTCCCGATAGATATTTTGGTGGGGGCGTTTGTTGGACTTTTATTGGGAGTGATATTTGGTGCACTTGCCAAAAAAGTAATCAATAAACAAAATATAACCTCATGAAAAAACATTTATTAATTCTGGCATTAGCCTTTTCCTCATTAAATTTTTCCGCTCAGGATGCCAAAATAGCTGAAGAATGCTTTAAAAAAGCAGACTACAAATGTGCAGAAGAGCAATATTCTAAACTTGCTGAAAAAGAACAGATTCAGAAATTTCAATCTGATTATTATAATAACTTAGGAACGTCACAGAGAAGATTAGGAAAGACCGCTTTGGCTTTTAAATCCTATGAAGCTGCCTTGAGAGCAAATCCTTTGTCGGCTTCTGTTTATGCAAATTTAGCTTCATTAAACAGTCAGAGAGGAAGCAAAGCAAAAGCTTTGGAATACATTGATAAAGGCCTTCAGATAGAACCTGAAAATGTTGATATGTACTTAACGCGTTCTAAAATTTATGAAAGTCAGGGAAAAAAAGATCTGGCTTCAAAAGATTTAAACCAAATTTTAAGTTTTGCGGCAGATAATATTTATGCAAAAACAGGTTTAGCCAATTTAAAAAAGAACAGCGGTGATCTGGAGGGTGCTTTAAAAGATTATAATCAATTAATTTCCGAAAAGCCCGAATCTCTTTTGTACAACGGAAGAGCGGATGTTTATCTTAAAATGAAAAAATCTAAAGAAGCTCTTGTTGATGTTAATAAAGCGATTTCAATAGACCCGAAATTTTCTCAATCTTATGTTACAAAAGCTTTGATCTTGTTTGATACTGCAAAACCAAAAGAAGCATGTACAACGCTGGATAAAGCTGTAAGTTTAGGATATGAAAAAGGTCTTCTTGCAGATTATTATGCTAAATGTACAGCACCTGCAAAATAATTAATCATTGTGATAAGGTTTTCTCTGAAAAACCAGTAAAAAATAAATATGTTAAACATTGTTCTCGTAGAACCTGAAATACCAAATAACACTGGAAATATCGGACGATTATGTGTAGGTACGGAAAGTAGATTACACTTAATTCATCCCTTTGGATTTATAATTAATGATAAAAATCTGAAACGTTCAGGTTTAGATTACTGGGTTCATCTCGATGTTTCAGAATATGCAAATGTTGATGAATGGATTCAGCAGATTCCGGACAAATCCCGTGTTTTTTTGATGAGCTCACATGCTGAAAAATCCTATTTGGAAACTGATTTTCAGGACGGCGACTGGCTTGTTTTCGGAAAAGAAAGTGTAGGATTGAGTAAAGATGTTCTATCTCGTTTTGATAATCACTTAACCATTCCGATGTCAAATTTAATCCGAAGTTTTAATATTGCAAATTCTGTAGCCTTTGTGGTTGGTGAAGCAAAAAGGCAGATTGGTTTAAAAGTTTAATATTTAAAATATAGCATTTGAAGTCTAATCGTTATGATAAGGTTTTCCCTGCAAGATCTGATCTGCGCGATACAATTGTTCAACGATAAATAACCGGATCATCTGGTGCGTAAATGTCATTTTAGATAATGACATTTTTTCGTTAGCTCTGGTGTAAATTTCCTCTGAAAAACCATAAGCTCCACCAATCAAAATATGAATTTTTTTCACCGAAGAATTCATCCAGGTATCTATTTTTTGTGAAAATTCTCTGCTTGTAAATTGTTTTCCTTTCTCATCTAAAATCACAACCAGATCATTTTTATCGATATGATTAGAAAACAGTTTTGCTTCTTCTTTTTTCAAAAGATCAGGAGAAAGGTTTTTGGCGTTTTTTACATCAGGAATTTCTATAATTTCAAAATTCCAGTGTTTGGGAAGGCGAGTAAGGTAATAATTGATCAAAGAGGTGATTTCTTTGTCATCCGTTTTGCCAATGCAGAGTAAATTGATACGCATTTCTTATATTTGCTAGGCGCAAATATACTTTATGAATCTTAAAATTCCCAGCTTCATTCTAAAAATTCAAAAATTCTTTGATGATATACATATTCCTGTGTTGGGAATATCACTTTGGGAGATGTTTCAGATCTATATTACGGGAGTTTTTAAAGGTAAGATTGGAAGAAAAGCGGCATCCATTTCATGGAGTTTTACATTAAGTTTATTTCCGTTTCTTCTGTTTTTGTTGTCGGTTTTGCCGTATATGCCTCATTATGATAAGCTTCAGTTTTATATTTTTGAAGTTTTGATTCACAATGTTTTTCCATCACACATGGAAAACGAAGTGAGAGGATATATTGAAAATAATATTATTCCTAATATGAAGGGAATCAGTAATCTGACAATCGTTTTAGCCTTAGTTTTCGCTACCAACGGAACATTTTCTCTCATCAACGGATTTAATGAAAATTCTGATGAAAAATTAACGGATGTAAAAGAATTTATTCTGTCATTTTTTATTACAATTGGCTTTATAATAATCGTTTTTCTGGCTCTTTTTGGGGTGTATTATGTGGAAGTTGTAATGAAATTATTCGCTCCTGATGATAGTATCTCGTGGTTGGTTGAAAACCTTTCTAGCATCATCGGATTTGTCTCATTTCCATTGTTTTACTTTATTCTTTTGGCGCTATTTTACTGGTTGGGAACCGTGAAAATTGCGAGATTTAGACAAGCTGTTCCGGGTGCAATTCTGACGACCGTCCTGTTTGTTGTTACTACTTATTTTTTCGCGCTGTATGTTAAAAATATTGCCAGATACAACGTTTTATACGGATCAATCGGAAGTATGATTTTACTGATGGTCTGGGTAAATGTAAACGTCTATCTTCTTCTGTTTGGAAATGAACTGAATATGGCTCTTAGAAAATTAAGAGTGGAGAAATTGTTGTCGGATGAGCTTAGAAAAGAGGATTCAAATTATCATACGCAAACTGACAATAATCCTTAGAAAGACTATTGCCAGTAAATAATATTAAAGTTAATTTCTAGCTAGGAAAAATTATTTAGAGATTTTAAATTTTTAATTTCCTCTTTTAATTCTTCAATTTCTTCCTTTAGAAGCGCGATATATTCGTTTTGATTTTTGAGAATAAAATCCGGAATATTATAAAGTTGATTATTTTCTAAATAATTATTTGATACAGTATCATGATTGTGAATTAATGATAGATGATCTTCCTTAATTTCTTCTACAGTAGTATTTAATGCCTTTGCTATACGTTCCCATTCTTCGTTAGATATTTTTATTTCTCCCGTTTCTCTTCTTTGATATTGAGACTGGGTCATATGTAAAATCTTTGCTATACTTTCCTGAGTATACATAGCCTTACGGGCTTTAATTAATTTTTTGTTTATCATTTGTGTCTTATTTGTGTGGTACAAATATATTATTTATGTGCTGAATTCACATAAAATTCACATAAAAAGTTTGAAATTATTTCAATAACGTTTGATATTTTTGAATTGTCAATAATGACAGAAAATAAAATACATTTCAAATTATGAAAAAATTAACAGGAATGAAGAAGAATTTTTCTTCTTTAGAAAACAAAAAGTTATTGAATCCTGCTTTTATTACAGGAGGAGGAAGTAATGAAAAATGGACTACAGCATCATGCGAAAATAATTGTCCTGATACTAATTATTGGACAGATGGAGTTAAAACAAAAACTGATTCATTGTGTCCTAATTAGTAAAAAAGGCTGATCTTAATAATGATCAGCCTTTAACTTAATATACTCTAATCATATCATTCATTATGTGTAAAAAACTTTTTTATATTTTAATTTTTTTTATGACGTTTTCATGTCAAACAAGAAAATATAATCAAATAACTTATTTAAATAAAGTAAACGAAATTGATAGTATTTATCGTATTAGAAATGATAGCGTCACAGCTCTAAATATGTATCAAAATTTATTTAAAAAATACCCACCACATAATTCAACTCTCATTAACGAGTTTCAAACTTATATTATACTTTCAGATAAGTATAAAAAAAAAGTTGGAGGTAAAAAAAACTTATATAAGTTAATCCCTTTGGTAGCTCCTAACTGGAAGTATAACAGAATGGATAAAGATTTTTTTATCCTTTATAAAAAATATGGGATTGACAGTTTAGAGGTTGAAGAAAAAGTTCAGAATTGGAAAAAAACACTAAATAAAAAATTGATTGACTCTTTTTCTGTGGCAATATTTAGAGATCAGGAAAAAGGAAGAAGTGATCGTGAACTTTATAATAAAAATGATATTAAAAATGAGCAGTTACTTCTGTGGACCTTTTCTAATTATGGGTATCCTTCTCTTCAAAAAATAGGACTTTGGGGAAATAACAATATTTTTATGTCAATGGATCCTATTCTTACTCATACAGCGGACTCCAAAAGCTTTCCATATTTTAAAGAAAAAATATTGGAGTATGTAAAATCGGGAGAATGTACACCTGAAGATTATGCTAGCATGATTGATAAGCGTGCTGCTATTCAAAGACGAGAATGTGAATATGGTATTAATTGTTATAAAAATATAATGGATACATTAAAAGTGAACAGAAACCGTAAAAAGATAGGAATGCCTAGTTTGAAGCATGACAAAAAAATCCGTGATGATTATTTTAAAGAATAGTAATGATATTGATAGTTTCAGAGAATAATGAGAGAACTACAACAGAAATAATACGTTGGCTGGTATCTCTTGATAAAAAGTTTATCCGTATCCATGAAAATGAAGTTTTCGAGATAAAAACAAAAGATAAACGCATTTACATAGAAAGTAATAGAAATAATTTTTACATTGATGAAATCTCAAGCGTTTGGTATCGGAGAGGCGGGATTCGTTTTTTAAGAAAGAAGTATGATGATCAGGTTATAAATCTTCATATGAATGAGCATCAACATTGGTTAGAAAATTATGTTCTAAATTATTTGGAAAATAAAAAGCATATCAATAAAGAGAGTAATTTTCATATCAATAAGCTTATTGTTTTAGACCATGCAAAGGAAATTGGTTTTGATGTCCCAAAATATTTTTTAGCAGAAGATACAGCGAATGTTGAAGTTGAAAATACAATTATTAAAACAATTAATGGAAACGGGATTTTAGAATTTGATAAAAAGAATCATGATGGTTTTATGTATACTTCTATTATAAAAGAAAAGGAGCCAGGTAATTTTTTTATCACTTTTTTTCAAGAAAAAATAGAAAAAGATTTTGAAATAAGAACATTTTATCTGAACGGGAAAGTATGGTCAATGGCTATTTTTTCTCAAAATGATGATCAAACCAAAGTGGATTATAGAAAGTATAATAAAAAAGTACCTAATAGAAATGTAAGGTACAGCATTCCAAAGGGCTTAGAAGATAAAATTATTAATTTAATGGATAAGCTTGATTTAACTTCTGGCTCAATAGATTTTATTAAAAGTGGTGAAAAATTTTATTTTTTAGAAGTCAATGCGATTGGACAGTTTGGTAATGTATCGACATACTGTAATTATAAACTAGACTACGAAATTGCAATAAGTTTATGAAAAATATTCCGAAAGAGAAGCATAAACTTCCTCTCACATTTAAGTATATAGAATTCTCTAGAAATAAATTATCATTTAAGAGTAAAACGAGATTAACGTTTTTTGTGAAATGTGAAGATTATCAAACAGAATACTTAATAAGATCTACACCATGCAAACCAATTATTAGACTACTATGAATTATTTTAATCTATTCAGTAATATTTTAATAACAAAAGGTATTGATAGGATACTAGTCTCTGACTTACAAAGAGATAAGTCGGAGTTATTTCCAATGGAATTTATTGAAATTATTAATGAGCTTAGTAAAAAACCAATAGAAAGCGTTATTGAATCATATGATGTAACTTCACAAGAGTTTGTAAAAGAATATATAGATATACTCTTAAAAAATGAATTTGGTTTTATTACAAAAAATGACTGGGATAAAAACTTCCCACCTCTTACTTATGAGTATTCTGTACCGAATGCAATAACAAATGCTTTTTTAGAAATTGATAATTTAGCAGTCCTGAATAACATTAATTCATCATTATCCAATCTGGGTACTGAACATATTGTAATACATTATAATAAGCCATTAACGATTCAAGATTTTAGATTTATAGAGGATTCTTTTAAAAGTACAACTATTACATCAATAGAAATATTCTCTTTATATTATAATGATATTAATGAGACATTCTTAAAATCTATAGATCAATTCTGCTGTCGAGTATATAGTTTAGTTTTTTATAATTGTAAAAAAATAATTTATAAACCAAAGGACAGGTACAAGTTTTCTACATCTTTTACAAAGAAACAAATAGAAATGAATTCTTGCGGAAAAGTAGATGTAAAATACTTTAATACAAATCTTCCAAAAGTTTTAGAAGCAATTAATCATAACTCCTGTCTTCACAAAAAAATATCAATAGACAAAGACGGAAATATCAAAAACTGTCCATCAATGCCACAAAGTTTTGACAATATTAAAGAAACAACCTTAGAAGAAGCTTTGAATCATCAGGATTTCAAAAAATACTGGAATCTTACCAAAGATAGAATAGAAGTTTGCAAAGACTGTGAATTTCGATATATCTGTACAGATTGTAGAGCTTACACGGAACAGACTCACAATGAAAATGGATTAGATATTTCTAAACCGTTAAAATGCGGTTATGATCCTTATACCGGTGAATGGGAAGAATGGAGTACAAATCCTTTGAAACAAAAAGCAATACAATTTTATAGAATGGAAGATCTGGTTAAGAAAAATTAATTTTTATACTAACTTATCTGTATAGTAAATAATAATATTCAGCAACAATGAAAAAAACATTTTCACTTTTCTTCATTTTGTTTGTAATCTTAGGATTCTCTCAAAACAAGTATTTTTTATTAAATGGAACTAAAGCTCTGAACGAAAAAGAGTATAAGAATTTTAAGGACAGTATTTCCGCTAAAGGAAAAATTACGGAAAGTATAGCTTTGATTTTTAAAAAGAATGACAGCACTTTTATTTTACCTCGTTTAGAAATAAAATCATCGGATAATTCTCAATATTTTTTTGATAGTCAGACCTATTTTGAACAGACATTTAAAAATAATATTAATTTTACTAATTTGGTAAATATACGTTCTAATAAAAGTATTGATAAGTCGAAACCATACTTTATAAACTGTTGGTATACTCACTGCAATCCTTGTATAGATGAAATTTCTGATTTAAATAAACTTCAGGAAGAATATAAGGATAAAGTAAATTTTATCGCCATTACGTTTGATGATGAAAATGTTTTAAAAAAGTTTCTTGAAAAAACGCCATTTAGTTTTATTCATTTATCGGGTCAAAAGATGTTATTGAATAGAATGGAAGTATCATCATATCCTACAAGTTTTATTTTAGATAATAATGGGAATTTTATTAGCTTTACAAGTTATCAAAATCCAATGGCTCAGATGTTCACAAAGAAGATATTAGAGAAATTGGAGCTTAAGTAAAATTTTGATTTTTAGAACTCAATTTTAATAACTGTTTATATAGATTTAAAATATTTTTTACAAGAGATATGGAAGCTATATTCTGATAAATTGGAAAAAGAAGAGATTCAAATTATTAAAATAATGAATAGCAAAAAAACTATAACTTATGAAACTAAAAATTAAATACCTACTAATCATATTTCCATTATTAACCGTCCTTTCATGCCAGCATGTTCTTGACGAAATAGAACGCGATAAGCAGGAAGAAAACTACACTTCTCCTTACATGGGAAAATGGAGTGGGAGTTATTCAGGAGATCAAAGTGGAACTTTAATTTTAAATGTAAGCAAAAGCGGAACAATAGAAGGAACTAAAATTTCCCAAGGCCACCAAGAGACTTTTTATTCGGGACTAGTAGGTTCATCAATAAACAGTACAAACTCTAACTCAGGATTTACTTTATATGGAAATTTAGAAAACAAATCCGGAACATGGAAAATGGGTAATTTAAACGGAACTTGGTCGGTTTCAAAAAATTAATTCTCAATTACCTCCTTCTTTTTAGATCCTAAATTTAAAATCAGATATCCTAAAAAAGCTGCCAAAAAAGAAGCAATTAAAATCGCAAATTTAGCCTGATCCTGAATTTCAATTTCTCCTTTAAAGGAAAGAAGTGCAATGAAAATAGACATCGTAAAACCAATTCCGGCTAAGAAACCGACTCCTATCATTTGCGTCCACGAGCTGTTTTGAGGAAGTGAGCTTAGTTTAAATTTAATAGCAATTAATGAGAGTAAATTAATTCCTACTAATTTTCCTATAATCAATCCGCCAATTATTCCTAAACCTAAGGTACTCGTTAAACCTTCGATCATTCCATTATTAAAAGCGATATTGGTGTTGGTTAAAGCAAATATGGGCATGATTAAAAAGCTTACAGGGAAATGTAATGTATGTTCTAATTTTTCCAAGGGTGAAATTTTCACATTAGAAGCGTTTGTCGGAATTGAAAACGCTAATAAAACTCCAGCAATTGTAGCATGAATTCCTGAATGATGCAGAAAATACCACAAAAATAACCCAGGAATAATGTAAAAATAAATCTTTGTAACCTTTAAAAAATTCAATAAAAATAATAAAGCAGTTACTCCAAAAGACAGTAATAAATACGTCCAGTGAATCTGTTCTGTATAAAAAATTGCAATGACCAAAATAGCTCCCAAATCATCAACAATAGCTAATGCTGCAAGAAAAATTTTAATTGAATTCGGGATCTTACTTCCCAACATTGAAATAATAGCTAATGAAAAAGCAATATCTGTTGCCATCGGAATTCCCCAGCCATTTGCGTAGGGAGTTCCTGCGTTGAAAATACTGTAAATTCCTGCCGGAACAGCCATTCCGCCGATGGCTGCGAAAATAGGGAGAGAAGCATTTTTAAAAGATGAAAGTTCACCTTCTACCATTTCTCTTTTAATTTCCAATCCAACTAAAAGGAAGAAAATGGCCATCAAACCATCATTAATCCAAATGCTGACAGGATATTTTAAATGAAAAAGATCTACACCAATTTCATTATCCAAAAAATGCTGGAAACCTTCTCCAGCAGAAGAATTTGCGATTAGTAACGAAACTAACACACAAAAAATAAGTATAATTCCCGATGACTGACTGTTGTTGAAAAATTTTTTAAAATATACAGATAAATTCATGTTATGATTGTAATCGTCTCACTCGTGAAACTCCGTTAATATCTTTCAGTTTTGTAAATGTTTCCTCCAACTGACTTTTATTTTTAACCTCAAGATTGATGTTTCCTGTGAAAATTCCGTTGTTGGATTCAATTGACATACTTTTCATATCCATTCCCATAGAACCGCTGATGACGGCAGTAATATCGTTGATCATTCCCATTCTGTCGAGACCTTCGATCTCAATTTTCACTCTGTTTTGGAAACTTTCAGCATTTACCCACTTCGCAGGAATCACCCTGTAATCGTATTGCGCTCTAAGGTTGATCGCGTTCGGACAATTGTCACTGTGAACTTTTATACCTTCCGAAATGGTTATAAATCCGAAAATTTTGTCTCCCGGAATTACTGTACAACATTTTGCATAAGTATAATTCAGCTTCTCTTCATCTTTTCCAAAGACGATCATGTCAAGATTCTGCTCTTTTGGCTCTATATAAGCCGTATTTTTTGTCGGAGATTTTCTGAATCTTGAAAGTAAATTATTAAATACGTTTTTACTTTCTATATATTTTCTTAAACTACTCGCATCCAGTTCATTAGTCTGGAATTTCAGGAATAATTCCTGAGAAGTTTTTAAATTAAAGAATTTTTGAAGTTTGTTGATTTCTTCATCATTAAAATTGATTTTTGCATGACGAAGTTTTCTCTGTAAAGTCTCTTTTCCTTCCTCAACCAACTGATTTTTTTGAGAATTCAAATAACCTTTGATTTTCGACTTGGCTTTTGAAGTAACAACAAATTCCAGCCAGTCAAATTTCGGTTTTTGATTTTGGGACGAAAGAATGTCAACCTGATCTCCATTTTGAAGAACGTAAGAAATTGGAACTAATTTACCATTGATTTTTGCTCCTAAACATTTCATTCCCAGATCGGAGTGAACTGAAAATGCAAAATCTAAAGCCGTTGCATTGGTTGGTAAGATTTTAATTTCACCTTTTGGAGTGAATACGAAAACCTCTTTTGAATATAAATTAAGTTTAATATTATCTAAAAGCTCAGAAGTAGAAAGGTCCTGCTGCTGCTCAAGAACATCGCGGATTTCTGTTACCCATCTTTCAAAATTCTTATCGTCGGAGCTTTGCTTGTAACCTTCCTTGTATTTGTAATGTGCTGCAACCCCTTTTTCAGCGATTTCGTCCATTCTCTCGGAACGAATTTGAACTTCAATCCATTTTTTATCGGGACCAAGAACGGTTAAATGCAAACTTTCATATCCTGTAGAACGGGGCTGAGTGATCCAATCACGCATTCGTGACGGATTACTGTGATAAACGTCTGTTACGATAGAATAAATTTTCCAGGCTAAGAATTTTTCGTTTTTAGCATCAGATTTATAAATAATTCTAATCGCATAATTATCAAATACTTCCTCGAAAGAAACTCCCTGCTTCAGCATTTTTCTGTAAATGGAAGAAATTGCTTTGGCACGGCCTTTAATGGTGAAATTTAATCCTTCTTCCTGTAATCTTTCGGAAGCTTCCTTTTTAAATTCATCAATATATCTTTCACGGTTTTCCTTGGCTAGCTCTAATTTTTCCGTGATTTCGTTAAAAACTTCTGGATTATTATATTTTAAAGAAAGATCCTCAAGTTCAGATTTAATATTATACAAACCTAAACGGTGCGCCATCGGAGCATAAATATAGACCGTTTCAGAAGCGATTTTCTTCTGTTTGTCGGGCGCCATGCTTTCCAGCGTTCGCATATTGTGTAGTCGGTCGGCGATTTTGATCAAAATAACTCTGAAATCTTCAGATAAAGTAAGCAAAAGCTTTCTGTAATTCTCAGATTGTACGGAGATATTCTGATGATTCATGATGGATATTTTTGTTAATCCATTCACGATATTGGCGATTTTTTCTCCAAATATCTTTTTAAGATCTTCGTAAGTGTAATCTGAATCTTCGATCACGTCATGCAGCAACGCACAGGCAATGGAAGTTGCCCCCAAACCAATTTCTGTCGCTACGATTTTCGCAACGGCAATGGGGTGGTAGATATAAGGTTCGCCAGATTTCCTCCTTTGATCCTTGTGGGCATCCAATGCAATATCAAATGCCTTTCGGATAAGTTTATTATTTTCCTCATCCAAAGTTCTGTAGGTGTTCGAAATCAGATCCTTATATCTCGCAAGAATCTCTTTATTTTCCTGTTCTAAGTCGTAACTCATTTGTGTAAAAGCCTATATTTAAACGAAAATACGAAAATTTTCCCACTTTTCAAAGCATTAAAAAATCCGCAGAACGTTCTACGGATTTTCGGTTATTAGTATTTAATTTTGTTTCTAGAATTTTACTTCAGAGTCCATGCCATGGCTTGAAGCTTTTATTTTGACATCGGGACAATTATGTATTTCCGCTCTGTTTCTAGCGTCAATAAGCCTTTTGATGTTATTATAATCAGCCTGTTCTATACTTACATTCTCAAATAAGTAAGTTTTTACTACAGAATTTTGATTAAAAATGCTCTTCGCATTGTCTGCTTGATCCTTATCTCTTACAGAAACACTTGTCATATACTGAGAGTAATGGTGTGTGTCATCAAGATATACGATGTAATCTGAACTTCCGAATCCCGAGCTTTCAAGATCAGTTTCGAGTTGTTTGTAATCGCTGTGATGTTCAAATAACCCAGCTAATATATTTGACATAAGCAATAGTTTTTAAATTTGTACTTAAAGATAATAATTAAATCTCACATATGTTGTATTTAATTTAATAAAATTGATATTATATTATTTTATCTATATTTAATTGTTAAAATTTATGAGAATATCTATTGAATGTGTGTTTAAATTTATGTTAGTTTATAATTCAGGTTTTGATTAAAGTCAATTGATTGTATTCTTAAAAAGAAAACGGGCTAAAGCCCGTTCCTATTGATCTTGTCGTTTAAATTTAAGGTGAGTTTTATCAACCTAAATAACATCTCAACCTTAAATTTAATTTATATTTTTTCGTTCTTAATTTCCTCTACAATTTCAGGATTTAATAACGTTGAAATATCTCCAAAACTATTAAAATCACCTTCCGCAATTTTTCTCAAAATTCTACGCATGATTTTTCCTGAACGAGTTTTAGGAAGTCCGGAAACAAACTGAATTTTATCCAATTTAGCAATCGGTCCAATCTGATCTGAAATTAACTGATTGATCTCTTTTTTCAAATTTTCTCTTTGTCGACTTTCTCCCGTTTCTTTTAAAACAACATAGCCGTACAAAGCATTTCCTTTGATGTCGTGAGGATAGCCAACAATCGCAGATTCCGCAACAGCAGGGTGTTGATTGATGCTGTCTTCAATCGGAGCAGTTCCTAAATTGTGCCCTGAAACAATGATAACATCATCCACACGACCTGTAATTCTGTAATATCCAACTTCATCTCTCAAAGCGCCATCACCAGTGAAATATTTTCCCGGAAAAGCAGTGAAATAGGTTTCTTTATATCTTTGGTGATCACCCCAAATTGTTCTTGCAATTCCCGGCCAAGGAAAACGGATGCAAAGGTTTCCGGTAACTTGGTTTCCTGTGATTTCATTGCGTTTATCATCCATCAAAACAGGTTGAACGCCAGGAAGAGGTAGAGTAGCGTACGTAGGTTTTGTTGGGGTAATGAACGGAAGCGGTGAAATCATAATTCCGCCTGTTTCTGTCTGCCACCATGTGTCTACAATCGGACATTTTTTTCTTCCAACATGATCATTGAACCAATGCCAAGCTTCATCATTAATCGGTTCACCAACGGATCCGATTACTTTTAATGAACTCAAATCATGTTTGTCAACCCATTCTGCACTTTCTTTCGCTAATGAACGAATTGCGGTTGGAGCAGTGTAGAATTGCGTAATTTTATGTTTTTCAATAACTTCCCAGAAACGATCCGGCTCAGGATAAGTAGGAACTCCTTCAAAAATTACAGTGGTCGCTCCGTTACAAAGAGGGCCGTAAAGAATGTATGAATGCCCTGTGATCCAGCCGATGTCTGCGGTACACCAATAAATATCGTTTTCCTGATAATTAAAAATGTTTTTAAAAGTATAGGCGGTATAAACCATATAACCTGCGCAGGTGTGAAGCATTCCTTTTGGCTTTCCTGTTGATCCTGATGTATATAGGATAAAAAGCGGATCTTCTGCATCCATAATTACAGTTACAAAATCCGGAGAGGCTTTTTCATAAAGAGGAGCTATCCAATGATCTCTGCCTTCTTTCATTTTGATCTCATTGTGGGTTCTTTTTACTACCAAAACATTTTCGATGGTTGGAGTTTTTTCTAACGCTTCATCCACAATGCTTTTTAAATCTAAAACTTTGCTTCCTCTATAACTTCCGTCTGATGTGATGATCATTTTGGCTTCACAATCATTAATTCTTGATGCTACAGCTGATGCAGAAAAACCTGCAAAAATAACAGAATGTACAGCGCCTAATTTTGCACAGGCTAGCATTGTGACCGCCAGTTCAGGAATCATTGGAAGGTAGATGCAGACTCTGTCGCCTTTTTCGATGCCCATATCTCTAAGAATATTGGCTGTTTTGTTGACGCGATTGTATAATTCGTTGTAAGAAATATGTTGTGCTGCTTCTTTCGGATCGTTGGGTTCCCAGATGATGGCGGGTTTTTCGCCTCTTTCATTTAAGTGCCTGTCGATGCAGTTTTTGGTGATATTTAATTTTGCATTTTTAAACCAAACGATTTTTGCTTCATTCATATCATACTTCACCACCTTGCTCCATCTTTGGTACCATACGAAGTTCTGATCTGCTATTTTGTCCCAGAATTTTTTAGGATTTTTAATAGAGTTTTTATACTCTTCAAAATAATGTGGAAGATCTTCTATTAAGTAATTTCTCATATCCCTTTCGTTTTTGAAATTTGAATTTATTTATAATTAAATTTATGCTTAATTTCTTGTTTAAGCCTTATATTCCTCGATTTTTTGCTGAATTTCTTCAATGATTTTTTCATCATCAATCGTTGACGGAATCTGAAATTCTTTACCGTCTAATAATGTTCTGATGAGTTTTCTTAAAATTTTTCCTGAACGTGTTTTGGGCAAACGTTTTACAATCATCACATTTTTAAGGCAGGCAACGGCTCCGATTTTTTCACGAACCGATTTTACAATATCTTTTTCTACTTCTTCTTCCGAAATTGTTGAACCATTCTTCAAAACAACCGTTGCAAAAGGAATCTGACCTTTCAAATCATCATCAATTCCGACAACGGCACATTCAGCAACATCGGGATGTGATGAAACGATTTCTTCCATTTCTGAGGTTGAAAGTCGGTGCCCTGCCACATTGATGACATCATCAACTCTTCCTGTAATAAAAATATAGCCGTCTTCATCTTTTATGGCTCCGTCTCCAGAAAAATAATAGCCTTTATATTGTGATAAATAACTGCTTTGGAATCTTTCATTATCATTCCAAATTCCTAATAATGAACCTGGCGGAAGTGGAAGTTTTATAATTAAATAGCCTTCCTGATGAGCATCCAATTCATATCCGTTTTCATCAAAAATTTTAATATCATATCCCGGAATTGGTTTTCCTGCAGCAGCTCTTTTGATTTTATAATGATCATCAAACGTCATTAAACCCAACATTGGCCAACCAGATTCTGTCTGCCACCAATGATCGATTGCGGGAACTCCGATATGTTTTTCAAACCAATCCAACGTCGCAACATCACATCTTTCACCTGCCAAAAACTGTTTTTTGAAATGGCTTAAATCATATTTTTTAACCAATTCTCCATTCGGATCTTCTTTTTTAATCGCTCGAATTGCTGTTGGAGCTGTAAACATCGCAGAAACTTTATATTCTGAAATAATTCTCCAAAATGTTCCTGCATCGGGAGTCATGATGGGTTTTCCTTCAAAAATAATGGTGGTGTTTCTGTTAATTAAAGGTCCGTACACCGAAAAACTGTGCCCAACTGCCCAACCAAAATCGGACGCTGCCCAAAAAGTATCTCCTTCATCAATTCCATAAATATATTTCATGGAAAATTTCAACGCGGTGGCGTAACCTCCTGTATCGCGGGTAATTCCTTTTGGCTTTCCTGTAGTTCCTGAGGTGTACAGCAAATAGAGTGGGTGAGTAGACTCAACTGAAACGCAATCCACTGGTTCTGATTTTTGAACTAATTCTTTGTAATCAATTAATCCATCAAACATTTCATGTTGATTTTCGACTAATTTTCTGTTGTAAACGATAATATTTTCAACTTTGTCCTGAGCGAGTTCAATCGCTTTTTCAACCAATGGTAAATAAGGAATTCTCTTGGCGATTTCTACTCCAGCGGTTGCCGTAATTAAAGCTTTTGGTTTGCAGTCATCAATTCTCACCACCAATTCATGAGGTGCAAAACCTCCAAAAACAACATTATGAATGACCCCAATTCTTGCACAGGCCAACATCGCAAAAAGCGTCTGCGGAATCATCGGCATGTAAATAACAGCCGTATCTCCTTTTTTCAGTCCCAAAGAAGCCAAACCTCCCGCCAGTTTTGAAATTTCTTCTTTCGCTTGATTAAAAGTGTGCTGTATTTTTTGATTGGTAACCGGAGAATCATAAACAATGGCAATTTGCTCTCCGAAACCGTCTTCAATATGTTTATCGATACATAAATAGCACATATTCAGTTTGCCATCGGAGTACCATTGGGTGTAATCGTTTTGGTCTTTAGAAAGAATTTGGGTAGGAAATTCAAACCAATCGATTTCCTGAGCTTGTTCTTTCCAGAAATTCTCTTTGTCTTCTATGCTTTGTTTAAATAAACTCTCTGTGTTCATATTAATTTTTTGTGTTTGGTTTTAAACACTAATGCCACAAATCTTTTCACAAATGGCACGAATGATAATTGTGTTATTTGTGTAATTTATTAGTGCTATTTGCGTTTAAATTAAAACATTTCCTCGATCTGCTGCATCAATTTTTTAATAGAATAAGGTTTTGTTACATAAGCATCAGCTCCCATTTCTAAGCCTTTTTCAATGTCTTTCGGATTATTTTTCGCGCTCAGAAAAATGACTTTTGTATCTTTTAATTTTTCGTCTTGTTTAATGATATCTAATGTACTGTATCCGTCTAAATTTGGCATCATAATGTCGAGTAGAATGACGTCAGGAATCATGGTTTTTAAAAATTCCAATACTTCGGTTCCGTCTCTTGCGATGTAGACGTCGTAGCCGTTTTTCTTGAAACTGTATTCCAGTGACATCAATATTTTATGTTCATCATCTGCAATGATTATCTTTTTCATTTTGTATTTTTTTTATGATTCAACTGCATTGTTTTCATATGTTTTTAGAGAATCCGAAGGATTCAATTTCAATAGCCGTAGGTGGAACCTATGTAATATGGATTATGATTTGCATTAAACCAACCCGCAAGGGTTGAATTTTATTAATTCAATGTTTATTCTGGTTCGATTCCATGTTCTGCTAAAAGCTTTTTAAATTCATCCTCAAAAGTTTCCGTTTTATGATGTTCCTTTTGATTTTTTATATAGTTTATAATTCTTTCTTTATCTCTTATTGAAGTGGTAAATGCTCCGTACCCTTCCTGCCATCCGAAAAATTCAGGAAACAATGCCGATTCTTTCATCCATAAATTGGTTGCAACCTTTATATCTTTTACCAAATTACTGAGATTTATGTTTGGATGCAGGTCACAAAAAATATGAATGTGGTCTGGCATTCCATTAATTCTGTATAATTTACATTTTTTATTCTTTAAAATACCCCAAATATATTTGTATAACTCTGATTCATTATTTTCATTAATTGTTGGTTCCCGATGTTTTGTTCCGAAAACAATATGATAAAATATTTGTCGATATGTTCCCATTTTTCATTTGTACTTTTATTATTGAACCCTTTTGGGTTCTGGTTTGTGTTTTATTCATTCGTTTCCATAGGTTTTACCTACGGCTACTGTTGTTGAACCCTTCGGGTTCGTCGTTGTTTGCATAGTTATTGTTTGGCAAAGTAATTATAAAAGTCACGCCCAATCCGCTGTTTTCTGCTTTTATGGTTCCGCCTTGGGCTTGTACAATTTTCTTGGAAATTGCCAACCCCAATCCGCTTCCTGTTGGTTTTAGGATGTTTTGGTTTTTAGATTGATAAAATTTATCAAAGATCATTTCCAGATCTTCTTCAGGAATTGTTTTTCCTGTGTTGAAGATTTTAATCGTTAATTCATTTTCCTTTTCAGATAATTTAGTTTGTATCGTTCCTTGATCGTCTGTGAATTTCAAGGCATTTCCTAAAATATTCTGAAATAACTGAATCATCCTCGCTTCATCATATTCAAATATAAATTGATTTAAAAGATTCACCTCGCTTAAATGAATGTTTTTCTGCTGAATTAAATGAAGAAGTGGATTTACAGATTTTTTATAAGTTTCAAGAATGTTATTCTGTTGAATATTTAAAGCAATTTCACCATGTTCCAATTTATCCAGATACAAAATATCATTAATAATTTCACTTAATCTGTCGGATTCTGTGATGATATTGTTTAAAAATTCTCTTTTGATGTCTAAAGGAATATCGTCGTCATCGGCTAAAATTTCTCCGGCTGAACGAATTGCTGTAATTGGAGTTCTCAATTCATGAGCGACAGAATCCAAGAAATCATCCTTTTGATGGTCTTTAATGATTAAACTTTCATTAGCTTTTCTTAAATCATCCGAAAGTTTTTGAAGTTCATCCGACTGTTCGGTTAGCTTTTTATTCAGTGTAATATTTTCTTTAGATTCTTCTAAAATATTTAAAACTTCCTTTAAAGATATTTTATCTTCTTTGGTTACGCCTTCAATTAAAATCTTTGCAGAAGCGGTTCCAATTCTCCCTGCCAAAAGGTTTTCTGAAAATTTAATGAATCTTGAATCCGCAGTTTCGGTTTGAGAATCAATATTATATTTTAAATTGAAAATTCTTAATGCTTGTTCAGTTTTATTTTTACCTAAAAAACGTTCTAAAATATTTTTAATATCTGAAACATAAGCTGTTCCGCGCCAAATGAAAGCGTTTTCGTGATTTTGAATGTATTTATCAATATCAACATATAATTCGGCGAAATTTCTTTCACGGTAATTTCCTTTTACACTCACGGAAATGATTGTAAATAAAGCAGTATTCACGAGCATTGACCAAAAGAAAATCTGCGGAATTTTACTCAAAAAAGAGATGCTGAAAAAATCAAAAGCATTGTACATTTCTCTCAAAACTCCTTTTAATTCTTGATTATAGGAGAAGTAATATTGCGGAATAATCAATCCGAAATAACAAATTGCTAATCCTGCCAGCAATCCGATAACTGCGCCTTTGTACGTTCCTCTTCTCCAAAATAATGCTCCGAAAAATGCGGGTGCCAACTGTCCGATCACGACAAATGAAATTAAGCCAACAGAATCGAGCGAAGTTTTTAAAATAAAATATTTATAAAAGCCGAACGCCATGATAATCAATGCGAAAATGCTGAATTTCCTGATGTTGGTAATGTTTCTGGTGTTCTGAACTTCATTTTCTGATTTAAATTTTCCCAATAAACCGTAAGGAATAATCAAATTGTTTGAAAGCATTATGGATAGAGTAATCGCAGAAATAATGATCATTGAAATACAAGAACTTAATCCTCCAAGAAATACGAAAACCGTAATTAAGGTATTGTCAAAATGTTGCGGAATTAAAATAGAGTAGAACTCAGGATTCACGTTTTGTCCTTCAAAAATCAATCTTCCGCCCCAAGCAATCGGGAAGATGAAAATGGTGAAAATCAATAAATAAAGAGGAAAAAACCAGATCGCAGTTTTAATATGTTTTTCCTGTCTGTTTTCAACAATCGCTGTGTGAAACTGTCTCGGAAGAATACAAATTGCTGTTCCTGAAATCAAACATAAAACCATCCAGTTCATCGCACCTTCAATTCCGTTGAAGGTATTTTTTGCTTTAAAATCTTCAAACTTACTGGCCTTTTCATAAATGTCTGAAAATCCGTCAAAAGCATAATAAATAACAAATAATCCTAAAATAATGATGAAAAATAATTTTAAAAAACTTTCCAATGCAATAGCGGAAATAATTCCCAAGCGTTTTTCTGAGGCATCAACATATTTTGTTCCGTAATAGGATGAAAATAAAGCAATTAAAACAACCACAAAAGTGGCATTATCTGTCAAAATGTTTTTAGACATTGGTGTTTCTGTTACCAAATGAAATGTTTCGGAAATCGCTTTAATCTGTAAACCAATGTAAGGGACAATCGCCAAAAGACAGACGATCGTAATAATCGCGCTAAAACTTCTGCTGTTCCCATATCTTAACGAAATAAAATCTGCTAAACTACTTATTTTATTAACTCTTGAAATTCTTACAATTCGGGTATTAATGTAAATCCATGCAGGAATTACCATGATGGGACCGATATAAATCGGAAGATAATTAAGCCCGCTTGTAGCTGCAACGCCGATGCTTCCGTAGTACGTCCAAGCCGTGCAATACACAGCCAAAGACAATGCGTAGATGTAAGGATTGTTGATCCAGACTTTGCTTTTTTTCTTCTCCGCCAAATGAGCGACTAAGAATAAAAGTGCCAAATAGATCAAAACAACGATAAATAACGCGAAACTACTCATCATATTTTTTTACGATTACAAAAGAGATAATAATGGAAATCATCCAGACTGCGAACACGTAAATTAAGATCATCGGATAGCCAAAGACTTCCTTTTCACTGTTGAATAACAACGAAATAGGAATACTGAAGGCAACTAGAAGTCCGATGCTCAGAAGTATTAATTTTTGTTCGTGTCTCTTTTTCATAAGTGATAATTAATAAATGATAATTGATAAATTGACGGTGTTTTAACTCATCATTTATCAATTATCATTCATGATTTTATGGGTTAGGCTTTATCGTCAGAATATTCTCCTGTTAAAGAATAGTAGCCGAAAATTGCTAATCCGCCAGAAATAATCGGCATCAAAACAAATAGAATTATGATTCCGAATACCAGATCTTCCTGTTTTCCCGAAGTGATCTTTGGAATTCCCATGACCGTTATCCCGAAATATCCCACCACGAGAGCTGCTAAGATCCAGATAATGCCAAATATTTTTTTTAGTGTGTCCATTTTAGTAGTATTAAAATTAATGAAAAATTGAGTGATTCAATGCTTAATCGTGAATATTATTGTTCTTATTTTTAAGATATATCATTCCGATGAGCAAACAGACTGCGGCAACTCCGATAGGATACCAAAGCCCTTGAAGATACCAGGTCGGATGTCCTGCATCTTTGCCAACGGTCACTAAATAAGTTGCAACGGCAGGAAGAAGTCCTCCAAACACCCCGTTTCCAATATGATACGGTAAAGACATCGATGTATAACGGATTCTCACCGGGAACATTTCTACCAAGAAAGCAGCAATCGGACCATAAACCATCGTTACAAATATCACTTGAATGAATACCAAAAACACCAAATACCATTTTGTATTGTCGGCTAATTTCACGGTTTGAGAAACTTTTGGCTCTTCGGCTTTTCCGTCTTTCATCACAACACCGCTCGGTGACCAATGGACTACACTGTCTTTTTTAATTAAAGTTCCGTCTGTGTACAATATTTCTTTATGGAAATTGACAAGGCTATCTGAGGCGATATCTTTATGAATTTTTGCAGTTCTTTTTTCTGTAATTCCGTTGGCTGCGACGGTTTTGGTTTCAAGATTTACACTTTTAAACATTGCATCATAAATTGGTCTGTAGGCTAGAATTGCAACCAGCATTCCGGTCATCATGATGGCTTTTCTCCCGATTTTGTCTGACAACCAACCGAAAAATACGAAGAAAGGAGTCCCCATCAATAAGGCAGTTGCCATTAAAGAATCGACCTGTGAAGATTCTACGTTCATTACTTTTTGAAGGAAACTCATGGCATAAAATTGTCCGGTGTACCAGATTACCCCTTGTCCCATCGCCGCTCCGAATAATGCCAATAAGACAAATTTGAAGTTGTATTTATTCCCAAAACTTTCTTTTAAAGGATTTTTTGAAGTTTTTCCTTCACTTTTAGCTTTAGCAAAAAGTGGAGATTCTTTCATGTTTTTTCTGATGACATAAGAAACTCCCACCATTAAAATTGAGATCCAGAAAGGAACTCTCCATCCCCAACCTTCAAATTCTTCAGCAGAAAGGGTATTTTTAGTAATTAAAATAACAATTAATGAAATGAAAAGCCCTGCAGTTGCAGTCGTTTGAATCCATGAAGTCCAATAACCTCTTCTGTGGGGCTGGGCGTATTCTGCAACGTAAGTCGCGGCACCTCCGTATTCTCCGCCCAGCGCCAAACCTTGTAATAGTCTTAAAATTAAAACTAAAACCGGCGCAAGATATCCAATAGTTTCAAAACTCGGGATACATCCGATGAGGAAAGTTGAAAATCCCATAATTAATAAAGTAACCAAAAAAGTATATTTTCTTCCAATAATATCTCCTAGTCTTCCGAAGAATAAAGCTCCAAAAGGTCTTACCACAAATCCGGCAGCAAAAGTTGCAAGCGTAGATAAAAATGCTGCGGTAGGATTATCTGACGGAAAGAATTTCGTTGCTAAAACAACGGCCAAACTTCCAAAAATATAGAAGTCGTACCATTCTATTAATGTACCAAGTGACGAGGCAGTGATCACGCTCCAAATGGTGCGGTTTTTCTGCTTTTCGGTCATATTTTCGTAGGTATCGTGATGATTTTCGCTCATATTGCTTGATTTTGATGTTAGTTAAATTGATATTGAGTTTTTATAGTTTATTTTTAATTAACCACAAAAGAGACAAAAGATTAACACATTAGTTATTTTTAAGTTTATTATTAAATTGCAATAAGAAAAACATATAAGTTTAAGAAATCTTTTATAAACTTTGTTTTCTTAACAGCAGAATAGCTTTTGTATCTTTTGTGGTTAAAATTTTGAAGTTTTTATAAATAAATTTGAAATTGCATAATAAATTCCCCTTTGGAAGATGGACTTTTTGTCGGGCTCGTATAAACTGGTCGTGTTGAATATTGCGTAGTGATTTTCGCATGATGACCGTCTATAAACCAATTCGCTCCGATATCAAACTGTGAAGATGATTTTTCTAAAGCATCAAAACTTTTATGAGTATAAGCCGCAAAAGGCTGGATTCTTACTTTAGGTTTTTCTGCCTGATTTGGTAGAAGTAAACCCGCCTGCGCGTAGATAATATTACCTGTACCGATGGTTGGTTGTAGATTTCCTGCTCCTGCAATGGCTTTATCACCGATAAAATTGGGATCGGAAGAAGCAATATTCATAATGCCTAAATTTCTGATATAATTGGGACCGAATTGATAGTTGTAATAGCCTGCATAAGCAGAAACTGCCATTTTATTTTTAGCATTTCCCAAAGGAATATCTGCGAAAGCATCGACTGCAACAAGCGTAATGTCATGTTTTTCTATCGCTGAATTAATAGAAGTTCGGGTACCATCTTTTTGATGATAAAAACCTGCTCCAAGATTGAAAACTTTTTTTGTTCCCAAATAAGAACCTACTTTGAAAGGAAGCGTATTGGATTCTTCGTCAAGAAACTGATATTCAACATAACCTGCTTTTGAAAAATTAGGATTTCCGTTATTATCAACTGCTACGGCTTTTGTGGGATCAGTAACATTTACTGGAACTAAATCTGTTGCAAAAGGCTTATTTAAACTAAAACGATATTCTAATTTGCCGTATTTTCCTTTAGCAAACATTCCTAATTGTCTTGCAAACTGATCTGAGTTGTCGATCAACGGCCATGAAAAAATAGGGGAGTCGACGGTTAGGAAATTCAATGTAGAAGCCATTGTCATACGGGAAAGTCCCATGTAATAATGAAGTCCCGCACCCAAAGATAAACTGAATTTTCCGGCTTCTCCAGGTAAAATAACTGCGTATTCATTCCAGGCATCGTGGAAAAACATTTGAGGCTTTTTCCCGTTTCCATAACCTCCTGTTCCTGAAGTTCCTGAGCCTCCGCCGTTGATAAACGTTTGATTATTAATCCCAAAATGAGCAAGAATCATATATCTTTTAGAAATCTGAGCGTACGCTAAAACACGTAATCGCCTGTTTCCTAAACTCCATGAATTGTCTGTTGGTTCTCCGCCAACCATACTTTCTGGGTTCATTTGGGTATTTCTTAACCAAAATTGATCCCATAAGATAAACCTGACATATTTATCACCTTGCGGATTGAGGTTTAATTTGAGTCCACTTCCGTAGTCGGGAGAACCTTGTGAGTATAAAGAATTACTGATTAGAGCTAATCCAATAAATGTGAGTATTTTCTTCATAAATTATCAATTTTTTGGCGTTAATTTTGTGAAAGCCAAATTGTAATTAATAATTTGTTTACGAAAATTTAATATATATTAGTGGTAATAATATAGTTTGATATTAATTAAAGTTAAAAATTTTATAAATTAATTTTTCAAAATACAATAATTGCTGCGAGAGTAAAATTCATAATTAACTTATTTACAATTGAATATAAGTATTATTTCTTAAATCTTTCCCATTTAATCAACATATATTTATCTGCAAACTGAGTGATAATAATTCCTGAGTTTTTAAGATTTTCTTCTTGAGCGATATATTCAATTAATTCATTTTGCTTTAAAATTTTATATACCGGATGGAATTCAGAATGCGGTGGTCTTGTGATATTATATTTTTTGATCCACGAACTTATCGTGACATGAGAAACTCCGATAATTCTTTCTATTTCACGGAAACTTAAGCCTTCAAGATAAAGTTGAAGTGCTTTTGTTACATAATAATCGTCAATTCTTTTGCCTAATTTTTTAACCGTAAAATAATAGTTGCAGTCCTTACAAAGGAACCTTTGTTTCTCGTTGATGATTCCGCTTTTTACAATTTTATTGCTGTTGCATTTGGGGCAATTACTTTCCATATATAGCATTTTAGCAAATATATAATAAATTAGCAAAGTTGTATTTTCTTATAAAGATAATTTTACCTGTTTATTTTAATTTAACAAAAATAATATCTTTTTTATTTGGTTTTTAAAGTTGTAATGCTTTAAATTTGCCAAAAAATTCAGATAAATAAATGGAAATAGAAATTTCCTCATGCGAACATTTAATGTATGTGAGTGAAATACAGCAGGAAATGTATGATTCTGCACAGCGACGAGGGACGGGCATCGCAAAACGTTCCATAGAATATTTAAGTAAAAAGATTTCAGATGGTAATGCTGTAATAGCCACTGAAAACGGCGAATGGGTAGGTTTCTGTTATATAGAGACTTGGTCACATGGTCAGTTTGTGGCCAACTCCGGATTAATCGTTTCGCCAAAATTCAGGAACAGAGGAGTCGCTACTTTAATTAAGAATAAAGTTTTCCAGTTATCTAGAGATAAATATCCGAATGCGAAGGTATTTGGATTGACAACAGGTTTGGCAGTGATGAAAATCAATAGTGACTTAGGATACAAACCTGTAATTTATTCTGAATTGACACAGGATGAAGAATTCTGGAACGGTTGCAAAAACTGTGTGAATTATGAAATTTTAATGAAAAAAGAACGTAAAAACTGCCTTTGTACAGCAATGCTTTTCGTTCCCGATAATAATAAAGTAAATGGTGTTGTAAGTGATCAACCCGAAAATCAATATAGAAATGAGCAAGAAAGTAATCTTAGCATTTAGCGGAGGTCTAGATACCTCTTACTGTGCCAAATATTTGAGTGAAATACTTGGATATGAAGTATATGCAGTCACTGTAAATACCGGAGGTTTTTCTAAAGAAGAGGAAAAAGAACTGGAGAAAAAAGCCTTCAATCTTGGGGTAAAAGAATACAGGTGTGTTGATGCTCAGGAAGATTATTATAATTCTTGCGTAAAGTATTTGATATTTGGTAATGTGTTGAAAAACAATACCTATCCTTTGTCTGTAAGTGCTGAACGTACGATTCAGGCGCAGGAAATTGCAAAATTTGCGATTGAAATCGAGGCTGACGCTATCGCTCACGGAAGTACAGGTGCTGGAAATGATCAAGTTCGTTTTGATTTGATTTTTCAGGTAATGTGTCCAAATGTGGAAATTATTACGCCAATTCGTGATATGGCTTTATCCCGTGAAGAAGAAATTGAGTTTTTAAAAATCCACGGTTATGAAATGGAATTCCAAAAAGCACAATATTCTGTGAATAAAGGACTTTGGGGAACTTCAGTCGGTGGAAAAGAAACCTTAACATCAAGAAATTATCTTCCTGAAGAAGCTTTTCCTTCGCAAATTAAAGAAACTCAGCCTTCAGAGTTGGAAATTGAGTTTAAAAATGGTGAAGTTGTAGCAGTGAATGGAGAGAACTTTGAACACTCGGTTTACGCGATTCAAAAAATTGAAGAATTAGCTTCAGCTTACGGAATCGGTCGTGACATCCATGTTGGAGATACAATTGTCGGAATCAAAGGAAGAGTAGGTTTTGAAGCGGCAGCAGCGTCTGTGATTATCAAAGCGCACCATTTATTGGAAAAACATACGCTCTCAAAATATCAGCAGATGATGAAATCTCAATTGTCTGACTGGTATGGAAACTGGCTTCACGAAGCGCTTTTCTTAGATCCTGTGATGAGAAATATCGAGTCTTTCTTGGATGATTCTCAAAAAACAGTAAGCGGAAAAGTTTTTGTAACGCTTCATCCGTACAGATTTATTTTAAATGGAATTGAATCTGAACATGATTTAATGTCTGATAAATTCGGAAGTTATGGCGAAGCAAACAGAGCGTGGACAGGCGAAGATGTGAAAGGCTACACGAAAATTGTAAGCAATTCCTTAAATATATATCATCAGATTAATTCAGCGTTTTGATGATGAACCCGCAGGGTTCAATACGAATAGCCGTAGGTGAAACCTATGGATTAAAAAAGATCAACATAAACAGAGAATCCGCAGGGTTCAATAATAGTAGCCGTAGGTGAAACCTATGGCAAAAATAAAAAATGATTGAAATTAATAAAACAGCAGGAATCATCGGAGCCAACGGTTACACAGGAAGCGAACTGGTTCGTCTGCTAGCTTTTCATCCTCATGTGTCTTTGAGTTTTTTATATAGTCGTTCGAATTCGGGGACAAAAATTTCAGATTTGTACCCGGATTTAACGACGGTTTGTGAAATGGTTTTAACAGATCAGCCTGAAGAGGTAGATATTTTATTTTTATGTCTTCCTCACAAAGAAAGTCAGAATTGGCTGGCTCAAAATAGGGTAAAAGATGAAACGTTGGTCATCGATTTAGGAAATGATTTTCGTTTAGATGGAAATTTCGCAAAAAGAAATTTTATCTACGGTCTGCCTGAAATCAACAAAAAACAACTTTTAGGAGCGAAAAGTATTGCAAATCCGGGATGTTTTGCTACGGCGATTCAACTTGCTTTGCTTCCATTAGCTCAAAAAGGATTGTTGAATGAAGTGTACACAACGGGAATTACAGGTTCTACAGGAGCGGGTCAGTCTTTGCAGGCAACGACGCATTTTACCTGGAGGAATGATAATATTTCAGCCTATAAAACTTTGACCCACCAGCATGTGGATGAGATTTTACAGCAATTAATTTCTTTTAATACAAATGAAATCAGTCTGAATTTTGTTCCATGGAGAGGGGATTTTGCGAGAGGGATTTTTACGAGTTCCACGGTGAAAACAGATTTAGAACTTTCAGATATTCATCAATTGTTTAAGGATTTTTATGCAGATGAACCTTTTGTAAAGGTAAGCGAAAAAGCAATTGATTTAAAGCAGGTTGTCAATACCAATCGCTGTGTGATTCATATAGAAAAGAGTGGAAATGTTGCGGTTATTCATTCAGCGATTGACAATTTGTTGAAAGGAGCGTCCGGGCAGGCTGTTCAAAACATGAATCTTGCAATGGACTGGGAAGAAAATTCAGGATTAAACTTGAAACCAATAGCATTTTAATATCAAAGTAAAAGGTTTGTCATGCTGAGCTTGTCGAAGCATCTCTATCGTAGTTTTAATTAATTTTAAAAACTCGAATCAAAACCGACATAGGAAAATGGAGCGTTAAGAAAAATAATTTTGTGAACGTTAACAAAATTCAATTGTTCGAAGCGCGAGACAAATGTCGAGTCGAAGAACAAATATCAATTTCGCGCAAGTTTTAGAATTTTTAGAGAACAAAAATATTTTTTAGCGAAAGTTTCCAGTCTTGAACTTTTGTTTCTTTTGTTTCAAGACAAAAGAAAATATAATAAAATGAAGTTGTAAAACCAGCAACTATCAACCAAAAACAATCAACTAGAAAATGAATTTATTCAACGTATATCCATTATTCAACATAAATCCGGTAAAAGCTCAGGGATCATTTCTTTGGGACGATAAAGGAGAAAAATATCTTGATTTTTACGGAGGTCACGCAGTGATTTCTATCGGGCACAACCATCCGCATTATCAAACTCAATTAAAAAACCAGTTAGATAAAATATCTTTCTATTCAAACTCGGTTCAAAACGAATTACAGACTGAACTAGCTGATAAATTAGGAAAACTTTCAGGGTTGGAAGATTACAATTTGTTTTTATGCAATTCAGGAGCTGAAGCGAACGAAAATGCTTTAAAACTGGCTTCTTTCCATAACGGAAAAAGTAAAGTGCTGTATTTTTCAGGTTCGTTTCATGGAAGAACTTCAGCAGCGGTTTCTGTGACTGATAATCCTAAAATTGTAGCTCCCGTAAACTATGACGAAAGATTTATTAAGTCTGAATGGAATAATATAGAACAGCTTGAAATTGTTTTTGAAAATCATGGAAGTGAAATTTCATCTGTAATTATTGAAGGAATTCAGGGAGTTGGAGGAATTATGATTCCAACGGTTGAATTTTTAACTAAAATCAAAGAACTGTGTGAAAAATACAATACGGTTTTGATTTTAGATGAGGTTCAATCAGGGTACGGAAGAAGCGGATATTTCTTTGCTCATCAGGAATTTGGAGTTGAAGCAGATATCATTACAACGGCAAAAGGAATGGGGAATGGCTTTCCAATTGGCGGAGTATTGATTCATCCGAAATTTCAGGCAAGCAATGGTTTATTGGGCACAACTTTTGGCGGAAATCACTTAGCTTGTGTCGCTGCAATTGCGGTTTTAGACGTAATGAAAGATGAAAATCTCATCCAAAATGCTCAGGAAATAGGCGAATATATTGAAAATGAAATTAAAGATTTTTCACATATTAAAACGATCCGAAGGAAAGGCTTGATGATTGGAATTGAACTCGACAGGGATTGCTCGGAAGTGAGGAACAGCTTGTTGTACAATCATCATATTTTCACCGGAAACTCCAATGATAAGGCTGTGTTGAGGATTCTTCCGGCGCTTAACATTAGAAAAGAAGAAACTGATTTATTCATCAGTGCTTTGAAAACTGTTTTAGAAAATCTTTAAATTTTAATTAACCACAAAATTTTAAACACTTTAGTTTAATTAAGTTAAAAAATAAAGTTGAAGAAGTTCACTTAAGATTTTGAAAATCTTTGATTTTCAACTCATGTGTTCTAAATATTTCAATATTATAAAACTTCTAAAGTGTACTAAAGTGTTAAAAATTTTTGGTTTAAAATCAATTCAAAATGAAAAAATTCACCTCTGTAAGTGATGTTGAAAACTTGCAGGAAATCATACAAAAAGCTTTACAAATTAAAGAAAATCCTCTTTCGGAAACCGAAAAGGGGAAAGGAAAAACAATCGGACTTGTATTTTTGAATTCAAGTTTGAGAACTCGTTTAAGCAGCCAGATTGCGGCACAAAATTTAGGGTTAAATGTATTAACGTTAAACGCAGCTCAAGAGGCCTGGAATCTGGAATTTGCAGACGGAGCTGTGATGAACGGCGACACCGTTGAACACATAAAAGATGCTATTGAAGTGTTAAATCAATATTGTGACATCATTGCGGTTCGTTGTTTCGCTGGAATGAAAAGCAAGGAAGATGATGTTAACGAAAGTATTTTAAGTCAGTTCGAGCAACATGCAAAAGTTCCGGTTATCTCTTTGGAATCTGCAACGCGTCACCCTTTACAAAGTTTGGCAGATTGTATCACGATTACAGAAAACTGGAAGGAAGAAAAAAAACCGAAAGTGGTTTTAACTTGGGCTCCTCACATCAAACCAATTGCCCATGCGGTAGGAAATTCTTTCGCAGAATGGATGCAGGAAATGGATGTGGAATTGGTGATTGCGAATCCTGAAGGTTATGATTTGGATAAAAACTTCACCAAAGATGTTAAAATAATCCATAATCAGGATGAAGCATTGAAAGATGCAGATTTTGTGTATGTGAAAAACTGGTCGTCTTTTGATGATTATGCAGCAATGCCTGAAGTAAAAGAAAACTGGATGTTGACGAACGAAAAATTAGCCAATACCAATCAGGCAAAAGTAATGCACTGTCTTCCGGTTCGTCGTAATGTGGAATTGAGTGATGAGGTAATGGATGGTGAAAATTCTATCATTTACCAACAGGCAAAAAACCGAATTTTCTCGGCTCAGGCAGTTTTTTCTGAAATTTTGGATGAAATCAATTCAAAATAACAGAAATTCCTTCAATCCTTGTCAAGGTTTTAAACCTTGACAAGGATCATAAAAGTGTTTATAATGAAAGAAAAATTATACATCATAAAAATCGGCGGTGCTTTAATTGATGATGAGGAATTATTGAACGAATTTCTGGAGCAGTTTTCTGATATTCAGGAAAAGAAAATTCTGGTTCATGGAGGCGGAAAATTAGCAACCACATTGGCTGATAAACTAGGCATTGAACAGAAAATGATTAACGGACGAAGAATCACAGATAAAGATACATTGGATATTGTAGCGATGGTGTATGCGGGAGGAATCAACAAAAACATTGTGGCAAAACTTCAGCATAAAAAATGCAAAGCAATGGGGTTTTCGGGGGCTGATGCCAACTTAATTAAGGCTAAAAAAAGAGAACACGCCGAAATAGATTTCGGGTTTGTAGGAGATATTACTGAAAAAAGCGTCAACAGAAAGTTGATTTCAAAGTTATTGAAGCTTGAATTGGTTCCTGTATTCTCTGCGATTACTCATGATAAAAAAGGACATCTTTTTAATACAAATGCAGACACGATTGCTTCGGTAATTGCTCAGGCTTTATCAATAAAATATGATGTTGAATTGTTGTATTGTTTCGATAAAGAAGGCGTTTTGGAAGATATAAACAATCCGGAATCTGTTATAAAAAATATTTCAGAAGAAGAATTTTCAACCTTAAAAGAGGAAGGGAAACTTCATAAAGGAATTCTTCCAAAGTTAGAAAACGCTTTGGGAGCTGTAAAAAATAAAGTCAATAAGGTATTCTTAATTAAAGAAACCGAACTAAAAAACCACATAGAAAATCATCATGCAGGAACTGAAATCTGTTTATAATAAAGAAGAATTACTGAATAATGCAGTGGATTTGTTGAAAAAACTGATTGAAATTCCGTCATTCAGCAAGGATGAATTTAATACGTCGATGGAGATTGAAAATTTTTTCAAAAAACATCAGATTCCAACAAAACGTTTTAAAAATAATATCTGGGCGGTGAACAAAAAGTTTGATGTTTTCAAGCCGTCAATTTTGTTGAATACCCATCATGACACGGTAAAACCAAATAAAGCTTACACTTTAGATCCGTTTCTTGCCATTGAGAAGGATGGAAAGTTATTCGGATTGGGAAGTAATGATGCAGGAGCTTCTCTGGTTTCGATGGCGCAGGTTTTTTTGCATTTTTATGCTCAAGAAGATTTAAAATATAATTTAGTTGTTGCTTTGACGGCTGAGGAGGAGATTTCAGGTTTTGACGGAATTGAAGCTTTATTTCCCCAACTACCAAATATCGAGCTTGCCATCGTAGGAGAACCAACGCAGATGAATCTGGCAATCGCAGAAAAAGGACTTTTGGTTATTGACGGGGAAATGAAAGGTACTCCTTCTCACGCCGCTCATCCTAACGACGATAACTCGATTGTGAAATGTATGGAAGATCTGCAACAGATCTTAAACTTCAAATTTCCAAAGGTTTCGGATTATTTGGGTGAAGTTAAAGTTACATTGTCTGGAATTCATGCCGGAGTTCAGCATAATGTAGTTCCGGAATCGTGCACTTTTACGTTGGATGTTAGGGTGACGGATGAATATTCCAATGAAGAGGCATTTGAAATTATCCAATCACAGATGAAATCAACCTTAACGGCAAGATCTTTCAGGCTAAATTCTTCAAAAATCGAAATGGATCATCCTTTTGTACAAGCTGGTTTGGAAATCGGAAGGACAACTTACGGCTCTCCAACTTCGTCCGATCAGGCGATTATTCCGTGTACATCAGTGAAAATCGGTCCTGGCGACAGTAGGCGTTCTCACACAGCGGATGAGTACATATATATAAATGAAATAAAAGAAGGGATTGATATTTATATTCAAATCCTTGAAAAAGTTTTATAAAACGACTTAGGAAAATGGAGCGTTAAGAAAAATAGTTTTATGAACGTCAAGAAAATCCCACTGTTTGAGTGCGAGACAAATATCGAATCGAAGAACCAATATTCAATTCGCACGAGTTTTGGGATTTTTAGAGAATAAAAATATTTTTTAGCGGAAGTTTCCAGTCTTGAATTTTTGTTTCTTTTGTTTCAAGACAAAAGAAATATAATATTAGTTTTTTAATGTTTTGGCCTTACTCAGCAGGCAATGAAGTTTGAAATATTTTTAATAAAGATTTATGCAAAAATTGAATTAGAAATGAAAGACTTGTACAAAATAATAAGGGTGTCCTGCTGAGTTGTCAAAACAAACTAAATTTTTAAAGAAAAAAATATGAAAAAAATATGGCAGAAGGATGACCTTGCCACCAATATATTAGTCAATAAATTTACGGTCGGGAAAGATCTTGATTTTGATGAGCGTTTAGCGAAATACGACGTCAAAGGCTCGATGGCGCACTGTAAAATGTTGGCAGAAGTTGGAATTATTTCCAATGAAGAATCAGAGCAGATGTTATCTGTTTTGGAAGAAATTTTGAAAGATATCGACAACGGAACTTTTGAAATTGATAAAACTGCAGAAGACATTCACTCGCAGGTAGAATCTATCTTAATTGAAAAATTAGGGGATACAGGAAAAAAAATTCATACCGCACGTTCAAGAAATGACCAAGTTTTATTGGATATCAAACTATATTTAGTTGATGAAATTCGTGAAATTGCGGCACTGACAGATGAATTCTTTCAAATATTAATCAAACTGGCAGAACAGCATAAAAATGTTCTGCTTCCCGGTTATACGCATTTACAGATTGCGATGCCATCATCGTTTGGGTTGTGGTTTGGAGCTTATGCTGAAGCATTGTTAGATGATGTTGAAATGTTGTTCTCTGTTAAAAATATCATTAATAAAAATCCATTGGGTTCTGCGGCGGGATATGGTTCGTCTTTCCCGATCGACCGTGAGAGTACGACCTATAATTTAGGCTTTCAGTCGATGAATTACAATTCGGTGTATGCTCAAATGACGCGTGGAAAATCAGAGAAAATGTTATCGATGGCAATGGCAACTTTGGCTGGAACATTGGGGAAATTTGCTTATGATGTTTGCCTGTATTTAAGTCAGAATTTTGATTTTATAAGCTTTCCTAAAGAGTTTACAACGGGAAGCAGCATCATGCCACATAAGAAAAATCCTGATATTTTCGAATTGGTTCGTGCACGTTGCAACAGAATCCAGTCGTTGCCGAATGAGTTTATTTTGTTAACAAATAACCTGCCTTCAGGTTATCACAGAGATATGCAGCTGACGAAGGAAATTCTTTTCCCGGCCATTGATTCTTTAAAAGAATGCTTGGAGATTTTAAGTTATACATTGCCAAATATTCAGGTGAAAGATGGAATTCTGGAAGACGAAAAGTATAAATATCTTTTCAGCGTAGAGAAAATAAATGAAGAGGTGAAAAATGGGAGTTCATTCCGTGATGCGTATGTAAAAGTAGGGCAGGAGATTGAAAATAATGAGTTTGATTTTGAAATCGGAAATCTTAATCATACTCATCAGGGAAGTATTGGAAATCTATGTTTAGATAAAATAGAATATCAGTTTAATAAACTGAAAAATAAATTATTGGGTTAAAAATTTTTATGAGATGCTTCGACTCCGCTCCTTTAGATTTGCAGAAAGAAAAATAATATCTTTAGAAAAAGAGAAAGCATTTAATTAAACTAAGACTCGCTC